>NZ_CP039250.1:0-1334166 GCF_004795895.1 Sphingopyxis sp. PAMC25046
TGGCAAGACCGGGCGCGAAGAGCGCCGCGAGTACGGTTCCCGAATTGCCCATGCCGGCAAGGCCCATTGCCTTGCCCTGATGCTCGGGCGGATACCAGCGGCTTGCAAGCGGCAGCGCGATCGCGAAGCTGGCGCCGGCGAAGCCGAGGATGACCCCCAGCGCCAACGTGCCTGCAAAGCTGTAAACCCCCATAAACCAGGCCGTGAACAGTCCGGCGATCACGACCAGCTGGCTGATTGCGCCCGAACGCTTCGGCCCGATGCGGTCGACGAGCAGCCCGTTGACGACGCGCAGCAGAGCGCCGGCGAGCGTCGGAACGGCAACCATCAGCCCTTTCTGCGCGGGGGACAGCCCGAGGTCTTCGGAGATTGCGGGCGCTAGCGGCCCGAGGATGACCCACACCATGAAAGCGAGATCGAAATAGAGAAAGGCGGCGACAAGCGTCGGCCAGTGACCGCTCGCCCAGAAGCCCGATTTGGGTGCCGAGGCGCCCGTGGTTGCAGTTGTCATCGTCCGTCCCCTTTTTGTGACGGGCAATAAAAAAAGCCGCCAGGACGGCGGCCACGCGGGCGCATCCTGACGGCTTCATTGCCTGTTGGATTACGGAGAAAGGCTCCCCGTGTGCCGCGCGGGCCAGCCCCCTCGTTGGAGCCGTCGCCGCTTTATCCTGCCCCGGCAGCCCTGCCGAGTGCAATTAAACTGCCTGATTCGCCACATCCGCGCAACCGATTATTTCGCAGGTGCAGCATAAATTCTATCTGGGCCTAAAATCTAAGGAAGGTCAGAGAGATAGCCCTGTATATCGTCGGGATCGAAGGCGCGCCCGTCAAAAAAGCGGTCGCTGCCGAGGAGAAGACGGCCCTGTACTGACCCCGCGCCAAGCGGCGTGTCGATCCCGCCCTCCAGCTTTGAACTCGCGCCGGGGAGCGGCGCGCCTGATCCCGCCAGCGCCCCGCGATAGATGTCGGGACGGAACACTGCGGCCGCTGTAGCGGCGTCGGCGGCGGAATAGGGGATGTGGTCCCAACGAAGCATCTGCGAATAGAGCCACGCCGCCTGGCTGCGCCATGGGAAGTTCGCTGCTTCGCGGTGTTGGAACATGAAATCGGGATAATGGATCGGTTCACCGCCGGGCACGAGGCGGATGTGATCGGTGATCGCGCGCAGAACCGCATCACGCGGGGCGTCCAGATATTCCGGCCGCTCCAGTATCCGTGCGCTTTCGTCCGCAGTGCCGGGTTCGACGAAATGGGCGGCAGCGGCGTGGAGCGCGCGTAGCAGAGCCTCGACGGCGTCGCGCCGCTCCTCGACGACCGCTTCGCGCATCGCTAGCACCTTTTCGACGCCGCGGCGCCAGATTTGCGCGGTTGCGAGCGCGATATGGCCAACACCGCGTTCGACCGCGATCGAATTCCATGGTTCACCGACACAGATCCCGTCGACCTCACCTGCAGCGAGCGCATCGGCGGCAAAGGGTGGGCTGGTGACGACGATGTCGACATGGGTATCGGGACGGATTCCGACACCCGCGAGCCAGTATCGAAGCATGTAATTGTGGCTGGAATAGCGATGTACGACGCCGAAGCGCAGCGGCTTCCCGGCGATTTTCCGTTCCGCTGCCACGCGCTGCAGCGCCGCGCCGATAACCGTCGGGTCGCCCAGCGTTTCTCCAAGTCCGACATCCTGCGCGAGTTGGGTCGAAAAGGTCACCGCGTTTCCGTTGAGTCCCAGCACAAAGGGCACCGCCATCGGCACTGCGGGCCGGTCGCGGCCGAGCGCGGTCGCGATCGCCAGCGGCGCGATCATGTGCGCGGCGTCGGTGTGGCCATAGAGCAGCCGGTCTCGCACCGTTGCCCAGGTCATGTCGCGCACCAGTTCGATGTTGATGCCTTCGCGTGCCGCAAAGCCCAGTTCGTGCGCGAGGATCGGCAGGGCTGCATCGACGAGCGGCAGGAAGCCGATACGGAAGGTCTCGGCGCTCATTCGATATCTCCCAAGAGCGCGTCGCTCGTCACGATGGCTTCGGCAATCTCGGCAATGCGGCGGTTGGTGCTCATCGCCTGCCCGCGGAGCAACGCATAGGCTTCGGGCTCATCGATCCGACGCCGTTTCATCAGGATCGCCTTGGCCCTGTCGATCACGGCCCGCTCGGCGAGGGCGTTCTTGGCATCGTCGAGCTCGCGTTGCAGCGACGAGAAGGCGTGGAAGCGGCGAACCGCAAGGTCGAGTACGGGCTTGATGCGTTGCTGCGAAAGACCGTCGACGACATAGGCGGAAACGCCCGCGTCGATCGCTGCGAAAGTGGCCTCGGTATTACTCTGATCGACGAACATCGCTATCGGCCGCGCCAGCGCGCGCGACATCGCGAAGAAATCTTCGAGCAGATCGCGGCTCGGGTTTTCGAGGTTGATGAGGACGACCTCGGGGGTCGCCGCCTCGATCTGTGCGACGAGCGGTCCAGCGGGATCGATGAGCACGAGATCATCGAGGCCGGCCTCGCGCAGGCCGTCGGAGATGATGGCGGCGCGCGTCGTGCTGGTGTCGATGATCGCGATCCTCATGATCGCGCCTTTACGCTGCAGCGCACAAATCTGCTAGCTGGTTTCTTATTTGCGCAGGTTTCAAGCTGGCAGATGGTCGCTTCTTGAAATTATCCTCCGAAAGCTGCCGGTCTCCAATCGGCCAGCGTTTCACTCCTCGCGGAAAAATTCGACGTGGAAGCGAACTGATCCGACGGGTTCGACGCAATGAATAATTGTCGGCTCGACAATGCCAGCGTCACCGCCGGCGGACAGGATCGATACCCGACGCGGCCGGCGCGGGTCGCTCACTATATAGCGCAGTAGGCCTTCCTCGACGCGGATCAGGCCCCAAGTGCCGGCTTTCGTCGCATGATCCCCGAGCAGGCCCGCGGGAATGGTCGCTTCGGTAAAGCTTGGGGTGCGTTTATAGGGCTTGACGTCGCGCGGCAGTTCCGTGGTCATGACGTCGCCGATCGCTCGCGGTGAAATTGGACCCCGAGTTGCAGGCTTTCGGCGATGCGATCTGCCTTGACCTGGAGCGTTGCAGCGACATCGGGGGCGAGCAGCTCGTCGGTTGTACGCCGCCAGATACTCAGCCAGCGCTCGAAATTCTGCGATGTCATGTGCTCTGCGTGCCGGACATGCGCGACCATCGGCTGTCCCTTGTAGCGCCCGCTCGTGAACATGATCGAATGCCAGAAATCCTGAAGCTTGCGAAGATGATCAGGCCAGTCCGTGATGGCTCCGTCGAAAATCGGACCCAGGATCGTATCGGCGCGCACCCGACTATAGAATTCCGGAATGAGGTGATTAATATCCTGTTCCGAGAGCTTTTCATCCGACATCAAAGTTCTCCTATGCGGCAGCGGTATCTTCATATGCCTGCGCCTCCGCCGCTATGAGAATGTCGGCGAGCATCCAATAGGCTTCGCCCCACGCCG
This sequence comes from Sphingopyxis sp. PAMC25046, assembly GCF_004795895.1. NCBI lineage: Bacteria > Pseudomonadati > Pseudomonadota > Alphaproteobacteria > Sphingomonadales > Sphingopyxidaceae > Sphingopyxis > Sphingopyxis sp. PAMC25046. The sequence goes on from NZ_CP039250.1 coordinate 3,465, forward strand.
CCAGGACTTCGTCGGTCGCCACCTCGTCACCCAGCACCTCGCGGATAGCAGGGAGAAGCGCCTCGGCGACATGGGGATAATGATCCGGTTTGACCCCGGTTTCTAGGTGACGCGCCACCATGCGCGAGACGGCGGGACCAAGATTGGGCAGCTTGTCGATGTTGCGCGCATAAGCAATGATCGCTCCGGCCAGCCGCTTGGGCTGCTCGCCGCTGTCCTGGGCGGCGCGATCGAACATTGCTTCAATGTCGCGGTTTTGGAACAGGCGGGCGTACATCGCCGTCGTGATTGCAAGCCCGTGCTTTTCCAGCGCCGGGGCCGTCGATTTGACGATGACCATGGCTTCGGCGGATGCAGTGCGCATTGTGTAATCCTTTTTTGGGGAGGCGAGGGAGCGGCCGGTCAGGCAATTTGTCGGTCCGCGAATATATCGGTCAGGGCTTCCGTGAGTTCGTCACCGGTCAGCGGTTTGTCGATCAGTCGGCAACCAAGCGCGGCCGCTGATGCCCGCAAGGCGCGGTCGGGATGGGTCACGAGCAGGAGGGCCGGCGACAGGTTTCCCAACGCCCGCTGGCTTGCGAGCCAGGCGAGGCCGTCGCCCTGGAAGTCCTGGTCGATTATGAGGCAAGCCTCGCTTGCGGGTTCCTTGGCCTCCTGCGAGAGCGTGAAGCCGTCGAGCGTCAGCGCGAACCGGAGCGAGGAGAGAAGGGCAGGATCGCTCCCAAAGAGTGCGATGGTGCGATCCATGATCCTTCTCCTTCCTCCGCGAGCCGTCAGGCGGCCGTCTTCCAATGCGGCTCGAGCGTGATGTGCGGCGGGCATTCGGCGACGGGACCGACGGGCAAGCCGGCGAGTTCGTTAGCGAAGCCATGGTTCACGTCGCGGTGGTGCGCTTCGTCCGCCCGCACGACCAGAACGACATCGCGCAAGGTCGCATTGACCGGCAGTCCCCAATAATCGCGCGCGATTTTCGGCGCCGGCACATTCATGCTGCGGCCTTCGTCGATCTCGGCGAGATAATGCGTATAGCTGATCACCGCCTCTTCCTCGAAATAGCCGACGACGCGGTGTGCGGTCTTCGAGCTGACGAGATACAGCGCGAAGAAGCACAGATAAAATACCCACTGGACGCCGATAATCACGGCCCGTTCGAAGAGCGTCGGCTTCGAAATCTCGATAAAGGTCATCAGGTGCATGCGCTCATTCTCGGCTTCGTCCATGAGCGTCTTGATCCAGCCCCTGTCGTCGCACATGCGCCGGAGGCAAGCGAGATGGTTGATTGTCGCGCCGACCATTCCCGGGACGGCCGCCACCGTCTCCAGCACCACTGCGCGATGCCCATAGCGTTCGGCAAAGAAGGTATCGGCGCACCACCTCAGAACTTTGGTGAAGCCGTAAGCGACCCGATCGGATACGCCCTTGGGGTTGTGATGGACGCTGAGATCGATGAAAGGTGCGGTCATGGGAACTTCTCCGTTCCGGCGGCAGGGGTTACGGATGCCGTCGTTGGATCGGGAATAGGCTGGTTGCTGGAGCGCTGAAATTTGGATGATGTCCCTACCGCAACTCCCCTAGGGGATTTAACGGAGGTACCTCGCGCGAGCTTTGCGAGCCGCTTTCTGCCGCGTATCCCGGTGGCTGCCGCCTTCGGGATTGCGATGCTGGCGATTGCGGCTGGCGCCGGCATCCGGCTATTGTTCGCCGACGATCTTGGCCAGCGTGCGACGTTCATCTTCTTCGTGCCCGGCGTCGTCCTCGCTGGCGCCTTGTCGGGCTGGCGGGCCGGGGTGCTGGCGGCGCTCGCGGGCGCCGTCGCGGGGCTGTTGTGTGACAGCCGCATCGGCCCTGTCGAGAGCGGCAGCTGGATCGCGGCATCGGCCTTTCTTGTGATCTCCCTTGCAATTGCGGTTGGTGGCGAATGGTTTCAGCACGCACGGGTGGAGACCGAGGCCGCTGCCGCTAGCCTCGCCGGTCGTGAGGCGCATCTGCACTCGATCCTCGAAACCGTACCCGACGCGATGGTCGTCATCGACGAAGGCGGAACGGTTCGGGACTTCAGTCCGGCCGCCACACGCATGTTCGGCTGGCAGGCGCATGAAGCGATCGGACGCAACGTCCGCATGCTCATGCCCGAGCCCTACCGCACCGCGCACGATGATTATCTCGACCGATATTACCGGACAGGCGAACGGCGTATCATCGGCAAGGGTCGCGTCGTCGTCGGCGAACGCCGCGACGGCTCGACCTTCCCAATCGAATTATCGGTCGGCGAGATGCGCGCGGGCGGCGAACGTTTCTTTACCGGCTTCATTCGCGATCTCACCGAGCGGCAGCAGGCAGAGACGCGCCTGCAGGAACTGCAGAACGAGCTGGTTCATGTCTCGCGCCTGACCAGCCTCGGCGAAATGGCCTCGGCGCTCGCCCACGAGATCAATCAGCCCCTCTCGGCGATCGCAAACTATCTGAAAGGCAGCCGGATGTTATTGGCACGCGACGAAGTGCCGCACGACCGCCTCGGCGATGCGGTTGATCGGGCGGCGAGCGAGGCGCTTCGCGCGGGCGATATCATTCGGCGCTTGCGCGATTTCGTAGCGCGCGGCGAAACCGAACGCGCCGTTGAAAGCCTGCCCAAGCTCGTCGAGGAGGCGAGCGCGCTCGCGCTCGTCGGGGCGCGCGAGCATGACATTCATGTGAGATTCGCCTTCGATCCCGTCATCGACCGGGTCCTCGTCGACAAGGTTCAGATTCAGCAGGTGGTGCTCAATCTGGTCCGCAACGCCGTTGATGCTCTGGCCGGATCGCTGCCCGGGACGCGCGAGCTCACCATCTCAATTGATCCGGATGCCGACATGGCGCGGGTCAGTGTGACCGATAATGGGCCAGGCATTGCCCCGGAAATCGCAAGCCAGTTGTTTCAGCCCTTCGTGACGACAAAACGCACAGGCATGGGCGTAGGCTTGTCGATTTCCCGGACCATTGTGGAAGCCCATGGGGGAAAAATCGGGGTCGAGTCCGAAGACGGTCGGGGTTCGAAATTTCATTTCACATTGCCGGCCGCCAGCGAGGAGGAATTTTTGGATGGCGAGTGATCCAATCGTCTATGTGATCGATGACGACGACGCGGCGCGGCATTCGCTGGAGTTTCTGCTCGACTGCGCCGGCATTCGCGTTCGCGGTTTCGCGTCGGCCGACGCCTTCCTGACGGCGTCGCCGGCGCTTGACGGCGCCTGTATTGTGACCGACGTACGTATGCCCGGCACGAACGGGATGGAATTCGTCGAGAAAATCAGAGCGCAGGGGGGTACGGCTCCCGTCATCGTCATCACCGGCCACGCTGACGTTCCGCTCGCGATTCAGGCGATGAAGGCCGGCGTCGCCGAGTTCATCGAAAAACCGTTCGACGATGAGGCGATGCTTGGTGCGATCCGTCAGGCGCTGGCTCATCAGGCGGGGAGCGAAGCCGCGCGTGCTGAGACGAAAGCGATCGGCGAACGACTGGCGACATTATCAGCTCGAGAGCGCGAGGTCGTCGACAGGCTGGTCGCCGGAAAAGCGAACAAAGCGATCGCCTTCGATCTCTCGATCAGCGCGCGAACCGTTGAAGTATACCGCGCCAATGCAATGATGAAGATGCAGGCGAGAACATTGTCCGATCTCGTGCGTATGGCCACCATAGTCCAGATGAGTGGTTCTGACTGATCAAGACGACGTTCGGGCGAGCTTTTGCTCTGTTCGTGATGGGAGAAAGCGTCAGCCAGCCAGAGTGCTGCTTTCATATCATTAGGTACCGAACAGGACTGACCTCTTTCGGCCCCCAGTCGATGTTTACGATTTTGCCTGGGTTGACGCCAGCTCGCGAGCGACAGACAGGAAGGCGGCCAACCCGGCGGAAGGATGCCTTCGGCCGGGATAGTAAAGACAAAGGCCCGGAAAAGGCGGTGTCCAGTCTTCGAGCAGGCGGACGAGCGTTCCTGATTCGGTATAGGCGATCACATCCTGTTCGAAATAGAAGCCGATACCGAAGCCCGCCAGCACAGCGGCGCGCGACAGGTTGAATTCGTCGAACGTCATCGGGCCGTTCACCTCGATCTGCGCCGTGTCGCCGCCCTTCTCGAAATGCCAGCGGTAGAGCGCGCCATCGGGCAAGCGGACACGAATGCAGTCGTGTGAAACGAGATCGGTCGGCACGAGCGGTGGTGATCGCGTGGCCAGATAGGCTGGCGAGGCGACCACCGCGAAGCGCTGCGCCTCGCCGAGTGACAGGGCGATCATATCGGTCGGAACGAGCGAGGCCACACGAATGCCAAGGTCGAAACCCTCGGCGACGATGTCGCGCAGTTGTCCCTCGGTCACGACATCGACATGCATGTCGGGATAGCGGCGCGAATATTCCAGGAGAAGAGTGGTGAAGGCAGGCGAACGCGCTGCGAATGGCGGCGCGTTGATCCGCAGCGTTCCTGTCGGCGTTGCACGGCGCTCGCGAACGATCTCGATGGTTTCGCGAACGTCCTGAAGCGAGGGACCTAGGCGATCGACGAAGATCCTACCGGCGTCGGTCAATGCGACGCTCCGTGTTGTGCGGTTGAACAGGCGCACGCCAAGCTCGGCTTCGATCCGCGCAATCATGTGACTGAGCGCCGTCGTCGACATGCCCAGATCGATTGCGGCCTGCCGGAAGGATCCGCGGCGTGCAACGCCCAGAACGGCGTCGAAGTCCCGAAGCGCCAGTCGCGACATTATCCCGAATCCTTCACTAGCTCATGCCAGATTGGCCTACTTATCTGGATAGTGCGCTGGTCTTACAACGGGGGCAAGTCAAATGAAGGAGACTTGTCATGCAGACCAGGAGCGAATCCGACACCAAGCAGCGCGGCACCCAAGCGGTTGTTGCATCCCTGCCCAAACCCATTGCCGACTTTGTCGAGGCCAATGCACGGCTCGACGTTGACGGCACGCTGAAGCCGTTCGCAGCCGATGCGCTCATTGTGGACAACGGCCACCGTCACGCGGGCCTCCCCGAAATCAGGACCCTGTTCGAAGACGAGGTCGTCGCCGTAAAAGCGATCTTCACGCCGGACAGCGTGCGCCAAGAGAACGGCAAGATCGTTGTCGAGGGCCCCGCACATGGCGACTTCAAGGGCAGCCCGATCCGCTTCACCTATGACTTCACGCTCGAGAACGACGCCATCCAGACGCTGGAGATCACGCTATGAGCGTCACCGTTGATCCGACCGAGTTCGCCGGCAAGCGTGTCGTCGTCAGCGGCGGCACCAAGGGGTTGGGCCGCGCCACCGTCGAGCGTTTCCTGGCAGGTGGCGCCAGAGTGATAACCGCGGCCCGCGGAAACCCTGACCCCATTGCTGGCGTAGAGTTCGTCCGGGCCGACCTGACGACAGCGGCGGGCGGGGAGAGCCTCGCTGCAGCGGCGCTCGCGCATATGGGGGGCGTGGACATCTTGGCCCATGTGATAGGTGGCTCGTCCTCGCCGGGGGGCGGCTTTGTCGCCCTGACCGACGATCACTGGCTCGACGAACTGAACCTCAACCTTCTGGCCACGGTCCGGCTCGATCGCCTTCTGGTCCCGCAGATGATCGAGCGTGGCGCCGGCGCGGTGGTGCATGTCACCTCCATCCAGTCGGTGCTGCCGCTTCCTGAATCGACGACTGCCTATGCCGCCGCGAAGGCCGCGCTCAGGACCTACAGCAAGTCCGTGTCCAAGTAGCTCGGGCCGAAGGGCGTGCGGGTCAACGTCGTGTCCCCGGGCTGGATCATGACCGAAGCGTCCGAGGAATTGCTGAAGCGGCTGCAGGCTGCCAATGGCGGTACGATCGAGGACGCGCGGCAGGTCGTTCTCGACGGCCTCGGCGGGATCCCGATCGGGCGTCCGGCCGATCCTCATGAGGTCGCCGACCTCATCGCCTACCTCGCTTCGGATCACGCTGCCGCGATCCACGGCGCCGAGTTCGTTATTGACGGCGGCACGGTTCCGACCCTCTGAGGTCATCGCCCCGACGTTCGCAGCTTTCAGCGGACGTCGGGAAGCGACGAGTTTGGCAGTTCCTGTCCCGCACGTGACAATGCGAGCTGCATATCTATGTCTGTTTCATCCAGGATCGCACCGAAAACGGACAGTCCGCAAATGATGACGTGGACGGCTCTCCAACGCCCCGCGGTATAGTCCGCGGGATGAGCTGGAAGGAGAGCTACGATGGAGAAGATTGCAACAGTCGGGTTGGATATCGCGAAGTCGGTGTTTCAGGTCCACGGCGTTGATGCTGCAGGCGAAGTGGTGGTGCGCAAGCGCCTGAGCCGGGCGCGCGTGATTCCGTTCTTTGCGAAGCTGCCGCGATGTCTGGTCGGCATCGAGGCCTGCAGCAACTCTCATCACTGGGCCCGCGAGTTGATCGCGCTGGGGCATGATGTTCGACTGATGCCGGCGCAATATGTGAAGCCCTATGTGAAGCGCGGCAAGAACGACGCTGCCGATGCCGAGGCGATCTGCGAGGCGGTAACGCGGCCGACGATGCGGTTCGTGACGGTGAAGACCCCGGAGCAGCAGAGCGTGATGATGCTTCACCGGGTCCGCCTGATGCTCAACCGCCAGCGCACTCAGCTGTCGAACGCGACGCGGGCCCATATGTCGGAGTTCGGGATCGTGGCGCCGGTGGGGCGCATTGGGCTCGAGCACCTGCTGGCGATAGTCGCCGACAAAGATGACGAGAGCATCCCACCCGATGCCCGGCTCTGCCTGGAGATGCTCGGGGCGCAGCTCGCCATCGTGAAGGAACAGATCCTCGAGAATGACCGGCGCATCCGTGCGAGTGCGCGCGACACAGAAGTCGGGCAGCGGTTGATGGAGATTCCCGGCATCGGACCGCTGCTTGCCAGCGCCTTTGTTGCCAGTGTCGGCGACCCCGGTATTTTCAAGACGGGGCGCGACCTCGCCGCGTGGATAGGCCTGGTCCCTCGGCAGAACTCCAGCGGAGGGAAGGAGCGGCTCGGCGGCATATCGCGTGCGGGCAACCAATATCTGCGCCAGATGCTCGTCGTCGGTTCGATGGCCGTCATCCGCCATGCTGAACGACACGGCACCAAACGGCCGTGGCTCATCGAACTGATGAAGCGTCGCGCGAAGAAAATTGCAGCTGTGGCGCTAGCTAACAAAACCGCCCGCATGGTCTGGGCACTGATGACGAGCGGAGAGCGCTACCGCGAACCGCAGGTCGCGCACGCATAAGAGATCAGGCGCCGAACTTGGCGTCGCCGAGGTTGGGAAGGGCAGATAGGAGCTGATGCACAAAGCCGGTTGAAACCGCCGGATCAGGAAAACCCATTTTGGCCGGTGCACCTCGAGTGCGAGCAATTGGTCGGGACCCGATCCGCGCGAAAGGCATCATGGCCAGCGGCGCATGACAAGGCCGCATCACAGGCCGGACACATGGCTGCACCAACCAGCAGGTCGCATCACATCCAGAAACCACTTGCCAACGGAGGGCCGTCCACACACGGCCAAGCGGCGCCGCGAGAAGCGCAGTTCGTTCGATGACGGCGAAATGCCGTCGCGCTCATCGTCCGCTGTAAGGCTCATCTCTTCGGGTTCGCGCGCCGACCAGCACCCGGGGCATGTTTCCTCGTTCACGAACTGTGAGAAAGACGAGGTAGGGAAGCAGGAAACCCGCGCCTCCGAAAAAGGCGATGAACGCGAGGAGCAGGGCGATCGCACTGAATCCATTCCGCCAAGCCGTCCAAAGCGCAGAGAGGATGAGAAAGCAGAGAAAATCGAGGTTGAACTGCCCGGGCCATCCCAGCTTCGCCACGTCTCCGAAAAAGATCGGTAACAATCCAAGGCCATGGCGGGAAATGACTACAGCGGTGTAGGCGGCCAGCGCCAGCCAAAGGATGATCAAAAAAGTACGAAACGACCCCATCGACGACAATCTGCCACGAGAATGCTGCGGCTGCAATCGCGGCTTTGAGTCCGCGACTGGATCATGCCAAATTTCTACTTTCATGTGACGATGGCTTACGCGCCGCTGCGCAACGCAGGTGTTGCCATAGGCAAGATGGATTTCATGCCGCACATGGCCCGTCACCAAGTCGCGCCCGAATAACGACCGTCGAGCAGGCTCCGGCCTGTGACCGCGGGCTACCCCGTTATAGCGGCGATTGCCCGTTCGAGCTCGGCAATCCTGAAAGGTTTGCGAAGAACTGGCCGGCCATCAAATTCAGCCGCCATGATCGTCGCATCTCCGCTCGTCGCTATGAAAGCCTTCCCGGCATCGCTCAACGCGGCAGCGACCGCCTCGCTCGTTTTGCCATCGGCAAGGTGAACATCCAATATTGCGAGGTCGAAATCTCGCTTCGCGACGAGATCCAGCGCCTCCGCGACGGTCGCTGCGGTTACCACGATCTCGTGTCCAAGCACGTCGAGATACCCCTCAAGCATCATCGCCACCAGCGGATCGTCTTCTACAAGAAACACCCTTATCATCATCCGTCCCTCATAGATCCGAAATCTGTAGCGCCAGTGTCTTCGATCACACGTCCCGTGCCCCTACCTTTCGTCGCGCTCAAAGTTCCACGCCGAGATGCTGGGCCACGGAGAATATGTCCTTGTCCCCTCGTCCGCACATGTTGACGATGATGATACTATCTTTCGGCATCGTCGGCGCGATCCTGGCAACGGCGGCGACGGCGTGACTGGGCTCGAGCGCCGGGATGATACCCTCTGTTCTGCAAAGCAGCTGGAACGCCTCGAGCGCTTCGGCGTCGGTCGCGGAGGCATAGTCTACCCGTCCGATGTCCTTGAGCCATGCATGCTCGGGGCCGATGCCGGGATAATCGAGGCCAGCGCTGATCGAATGCCCTTCGACGATCTGCCCGTCGTCATCCTGCATCAGATAGGTCTTGTTGCCGTGAAGAATGCCGGGACGCCCGCCGGCCAGTGACGCGGCGTGTGCTTTGTCGAGGCCATGGCCAGCCGCCTCGACGCCGAGCATCTTGACCATCGGGTCGTCGAGGAACGGGTGAAAGAGACCGATCGCATTCGATCCGCCGCCGATCGCGGCGACCAGGAGATCGGGTAGGCGGCCGGCACGGGCCAGCATCTGGGCCCGCGCTTCCCTTCCGATCACGCTCTGGAAATCGCGCACAAGCTCCGGATAGGGGTGGGGACCGGCTGCGGTGCCGATGATGTAGAAGGTGTCCTCGACATGGGCGACCCAGTCGCGCAGCGCCTCGTTCATCGCGTCCTTGAGGGTCGCGGCGCCGGCCGTGACGGGCACGACCTCGGCGCCCAGCAGCTTCATGCGGAAGACATTGGGCGCCTGGCGCGCGATATCGGCGGCGCCCATATAGACGACGCAGGGCAGGCCAAAGCGCGCGCAGACGGTTGCAGTAGCCACCCCGTGCTGGCCCGCGCCCGTTTCCGCGATGATGCGGGTCTTGCCCATCCGGATCGCCAGCAGGATCTGGCCGACGCAATTGTTGATCTTGTGGGCACCGGTGTGATTGAGTTCGTCGCGCTTGAACCAGATCTGAGCGCCGCCGAGCGCGGACGTCAAGCGCGGCGCGAAGTATAGCGGACTGGGACGGCCGACATAATGTTCGAGCAGGTCGTCGAACTCGGCCTGGAAGGCCGGGTCGCGCTTTGCGGCTCGATATTCGCGCTCCAGATCGAGGATGAGGGGCATGAGCGTTTCGGGGACGAAGCGGCCCCCGAATTTCCCGAAATGACCCGCTTCGTCCGGCTGCCCACGCAAGCTGTTCGGAATATGACCAAGATCGTCGGATGGTTGTGGAGACCGCGTCATGTCGGTGCAATCCCGGCAGGAGACCCGCGCGAGGCGGCGCCGCACAGAATTCTGGCGAGCGCCTCATGGGGGCGGGTAACGCTCGCGAGACCGGTCCGGATTCTCGACCGGCGCATCAATAGCCCATCAGTGCGAGCACTTCCTTGCGGCTCCGCTGGTCGTCGAGGAAGCAGCCGAGGAGCCGGCTCGTGATCATGCCGACGCCGGGCGTGCGCACGCCGCGCCCGGTCATGCAGCCATGCTGGGCGTCGATCACCACGGCGACGCCGTGCGGACGGAGATTGTCCCAGATGCATCGGGCGACCTCGGCGGTCAGCCGCTCCTGCACCTGCAGCCGGCGCGCATAGCCGTTCAGCACGCGCGCGAGCTTGGAGATGCCGACAACGCGGTCGCGGGGGAGGTAGGCGATCGACGCCTTTCCGGTGATCGGCGCCATATGATGCTCGCAATGCGACTGGAACGGGATGTCGCGCAGCAAGACGATCTCGTCATAGCCGCCGACCTCTTCGAAGGTGCGCGAGAGATGCACCGCCGGATCCTCGTCATACCCCTGGCAATAATCCTTCCAGGCACGCGCGACGCGCTTCGGTGTGTCGAGCAGGCCTTCGCGATGAGGATCTTCGCCGACCCAGCGCAGCAGCGTCTCCACCGAAGCGAGAACCTCGGGGGGTATCGCGCCGTCAACGGTGGGGCTGGAAGGGGGCACGTGAAGCATGGTCCTGGCCTCCTGACGGCGAAGTGTTGGCGTTCCGGGAGGGGAGGAGAGGGAGGTGGACCGCCGGATCGGCGCATGCCCGAGCGCAGCATGGCGTCGCAACATGTCCCTTGGGGCAGATCGCCGGTTGGAAGCCCGTTTCGTGCACGGACCTCGGGTGAGCCCCGGAACGCAGAAATGCCCTCCGCTCGCTTGACGAGGCGTGGCGCGGTGCGCGGCGGCTGGTGAATAGGGCGGTATGGAAATGCGGGGGCGGCGGTGGCCCGCCGCCCCCGGTCTGTCAGAAATCCATCGCCGGCATCGGCGCGGCCTTCTCTTCCTTCGGCAGCTCGGCGACGAGCGCCTCCGTGGTGATCAGCAGAGACGCGACCGACGCGGCATCCTGAAGCGCGGTGCGCACGACCTTCGCGGGATCGATCACGCCGGCCTTGACGAGGTCCTGATACTCGCCGGTGGCGGCGTTGAAGCCCCAGCTATACTCCTCGCTTTCGAGGAGCTTGCCGACGATCCATGCGCCGTCCTCGCCGGCATTGTCGGCGATCTGGCGCGCCGGGGCGCGGAGTGCGCGGCGGACGATGTCGATGCCCGACTGCTGGTCGTCGTTTGCGGCCTTGAGGCCTTCGAGCGCCTTCAGCGAGCGCAGCAGCGCGATGCCGCCGCCGGGCAGGATGCCTTCCTCGACCGCCGCGCGGGTCGCGTGGAGCGCGTCGTCGACGCGGTCCTTCTTCTCCTTGACCTCGACCTCGGTCGCGCCGCCGACGCGGATGACCGCGACGCCGCCCGCAAGCTTGGCAAGCCGCTCCTGCAGCTTCTCGCGGTCGTAATCGCTGGTCGTCGTCTCGATCTGCTGGCGGATCTGCGCGACCCGGCCGTCGATATCCGACTTCGAACCGACGCCGTCGACGATCGTCGTATTATCCTTGTCGATCACGACCTTCTTGGCGCGTCCGAGCATGTTGATCGTGACGCTCTCGAGCTTGATGCCGAGTTCCTCGCTGACGACATTGCCGCCGGTGAGCACCGCGATATCCTCGAGCATCGCCTTGCGGCGGTCGCCGAAGCCCGGCGCCTTGACCGCCGCGACCTTGAGCCCGCCGCGGAGGCGATTGACGACGAGCGTCGCAAGCGCGTCGCCCTCGACATCCTCGGCGATGATGAGCAATGGCCGCCCCGACTGCACGACGCTTTCGAGCAGCGGGAGCATCGCCTGCAGGTTCGAGAGCTTCTTCTCGTGGATGAGGATGTACGGATCGTCGAGCTCGACCTTCAGCTTCTCGGCATTGGTGATGAAATAGGGGCTCAGGTAGCCGCGATCGAACTGCATGCCCTCGACCGTTTCGAGCTCGGTCGCGAGGCTCTTCGCCTCCTCGACCGTGATCACGCCCTCATTGCCGACCTTTTCCATCGCTTCCGCGAGGATGCGGCCGACCTCTTCGTCGCCATTGGCCGAGATCGTCGCGACCTGCGCGATCTCGCTGTTCGCCTCGACCTTCTTGGCATGCGCCTTGAGATCCTCGACGACGGTGGTGACGGCGAGATCGATGCCGCGCTTGACGTCCATCGGGTTCATGCCCGCGGCGACCGCCTTCGAGCCTTCGCGAACGATCGCCTGCGCGAGCACAGTCGCGGTGGTCGTGCCGTCGCCGGCCTTGTCGTTCTGCTTCGATGCGACTTCGCGCAGCATCTGCGCGCCCATATTCTCGAACTTGTCGGCAAGCTCGATTTCCTTGGCGACGGTGACGCCGTCCTTGGTGATGCGCGGCGCACCGAAGCTTTTGTCGATCACGACGTTGCGGCCCTTCGGCCCCAGCGTGACCTTCACTGCATTCGCAAGCGTATCCACGCCGCGCAACATGCGATCACGCGCGTCCGACGCAAATTTCACTTCCTTGGCAGCCATTCTAACCTCCTTCTTGCTGTCCTTTCAGTGGTTGGATGGATGCGGCGTCAGGCCGCCTTCTTGAGCGCCTCGGCCTCTTCGATCACGCCGAGGATGTCGCTCTCCTTCATGATGAGCAGTTCCTCGCCGTCGATGCGCACCTCGGTGCCCGACCATTTGCCGAACAGGATCCGGTCGCCGGCCTGAACGTCGAGCGCGGTGACCGTGCCGTCCTCGGCGCGAACGCCCGGGCCGACGGCGACGACTTCGCCTTCCTGTGGCTTTTCCTTGGCGGTGTCGGGGATGATGATGCCGCCCGAGGTCTTTTCCTCGGCTTCGATGCGGCGGACGACCACACGGTCGTGCAAGGGACGGAAATGCATGCATAACCTCCATGTTGCATAACGATATGATACAGACCGAGCGCCTGTCCCAGGCGCGCGGCGGCAGAGAGCTAGGAAGCGATTTTTTTCGCTTCAAGAGGGTCCGACGACATTTTTTGATGACGGCGCTGGCGAGAACCATATGCCCCTTTTTAACGGCCTGAACGCTCTTGACTCGACTCGCTCCGCTCCCAAAATCTGCTCGTGCGGCGCCTTGCCGCACGACGAGAAAGGAATGGCGACAAGGAAGGAGGCACGATCATGTCCGAGCCATTTTCCCGTTTTCTTCACCCCTTCGACGTGGCGCATCACCCAAGCCTCGAGCCAGAGGTCAAGCGCGCCCTCCTTGCATCTTGGGCATCGGACCGCGCGTCGGTCCGCAACAAGCCCGGCCTGCGCAAACCGCCCGGCGCGCGGCGCGCCGTTCCGGTCGATGATGTACTCGCGGCGCTCCGCTCGCTCGATGGCGGCGAGGCGCGCGCGCCATGACCGACCGCGCGCTGATCGCGCAGCTGGACGGCTATGGGCTAACGACCGCGGAGATCCATTATTACCGGCCCGATCATCCTTCGCTGCTCCAGCTGTACGTCTGGCAGGACTATGATCTTCCGCCCGACTTCCCGGTGCTGTTCGATTTTCTGGCGATGTGGCGGCGCCAGATCGAAGCCGCGCTCCATTCGGTCCGCATCGCGCATGACGCGCTGATCGGGCCCGCCGAGTGGCGCGCGGCGGACATCATTCGCTCGCTCGATTAGCAGCAGATTTGGGCGCTTGCGGCGCGCGGAAGCGGTCGTCGGGTATCGCGCTTCCATGAAAAAAGGGAGGCATGCTATTGGCGTGCCTCCCTTGTCGAGCTCAGGCGTTCTCGAGCGCCTTATCCTTCGGCGCTTCGATCCGCTGCGCCTTGCCGGCACTGCTGCCGATCTCGATCTTGCGCGGCTTCATAGCCTCGGGGACGACACGGCTCAGTTCGATCGTGAGCAGCCCGTCGGCGAAGCTCGCGCGCCCGACCTCGATATAGTCGGCGAGCTGGAAACGGCGCTCGAACGCGCGGCGGGCGATGCCGCGGTGGAGATAGGCGCGTGTCGCATCCTCCTCGGCGGGCTTGCCGGTAACGCTGAGCTGGTTCTGCTGCGCGACGATCTCGATCTCGTCGGCCTTGAAGCCGGGCACCGCCAGCGTGACGCGGAAACGGTCGTCGGCCTCCCGCACGATGTCGAAGGCGGGGTAACCGTCGGACGTCTCGCCGCGCTGGCCTTTCTCGAGCAGGTCGAAGAGGTGATCGAAGCCCACCGTCGAGCGGCGGTAGGGGGTAAAGTCAAAGTCGGTTCTCATTTCCAAATCCTCCTGATTGAAGCAATTCGGGCATGAGATGCGCCGGGACTTAGAGCCGACGCTCTCTATGTCCTAAGGACGCGGAAAATCCCGCGTCCGGGGATGAGTTAGGAAAGCCGTTTTGCCGTTTCAAGAGCGTGGGTGCCGCTCGGAACGTCGGCTGACGTGTCGCGGCAGCCAGGGCGGTACCGGGATCTCGGGGGCCTGCCGGGAGGCGGGAAACGGCATCCAGCCTGCCCCTTGGTGCAGCTTGGCGGCGCGGGGCAAGTCGGAGACATGCGATCAACTTCGCGCGGCACGGTCGCCGCGAGGCGTCCTGTCCGCGGAGATTGCAATGAATGTCGAAGGGCCTCTGGTAACGGCCAGAATCGGGGACCGTTACGAAGAAGCGGATCCCGCCCGATTGCCAACGGGTCACCCCGCCGTGCCGGTCGACCGCATCGGCGTGCTTCTTGTAAATCTCGGGACGCCAGACGCGCCGACGAGCAGTGCGGTCCGGCGCAATCTCGCGGAGTTTCTTTCCGACCGGCGCGTTGTCGAACTGCCCTCGCTGATCTGGCAACCGATCCTGCGCGGGATCGTCCTAGCCGTTCGGCCGCGGAAATCCGCGCGTGCCTACCGCGAAATCTGGACGTCAGAGGGCTCGCCGCTCGCCGCGATCACCCGCCGCCAGGCAAGGGCGCTTCAGGCTTCGCTCGGAGGCGATGCGGTGGTCGCGCATGCGATGCGCTATGGTAGCGGCTCGATCTCGGACGGCATCGACACGCTTCTTGCGGCAGGATGTCGCCGCATTCTCGTTGCGCCTCTTTATCCTCAATATTGCGCCGCAACGACCGCGAGCGTTGGCGATGCCGTCCAGGCGCATATGGCGCGCCTGCGCTGGCAGCCGGCGCTGCGTGTCCTTCCGCCCTATTATGATGACGATCGCCATGTCGAGGCGCTGGCGTCGTCGCTCGGACGTGCGATCGGCGGCCTCGCCTTTGTGCCCGATACGATCGTCGCGAGCTTCCACGGCATGCCCGAGCGCACCCTTCGTCTCGGCGATCCCTATCACTGCATGTGCCGCAAGACCGCGCGTCGGTTGGGCGAAGTTCTGGGGAATAATGTTATTCCGAGCTTTCAGTCGCGCTTCGGCCAGGCCAAATGGCTTACCCCGGCAACCGACATGATGCTCGAAACGCTAGGGCGCGAAGGCCGGTCGGTGGCCGTGATCGCGCCGGGATTCGCCGCGGATTGCCTCGAAACCCTCGAGGAAATCGCCATCCGCGGACGCGAGCAGTTCCTTGCCGCCGGCGGACGCCATTTCGCTTATGTGCCCTGTCTCAACGATAGCGATGTCGGGATGGATATGCTCGCCGCCCTGATAAGGAGCGAGCTTTCGGGCTGGCTTTGAGGGCTTTTGATTGTCGGGGCCGCGCTGCGCTAACAAGCGTCGCGCAGCCCCGACAGGTCATTAGGCGGAAAGCAGCACGCCGTCGATGACGTGGATCACGCCGTTCGACTGAAGAACGTCGGCAGGGCCGATCTTCGCCATGCCGCCCTTGGCGTCGCTCACATACCAGCTGCCATCCTTCTCCCAGACGGTGAGCATGGCGCCCTGCACCGTGGTAAGCACCGCCTTGCCGCCATTGGCCTTGGCCTGCGCGGCAATATCGGTCGCGGTCAGGCGGCCCGGCACGACATGATAGGTCAATATGCCCGTCAGCATCGCCTTGTTCTCGGGCTTGAGCAGCGTATCGACGGTGCCGGCGGGAAGCTTGGCAAAGGCAGCGTTGGTAGGCGCAAAGACCGTGAACGGGCCGACTCCCGAAAGGGTCTCGGCGAGGCCGGCGGCCTTGACCGCCGCGACCAGCGTCGTGTGATCTTTCGAATTGGCGGCATTTTCGACGATGGTCTTGGTCTCATACATCGCGGCGCCGCCGACCATCGGGTTCTTGGCGGCTGCAATGCCGCCGGCGAGCGCGAGCGCTGCTGCGGCGAGCGAAAGAGAGATACGGGAAATAGCCATTGGTCATTCCTTTTCGAATGTTCGTCCCGGGGGGATAGGACGGGCATGAAATTAGGCGCGCCGCCCCGCCGGGGCGACCTGTCCTTTGGGGCGGGTTATCCGGCCCGCCCTCCGCGGCCCTTCGCCGCTAGCGATAACGGCAGTTCTCCCTCCCATCAGCTGCAGGCAAACCGGCGGCAGGCTGGACGATCGACGCAGCCGGGCGAAAAGGGGGCTTCCATGCCGTTTGAGGGGTCGTTCGAAGACCGGCTGGCGCTTCGCGACCTGCTCGACGCCTACGCCGATGCGGTCAACCGGGCCGACAGCGAGGCCTGGGCCGCGACTTGGGACGAAGGCGGCCGATGGTCGCTTCCGGGTTTCGGGATCTTCGAGGGCAAGGCGAAGATCGTCGACACCTGGCGCGCGGCGATGCGCGCCTTTCCCGACATCGTCTTTCGCGCCTGGCCGGGTTCGATCGAAGTCCATGGCGAGACCGCGGCCATGCGGTCCTACACCGAGGAAATCTTCCTGCGCGAGGGCACCCTTCACCGGACCCTTGGGACCTATGACGATGTCTGCCGCCGGATTGATGGCCGGTGGCTGTTTGCAGAGCGGCGGTTTCGGCCGTTGCCGCAGCTTTCAAAAAGTGAGGTGCAGTCATGAAGATCCTGATCCAGGCGGTCATCGATATCGATCCCGAGACGCGCGGAGAGGCGCTGGCGGGCGCGCGCGGCTGGATCGAAGGCGCGCTCGCCCAGCCGGGCTGTCTGGCTTACGACTGGACCGCCGATCCGCATGTGGCCACGCGCATCCACGTGTTCGAGGAATGGGACGGCGAAGCTGCGCTCGCAGCGCATCTGGCCGGGCCGCAGTACAGGGGAATGCTGGGGCATATCGGCGCGTTTGGTGTACGTTCCTCCTCAAGCCGCAAGTTCGGTGTGTCGCGCGAAGGCCCTGTTTACAACAGCCACGGCGTGGCAAGTGCCGCCTTCGACTAGCTTGGTGGTCCTCGTTCGCTAGCTGCGCAGCGCTTCCCAGGCAGTCAGGGCGCGCGCCCGCGCCGCCTCATGGCCGATAAGCGGCGCGGGATAGGCGGGCACCCCGGCCTCCTGTCCATGGGCGGCGGTGATCTCGGCATCCGACAGATGTGCAAGCTCCGGAACATAGGTGCGGACATAATCGCCCATCGCGAACCGCTCGCTCTGGAGCAGCGGCGACATGATGCGCGAGAAGACCGGCGCGTCGACGCCGGTGCCCGCGACATATTGCCAGTTCATTGCATTCGACCCGAGATCGGCGTCGAGCAGCGTGTCCCAGAACCAGCGTTCACCGCGGCGCCAGTCGATCAGCAGATGTTTGACGAGGAAGGAGGCGGTGACCATCCGCACGCGGTTGTGCATCCAGCCCGTGTGCCAGAGCTCGCGCATGCCCGCGTCGACCGCCGGGTAGCCGGTCCGTCCCCGGGTCCAGGCAGCAAAGTCCCGGTCGGCTTCGGGGCCGCTCCGCCAGCCGAAATTATCGAAGGTGGGGCGCCCGTTTCGATCGCCATAATCGGACATCTGGTCGACGAGATTGATGCCATGTTCGCGCCAGCCGAGCTCCGACCGAAAGGTTTCGGCACCCGCATCGTCGCGCTCGCCGAGCGCATGCCAGATCGACCGGGGGCTTATTTCGCCGAAATGAAGATGCGGCGACAGCCGCGATGTCGCGGGGAGCGAGGGAAAATCGCGACGGGACTTATAGTCGCCGGCAAGCGGCCGCCAGTCGCGCAGCGCCCGCCAGGCGCCCTTCTCGCCCGGGCTCCAGTCGCCAAATCCTGTGGTCCAGTCGGGGCTGGTCGGGGTCAGCCCCCAATCGGCAAGATTGTCCGACGCCGGCCAGACGCCAGGCGCCGGAATATGGTCGGGCGCCGCATAGGGAAGGGCGGGCGGCATGCGCCCCAGAAGCGCGCGATACCAAGGCGTGAAAACGCGGTAGCGGGCGCCTTGCGCATTGGTGATACTCTCGGGCGGCGCGAGATAATTGCCGTCATGGAACCGCAGCGCAAGCCTAGCGTCCAGCGCGTCTTCGCAGCGCCGCCACCAAGGCTCGTAGCAGCGGGTCGCGTGAACCCTTGTGCTCTCGGCTTCCGCCGCGACGCGTTCGAGTATTTCGGCGGCAGGGCCGCGGCGCCGGACGAGCCGGCTGCCGCGTTTGCGAAGGCTCGCATCGAGCGCGGTGAGGCTGTGATGGAGCCACCAGCGCTGCGCGCCGCCGATCGCGCGCGTTCCGGGGCTCTCGTCGTCCAATATGTAGAGCGGAATGACCGGACCTTCGGCGATCGCCGCGAGGAGCGCCGGATGGTCGGTGATGCGGAGGTCCTGACGGAGCCACAATATGGCGGGCGGCATGGCGACGGTTCCCTTTTTGGCGGGCTGGGGTGCGGGCGATCGCGGATTTCCTCATCTGGCAGGCTCCGACCTTCGCAAAAGATGACCTTTCGGGCAGTTCAGGCAATGAAGAGCCGCTTTGCGAGCGCGAGCAAGGGGAAGGTTGGGCGGTGCGACATGGCGTCGCACCGCCCGGCGATGAGCAATCACCGCCCCCCGCCGCGGCCAGACGCGGGTCGCAAGGCGCTGGCCGCCGGCAGAACCGGAATGTCCTTGCGATCAGCCGGGCATGACATCTCCTGCCGCGTCATTACGCCCGGAGAATATTCGGTCGCGAGCGCCCGGATCGCGGGCTGCCGCAGTTCTGATGCCGAAGTCGCCGAGAATGAGGCTCGCCGTCGCCTTCGCGCTCGCGACGACCCCCGGAATACCCGCGCCGGGATGCGTGCCCGCGCCGGTAAAATAAAGGTTCTCGATGCGCGCGTCGCGGTTGTGCCCCCGAAAATAGGCGCTCTGCAGCAGTGTTGGCGTAAGGCTGAAGGCGCTCCCGAGATGCGCGGCGAGATCCTGTTCGAAGTCGGGCGGCGCATATTGGATTTGCGTGACGATCTGCTCGCCAAGGTCCGGGATCAGGCGCCGCCCGATCTCGGCGATGATACGCTTCGCCAATTTGGGCCCTTCGACCTCCCAGTCGAGTGGGGCGTGGCCGCGATGCGGAACCGGCGCAAGCGCGTAGAAGCTGCTGTGGCCCGCCGGCGCGACGCCCGGATCGCTTGCGCTCGGGTGATGAAGGTAGAGCGAGAAATCATCGGCGAGCGTCCCGTTCCGGTAGATGTCGTCGAGAAGACCGCGGTAGCGTGGACCGAACAATATCATATGGTGGGGTATCTCGGGGAAGGCGCCGCGAACCCCCAGATGGAGAACGAAGAGGCTCGGCGACCAGCTCTTGCGCGCAAGGCGCTTGGCTTCGCACTTCCCGCGCGGATGCGCGAGCAGGTCGCGGTAGCTGTGCATGAGATCGGCGTTCGAGGCGACAAGATCGGCGCGCGCCGTAAACCCGCTTCGCGTCACGATGCCGGTCACGCGGTCGCCCTCGGTGTCGATGCGGGCGACGGGATTGCCGAGCCTCAGCGTGCCGCCGAGGCGCTCGAACAGCGCGGCCATGCCGGCGACGAGCCGGTTGGTGCCGCCGCGCGCATACCAGACGCCGCCATCCTGTTCGAGCTTGTGGATGAGCGCATAGATGCTGCTCGTCGCCATCGGGTTGCCGCCAACAAGCAAGGTGTGGAAGGATAGAGCCTCGCGCAGCTTCTCGCTCCGAACATAGCTCGCGACGGTTTTATAGACCGAGCGCCAGGCACGGTGCCGCAAAAGAGCGGGTGCCGCCTTCAGCATCGAGCGGAAATCGAGGAAGGGCACGGCGCCGAGCTTCACATAGCCTTCCTCGTAAACCGACGCGGAATAGCGAAGAAATCGCTCATATCCCGCCACATCGGCGGGATCGAGCGCGGCGATCTGACGGGCGAGCGCCTCCTTGTCATTGCCATAATCGAAGGTCGATCCGTCGGGCCAGCTCAGCCGGTAAAAGGGCGAGACCGGAACGAGATCGACATCGCGCTCGAGCCGCTGGCCGCTCAGTTCCCAAAGCTCGGCAAGACAGGCCGGATCGGTGATCACCGTCGGCCCGGCATCGAAAGTGAAGCCGTCCTTCTCGAAGACATAGGCGCGACCGCCCGGCCGGTCGCGCGCTTCGACAAGCAGCGTATCGAGGCCCGCCGACTGGAGACGGATGGCGAGCGCAAGGCCGCCGATGCCGGCACCTATGACGATCGCGCGGGTCATTGCGGCGCCCCGGCGGCGATCGCCGCGCCGAGTATATGGCCCGACAGCCACGCATATTCGGCAAAGCCGTGATAGAGCCAGTCGCCGCAGGCGCCGAGACCAATGGCAGCGTTCCAGAGCAGCTTCAGATCCTGTCCCGAGGGCTGCGAGAATAGCCAGCGATGGGCCGCGATATGGCTTGGGGTGGGCAAGTCGCGACCGGCGATCTTGCCTAGTTCGGCGAGAAGCGCTGGCGCCACGCTCGCGCCGTCGCAGGCGAGATGTGCTTCCGACCACGACCAGTCGGCTTGCACGACCCACCGCTCGCCCGGCGCGCGGCCGGGCTTTGCACTTTCGCGTGCGGCCGTCACGAGTGAACCAGCGCCGCGGAGGAAATCGGGAAGCTCCTCGATCCGCTCATCGAAGGCGAACATCGCGGTCCAGCAGGGATTGTAGCGCACCGCCATGGCTGCGCGCGCCATCTCGAAATCATGGAGCGACAAAAGCGGAGCCGCTTGCTCGGCGGGGATGGCGATCACCGCCGCATCATATTTACCGAGCCGTTTGGCCTCGCTGTGGAGCGTCCAGCCCGCGTGCGATTTGGTGAGGGCAGTGACCGGTCGCGACAGGCGGACATCGAGATCGTGCGCGAGAGCTTTGAGCGGCGTGGTCATTGCCGGCGTGCCAACCCAGCTGTCCGCGCCGGCGGCCGGCCAACGCGCGGCGAGGCCTGCCTTCTCCCACGCTGCTACGAGCCTGGTAAAGCCTTCCGAGCGTGCCGTGAAATGCGTTGCGCCATGATCGAATGCGACCTCGGGGTTGCCCGGATTGGCGCGGCGGGTCGCGAGGCGGCCGCCGATGCCGCGGGATTTGTCAAAGAGTGTCGCCTCCAGCCCTGCATCGCGCAGCCGCCTGGCGCAGGCGAGCCCCGCAATACCCGCTCCGATGATCGCAACCCGCATCAGACCATGGCCTCGCGGTCGCCAAGTGGACTCGCACGATGTCCTACGGCCGCCCGTAAGCATGACTGTGCCGTCAATCTGCTGGGCGTCATGCGTAATTTTTTCCGGTTCGTCGCAATTGTCATCGACGCAGGCTTGCATGAGCGAGGGGAAGTGTCGCAACATGTCCCTTGGGGCACCCAGGGGAGAGCAGGCAGATACTATGTCATTGAAGACAATGATCGCGGCCAGCCCGATCGCCGCGGTGATCAGCGACCCGCGTCTGCCTGACAATCCGATCGTCGAGTGCAACGCTGCCTTCTCGGCGCTCACCGGCTATGGACCGGACGAAATCCTTGGGCGCAATTGCCGCTTTCTCTCCGGGCCGGACACCGAACCCGAACTGACCGAGACCTTGCGGGCCGCCATCCGGGAGCAGAGGCCAGCGCTCGTCGAGATCCTCAATTACCGGAAGGACGGAACGCCCTTCCGCAATGCCGTGCTGGTGGCGCCAATCTTTGGCCCCGGCGGCACTCTCGAATATTTTCTCGGCTCGCAAATCGAGGTCGACGAGGCCGGCGAGGCGGTTGGAGGACGGAGCGCGCGAGCGCGCGCCCAGATCGAGGCGCTCTCGCCGAGGCAGCGCGAGGTGCTGAAACTGATGGCGAGCGGCCAGCTCAACAAGCAGATCGCGTTCTCGCTTTCGCTGTCGGAGCGGACGATCAAGATGCACCGCGCCGCGCTGCTGCGTGCGCTCGGCGTCGAGACCACGGCCGATGCAATCCGGCTCGCGGTCGAGGCCGGCTTCTAGGCACCGCTCCACCTTCCCTTTGAGGCATATGGGATATCGAAACGCCGCCGATTAAAGCCTCTGGAAACCGGGCCGGCTTTGTGGCCGTGAGGAGAGGCATTTGAACGGCAAGCGCGCCTTGGTGATCGGAAGCGGCGGCGGCATCGGCGCCGCGCTTGTCCATCAACTGGCAGCGTCTGGTCAATTTGACCGCATATATGCCGGGAACAGGCGGCTCCGTGCGGCGCACCATTCCAAAGTAACTAGGCTGACGATCGACATATTGGACGACGACACGCTGGCCGACGCAAGTCGCCAGATTGCCCAAGATGGCGCTCTCGACCTGTTGATCGTGGCGACGGGGCTCCTGCATCGCGGAACGGACATCCGTCCTGAAAAAAGCCTCCGGCAGCTTGAAGCATCGGTGATGGCCGAGGTCTTCGCTGTGAACAGCATCGGGCCCGCGCTCGTCGCAAAGCATTTTCTTCCCTTGCTTGCCCGGCGGCAACGAGGGGTCGCGATATTCCTTTCTGCTCGCGTTGGTTCGATTGCGGATAACAGACTTGGCGGATGGCACAGCTACCGCGCTTCCAAGGCGGCACTCAATGCTCTGGTGCGATGCTTCGCGATAGAGCTCGGCCGCAGCAATCCCGAAGCAATCGTCGCGGCACTGCACCCCGGGACTGTCGACACGCCGCTCTCGGAGCCGTTTCAGGCGCGAGTAGCTGAATCAACGCTCTTTAGTGCGGATAAAAGCGCGATGCACATCCTGGCCGTCATCGACCAGCTATCGCCGATGGATAGCGGCGGGTTCTTCGGCTGGGATGGAAGGCCTATCCCGTATTGACGAGCCAGCAGGCGCTTCAAGAGCCTCCGCCTCGTTGCTTGTCCGCTTTAGCGAACATTGCGCCAGAAGCAGACCGACGGCAATCGGCCAGTTTGAGCAACGAATTTGTAAGCTTCTCCGGCTAGCGGATTGAACCCTTCGCGGGGGATAATTATGCGCAACATCGTGCCAGTCTTTCTTGTAATTGCCGGGCTGGTGGGGCCGCTTGTGCTCTGGTCCGCGTCAGCCGCAGAACCGCGCGAAGGCCGGCTGACAGTTGGCGCAACGGTCGTCTCTCCGTGCTCGGTTAGGTTGCCAGCGGACGGGAGCACCCAATCCGAGATCGCGAAGCCCGCCATTTCTTGCGCCGACCATCGGCATGGAAAAGTGCATGCTGTATCCAAGACGATGCCCGTCGAACTGGACAACTCGCTGTCCGGCGATTTGGCTCCCGCGGACACGGCGAAGTTCGAGCAAACGGTGGCAGAGGTCAGATTCTGACTGTCTCTGTCTACCTAAATATCGATAAAGGTTAACAAAATTTACTATGCTTGGTCGGCGAACCGTGCATCGGCCACGACGAATTCGACTCCTCTCGGTTGTATTCGACCAAGGCGACTGACATGCTTTTTGCGCATGGGGACGAGGGATAACCGGTAAGGAGACTCCCATGTCGCTGCGCAATCAAGTTTCGTCCCTTGGTCTTGTTGTTACGGGTTTTTTCATGGCTGGGGTCGCGCATGCGCAGACGGCGACGACGACCTTCCCAGTCACGGCGAATGTTCTCACCTCCTGTTCGGTTTCGGCCAATCCGCTGGCCTTCGGCAGCTATGATCCGACAGCGACGGCGCCGCTCGATGCGACAACGACGCTTTCGGTGCTCTGCACGGTCGGCACCTCTTTCACGGTGGGACTCAATGCGGGCACGGCGCCGGGCGCGACCGTCACGACACGTCAGATGACCAATGGCGCGAGCGCGCTGAATTACGCTCTTTATCAGGGAGCCGCGCGCACCACGATCTGGGGCAATACGCCGGGTACCAATACGCCGCCGCCGACGACGGCGTTGGCAACCCCATCGACGCTAACTGTCTACGGGCGCGTCCCGCCGAGCCAGAACGTGCCGGCGGGCGGCTACTCGGATACCATCACGGTAACGGTCAACTATTAGGCTGCTGCAGTGCGCGCAGTCACTCGTTTGATCCTCGCCATTGGCTTTGCGTCATTGGCTTCCACTGCTCTGGCGGCGGGGTCCCTGCGCCTCTACCCGGTGCGTATCGAGCTGTCGGAAGGCGAGAGTGTCCAGATGATGACGATTACAAACGACGGCGACGAGACGACGCGACTGCAATTGCGCGTGTTCGGTTGGCGGCATGTCGGCGGTGAAGATGTGCTTGAAGAAACGCGTGATATCCTCGCCAATCCCGGATTGTTCGAGGTCAAGCCCGGGGGCACGCAAATCGCGCGCTTCGGTCTGCGCACCGCACCGGAGGCCACGGAAAAATCCTACCGCGTCCTCCTTGAGGAAGTGCCGATAGGGCGCCCCTCAACGCCGGGAGAAGTGAGGACGCTGCTGCGCATCAGCGTTCCGATCTTCGTGCCGCCGGCCGCTCCCAGGGTGCAACTATCGTGGCAGGCGGCGCGCGCCGCAGATGGCGGCATAGCGCTCCAAATCCGAAACTCGGGTAATGTCCATGTGCAGCTCAACCGGCTTTCGCTTAGCCGCCCCGGCGGCACGAGCCTCGCTAGCGAAGACATGTCGGTCTATATTCTGCCCGGACAAAGCGCAGCGGTAGCCCTCAAGACCTCGGCGCCCGTGCGTGTCGGAGAGGTGCTAAAACTCGGCGCCATGACAGATCAGGGCGAACGGTCGATCGACCTTTCCGTGGAAGCGGCAACGCGTGAAGCGCGGCCCTAGCCTGATCATGGGCGCGCTCTGCCTCCTTGGTCATGGCTCGGATGGGAGGGCGCAGCCGCCCGGCTTCCTGCCAGTTGCCCGGGGCGCGGAGACCGCTGACGCGCTGATGCTCGTCGAAGTCGTGATCAACGACGTTGCGCAACCCGGCCTCTTTCTGATCGCGCGCCGCGACGATGGATTTTGGGCGCGCCCCGACGATCTCGACAGCTGGCGTATTGTCCGGCCGGCAGCTGAAGCCATTCAGCTCGACGGCGAAACGATGCTACCGCTGTCGGCCATCAAGGGCCTCGTCGCCACCTTCGATGATGCGCGGCAGCGCCTCTTGCTCTCGGTCGCCGACGACAGCCTGATCCGTCAGCGGATCGCCGTGGCCTCGGGCCGGATCCGGCCGACGCCGGGGGCGTTCGCCGCCTTCCTCAACTATGATCTCTCGCTCGAATATGACGACCGCGTGACCGGCGGCGCGTTTCTGGAGGCGGGCGTTTCGGACGACTGGGGGTTGGTGGCTGGCACGACGACCGTGGGTAATGCCAGCGGTGCCGATGGAGTTACCCGCCTCGACAGCTATTATCTCCGCGATTTTCCCGAGCGGCTGACGCGGCTCGTCGTCGGTGACACGGTCACCGATGCGCGCGAATGGACACGCCAGATACGCTTCGGCGGGATTCGTTATGGGACCGAGTTCGGCGTCCAGCCGGGACTCGTCACCTTCCCGGTGCCCGAATTCGCCGATCGCGCGGCGGTGCCATCGAACGTCGAACTGCTCGTCAACGACGCGCTGCGCTATCAGACGCGCGTCGGCCAAGGACCCTTCACGATCGACCAGGCACCGATCGTCACCGGAGCGGGCGAGGTCACGCTGGTGCTTCGCGATGCGCTCGGTGTCGAACGCAGAGTGCAGAGCTCCTATTATGTTAGTTCGCGCCTCCTGCGCCGCGGCCTGTCGGCCTGGTCGCTCGAAGCGGGGGCCGAACGCCGCGGCTATGGTTTTCGCAGCTTCGACTATGGCGCCGCCTTTGCTGCGGGCAGTTATCGCCGCGGTATAACGGACTGGCTCACGCTCGAAGGGCGGGCCGAAGTCAGCGAAGCGGTGCAGATGGCAGGCGCGGGCGCCAATATCGTCTGGCCGGCGATCGGCGAGTTCGGTGTCGCGGGGGCGGTGTCGCGAGGTGAAGAGGGGAAAGGGGCACTATACCGCGTTTATTACAGCCGCATATCGCCCGGCTGGAACCTTGCCGTCAGCTATCAGCGTGCGACGCGCGATTTCGACCAATTGGGAATCGATTTCGATCGCGACCGGATTACGAAGCAGTTTCAGGCAACGGCTGGCGTCTCGCTCGGCCGCTTTGGAAATGCGGCCTTGTCGTGGACCGACCTCGAATATGCCGATGGCAATCGCACGCGTGTGCTGTCGGGCAATTACAGTGTGTCGCTCGGCAATCTCGCCTATCTCAATCTTTTCGCGTTCCGGACGAGGGCGGAGAACGCGCGCTGGGAAACGACGGCGGGCATCGGCGTCACCGTGCCATTCGGGCCGCGCAGGAGCGCTTATGTGCAGGCAGACAGCCGCAACGTCCTGGCCGAGTTGAGGCAGACAGCGCCGACCGAAGGGGGATGGGGCTATCGCCTGGCAACGAGCACCGGCGAAACCGATCGCCAGCAAGCCGAGCTGAATTGGCGCGGTGATGTCGGTGAGGTCAGCCTCGAGGCAGCGCGCTTCGATGGCGATTTGGGCATTCGCGCACTCGCGAGCGGGGGGCTGCTGATTGCAGGCGAGCGCGCCTACGCAACGCGCCGGGTCGAAGACGGACTCGCGGTCGTCGAGGTGCCGGGACAGTCGGGTGTCCGCATCTATCAGGAAAACCGGCTGGTTACGCGGACTGACGATCACGGCCGCGCCATTCTTCCCGACCTCCGGCCGTACGAGGAGAATCGGATCTCGCTCGCACCGTCCGATCTGCCGCTCGATGCGCGAATGCCCGACGATAATATTCTGGTTGTTCCGCGCTTTCGCGGTGCGGCGCGCGCGCGCTTCGGCGTCAAGCGTGACCGCCCGGCGACGATAGTGGTCGCCATGCCCGCCGACGGTCCGGTCGAAGTCGGCGCGACTATCCTTACAAGTCTCGGCGAAAGCGCCTTCGTCGGATACGGCGGCGAAATCTTCGTGCGCGAGACGCGCCAGGATATGACACTCGATATCGACACGGCAGAGGGCACATGCCGTGTTACCATATCGGCGAAGTTGCCCGAGGAAGTGCTTCCCCGGATCGGTCCGCTTCCGTGCCAAGCGAGGGCGGGCCAATGACGGAGCGCACCGTTTTTCGTGCCCTGCTTGCGATACTGCTCGTCGCCTGTCTTTATCGTCCGGCGCCGGCTGAGGCCGCCTGCAATCCTTTATCATTTTGTACCTGCACAGTCACCGCGACCGGCGTCAGTTTCGGAACCTACGACACGCTTGCACCAACCTCGGATGACGCCGCGGGATCGGTCCGCGTGCGTTGTACGCTGCTCGTGGCGCTCAACGGTTCATTCAACATCGATCTTAGCACGGGATCATCGGGTAATTATGCCGCCCGGACGATGCGAAGCGGCGCGCAGATACTTCCATATAATCTCTACACAAACGCAGCGCGAACGCAGGTGTGGGGGAATGGCACGGGTGGCTCGGCGCGGGTCACGCAAACTTTTTCAGGACTACTGGTGGTTGATCGAACGGTGCCTGTTTATGGGCGCATACCTTCCAGTCAGAATGTGCGAGCAGGCGCCTATAGCGATACGATCGTCGTCACAGTCACCTATTGAATAGGCCGCTCTGGTGGTGGAGTGGGCGGCAGCGACAGTGTCGGCTTCCTAAGGTTCTGAGCCTAAAAGCAGCCTGACCGCTTCCGGCCAGTCCACGCCATGAGAAGCGACCGCACAAAAATTCTGCTAGCCCAGATCGGTCAGAAGAAACGACAGCGCAACAGCCAGCATGATCACAGCGAATACCCGCCCCACAATCTTGGTGCGCCGCGGGTCGGATAGCCATTCATGCGCCGCGCTTCCGGCGATGACTATCGACAGGTGAATCGATGTCGCGATGGCGACGCTGACAACCGACAGGATAAGCGCAGCGCGGATGCCGAACGCCTCGCCGTTCAGGAACTGCGGCGCCACGACCAGGAAGAAGATATAAGCCTTCGGGTTGAGCAGATTGATCAAGGCGCCGGTCGCAAAGGCGCGGCGAGGCGAGCTGACCGGCCGTGTGGATCGTGATCCATCGCCGGTGCCGCGCCATGCTTCGATAGCAAGCCACAGCATCATTGCCGCGCCGGCGAAGCGCAGGATGTTCCAGAGCTGCGGGGCAGCCTGCAGCAATGCCGCCAGCCCCAAGGCTGCCAGAACGCCGTTCGCGAGCAGGCCCAGCGCGACGCCTGCGACGGCGGACAGGCCGCAACGCCGGCCTTCGGTTGCGGCAAGCCCGGCGAGCCAGGCCATGTTCGGGCCCGGCGTCAACTCGATCAGCAGCACCGCCAGCGCAAACCCGATAATGTCCAAGCGCCTGTTCCTTCGCGGTTAGACGGCGGTTCCGACCAGTCGTCCGATACCTGCCGTCAGCGCCATGGCGAGCGCCCCCCAGAAGACGACGCGCGCGACAGGCTTCAACGGTCTTGATCCGCCGGCGGTTGCTCCGACCCATCCGAGCAGGGCGAGAAAAAGGAGCGATGCGAACGCTTCGCCGGGAATAAGCAATCCCAAGGGAAGCAGGGCGGCCGCCAGCACGGGGAGCAGGGCGCCCAGAGTGAAAGTACCGGCTGAGGTGAACGCGGCGGTGATCGGCCGTGCCGAGGTCATATCGGTTATATGAAGCTCGTCGCGGGCGTGGGTGCCGAGCGCATCGAACGCGGTCATCTGGATGGCGACGGTTCTCGCGACATCGGCATCGACGCCCCGCGCCCGATAGACGCCGGCAAGTTCCTCAAGTTCGGCCTCAGGGTCTGTGGCCAGTTCGAGCCGTTCGCGTTCGATGTCCGATCGCTCGGTGTCCGACTGCGAGCTCACCGAGACATATTCTCCGGCGGCCATCGACATCGCGCCTGCGACAAGCCCGGCAATTCCCGAGACAAGGATCGCGGAGCGCGGGGCCCCCGATGCGGCGACGCCCATGATGAGGCTTGCGGTCGAGACGATGCCGTCGTTGGCGCCCAGAACGGCGGCTCGCAGCCAGCCGATGCGCGACACAAGATGGCTTTCGCGGTGGCTTCTCATCCATTTTTCCCCTGCGGTTTGGCTTCGGCCGGTTTGATCGCGTCGCCGTCGACAAGGTCTTCGACCATCAGGGCTATCAGGCCGACTTGCGAATGCACTCCGGCCTTGGCGTAGATGCGCGCGAGCTGCGCCCGGATCGTCCCAGACGCCGCGCCGCGAAGATGCGCAATCTCGGCAGCATCGAAGCCCTTGAGCGCGAAGAGCGCGACGTCGGCCTCGGCACCGGTCAGTTGCCAGTCGAGAAATCGCTGCCGGACAAGGTCCGACATCGCGCCGCGCGCCGTTGCGACTGCGGTCTCGTCCAGCCGGGCGCGAAGGATCAGCCACCGCAGCTGCAGCGCGCCGAAGACGACCCCGGCGAGAAGCGCGACGGTCGCGCCGGTTTCGACAAGCAGGTGCATGCTCCAGCCATCTTCGGCGAGGTCGCCAGCGACGTCGGCGATGAAGAAGATCGTCGCCAGGGCCTGGAGGATCACCAGAAAGGTGGTCACGACCGCCCGGCGTTCCAGCGATCTTCGTCTTTCCTGCATGGCCACGGTTTACGCGCGCCCGGGCAACATAGCCAACAGGATTTCCCGGCCGCTGCGGCGCGTCTCGAAGGCTACCCCTGCGATATGCAGCGCGATAAGAACGTAGAGCAGATTGACGGCCGTTTCGTGGACTTCTTCCCACACGCCGTCCTCGCGGCCTGCGCCTTCGGCCTGCTCATCGTCGTCATGATTGACCTGTTCTACGACCAGCTGCCGGCTGACCTCGCCTGACAGCGCCGGCCGATCGAGAAAGGCCGTCGAAGGAGGTCCCGCCATAGCTATGCCGCTAGCGAGGATGACGCCGAGCATGCTCCAGATCGCATAAACCATCAACGCGCCGAGCGGGTTGTGCGAGCGATGAACCTCCTTTTTGCCGACCCTGATATCCCGCAGGTGAGCAAGAGCTCGCCGGGGGCTAGGGGGAAAGGCCGAGAAGCGAGCCTCGGGCGGTCCTATCATTCCCCACAGCAGGCGAAGCGCGAGGATGGCGGCCAGTCCATAGCCGACCCATGTATGCACGCCAGACCCTTCTTCGGTGAACAGCGCGTTTGCGATGATGGCGGTCACGATCGACCAGTGGGTTATTTTCACGACAGGGTCCCAGCTACGACGCGAGCGAACCGGTTTGTCTGCAAATTCTTCGGAATCGAAACGGGGCGAGATAGACATGGTCTTTTCCTTCGTTATTTGAAGGATCTGACCATCGTCAAAGCCGCCTAGCCATCGGCGAACCGCTTATGAGCGCAGGCATAAGCATCTGCTTATGTCGAGGGCGTCATGGGGCGCAATAGATCTGCGACGCTTTGTCCGCTTCGCGCCTGTGGCTCCCCAAAGCGAACCGTCGCTTCTCGGCCCAGGGCGGCTGGCGGCCGGCCTCTAATTCGACGATGTCATTATCGCCCGCCGCAGTCATCGACGTCTGGAACGGGCAATTATCCCTTCAATATGGTTCGTAATATCAGGCCCAGTGCGGTCAGCGCCGAGACGCTGGCTGCCCAAATGCCGACGAACCAGGCGAGCTTGCGAAGTGTGGCCTTCGTCAATGATAGCCATCCTGTCCGACCTTGCCGCGAAACACCCAATAGGACCATGCGGTATAGGCAAGAATGATGGGTACCATGATCGCGGCGCCAACGAGCATGAAGACTTGGCTGCGATGCGGAGCGGCCGCGTCCCAAATCGTGACGCGCGCCGGGATCACGTCGGGCCAGATCGAGACGCCGAGACCGACGAGGCAGAGCCCAAAGAGCGTAAGAGCCCAGAGAAACGGTTGTGCGTCGCGTTTCAGGCGGAGGCTGCGATAGAAGAGGAAGGTGACGATGACCGTCGCCAGCGGCACTTGCGCGGTCGCAAGCACGCCAGGATAGCTCAGCCACCGTTGATGATATTGCGCCTCCAGCGTCAGCGTGGCGAAGCTGATCGCGCCGATCATGATGAGCAGCAGGATGCCGAGCCGCCCGGCGTAGGTCACGGCCTGACGCTGTAGCGCGTCTTCGGTCTTCCAGTTGAGCCAGCATGCGCCCAAGAGGGCGTAGCCCACAACCAGCCCGACACCCGTCAGCAGGCTGAATGGCGACAGCCACTCCCACCACCCACCGGCGTAGGCGCGGCCCTTGACGGTGATGCCCTGAAGCAGCGCACCGAGGGCGATGCCTTGCGCGAAGGTCGCGACGATGGAGCCGAGCGTGAAGGCGCGATCCCAGAACGCGCGGTGCGCCGGGTCGCGCCAGCGAAACTCGAACGCCACGCCGCGAAAGACGAGGCCGAGCAACATGGCGATCATCGGCGCATAGAGCGCGGGAAGAACGATCGCATAGGCAAGTGGAAATGCCGCGAGGAGTCCGCCGACGCCCATGACGAGCCATGTCTCATTGCCGTCCCACACCGGCGCGATGCTGTTCATCGCTGTGTCGCGATCCTTGCCTACCTTAAAGAAGGGAAACAGGATGCCGATGCCGAGATCGAAGCCGTCCATCACGACATAGGCGATGATCGCGAAGCCGATGATGCAGGCCCAGATAATCGTCAGGTCGATCATGCGCCTTCTCCTTCGATGACAGCGGCGGCGGGCGTAATCCCGGCGGAGCGGATCGGCATACCGTCAAGGGCCGCCTCATGCGCCTCAGCCGGCTTCTTCATGAGCCGCAGCAGGTACCAGATGCCCATGCCGAACACCGCGAAATAGACGATAATGAAGGCGAGCAGCGACGCCGCGACCGCGGGCGCGTCGAGCGGCGACGCGCTGTCTGCGGTGCGGAGCAGGCCGTAGACGGTAAAGGGCTGGCGGCCGACCTCGGTCGTTACCCAGCCGGCGAGGACGGCGACAAAGCCGCTTGGCCCCATCGCGACGGCGGCGCGGTGCAGCCAGCCCATGTCATAGAGCCGGCGGCGCGTGCGCGCGAAGAGACTCCACAGCCCGATCCCGACCATCGCCATGCCCAGTCCGACCATGATGCGAAAGGCCCAGAAGACGATGCCGACAGGCGGTTCGTCGGCATCGGAAACGGTATCGAGGCCATTCAGGGGCGCGTCCGGGTCATGCTTGAGGATGAGCGAAGAGGCTTTCGGGATTTCAACGGCATAGTCCACGCGCTTTTCCTTGCTGTTCGGTATCCCGAAGAGGATGAGCGGCGCGCCATCGGGGTGGCTCTGATAATGGCCTTCCATCGCCATGACCTTGACCGGCTGGTTCTCCAACGTGTTGAGGCCGTGGAAATCGCCCGCGACGACCTGGATCGGCGCGACGATCGCCGCCATCCACATCGCCATCGAGAACATCTTGCGCGCGCCGGGGTTCTGCCGGTCCTTCAGCAGATGCCAAGCGCCGACGCCGCCCACGGCGAAGGCCGTCGTCAGATAGGCGGCAAGGACGGTGTGGACGAGGCGATAGGGAAAGCTGGGGTTGAAGATGATCGGCAACCAGCTGTCGCCGGGAAGGAATTGGCCGTTTGCACCCATTTCGAAGCCCGCCGGGGTCTGCATCCAGCTGTTCACCGACAGGATCCAGAAGGCCGAGATGAAGGTACCGAGGGCCACCGCGAGCGTCGCCACGAAGTGGAGCTTGCGGCCGACCTTGTTGATCCCGAACAGCATGACGCCAAGGAAACCCGCCTCGAGGAAGAAGGCGGTGAGCACTTCATAAGCCATGAGCGGTCCGATGACGGGTCCGGCCTTGTCGGAGAAGACCGACCAGTTGGTGCCGAACTGATAGGACATGACGATGCCCGAAACGACGCCCATCGCAAAAACCACCGCGAATATCTTGAGCCAATAGCGGTAGAGGTTGGCGTAGACGCCCTTGCCGGTCTTCAGCCGCAGTCCTTCGAGCACGGCGAGGAAACTCGCGAGG
The DNA here is from genome assembly GCF_004795895.1 of Sphingopyxis sp. PAMC25046. Taxonomy (NCBI): domain Bacteria; kingdom Pseudomonadati; phylum Pseudomonadota; class Alphaproteobacteria; order Sphingomonadales; family Sphingopyxidaceae; genus Sphingopyxis; species Sphingopyxis sp. PAMC25046. The sequence continues at coordinate 36,368 of NZ_CP039250.1, forward strand.
CCTATAGAGAAGGCTGGAAACAGGAAATGAAAGCTGACCGTGAAGGCAAATTGAATACGGGCGAGCAGGATCGCCCATTCCTGTTCGATCATCATCGTTCTCCAAGAGGAGGTGCTGGTTTGAATAATATCATTTTTCGCCGCCGCATGCAGTGGGCCGATTGTCCAAGGCGAAGGCCCCCGGTCCACGCGACCAGATCAGCAACAGCGCGCCGAAAATGGCGACATTCTTGAAAAGCGGCCCGACGTGCGACGGATCGGGAACGAGGTGAACTGCCACGGTAACCGGCACAACGGTCGCAAAAAGGATGAGCGCCGAGGCTCGTGTCATAAATCCGATAGCCAGCGTCAGGCCGACGGCGACGAAGGCGATACCCGACAGCCACAACAGCACCGATGGATCTCTGATTATGCCGACCGTCGGAGCCAACGGCGATTCCTCCATCGGTCGAGCATCATGCGATGCTGGCCGAAATGGCTCATGCCGCCGATGATGAAGATGAGGCTGATGAGCAGCCGAAACAGCGGGTCGATCAGTGCCCCGATGTGCGGCGACGGTATCAAATTTGCCTCGATCGTTCGCAACATGCCATTTCTCCCGATTATCCCGCCAGTTCGGCCCAGCTTTTCCAGAGCATGTAGACGGCGACGAACATCACGAAGCCGGCAAAGATCATGTTGAGCCTGCCCTTGTCGGTCGACAGAATACGTGCGGCGCGGGTCCCGATCGCGCTGCCTGCCATCCCGCCGATGATGAACACCGCGGCGAGCGGCCAGTTGACGAGGCCCGACAGCGCATAGTTGAACGAGGTCGTGAGTCCGAAGGCGGTCACCGCGACCAGCGAGGTGCCGATCGCGCGCAGGATCGGCATCGACGTCGAAGCGACAAGGCCGGGGACGATCAGGAAGCCGCCGCCGATCCCGAAAAAGCCCGAGAAGGCGCCGGTGCCGAGGCCATAACCAGCGACCTTGCCGACATTCTCGCGGCTGCACATCGCGCCTTCGATGCCCTCGTTGCCGCGTCCGCGGAACATCAGGATGGCGACCACGATCATCAAAAGAGCGAACAGCAACATCAATTGGTGCCCGTCGATGCTCTTGCCGAGGGTCGATCCGGCGAAGGCACCGACGACCCCCGCTCCGGCATAGATGAAGCCGCAGCGCCAGTTGACCGTGCCGGCGCGCGAGTAATTCCACAGTCCGATCGCGGCATTCGCGGCTACCGCGAAAGCGCTGGTCCCGATCGCGACATGCGGGTTCTTCACGCCGACGAGGTACAGGAGTAACGGCACGGCAAGGATCGACCCGCCGCCGCCGACGAGCCCGAGAACGAAGCCGACCAGTACCCCCGACACGCCGCCGAGGCCGTAATGAAGCGCATCGATCACCGGTTCAGCCGTTCGCGTCGATTGGATGGGGTTTGACCATCCACTCGCGGCCCTTCAGCATCCCGTGCCAATAGACGGGAGGCAGGATCGTGTCCTTGAGTAGCCACGATAGGCGCGACGGCCGCGTACCGTCGATGAGCCAAGAGGGAAAGCTGGGCAGCAGCTTGCCGTCATAGCCGAATTCGGCGAGCACGATTTTCCCGGACTCGACCGTCAGCGGACAGCTTCCATAGCCGTCATAATCCGCCGTCGGCGGCTTGCCCGCCAGCGCCGCGAGCGCGTTGACTGCGACCACCGGCGCCTGTTTGCGGGCGGCGGCCGCTGTCTTTGCATTGGGGGCGGCGCAGGCGTCGCCGAGCGAGAAGATATTGGGATAGGCGGGGTGGCGCAGCGTCGCCTCGTCAACCGCGACGAAACCCGACGGCGCGGAGAGCGGGCTAGAACGAATGAAGTCCGGCGCGACCTGCGGCGGCACAACATGGATCATGTCGAAATGCCGCTCGACCCGTGTCACGTCGTCGCCGCGGCGCTGTTCGAAGGTGGCGATCCGGGCAGGGCCGTCGATCGCAACGAGCTGCGACGCGAAGTTGAGGTCGATGTCATAGCGCTCGACATAATCCATCAGGGCCGGGATATAGGCCTCGACACCGAAAAGCGCCGCGCCCGCGGTGTGAAACTGGACGTCGACCGCATCGAGGATGCCTGTCTTTTCCCAGCGGTGGCAGGAGAGGTACATAGCCTTTTGTGGGGCGCCGGCGCATTTGATCGGCATCGGGGGCTGGGAGAATATCGCGGTGCCGCCCTGGAACTGGCGGACCAATCGGTTCGTGTAGGGCGCAAGGTCGTAGCGATAGTTCGACGTCACGCCGTTGCGGCCGAGCGTTGCGGCGAGTCCGGGGATCGCGTCCCAGTCGAGCTTGATGCCCGGGCAAACGACCAGCACGCGATAGGCGATGCGGCGTCCGTCAGCGAGTTCGACGCGGTTGGCGTCGGGTTCGAACCGCGCCACCGCGACCTTGATCCATTCGGCGCCCCGCGGGATCAGCGTCGCTTCGCGCCGGTGGGTGAACGGGGCGTCGAAAACGCCCGCACCGACCATCGTCCAGCCGGGCTGGTAATAATGGTCGTCCGACGGCTCGATGACGGCCAGTTTGACGTCGCGATTGCGCCGCAGGGTGCTCGCCGCCGTGGCGATCCCCGCCGCGCCGCCGCCGACAATGACGATGTCGAAGTCGCCGGGGGTCTCCGGGCCCGTGCGCCGCTCCGCCATAGCGGCCAGCTTTTCCGAACGGCTGCCCGAACGGCAATAGGCGAGCACGGGTCCGAGCAGGTTGGCGAGGGCGTTTGCCATCAGGGCGGCGTCGGTGTCGCTCGCCTGGCCCGGCACGACCGGCAGGTGGGTGAAGGCAAGGCCGATCGCCTCCGCCGCGGCGGCAATCGCTGCGGCGGGCGGCTGCGCCGCGTCTTCGCCGTCGGGACGGTTGCAGATGATCGTTCGATAGCCGGCCGCGGCGATCGCTGGCACGTCCTCGGGGCGGATTTGCGGGCTGACGCTCAGCCGCGCGTCGATTGTCCTGATGTCCATAGATTCCACTCCGTTGTCTTTTTCAGCGTCTCGTCAGGCGGTGCAGCACCATGCCCGCGATCATCGCCGCGACCGCGATGCCGGCCTGGGCGGGCGCGATCGCAAGCCCGGCGATCGCCGGACCGGGGCAAAGCCCGCTTAGCCCCCAGCCGACCCCGAACAGCATCGCGCCGACGACCAGCGGCGCGTCGATTCCGCGCGTCGAGGGCAGGTTGAAGCTGTCGGCAAAAGCTGGGCGCGGCGAGCGGCGCTGCACCGCCCATGCCAGCGCCATCGGCACCAGCGCCCCGGCCATGACGAAGGCCAGCGTGGGATCCCATTGGCCGAAGACGTCGAGGAAGGCGCGGACACGCTGGGGATCGGCCATGCCCGACAGCGCGAGTCCGGCGCCGAAGACCGAGCCCGCGACGATCGCGGCGATCAGGCGGCTCACATCAGGCCGCCCGCGCGCATCAGCGCGACGGTCGCCACGCCGCTGCCCATGAAGACCAGCGTCGCGGCAATCGATCGCGGCGACAGGCGCGCCATGCCGCAAACACCGTGCCCGCTCGTGCAGCCCGACCCGAGCCGCGTGCCATAGCCGACGAGAAGCCCGCCGACGACGATCTGCCATGTCGCGGTAGGATAGCGCGTTTCGACCCCGCCAAGCAGCAGCGCGACCAGCGCCGCGCCGATCGGCAAGCCGATCACAAAGGCAGCCGCCATCGCGCGCGGCGCCCCGGTATCCGCGATGCCGAGCGCCCGCGCGCCGAGCCCGCTGACCCCGGCGATGCGGCCGTTGCCGAGCAGCATGATTGCGGCGCTCGCGCCGATCAGCAGGCCGCCGAGCAACCCTTGGACCGGCATCGCTTGCGGAAAGGCCGCCATCATACGGCGTTCACGGGGATCTTGAGATAGCGGATGCCGTTGTCTTCGGGCGTGGGCATATGTCCCGCGCGCATATTGACCTGGATCGAGGGCATGATCAGCCGCGGCATCGACAGCGCGACGTCGCGCGCCTCGCGCATCGCGACAAATTCCTCCTCGCTTACCCCGTCATGCGCGTGGATATTGTGCGCGCGCTCGTCGGCGACGGTGGTTTCCCAAACATAATTGTCGCGACCCTCAGGCAGATAGTCGTGGCACATGAACAGGCGCGTCTGCGAAGGTAGTTCGAGGATTCGGCGCAGAGAACGGAACAACTGGCGCGCATCGCCGCCGGGGAAGTCGGCGCGCGCGGTGCCATAGTCGGGCATGAACATCGTGTCGCCGACGAAGACCGCATCGCCGATCACATAGGCATTGTCTGCGGGGGTGTGACCAGGGACGTGCAGGACCGTCACGGGGGTCTCGCCAATGTGAAACTGGTCACCGTCCTTCCACAGTTGATCGAAATCCGACCCGTCGCGCTGAAAGTCGCTGCCCGCGTTGAACAGCTTGCCGAAATTGCGCTGCACGGTGACGATATGCTCGCCGATCGCAATTTTTCCGCCGAACTTTTCCTGCAGATAGGGTGCTGCCGACAGATGGTCGGCGTGGGCGTGGGTCTCGAGCAGCCAATCGACAGTCAGGCTCTGTGCGTCGACATAGGCGATCAGAGCGTCGGCGGACTCGTGTGACGTGCGCCCGGCCGCAGGATCATAGTCTAGGACCGAGTCGATTACCGCCGCGCGGCGCGTCGTGGGATCGTGGACGACATAAGAAATCGTGTTCGTCGCATTGTCGAAAAACGCCTTGATTTCGACTGTTCGAGCTTCGGCGGTTTCGACTTGAGCGCACGCCTTCATGATCGCTTCGTCCGTCATGTGTCGATCCTTAAAAATCATATTTACATAAACTATGTAATCAAATAGATTAATTGCGTCAAATCGCGCCGCACGGCAAGGCTTGGACGATGCGAATGGATGGCCAAATGACCGAGACTACCGACGCCCCGCGACCGATAGGACTGGGCGATGCCGCCCCGAACTTCACAGCCCGATCGACGAAGGGACAGCTCGCGCTTGGCGACTATCGCGGGCGCTGGCTCGTGTTCTTCTCGCACCCCGCCGATTTCACGCCCGTCTGCACGACAGAATTCATCGCCTTTGCCAAGCGGCAGCCGGATTTCGACAAGCTGGAATGTTCGCTTCTCGGGCTTTCGGTTGATAGCCTCTACTCGCACCTCGCCTGGGTGCGCGCGATCGAGGCGCATTTCGGGGTCGCGATCGGCTTTCCGATCGTCGAAGATCCCAGCATGGCGGTGGGCCGAGCATACGGAATGATCGATGCGACTTCACAGGACAGTGCCGCGGTTCGGGCAACCTATATTATCGATCCTGACGGCATCGTTCGCGCGATCAATATTTATCCACACACCGTAGGTCGTTCGGTCGACGAGGTATTGAGGACCGTGGCTGCGCTACAGCAGACTGCCGATGGCAAGCGGCTGACGCCCGAGGGCTGGCAACCGGGTGAAGCGTTTCTCGCGCCGCCGTCCGAGCAGCTGATGGAAGGTGACGACCTCGGCTGGTTCTGCCGCACGATCGACGCAGCATGAGCGCGATCTACGAAGATCGCGCACTTGCGGACAAGGCGGTCGAGAAGCTGCGTGTCTACGCGCAGCCACAGCGGTTGATGATCCTGTCGTACCTGCTCCGCGGCGAGAGAACCGTCGGCGAGATCGAGACCGCGACGTCCATAAGCCAGCCCGCCCTCAGCCAGCAGCTCGCTGAACTGCGCCGGGGTGACGTGGTGAAGACGCGGCGCGAAGCTAAGCAGGTCTATTATGACTTGGCAGACGAACGGGTTGCGCTGTGCGTGCGCAGCATGGAGGCGATTTTTTCCGAGACGGTTTCAAGCGCGGGCGATCTTGCAAGCGCTATCGCTGCACCATTAAAGGCAACTGCTGTTGCCCATGCGGCCGGTGCGGCGGCTTTTGCGCGAATTGAGAGGTAATGGTCAGGCCGCAAGAAATGTGACCTGTCTGTCCTCGTGAAATTTGGAATGGGGAGATGCCGCCGAGGTTCCGGTTATGGACGAGTATACACCCGAGGAAGAGCTCGCTGCCGTGTGATCACAGGTCAATGTAGTGTCGGCTAATTGGAATTCGGCCCCAAAAGCCGACCGTCTTCAAGCGGTCAGAACCGGAAACTCGCTAGGCGGTGGGGAAAAATGTGAGCCAGTATCTGGCGGATGCGATGTGGGCCATGGAAAGGAAGTTTCGACGAGTTCGTCATATTGAGTTGCGATGGCGCGATCAACTTTCGGACGACCGAAGAAGCGGTCGAGACGGTTGTGTTTCTTGTAGAACGGCCTGCCATAATCGATCTTCCCGGCGGTTTGACCTTCCCGGAATGACGGATTCGATAATCTCGTTGGCAAGATCGACCCGGAGAGCGTGCCATCGGGCTGCTCGAAATCTCTCCACCGCCGCACCAGGACGGCGGTGGGTAATTCATTCCGAAAACGGAACTGTGGTCGAGTCTTTCTTGCAGTATAATAATTGCACCCATAAGATTTTGAACATCAAATAATATCGCTCTGCTATCTGGTGCCGTGAATGGCTCTGGAGAAACAGGAAGAACTCACCCCTGATTATAGGGATGGGAGGCCGTGTGCTGTTCAGATCATTGGAGAGAAGTCATGAACGCGGAAATATTCAACAAAGCGACTGGCGAATCTAGCTCCGTTCCTTTGGATTCCATTGATCTGAACAATCCCAGCGTTGTCCGGCTCCAGATGAACCGCGCGGATGTCGCGGGGCTCGAACGGCAGGGTGATGATCTGATTATTCGCCTTCAGTCGGGCGAGACGATCCGCATTGTTGATTTCTACGTCGCCGGTCCGGACGGTGTTGCCAGCGACCTCGTTCTGCAGGAGCCGGACGGCAGCATGTGGCTGGCCCGGCCGGGAAGCGGCACGCAATTCTATGAACTCACGGACTGGGGCGAACTCGTGCCAGGGGCGGCGCTTGCGACCGATGCAGGTGGCGCCGGTGCCGGCATTCTGTTGCCCGCGCTGGGGCTGCTCGGTGCGGGCGGTCTTGTTGCCGCCGCAGCCGGCGGTGGCGGCGGTTCGGATGACGGGATAGATCCGCCAGCTCCGCCACCCTCGGACGTGACGCCGCCCGCCGCGCCGACTGCCGATGTCGATGATGCGACGGGTGCGACGGTGACCGGCACGGGCGAGGCTGGTGCGACGGTGACGGTTTATGCGCCCGACGGAACGACGGTGCTAGGTACTGGCACGGTGCAGCCCGACGGCACCTATAGCGTGGCGATTCCGGCGCAGACCAATGGCGAGGAGTTGACGGTCACCCTGACCGATGCGGCAGGCAATGTGTCCCCGCCGACTTCGGCCACAGCGCCCGACCTGACGGCGCCCGACGCGCCGACCGCCGAGGTCGACGATGCAACGGGCGCGACCGTGACGGGTACGGGCGAGCCCAGTGCGACGGTGACGGTCTATGCGCCTGATGGAACAACGGTTCTGGGCACTGGAACAGTTCAGCCCGACGGCAGCTACAGCATGACGATCACCCCGGCGCAGACCAATGGCGAGGAGCTGACAGTTACCCAAACCGATCCCTCGGGCAATGAATCAGCACCGATTTCGGCTACCGCGCCTGACCTGACGGCTCCTGACGCACCGACTGCCGATGTCGATGATGCGACGGGTGCGACGGTGACCGGCACGGGCGAGGCTGGTGCGACGGTGACGGTTTATGCGCCCGACGGGACGACCGTGCTCGGCACCGAAACGGTGCAGCCTGACGGCACCTACAGCGTGACAATCACTCCGGCGCAGACCGGCGGCGAGGCGTTGACGGTCACGCAGACCGATGCGGCGGGCAATGAGTCCGGTCCGACAACAATATTGGCGCCCGACTTCTCCGACGTGACCGCGCCCGCCGCCCCGACCGCTGATGTCGACGATGCAACGGGTGCGACGGTGACCGGCACGGGTGAGGCCGGTGCGACGGTGACGGTCTATGCGCCCGACGGGACGACGGTGCTCGGAACCGGAACGGTGCAGCCCGACGGCAGCTACAGCGTGACGATCCCGGCGCAAACCAATGGCGAGGAGCTGACGGTTACCCAGACCGATCCCTCGGGCAATGAATCGGCGCCGACTTCGGCCACCGCGCCCGATCTGACGGCACCCGACGCGCCGACCGCCGATGTCGATGATGCGACGGGTGCGACGGTGACCGGCACGGGCGAGGCTGGTGCGACGGTGACGGTTTATGCGCCCGACGGAACGACGGTGCTGGGTACTGGCACGGTTCAGCCCGACGGCAGCTACAGCGTGACGATCGCCCCGGCGCAAACCAATGGCGAGGCGTTGACGGTCACGCAGACCGACGCGGCTGGCAATGAGTCGGATCCGACGACGACGCTGGCGCCCGACTTCTCCGATGTGACCGCGCCCGATGCGCCCACGGCGGACGTTGATGATGCGACGGGCGCGACGGTAACGGGTACGGGCGAGGCTGGTGCGACGGTGACGGTCTATGCGCCTGATGGAACAACGGTGCTCGGCACCGGAACCGTTCAGCCCGATGGCAGCTACAGCGTGACGATCCCGGCGCAAACCAATGGCGAGGAGCTGACGGTTACCCAGACCGATCCCTCGGGCAATGAATCGGCGCCGACTACGGCCACCGCGCCCGACCTGACGGTTCCTGACGCCCCGACCGCCGATGTCGACGACGCGACGGGCGCGACGGTAACTGGCACGGGCGAGGCCGGTGCGACGGTGAGGGTCTATGCGCCCGACGGGACGACGGTGCTCGGAACGGGGACGGTGCAGCCCGACGGCAGCTACAGCGTGACGATCGCCCCGGCGCAAACCAATGGCGAGGCGTTGACGGTCACGCAGACCGACGCGGCTGGCAATGAGTCGGATCCGACGACGACGCTGGCGCCAGACTTCTCCGATGTGACCGCGCCCGATGCGCCCACGGCGGACGTTGATGATGCGACGGGTGCGACGGTGACCGGCACGGGCGAGGCTGGTGCGACGGTGACCGTCTATGCGCCTGATGGGACGACGGTGCTTGGAACCGGGACGGTGCAGCCCGACGGCAGTTACAGCGTGACGATCACTCCCGCCCAGATCGATAGTGAGGAACTGACGGTCACGCAGACCGATCCCTCGGGCAATGAATCGGCGCCGACTTCGGCCACTGCGCCCGACCTGACAGTTCCTGACGCACCGACTGCCGATGTCGACGATGCGACCGGCACGACGGTGACGGGCACGGGCGAGGCTGGCGCGACGGTGACCGTCTATGCCTCCGACGGGACGACGGAGCTTGGCACCGGCACGGTGCAGCCCAACGGCACCTACAGCGTGACGATCACCCCGGCGCAGACCAATGGCGAGGCATTGACAGTCACGCAAACCGACGCAGCGGGCAATGAATCGGCTGGAACTTCAGTGACGGCACCTGACCTCTTCGATGCCTTTGACAATCTAGACAGCGCGTCGCTTGATCTGGTTCCGGTAACGGCCGATGTCGACGTGGGCAGCGCCAATTACCTATTGCTGGTGTCGCTTGCGACGGTCGATCTCCAGTTGGATCTGGCTGGCCTGCAGCTGCTGGGGATCGAGCCGGTGTCCTTCACGGTCGATCCGGGGCATGAGCTTGACGCGACTTTTGAATATGGCGGTCTGCTCGATATTGGCCTGGCAGCCGATTATCAGGTGGTCATCCAGAAGCTCGTCGATGGCCAGTGGGTCGGGGTCGATGGCGATGGCGAGGCGACGCTGCTAGACCTTGGCCTGCTCAACGGCGATCTGGTGGGTAGCCAGAATCTCGACGCTGGCGAATATCGCGCCTTCGTGACCTTCGATGGCTTGCTCGGCGGCGGGGTGCTCGGCACGCTCGACGTCAGCGGCGTCGACAGCGATTTTACCCAGATTGCCAACATCATCGCGATAACGGCCGACGGCAATGTGATCACCGATGCCAATGGAACCGGTGAAATCGACCTCGCGCCGGTTGGCACGGTCGTCAGCAGCGTGACGGTCGATGGCGTGACCACCGATGTAACCGCCGACGGGACGGTAGTGGTCGGCGAGTTTGGCACGCTGGTGATCGATCTCGACGGCAGCTATGTCTATACGCCGACCGAGGACGCGGCGAATATCGGAGCCACGGAGACGTTCGTCTACACGCTCGAAAGTCCAGGCGGGGCGCAGGAAAGCGCGTCGCTGGTCATCGAGATCGGCAGCCCCGATGTTACGGCGGCCCCGGTCGCGACTGACGATGCGGCCACGGCGGCAGTGCTCTATGAAAATGTAGTCACCGAAGTATCGACGCCGCTCTTCACGCTGAACAACGGGATCATCGGCACCGAAAGCGACATTGCGACCTTCGCGGTCGCCGCCGACACCGAATCCGATGCGACGGTGAATATCGGAGTCAGCAGCCTGATCACGCTGTTCCCAAGCTATACGGTGACGCTGACGAACACCGATACCGGGATCGTCGTCGATACACAGAATGTCACGGCGATTGCGGACTTGCTGGGTCTCGTGAGCGCCAGCGTGACCTTTGCCGATCTGCCGCCCGGCAACTACAGCATGGAGGTATCGAGCACCGGAATAGGCACGGGCTATACTTCGACCGTGGTGTTGGACGAGGATGTCACCAACCTCACCCAATTCCAGGTCGATGAGGTGAGCGCCGCCGACGGGAATCTGCTCGAGAACGACGTTACGGGTTCGACCTTTACTGCCATCCTTGTCGACAGCGGCGCCGGCTTTCAGGAAATCGGCAATGCGCCGGTAACGCTGACGGGCACCTATGGTAGCCTGACCATCGATGCGGCGGGCAATTATCATTATGAGCCTGACAGCGGCCTGGCCTATTTCGCGACCGATCAGGTGGAGGCATTCAGTTACCAGATCCAGCATCCGAATGGCGAGGTCGTCCAAGCCGAACTGATGGTTACGGTCGATGTCATCGATCCGGGTGGCGCGCTGCCCATAGCGGCGGCATCTGTGATGTCCGCAATGTCGTTTGAGACCGAAGATGTGATCGTGCTCGACAGCCTCGGCGGCGAAACTATCGCGGGCGCCACGTCGCCAACGAATCTTGGAGCCCTTGCCTTTGATCTCTTTGAGGGAAGCGGCGATCTCGTGGATGTACTGACAGGTTACCTGGGAGAAAGCGAGGCTGTTGCCGACGGAAGCGGCGGCTCTGCAAGCAGCGGAGATATCGCGGGCATCGACCTGGCTGCGGTTCCCGTTGCCGATCCACTGGCATTTATCTCCATATTACAGGATGATGAACTGAACGCCAATAACCAAATGTTAATCTGAAGCTCCGACCCTCCTTGGCGAGCGCTCTAGAAATTAGGGCGCTCGCCTTTCTGTTTCTGAATTCTGAAGCTGAAGTGAGGGGTGAATGCCGAATATACGGCAAGAGAGGAGTAGCCCCGTAAAAGAGATCGGAAAGAGCGCGCTTGTAATTTTTTGCCTTCCATTATTGATTGGTGCGGCACCTGCCGACACCGGTCCGATGACATGGGAGGGCGTGGTTCGCGAGGCGGTCCGATGGCATCCCTCAATCACCGAGTCGGTCGGACGATTGCGCGAGCAGGCCGAAGAAATCGAAATCGCGAAAGCAGGCTACCGACCACAGATCAGCGCGGGACTTGGGTCAAGCTACGACAATGCGACCCTCAGTCGCTGGCGCCCCCGGGCGAGCGTTTCCGCGTCGCAGATGCTGTATGATTTCGGCAAGGTTTCAAGTTCGGTTGCATCCGCTGAAGCAGGAACACGGGCGGGGCGGGCGGAATTGCTCATCTCGGTCGACAGCCTCATTCGCGATACCAGCTATGCGGTGATCGAAATTCAGCGCGACCGGGGGCTGCGGCGGGTGGCGCTCGACCAGCTTCAGAGTATTCGCAGTATCGACGAACTGGTGAAGCATCGTTTTCGGCTAGGTGCCAGCACCAAGTCCGACGCCTTGCAGGCGCAGGCGCGCGTCCAGGCGGCCAAGGTCACTTTACAGCAGATCGAAGCCGAGCAGCGGCGCTGGAACAGCAATCTTGCCTTTCTGCTGGGCAGGCCGACGGCGCCAGAGGTTTCGCTCGATCCGGCGCCGGGCCTGCACGGCGCCTGCGCGCGCGGCGAACCCGACTGGACGATCGTGCCTGCCGTCATGCAGGCACAGGCGCGGCGCGATCAGGCGCTTGCCGACCTCAAGCGCAGCCGGGCGGACGGGTTGCCGACGATCTCGCTGGGCGCGGGCGGTGGCGCGGACATTCACGATCCCTTCTCGCGGCGTGCCGATTATAATTTCGGGATCAGCGTATCGAGCGCCCTTTACAGCGGCGGGGCGCGGAAAGCCCGGGCACGCGGCGCGAGCTATGCGCTCGGCGCGGCCGATGCAGCCGAAGCGCGCGTTCGCAACGAAGTCGGACGCCTGCTTGCCGAAGCCGAGCGCCAGCTCTCCAGCCTGACGGGCGTTGCCGACACATTGGCGGCGCGGCAGGCGAGCATGGACGAGACAGGGCGGCTCTACCGCCTGCAATATCTCGACATGGGGACGCGGACGCTGGTCGATCTGCTCAACGCCGAGCAGGAACTGCATCAGGTCCGCTTCGACCTCGTCAACACGCGCTACGATATTCGTCGTTTGCAGGTCGACTGCCTTTTTCATTCTGGCGTTCAGCGCGACGTTTTCGGATTGAGCGGCACGACGGTGAGAGGGGTGGTTCTGTGACGGAGATGGCCGCCCTTCCGCTGCCGTCGTTTCGCGTGGAGCCGTGGATCGAAGCTTTCCGGCTGGTCGCGCGTCACTATCGGATGCCCGGTCCCGCCGAGGACAGCAAGCTTGCCAGTCTGTGGAACAATGACGCCGATGATACCGAACGCATTCGAACGCTAGCGCGCGGTTCCGGCCTGCGTATCCATTTCCTGACGGCCGATCATGTGAAGCTTGCCGCGGAACGCCTGCCGCTGATCGTAGAACTGGCGGACGGCGGACTCGCGGTCGTTACCGCCATTGATTCGTCGGGCAGCGCGAGCATTGCCGTCATGGGCGAAGGCGGGTTGGAGAATGAGATCGCTGTCGACCGCCTGCTGGCATCGACGATGCGGTGCATCGTGCCGCGCCCGGCGCGTTCGGTGCGCGATGCGCGGGTAGATACCTATATCCGCCCCTATGAAGACCATTGGCTGCGCCGGATCATCTTTCAGGACATCGGATCCTATTCGCATGTCCTCGTTGCATCGCTGGTCGCGAACATGCTGGCGCTGGCGGGCGTCCTGTTCTCGATGCAGGTCTATGACCGCGTTATTCCGGCCGAGTCCTTTCCGACCCTCTATGTCCTTTTTGCCGGAGTCATGCTGGCGATCGGTTTTGATTTCCTGTTCCGTCGCCTGCGGATGGGTATCATCGACTTGCTCGGCAAGCGGGCGGACCTACGTATGTCCGATCGGGTCTTTGGTCATGCGCTGCGGGTTCGCAGCCGCGACAAGCCATCGTCGACGGGCGCCTTTATCGCGCAACTTCGCGAACTGGAGCAGGTGCGCGAACTTCTGACCTCGACCACTGTCGCGGCGCTAGCGGACATTCCCTTCTTCCTTCTGTTTCTGACGATATTCTGGTTCATCGCCGGCCCGCTGGCTGTTGTTCCACTAGCCGCGCTAGTCCTGCTTCTCGTGCCCGGCCTGCTCGCCCAGCGGCGGCTTCGCACCTATGCCAATGGGGCGATGCGGGAATCGTCGCTGCGCAACGCGATGCTGGTCGAGGCGGTTCAGGGGCTTGAAGACATCAAGCTGCTGCAGGCCGAGCATCGTTTCCAGCACCAGTGGAACAATTATAATGCGGCGGCAGCCGAGGCGCAGTTGAAGCTGCGCGGCCTGACCAACAGTCTTACCGTCTGGGCGCAGAATGTTCAGAATGGCGTGTATGCCGCGACCATTTTCGTCGGCGCGCCGCTCGTCATGGCGGGAGACATCACCACCGGCGTGCTGGTTGCGGCATCGATCCTCGGGTCGCGCATGATCGCGCCGATCGCGCAGGTCACCCAGATCCTCAACCGGCTTCAGCAGGCCAAGGTCGGCGTCCAAAGCCTGGACCAGATCATGGCGCTGCCGATCGACAATCCCGATGACGAGCATCGCATTCAGGTCCCTGCGATCACCGGCGGCTTCAGGTTTCATTCGGCGGTGTTCCGCTATGCCGATCCCGATTCCCCGGTCGCGCTGTCGGTGGCGGGGCTGGAAATCGCGCCGGGCGAAAAAATCGCCGTGCTGGGCCGAAACGGGGCGGGCAAGTCGACATTGCTGCAGGGCTGTTCGGGGCTTCTCCATCCCGCATCGGGGGAAGTGTTGCTCGATGGTCTGGCGCTGCACCAGATCGACCCCGCCGACGTGCGGCGCGACGTCGGCCTGCTCAGCCAGGGAAGCCGCCTGTTTCACGGAACGATCCGCGAAAATCTGACGCTCGGCCATCCACAGGCGTCGAATCGGGAAATCTTGCAGGCACTCGAACTGGTCGGGGCAAATGAATTCATCCGCCGTTCGCGCGCGGGCCTTGAACATGTCATTCTGGAAGGAGGAATCGGCCTGTCGGGCGGACAAATTCAGGCGTTACTGCTGGCAAGGCTGTTGATTCGCGAGCCGAAGGTCGTGCTGCTCGACGAACCCACCGCGTCGATGGACGAAGGAACAGAGCGCGTCTTCATCGAGAATTTCGCGAAATGGAGCCGCGATCGTACGGTGATCATCGCCACGCACCGGATGCGCGTCCTCGATCTCGTCGATCGCGTCATCGTCGTCCACAACGGGGCGATCTCGCTCGATCAACCGAAGGCGGACGCCCTGCGTACCATGCTGACGAAGGGGAAGGCCGCGTGACTGGCCCGTCTGCCGATAGCTGGACGTTCGGCGAAGGGCGGGACAATCGGCTTCCGTCCGCCGCCCGGCTCGTCTGGCTGCTGTCCGCGCTCTTCCTTGCCGGCCTGGTCTGGGCCTGGCTGGCGGAACTCGACGAGGTCGCGACCGGCGACGGCCGCGTCGTTCCGACGTCGCGCGAGCAAGTCATCCAATCGCTCGAAGGCGGGATATTGGCCAAACTTCATGTGCGTCCGGATTCGCTCGTGAGACCCGGCCAGATTCTCGCACAGCTCGACCCCACGCAAGCCGGTTCGACGGTTGAAGAGAGCGCCGCGAAATACCGCGCCGCGCTTGCTGCCTCGGCGCGGCTACGGGCGGAAGTCAACCAGACGGTGCTCAATTTCCCCGACGAACTGGAGGACTTCCCCGAGCTCAAGGCCGAGGAGACGCGTCTCTTTGAGGCGCGGCGCCGCAGTCTTGCCAGCTCATTGGGGCTGATCGACGAATCGCTCGCTCTCATCAGCAAGGAGCTCGCGATCGGCGAATCGCTGATCGATGTGGGGGCCGCGAGCAATGTCGAGGTATTGCGTCTCAAAAGGCAGCGCGCGGAGCTTGCTCTGAAGAAGGCCGATCTGCGCTCGCAATATATCGTCGAAGCGCGGCAGGAGCTTGCCAAGGCCGACGAAGAGGTCATGGCGCTGGCGCCCGTCGTCCGGGGGCGATCCGATACGCTCAATCGCCTGACGTTGCGTTCGCCGGTACGGGGAATCGTCAAGAGCATCGAAGTGTCGACGGTCGGCGGCGTCATTCCGCCCAACGGGCAACTCATGGAGATTATTCCGCTCGACGACCAGTTGATGATCGAAGCGCGGATGTCCCCGCGCGACATTGCCTTCATCCGGCCGGGACAGCGGGCAACGGTCAAGATCACCGCTTATGACTATTCAATTTATGGCGGGCTCGATGGCCGGGTCACGACCATTTCACCCGACACGATCCGCGATGAGGTCAAACCCGAGATATATTATTATCGCGTCTTCATCCGGGCCAAGGCCGACGCGCTGGTCAACAAGGCGGGAAAGCATTTCCCCATCGTGCCCGGCATGATCGCGACGGTCGACGTTCACACGGGGCAAAAGTCGGTCCTGGAATATCTGTTGAAGCCATTAAACCGCGCGCGGGAGGCGCTGCGCGAGCGATGACGTTCCCATTCGCCTCCGGTTGAAACTAGCCGCCGATTGTTTGCATCAGAAAATCATAATCAGGAAAGGAAATATTTGAATTGTAAAGAGCTTTTGCCCGGCTGGTTGATGATATCGGTCAGCCGAAACAGGGAGGGAGCGAACAAATGCGCGATCAAGATGACAGCGCCCGGGATGCCGAAGCCGCGGCTACGCCGAGCGTCGTGCGCACGGTCGAGGCACTTTCCCGTGCTGCCGCACGGACTGGGAGCGTCGCCGAAAAGCAACTTGTCGAAGGCGCGCGGCAATTGTTGCGGGCAAGGCTGAAAATGGCCCGGATCGCGCCCAAGGGACTGTTGCGCGATTCCGCCTGGGACATGATGCTCGAACTGTTCATCAATGGCGAAGAAGGTGGTATTCTTTATGTGAAGCAACTCATGCTGATGTCGGGAGAGTCCTCGACCGCAGCGATGCGGCGCATCGACCGGCTGGAGGAAGCGGGATTCGTCGAAAGATTTTCCGATCCCCTCGATGGCCGTCGCGTCATTGTTCAATTGAAAGACATCGGGCGCACCGCGATGCTGGCGATGTTGCAGCATGTTTTTGAAACGGACACACAGCCTCCGCCGATCGAATAGAGCTTTCAAGTTCATTCCTGACAGCTCTTCGCCGCAGGAAAAGAATTGCCCATTTTTTGTCTGCTTTCTCGCACCGCGCAACAATAGCTGCCTGTCCGCGATCGGCCATTTCCAGCTTTCGCGACCCGGGGGCGTGAGATCGGCCCAATGAGTGACGACAGCTCCGTCGAACTTAACGGCGAAATCGCCGTCGATCTATTTTCCGTCGTCCCACTCCGCAGTGACTGCGCGTCGAAGGTCCTCGCGCCAAATGAGCATCTCCCGACGATCTTTCACGACGGATGTGTCCCTCGCCGCCGCTGGATAAATTTCCGACCGATAGCCATCCGAGCGGTTCGTTGTGCGCGGTACCCTCGGAAAGGGCGATCGCGACCATATCGACGCGGACGACGCCCGCTTCCAGCAACTGTGCCGGCCGGCTGTCGGAAGCTTGCACCATTCAGGGTTTTCTCGTCATTAGCTCACCGCGGCGGCATCCGGCGTTGCGGCCGCATGGCGCTTCAACACGGCGCCGAAACTTTCGTTCGTCATCACGCGCCGACCCAGATCGGCGGGGTGTGACGCCACCATGCAATGGCATCTTCCAGCTGGTATGCGAGCGCGAGCAGAAGTGCCTCGCCGCCGGGCCGGGTTGCCAACTGGACGCCGACGGGCAATCCATTGTCGCTGAAACCCATCGGCAGGCTGATCGAAGGCGAGCCGGCAAAATTATCGATCCAGCAATAGCCGGCATAGTCGAGCAGATGATCGCGCGTGTCGAGCCATGCGGTGTCGGGTCCGAAGACGCCGGTGCGGATGATTTCGGTGCTGAAAGTGGGGGTCATCCAGATATCGATCTCGTCCAGCAGCGCGAGATAGGATGCGACGTTTTTCTCCATAAGCGCCCATGCCGCGTCATATTGCTCGTCCGAAATCCGGTTCCCCTGTTCGACGATCGTTTGAGAGCGATATTCGAGATCGACCGGGGTGATGACCACGCCGAGAAGTTCGGCGACCGCCCCCAGGCGCCGCGAAAACCTGCCTTCGGTTATGTCGCTGAGCGCAGAGATCGCGGCGCGCGCGTCGAAGGGCAGCTGGCCGTCGCTGACGTCATGGCCGAGGCGGCCGAGCAGACCGATCGTGTCAGCAAAGACCCGCGCGACGCTCGCGTCTGGATCCGCGCCGCTGCGCATCACCGTGCTGTAGGCATGGATGCGGAGCTTGCTGTCGATCGGCGCGGTTACGAGCGGCACCGGCGTGAAGGCTGCGTCAGGCGCGCGCGTCTGGGTTGCTGCGAGCCAGGCGGCGGTGTCCCGCACCGTGCGGCTGACGCAGCCATCGACATTCAGGTCGGCGATCGAGCGCATCGCCTCGTCGCCGATATTGCGTCCGCGCGATGGCTTGAGACCAACGAGGCCGCACGGCGCCGCGCCATGACGGATCGACCCCAGCCCGTCGCTGGCATGGGCGACCGGTACGACGCCGGCCGCCACGGCCGCCGCGCCGCCGCCTGACGAACCGCCGGGGGTGCGGTCGAGGCTCCACGGATTGCGGGTCACGCCCACCAGCGGCGATTCGGTTACCACATTGAGCCCGAGTTCGGGCATCGCCGTGCGGGCGATGGAGATCAGACCGGCGCTGTTTATCGCACGAGCGTAGGGCCCATCTTCGACGGGGATGTAGTCGCGGAGCACAACCGCGCCAAAGCTCGACCGGGTGCCCTTTTCCAGGATCGAATCCTTGATCAGGGTTGGGAGACCGCCAAGCGGTCCCGGGCGAGGACCGGCTGCCTGCGCGCGGGCGCGGTCGAAGCAGGGCCATGTGATGAAATTGAGCTGCGAATTGACCGCTTCGGCACGTTCGATCGCGCGTTCGACCAACGCCGCCGAAGTCGTTTCCCCGGCCTCGACCGCTTCACGCATGCTGGTCATATCGTCGGGACGGTCGGTCGTAATGATGGCGGTCATACTTCTTCTCCTGGAAACGGGGATCGCACGGCGCGGACCGTGGCGGCATAGGGGCGCTGGGCGAGCGTCATCAGGACAGCGGCGGCAAAAAGCGAGGGAATGCTAACGATCGCTACCGAATAAAGCATGCCACGCGGCCCGGCCATCAGGCTTGAGATCATGCCGACCGCGAGCGGTGACGCCGCGAGGGCCAGTGCATTGGCGATGCCGAGCAGGGTCATCACGCGCGCCCGCAGAGCGGCGGGCGCGAGGTCCTGAAATATCCCTGGCATCAGCGCCGAACCGGCCACGCCCATCGCGCCCTGAAGCGCGGCGATGGTGTAGGCCTCAAAGGGGGAGGTGACGAAGGGCAAGAACAAGGCGGGCAACGGTGTCAGCCAGAGAAAGAAGCTCGTCGCCTTGATCGGCGTAAGCCCGCCGCGCCGTCCGAATTTCAGCGCGATGCCGGGAAGAAACACGCCGATCAGCGTCGCGGCGGTGACCGCCGTACCAAGCCCCACGCCAACGGTCGCCGGATCGATGCCGAAGGCACGCGGCAAGGCGACGGGGAACCAGATGAGCGCCGAGGTCATCGCCACCGCCATGGCAAATATCGAACCGCAGACACAGGCGAGCGTGCGCCAATGTGCTTGGGCGTAAGGGGCAAAGCCCGGCGCTTTGGGCGGGGTGGCCGTTTGCGCCGCATGAACGGGCGATCCGTGCCCGGCAAGCGGCATCGTTGCAATGAGTAGGAGGAAGACCGGGCCGGGCAGGGCGATCATCACCATCGCGACGCGCCATGTATCGACGCCTGCGAGCCAGTCGGGCAGACTGCCGGGCGATGCTCCCAACCATTCGAGCATCGCCCCGCCGAGCGCCATGCCGATCCCGGCGCCAAACAGCGATCCGCCATAAAAGATCAGATTGGCCGTGTTGCGCCTATGTTCGGGGAACAGGTCGGGGATCATCGCATAAATGATTGGGATCAGCCCGGCTTCGCCGATTGCGATGCCGACCGTCCCCGCGAAGAGGCCGCCGAAGCTATCCTGAAATGCGTATAGGACGGTCGAAAGCGACCATATGCCGACCCCGATCGCGAGCAGCAGGCGGCGGCCGTAGCGATCGGCGAGCCAGCCCATCGGGTAGCTCGCGACACAGGCAAAGACCGCCATGCCGAGCCCCTGGAGCATTCCGAGCTGGAAGTCGGAGAAGCCGAACGAAACCTGGAGGCCGGGCGCGATCAGGTTGAGCATCTGCCGGACGACGAGGCCATAGAAATTGGCCATCAAAAGAACGGCGAGACCATACCAGGCTAGCGCACGAACCCCATCGGAGGCCGGCCGCGCGGCGGACTCGGCTGCCTCGTGCCTGGTCACTGGCGAAGAAGGCCTTTCTGCGGTCAGGCCCGAACTGCTCGTCATGTCCCTTCTCCCGCGACTGTAAGGCAACGACCTATACCGATCATCATTGCCGCACAACAAATAAGTTGACCTTATTGTAAAATGATGTGATGAGTCGGATATCGGAGGCTGGGCATTTCTGAAAAATCACGATTGGTACGCAGGTCTCGAGCGGCCGTTAAGGCAGGAGTAACGCGATGCAATTTTCCGTCCGCGCTTCGGTCGAGCAATTCACGCTCGCACATCCCTTTCGCGAGGGGCTGCTCCAGATCAGCGTTGCGGTCCCGGCGATCGAGGCGGCCGATGCGCCCATTCCGGTGCTCTATATCGTCGACGGCGACATCCTGTTCGGCATGGCGGCGGAGATCGGGCGCGCGGTTTCGACCGTGGAGGGGTTTCCGGCGCACTATGTCGTCGGGATCGGCTATGATGCGGCGTTCGCCGATGTCATGCGGCTGCGCACGGCTGATCTCGCCCCGCCGATCGGGGCCGAGGCGCTCGACGATCTCGGGGCGTTCGGCACGGCGATAGGCGGCGAAAACAGCGGTGGTGCCGACGCATTCCTGGCCTTCCTGATAGAGACGCTGCGGCCCGAGATCGCGGCGCGCTATCCGCAGACGGTCGGCGGCGCGCCGATCCTGTTCGGTCATTCGCTCGGGGGCCTTTTCGCCGCCAATGCCCTGTTGACCCGGCCCGACAGCTTCGCGTCGTTCATCATCAGCAGCCCGTCGCTTTGGTGGGACGGCTTTTCGATTCTCCAGAAGTTATCCGGCTTCAACCAGCGGCTCGCGCGGCTGCCGCAGCAGCCGCGCGTGTTCGTCGACGTTGGCGCCAAAGAGCAGGACGTGCCGACGAGCGTACCCGACGGGATGGGCCTGACGCTGGAGGAAGCGCAGGCACAGGTGCGTGCCGCGCGCATGGTCGACGGCGCAAAGGATTTCGCTGGCGCGCTGCGCGATTCCGGCGTCTCGAACCTGCGCCATGTCGCCTTTGCCGAAGACGATCACGTCTCGGTCGCACCGGCCGCTATCCTTCACGGCATGCGATTTGCGCTGGGCCGCGGGGCGTGAAGCGCATCCAAATCAGACCAACTGGGAGAGACGATATGCGACGTTTGAACGGGATATTTGCCGGCACCGCTCTGGTCGCTGTCATCGCAACACCATCGGCGACGTGGGCACAGGACGCCGACCCGGCCGCGCCCGATGAGATCGTCGTGACCGCGCAAAAGCGCGAGCAGCGGCTGATCGACGTTCCGTCTGCGGTCACGGCCGTGAGCGGAGATGCGTTGACGCAGCGCAACCTCACCCGCATCGAACAGTTCGCCGCTTTTACGCCCGGCATATCGTTCAGCGAGGGGCTGACTGGCCCGCAGCTTACCGTTCGCGGGCTC
Source organism: Sphingopyxis sp. PAMC25046 (assembly GCF_004795895.1). NCBI lineage: Bacteria > Pseudomonadati > Pseudomonadota > Alphaproteobacteria > Sphingomonadales > Sphingopyxidaceae > Sphingopyxis > Sphingopyxis sp. PAMC25046. The sequence goes on from NZ_CP039250.1 coordinate 57,697, forward strand.
AACGCGAGCGGCCAGGGCGCCACGACCGCGATCCTCGTCGACGATGTGCCGCTCACCTCTTCATCATCGTACCAGCAAAGCACGACGCCCAACTTCGACACCTATGACCTTGAGCGGATCGAGGTGCTGCGCGGCCCCCAGGGAACGCTGTACGGTGCCTCAGCGCTCGGCGGGCTGGTGAAATATGTGACGAAGGCGCCCAATCTTTCCCGCGTCGAGGGATCGGCGCAGCTGGAACTCAATCACGTCGACGATGGCGAAACGGGAGGAAGCGTCCGCGCGGCGCTGAACCTGCCGGTTATCCAGGACAGCGTGGCGATCCGCGTTTCGGGGCTTTACGAGCGTCTTCCGGGCTATATCGACAATCCGCTGGGCAATAAGCGAAACGTCAACAGCGGGGAACGCTATGGAGTTCGCGGCGCCCTCTTGTGGCAGGCCACTCCCGACTTCAGCGTCCGGCTGAGCGGCATCTGGCAGCGCGACGATCGCGACGCGCCCGTCAGCATCGACGTGGTCGGCGCCGCGCTGACGCCGGCCACGCCGCCGGAGAACGCCACCTCGATCGCCAATCGGGGCGCACTGCAACGCAATCTGCGCCTCGGCGAACCGATCAAGCGCAAGTCGCAGCTGTATAGCGCGACGTTGAACTATGACGTCGGCTTCGCATCGATCACGAGCATCACCAGCCTAGCCAAGATGAATTTTCAGCGCAGGAAGGTCCTGACCCATTATAATGCGGCGCCGGGCGTGACCTTCGGCGACGTGCTCAGCGGGGCTTATGGGCAGCCGGTCGACATCCGGAGCAACGATTTCACCGCGGTGCGCCGCATCAATCAGGAAATCCGGCTCGCGTCAGCGCCCGACTCCGGACCGATCGACTATCTCGTCGGCCTTTTCTATACCGACGAAAAAAGCTCGATTGCCCAGTTCTTCGACGTAACCAGCGTTACAACGCCGCCGGAGATCCTGACGCTTCCGGTGCCGGGCGGCGGCTTGTCTGTTCCCGCCCGATATCGTGAGCTCGCCGGCTTTGCGCAGCTGACCTGGCATGTGCTGCCCACTGTCGAGGTTACGGGCGGCGCCCGATATTCGCGCAACCGGCAACGATCGCAAACGACGCGCTTCGCGGGCTTCGTTTCGCAATCCTTCGTCGATGTCACCGATCCGGCGTCGAAAACCAAAGAGGGAAAAGCCACCTGGTCCGGCGCGATCAGCTGGCACCCGGCCGAGCGGGTGACGCTCTATGCGCGGGTGGCGACGGGGTATCGGCCGGGTGGTCCCAACCTCGTGCCGGCGGCGCCGCCGCCGGGGTACCGGACCAGCTACGGCGCCGACACGACCGTGAATTACGAACTGGGCGCGAAAGGCGAATTGTTCACTCGCCGCCTGACCTTCGACATCTCGGCTTTTTCCGTCGACTGGACAAATATCCAGATCCCGACGTCGGTGGTCGATCCGGATACGGGAGTTCCCAACAATTTCACTGATAACGGCGGCAAGGCGCGTAGCCGCGGAGTCGAATATGCGCTGCGGCTCGCGGCATCACCGCAGCTTTCGTTCTTCGTCAACGGCGCTTACACCGACGCTAAGCTGCGGGCAGCCGTCCCGAGTATCGGCGGCCTTCGGGGCGATCGCCTGCCCTATGTGCCGACCTTCACGAATACAGCCGGCTTCGACTATCGCGTGCCGGTCGGCGGCGACGCGACGATATTCCTGGGGGCGGACTGGACCTATGTGGGATCGCGCAATTCGGACTTTGTAGTCGGCGGGCTCGCGGCGCCGCAGACCGGTCATGAACGGCTTCCAAGCTACAGCACAGTGAACCTGCAAGGCGGAGTCGAGCTTGGCCAGCACCGCCTCGACCTCTATGTCACGAACGTCGGGAATGCGCGCGGGCTTTATTATTATCTCAGCGGCGATGGGGCGGGGGGGACGGGCAATGCTATCGTCCAGCAGCCGCGGACCTTCGGCGTTCGATTCCGTTCGAACTTCTGACGACAGGCTTGTCCAAAGGACGGGGCGCCCCCGCTCCCTTCCATCGTCAGGGTTGAATTTTCCCACGGCTCCGTGGAAACCCCGCTCATGAACGAGGCCGATATCGTTACCGACATTTCCCGCACGACGAACCTTGCCCAAAAACCGCGCCGCAGCCAGGCCGACCGCAGCGCGGCAACCCGCGCCAAGGTGATCGCGGCGGCGCGCGATGTCTTGTGCGCCCAGGGCTATTCGGGGGCGACGATGCACGCGATCCGCGACGCTGCTGGCATGAGCCTCGGCGCGATCCAGCATCAGTTCCCGACCAAGGCTAAGCTGATGGCCGCCGTCGCCGCTGAATTCTCTGCCTATCGGGTTTGGGTATATCGCGAAGCCATTCGGCGCGGACGCTCGCCTAGAGAATCAATGGAGAATCTGATCGACGCGAATTTCAAGATGATCAGCCGGCCCGAGATGGCAGCGGTTCTCGAAATTCATCTCGCGCGCCGCAAGGATCCGGATCTCGACCGCGAGGTGGGACCCAGCACCCGCCGTTTCGACCGCCGCGTGCGGTTGTGGGCCTATTCCATCCTGCGCGCCGCGGGAATAGCGGAAGATGAAACGCATTTGAGCGTCCAGCTCCTTAATAACGCGGTCTCCCGCGGGCTGACCGTGGAATACATCCGGAATCCGGACGCGGCCTTCATCGAGCGTGCCGTGCAAATCTGGAAGAAGCAAATGCTCGATCTGATTTTCGGTGCCGGAGGATGATTGCGACGGATGGCGCTGTCGCCGTCGGGCGGCGCGGGCCTAGGGCGCACGGCTGGCGTTGTCCTTGCTGTTAACTACGTTGCCCAAATGCCCTGCTGGAAACAACTGAGGTCTTTGCACCGTCTAATTGGCTGTGTTCGACTGAAGAACTGCTTCGGGCTTCTGGCCTACGCTCGGAAATTTACCAGCTTTGGACTCGCGAACGCTTCCTAGACGGCCGAGTATCTGTCCGCTTCTTTCGGTTTCGGACCCGAAGCTGCCCGACCGCAATCGGCCAGAAGCGACGGGTAAGTCCGAAGCCGGCACCGAGTATATCGATGCCGGCTCATATGTTTCTTCGTTAATCCTTCGTCACTTTGGAGGGTGTTTGTTTGGCGGGCCTTGCCTCACCCAAACCCGGATCTGAGGTCGATTGCCGCGTTCCAAGCTCGGCCCACGCATCGAGATCGTCTATCGCGTAGACCACTCGGCCGCCCAGCTTTCGATATGTCGGGCCTGTACCGTAGCATCGATGCTTCTCGAGAGTTCGAGGCGATAGGCCGAGGTGTATGGCTGCTTCCGGCGTCGTCACATAACGAGGCTTGATCGTCGTATCGGTCGTCGACGGTTTGATGTCATTGGACATATCTTACTCCTTGTAACTGGGCGATAATTAGCCCGATTAAAGGAACGGTTCTGGCTCGGGGCGTGACCTTGCTCTCCTCAAGCGGCGAGAGATTCTCCGCTCGCGTCGGCGGCGTGCTCTTCTGCAACAGCGGTCGCCAGAAAGCTCGCAAGAGCCTGCTTTCGAGAAGCATGATCGAGGGCGTAAGCCGTCAGCTTGTAATGCGCGCCATCGAGAAGGCCCTGGATATATCCGGCTACCGTGTCTGCGGCGGCGATGAGCGCGGCATCCATCGTGTGGATATAGCGGCCGGTCACCGACCCCTTGGCATGCCCCAGAAGCGCGGCGACCGTGGTCTCAGTAAAGCCGAGATCATTCGCGATGCTTGCAAAACTATGCCGCAGCACATGGGGCGTGATGTCGTCAAGACCGCATCCGCCGAGGATCTTCGTCCAGTGATCGGGAAGAGCGCCGAAGGCGTTGTCGCGGCCTGTGCCCGGAAACACATAGGTTCGGCCGTCTGACATCTTCTGTTGTTGCAGGCATTCGATAACAGACAAGCCGACGGGCCGAACCGATTTTCCTTCCTTGCTATCTTCCAAGCGAAGGCAGCTGCCTTCGATGTCGACTTCGCTCCACCGGAGCTTGGTGAGTTCGCTGCGACGACAGCCGGTGAGCGCCAGCAGTCTGATAATCTGCGCGGCTATCTCATGTTGCCCATCGATCTCCGCTTCGCGAAGTTTGGTACCGATCAAGCGATACTCGGCTTCCGACAGTCGGCGATCGCGGACATTGTCTTTTGGCTTGCGGATGCCGAACGCGGGATTGGTTTCGATGATGCCAGCCTCGACAGCATAGGTCAGTATTCCTCCCAGCAAGCCAATAGTTCTGGCGGCAGTACCGGCGCCGCCTCTCACAATCGCCTTACCTCGCAGTTTCGCTGTCTTGACGTTGACCGCTGTCTTGCCGGCCATGATGTCTTTCATCGCCTTGTTGATGTCCGCCTTGTCCAGATCCTTGACCCGCCGCGGTCCGAGCAGCGGCACAATATGGCGGTGGATACGACCAGTGTCGGTGTCGACAGTCGATTGTTTCTTCGGTCTCCCGCCTTTGCCGAGGATCAAGCCGGCATTGAGGTCGGTCAAATACAAGGTGCAAAGTTCTTTGACCGTAATCGCTTGCCTGTCGATCTGCCGCTCTTCCTGCGGATCTTCGCCTTGAGCCACGCGGCCCAACTGAATGCGCGCTTCCCGGCGCGCCATTTCGGGGGTCCAGACGCCGTGCATACCGATCGTTAGACGCCGGGATCGCCCTTGGGTGCGATACTGGATGATGTAGCTGCGCTTGCCAGAAGCGAATATCCGGATGCCGAAACCCGGCAGTTCGTCGTCCCAGATGATATAATCCTTCACCTCGGCGACAGCTGCCTCTACAAGGCGTTTTGTGATCCTGCCCATAGGCTGCAACCTCTTCGAACCGTACCGCTTCCGCGAAAGCACCGCGTAAGCAACAGGGAGTGTATTCTCGGCGGGCCTAGGTTAGCATCGGCGGAAGCGATTTTCATCTTTCCGATTTAATATGAGTAGCTTAAGGTATAAAAACAGGCTCTGGCGTTGAATGGCGTAGCCTGTTAGTACCCGCTCCGAAGGCAGAGGCCAGGGGTTCGAATCCCTTCGGGTGCGCCATTTCCCTTCCATTTCAATTTGTTATATCGCTGCTGCGCCGCCTATCCGCCGCTGGAAGCGGGGGTCGCCTTTCGCGTAAAAGGATCTTCGCGCAGCGATCGCCCGGCCGTTTCCGGCATGAAACGCAGCGCCGCCAGGCCAACCAGACACGCCAGCATCATATAATAGGCGGGCATCAGCGGGTCGCCGGTGAGGGTGATGAGGCCGCTGCCGACCATCGGCGCGGTGCCGCCGAAGATCGAGGTCGAGACATTATAGGCGATCGCGAAACCCGCGAAGCGCACGGCGGTCGGGAACATCGCCGGGAAGGTCGCCGAGATCGTCGCAAGCTGTGGCACATAGAGCAGGCCGAGCGCCATGAAGCCGATCAGCGCGCCGGTGAACCCCGTCCCGATCAGCATATAGAGCGGCACGACGCCGAGCAGCAGCCCGATCAGCGAGCAGCGCCACATCGCGCGGCGGCCCACGCGGTCGGACAGCGCCCCCGCGAAGGGCAGGAATACCATCATGAAGAGCATGCCGATGATCGGCACGAGCAGCGCTTCTTCGTTCGACAGGCCGATCCGCCGCTGGAGATAGGTCGGCATATAGCTGAGCAGCGAATAGTTGACGACATTGAGCGCGACGACGAGTCCGCCGACGACGAGCAGCGGGCGCCAATAGTCGCGCAGCATGATCGCGATGCCGGGCGGCTTGCGCCTTTCGGCCGACGCCATTTCCTCGCGAAAGATCGGCGTGTCCTCCATCTTCGAGCGAACATACATGCCGATGAGCCCGATCGGCCCCGCGATCAGGAAGGGAATGCGCCAGCCCCATTCGTGCATCGCCTGATCGCCGAGGTGCAGCGAATAGCCGAGCATCAGCGCCGCGCCGAAAGAGAAGCCCGCGAGCGTCCCGAATTCGAGGAAGCTGCCATAGAAGCCGCGCCGTTCGTCGGGCGCATATTCGGCCATGAAGGTCGCCGCGCCGCCATATTCGCCGCCGGTCGAAAAGCCCTGGAGCATTCGGAGCAGGATCAGCAAGGTGGGCGCCCAGAAGCCGATGCTCGCATAAGAGGGAATCAACCCGACCGCGAAGGTCGCGCCCGCCATGAGCAGGATCGTCATCGCGAGCACCGACTTGCGTCCGATACGGTCGCCGAGCGGCCCCCAGAACAGCCCGCCGAGCGGCCGGACGAGGAAGGAAATGGCAAAGGTCGCGAGCGCGAACAGTACCGCATCCTCGGTCTCGCCGGGAAACAGCGCCGCCGAGATATAGGTCACGCCATAGGCATAAATGCCATAGTCGAACCATTCGACCGCGTTGCCGAGCGCCGAGGCTCCGACCGCGCGGTGCAGCGGCGTGGGCTCGCGAAAGGGGGGCGGGTGCCCCGGGGCGTGGGTCGTTACGGGCTTTTCCATGGCTCACCTGTTTGCGGAGGGGATTCGGACGACGGCTCCGGGCCGGCGGGGTCGAGCAACGCGGCGACCGGCGTCGTGCGCGGCAGAATCTGGAAATCCTGCTGCGCCGCGCCGGGGACGGGCGCGCTGGTAGCGAGGCGCCACAGGCCAAAGCCGAGCATCGCCGCCGCCGCGAACGCGACGAAAAGGAAGAGTCCGCCCGCGCCCGCGAACGTCATCGCCGCCGCGCCGCCGAGCGGACCGAGCGCCGCGCCGGTCGAATAGAGGAGGACGAGCTGCCCGCTCGCGGTGACGCGCTCCGACGGGAGCAGGCGGTCGTTCGCGAAGGCGACGCAAAGTGGGTAGAGCGCGAAGCTGAGCCCGCCGAACAGCGCGCCGAGACCGAGCAGCAGGACTCCGGTCGGCGCGGTGGCGAGCGCGATGCTGACGGCGAGGGTCGCGGCGAAGCAGGCGATGATAACGCGCCGCCGGTCGTAACGGTCCGACAGGCGGCCGAGCGGCCATTGCAGCGCCACGCCGCCGAGGATCACGGTCGTCATGAAGGTCGCGGTGTCGGCGAGGCTCAGGCCGATCCGGCGCGCGTAAATGGCGGCAAGGCCATAGAAGGCGCCGAGCAAGAGGCCGGTGATCGCCGCGCCCGCGACGCCGAGCGGTGAGGCTTCGAACAGGCGCCTCAGCGGCAGCGAGGCCACATCCTCGAGCAGCGGCGCAGTCGCGCGGGTTAGGCAGACGGGGATGATCGCGAGCGAAATCAGGATCGAGGCGAGTTCAAAGGGAATCTGCGGAGCGGTGTTGCCCGACCGCAAGATAAGCTGGCCGAGCGCCTGCCCCGAATAGAGCGCGACCATATACCAGGCGAGCACCGTGCCGCGCGTGTTCGCCTCCGATCGGTCGCCCAGCCAGCTTTCGACGCAGATGAAGACTCCCGCGACGCACAGCCCGTCGACGAGGCGCAGAACCGCCCAAAGGACGGGCTGCTGGAACAGCGCGTAAGTGAGCGTGCTCGCCGAGAGCAGCGCGACGAAGGCGGCAAAGGCCCTGATATGGCCGACCCGGCGCACGACCTCGCCCGCACGTAGCGCGCCGACGACGAGCCCGGCGAAATAGGCGGTCGCGACGAGGCCGATGACCATTGTGCCGCTGCCCACGCGTTCGAGGCGGAGGCCGATCAGCGTCGACAGGAAGCCACTGCCCGCCATCATCACGAAAATCGCGACCAGCAGGCTCCGCACGGGCAGGATCGTTGCGAACATCGACCGCGTCCGGCCGCCGCGTCACGCGGCGCGCCGGCCCTCCGCGGCCGCATCGACGTCTTCGACGAGCGCCTTGTGCAACACGCGCACCGCGGCGTCGAAGTCGCGGCTGTCGACGATGAACTGGATGTCGACGTTGCGGATCTGATGCTGCATCGCGATCATGCCGATGCCTGCATCCTCGAGCGCACGCAGAGCGTCGGGGACGAGGCCGGGGCGCGAAATGTCGCTGCCGATCGCTGCCACCATCGCCACCGGCTGCGCCGAGATAGCGGCTTCGGGATAAGCCTTCTGCAGGTCGGCGATCACCTTTTTCACCGCGTCGGCGCTCGCCGACAGATAATGGGTGATCGTGTTGGCGTTCGACGACTTGCTGACAATCCATATGCGGTGGCGTGTCAGCGCGTCGAGGATCGCGGCGTCATAGCCCTTCACGCCGACCATATCCTGTTCGAAGAAGGTCAGCGCCTGCATCTGGCGGATGCCGGTGACGATCTCGACGCGCGGCACGTCGGATACATAGTTGCCCGTGACGAGGGTGCCGCCATCCTCGCGGTCGAAGGTGTTGCGAACGCGTAGCGGAATGTCGGTCTGGCGCAGGCCGCGCCCGGCGCCCGGATGGATCGCCTCCATGCCGAGGTTCGCGAGCTGGTCGGCGACGTCGTAATTGGTGCGGCCGATCTTGCGCGCCTTGTCCTCGCCGACCAGCTTCGGGTCGGCGCTCGACAAATGGAATTCCTTGTGGATGATCGCTTCGCGCGCGCCGGTGAGCACCGCGAGCCGCGAGAAGGTCATTTCGGTATAGCCGCGCGCGTAGCGGCGCACCATGCCGCCCTCGCAGCCGGCATAGCCGGTGACGATCGGCAGCGTCGTCGCAAGGTCGATCGCCGCGAAGGCGTCACCGATCCGTGCGTCGAGGCTGCGCAAATCGTCCTGGTCCCACAAGGTCAGGTCGACGAATCGCGCGTTCACGTCGCGGTCGCGCAGCAATAGGGCCGTGCTGTGCGCGCTGTGCGCCTCGCCGATCCCGGCGAGCAGTTCGCGCACGGTCATCAGCTGTTCCTTGACACAGAAGCGGCCGTGAGCGCGGAGGCGCGCAAGGTCTTCGAGGCATGCCGCGACCGTGGCGATGCGCGCGTCGACGAAGGCGTCAGCCTCGTCGCGGCTTTCGGGCCGCGCGAACATGCCGGCGTTGCGTTCGTGCATCGCGCGGCGGACATCTTCCATCGCATCGCGCCAGCCGTCCATATCCTCGTCGACGACGAAGCGGCCGTAGACTCCCGGCGCGCCACTCTTCTTGTTCTCGAGCAACAGGTCGGTCATTCCGGCGTAGGCCGATACGACGAATATGCGCCTGTAGAGATCGGCGCCCGAGCGGCCCGCGATCAGCACATTGTCGAACAGGGTCGCGGTCGCGGCCATCGAGGTGCCGCCGATCTTTTCGACGCTATGCCCGGTCATGCGGCCACCGCCTCGGCGAGCGGGCCGCGTTCGATCGCCAGCGGTTCGGGTTCGCCGCGACGCGCCAGGAACCAGGGACGCGGTTTGTCCACGCCGAATGGCTTTTCGAGCCGGTTGCAGACGGCATTATATACGAGGAAGGCGTTGGCGCGCGGGAAGGGCGTGATGTTGCCGTTCGATCCGTGCATCAGGTTGCAGTCGAACAGGATCACCGTGCCCGGCTTGCCGGTCGGCGCGACGATGCCATGTTTGTGCGCGAGTTCGGCGAGGTTCTCCTCGTCGGGAACGCCATATTCCTGTTTCTTGAGCGAGCTCAGATAATGGTCGTCGGGGGTTTCGCCGACGCAGGTGAGATAGGTGCGGTGCGACCCCGGGATGACCATCAACGGCCCGTTGTGCGGGGTGTTCTCGGCGAGCAGCACCGACATCGACAGCGCGCGCATCCGCGGCATGCCGTCCTCGACATGCCAGGTCTCGAAGTCGCTATGCCAGTAGAATTCCTTGCCCGTGAAACCGGGTTTGTAGTTGAGGCGCGACTGGTGGATATAGACCTCGTCGCCGAGCAGGAAGCGCGCGACGTCGGCGAGCCGCGCATCGGCGGCGAGCCGCGCCATCACGGGGCTCTGTGCGTGAATCTCGAAGATCGAACGGATTTCGTTGCCCTGCGGTTCGGTGACGATGGTATCGCCATCGAGCGCGGCGGGGTCGGCGAGCAGCGCCCCCGCGGCCTTTTGCAGGAAGGCGACTTCGTCGGCCGAAAAAATATCCTCGAGCACGATATAGCCGTCGCGGTCGAACTGCGCGGCCTGACGCGCGCTGATCGGCGCGTCATTGCTCCATTCGCTATGGACGACAGGGTCCTGCCGCGGCCGCATTTCGGCCTCGGGTGCGTGGCGCGATGGGTAGAGGTCTTGCATCGGACGTCTCCCTTTCTGTTTTGTGATGGTCAGTCGGCGGCGACGAGGTCGGCGTCGGCCGGATAAGCGCCCGTTTCGTCGTGCACTTCCTTGCCGGTCACCGGCGGATTGAAGGCGCAGGCCGTCAGAATGTCGGTTTCGGGCCGCACGATGTGCCGGTCATGCTCGTTGAGCGCGTACATCACGCCGGGTTCCAGCCGGTGTATTTCGCCGGTGCCCAGATCTTCGATGGTTCCGGTGCCCTTCAGAACGAACACCGATTCCAGATGATTCTGGTAGTGCATCTTGAGCTCGGTGCCCGCGAACATGGTCGTGACGTGGAAGGAAAAGCCCATGCCATCGTCCTTGAGCAGCATGCGGGCGCTCGCCCAGCCGTCCGAGCGGACGTTGCGGTCGGATTTGCGGATATCATTCAGGTTGCGAACGATCATGTGGATATCTCCTGTGTTTATTCGGCGGCGACGGCATAGTCGGCGGCCATCGCCTGACGGATTTTGGTTTCGAGGATGTCGAGCCCGGTGCCGAGCACGGCGTCGTCGATGACGAGCGGGGCGAGCACCTTGATCACCTCGTCGTGCGCGCCGCTGGTTTCGATGATCAGGCCGGCGTCGAAGCAGGCGGCGGTGACGGTCGCGGCCAGTTCGCCCGACCCGACATTGACGCCGCGCATCATGCCGCGGCCGCGCACCTCGAAGCCATGTTCGGCCGCGATGCGATCGAGCCGCATCGCGAGAAGCTCGCCGCGTCGCTCGATGTCGCGCTGGAAATCGCCGGTGCTCCAGAAATGCCTGAGCGCGGCGGTCGCGGTGACGAAGGCGTGATTGTTGCCGCGGAAGGTGCCGTTGTGCTCGCCCGGCGACCATTGGTCGAGCTCGGGGCGCAGCAAGGTCAGCGCAAAGGGCAGGCCCATGCCCGAGAGCGATTTCGCGAGCGTCACGATATCGGGGGTGAAGCCCATATCCTCGAAGCTGAAGAAGCCGCCGGTGCGGCCGCAGCCGGCCTGAATGTCGTCGACGATGAGCAATGCGCCATGCGCCTTGGCAATGTCGGCGATGCGGCGAAGCCACTCGGGCGAGGCGGCGTTGAGCCCGCCTTCGCCCTGCACCGTTTCGACGAGGATCGCCGCAGGCGCGTCGAGCCCGCTCGATGGATCGGCGAGGCGCTGTTCGAGCAGGTCGGCGGTGTCGACGTCGGGGCCGTAATAGCCGTCATAGGGTTCGTGTGCGACGTGGGAAAGCGGTACACCCGCGCCGCCGCGTTTGGTGGCGTTGCCGGTGCAGGCGAGCGCGCCCAATGTCATGCCATGGAAGCCGTTGGTGAAGGCGATCACCATTTCGCGGCCCGTGACCTTGCGCGCAAGCTTGATCGCGGCCTCGACCGCGTTCGTGCCCGTGGGCCCGGTGAACATCATGCGATAGTCGAGCCCGCGCGGCTTCAGGATCGTCGTTTCGAACGCATCGAGGAAATCCCGCTTGGCGTCGGTGTGCAGGTCGAGCCCGTGCGCGATGCCGTCGGCGGCGATATAATCGAGCAGCGCCTGCTTCAGGATCGGGTGGTTATGACCATAGTTGAGCGTCGAGCAGCCCGACAGCAGGTCGAGGTAGCGCCCGCCCTGGTCGTCGTGCATCCACACGCCTTCGGCCTTGCCGAACTGGCGCGGCATCGAGCGGGCATAGCTGCGCACCGCCGATTCGCGGCGCTCATAGATCGTCCGGTCCGGAATCGCGCCGGACGGCTGGGGTGTCGTAATCATCTGCTTATCCCTGTTCTGCGTCTATCTTGGTGCGGTCGATCGGCCCGATGCGGGCCAGATATTCGGTGGCGTGGGCGCCCGCGAAATGGGCTTCGCGCTCAAACAGCGCGCTGCGTTCCAGTTCGGCGCCCCATTTGCGCGCGAGGCTGCGGAACAATCCCCACGACGCCTGATTGTCGGCGGTGATCGTGGTGATCATGTGCGTCACGCCATCCTGTTCCGGCCTGGCGAGCAGGTCGGCGATCATGCGGCTCGCGAGTTGCTTCCCGCGTCCCTCGGTCGAGACGGCGACCTGCCACACGAAAAAGGCCGCAGGATCCGACGGCGGGCGATAGCCCGACACCCAACCGACGATCCGCCCCGCCTTTTCGGCGATGACGCAATGGTCGGCGAAATGTTCGCACTGGAGCAGGTTGCAATAACGGGAATTGCGATCGAGCGGCGGGCACGCCGCGATCAAAGCGGTGACGGCGGGGCCGTCCGACGCGATCGGCCGGCGGAATCCTATATCGGCATCTGCGGCCGGGATCGCGTCAAAATCTTTCCCTGGAGGCAATGACTCTTCGTCTTTTTGCCGGTCTAGTATCTTTCATCTCCTGAAATAAATTTCGGATTTACGCAGCCTACTTAGGCGGCGACTCGCCCAAAATATAAGGGTTGAAGCCAAGCGTTCAACCCGCCGCCGCAATTTTATTTCATATATCGAAATATATGACAGCCCTGTGTCACCCGCACGCGATCAGGGATAAGGCGTTGGCGCGCGCGGGGCGGGCGGCTAACAGGGCGCATGGAGTCCGAAATTGCGAACGCGACGTTGAAGGCCTTGCGGCGCGTCCTGCGCGCGACCGACGGCGGCACCCGCAGGCTGGCAGTCGCCACCGGCCTCACGCCGTCACAACTGCTGGTACTGCGCGAGATCGACGCCGGCGACGAGGTGACCCCCGGGGTCGTCGCGCAGCGACTGGAGTTCAGCCATGCGACCATCACGGCGATCGTCGACCGCCTCGTCGCGCTGGGTCTCGCCAGCCGGACGCGCAGCGTACAGGACAAGCGGAGGGTCCTTTTGGAAGCGACCGAATCGGGTCGCCGCCGCCTCGTCGAAGCGCCGGATCTGCTACAGGAAAAGTTCGAGGCGGGATTCGCTGCGCTCCCGGGGTGGGAGCAGGCGATGATCCTGGCGGGCACCGAGCGTCTGGCCGACTTGCTGGGGGCCGGAGATGTCGATGCCGCGCCGCTACTCGATACCGGGGCGATCGATCGCGATTGAAGCGGCCGGGCGCATATTTCCGAAGATCGCCGCGCGGCATCGGGGAGCCTTGTTTTTGACTGGCCGAGGCTGTTAGTAGCGAGGGCGGCCGCCGGGGGGGCTATCCCCCTCGGATACGCCGGACAGCTTCGACCGGCCGTTCGAGCCGATGACCTTGGGGAGACGGGCGCCAGATGTACGACCTGCTGGCCGGCCTGTCGGTGATCGAAGCTTCGTCCTTCGTCGCCTCCCCGACCGCCGGGCTTTACTGCGCGCAAATGGGCGCCGAAGTGATCCGCGTCGACCAGATCGGTGGAGGACCCGATTTCCGCCGCTGGCCGGTGACCGCGGCCAATGATTCGCTTTATTGGGAAAATCTCAATCGCGCGAAAAAGTCGGTCGCGCTCGACCTCGGGCGGCCCGAGGGGCGCGAGCTGTTGCAGGCGCTGGTGCGCGCGACGGGACAGTTCATTACCAACTTCCCGGTCGGCGGCTTCCTGTCGCACGACGCGCTCGCCGAGGGGCGCGCCGACCTGATCACGGTGCGCGTGATGGGCTGGGCCGACGGCTCGCCTGCGCTCGACTATACGGTGAACAACAGCGTCGGTTATCCGATGCTGACCGGGGCGGGGCCCGAACCGGTCAATCATGTGCTGCCCGCATGGGATCTGCTGACGGGCGCCTATGCCGCCTTCGCGCTACTCGCCGCGATACAGCGGCGGAACGTCAGCGGCGAAGGCGGCGAGGTGCGGCTTCCGCTGTCCGACGTCGCGATCGGCACCGTGGCAAACCTCGGCGGGGTTGCAGAGGTGCTTTATTCGGGCGCGAATCGCCCGCGGCTCGGCAATGCGGTCTATGGGCTGTTCGGGCGCGATTTCGTAACGCGCGACGGACGGCGCACGATGATCGTGGTCGTCACGCCGCGCCAATGGACGAACCTGATCGCCGCGCTGGGGCTCGGCGAAGCGATCGCCGCGATCGAAAGCGAGCGCGGCGTGTCCTTCGCGACCGACGACGGGCTGCGTTTCGACCACCGCGACGCGCTCTATCCGCTGTTCGAGCGCGCGATCGCGGCGCGCGACCATGACGATCTGGCGGCCGCCTTCGACGCGGGTGGGATCGTCCATTCGCCCTATCGCACCATGTATGACGCGGTGCAGGACCCCGCGCTCGTCGCGGACAATCCGATCTTCGGCGCCGCGGATAATCCGAGCGGCTTCGCCTATCCTGCAGCGGGTGCCTTTTCGACGATCCCGCAGGCGAAACGCGAGCCGCCGCGCGCGGCTCCGCTCAACGGCCAGCATAGCGAAGACGTGCTGGCCGATCGCCTTTCGCTTTCCTCGGGCGAGATCGCCCGCCTGATCGATGCCGGTATCGTCGGCGTCGCCAACACCGGAGACTGACACATGACCCTGCGCCGCGCCGCCATCGTCGCCCCGATCCGCACCGCTGTGGGAAAATTCGGGGGCGCGCTTTCGTCGATGACCGCGGGAGAGCTCGGCGCCGTCATTTTGAAAGCGCTCATAGAACGCACGAAGATCGACCCGGCGCGCGTCGACGATGTTGTCTTTTCGCAAGGCTATGGCAATGGCGAGGCGCCGGCGATCGGTCATTGGTCGTGGCTTGCCGCGGGGCTGCCGCTCGACGTGCCGGGCTATCAGCTCGACCGCCGCTGCGGATCCGGCCTCCAAGCCGTCGTCAACGCCGCGATGATGGTCCAGACGGGCATGTCCGACGTCGTCGTCGCGGGCGGCGTCGAATCGATGTCGAACGTCGAACATTACAGCACCGACATTCGCAAGGGCGTTCGCGCGGGCAACCTCACGCTTCACGACCGGCTGACGCGCGGGCGGCTGATGTCGCAACCGGTCGAACGTTTCGGCGTCATCACCGGCATGATCGAAACCGCCGAAAATCTCGCCAAGGATTACGGCATCTCGCGCGAAGCAGCCGACGCCTATGCGGTGCAAAGCCATCAGCGTGCCGCCGCGGCATGGGCGAAGGGGCTGTTCGACGACGAACTGGTGCCGGTCAGCGTGCCGCAGAAGAAGGGCGACCCCATCGTCTTCGCGCACGACGAGGGCTACCGCGCCGATGCGACGATCGAGACGCTCGGCAAGCTGCGTCCGCTCGAGGGCGGTGTCGTCACCGCGGGCAATGCAAGCCAGCAGAATGACGCCGCGGCGGCGTGCCTCGTCGTCGCCGAGGACAAGCTCGACGAACTCGGGTTGGAGCCGATCGCCTGGTATCACAGCTCGGCGGCGGCGGGCTGCGACCCGAGTCGCATGGGCATCGGTCCGGTGCCCGCGGTCGAGCGGCTGTTCGCGCGCAGCGGCCTCGGATGGGGCGACATCGATCTTGTCGAGCTCAACGAAGCCTTCGCGCCGCAGGTGCTCGCGGTGCTGAAGGGCTGGGACTGGTCGGACGACGACAGCCGCAATGCGATCTTGAACGTCAACGGATCGGGCATCTCGCTCGGCCATCCGATCGGCGCGACCGGCGGGCGTATTCTCGCCAATCTGACGCGCGAGCTGGTGCGCCGCGACGGGCGTTACGGGCTCGAGACGATGTGCATCGGCGGCGGGCAGGGCATCGCCGCGATCTTCGAGCGCGCTGCCTGAGCATGGCCGATTTGCGCGAGGCGCTGGCGGCGGCGCAAGCCTATCGCGGCGCGGCGCGGGCGGCGCTGGCCGAGCGGCTGGCGGCGCGGCCGATCGACCGCGAGCAGCGCGCCGCGCACGGCTTCGCGTGGGTGGCTACGACGGTTGCGGCGCTCGAAGCGACGCTCGGCTGGTGCGAGTCCGGCCAGGACTCGAACCCGCTCGATGCGAAGGTCGCGGCGCTCGCGTTCGCCGAGGGGATCGGCCAGCTCGTCGGCGGATTGCCGATGGGGCAGAATGAGATTTTCCGCCCGACCGATCTTGGCTTGGGTGTCGAGGCGCGCGCGCTCGCGGATAGCTGCGCCGACCTGCTCGATGCCGATCAGGCCGCGATGCGCGCCGACGTCGCGATGGCGCTCGCCGACGGCAACTGGCCGAGTGAGACGCTGCACGACGCCGATTTCGATGTGATCCGCGAGCAGTATCGCCGCTTCACCGACGCCGCGATCTTGCCCAACGCGCAAGGCTGGCATCTTGCCAACGACCTGATCCCCGATGCGACGGTGCAGGCAATGGCCGATCTCGGCACCTTCGGCGTCTGTATTCCCGAGGAATATGGCGGGCTCGGGCTCGGCAAGCTCGTCATGTGCATCGTCACCGAGGAATTGTCGCGCGGCTGGATCGGCGCGGGATCGCTCGGCACACGGTCGGAGATCGCGGGCGAGCTGATCGCGATGGGCGGCACCGATGCGCAGAAGGCGGATTGGCTGCCCCGGATCGCGAGCGGTGAAGTGTTGCCGACCGCGGTGTTCACCGAACCCGACGTCGGATCGGACCTCGGATCGCTCCAGACCCGCGCCCGGCGCAAGGACGATCATTGGATCATCGACGGCGCGAAAAACTGGATCACCCATGCCGCGCGCTCGGACCTGATGACGCTGCTCGCGCGCACCGTGCCTGACGCAAAGGGCTATGCGGGGCTGTCGATGCTGCTCGTCCCGAAACCGCGCGGGACCGAGGCCGACCCCTTCCCAGCCAAGGGTATGAGCGGCAGCGAGATCGAGGTGCTCGGCTATCGCGGGATGCGCGAATATGCGTTGCAGTTCGATGCGATGCACGCGCCCGCTGACGCACTGCTCGGCGGTGCCGAGGGGCAGGGGTTCAAGCAACTCATGCGCACCTTCGAAGGCGCGCGAATCCAGACCGCCGCGCGCGCTGTCGGGGTGGCGCGGCGCGCGCTCGAACTCGGGCTCGATTATGCGCAGAGCCGCAAGCAGTTCGGCCAGGCGATCATCGCCTTCCCGCGCGTGTCGGACAAGCTCGCGATGAGCCTCGTCGACTTCGTGATGGCGCGCGAGTTGAGCTACGCCGCCGCGCGCGCGAAGGACAGCGGCAAGCGCTGCGATATCGAGGCGGGCATGGCGAAGCTGCTCGGCGCGCGCGCCGCCTGGTCGAACGCCGATGCCAGCCTGCAGATCCATGGCGGCAACGGCTATGCCATGGAATATGAGATCAGCCGCGTCCTTTGCGACGCGCGCATCCTCAACATCTTCGAAGGTGCCGCCGAGATTCAGGCGCAGGTGATCGCGCGCGGGCTGATCGAGGGCCGCAACTAGAGCCAGAGCAGGGGTTGGCGGACCGGAAAGTTGCGCACGACCTCGCCGAGAACCGGATCGGGATTCAGCCGCTGCCAGAGTGCGAGCCACTCGCCGCGTTCTTGCGCGAGGCCGCCGAAGAGCAGGCTCGGCTGGCGCACCGGGAAGCCGTCCCAATATTCCACGTCGGGCGGCAGCGGCCATGCCGCCTTGTTGGCGATATAGGGCGCCATCCATGCGATCGCACCGCCAATCGAGCGGCCGTCGGCGGTCTGCCAGCCGATCAGTTCGCGCCCGCCGAGCAACCACGCCGACGCGGCGAGGACGTCGAGGTTGAAGAGCGAATAGGCGTAGGGCTTGGTGCGCGCGAGTTCGAGCGGCTGGCGCCCGTCGGCGGCGATCTGCGTCGGGACGATGATCGTCTTGAGCCGGGTGCGGGCATCGGCGAGGATGTCGTCGCGGCCGATCAGCGCGGCGAAAGACGCGGCCTGCAAGAGCCAGCAGGTGCCATGATTATTTTTTTCGTCGCGTTCTTCGATGCCGAAGGGCGAGGTCGTGAGCCAGTCGAGATAATCGGCGAACCAGCTCTCGACGCCCGCGCGGATCGAGGCATAGCCGGGGGCATTTTTTTGCGCGAACAGCATCGCGGCGCGTGCGACCTCGACGATCTGCAACGTGTCGATCACCCCGATTGCGCGGCCGCCGTTGACGCCGATGATCGCCTGCGCATGGTCGAGGTTCGGGTTCATGCGCGTCTTCGGATCGACGAACCATGCGTGGAGGTGGCGCATCGCGGCGTCGGCGAAACGCGGCTCGCCGGTGAGGTCCCACAGTGCCGCTAGCGCGGGGACGGTACGCCCGAACGCGATCAGCGCGTCGCGGTGGCCGTCGAACTTGTCGGGATTCGAGCGGCCGTCGCGGCGCACATAGGGACCGCCGGGGGTTGCCGGATCGGGCCACCAATAATCGCCCTCCGAATAATAATCCTGCGGTCCCGCGGGGCTGCGCGGCGCCGGGATCGCGGCGATGGTGCGGGGTTCGGAGGTGATCAGGGCTTCGGCCTGCGGCAGCAGGCGGCGGCGCTCGATCGCACGAATGTCGATCGCGCCGGACCGCGGGCGCGCCCATGCCGCAGGCGCGGCGAACAGCGCAGTGAAGAGCAGGGTGCGGCGGGCGATCATTCGGGGTCCTTTGGGATGATGCGACGGCGAAGCAACAGGTCGCCATCGACCGCGCGTGGATAGGCGCCCGGACCCCAGGCATCGTCGGCGCGCACGAGCAACCGGTCGAGCATCGCGGTCGGCCAGCTCTGTTCCTTGTACGGCCAGTCGGCGCTGCGCCCGCGATACGCGGCGACATAGTCGGTCGCCGTGCGCAGCGAACGGCCCTGTTCCTCGGCGCGATAGAGGTCGACGCCAAGACACGCGGCGCTGTCGGCGAGCGTATAGGCGGCGTCGAGCGCGTAGAGCGAATAGTGGAAGCTTCGCGTTCGCGTCAGCTCCCCGGGCAAGGCGCCGGAGGGATCGACTTGCCGCGCAATGCGCCTCGCCGGAAAGGCGGCGACGATCCGGCGCGCGACATCGGAGCGCCGCGCGAACAGCGCGAAGCGCGTGACCTGCGCGTCGTACCAGAGACCATGGTTGTTCGACGCCTTGCCCTCCGCGCGGCCGTTGGGGCTTTTCAGCATCCAGTCGACATAGCGCGAAAACCAGCCTTCGAGCGCGGTCATTTCGGTCGGGGTCAACGCGCCCGACGGCGCGATCAACCCGGCGGCGTCGATCGCCGCGATGAAGCCTGCGCCGTCGAGCACACCTTCGGCGCGGCCGTTCGACACGCCGGGCACGGCCTGCGCGAAGTCCATGTTCGGGTTCATCGCCGTCGCGGGGTCGAGGAACCAGGTTCGGATGACGCGTGCGGCGCCTTCGGCATATTTGCGGTCGTCGCTGTAATAATAAGCAAGCGCGAGCGTGTCGGCGTCGTGCACCATTTGCGCGAGCGCGGCGCGGTCGAAGCGGTCGCTTTCAATATCGGGATTGGTGTCGCCGTCGCGGCGCACATAGGCGCCCTTCGGATTGGCGGGGTCCGGCCACCAATAGCGCGCGAGGCTGACATAGTCGTGGCGGTCGCCCGACACGGGGATGCTGCGCTTGTCGATGACCGAGGCGGGCTTGGCCGCCAGCGCCTTGTCGGCGCGCGCGATCAGCTTCCGATAAGCGGCACCGATCGCCGGATCGTTCGGCAGCGCCGCCCTGATCGCTTCGAGATCGGCGGGGCGCAGCGCGAAGGTGCGGCGGCCGTCGAACGACGCCGAATAGCCTTCGCTCGTCTCACAAGCCGGCGTTGAGGAAAAAGCCGCCGCCGCGGACGGAGTCGCGGCGGCGGCCAGGATAGCCCAAGGGAGTCGGGCTAAAGTCGCTGACTTCACAGGCGGACCCGGAAGCCGAAGAAATATTGCGTGCCGCTGCGCGACACCTCGGCGATGCTGTCGTATCCGCCCTTGTACATGATGTCGTTGGTGCCGGTGATGTTGAGCGCCTGCAGCTTGAGCTGGACATTGTCGGTGAGATTATATTGCGCCGACAGGTTGATATAGGTCGCGCCGCGGATCTCGCGATTGGTGCCGCTGTTCGGCTTGTAATAGCCCGAACGATAGCGAAGGTTGGCGCGGAGCGAGAGCCCCCATTTCTCGAACCACACCGATCCGCTCGCGGTCCATTTCGACAGCCCGATCAGATTTGCCGGATCGACATAGTCGGCGATCGGCGAGGTGTCGGGATATTCGAAATTGGCAAAGGCGCGGTTGACCGATCCCTGGATGCCAAGCCCGTCGAGCGGATCGGGAAGCCAAGTGAAGGCGTGGCTCGCGGTCGCCTCGATCCCGTAGAGATGCCGCGTCTCGCTGTCGTTGGTCGGGGCGACCGGCGCGATGGTGACGGTCTCGGTCACCGGCGCGCCGCCATCGCGGATCGTCGTGATCGTGACGTCGGTCGGGATGGGCTCCTCGGCGCTGATCACCGTGCCCTTCGCCCATTTATAATAGCCGGCGATCGAGAGCAAAGTGTCCCGCGACGCATAAAGCTCGAGGCTCGCGTCGAGATTCCACGCGCGCAGCGGCTTGAGGTTCGGGTTGCCGGTCGTCGCGTCGAAGATGATATTGTCGAGCCCTGTCCCCGCCGAGGGGTTGAGCCGGATGCCCGCGCCGAAGCTTTCGATTCCCGACCGGGCGATCGCGCGATAGGCGGCGAGGCGAAGCTTGACCTCTTGCGACAGGTCGAAGGCGATGTTCGCGCTCGGCAGGAAATAATTATAGCTGCCCTTGGCGCGGTTCGTCAGCAGCTCGCCGTTCGGATCGGGATCGACGCTATAGCTGTCGCCGGCGGTGTCGATCGTGATCACATAGGGCTGGCGATAGCCGATCGAGGTGATGTCGGTCTTGACCCAGCGCAGCCCGATATTACCGCTGAACGGCACGCTGCCCGCCTGCGATTCGAAATTGGCGAGGCCGTAGAGCGCGTAGATGCGCTCGGTGACGTCGATGTCGCTCGGATCGCGGCCGTCGGCCGGATAGGGCAGCGCATCGTCGCCGCCGGTGAAGGTGCGGAACAGGCAGTCGTTGTCGAAGGTCGCCCAGCGTGTGACGTTGGTGCCCATGCCCTGCATGTAGCTGGTCGTCGTAAAGGGGACGCGGCAATTCTGGTTCGCCTGCGCGATCAGCTCGGCGGGGGAGGTGCCGTCGATAGTGGCCAGGGTGTTGAGGTCGTTGTTGCGCGCATTGTCGTTGGTGCGGTGGTGGTCCGAATAGCGGCCGCCGACCTTGACCGAGGTGATGAAGCCGTCGAGTTCGCGTTCGATGTCGAGCCGTCCGGCCCAGATCCGGTCGCGGCGATCGGTCACGAAGCGGTTGCGCGCATAGACCGAATTGGCCGCGGTGGTCAGGAACAGGTCGTGGTCGGTGATGTCGAAATCCTCGAACTCGACATTCGGCACGACATCGTCGTCCAGATAGGTGAGCGTATAGCCGACGCGACGGTTCGAGCGCATGCGCGTCGCCTTTTGCGTTTCGGTACGGTGGCTGTCCGAATAGGATCCGTCGAAGCTGACCGTCCAGCGATCGGGGGTCCAGATCAGCCCCAGGCCGCCGCCCTTGTAGGTTTCGTTGCGCTGACGGGTTTCGAGCTGATTCTCGATATTCGAATTGCCGCGATAGCTGATCAGCGCGCCCGGCGAATAGCCGTTGCTGCCGTTGCCGATGACCAGCGGCTCGATGCCGCGCAGCCCTTCGGGAATGCCCAGCACATTGCGGTCCTCGCGGCTGCGGCGCTTCGAATATTGGCCGTCGATCGCAATCTCGAACTCGGGTGACGGGCGCCACTGGATCGCGCCGATCAGCCCGTCGCGAATCTCCGACGTCTTCTGGGTGCGGAAGCTGCGCGACGAGGTGGGAAAATAATGGTCGCCGATCGTCTCGCCGACGGTCACGCCATTGGCGGTGCGCGGCCCTTCGGCAAAGGTGCAATTGACATTGGCCCCCGCTGCCGCCTGCGTCGCGGCGTTGCCGGTCAGCTGCCAGGGGTTGTCGGCCGAGGTGTTGCAGAGCTGGAAGGTCGAATTGCCGTTATAATAATCTTCGGGCGCGCTGGTGTCTTGCCGCTGGTAA
Organism: Sphingopyxis sp. PAMC25046; assembly: GCF_004795895.1. Taxonomy (NCBI): domain Bacteria; kingdom Pseudomonadati; phylum Pseudomonadota; class Alphaproteobacteria; order Sphingomonadales; family Sphingopyxidaceae; genus Sphingopyxis; species Sphingopyxis sp. PAMC25046. Next base: position 79,613 of record NZ_CP039250.1, read on the forward strand.
CCGATCGACACGCCGATGTCGCCCAGCCCGGTCTCATATTGGTCTGTGTAGGAAAAATTGGCGCGATAGCCGAGCCCGTCATGCTGGTAGACGTCGTCGTCCTGCGGCTGGAAATCGCCGCGAACCTCGAACTGGATGCGCCGCTTGCCGTAATCGAGCGGCTTCATCGAGCGAAGCTCGATCACCCCGCCGACGCCGCCTTCGAGAAAGTCGGCGCGCTGCGTCTTGTAGACGAGGACGCCGTTGACCAGCTCCGACGGGAATTGCTGGAAGGCGACCGAGCGGTCGGGGCCCGCGGTCGACACTTCGCGGCCGTTGAAGGTCGAAAAGCTCAAGGTCGGGCCGAGCCCGCGCACCGACAGTTCGTTGGCATTGCCCTTGAAGCGGTCGGCCGAGACGCCGACGATGCGTTCGAGCGTATCCCCGACCGAATTGTCGGGGGTGGCACCGATTTCTTCGCTGACGAGACCGTCGACGACGACGTCGGCGGCGCGCTTGAACTCGATCGAGCTGCGCTGCGTCGCGCGCGTACCGGTGACGAGAATCTCGTCACCGGCATCGACCGCTGCCGCCGGTTCGCCCTCGACTTCGGCGGGCGCTTCCTGCGCCCATACGGGCATGGCGGCAAACAATGCCGCGGACGCCAGCAAGGCGGCGCGGGTCGGCAGGACCGATGATGGCTTCATTTCCCTCTCCTTTTTATGTCGCCCTCGGATTTGCGGCGCGGACCCGGTTGATACCGGTGTCAATTTCAGTTGTTATACAACTTATAAGATGTATTACAACTTTGGAGGGGGAAGTCAATCGCTCGCTTGGCGGGACGGCCAAGGTCGGCGTAGGCCTGAATCATCAAGGATTTCTGCGCTTCTTCGACAAGTCATACATCGCCGTTCCGGCGAGCAGATAGGCACCGCTCCCATAAAATTGCGTTTCCTTTGCCGAGACGCTGTCGGGGCGGTCGCCGACCTGCTGGACCCAGCCGAGCATGCCGTCGGACTGGACCGCGCGGCCGAGCGCCGCCCAGCCGCGCACCGCGGCGGGCTCGTAGGTCGCGCGGTCGAGGAGGTTGTTGTCGACGCCCCACGCAAAGGCATAGGTGAAGAAGGCGGTGCCGCTCGATTCGGGCGGCGTACCGGGATCCTGGTTGAGCAGCGAGGCGGGCCAGTAGCCATCGGCCTTTTGCAGCGTCACGAGCCTGGCCGCCATGCCCTTGAACAACTTCTCATAATAGGGGCGCTGCGGGTCCTTCCGGTCCAGCACCTGCAGCACGCGGACAAGGCCGCCCATCACCCAGCCGTTGCCGCGGCTCCAGAACAGCTTGCGTCCCTTGGCGTCGCGCATGTCGAAAAAGCGGCTGTCGCGAAAATAGAGCTGCTCCGACGGGTCGAAGAGATAGTCGGTCGTCGCCTTCCATTCCTCGTGCACGAAATCGGCATAGCGTTTGTCGCCGGTCGCCTCGGCGAGCCGGAGCATCGTCGGCGGCGCCATGAACAGGGCGTCGCACCAGCACCAGCGGTCGGTGCAGGTCGATGTGCCCTTGCCGGGCGCGACGGGGATGAATTCGAGCCCGATCGTCGGCCGGTTGGCGAGCACATGGTCGAAATAGGCGCGCATCGGCGCGATCGCTTTCTTGCCCTCGCCATTTTTCGCCGCCCACAGCCACGCCTGCCCGATCAGCTGGTCGTCGGCGTGGAAGGGAAGGTCGCCCATCTGCCATTCTTCGGCGCGGCCGAGGTCGCGGAGGGGCCTTGCATATCGCCTGTCGCGATTCGCGAGTTCGGTGAGCGCGACCCAGAAGGTCGCCTGCTGCCAGTCGCGTACCTCCTGCACGCTCTTGCGCGCGGCGGGCATCGTCGTCCAGTTGGTGCGGTTCGCGAGCTGCCAGTCGGCGACGCGGCGCGTATCGGCGAGGATCGCGGCGGGCTGTGGTATCGCGGGTTCGGCGGGTGCTGCTACAGCGGCGGGAGCGGTCGTCAGAATTGAAAACAGGCTCAGCGACATGGCATATCTTCTCCCTCCCAAGCAGGCCCGGCTTTTCGCCTTGACACCGGTGACATATCTCTTTCCTTTTTAGTCGAGTGTCAATAATGTTGTCACACAACTAGCGCAGACGGCCAGAGGGGATGCAATGCCGAAGATCGTGTCAGCCCGGGTAATATTGACCTCGCCGGGCCGGAATTTCACGACGCTGAAGATCGAATGCGACGACGGCACGACCGGCGTCGGCGATGCGACGCTCAACGGCCGCGAACTTGCGGTCGCGGCCTATCTTTCGGAGCATGTCGTCCCCTGTCTGATCGGGCGCGATGCACACCGGATCGAGGATATCTGGCAATTTCTCTACAAGGGCGCCTATTGGCGCCGCGGGCCGGTGACGATGGCGGCGATCGCGGCGGTCGACATGGCGCTGTGGGACATCAAGGGCAAGATCGCGGGCCTGCCGGTCTATCAATTGCTCGGCGGCGCAGCGCGCGAGGGCTGCATGGTCTATGGCCACGCCAACGGAACGACGATCGAAGATACGATCGAGGCGGCGCTCGATTACCAGCGGCAGGGGTATAAGGCGATTCGCCTGCAGTGCGGAGTGCCCGGGATGGCGTCGACCTATGGTGTCAGCAAGGACCGCTATTTCTACGAGCCCGCCGACAATGACCTGCCGACCGAAAATATCTGGTCGACGGCGAAATATATGCGAATCGTCCCCGAACTCTTTGCCGCGGCGCGCGAGGCGCTCGGCTGGGACGTCCATCTGCTCCACGACATCCATCACCGGCTGACCCCGATCGAGGCGGCGCGGCTCGGCAAGGACCTCGAACCTTACCGGCCTTTCTGGATCGAGGATGCGACGCCGGCCGAAGATCAGGCGGCGTTCCGCCTGATCCGCCAGCACACGACGACGCCGCTCGCGGTCGGCGAGATCTTCTCGTCGGTGTGGGATTGCAAGGCGCTGATCGAGAACCGGCTGATCGACTATATCCGCGCGACGGTGCTTCACGCGGGCGGCATCACGCATATGCGCCAGATCGCCGCACTTGCCGACCTACACCAGGTCCGCACCGGCTGCCACGGCGCGACCGACCTGTCGCCGGTGACGATGGCGGCGGCGCTGCATCTGGGGCTCGCCATCCCCAATTTCGGTATTCAGGAATATATGCGCCACACGGTGGAGACCGACGCCGTCTTTCCGCACGCCTATCGCTTCGCGGAAGGCATGCTCCATCCGGGCGATGCGCCGGGTCTCGGCGTCGAGATCGACGAGGCGCTCGCCGAAACCTTTCCTTATGCTCGGGCCTATCTGCCGGTGAACCGGCTCGAGGACGGAACGATGTGGAGTTGGTGATGCGGCTGACATCCCGGCGACCGCCTTGCTTGCTGCCCTGGCGGCCCGATTTGCGGCCCTAGCCAGTTTCGCGGCGCGGTGATAACGCAGCATCCATGACGGTAACCAAGGCGGCATCGCTGGCCGACGATCTGGTCCAGCGTTTCGAGGAACAGATCGAAACGGGCGAAATGCCCGTCGGATCGCGCTTCCCGACCGAAAAAGAGATCACCGAGACGTTCGGCGTCAGCCGCACCGTCGTGCGCGAGGCTTATTCGCGGCTCGCGGCCCGCGGCCTGCTCGTGTCGCGGCGCGGATCGGGCGCCTATGTTCCCGACGGCGCGCAATATCGCGCCTTCCAGGTCACGGCGGAAGAAATCGGCGAGATCGACGATGTATTGAGACTGCTCGAAATGCGCATGGGGTTCGAGGTCGAGATGGCGGACCTTGCCGCCCGGCGCCGGACCGATGCCGACCTTGCGGCGCTGCGGCAGACGCTCGACGCGATGGAGGAAAGCCGCGACGTCGATGCGTCGGTCGCAGCCGACGCCGCCTTTCACGCCGCGATCGCAAGCGCGACCGGCAATCCCTATTTCCTGCGCTTCACGCAGTTTCTCGGCGTGCGGCTCGTGCCGTCGCGGCGGCTCTATCTGCAGGGCGACGACCCGGTCCGGCACCAGCGCTACGCGCACACGATCAACCGCGATCATGAGGCGATCGTCGTCGCGATCGAGGCCGGCGACCCCGTCGCCGCGCGCCGCGCCGCACGCCGGCACATCGAAAAGTCGATCCAGCGCTATTGCGGTTTGAAGGAGAGTAGATAGCGGGGCGAATCGGACGTCGGAGCGGTGGCCGAATATGGAGCGACAAGGAAATTAGCTAGCTACCGACCTTGATTTCGACTCGTGATGCTCTATTCCAACCCCCGTGCAAGGCGACCCCGACAATTACCTCAGCCTGCTGTCGGCCGCGCAGATCGAGACGCTGCGGCACGTTTACGAGCATAAAAATTCCAAGCAGATTGCCCGTCTGATGAACGTGTCGCCGCACACCGTCGATGAGCGCGTTCGGCGCGTGTTAAAAAAACTTAATGTTTCCAACCGGATCGAGGCGGCGCGGATTCTGGCTGTTAACGGTGTCTTCGATAATGTTACCCCTTATCAGCCTTTGACATATCAATTGATCGACCTAGGCGAGGCCTCCCAAGCCGTCGATGCGGAACGGGGGCGCAGTTCGTTTCGGCGATTTTTCGACATTGGTTCGCCATTTCCTACCGCGTCCCAGCCGGCCAACCGGCATGGGTTGATGGAAAGGATAATCTGGCCAATCCTGATCGCCTTCGCGACGATTTTGGCTTTCTCCGCCCTCTATTCGATCCTTGTCGGACTCGGTCGCGTTCTGACCTGATGTTCGAACGAATGCTGCGGGGGGGAACCGGTAGCATTCTTTTTCAAGGAAAAAGATGATGCTGAATCAACGAGTTTCTGTAGCGAAGAAGATCGCTTCCGAGCTGCATCTGGCCGAAGACGCCATCGACGAAGTGATGATCCGCATCGCGCAGCTCGCCGCGACGCTGCCGGCCGCGCGCCGCGAGACGAACATGTCGGCGATCGTCGGCCAGGAAGCGATGGCAAAGGTCGCACAGGCGCTCGCCGCCGCCGGCGAGGTCCGCCAGCTCCTGACCGACGCGCATCTGGCGCTGACCGTGACGCAGAAGGAAGTCGGCCTCGGCACGCGGATGTTCGGCGCGGGCGTCAAGCCGGCGAGCGCGAAGCTGGTCGACGAAGGCAGCAACGACCGCCAGGGCGCCGACGCGCCGGCGTTCGCGAAGGCCGGTTGATCCGCAAGAAAGGTTGACTGCCACAATGTGGTCCGTGGCGATCTATTATGCCGTTCTGCTCATCACCGTCGCCGTCGCGATCCGACGCGGCGGACCGCTCGAACGCTGGGCAGCCTATACGGCATTGATCGCCTCGGTCCTCACGACGGCCGTGACGCCTTTCCCGACCTGGACCAACATCGAGGTCAATATCTTCATCATCGACGTGCTGGTTCTGATGAGCTTCTGGTTCATCGCCATGCGGACGCAGAGTTTCTGGCCTTACTGGATCACCGGATGGCAGCTGATCGCCATATTCGGGCATATCCAGAAGCTCATGTTCTCGGAGATATTGGCGCGGCCCTATTCGCTGCTCTCGGTGTATATATCCTATCCGATTCTGTTGCTGATTATCTACGCATCGGGATCCTATAGTCGGCGGAATGACGTTACGGCCTGAAATGTGGCTCCCCAGGGGCATCGTCACATGCAGCCGTTTTCGAACGAAGAAATTGCCGAGCTGAAATCGCGGGTCGACCAGATTCACGAGCTGCTCGCGAGCCGCGGCGAGGAATCGCCGCCCGCCGCTGCGCGCCCGGCCGAGGCTGTTCGCCGCGACCCGGCGACGGGCGCGGGGCTGCTCGACCAATTGTCGCTCAGCATCCAGATCCGGCGTATCCGCCGCAGCCATTTCGGGACCGCCGAAATGTCGGGGCCCGTTTGGGACATGATGCTCGATCTGATGCTCGCGGGTGCGCACAGCCGCGTGCTCAGCGCCAGCGATCTGGCGACCGGAGCGGGGGTTCCGCTGTCGTCGGGCCTGCGCATGATCGCATCGCTCGAACAGCGCGGACTGGTGCATCGCTCGATCGACGAGCGCGACCGCCGTCGTACGATCGTGCGGCTGAGCGACAGCGGGATCGAGCGCATGGCGAGCTATTTCGAAAAGATCGGCGGCGTCCGCCAGGGTCTTCCCCAGCTAGCGGCCTAGGCCCGGTTCCAACCCCTGTCGGGTGCGGGTGCGGCTGGTCTCGCGCGCCGCACCTGCACCCTCCTATTCGGTCATTTCCTTCATCATGCGGTCGACCTTGATCATCGCCTCGCGCTTGATCTGACAGATGCGCGCGGCGCTGACATCGAGCGTCAGGCCGATCTCGTGCAGGTTGAGTTCTTCGAAGAAATAGAGCTGGAGCACCATCTGCTCGCGCTCGGACAGGCGCCCGACGCACTCGCGCAGCGCGCCCATCAGATCCTCCTGCTCGCAGCGTTCGTCGGCACCGGCGCCGTCGTCGGCCGCGAGGAAGGCGCCGATTTCGGTCAGCTCGTCGAGCGAGGTCGAACGGCCGTGCGTCGCATTGCGTTCGAGCGCGAAATAATCCTCCGCCGACATGTCGAATGCGACCGCCATCTCGGCGGTGGTCGGCGCGCGCATCAGCTGCTGTTCGAGCGCGCCGCGCATCGCCTGGATCCGCTTCGCCGCGACCATCGCCGAGCGGCCGACATCGGCCTCTCGACGCAGCTGGTCGATCATCGCGCCGCGAATGCGCGTCGTCGCATAAGTGGCAAAGGCAAAGCCGCGCTCCTCATAATGGCGGCGGGCTTCGATCAGCGCGATTAGCCCGGTCTGGATCAGGTCGTCGAGTTCGCTCGTCCGCGACACCCGCGAAAAGACCTGCCACGCGATCTTGCGCACCAGCGGCGCATATTCCTCGACCAGTGCCTCGACGCTTTCACCATAGCCGCGCGCACCCGGCGTTCGGCCGCTCGCGGCAAATTGCTCGACGGGCTCAATTCTCATGAACTTGGTCCTCCATGTGGGCGTCGGGCCCGGACGCGAGGCGCGGCACTTCGGCGCCGATCGTCGCGACGATTTCGGTCTGTTTGGTCGCGGGAATCTCGAGGTAGGAGATGACGGCGACGTCGGGGAAAGTGGCGCGCACGAGGCGCGATAGCGCGGAGCGGCAGATCGGCGAGGCGACGAGCGCGAAGCTGCGCGTCTGGAGCAGCAGCGGTTCGACCGCCTGACCGACCTGTTCGATGATCGTCATCGCCATGCCGTGCTCGAACGGCCATTCGGCAGCTGGATTGGCGCGTACCGCCTGGTTGAGCAGCATCTCGATCTCGGGGCTGAAAGTGACGACAGGCAGCGGCATCCGGCTCGGCACGATCGTCTGCACGATCAGCGCCCCGATGCGCTGGCGCACCGCCTCGACAAGGTCGATCTCGCCGAGCTGCTGCCCCGACAATGCGACCATCGCCTCGGCGATCTTGCGGAAATCGCGCAGCGGCACGCGCTCGACGAGCAGCGATTTGCAGAGGCTCGCGACGCGCGGCAGCGAATAGCCTTGCGGCGAGAGATTCTGCGCGAGCTGCGGATAATGCGTCTTGAGATTGTCAATTAGCGCCTGCGCATCGTCGATGCCGAACAGCTCTGCCGCCGATCCGACGATGCTGTTGTTGAGGTGGGTCGCAACGACGGTGGCGGGATCGACGACCGTATAGCCCGCCGCAATCGCGTCATTCTGCATCGCTTTCGGAATCCATAGCGCGTCGAGGCCGAAGGTCGGATCCTTGCACGGGCGTCCGGCCACCTTGGTAACGAGGTCGCCCGAATCGAGCGCGAGCATCTCGTTGGGGAAGACTTCGTCCTCGCCGACGATCACCCCGGCGACCGAAATGCGATAGACGTTGCCAGGGAGCGACAGGTCGTCGCTGACCTTCACCGGAGGCACGACGAAGCCGAGCTCCTTCGACAGCTGGCGGCGGATGCCGGTGATGCGCGTCATCAGCGGCGATCCCTTGCGTTCGTCGACCAGGGTGACGAGCGCATAGCCGATCTCGAGCTGGCACGCGCTTGCGTCGCTGACGTCGGCCCATTCGATGTGCGACGGATCGGGCGCGGGCGCGGCGGGCTCGGGCAGGTCGGCGACCGCCGCTTCGGCGCGGCGGAGCTGCCAGCCGACCGCGAAGGACAGCGCGGCGGCGGGCAGGATCAGCATCTGCGGCATCGCGGGAACGAGGCCGAGGATGAGGAGGATGCCGCCGACCGCCATCCAGATGACGGGCGAGGAGAACTGGCTGCCGATCTGGCCGCTGAGGTCGAAGGGCGACGCGACGCGGGTGACGATCGCGGCGGCGGCGATCGAGAGCAGCAGCGCCGGAATCTGGGCGACGAGCGCATCGCCGATCGCGAGCGTGATATAGTTGCTTCCGGCTTCGGACAGGCTGAGGCCGTGACTGAACATGCCGAGAATCAGGCCGCCGACGATGTTGACGAACAGGATGAGGAGACCCGCGACCGCATCGCCCTTCACGAATTTCGAGGCGCCGTCCATCGAGCCGTAAAAATCGGCTTCTGTGCCGACTTCGACGCGGCGCGCCTTGGCCTCTTCGGGAGTGAGCAGCCCGGCGTTGAGGTCGGCGTCGATCGCCATCTGCTTGCCGGGCAGCGCGTCGAGGGTGAAGCGCGCCGAGACTTCGGATACGCGGCCCGCGCCCTTGGTGATCACGATCAGGTTGATGATCATCAGCACGACGAAGACGAACAGGCCGACGACATAGTCGCCGCCGATCAGCACCTGGCCGAACGCCTCGATGACATGACCCGCCGACGCGGTGCCCTCGTGCCCGTGGACGAGCACGACGCGCGTCGAGGCGACGTTCAATGCCAGGCGGAACAGGGTCGCGAGCAGCAATACGGTCGGGAAGGCCGAGAAATCGAGTGGTTTCGACGCCTGTAGCGCGACCATCAGGATCAACAGACTGATCATGATGTTCGCGACGAAGCTGATGTCGAGGATCAGCGGCGAAACCGGGATCACCATCAGCGCGACGAGAATCAGCATCCCCGCCGGCAGCGCCGAGATGCTTGCGAAGCGCGCAGCATTGCGGAGGTTGAAGCCGGCGGTCATGCCGCGCCTCCCGAAAGCGAGGCGAGCCGCCGATAGGCGTCGGCGGCAAAGCCCATCGAGAGCTTCTTTGGCATAGGCTGAATATCCATCATCTGGAGCGGCGGGCGGCCGCCGCCGGCGTTTGCAAGCCCGCTCGAGCTGCTCGCCTGCGCGTGCCAGCCGGTGGGAGCGAAGGGCTTCATATTTTCGATCTTGCCGCCCTCTTCGAGCTTCACGCGAAAGCGTTCGCGGATCTCCGCAAGGCTGCGCATGCTGCCGTCGCCGGCGTAGAAGACCGACCGGTTTGCGGCGGCCGCCTCGGGCATCATCGACGCGCCGGGCTGGTCGGGATCGGCCGCGAGCGCCGTCAGGAATTTGGCGGCGCCGCCGCTCCCGAGGAAATGCGCGAGATAGAGGTCGACCGGCTCGGCGCTGCGGCCGATCCGGCTTTCGAGATAGGCGCGATTGTCGCCGGTCAGCGCGGCGGCCATGTTCGAGGAGGCGGCGGGATCGTCGCGCAGGTCGAAGATCTGCTGACGAAGCACGGGATCGGCGACGCTCAGCCGGCCCGACGCGTCGCGGCCGATCGCTTCGGCCGCCCAGGCAAGGCCATGGTTCGCGCCGTGGCGGTCGAGCGTCGCGAGCCAGGTCTGCTTGGTGAACTGATAAAGGCCGCGCGCCGACGAGGTCGACGCTTTGGCGGACGGATTGTAGGCGCTCTCGACGCGCGCGACGTCGAACAGATAATCGAAATCGATACCCGACCGCGCCGACGCATTCTGCACCGCGTCGAGCACGGGGGCGGCGATGCGGTTGGCGCCTTGGGGATTGTTGATTGCGTTCATGGCTTTGGTTCCGCTTGTTCAGCAGACCAAAAGCAATCATCGTGCCATTTCGCGGAAACGGACGATATTTTGTTTATTTTTAGTAGCTTAAAGCAGCTCCGCGCGGGCGCGTGCCGCGGATATCATGGCTCTTGTCAATCCTCTGACGCGTCCAGTTCTTCAAGATGTTGACGCGCACCGCGGCGGCTTCGAGCTGGTTCAGCGTCTGCCCGATCAGCGCGCGCGCGCGATGCTCGCTGCCTGCGGGAATCGCCGCGCCGCGAAACAGGATCACCGCGGTAGCAAGCTCTTCGGTCGCGGCGATGATCGCGCCGGCATCATGCCCGTCGAGCGCGCCGACGAGCGTGTTGAGCCGCGCCTGAACCTCATCCATCTGCGCCAGCATCACTCGGTCCCGCGGCCGTGAAAGTCGAGCATCGCGCTCGCGATGATCGCGGGGTGGGCGCTATAGCTGCCATTGGCGATCGCCGTGCGCAGCGATGCGACGCGCGCGACGTCGACCGGTGGCGCCTGATCGGCCAGGCTGCCGGCGAGGCGCGTCAGCTTCGCCGCTGGCAGATTTTCCTGCGCCGGCTGCAGCTGCGCGGGCGTGCGCATCGCCGCGACGCTTTCGCTCGCGACCCGGCGCAACGGGACGGCGCGGCCGACGGCGCCGACTGGTCCGATCTTGCTGTCACCCGACATAAAAGCCTCCATCCGGCGCCGTCAGAAAAGTGACGACGCGGTTCACGAAGGCTTTAACGGACGGTGTATGCGGCGATTAAGGGTGCCCGCCCGAAAAAATAAAAGAAAGGCCCGGCGCCGTCGGAAAGCCGACAGCCCGGGCCTGGAGGAGGGTAAGGTAAGAAAGATCAGTCGTGCAGGACGGCGCGCCCCGGCCCGGTGACGGTGGCGCTGAGCTTCGACTTGTTGTCCTCGCCCTTGAGCGCAATCGTCTCGCCGACGCGGCCGTCCTCGGCGGCGATCGCGCCATAGCTGATCGAATAGCTTTGGGTGTCGATCGTCACGCGGACATTGTCGCCGCGGCGGATCACCGGGGTGCTTTGCGCGGGGCGGGCATAGCTTGCCGCCGCGGGTGCGGCGCCGGCGGGGCCCGTCATCGGGACGCGCAGGCGCCAGCCCAGCGCGTCGCAGCGCACCGCGAGCGTGTGCGCGTCGATCGCGGTGATCGACGCCTGCTCGGGACAGCGCGCGAGCTTGATGCGGCGATCGATCGGCGTCGCCGTGCGGCCGAGGGCATTGGCGACCGTCGCGGTCAGCGTGTCGATCGTCTGCCAGTCCTCGGTCGCCTGCTGGGCGTCGGCAAAGTTCGGGGCGGCGATGGCGCAGGCGGCAAGGCCGGCGATAATTTTGCGGGACAAGGTCGATCTCCTTCGGTCCGGTCGTTTGCCCGATGATTTGGGTCTCCCGATATTTTGCAGGAAGCGTGCCAGTCGTGGTTTGACGCGCGGTTTTGCGCGAGGGCGGCCGGCATCGTCGGTTTTTTGACGAGGGCAAAAGGGTCTTGCTGTGCCGACAAAATAAACCACTGAAATATGTTGATAAATAGCTTTTGGCACGACCGTTGCATCCTGCCTTGGTGTGTTTCCGCGCGTCCGTGCCAGCTGGCCGGACCCGGCAAGCGAAGGCCCGCCGTCGATGGCGGCAAATGAAGGAACGGGATGATGGCATCCGAGAAGCTCTTTGGCCTGCATGCGACGGCGCTCCAGCTACGCAGCCAGCGCATGATGATGCTCGCGTCGAACATCGCGAACGCTGCGACGCCGAACTACAAGGCACGCGACATCGACTTCGCCAAGGCGCTCGACCTTGCACGGCAGGGCGCGTCGACCGACGGCGCGATTTCGTACCGCGTCCCCGTCCAGGCGTCGCTCGACGGAAACACCGTCGAGATGGCGACCGAGCAGACCGCCTATGCCGAAAACGCGCTCGCCTACCGGTCGAGCCTCGCCTTCCTCAGCGGCCGCATCAACACGCTGTCGCGTGCGCTGAAGGGCGAATGACGATGAACGGCAATTTCTCCGTCTTCGACATCAGCGGCCGCGCCATGTCGGCACAGCTCGTCCGGTTGAACACGACGGCATCGAATCTCGCCAACGCGGGGACGGTCGCGGGCAGCGAAGCGGGCGCGTTTCGCTCGCTCAAGCCCGTGTTCCGCACCGTTATGGACGACCACGGCCGCGCGACGGTCCAGATCGATCAGGTCACGACCTCGAAAATGGCGCCGTCGAAGCGCCACGATCCGTCGAACCCGCTCGCCGACGCCGACGGCAATGTCTGGGAAGCCGCGGTCGATAGCGCCGCCGAGCTGGTCGAGATGGTCGAGACCGCGCGCCAATATCAGAACAATGTCCAGGTCCTCGAAACCGCGAAGGGCCTGATCAACGAAACTCTCAGGATGGGACAGTAAGATGGGCGTCAACAGCATCACCAACAACAACCCCGTGATCCACCCCAAGGGCACGAGCCAGCAGATGGATCAGAGCGATTTTCTCCGCCTGATGACCGCGCAGCTGTCGCAGCAGGATCCGTTCAACCCGGTCGATAACCAGCAGATGGTCGCTCAGATGGCGCAATTCTCGAGCCTCGCCGGGATCAGCGAGACCAACAATGTGCTCGCTCAGATTTCGGAACAGCTGACCGCGCAGACGCAGCTGCTCAAAGACATCAAGGCCGCCACTCCGGCGCCCGCCCCCACAACGCAGGAAGGATAAGTCCATGTCATTCTTTACCTCACTTTCGGGCCTCAAGGCTTCGCAGACCGACATGTCGGTCATCTCGAACAATATCGCCAACGCCGGCTCGGTCGGCTTCAAGCGCAGCAAGGCGCAGTTCGGCGACATCTTCGCTTCGTCGCCGACGCAGTCGACGAAGACGATCGCGGGTCAGGGCACGCGCCTCAACGGCATCACCCAGCAGTTTACGCAGGGATCGTACGAGGCGAGCGAAAAGACGCTCGACATGGCGATCGTCGGCGAAGGCATGTTTATCGTGAAGGGCAATCCCCCCACCGAGGCGATCACCTATACGCGCAACGGCTCGTTCGAACCGACGCCCGACGGCTATGTCATCGACACGACGGGCGCGAAGCTGCAGTTGCTGCCCGTCGATGCCAACGGCAATGTGACGAACAACACGCTTGCCGGCGCCTTCGACATGCAGCTGCCCACGGGCGCGCCGTCGGATCCCACCGCGTCGCTGGTCAATGTGTCGATCGGCCTCGACGGCCTCGTCACCGCGACCTTCGCGAACGGTGAAGACCAGATGCTCGGCAAGGTTGCGATGGCGACCTTCCCGACGATGTCGGGCCTGCGTCCGACGGGCGATGCGCATTGGCAGTCGACGGGCGAAAGCGGCCCGCCGACGATCGACGGCCCGACCAGCGGCTCGATGGGCGCGGTCCGTTCGGGCGCGCTCGAACGCTCGAACGTCGATATCACCGAGGAGCTGGTGATGCTGATGTCGGCGCAGCGCAATTTTCAGGCGAATGCCAAGGCGATCGAGGGCGCGTCGCAGCTGACCCAGACGATCATCGGCATGCGCTGACGCCGCGCTGACCGCCGCCTGCCGGGAGTATTCAGATGGACCGCCTCATCTATACCAGCCTCACCGCGATGCGGGGCAGCATGTCCCGGCAGACGGCGATCGCCAACAATCTGGCGAACGCCCAGACGCCGGGCTTCCGCGCCGACATCGCCAATGCGCAGTCGCTGTGGCTCGACGGCAGCGGGCTCGATGCGCGCGCGATGGCGTCCGAGGAAGTGCTCGGCGCCGACATGCGCGCGGGCACCGTCACCCAGACGGGCCGCGACCTCGACATCGCGATGCAGGGTGACGCCTTGCTGGTGGTGCAGGCGAAGGACGGCGAAGAAGCCTATACGCGGCGCGGCGACCTGCAGGTCTCGCCCAGCGGGCTGCTCACCACCGGCGACGGCAACCCAGTGCAAGGGACGCAGGGACCGGTGACGATCCCGCCCGCCGACGCGATCAACATCGACCAGGAAGGCCGTGTGTGGGTCGTGCCGCAAGGCGGCGATCCCGAAAATCCGCAGGAAGTCGACCGGCTGCGGCTCGCGGGTCCCGCGGGGTCGGAAATCGTCAAAGGCCTCGACGGCCTGTTCCGCGTGAAGGGCGGTGGCATATTGCCCGACGACCCCGAAGCGCGGCTCCTCACCCGCTCGATCGAAGGATCGAACGTCACCGCCACCAGCGCGCTCGTCGAGATGATCGAGGCGAGCCGCAGCTGGGACACCCAATTGAAGATGATCGGCGACGTGCGCGACATGGACAGCGCGACCGCCAATCTGATGCAACTCCCCCGTTAAGGAGAATTTGAAATGAGTATCGGTGCCTTGCACGTCGCGCGGACCGGTCTGGATGCCCAGGGCTTCCGGATGCAGGTGATCGCCAACAACCTGGCCAACGTCAACACCACGGGTTTCAAGCGCGACCGCGCGAGCTTCGAGACGTTGAGCTATCAGTTGATGACACAGGCCGGCGCGCCGTCGACCGCAGAAAACCGCTATGCGACGGGGCTCAACCTCGGCACCGGGGTCGCACTCAACGGCACCGCACGCATCGATACGCAGGGATCGTTCCAGACGACGGGCAACGGACTCGACGTCGCGATCGACGGCGCCGGCTATTTTCAGGTCGAAATGCCCGACGGGCGCATCGGCTATACCCGCGCGGGCAATTTCGGCCGCGCCCCCGACGGCACGATCGTGACCTCCGACGGCAAGCCGCTGACCCCCGCGATCCAGCTTCCCGAGGATGCCAGCAATGTGACGATCGGTCTCGACGGCACCGTTTCGGCGACCGCCGCCGACGGTACCGCGCTCGAGCTCGGCCGGATCGAGATCGCGCGCTTCGCCAACCCGGCGGGGCTGCAGGCGATCGGCGGCAACATGCTCGTCGAGACGCAGGCCTCGGGCGCGCCGCTCGTCGGCGGCGCCGGTGAGGAAGGGCGCGGATCCTTGCGCGGCGGGATGCTCGAGGGATCGAACGTCAATGTCGTCGAGGAACTCGTCGACATGATCGAGACGCAGCGCGCCTATGAGGTCAATTCGAAGATGATCTCCGCGACCGACGAGATGATGAAAAATGCGTCGCAGACTCTCTAAACTGGCGATGCTGGCTATCGCGCTTGCGCCTGTCATGGCGCACGCGAAGGACAAGCTGCCGCCCGAAGCCTTTTCGGCGTCGATGCCGCTGCCGCCTCCTCCGCCGCCGGCGAACGGCTCGATCTTTCAGGGCGCCTATGTGCCGCTGACGTCGGGCGGGCGTGCGGGCGCGGTCGGCGATATCATCACGATCCAGCTCGTCGAGCGCACCGCCGCGACGAAAAGCAATGCCGCGGGCACGCAGCGCGACGGCGATATCGGCCTCACGCCGCCGACCACCGGCCCGCTGTCGCTGTTCAACCCCAGCGATATCGCGATGGGCGGCGGCCAGCAGTTCAAGGGCAAGGGCGAAGCGTCGCAGTCGAACGCGCTGTCGGGCGAGGTCAGCGTGACCGTCGCCGCCGTCTATCCCAACGGCACGATGCTGGTGAAGGGCGAGAAATTCCTGACCCTCAACCGCGGGGACGAGCGCGTCCAGATCTCGGGCATCGTGCGCGCGATCGACATCAGCCCCGACAACCGCATCCTGTCGACGCGCGTCGCCAACGCGCACATCCGCTACGTCGGCAAGGGCGAGATCGCCCGCGCAAGCCGGCAAGGCTGGCTGCAGCGCTTCTTCTCGATCATCAGCCCCTTCTAAGAGGAATTTGAAGTGACCCAGCGTCCGACCCTGTTCACCCTTTTTGCGCTGCTGCTCGCGAGCTTCGCCTTCGTGGCTCCCGCGCACGCCGAGCGCATCAAGGACATGGGCCAGTTCCAAGGGCTGCGCGCGAACCAGCTGACGGGCTACGGGCTGGTCGTGGGCCTCGCGGGCACCGGCGACGACAGCCTCGATTATTCGACGCTGGGCATGCGGGGTGCGGTATCGCGTTTCGGCCTGACGCTGCCGCCCGGAGTGAACCCGGCGCTCAAGAACGCCGCGGCAGTGATGATCACCGCCGAACTGCCGCCCTTCGCCAAGCCCGGCCAGCGTCTTGACGTCACCGTGTCGGCAATCGGCAAGGCGAAATCCTTGCGCGGCGGCACGCTCGTGCTCGCGCCGCTCTATGGCGCCGATGGACAGATCTACGCGATGGTGCAAGGCAATCTGGTGATCGGCGGGCTCGGCGTCGACGCCGCCGACGGGTCGAAACTGACGGTCAATGTGCCGTCGAGCGGGCGCATCGCGGGCGGTGCGACGGTCGAACGCGCGGTCGAAACCGGCTTTGCGACAGCGAGCTATCTGACCTTCAACCTCCACCAGTTCGACGCGACCAATGCCAAACGCGTCACCGATGCGATCAACGCCGCGATCCCCGGCACCGCATCGATGATCGACGGGGCGAGCATCGCGATCCGCACCAGCGGAAACGGCGACGAGCGGATGCGGCTGATGTCGCAGATCGAGAATCTCGGCGTGACGCGCGCCGAACCGCCGGCGAAGGTGATCGTCAACGCGCGCACCGGAACGGTGGTGATCAACGGCGCGGTCCGCGTCGGCACCGCGGCGGTCAGCCACGGCAAGCTCACCGTGTCGATCAAGGAAGCGCCGATGGTCGTCCAGCCCGCGCCGTTCAGCCGCGGCCAGACCGCGATTGAACCGTCGAGCGAGATCGAAGTCACCGAAGATTATCGCCCGGCCTTCCTGATGAACCCCAATGCCTCGCTCTCCGATCTGGTCGATTCGATCAACCGGCTGGGCGTTCCCCCCGGTGACCTTGTCGCCATCCTCGAGGCGCTGAGCCAGGCCGGCGCGCTCACTGCGGAACTGGTGATCATATGACGAGCCCCGTTTCTTCCGTTTCGGCGACGCCGACAGCGACCCCGACTCCGGCGGCGGGGGGCGGCGGCGACGGCGGGCTGCGCAAGGCGGCCGAGGCGTTCGAAGCCGTGATCCTGCGCCAGCTGATGGCGTCGATGCGGCAGGCGAAGCTTGCCGACGACATCTTCGGGTCGAGCGCGACCGACAATTTCCGCGAGATGGCCGACGCGCGCACCGCCGACAGCCTCGCCGCGATGCGCCAGTTCGGCATCGCCGACATGGTCGAGCGGCAGTTCCGCGGCCAGCTCGGCGCGCTTGCCGCTCGTTCCGGGGGAGGCGTACAATGAGCGACCTGCTCGGCATCGGCTACAGCGGGCTCAAAGCCTATTCGCGCGCGCTCTCGACGATCGGCGATAATATCGCCAACGCGCAGACGCCCGGATACGCGCGGCGCCGGCTGGAGATGATGGAAGCCGTCGGCGGCGGCAATTCGATCTTCTATCGCGGCAACACCAATCCCGGGGGCGTCGACATCCGGGGCCTCGACCGTTCGGTCGACGCGTGGCTCATCGAGGATTCGCGCATCACTTCGGGCGATTCGGGGCGCGCGGCGACGAAGCTCAGCTGGCTCGACAAGGTCGAAGCGGCATTGAGCGACGAGACGAACGGCATCAAGACCGGCCTCACCAACCTCTATACGACTGCCGACCAGCTCACCTCGGACCCCTCGAACCGGACGCTGCGGGCGCAGTTCCTGCAGTCGGTCGACGATATCGCATCGGGGTTCCGCACCGCCGCGAACCAGCTCGAGAAGATGGGTGACGGGATCGAGGGCGCCGCCGCGAGCGAGGTCGATACATTCAACACCAACCTCGATGCGCTCGAACAGATCAACATCGGGCTGCGCAAGGCGCGGCCGGGATCGACGAACGAAGCGAGCCTGCTCGACGAGCGCGACCGATTGCTCGACAAATTGTCGTCGCAGGCGGGGGTCAGCGCAAGTTTCGATAATAATGGCGCGGTGACGCTGCGCGCTGCCGGATCGGGCGACCTGCTCGTCGGCGGCGGGGTCGTCAATCCGATTTCGGTGACCGCCGCGCCCGACGGGCGGCTGTCGTACAGCATCGGGGGATCGCCGCTCGCGATCTCGACAGGCTCGCTCGCCGGGCTCGCCGAGGGAGCGAATCATGTCGCCGACCAGCGCGCCGCGCTCGACACGATGGCGACTGATTTCGCGGCGCAGCTCAACGCCGCGCACCAGGCGGGCACCGATGCCGACGGCAATCCGGGTCAGCCGCTCTTCACGGGCACCAGCGCCGCGACCTTGACCGCCACGGCGCTGACCCCCGATCAGGTGGCGGCCGCCGACGCGTCGGGCAGCAACGGCAACATGCTGGCGTTCGGTACGATGCGCGGGGCGGACGATCCCGAGGCGCGCTGGTCGGGGCATATGGCCTCGCAGGCGCAGACGGTCGCGTCGGCGCGCGCGCAGGATGCCGCCGCCGCGACGCGCGCCGATGCTTCGGCTGCCGCGCGCGACGGGGTCAGCCAGGTCGATCTCGACACGGAGGCGGCCGAATTGCTGCGTTTCCAGCAAGCCTATTCGGCCGCCGCGCGCACGATACAGGTCGCGCGCGAAACGATGCAAACGCTGCTCAGCTCGCTCTAAGGAAAGGGCCGGAACATGATCAACGCCGTGGGCAATCGCATGACGCGCGAAATTGCGCGCCAACAAAAGCTCGCCGACGCGCTCGAGCGGACGCAGATCCAGATTTCGGGCGGCAAGAAGCTCCTCCGAATGTCCGATGACCCGGTCGCGGCGCGCCGTATCGCGACGATCGGCACGACGCAGGCGAGCATGGCTGCCTGGTCGGCGAACGTCAATTCGGCCTCGGCGCTCGTGTCGCAGGCCGACGGAGTGTTGAAATCGGTGAGCGATCTGATGTCGCGCGCGCGCGAGCTGACGCTCGCCGCCGCGAGCGATACCGCCAACCCCGCCGACCGCGCGACGATTGCGGCCGAACTCGGGACGATCGCCGACGAGCTCGACGCGCTCGCGGCGACCCGCGATTCGAACGGCGATCCGGTATTCGCCGCCGGCACCGCGCGCGTGATGCGTTTCGATTCGGACGTCACTTTCGCGCCGGTGCCGTCGGCGGCCGACGTGTTCGTCGTCGGCGGCAACAGCCTGTCGACGGGAATCCGCGACGCCGCCGCGGCAGTCGCCGCGAACGACAAGGCGGGAATGAACGCATCGCTGGGATCGCTCGACGCCGCGATCAGCCACGTCGCCGACGAACATGCCAAGATCGGCCTGTCGGGCGGCCGACTCGACCGCATCGGTGACGGCCTTGCGTCGCGCGGGATCACGCTCAAGGACGAGCGCTCGGTGGTCGAGGATACCAATCTCGAAGAGGCGATCGCCCAGCTCCATGCCCAGGATCTGACGCTGCAGGCCGCGCAGGCGGCCTTCGCCAAGATCAACCGGCAGACCTTGTTCGATATTTTGGGCTGACGGCCCTCAATCTTGCGGCGCCGCTGCCGTTAATCATCAAGACGTCCCTGAGTTAATGGGGGCCTGAGTTTGCGGGGGCCGGCCTCGGCAGCCGGGTCCCGAATGGAGTTTCGCGCACATGTTTCCCGTCGTCGGCATCGTCGTCTTGATCCTGCTGGTCTTCGGGGGCTTTGCGCTGACTGGTGGCAACCTCGGCCCCGTCATGCACGCGCTGCCGCACGAGATGCTGATCATCGGCGGCGCGGCGCTCGGCTCGCTGATCATCGGCAATTCGGGCGCTGACCTGAAGGCGCTCGCCGGCGGGCTCGGCAAGGTGTTCAAGGGGCCCCAATACAAGAAGCAGGATTATCTCGACTGCATCCTGCTCGTCTCGACGCTGATGAAGATGATGCGCACCGAAGGTCCGGTCGCGGTCGAGCCGCATATCGAGGATCCGAAGAATTCGACGATCTTTCAGCAATATCCCAAGCTTTTGAAGGACGACACGCTCGTCCACCTCATCTGCGACACGCTGCGCCTGGTGGTGGTGTCCTCGGGCACGCTCGATCCCCACGCGGTCGAGGAGGTGATGGACAACGCGCTGAAGAGCCACCACCATCACAGCCTCAAGCCCGCCGAGGGCTTGCAGAGCCTCGCCGACGCGCTCCCCGCGCTCGGCATCGTCGCGGCGGTGCTCGGCGTCGTCAAGACGATGGGTTCGATCGACCAGCCGCCGGCGATCCTCGGCGCGATGATCGGCTCGGCGCTTGTTGGCACCTTCCTCGGCGTGCTGCTCGCCTATGGCCTCGTCGGCCCGTTCGCGACGCGCGCCAAGACGGTGATCGAAAGCGACGGCGCCATCTATCACACGGTGAAGCAGCTGATCATCGCCTCGCTCCACGGCCATCCGCAGCCGCTGGTGATCGAGGCGGCGCGCTCGGGCGTCGACCATCATAACCAGCCGAGCTTCGCCGAAGTCTTCGACGGGATGCGGGGCCGCTGATGGCTGCCCGCCCGAACACACCGCCGCGGCCCATCATCGTCAAGAAGGTGATCCAGGAAGCGCACGGCGGCCATCACGGCGGCGCGTGGAAGGTCGCCTATGCCGACTTCGTCACCGCAATGATGGCCTTCTTCCTCCTGATGTGGCTGCTCGGCGCGACCAACGAGGCGCAGCGCAAGGCGCTCGCCGACTATTTCGCGCCGACGATCGTACAGACAAAAACCGACACCGCGGGATCGTCCGGCCTGTTCGGCGGCGATTCGCTGGTGGCGGCCGATCGCTATCCGCATGGCGCCGCACAAACGGGCACGCGCGCGATGACGATCCCGCGCGATGCGGTCGGCGGACCGCGCGAGGCGTCGGGGCGCGAACGCGAAGCCGAATCGAAAAAGTTCAACGCGCTCGCCCAGTCGCTGAAGGAGCGGCTCCAGAGCCGCGCCGACCTCAAGCGCCTCGCGCGCAACTTGCGCTTCACCGAAACGCTCGAAGGGCTGCGTATCGATATCGTCGACGACGCCGACGTCTCGATGTTTGCGATCGGCACCAGCCAATTGACCCCTTCGGGCGCCAAGCTGTTCGCCGAGGTCGGCGCGCTCATCGCCGAAGTGCCCAACCGGGTGATGATCCGCGGGCACACCGACGCCGCGCCCTGGTCGGCGAAGTCGGGTACCAACAACTGGCGCCTGTCGGTCGATCGCGCCGAGGTCACGCGTCACTATCTCGCATTCCGCGGCATCGCTTCAGAGCGGTTTGCGCGAATCGAGGGGGTCGCCGATCGCGAACCCTATGTCCCTTCCGACCGATTCGATCCGCGCAATCGTCGCATCTCGATCACGCTCGGCTGGCGCGCCGGCGACAATTAGTGCCAGTTTGGCAGCATATCGGAGATAGTTAACGCGTTTCCGACGCCAATACTTCCAAATTGGCAATATCCATTTGTTTTGAAGGACTTAGTGAACAGGCGATAAGCTTTTGTTTACCAGTTTCGTCAATTGCTGAGTCCATCGAAGGGGGCACCGAGCGGGCGGTGCGGTGGAGACCAAAATGACACTGGGGCACAATGAAAACACAGCGCTCGAAGCGCTGATCATCGGGTCGAGCCCGGCGGTTTGCCGGCTGCGCGAGATGATCCGCCGCGTGGCGCGCTCGAACGCCTCGGTGATGCTCTGCGGTCCGTCGGGCTCGGGCAAGGAACTGGTCGCCCGTGCGATCCACGATGAAGGCGCCCGTGCGGGCAAGGCCTTTTCGGCGATCAACTGCGGCGCGATCCCCGGCGAACTTATCGAATCCGAACTGTTCGGGCATGAAAAGGGTAGCTTCACCGGCGCCCATGCCCGCCGTATCGGCCATTTCGAAGCGAGCGAGGGCGGCACGCTCTTCCTCGACGAAATCGGCGACATGCGTTTCGACATGCAGGTGAAACTGCTCCGCGTGCTCGAAGACCGGACGATCGTCCGCGTTGGCAGCAGCGAGGTGAAGGCCGTCGACGTCCGCGTCATTTCGGCCACCCATCAGGATCTCGGCGCCGCGATCGCCGATGGCAAGTTCCGCGAAGACCTGTTCTTCCGGCTCGGCGTGGTTGTGCTCCAGGTCCCCAGCCTGGCCAGCCGCGTCGAGGATATTCCGGCGCTCGTACGCCATTTCCAGCGCCGGATGCCGGCCGATGCCAAATGCCGCTATGACGATGCCGCGATGGCGCTCCTCATGCAGCACGCTTGGCCCGGCAATGTCCGCGAACTCCGGAATTTCGTCGAGCGCGCCAGCGTTCTTCATGGCGGCGAGACGCTCGGCGCCGACGATGTCGCGATGCTTTTGAACCCCACCGCAGCGCTCGCACCCCGGCCGGCCGTCTCCAGCAGCCCCGCCGTGGTGCAGGCCAGCGCGGACGATTTCACGACGCCGGCGACGCCGTTTGCCAAGACGCCGGCTCCGGGCCGCCCGATCGACCTCAAGCGCGAGATCGAGACGATCGAACTCGAACAGATCCACGTCGCGCTCGACCTTGCCGACGGCATCATTTCGGAAGCCGCGCGCCTGCTGACGCTGAAGCGCACGACGCTGATCGAGAAGATGCGCAAATATGGCGTCCACCAGCAGGCCGCCTGACGGCCCGCGCGACACAAGTTTCAGCACCCGCTGAAAAAGGGGGCTCTGGTCCGCTCCCGCACCACCCGGCCGCCCGTCCCCACCTAGGGCGGCCGGGTACCCAGCGGGTTCTTCCCAGTCTCATATGGCACCGGCCCGTCCCTTCCCGCGAAGGGCGGGCCGTTTGCTATTCGGGCCTAGCCGGCAGCGGCCTCAGCGGAGCTGACGCCAGGCGGCGCTGATCGTCAGGATCCCTTCGAGAAGTTCGGAAAGACCTTCGGCGCTGTTCGCCGCGACGGCATCGTCGAGCTTGCGGCGCATGCTGCGATAGACGCGCGAGAGCGCGGTCGCCACGTCGCCGCCCTTGTCGCGGTCGAGATTGACGTCGAGGCCGATCAGGATCGCGCGCGCGCGATGCGCGGGTTCGGTCGCCGAAATGCGCTGCCCCTGCCGCACCATCGCGGCGAGGACGCCGACGGCGGTTTCAAGCTCGTCGTAAAGCATCGTCACCAGCTCGACAGGGTCGGCCGCGGCGGCGCGGCTTTCATTCTGCAATCGGCGATAAAGTCCGGTCGCCCGGACGGTCGAAGCGGTAGCGGTCACAGTCCTGGTCCCCACGCTCTAGTTAGTCATTACCCTGATTCGACCAGAGCTTGATCTGCTGTTCGAGATAGGATTGCGTCGCCTTGAACGCGGCCAGCTTCGCTTCGAGCGCGCCATATTGCTTCTCGAGGCGCTTCCTGTACGCGTCCTCGCGTTCCTCGATCTTCTCGAGCTGGTCGGCGAGATTTTCCTTTTTCGTGTCGAGCGATCTCGACACGCGATCGATCGCGCCATTGACCCCGACCGCCTTGTCGCGGATCGCGTCGAGCGCGAAGGCGATGCCCGGGTCGCTCTGTTCGGTGTGGGTGGCGTCGCGGCGCGGGTTGAAAAGTGCCTCAACCGCGCCGGCGTCGGTTTCGAGCGCCTTGTCGAGCTTTTTATTGTCGACCGACAGCAGACCTTCCTTCGTTACCGAAACGCCGATGTCGGACAGCTGGTTGATGCTGCCGTGGCTCGAAACCACCTTGTGGATGAGCCCGCCGAGTTCCCGTTCGAGCTCCCGCAATCCGGTGCTCGGACCCGACAGGCTCGACGCGGCGACAAGGCTTTTCTTGAGCTGGTTATAGACCGCGACGAAATCGCCCACCGTCTGCTTGATCATGTCGAGCGGGCGGCTCGCGCCGATATCGACGGGCTGGCCGGGTGCCGCTTTCTTGAGCGTCAGCGACATGCCCGGAACGACATCGTCGATGATGTTGGTCGCGCGGCTGAAAGCGATGCCGTCGATGGTGAATTCGGCGTTGGCGGCGCTTTGACCCTCGTTCATGCCGCCGCCAGTGGCAAAGG
Source organism: Sphingopyxis sp. PAMC25046 (assembly GCF_004795895.1). Lineage (NCBI taxonomy): Bacteria > Pseudomonadati > Pseudomonadota > Alphaproteobacteria > Sphingomonadales > Sphingopyxidaceae > Sphingopyxis > Sphingopyxis sp. PAMC25046. Next base: position 103,321 of record NZ_CP039250.1, read on the forward strand.
CGGAGAGGCCAGGGTCGGCGCCGGCATCGGCGGTGAGGGTGAAGGCGCCGGCTTCGCCGGTCGGGCCTTTCAGGATCAGGCGGTGCCCGCCTTCGTCGGCGATGATCGAGGCGGTAACGCCCGCGCCGCTCGCGTTGATTGCGTTCGCAAGCCCGTCGAGGCTGTTGTTTGTCGCGTCGATCGTGATCGTCTTGGCGACGCCGCCGACGGTCAGCGTCATCGTGCCTGCGCCGATCGCCGCAGTTTTGTCGGTGACAACGCCCGAATAATTGGTCTGCGCGCGCGCGAGCTGGTTCACAACGACCGTCGCGGCAAAGCTGTCGGCCGAAAGGCCCGCGCGGCTGGTCGCGCCGAGCACGCTTTCGTCCGACACGGTGGGGGTGCTGCGCAGCGTGCCGTCATTGACCATCTGGCTCAGCGAATCGGCGAATCCGTCGAGGTCGGCGCGCGCCTGCGCGAGCGCGCTGATCCGCGCCTGGTTGGCCTGCGTCAGTTCCGCCATGCGCGCGATCTTGGGATCGCGCGAGGCGTTCGACAGGTCGGTGACGAGCTGTTTGACGTCGAGGCCCGAGCCGAAACCGAGGCTGTTGGCGATTGAGCTTACCATGGCAAATATCCTTCGCACCCCTTAACGGCGGCGCGCGCGAAAGATTAAGCCTGACGCCGCCCTTCGGGATCGAACTGGTGCGAAGGCGGCACGTCGACCGCGGGTTGGGCGATTCCGTCGGCGACGGCGCGCTCGAGCTGGAAGACGAAGGCGAGCACGGTCGCGACCGCGACGAACAATTCCTCGGGGATCACGCGGCCCGCGCGTGCGGTGAAATAGATGGCGCGGGTGAGCTGCGGATATTCGAGCATCGGAACATTGGCGGCGCGCGCCAGCTCGCGGATCGACAGCGCGACGTCGCCGCGTCCGCGCGCGACGACGACCGGCGCGGCGTCGGTCCCGGGGCGATAGCGCAGCGCGACCGAGAAATGCGTCGGGTTGGTGAGCACGACGGTCGCCTCCGACACCGCCTTGCGCGCCGATCCGCTCAAAATCTCGTGCGCGCGCTGGCGCTGCGCCTGCTTGAGCTCGGGGGCGCCGTCGGACTGGCGCATCTCCTCCTTGATCTCCTGCTTGCTCATCATCAGCCGCTTGTTGCGCTGGAACCATTGCACCGGGACGTCGATCAGCGCGATGACGACGAGCCCGCCGGCGAGTGCCAGCATCGCGTGGCCGATCGCCTTTCCGGCAAGACCGATCGCGGCGATCAGGTCGGTCGAGGCCATCGTCATGATCGCGGGCAGGCTGCTGGCGACGAGCCAATAGCCGATCGTGCCGAGCAGCAGCACTTTCGCGATCGCCTTGCCGAGTTCGGTCGCGCCCTGCATGCCGAACATGCGCTTGAGCCCGCTCAGCGGGTTGATCCGGTTGCCCTTGAAGTGAAGCGCCTTGCCGCGCCAACCCATCGACCCGAGCATCGCCGGACCCGCGACGGCAGCGCCGATCGCAAGCGCGAACAGGCTTGCGAGCGGCAGCAGGATTTCGACCCCGTTGCGCATCAGCGCCTCGGCCGGCGCGAAATCGGCGACGTCGGCGGCGGTCAGCGTCAGCCCGCGACGGACAAGGTCGCCCGCCGACTGGACGAACCAGCCGCCCGCGGCGACGATCCAGCCCGCGGCCGCGAGCATCATCAGCGCGGTCGCCAGCTCGCGCGACATCAGCACATCGCCCTCGCGCGCCGAATCGGCGAGCTTCTTCGCGGTCGGCTGTTCGGTTTTCTGGTCCTTGTCGCTGCCTTCTGCCATGGCTCAGATTCCCGCGACCATGCGCGCGGCGTCGAGCGCGTCGGAGAGGATGCGCGCGACCGCCTCGGCCATCGCGGGCGTCGCGATGCCGAGCAGCACGATCCCGGCGAGCAGGGTCGCGGGGATGCCGACCGCGAACAGGTTGAGCGCGGGCGCCGAGCGGCCGATCACGCCCATGATGATCTGGACGAGAATGAGCACGAAGCCGACGGGCATCGCGATCGTCAGCCCCGCCGCAAACATCAGGCTGCCGAAGCGGATGAGGCCGCCGATCGCGTCCCACGAGGGAAAGGCGTTGCCGGGCGGTAGCGCGCTATAGCTGTCGACAATGATATCGATCAGCAGGAGATGGCCGTCGGCGGCGAGGAAGAGCGCGGTCGCCATCATCGAGAGGAACTGGCCGATCGCCGAACTCGACGCGCCGCTCAGCGGATCGACCATCGACGCGAAGCCGAGGCCCATCGCATTGCTGATCACTTCGCCCGCGAGCAGCGCCGCGGCGAGCCCCATCTGGAGCACGAAGCCGATCGCGAGCCCGATCACGACCTCGCCGATGACGAAGAAAAAGCCCGGGACCGACACGATGCCCTCGGGCGGCAGCGCCATGCCAGAGGCCGCGACCGCGGGCACCCCGACCGCGAGGGCGATCACGAGCCGAAGCTGTACCGGCACATTCGCGGCGCCGAACACCGGCGCGGCGATAAAGGCGGCGCCGGGGCGGATCATCCCCAGCATCCACAGCTGAAGCATCGCCTCGATATTCGGGATGTCGGCAGGGTTCATCGGCGTGCCGCGAGCCCTAACGGACGAGCGCCGGAATCTGCGCGAACAGCTCGCGCGTGAAGTCGGTGAGCAGCACGAGAATGCTGCCGCCGAAGATCGCGAGGCAGATCGCCGCGACGATCAGCTTGGGCACGAAGGTCAAGGTCTGTTCGTTGATCGACGTCGCCGCCTGCACCATGCCGAGCAGCACGCCGATGACGAGCACGGGCAGCAGCAGCGGCGCCGAGGCGAGCGCAAGGATCCACAGCGACTGCTGCGCGACCCCGATGAAATAGTCGGCTTCCATGACCTCAGTGCCTGCTGTCGAGCGACTGGCCTGCCTTGACCGGGTCGATTTTGTCCCGGTGCAGGGCAGGCAAGGCGCCGCGATGCGATATATCCCGCTCGGGGACCAAGGTGACAATGGGCCAAAAGCGGCCGGTTCCGAAGGGGCTCGCGCGCCGCGCCGCGCGGCGCTCCCCGGAAACCTGCTCCATGGTGCAATCGTGGTGGATCAATCCCATCGTACCGGACCCTAACTCACGAAGGAGGAGGCGAGCGACCCCATCGTCAGCGCCCAGCCGTCGACGAGGACGAAGAGAAGGAGTTTGAAGGGCATCGATATGATCGTCGGCGACAGCATCATCATACCCAGCGACATCAGGGCCGAGGCGACGATCAGGTCGATGACGAGGAAGGGCAGGAAGATGAGGAAGCCGATCTGGAACGCGGTCTTGAGCTCGCTGGTGACGAAGGCGGGGAGCAGGATCGAGAAAGGGACGTCCTTCGGGCTCGCATAGCTCGGCGCCTTGGCGATCTTCGCGAACATCATCAGGTCGGTCTTGCGCGTCTGCTTCATCATGAAGCCGTGGAGCGCATCGCCCGAGCGCGACACCGCTTCGCCGATGTCGATCTGTTCCTGGCCGTAAGGCTCGATCGCGACACGGTTCACTTCGCTGATCACCGGCGCCATCACGAACAGCGAGAGAAAGAGGCTGAGGCCGACGAGCACCTGGTTCGGCGGCGTCTGTTGCAGCCCGAGCGCGTGGCGCAGGATCGACAGCACGATGATGATCCGCGTGAAGCTCGTCATCATCAGCAGCAGCGACGGCAGCACCGTCAAAAGGCTCATCAGGACGAGGATCTGGAGCGACAGGCTCAGGGGCCGGCCGTCGCCGCCGATCTCGTTCACCGCGCGGCTGAGGCCGTCGGCGGCCTGAGCATAAGCGGCCGGCGCGGCGCAGAGCAGCGCGGCGCCGCCGGCGAGTGCCGCGGCACGCAGCCAGAAGCGGCGGTCAGTCGACATGGAAATCCCCCTGCGCGTCATCGGCGAGGCGGGTGATCCCGTTACGCGATACCGCGACAAGGATCCGCTGCCCCGCGAATTCGACAACCGCGAGCTTCGACCCCGGACCGAGCGGTAGCACGTCGACCATTTCGACCGCGCGCGCCTTGGCCGCGCCGCCGACGAGCGGCACGCCCATCTGGACGCGCTTCCACAGCCACAGGCTGCCCCACGCCATGCCGCCGATGATCGGCAGCAGGATCAGCAGGCGGAGGATATATTCGAACATCAGGCTCTCCGTTCGAAACCTTCGAGCCCGCGCGCCGGCGCGACGACTTCGGCGACCTGAATGCCGTAGCGGCCGTCGACGCTGACGATTTCGCCCTTCGCGATGAGCGTGCCATTGGCATAGATGTCGAGCAGGTCGGTCGCGGCGCGGTCGAGTTCGATCACGCTGCCTTCACCCAATGCGAGCAGTTCGGACAGCGTCATCGAGGTCGACCCGACCTCGACCGACACGCGCAGCGAGACGCCGGCGAGCAGGTCGAAATTGGGCGCTGCGGCGATGCTCTTGTCGCGCCGGTCGGCGCGCGCGGCCTTCGGGGCGTCGGCGATGTCAGTCATTGTCCGGTCCTTTTTCGATATGGTCGATCATGATCGCGGCGTTGCCATTGGCTTCGCCGATGCTGCCGAACGCGAAGCTGCGCCCGGCGACGGTCACCGGCACATGGCGCGGCATGGAAAGCGGAATGATGTCGCCGACCTCGAGCGCGAGCAGCTTGACGAGGCTGATCTCGGGACGCGCGAGTACCGAGCGGATGGGCATGCGCACGTCGCGCAGCGCCTTGTCGAGCGCGCCCGACCAGACCGGATCGCTGCCGCCGGCGGCCGGCATGTCGGGAAGCAGCTCGTCGCCCGCGATCCCGCGCAGCGCGGCGACCGGATAGGCGCACAGGATGACGCGCCCGTCGAAGGGCGCGCCGCGCAGGGTGAAGCGCTGGACGAACAGTTCGTCGTCGGCGCGCACCGCGGCGAGCTTCGCCGGATCGGCGGTGACGCAGTCGAGTTCGGGCTCGAGCGCCAGCTTGTCGCGCCAGGCAGCGGCAAGCTGCATCCCGATGTCGCGGCCGAGCCGCGCGGCGAAGCGGTCCTCGGCGTCGGTCAGCTCTTCGCGTTCGGCGGCGAGCTGGCCGCGGCCACCATAGAAGATATCGACGAGCTGGAGCAGCAGCGAGCGCGATCCGGCGAGCAGCACGGGGCCCTTGAGCGGCGCTGCGTGATAGCGCCAGAAGATCGCCGGGGTCGCCGACGCGCTCCACTCTGCAAAGCTCATCTGTTCGGCGCCGGCGCGCTCGACCTGAATGGCCGGCGCACCGAGCGCGCGGATAAGGTCGCGCAGACTGCGCGCGAACTGGTTCGCGACGCCCTCGAGCGCGGGAAAGGCATAGCTATCCGCCGCCTTGCGCAGCAGGAGCGACTCCTTGCTGTCCGCGGGCGCAGCCGCGGGTGCCGCCGGCGCCTTGACGGCTTTGACGGATTTCGTGCCGGTGGTCACTGGATCACCAGACTCGTGAAATAGACATTGTCGATACCCCCGAAACCTTCCTTCTCGCGCAGCACATCGTTGATCGCGGTCGTCAACTGGCGTTGAAGCCGCTGTTTCCCCTGCGATGTGGAGAGCAGAGCCGGATCCTGTTCGGCGAGCACCATAAGCACGACCGAGCGGATCGGCACCGCCTGCCGTTTGATATTATTGATAACCTTGCCGTCATAGAAGGTCGAAAGGCTGATACCGATCTGCAAAAAGCCCGATCCGTCGGCGAGGTTCGTCGTGAAGCTGTCGGTGATCGGATAATAGGTGATCTCGTACTTGCGCGGATCGACCTTGAACTTGTCGTTCGGGACCGAGACGGTGCCGACCTTGAGCGGCGCTTCCTTGTTGTCGCCCTCGGCGGCGGGTTCGGCGCCGTCCTCGCTGCGCACGACGAGCTTCGGATAATGATCCTCGGGCTTCGCTTCATGCGCCTGCAGCGCGCCGAAATAGATGCCCGCGCCCGCGCCGGCACCGATCAGCGCGACCGCGGCCACCCCGATCAGCAGCAGCTTTTTGAACTTGCCCTTTTTCTTGGGGGCGCCTTCGACATTGTCCTTGGCCATGATGAGACCCTTTCTGATCAGGCGAAGCGGCCGCGGCGGTCCGCGGCGCGCGCTTCGTCGCGCGGCTCGGCGCGTTCGGTGGCGGTTTCGATAAGATGCGCGGGGTCAGCGGCGGCGGAGCGGTCCTGACCCTGGCCCTGGCTTTGTGACTGGCGTCCGGTCTCGCCCGGCGTGCAGGTCACTTCGGCGCCGGCGACGCGCACGCCCTGCTGGCGCAGTTCCTCGACGAGGCGGCCCTGCGCGGCGGTGACGATCGTCGCGGTCGCTTCGTGATGCGTGTCCATCTTCAGCGCGACGCCTTCGTCGCCCATTTGCATCGCGACGTCGAGCCGGCCGAGGTGGCGCGGCATCAGGCGAAAGCTGATGTCGCCGCTGTCCGATTTGGTCGCGGCGATGTCACGCGCGAGCTGGTCGATCCATGCGCCGTCGCTGTCCATATCGAGCACGCGCTCGGCGATTTGGGCGGGTGCGGCGGCTTCGGCCGCCATGGCGGTGCCCTGCGCCGCGGGTTGGGCGAACAGGATCGTCATCGACGGCGCGGCATCGACGGGTTTTGCGACCGGAGCTTCGGCGCCGGCGAGGATCGGCAGCGGCGCGCTGGCGTCGCGCGGGCGCGCGGTGACGGGCGTTGCCGGTGTATCGGCGTCGGCACGGACCTGCGGCGCCTCGACCGGCTTGGCGGGCTTCGTAGCGGCCGGAATGGCGGTGGCCACGACCGCTGCCAAATTGGTTGCCGGGACGGCGGAGGCGACCGCTTCGCCCGGTTCGCCCGGTTCAGCCGTATTGGGGGCGGTGTCCGCCTCGGTTTCGGCCGGTGCCGGCTTGCCGGGCGCGGGCGTGCCGGGCACGTTGCCGCCCAGCGCGACCAGCAGGGTCGCAGCCAGCGCCGCAGGGTTCGTTTCGGCAGGCTCCGCTTTGGCGAACGGGGCTTCGACGCTGACGGCGGCTTTGAGCGGCGGGGTATCGATCTGCGGGGCCTCCGCCGTCGGCACGGCGACGATCGCGACCGCCGCCTTGGTGATCGGCGCAGCGGCGGACGGGGCGCCCGTAACCGGCGCTGCGGCAAGCAGCTGGTCGAAACCGCCGCCTTCACCGCCGTCGGGAAGCTGGCCGATATTGGCGAGGAAGGTCGCGAAGCCCGCGGGCATCGCGCCCTGCGGCGTCGGAAGGGATGGCGCGCCCATCATGCCGCGCCGCCTTCGATCAGGCGCAGGCGCATCGCTGCACGCGGGCGGTGCGGGCGGTTGGCGTCGTCGCGGCGTTCCTGTTCGGCCTCGGCCGATTTGCGGCTGCGTTCATAGAGGCGCACCGCCGATTCTTCCTTCGCCATCGCGCTTTGCGCGAGCGCGCCCATCTGGTCGCGGCGCTGGCTCGCGCCCGCCAGCGGCGCGGTCAGGCTTTCCTGCGCGATGTCGAGCCGCATCGCGAGCTCGCCGATCGTGTTGAGCGCGCGGCCGGCGACCGCGCCCTTCGCCATTGCAAGGTCGACGCGCAGCGTTTCGAGCCGCTTGGCGAGTTCGACGAGGTTCGCCAGTTCGCCATTGGCGCGCGCGAGATTGGCCTCCGCCATCTGATGTTCGACGGAGCGCACGCGGATGATGCGTTTGCGGCGTGCGGTGCGGGCGTTCATGCGGAATATCCTTCGATCAGGGCTTGGCGGGAAATGTCGAAATCGACCTGCGCCTTGGCAGGCTGCGAAACATAGGCGAGCTGGTCGGCGTGGCGGGCGATTGCGGTGTCGAGCACCGGATCGGCGCCGGCGACGTAAGCGCCCATCAGCATCAGGTCGCGATTCTCTTCATAGAGCGACCAGAGCTGGCGAAAGCGCGCGGCGGCGGCGGCATGTTCGGGGTCGACCGAATCGACCATCGTACGCGACAGCGATCGCGCGACGTCGATCGCGGGGTAGACGCCCTGTTCGGCGAGCTGGCGCGACAGGATGATATGGCCGTCGACAATCGCGCGCGCGCTGTCGACGACGGGATCGTCGATGTCGCCGCCATCGGCGAGCACGGTGTAGAGCGCGGTGACCGATCCGCCGGTTTCGCGGTCGATGCCGGCGCGTTCGCAGAGCGACGGGATCAGCGCGAAGACCGACGGGGGATAGCCCTTCATCGTCGGCGGCTCGCCCAGCGTCAGCCCGATCTCGCGCTGCGCATGCGCGACGCGGGTCAGGCTGTCGATCAGCAGCAGGACCTTCTTGCCCTCGGCGCGAAAGGCCTCGGCGATCGCGGTCGCGCGCATCGCGGCGCGCAGGCGGAGCAAAGGCGGATGGTCGGCGGGAACCGCGACGACGACCGATTTCTTGCGCACCTCGGGGGGCAGCTTGGTTTCGACGAAGTCGCTGACCTCGCGGCTGCGCTCGCCGATCAACCCGACAACGATGACGTCGCATTCGGTGCCCGCGATCATCTGGCCCATCAGCACCGACTTGCCGACGCCCGAGCCCGCGATGATCGCGACGCGCTGGCCTTCGCCGACGGTGAGCAGGCCGTTGATCGCGCGCACGCCCATGTTGAGCGCGCGGGTGACGCGGCCGCGGCGCAGCGGATTGACCTTGCGGCCGGCGAGCGGCCACTGGAATTGCGACTTGATCGCCGGGCGGCCGTCGAGCGGGTTGCCCTGCGCGTCCATGATGCGGCCGAGCAAAGCCTTGCCGACCGGAACCATGCTCGACGCGCCATGCGGTTCGACCGGCGCGCCGGTGACGAGCGGCTTGCCCGAGTCGAAGGGGAGGACGAGGCTGCGGTGACCACGAAAACCGACGACCTCGCCATAGACATAATCATTGTCGGCCGACCGGATACGGACATTGCTGCCGAGCGGCATCGGGAAACCCGACACTTCGAGCATGATGCCCTCGTGCGAGACGAGCGTGCCGATGCGGCGCGGGCTGGCGTGCGCCAGGTCGACGGGGTCGAGCAATTGCTGCGCGGAGAGGGCGAGGCGGCGCGTCATGCGGCTTCGCTTTCGCCAAGCGCAGCGCGCAGTTCCTCAAGATAGACCGCACGGCCATGCTCGATCCAGCCGGTCGAGGTTTCGATGCGGACGGTGCCGCGCATCATCGCCGCGTCGCTCTCGACCGCCATTGCAAGCGGGCAGTCGGCGAGCAGCGCGGCATCGTCGGGATGGACCCACAAGGTGCGCGCCTTGTCGGCGTCGGCGATCATTGCAGCGGCGGTATCGACCTGCGCGTGCAACCATTCGGTGTCGATCGGCGCGGTGGCTACGATCTGGCGGACGAGACGTTCGACGGTGGTGGCGATCAGTTGCGCCAGCTCTTCGCTCGGTTCGTCCTGCAGCGCTTCGGCGGCGGCGAGCAGCGCGAGCAGCTGGTGGCGTTCGGCGACGAAGGCGGCTTCGGCCAGACGCTGGCCTTCGGCGAGGCCGAGCGCGAAAGGGTCGTCGAGATCGATTTCATTGACGCCTTCGGGCTCCTCCGACTGCACCGGAGAGGCGGGCGCGAAGGACAGCGGACGAAAACCGCCGCGCGCCATTGCATCGGCAAGATTGACTGGGACGAAGCCGGTTTCGACGGCACGATCAGACATAATCGTCGCCTCCGCCCGCGATCATGATCTCGCCGGCCGCGGCCATCTGGCGCACGATCTGCATCACGCTCTTCTGCGCGTCGTCGACGTCGGCGCGCTTGACCATCGTCATCTCGTCCATTTCGTCGCGGATCGTTTCGGCCGCGCGCTGCGACATGGTGGCGAGGCACATGTCGACCATATCCTCGTCGGCGCCCTTGAGCGCGATCGCGAGCTGGGCGGCATCGACCGAGCGCAGCACGCTGCTGAGGCTCTTCTTGTCGAGGTCGCGCAGATTTTCGAAGATGAACATTTCTTCCTCGATCGTCTGCGCGAGGATGCGATCGTGCTTCTTGAGCGCGCGGATCGTGCGTTCGGAAAGCTGCTTCGGCATCTTCTTCATGATCTTGGCGACGTCGCTCGGGCCGCCGATCGCCTGCTTGGCGACGCGCTGGCCATCGACATTGGCGCTGGCGAGCACCGATTCGAGATCCTCGATCGCGGCGGCGGGGACCGAGGTGAGCATTGCGGCGCGCAGTACCAGATCGGCCTGCAACACTTCGTCGAGTGTCTCGATCGCGCGCGCGGCGACGTCGGGGACGAGCACCGACAGGATCAGCGCGCCCACCTGCGGATGCTCGCTCGCGAGCAGGCCGCTGATCGCATCGACGTCCATCCAGCGCAGCATTTCGAGCGACGCGGCGCTGCGCTGCGGCGCGACGGCGGCGAGGATATTGTCGGCGCGGACGTTGCCGACGGCTTCGTTGATCACCGTGCGGATGCGCGTGTCGGCGCCGATCGCGAGCGCGCTGACGTCGCGGCTGCGCGTGACGAAACGGTCGAGCGCCTGTCCGATCTGCTGCTCGCTGGCGTTGGCGGTGTCGAACATCGCTTTGGCGAGCTGGCGCACCTCGTCGGGGTCGAGCTGCTTCAGGATCGTCGCGGCTTCGCTCTCGTCGAGCAGCATCAGCAGGATCGCGGCGGCGGCCGATCCTTCGATCGCGGGCATCGCGGGCGCATTATCCAGTTCGGCGAGCTCAGGCACGGGCGCCCTCCTGCATCAGGTGGCGGACGACGAGCGCGGCGCGTGCCGAATCCTGGCGGACGAAGGCGCGGACGAGATTGGCGCGCGCTTCATAGCTCGGCGCCTGTTCGATCATCTCGAGCGTGATTTCGCGATGGTTCGATCCGCTGGCGAGCGCCGGGCGGTCGGTCGCGGCGAGCAGCGACGCTTCGAGCTCCTGATTCTGTTCGGCGCGTCTGGCGGCGCGTTCCTTGGCCGCGCGGATCATCGGGCGACCGATGAAGAGGAAAGCGAGCAGCGCGGCGAGGATCGCGCCGACCTGCTTGACCAGCGGCAGGAACCAGCCCTGATCGTAAAAGGCGGGCTCGGTGTCTTCTACAGCCACGAACGGGCGCTGGTTGATCGCGACGAGGTCGCCGCGCGCGGCGTCAAAGCCGATCGCGCCCTTCACCAGACTGTCGATCTTGGTGAGGTCTGCCTGCGTCAGCGCCTTCTTGCCCTGATTGAGCGCGACGGCGACCGAGACGCGGCGCAGCCTGCCCTGCGGCGAATGCGTCACCGAAATCTCGCGGCCGACTTCATAGGCGCGCGCGGCATTTTCATTGCTCTCGACGCCGGGTGCGGGGGGCGCGCCGGCCGGGGCCGGCTGCGGCCCTTCGGCGGTGACCGTCGTCGCCTGCGGCGGCTGGTTCGACAGCGCGCCGGGAATGCCGACGGCGGGGGCGCTCGTGCCGCTGGTCGAGCGGGTGATCTGCTCGCTGGTCAGCGCGCGGTCGTTCTCGGGGAAGCTTTCGCGCGTTGCCTGGCTTTCGGACATGTCGACGTCGGCGTGGACCTCGACCGTATAATTGCCGGCGCCGAGCATCGGGCCGAGCAAGGTGTCGAGCGCGCGGCGAAAGCGGTCCTCGACCTGCAATTGCATCTGGAACGCCTTCATGTCGCTGCCGCTCGCGGTGTCGGATAGCAGCGCGCCGCGCTGATCGATCACCGACACCTGATCGGCGTTCATGCCGGGCACCGACGAGGCGACGAGGAAGCGGATCGCCTGCACCTGCCCGTCGCTGAGCGAGCGGCCATTCTGCAACGTCAGCATCACCGACGCGGTGGCGGGCTTGTCGTCGCGCACGAAGAGGCTGGGTTCGGCGGCGGCGACATGGACGCGCGCGCTCTTGACCGCGTCGATCGTCTCGATCGTGCGCGACAGGTCGGCTTCGCGCGCCGAGCGCAGCGCTTCGCCCTCGATCGCGCGGCTCGACCCCATGGGGAGCGAAGCGATCAGGCTGTCGCCGCTCGGCGCCGCCTTGGGGAGGCCCTGTCCGGCGAGCGCGATGCGCGCCTGGTGGAGCTTGTCGGCATCGACGGTCAGCGCACCGGTCGAGCTGTCGATGCTGTGCGCGATGCCCTGCGACTGGAGCGCCTCGGCGACCGCGGCCTTGTCGGCGTCGTCGAGCCCGGCGAACAGCTGCGCCTGCGGTGCCGCCTGCATCGTGAAATAGGCGAGCGCGGCGATGCCGATCGCGGAGGTCATCGCGATCGCGGGGAGCGCGCGCTGCACCGCCGGCTGGCGGATGAACTGGCTCACGGGTGCGAAGCGACCGCCCAGGACGGGGGCGGGGAGGCGGTTCGTGGACCCGTCGTCGACGGGGGTGAGGATTTGTGCTTCGGCCATGGATTACACCGGCATGTTCATGATGTCGCGGTACGCGGACAGCAGCTTGTTGCGGACTTGCAGGGTGGTTTCGAAGCCGAGCGAGGCTTTCTGGCGCTCGATCATCACGCTGACGATGTCGTGCGTGTCACCGCGCTCATAGGCTTCGGTGATCTGGCTCGCCTTCGTCTGCTGGGCATTCACCTGCTGGAGCGCATTGTTGATCGCGGCGCCGAAATCGGGAGCGCCGCCGGCGCCCTCGACGCCGCCTTCGGCCGCGCCGATCCCGCCGCGGCCCGCGGCGCGCTGCAACGCCTGGTTCTGATTGAGGATCGAACTGCGCATCTGCAGCAGCCGGCTCGGGTCAATCGTGCTCATTGCTTCTTCATCCGTCCTGTTGCGCGGCGGTCTGCCGCACGCACAAAGAAGGATGCAAAGCTCGTGCCAAAAATATATATATAATATTTTCAGTAGTTTAAATGAGAATTGCCTGGCCTGTGGGCGACTTTCGGCATTTTTTTGACGCGCCGGGCTTAAGCGCTGCCGCGGGGCGCCGTTACTGGCTTCGTGACCGCTCCTCGAGCCCTCACATCACGGGAATGGCCATCGAGGCCGGAAAGGAACAAAGATGACTGTCATCAACACCAATGTGAGCGCGCTTCGCGCCCAGAACAACTCGCGTGTCGCAAGCCAAATGCAGTCGCAGGCGATGGAACGCCTGTCGAGCGGCAAGCGCATCAACAGCGCGAAGGACGACGCCGCCGGCCTCGCCATCGCGACCCGCATGGACGCCAGCGCCCGCGGCCTGACCCAGGCGATCCGCAATGCCAACGACGGCATTTCGCTTGCCCAGACCGCCGACAGCGCCGCCGGCAGCATCTCGGACATCCTCGTCCGTATGCGTGAACTGGCGATGCAGGCCTCGACGGGCACGCTGAGCGACGACGACCGCACGCTGGTGCAGGAAGAAGTTACCGCGCTGATTTCGCAGATCGGCGACGTCGCGACCCGCACCACCTTCAACGACAATGTGCTGCTCGACGGCAGTGTTGCCGCGGGCTTCGACATCCAGACCGGTCTCGATACCGGCCAGGTCGTGAACATCACGGTTGCCGATCTGCAGGCTGCCGCGCTTGGCGTCGACGCGCTCGACTTCTCGACCGCGGCGGGTGCGCAGGGCGCGCTTGCGACGCTCGACACGGCGATCGACACGGTCGCTACCGAACGCGCCAACCTCGGTGCCCAGCAGAACCGCCTGTCGTCGGCTGTCGACAATTTGACGTCGAGCGTCACGAATCTGTCGGAATCGAAGTCGCGCATCGAAGACGCCGATTTCTCGGTCGAATCGACGAACCTCGCGGCCGCCGGCATCCTGGCGCAGGCATCGACCGCGATGCTCGCCCAGGCGAACCAGAGCTCGCAGGGCGTGATGAACCTGCTCCGCTAAGCTTAGCGAAAATTTCAGGCTATATTCGGTTGGTCCCTTAGATAGCCTGATCCGATGCCCCGGCCCCCACAGCCGGGGCATCATCTTTTTGCGCGAAGGCGCGGCACCGGCCCGCTCCCCCACCCGGCCTCCCGACATAGTATTCTATGGGAGGCCGGGTGGGGGAGCGGGCCGGTGCCGCCTCCGGCGTCAGCCGGAAAACGATCCATCAATGAAAATCGCGCGATCTGGGCAGGATGCGGACGTTGCGCGGATGGCCGTGCTGCGCCGCATGCCCGCGCGGCGGCTGCGGATGCCGGACCTCGTCGGCGCGGCAGACGTCGGGATCGAAGCGCCGGTCGCTCCCTAGCGTATCGAGCATCGCCGTGCGGTCGACGATCCGCGTCGCCATCAGGTGGATCACCCCTTCCTTGCTCCGTTGCACCTCGCCCTCGGCAAGCATGAGCCGCGACGCCATGACGGCGCGGCGATACCGTTCGAAATTACGCGCCCAGAGCAAAATGTTGACGATGCCGCCCTCATCCTCGAGCGTGATGAAGATCGCATTGCCCTTGCCCGGGCGTTGGCGGATCAGCACGACACCCGCGGTGCGAACGATCGCGCCATTCTTCGCGGCGGCGACCTGGGTGGCGCTCAGCACGCCCTCGCGCGCGAACTCGCGGCGCAGGAACGCCATCGGATGGCCCTTCAGCGACAGCCGCGTCGTCTGGTAATCGGTGAGCACATGCTCGACCATCGGCGTCGGCGGCAGTTCGGCATCCTCCTCGGCGCCGAGCTCGTTTGCTCCGGCCGCACCGAACAGCGGCAACACCCCCTGCCGCACCCGCCGTGCATCCCACAAGGCGGGACGCCGGTCGAGCCCCATCGACCGGCAGGCATCTGCATCAGCGAGCAGGCGGAGCGCGCGCGACGGCAGGTTAGCGCGGCGCGCGAGCTCTTCGACCGAGGCGAAGGGCGTGTTGCGTGCGTATGCAATCTGTTTCGCCCACTCTTCGCGAAACCCGTCGACCTGCCGAAAGCCGAGCCGCAGCGCGAGGCTGCCGTCGTCCTTTCGCTCGAGGCTGTTGTCCCAGCCGCTCGCATTCACATCGACCGCGCGCACCTCGACCCCATGTTCGCGGGCATCGCGCACGAGCTGCGCGGGGGCATAGAAGCCCATCGGCTGCGAATTGAGGATGCCGCAGGCGAAGACGGCGGGGTGGTAATGCTTGATCCACGAGGAGACATAGACGAGCCGCGCGAAGGACTGCGCGTGGCTTTCGGGAAAGCCATAGCTGCCGAAGCCCTCAATCTGTTTGAAACAGCGTTCGGCAAAATCTTGTGTGTATCCGCGTCGGACCATTCCGCCGATCATCTTCTCGCGGAAATTCTCGATCGTGCCGACGTTTCGGAAGGTCGCCATCGCGCGGCGCAGGCCGTTGGCTTCCTCGGGACTGAAATCCGCTGCAACCATTGCGAGTTTCATCGCCTGCTCCTGAAACAGCGGAACGCCAAAGGTTTTACCCAAGACATCATGCAGTTCATCAGGCGGATTAGGTGGCGCGGGTTCCGGAAATTCGACCGGTTCCTCCTTGTTGCGGCGGCGTAGATAGGGGTGGACCATGTCGCCCTCGATCGGGCCGGGGCGGACGATCGCCACTTGCACCACCAGATCGTAGAAGACCTCCGGCTTGAGGCGCGGAAGCATGTTGATCTGGGCGCGGCTTTCGACCTGGAACACGCCGATGCTGTCGCCCTTTTGCAGCATGCCGTAGACTTCCGGATCGTCACAATCGATGTCGACTTCCAACGTGTGATCGCCAAGGCTATGCTCGCGCATCAGGTCGAAGCATTTGCGAATGCAGGTCAGCATGCCGAGCGCGAGCACGTCGACCTTCATCAGTCCCAGTGCGTCGATGTCGTCCTTGTCCCATTCGATGAAGGTTCGATCCTCCATCGCGGCGTTGTGAATCGGGACGAGTTCGTCGAGCCGTCCTTCGGTTAATATGAAGCCGCCGACATGCTGCGACAAATGACGCGGTGCTTTAAGCAATTCGCCGACGAACCGGTGCAGCCGTTCGATCTCGCCATTATGCGGATTGAGCCCGGCTTCGACGAGCCGCTCGACCGGTACCTCGTCGCCCCAACTGCCCCAGCTCGTATCAGCGAGTCGGGCAGTGACATCCTCGCTGAACCCTAGCGCCTTGCCGACTTCGCGGATCGTGCTGCGCGGGCGGTAATGGATGACGGTCGCGGCGATCGCGGCGCGATCGCGCGTATAACGATCATAGATATATTGGATAACCTCCTCGCGCCGTTCATGTTCGAAGTCGACGTCGATGTCGGGGGGCTCGTCGCGCTCGGCCGACACGAAACGCGAGAAGAGCAGGTCGTGCTTCATCGGGTCTACCGAGGTCACGCCGAGCAGGAAGCAGACGATCGAATTGGCGGCCGATCCGCGGCCCTGACACAGGATCGGCGGTTGCTGTGACCGGGCGTAGCGGACGAGATCGTAGACGGTCAGGAAATAATAGACGTAGCGCCGCTTCTTGATCAGCCGCAGCTCGTCGGCGAGCAGCTTGCGGACTTTCGGCGGGAGCGGCGTTTGGTAACGCTCCTCGGCTGCGGTTTTCACCAAATGGTGCAGATAGGGAAAGGGCTTCCATCCCGGCGGGACCGGCTCGTGCGGATATTCATATTGCAGGTCCTCGAGGCGAAAGCCGATGCGTGCGAGCAGCCTTGTGCTTGCTTCGATTGCCTTCGGATAACCCTCGAACAGGCGCTTCATCTCGGCGGGCGTTTTCAGATAACGCTCGCCATTGGCACGAAGTAGCTTGCCGGCCTTCGCGACCGTCGTACCCTCGCGGATGCAGGTGATGATATCGTGAAGCGGGCGTTGTCCCTTGGTTGCGTAGAGAGCGTCGTTGGTCGCGAGCAGGGGAACGCCGGTTGCCGCCGACAGGCGTTGGAGTTCGGCCAGCCGGCGCGCATCGGCGCCCGATCGTGGCATCATGGCGGCCAACCAGAGTGATTTTGGCCGTTTGCTTTTGAGGGTCCGGAGCAGTTCCTCGTCGCCTTCCATCGCGATGAGGAGGAGGTCGTCGCAATGATCGAGCAGGTCTTCGAGATGGAGAATGCAGTCGCCCTTTTGCGCGCGCAGGTTTCCGGTCGACAGAAGACGCGTCAGCCGGCCCCAGCCGTGGCGGCTGACCGGATAGGCGACGATATCGGGGGTGCCGTCGGCGAAGACGAGCCGGGCGCCGACCACCAGCCGGAAACCGTCCACCATCTCGGGTTCCCTGACCTGCAAATCTTTCAGAAAAGACCACGCCCGCACCACCCCTGCGACACTGTTGCGGTCGGCGATGCCGATGCCTTTCATGCCGAGCGCCAGCGCTTCCGCAACCATGTCGGCGGGATGCGAGGCGCCGCGCAGGAAGCTGTAGTTGGTCGCGGCGACCAGTTCGGCGAAGCCCGTTTCAGGCGCGGGATCGACCGCATCGCTCATGCGAAAACCCCGTGGATATACCAGCGCGGGTCGGGCTTTTCGTCGTAAAGGCCGTGGCGGAAGAGCCAGAAGCGGCGGCCCTGCGCATCCTCGACGCGGTAATAGTCGCGCGTCAGCCCCCCATTGTCGCGGCGGCGCCACCATTCGGCGGCGATGCGTTCGGGGCCTTCGTAGCGGCGGATCGCGTGAAAGGCACGGCGCCAGCGGAAACGCTGCGGCGGGCCGTCGGGGACCTCGGCAATCACCTCGATCGGCTGCGGCGGGTCGAAGAGGTGGAAGGGACGCGTCGGCGGCTCGCCGGGCTCGGGCACCTGCCAGGGCAGCGGCGCGGGCGCGTCGATCGCGGGCAGTTCGAGCTGTGCCTGTTCGGGGATATGCGTGTCGGCGGGGCGCAGCCGACGCACCCGCCCGCGCCCGAGCCGCGTCGCGAGCCGGTCGGCAAGCTCGTCGATCGCGGCCTCTTTGATTGCACCGCCCTCGAGCCCCAGCTGGCTCGCGCCGAGCGCTTCGAGCCGCGGCACCGCGAGGCGGATCATGTCGAAACCGAAGCCGGGGTCGAGCGGGTCGGCGAGGCCGTCCATGCGCTCGGCGAACAGGCGCATGACGAGGCCGGCGTCGCGCGTCGGGTGCCCGGTCTCGATCGCGATCGTCCGCGCGAGGCCGTCGCTGCGAAAGAAGGTCGCGCGGAAATGGCGCCCACCCTTGCCGCGTTCGCCAAGCTCCTCAATGGCTTCGGCGGCGAGTTCGGTGAGGACTTTGGTCGCGTGTACCGTGCTGCCGAGCGGCTCGGCGAAGCGGCGTTCGGCGGCGACCGGGGGCGGGGCGACGCGCGGATCGAGCGGGCTTGGCGAATCGCCCAATATGCGGCGCAGCGCCATCGCGGCATCGGCGCCGAAGCGCGCGGCGAGGTTCGCCATCGGGCGGCTCGCAAGGTCGCCGATCGTCTTCAACCCTGCGCGGACGAGCGCGGTCGTCGAATCGGGCTCGAGTTCGAGCGCGGCGACGGGCAGGCGGCGAATCGCGCTGGCTTCGTCGGGAGCGGGGCGCGACTGATAACGCGCGAGCGCGCGCGCGGCGTCGGCGGTGGGGCCGAGCGCGTGGCGTAGCGTCATGCCAAGGCGCGCGAGGCGCATCTCGACGTCGGCGACCAGCCCTGCCTCGTCGCCGAAGAGATGCGCGGCGCCCGCGATGTCGAGGATCAGCCCGTCGGGTGGGTCGAGCGCGACGAGCGGCGTGTAGCGCGCGCAGCCCTGTGCGAGCCGGTCGAGCCAGTCCTGATCGAGTACCGGATCGTGCGGCACGACCATAAGCTCGCCGACCTGCGCGCGCGCGTCGGCGAGCGGTATGCCGGGCCGCAGCCCCACCGCGAGCGCCGCCGCATCGATGCTCGCGAGGCGCATCGCACCGCGCGCCTTCTCGGCGAAGACGAGCGGGGCGTCAGGCGGCCGCAGCGCCGTGCGAAGCCATCGCTCGGCGGGCAGGAAGGGGAAGAAGAGCGCCAGATAGCGCCGCTTCTCCGAAGCATTTCTCGTCATGGTTCCAGTCCAGTCGCCAGCGCGTCCCCGCGGGGCCGCCGCGCCAGCGCAGCAGTTCGAGGTCGAAGGCGGGCGCACCGGGAGCATTGGCTTCGAGCGCGTGCGAGGGCACGGCGGCGACGCTCCAGCGGGTTTCGGCGACGCTCGGCGTCGGCACGGCATTGAGGCGGAGCATCAGCAGAGTGGTACCCGCATCGCGCGCGCCAAGCGCGAGGCGGCGACCTGCGGTCAGATCGAGCAAAGGGAATTTCCCCCAGCTTTCGACGATCACCGCCGCCGATCCCGTGCAGCGGATCGCATCGTTCGCGCAGGCGAGCAGCATCTTGGGATCGGCTGCTTCGACGAGGAGCAGCCGATCGGGATCGCCACCGAGTTCAGCGATGCCGGGAGCATAGATGCGGCCACTGCGCTTGTTCGCGTCGGCGGTGCGCAGCCAGATCAGTGGCGCCTTGCCCGGCGTGCGCAGCGCGATCAGCGCGGCGAAGGCGGCGGCGCTCGTTGCATCGAGCGCGTCGGCGGCGAAAAATTCATGGGTGCGCCCTAACGCGAGCCCACCGCCGAGCGCGTCGTCGAAGGGCGCGTGGCCGCTCGCCAGCCAGCCCTTGGCCGGACGGCTTTCGAATCCGCCACTGGCGGCTATCCGGGCGATGCGTTGGCGCAGCCCGGCGAGAGGGTGAGACGACTCGCGCATCATTTGTTCCTGATATGTTCTATTAGCGTGCGAACGGGGGCGATTGTCAAGGAGAGTCAGCCGTCGCCGAGATCGTCGCCCCGGAATCCATCTTGCGCCGTCGCAGTGGATGCCGGATCGGGTCCGGCATGACGAAGATATCAGGGTGCGGGTTGGCTTCCCGCGCTGCTGTCACCGCCCAAGGCGCGGAACAGCGCGATCCGCGTTTGGACGAGCAGCAATTGAGTCGCGATTTCGCTCCGCCGCGCCGAATAGAGACTGCGCTGCGCGTCGAGGCTGGAAAGAAAGCTGTCGACCCCGCCCCTGTAGCGCGCGTCGGTTAGCGTCGCGGTATCGGCGGCGGCTTCGCTATTCGCCGCGGCGGCGCGCACGCGTTCGGAAATCGTTCCCTGCACCGCGAGCGCGTCGGCAACTTCGCGGAAGGCGGTCTGGATCGCGCCTTCATAGCCCGCGAGCGCGGCATCGCGCTGGGCCTCGCTGACCGCAACCCCCGCGCGGCGCCCGCCGGCGTCGAAAATCGTCGCCGTCGCATCGCCACCCGCCGACCAGTTGAACGAGCCGCTGTCGAACAGGCTGGAAAGCGCGTTGCTGGCAAAGCCGAGCAGCCCGGTGAGCGAGATCGACGGGAAGAGCCGCGCGCGCGCGACGCCGATGTCGGCGTTGGCGGCGCGCAGGCCATATTCGGCCTCGATCACATCGGGGCGGCGGAGCAGGATTTCGGAGCTGACCCCGGCGGGCAGCGCCACGACCGACGGCGTGACGTCGGTCAGGCTGGCGGGCAACAGCGCTCGGTCGACGTCGCCGCCGACGAGGAGGCGGATGAGATTTTCGTCCTGCGCGAGCGCGGTCCGTTGCTGCGCGATCGAATCCTCGGCGGTCGCGAGAATCTGTTCGGCCTGGCGGAGGTCGGTGCGCGGGGCGACGCCGCCGTCGAGCCGCGCCTTGGTCAGCCGCACGCTTTCGCGTGCATTGGCGGCGGTATCCTCGGCGATCTTGAGCAGGTCGCGGTCGGCGGCATAGCTCGCCCAGGCGTCGGCGAGGCTGGCGATCAGCGCAAGGCGCACGGTGCGCGAGGCGGCCTCGGTCGCGAGCGCGCGATTGCGGTCGGCCTCGGTCGCATTGGCTAGGCGGCCGAACAGGTCGAGTTCAAATGCGGTGACGCCGCCGCGCAGCGAGAAATCGCCGCTACCATTCCCGTTGCCGCTGCCGCCGCCATCCGAATAGCCCGCGCCAGCCGTCACGCCGAGTTCGGGGAATTGCGCCGAGCGCGTGACGCGTACCTGCGCGCGCGCCGCGGCGACATTGGCGTAGGCGATGCGCAGGTCGCGATTGTTGACGAGCGCCTGTTCGGTCAGCGTCTGAAGCCGCGGATCGGTGAAGACGCTTTTGTAGGAGAGGATCGGCAGCGCCGCTTCGCTCTGCAGCAGATAGGCGTCGCCGGCAGGCCAGCTTTGCGGGACCGGCGGCGTCGGCAGCACCGTCTTCGGCGCGAGCGAGCAGCCGGCGAGCATTAATGTGCCGGTCAGGAGCAGGGCGCGGATCATGCCGGCACCTCCGCCGGGCCTTCGCCCTTCTTCTTGCCGAAGCGTGCCCGCGCCGCCGCAAGGCCGTCGCGCACGCCGCGGCGGACGAGCACGAAGAAGAGCGGGATGAAGAAGATCGCGAGGAAGGCGGCGGTGAGCATGCCGCCGATCACCGAGGTACCGATTGCGACGCGGCTGTTCGCGCCGGCGCCGGTCGCGATTGCGAGCGGCAGCACGCCGAAAATGAAGGCGAAGCTTGTCATCAGGATCGGGCGCAGGCGGATGCGCGCCGCCTCGACGGCGGCTTCGATCACGCGCTTGCCCTTGCGCTCCTCCTGCTCGGCGAATTCAATCATCAGGATCGCATTTTTCGCCGCGAGTCCCATCGTCGTGAGAAGGCCGATCTGGAGGTAGACGTCATTTTCGAGCCCGCGCAGATTCACCGCGAATACGGCGCCGATCAAGCCCAGGGGGATGACGCACAGCACCGCGATCGGGATCGACCAGCTTTCGTAGAGCGCGGCGAGGCAGAGGAAGATGACGAGCAGCGAAAGGCTGTAAAGCAGGGGCGCCTGTCCCGATGAGAGACGTTCCTGATAGGAAGAACCCGACCAGGCGACGCTGGTGCCAGGAATTTCGCCCGCCATGCGCTCCATTTCATCCATCGCCTCGCCCGAACTGGTGCCGGCGGCGGGTTGACCCGAGATTTCGAAGGCGGGCACGCCCTGGAAGCGCGAACTGCTGCTCGGCGTCGTCGACCAGCCGGTCCGGGCAAAGGCCGAGAAGGGCGACATTTCGCCGTCGGCCGAGCGGACAAACCATTGGCCCAGATCCTCGGGCTTGGCGCGATAGGGGGCATCGCCCTGCACATAGACGCGCTTGACGCGCCCCTTGTCGATGAAGTCGTTGACGTAGCGGCCGCCCCATGCGGTCGCGAGCGTCGAATTCACATCGGCATTGTCGATGCCATAGGCGGTCAGCCGCTGCGTATCGACGTCGATCTTGAGCGTGGCGACGTCGGGCAGATCGGACAGGCGCACCGACGTGAGCTTCGGATTATCGTTTGCCATCGCGAGCAGGCGGTCGCGCGCTTCGGCGAATTCGGCGTGGCTCATCCCGCTGCGGTTCTGGAGCTGCATCGTGAAGCCCGACGAATCGCCGAGACCGCGCACCGCGCCGGGGACGAGCGCGAAAATCTGCGCATCGCGCAGGCCGCTCAGCGCCTTGCGGGCGCGATCGACAATCGCATCGGCGGTATTTTCCTTGCCCGGCCGGTCGTCCCAATGGGTGAGGTTGACATAGCCCTGGCCGGTGTTCTGGCCCGCCGCCGCGCCGCCGCCGCCGCCCGCGATCAGGAACAGCGTCTGCGTGTTCGCTTTCTCCTGCGTCAGCAGATATTTTTCGATTTCGTCACGCACTTCGAGCGTGCGCGCCTGCGTAGCGCCGGCGGGCAGGCGGAACTGTACCGAAACGCGCCCCTGATCCTCGTTGGGCAGGAAGCCGCCCGGCAGGCGGAGAAAGAGGAAAGCGAGCGCGGCGAGCAACAGCAGATAGATGCCGAGGAAGAGCCATTTGCGGTCGACCACCTTGGTCACGCTTCCGACATAGCGTTCGACCGAGTGGTCGAAGCGCGTGTTGAAGCCGTTTTTCGCGCGTTCGAGGAAAGCATGGACGCGCGGAAAGCGTCCGCCGCCGGACGCCGCGTCGCCATGATTCTTCGGTTTGAGCAGGGTCGAAGTCAGCGCGGGGCTCAGGATCAGCGCGACGAGCACCGACAGCATCATCGCAGAGATGATGGTGACCGAGAATTGCCGGTAGATGACGCCGGTCGACCCGCCGAAAAAGGCCATCGGCAGGAACACCGCCGACAGCACGAGCGCGATCGCGATCAGCGCGACCTGCAACTCCTTCATCGACTGGATCGTCGCCTCGCGCGCCGACATGCCGGGATTTTCTTCCATTAATCGCTCGACATTCTCGACCACGACGATCGCGTCGTCGACGAGCAGGCCGATCGCGAGCGTCAGGCCGAACAGGGTCAGCGTGTTGATGCTGAAGCCCAATATATAGAAGATGCCGAAGGTGCCGAGCAGCACGACCGGGACCGCGATCGCTGGAATCAGCACCGCGCGCCAGCTTTGCAGGAAGACGAACATCACGAGGATGACGAGCAGGATCGCCTCGAACAACGATTTCTGCACCTCGCTGACCGACAGCTTGATGAAGGCGGTCGCATCATTCGCGTAAGAGTAGGTGAGGCCGTCGGGGAAATCGGCGGCGAGTTCCTCCATCCGCGCCTTGACCCGGTCGGCGGTCTCGAGTGCGTCCGACCCCGGCGAAAGCGAGATCGACATGCCGGCACCGGGATGCCCGTTGATACGGACGATCGCGCTGTAACTCTCCGCGCCGATCTCCACCCGTGCGACATCCTTGATGCGCACCGTCGATCCGTCGGGCAGCGTCTTCAGGACGATATTCTCGAATTCTTCGACGGTCTGCATTCGCGACTGGGCGGTCACCGTCGCATTGAGCATCTGGCCTTCGGGCGCGGGCAGGCCGCCGACGTCGCCCGCCGCGACCTCGCTATTCTGTGCGGTGATCGCCGATATCACATCGCTTGGCATCAACGACACGGCGGTGAGACGCCGCGGATCGAGCCAGATGCGCATCGCGTGCGGCGATCCGAACACATTGACCTCGCCGACCCCGTCGACGCGCGACAAGGGATCCTGAATGTTCGACGACAGGAAATCGGCGACATCGGGGAAGGACCGGGTGTCGGTGGTGTCATAGACGCCGACGAGCAGCAGCGTGTCCGAGTTCGACTTGGTGACGCGCACGCCCTGCGCCTGCACCTGTTGCGGCAGGCGCGAGATCGCCGACTGGATCTGGTTCTGCACCTGCACCTGCGCGATGTCGGGATCGGTGCCTTTTTCGAAGATCGCTGTGATGTCCGCGCGTCCGCGCGAACTCGATTGCGAGCTGAAATAGAGAAGGCCGTCGATCCCCGTCAGCTGCTGTTCGAGCACCTGCGTGACGCTGTTTTCGATCGTTTCGGCCGACGCGCCTGGATAGCTCGCGCGGATATTGACCTGCGCCGGTGCGATGTCGGGATATTGCTCGATCGGCAGCGAAAAGAGCGCGCCCAAGCCGCCGAGCATGACGATGATCGCCAGCACCCAGGCAAAGATCGGCCGATTGATGAAAAGGCGCGACATGCGGCGCTACTTGCCCTTCGTCCCGGCCGCCGCGCCTTTCGGTGGCCCCACGCGCTGCGGGCTGTTCGCGGGTACCGGCCGGATCGTCGCGCCCTGCCGCAGATTGCTGATCCCCTGCGTGATCACGCGATCGCCGGGTTTCAGCCCGTCGGTGACGACCCAGTTGGCGCCCGAGGTGCGGTCGGCGACGATCTTGCGCCGCACCGACTTGTTATCCTTGCCGACAAGATAGACGAAGGCCGAGCCGTCGAAATCGCGCTGCACCCCCGCCTGCGGCAGCAGGATCGCCGACGGGTTCACCGCTTGGTCGAACATCGCGGTGACGAACATGCCGGGCAGCAATACGCCCTTGGGGTTGGGAAAACGCGCGCGCAGCGTCACCGTGCCGGTCGCCTCGTTGACAGTGACGTCGGAAAACTGGACCGTCCCGGCAAAACCATAATTGCTGCCGTCCTCGAGGCGCAGGCGCACCGACGTGCTGCCGGCGTCGACTCCGCCGCTTTCGATCGCCTGACGCAGCGTGGTGAGCTCGGCGCTCGACTGCTGCATGTCGACGAACATCGGATCGGTCTGCTGGATCACCGCGAGCGGGGTCGCCTGGCTCGCGCTGACCAGCCCGCCCGGCGTCACGAGCGATCGGCCGATGCGGCCGCTGATCGGCGCGGTGATCGTTGCGAAGCGCAGGTTGATGCGCGCGGTTTCGAGCGCGGCGCTGTTCTGCGCGACAGCGGCGCGCGCCATCCGCGCCTGGGCGAGCGCGTCGGTATAATCCTGTTCGGCGACCGCCTGCATCCTGGCGAGCGGTTCGAGGCGGCGCGCGCGTTCGTCGGCCGCCTGTGCGCTCGCTCGCGCGCTCGCGAGGTTCGCGGCCGCCTGATCGACCCCCGCCTGATAAAGGCGCGCGTCGATCTGGTAGAGCGGCGCGCCGGCGCGCACGAAGCTTCCTTCGGTGAACAGCCGGCGGCGGATCAGGCCGTTCACCTGCGGGCGCACTTCGCTAGTCTCGAAAGCGACGGTGCGTCCGCCGAGCGAGGTCGTGATGGGCACCGGCTGGACCGCGACGGTGACATAGCCGACTTCGGGCGCGCTGCGGCCGCCCTTCTCCTCTCCGGCGGAGCAGGCGGCAAGCGACAGCGCGATGGCACACAGGGCTCCGGCACGAAGCAGCGGCCTCTTGTCCAGCATGGGGTTATCTCGTTTCAAATCGGAACGGGGGAGTTTTGCGCCTATTCAGCCGATTGCCCCCGCGCTGGCAAGCCCTCTGGGCGCGATGCGACAATTTGCGACAATTTTTCTAACCGGCGGTCGACAAGCCAATCGCGGCCCAAGGTTGTCATACTAATGGGATAGTTGTCATACAATTTTTTGCTTGACAGTGGCTCGCTCTTGCCCGCATCATCGTGACACCGGTTACCAAAGCCGGACAACGAAAGAGAAATAGATGGGCGACCGAATGGCTCCGAAAGGCGGCATTGGTCGCAATCCGTGGAAAACGGGCGCTCGGGCGGCAAGCCCCCCCGCGCCCGGGTGGGAGGATGGATATGGCTATTCAGGCAAGACGGGGCATCGGTATAGTGGCGAAGCTTGCGGGCGGAGCGTCGCTGGCCGCGCTGGCGATGATGCCGGCTCATGCGCAGGACGCAGCGGGCGCGCCGGCGGAGGAGGATGCGATTGTCGTGACCGGCATCCGTGCCTCGCTCGAGCAGGCCGCCGACATCAAGCGCGAAGCCGATCAGGTGCTCGATGTCATCACCGCCGAGGATGTGGGCAAGCTTCCCGACGCGAACGTCGCCGAGGCGCTGCAGCGCGTCACCGGCGTCCAGATCACCCGCGTGTTCGGCGAAGGCCAGTCGGTGTCGGTGCGCGGGCTGCAGCAGGTCCGCGTCGAGGTGGACGGCCGCACGCTTCTCGGCTGGTCGGCGCGGCTGTCGCCGCCCGAGAACGACCAGCTCGGCCGCTCGTCGGGGCTCGACTCGGTGCCGTCGAGTCTGTTCGGGCGCCTCGAAGTGCGCAAATCGCCGCTCGCGAGCCAGGCCGAGGGCGGGCTCGGTGGCACAGTCAACCTCGTCACGCCGAAGCCGCTATCGTTCAAGGAGCCCACGGTCTCGCTGCGCGCGCAGGGCGTCTATTCGGAGAATAGCGACAAGTTCGAACCCGCGATCACCGGTTTCGCGACGACCAAGTTCGCCGACGGCCGCATCGGCGTCATGCTCGCGGGCGAATATCAGAAGCGCACCTCGACGACGCAGGCGTTCGAGCGCAACAATTTCCTCGACCGCAACTACACCGCCGGCGGGACGACGACCGTCCAGCAGACGCCGGTGCTGCTCCAATATGAACAATTCACCGTCGACCGCTCGCGGCTCGGGCTCAACGGCGCGGTCCAGTTCTCGGTGACGCCCGAGTTCACGGTCACCGCCGACGCGCTTTATTCGAAGCTCAAAACCGGGCGCCGTCAGGATTTCTTTGCCTTCCGCCTGCCCACCGGCACCAATCCGGTGACGAATGCGGTCGTCGAGGACGGCATGGTGGTCGCGGGCAATGCGAACGGCACCGTCACAACCGCGGGGCAGATCCGCAACGAGCCGACCGAAAGCTTTCTCTACGGCCTCAACGGCAAATATGAGGGCGACAACGGGCTGACGGTCGAGGCCGACGGCTATTACAGCAAGGGCACGATCGACCAGACGATCCAGATTATCACGCTGCAAGGCATCGCCGCGGTGCCCGGGGCGTTCGATTTTCGCGACCAGACGGTCCCGTCGCTGACGCTCGGCGGGACGTTCGACCCGACCGATTACGCCTCGTACAATCCCGCGAACAACGGCGTGCGCAGCAACCGCCTGCTCGGCCTGCTCGAGGAATGGACGGGCAAGCTCGACGTCAGCTACGAGACTGGCAGCGGGGTCACGATCGCCGCGGGGGTGCGCTATACCGATCTCCACGCGCGTTCGAACGCCTTCCGTAGCCAGGTCACCCCGACGCGCGAGGAAATCGAACCCTATCTGAAGCTGATCGATGCTGGCGATTTCCTGTCCGATATTCCGGGCAGCTTCCCGCGCAGCTTCCTGAGCACCGCGCCGACCTATGACTTTGTTTTCAACCGCGCGCAGGCGGCCGAACCGAACCCCGATCCCGATGGCCGCTCGACGCTGCTGCCCAACCTCCAGCGCGACTATGATTTCAGCGAAAAGACGCTCGCCGGCTATCTGATGGTGTCGGGCGAGGGCGAGATCGCGGGCATGCCTTACAAGGCGAACGCGGGCGTGCGCATCGCGTCGACCCGCCTGTCGGTCGACTCATACGTCAACGTCGGCGCGGTCAGCACGCTGCGCAACGACAAGAACCGCTACACCAATGTGCTGCCCAGCGCGAACATCGCCTTCAACGTCACCGACGATTTCCTCGTCCGCGTGTCGGGATCGCAGACGATGCAGCGTGCCTCGATCGCCGACCTCGCGCCCTCGACTTTTTTCAATGCGACCAATCTGTCGGTCACCGGCGGCAATGTGAATCTCGAACCGCCGATCGCGACGCAGGCCGATATCAGTTTCGAATATTATACGGGGAAAAGCTCGCTGATCTCGGGTGCCGTCTTCTACAAGGACGTCAAGAATTTCATCGCGAGCTTCGTCACCAGCGGAATCGATACGACGCTCGACCCGCAGGGGCGCGAACTCACCTTCTCGCGCCCAGAAAATCTGGCTAGTGCGAAGATCAAGGGCTTCGAAATCGGCATCCAGCAGTTCATGGATTTCCTGCCCTCGCCGCTCGACGGCTTCGGCGTGATCGCCAATTACACCTATTCGGATGCCGAGGATAATGCCGGCTTCCCGCTCGTCGCGGTGTCGAAGAACAGCTATAACCTCGTCGGCCTGTACGAGAAGGGACCCTTCTCGGCGCGCATCGCCTATAATTATCGCGACGAGGCGGTGTTCGAATTTTCGCAAGGACGCCCGAGCTTCATCGGCGCGCGCTCGCAACTCGATGCACAGGTCGGGCTCGACATCACGAAGAATATCGCGCTGTCGTTACAGGCGCAGAATCTGCTGCCCAAGAAATCGGCGACGAGCGAATATAGCAATTTCAACACGACGGCGCTCAACAGCTATGCCTTGTCCGAGCGGCGTTTCTCGGTCGGCGTGCGCGCAAAGTTCTAAAAGGTGTCCCCGGCATGGCGGCGCCGGTCGCGCGCCGCCATGCCACCGGGCCGCAGGGAGTGGATGAGTGATGATCTTGGGTAAAGGGCGTGCGCGCCTCGTTTCGGTTGTGGCGCTGGGCGCGGCGCTAATTTTTCCCGCTCAGGCGCAGCCGGCGAAATTGCCCAAGATCCTGTCGGACCCGGCGACCGTGGCAGCGAATCCGCTGCCCGATTTCAGTTATGCGGGCTATGGCTTCGGCCTTGCACCCCTTCCCGCCGATGCCGGGACAATCATCGACGTGACCGATCATGGCGCGATCCCCGACGACGGGCTCGACGATAGCAAGGCGGTGCTCCGCGCGCTCGCCGCGGCCAATGCGGTGAAGGGCAAGGTGACGCTGCGCTTTCCCAAGGGGCGCACGCAAATCACCGAAATATTGCGCGTCACGCGCAGCGATATCATTCTCGACGGCGCGGGTGATGGTCCTGGCGGCAGCGAACTCTGGTTCCCGCGCCCGCTGAAGCTGATCGACAAGAGCCACGATTATGACGAGCTCCGCGAATATCTGGTGCGCGAGAAGAAGCAGCAGGTCGAGCCCGAGCATAATATCGACTATCTTTTCACCGAATATACCTGGTCCGGCGGGATGATCTATGTCGCGCCCGAGGGCAGCCGCCCCGTCTCCTATGACGGGACGAAGGATGTCCGCGACCCGGTGCTCGCAAACGGCGTGTCGGGCAAGCAGTTCGCCCGCACGCTGACGGTCGACAATGCGGCGAAGCTCAAGGTCGGCGATGTCGTCCAGCTGCAATGGTTTTCGGTCGACGGGCCGAAGAGCAAGATTCTGAAATCGCTTTACGGCGACACCGATCTGCCGATCGGCTCGCACCACTGGACCTTCCCCGACCGGCCGGTGGTCGCGCAGGCGACGCGCGTTGTGGCGATCCGGGGCAAGACTGTGACGCTCGGCGATCCGCTGCTCCACGACATCCGCGCCGACCAGCCCGCGGTGGTTGCCGACTGGACGCATCTGACCAACGTCGGCATCCAGAATCTGCGGCTGCAATTCCCCAAAGCGCCGGCGTTTGGCCATCATCTCGAGCAGGGCTATAACGGCATATATATGACCGGCGTCTTCGACGGCTGGATCCGCGATATGACGATCGACCGGGCGGACAGCGGCATATTGACCGACAATGCGGCCAGCCTGACGATCGCTGACATCACCACGACGGGCGACCGCAGCGCGCATTATTCGGTGCACGTCGGCGCAGTCCACAATGTGCTGGTCAAGGATTTGAAAGTCGAAAATCCGGTCGTCCATCCGGTCAGCATCAACACGCGCTCGACGCGGTCGGTGTTTCTGCGCGCAGTCGTCGACCGCGATGCGATCATCGACCAGCACAGCGGTTCGAACCACCAGAATCTGTTCGATCAGGTCGAAATGCACATCGACCCGAAGCAGGGCAAGGACGGTTGGCAGTATCAGCTCTGGGTCGGCGGCGGCGCGCCTTACTGGAAACCGGGGCACGGCCTCTACAACACGCTCTGGAACGCGAAGCTTGTCATGCCCGAAAGCATCCCCGCCGACGCCAGCGTCGCGATCACCAGCGGGCTCGAAGGCCCGGGCGAGCGGATCGTCGGGCTGCACGCAAACCGCAAGATCAGGGTCCACTACACGCCGGCGCCCTATATCGAAGGCACGGGGCAGGCGGTCGACGCGGTGCCGTCGCTCTACGATTATCAAATAGCGCGCCGGCGGCGCTGATCAGCGGCCGGGCGGTGCGGCGACCGATTGCCGTTCGACAAAGGTCGAGGCGAGCACATTGCTTTCGTCGCCCGCCGCCTTGGCGCCCGGCCCGAGGAAATCGGGAACGAGCGTTTGCGCAGCGCGGATGCCCATTTCGCGGATCGGCCAGCGCACGGTGCTGAGCGCGGGCCAGATATGCGTCGCGGTCGGGCTGTCGTCGAACCCGATGATCGACAGCTCGCCCGGCACCTTGATGCCCTTGCCATGCGCGACGCTCATCAATCCAGCCGCCATCTCGTCGTTCGAGCAGAAGACCGCGGTCGGGGGTTCGGCCAGCGAGAGCAGGGCTTCGCCCGCCTCGATGCCTGCGGTGTAACGATAGTTGCCGGGCGCATAAAGTTCGTCGGGAAGATCGAGCCCGGCTTCGGCGAGCGCCTCGCGGAACCCCTCTTCGCGCTCGGCGGCCGAACGGAAGCCGACGGGGCCGCGCACGAAACCGATCCGGCGGTGGCCGAGCGCGACGAGCCCGCGCACCGCCTCGGCGACCACCTCGCGATCGTTCGACGAGATGCAGCGCTTCGCATCGTCGATCCGCGCCGACCCGATGCGGACATAGCGCACGCCAAGATCCTCGCAGAGCGCGGCGAGATCGTCATTCTCCGAAATCGGTGGCAGCAGCATCGCGCCGATCGGCCGCTGCTTTTCAAGGAAGGTGCGGACGTCGTCGAGCAGCTTGTCCGATCCGCGGTCGACGGGGCGAACGAGCAGCGCGAGATCGCTGTCCTTGATCGCGTCGAGCACGCCGCGCTGAAAGTTTAGCACGGTCTGCGCGTTCGGATTGTCGTGGAGCAAAGCGATCAGGAAGTTGCGGCGAAAGGCGAGCGCACGCGCCTGCGGATTCGGGACGAAGCCGAGCTGCTCGATTGCCTTTTCGACCGCCGCGCGCGTTTTGTCGGTCAGGAATTCGGACCGGTTGATCACTCGGCTCACCGTCTTTTTCGACACCCCCGCCAGCGCCGCGACATCGTTGATCGTCGGCTGCTTGCCCCCCGGCCCCTTATTTTGTGCCGCCATATTCGCTCTTTCCCCTGCGGGGCCTCTGGCCAGACCCGCGCTTTTCTATGCTGATGGGCGCTCGAACGCGTAAAATCAACCGCCCGGCGGACGCGCCAACAGCTCTTGACACCGGTTACCATCAAAACTAGCAAGGCGGCAAGCCCAGAAATATCGAGCGAGGATGCGATCCCATGTTTTCCAAGACCTATTACGCCACCCACCCCGTGATGATGGAGGAGGTGTCGAATGCCGAGCTGCGCGATCGCTACCTCATCCAGAATCTGTTCCGTACCGGTGAATGCGTCCTCAACTACACCCACGCCGACCGGTTCGTGATCGGCGGGGTCGCGGTGGGTTCGGCGCCGGTCAAGCTGCCGGCGCAGACCGAGCCGCCGTCGGCCGCAGGCCACCCGTTCCTCGAGCGCCGCGAACTGGCGATCGTCAATGTTTCGGCGGTAGAGGGGACGGTGACCGTCGATGGCGAGAGCTTCACGCTCGGCAACAAGGACTGCCTCTATGTGACGATGGGCGCGAAGGACGTCGCCTTCGCGGGCGAAGGCGCGCGCTATTATCTGGCGTCGTGCCCGGCGCACAAGGCGTTCACGACTCGCAAGCTCGGCATCGCCGACGCCAATGCGCTCGACCGCGGCAGCCTCGCCGAATCGAACGAGCGCACAATTTACCAGCTCGTCATTCCGGGGGTCTGCGACAGCGCGCAGCTCGTCATGGGCCTCACCGTGCTCAAGGAAGGAAGCGTCTGGAACACGATGCCGCCGCACATCCACGAGCGCCGCAGCGAAATCTACTTCTACTTCGAACTCGACAATGTCGACACCGACCGCGTCATGCACTTCATGGGCGAGGGCGAAGCGACGCGCCACATCGTGATGCAGAATGAGGAAGCGGTGATTTCGCCGCCCTGGTCGATCCACATGGGCGCGGGCACGAAATCCTATGCCTTCATCTGGGCGATGGCGGGAGAGAATCAGGATTATACCGACATGAACGTCCTCGACATCTGTCAGCTGTCGTAACCATTATCGTCACCCCGGACCTGATCCGGGGTCCGGACAACACCGCCGAAATGGATGCCGGATCAAGCCCGGCATGACGAAGGGTAGGAAGATGAAGATGTTCGACCTCACGGGAAAAGTCGCGCTGGTCACCGGCGCCAACACCGGCATCGGACAGGGGATCGCGCTCGCGCTCGCCGAAGCCGGCGCCGACATCGCCGCGGCGGGCCGCTCGCCCGCCGACGAGACCGTCGGCAAGGTCCGCGGGCTCGGACATAGGGCCGAGAATTTCGCCGCCGACCTGTCGAGCGTTGGCGCGGTGCAGCCGCTTGTCGATGCAGTATTGGCCGAGTTCGGACGCATCGACATCCTCGTCAACAATGCCGGCATCATCCGCCGTGCCGACGCGGTCGACTTCACCGAGGCCGACTGGGACGCGGTGATGGACACCAATTTGAAGACGCTCTTCTTCCTGTGCCAAGGCGTCGGGCGTCACATGATCGCGCGTATTGAAAAAGAGGGGGGTTCGGGCAAGATCATCAACATCGCCTCGATGCTGACCTTTCAGGGCGGCATTCGCGTGCCGAGCTATACCGCGTCGAAATCAGGAGTCGGTGGGCTTACCAAATTGCTCGCGAACGAATGGGCGGCGAAGGGCGTGCAGGTCAACGCGATCGCCCCCGGCTATATCGCGACGAACAACACCGCCGCGCTGCAAGGCGACGAGACGCGCAATCGTCAGATCATGGAGCGTATCCCGGCGGGGCGCTGGGGCGATCCCAGCGACATCGGCGGCGCCGCGGTGTTCTTGGCGTCCTCGGCGTCGGATTATGTGCAGGGCCATATCCTCGCGGTCGACGGCGGCTGGCTCGCGCGTTGATTTTGTAAGATACTGACCGCGGCAGGCGGCGAACGGAGTGGGGATGGCAGAGGGTAAACTCGTCTTTTTCGGCGAACTGCTGATCCGCCTTAACGCGCCGGGCAACGAGCTGCTGATGCAATCGCCCGCCCTCGCGCTCCACGTCGGCGGCGCCGAGGCGAATGTCGCCATCGGGCTCGCGCATCTCGGCCATGATTGCGCGATGGTCAGCAAGGTCCCTTCGAACGCACTGGGTCGCGGTGCGGTGGCGGCGGTGCGCGGCGCGGGCGTCGACTGCACCGCCGTCACGCTTCACCCGGGGCGCATGGGGCTCTATTTCCTCAGCGTCGGCGCGGGGCTGCGCGCGTCGGAGATCGTCTACGACCGCGCCGGATCGAGCTTCGCGGCGACGGGACCCGAGGATTATGATTTCGACCGCCTGCTCGCGGGCGCCGGCCTGCTCCACCTGTCGGGCATCACCCCCGCGCTCGGGCCGCGTTCGGCCGAAGCCGCGCTCGCCGCGGCGCGCGCGGCGAAGCGGCTCGGCGTGCCGGTCAGCTTCGACGGCAATTACCGCGCGATGCTGTGGGAGGCGTGGGACAGCGACCCGCGTTCGGTCCTGACGGAATTGATCGGCAGCGCCGACATCTTGTTCGGCAACCACCGCGATCTCTCGCTGGTGCTGGGCAAGGAATTCAGCGGCGACGGCGAAGACCGGCGGCGCGAGGCAGCCGAGGCGGGTTTCGAGGCTTTCCCTGGCCTCCGGCTCATCGCATCGACCGCCCGGCACACCGTTACCGCCGACCATCACCGCATCGCGGCGCGCGTCGACCTTCGCGATGCTTGCCATCAGACCGCCGAGATCGACGTCACCGGCATCGTCGACCGCATCGGCGCGGGCGACGCCTTTGCCGCCGGGGTGCTGCACGCATATCGCTCGGGCGGCGATTCCGGGGCGATGGCTCAAAGCGGCCTCGCGCTCACCTGCCTCAAACATTCGCTGCCGGGCGACGCGAGCCGCTTCGGACAGGCCGACATCGACGCCTTCCACGGCGGCGGGCTCGATGTCCGGCGATAGGTTGACGCGGCGCACGCTGCTGACCGCAGGCGCGGCGTCGTTGATCGTGCCTGTGATCGCCAAGGCCGATTCCATTACGCCGATAACATATTTCGGCGGGGTCGAGGCCCGCGACGGCGCCTATCGATCGGGCGAACGGCGAAGCACGGGCGACGGGGTGGCCTGGGCTTTCACGGGCATCCGCTATGCCCGCGCCAGCCGCTTTTCGGCCCCGGTCGCGGTGACCAAAGCCGAGCAGCTGCAGGGCGACCGCTTTGGCCCCGCCTGCCCGCAGAGGGGCGACCGCTATCAGCCGCAATCCGAAGACTGCCTGTTCCTCAACGTCTGGACCCCCGACATCGAGGCGAAGCGCAAGCGCCCGGTCATGGTCTATTTCCACGGCGGCGCCTATTCGACCGGCAGCGTTACCGACCCGATCAACGACGGAACAAGGCTTGCGGCGCGCGGCGATGTCGTCGTGGTCACCGTCAACCACCGCCTCAACGCGCTCGGCTATCTCTATCTCGCGCGCCTCGATCCGCGCTTTCCCGACAGCGGCAATGCGGGGCAGCTCGACCTGATCGTCGCGCTGCAATGGGTTAAGCGGAACATTGCGGCCTTTGGCGGCGATCCGGGCAATGTCACGGTCTTCGGCCAGTCGGGCGGCGGCGCGAAGATCGCGACGCTGATGGCGATGCCGGCCGCGAAAGGCCTGTTCCACAAGGCGATCACGATGAGCGGGCAGCAGGTCACCGCGTCGGGGCCGCTCAACGCCACCAGACGCGCCGAGGCGTTTCTCGATAAACTCGGCAAAAATGTCGATCCCGCGACCGCGCCGGTCGAGCAGCTCGTAACCGCGCTGGCGGCGATCGACCCGATCCTCGGCGGCTCGGTATATATGGGACCGGTGCTCGACATGACGCATCTGACGCGCCATCCCTTCTGGCCCGACGCCGCGCCGCAGTCGCTGGCCATTCCGATGATGCTCGGTAATACGGTGATGGAAACGCGCGCCTTTTATTCGCCCGACAGCAAGCAGCTGGCTGGGCTCGATTTCGACAATCTCGCGGCGCGCATCGCGCCCGAAATGCGGATCGATATCGGGCCGTCGTGGGTCGTCGCGCAATTCCGCGCGCGCTATCCCCGGGCCGAACCGCTCGAACTCTTCCACCGCATCGTCACCGCCGCGCGCAGCTGGCGCGGGCAGGTCGAAGAAGCCGAGGCGCGGGCGCGCGCCGGCGCCCCCGCCTTCGTCTACCAGCTCGATTTCGAGGATGCGAAACACACCGACGATATCGGCCTCAGCTTCGGCACGATCCCCGATCCGACGCCCGCGCAGCAGGCGATGAGCGACCGCGTGATGGATGCCTTCGTGAGCTTTGCCCGCACCGGCGATCCGGGTTGGCCAGCTTATGGTCTGGCGAAACGGCAAACGATGATCTTCGATATCGAGAGCCGCGTCGAAAATGACCCGCGTCGGTGGGAGCGTGAGCTGTTCGCGCGGGTGCCGTACATTCAGCCCGGCAGCTAGACGATCTTGTGCGCGCCGAGCCAGCTCCAGAGCAGTTCGGGCCAGATCGCAATGGGTAGCCCCGCCGTCTTCATCAGCCCGAAGCCGTGCCCGCCGCGCTCGAAGAAATGCGCCTCGACCGGCGCGCCGATCGCGCGTGTCGCCGCGCGCAGCCGCACGCTGTTCTCGACCTTCACGACATCGTCGTCCTCGGCGTGGAGCAGCCACAGCGGCGGCTGGTCGGCGCGGACATTGCGTTCGGGCGAATAGGCTTTCTCGCGCGCCGCATCGGCATCGGTGCCGATCAGCTTCTCGCGGCTCGTCGCATGCGCGATCGCCGGGTCCATCGACACGACCGGATAGATAGCGGCGAGCGCGTCGGGGCGTGCCGACATCGCATCGGCGGTGTCTGTCGAATCATAGACTTTGGCGTCGAAGCGCGTGAGCAGGCTCGTCGCGACCTGTCCGCCGGCCGAAAAGCCGCCGAAGGCGACGCGCGTCGGATCAATCCCGTCGATCCGAGCGCGGCTGCGCACCAGCCGAACGGCGCGCTGCGCATCGGCAAGCGGGACGTCGGCGCCGTTCGCCCACCCGTCGCCGGGCAGGCGATAGAAGAGGACATAGACGGTGACGTCGCGCGCCGTCAGCCAGCGCGCCAGTTCATAACCTTCCTTGTCGACCACGACATAGCGATAGCCGCCGCCGGGCGCGAGGATGACCGCCGCGCCATTGGGCCGGGCGGGACGGAAGATGTCGAGCCGCGGGCGCGTGATGCCTTCCAGCATCCGGTCGCTCGCGTTCGGATCCTCGCTCCGCTGCACGACCGCCTGGACGAGCCCCGCGGGCGGACGGACATGGCCTTCGGGCCAGAGCATCACGCTGTCGTCGGGCGCCAGGCCGGCGGGCCGCGTCCAAGTCGCGCGTGCGGCAGCACTTGCGAAGGGCAGCGCGAGGCTCGCGGTCAGCAGCGCGCGGCGATCGACGGTCATGGCGCGGGCGCCTTGTTGGGATAGGCGATGATCAGTACCAGTTCTTCGTCGCCCGTCTGGCGGATGCCGACCTTCGCGCCCTTGTAGAGCCACGCTGCGGTCCCGGCTTTCAGCGCCTTCTCCTCGCCGTCCGAATGGACGACGCCGGTGCCCGAGACGACATAATAAATCTCGTCATGGTCGATCGCGTGAATGCCGATCGCGGCGCCGACATGCAGCGCGCGCTTGCGAAACTCGAAGCTGCGCGGCGCAGGCACTGCGTCGCTGATCCGCCACGCGGTCGAGAGGCCGATCGCGCCGTGCGGCGGGGCTTCCTCGCGCACGGTCGCCGCCTCGTCGATCACGACCATCGCGGGCGCGCCGGCGCCCGCGAGCATGATCGCGAGCAACGCGGTCATTGCGCTTCACTGCGCGACGCGCGATCGCGCGCCGACAGATGTTCCTGCGGCATCGGCGCGGTCTGGCCGGGGTATCGGCCCGATTTCGGTTCCATCGTCGCGAGGTCCCAATCCCGTTCGACAAAGGGTGCGCGCACCGCTTCGACCTTGGGATAACCGCTGACCTCCCTTTCGTCGTCGATCACGTCGCCGCGCCCCTCGGCGACGAAGAAGAGGACGCGAATCTCCTCCGCATCGCGCGCCCAGGGCCGGGCGCCCACGCTCGAAAGGACCGATGTTTCGACATCGCGCGTCGGCAGGATGGTATAACCGTCGACGGGCGCCAGCGGGGCTTTCGCGCGGATGAGCTTCGCCTGCGTCTCGCCATAGCGGCCGAACTCAGGAAGCGCTTCGCCGTGGCGGTCGACGTGGAGATTGTCCTTGCCATAATATTCGAGATCGCCGTCGCCGCCGAGCATCAGGAAGGGCAGGCCGGGATCGGTGTCGTTGCCGCCGCGCATCACATTGCCGATCGCGGTGATCCGCCCCGTCACATAGTCGTGCCCGGTCCATTCGAGGTTCATCAGGTTATAGTGCACCGCGCGATGCTGCGGGTTGTAGATCAGATTGTTGATCATCAGCGCCTGCGCGCCGCCCTTGATCAGCGGGTTGCGCTCGACATTATGCGCCCAGACGTTGCGATAGAAGACGATCCCCGTCGCATTGTCGTGGATCAGCGAACCCTTGCTGTGCTCTCCCTTCGGATGGCTCGCGTCGGCAAGGCCTTCGGCGGCGAGATTGTTCGAGAAGCTGATGTTGTGGCTCGTTCCCCGCCGCCATTCCTCGACGCTGTTGCCGGTGAAGCGCGGGCCCGACGCCGACATATTTTCGTCGATCGCCCACAGGAAGGTGCAATGGTCGACGATGACATTTTGCGCCGCCACGGTCGAAAAGGCGTCGGCTTCCCAGCCGCTGCGTTTCGACTGGCCGTCGGCGCCGGTGTAGACGCGCAAATGGCGCATCACGACGTCGTGCGTCTTTACGTCGATGCCGGTGCGGATCAGCGTGATCCCGGGTCCCGGCGCGGTCTGGCCGGCGATCGTCAGATAGGGATGTCTGATCTCGATCGTCTTGCGGCCCATGTCGATCACGCCGCCGACCTCGAACACGATGATACGCGGCCCCGGTGTTTCGATCGCCGCCTTCAGCGACCCCGGACCGTCGGGCGCGAGCGTCGTCACGCGCAGGATCTGGCCGCCGCGTCCGCCAGGCGTTTGCGCTGCGGGACCGACCGCGCCGGGGAAGGCCAGCGGCGCAGCGCCGGCCGCCGCCGCAGGGATGGATGACAGGCAAAGGGTTAAAAAAAGCGCGGTTATCCAGGGCTTTTTAGCCATCCTACCTCTCCTTTTCATTGGGGTATTGACATGTTCGCCGCAATCCGCAATCTTTCTGACACCGGTTACCCCAATCGGTCAACGAGAAAATATTTCCAAGGGAGAGGGTCTGATCCGGTTCGTCGCGCATGGCGGCGGCCAATCTCACTCTCTGAAAAATCGACGGATGAAGCGGTGCGCCATATCGCTTTGTCCAGCAAAGTAACCGGTGTCATTTCTTGCGCGAGCGGGGGCAACGGGGCACAAGGGAGGATGATAATGGCTATTCATGCAATGCGGAGCGTTCGCGCTTTGACCCGGCTGGCGTGCGGCGCATCGCTGGCCGCGCTGACGATCTCGCCCGTCTGGGCGCAAGAGGCCGCGCCCGCCGCCGAAGGCGTCGCGACCGAGGACGAGATTATCGTCACCGGCTTTCGCGCCTCGCTCGACAAGGCGCTCGACCAGAAGCGCGATTCGATCTCCGCGGTCGATGTCATCGTCGCAGAGGATATCGCGAAATTCCCCGACCAGAATCTCGCCGAGTCGCTCCAGCGCATCCCGGGCATCTCGATCCAGCGCGACGCCGGCGAGGGCCGCGCGATCACCGTCCGCGGGCTCGGTGCGCAATTCACCCGCGTCCGCCTCAACGGCATGGAAACGATCGCGACCTCGACCGACGGTGCCTCGGCGAACCGCGACCGCGCGTTCGACTTCAACGTTTTCGCGTCCGAACTGTTCACCTCGCTCGTCGTCCACAAGACGGCGTCGGCCTCGCTCGACGAAGGTTCGCTCGGCGCCGTGGTCGACCTCAACACCGGCAATCCGCTGGGCGGCAAGGAAGGGCTGACGCTCGTCGCCTCGGCGCAGGCGCGCTACAACGACCTGACCAAGGATGTCGATCCGCGCCTCGCGGGCCTCATCGCCTGGACCAACGCCGATCGCACCTTCGGGGTGTCGGCGTCGGTCGCCTGGTCGGACTATGGCACCGACGAGCTGGGCAACAACACGGTGCGCTGGGCGCAGGCGCCGTTCCGCAGCGTCGATGGCGTGACCTGCCTCTCGGGCTCGAACTTCGTCGCCAATCCCTCGGACGGCTGCATCGAGGTCGCCGAAGCCTTTCACCCGCGCATCCCGCGTTACGGCCTCGTCCACCATGATCGCTCGCGGCTCGGCGCGACCGCCTCGATCCAGTTCGAACCGAGCGAGAATACCAAGATTTCGATCGACGGCCTCTATTCGCGGTTCAAGGAGACGCGCGACGAATATTGGGGCGAAGTGCTGCTGCGCAGCAACGAACGGTCGATCGACCTGTCGAATTACACGATCGACTCGAACAATAATCTGATCGCCGCCGACCTCGACAATGTCTATGTCCGCACCGAACGTTATTCGCGCCAGAGCGAGACCGAATTCTACCAGCTTTCGGGCCGCGTCGAACAACGGCTGACCGATACGCTGGGCGTGAAGCTGATCGCGGGCTTTTCCAAGTCGCAGGCCGATATTCCCATCGAAACGACGCTTGCCTTCGACGATCGCGATGCGACCGGATATCGCTTCGATTACACCAATATGAAATATCCGGTGCTCAGCTTCGGCCCCGGAATCGAGGATCCGACATCGTTCGAACTCGCCGAATTCCGCGATCGCCCCTCGTATCAGACGAACAAGTTCAAGACCTTTGCTGCCGATTTCGATTGGGAGGTTGCCGACCGGTTCAAGCTGCTCGGGGGCGGCTTCTATCGCCAGTTCGATTTCGATACCGTCCAGTTCAGCCGCGACAGCACCTATTGCGCGGCCTTTACCTGCGCGCCCGGCACCAACGGGCTGCCGGTCACGTCGGACATCGCCGACATCTTCAACCTCGGCGATGCGGGCCAGCCCGCGGGGAACACCAACGCCTGGGTCGTGCCGGATCTCGATGCCGGCACCGCGCTGATCGATCTTTATAATCGCCCCGCCATACTCCAGGAGGGGCAGCAACGCGCGGTCACCGAAAAAACCTATGGCGGCTGGTTCATGGCCGAGTTCGAGACCGACCTGCTGGGGATGCGCCTGACCGGTAATGCCGGGGTGCGCTATGCCAAGACCGATCAGTCATCGTCGGGCTTTGCCAGTGGCACGTTCGTCACGGTCGATCGGACCTATGACGACTGGTTGCCCTCGTTCAACCTCAACCTGCACCCGACCGAAACGCTGATCCTGCGCGGCGCGATCGCGAAAGTGATCACCCGTCCGACGCTGGGCAGCCTGTCGCCGGGCGGCACGGTCGACCAGTTCAACTTCCGTATCACTTCGGGCAATCCGTTCCTCGATCCCTATCGGGCGACCACCTTCGACCTTGCGGCCGAGTGGTATTTCGCTCCCGGCGCCATCGCGTCGGTCGCGCTGTTCGCCAAGGACATCGAAAGCTTCCCGATTTCGACCTCGCTCCAGGGTACCTATGCTTCGAGCGGCTTGCCGCTGTCGCTGTTGACGCCCGGAACGCCGGCCTATGTCGCCGTCGTCGACGGCGACGACCCGAACCGCCAGTTCGAATTCCGCACCACGGGCAACGGCCCCGGCGCCAATCTGAAGGGTGTCGAACTATCGTTGCAGCTGCCCTTCTCGGTCTTTTCGGATTCGCTTCGTCACTTCGGCGTGCTCGGCAATGCGACCTTCGTGAAAAGCGACGTCGATTATACGGTTGCCGGGCCATTGGCCTATAATCCGGTCACCAACCGTCTCGAGTCACAGCCCGCCGAAACCTACACCCAGCCGCTGCTCGGGCTCGCAAAGCGGGCATGGAACGCCACCGTCTATTATGACGACGGCAAATTCTCGATCCGCACATCGGCGGCGTGGCGCAGCGGCTACAACGACAGCACCAGCGGCAACAATAATATCTTCGAAGGCTATGGCAGCTCGTTCAACGTCGACGCCTCGATCCGCTATCAGCTGACCGAACAGATCGAATTGTCGGTCGAGGGCACCAACCTGACCGACGATTATCGCTATCGCTTCAACGATATTTTCGCCGAGCGCAATTACGAGAATAATCATTACGGCCGGACCTTCCTGTTCGGCGCGCGCGTCAAGATCTGACGCAAAAGGGTTCGTCCCGGTGAGGCCCGGTTTCCATTTCGGGGACCGGGCCTTTCTTTTTTCAGGAGGAAAATGTGACCGATCGCCGCGACATGCTGAAACTGGCCGGTGCGGGGCTGTTGGGTGGCCTCGGTGCCCCTTCCGCCTTCGCAATGGCGCCGGCGCCACGCGTTTCGCCCGGTCCGGCGCCCGCGTGGGCCGCGGGGTTCGACGGCCAGCGCAAGGCCGACCTCGGCGACGGGCGCTTCCTCAACCCGATCATGGCCGGCGACCATCCCGACCCGTCGATCCTGAAGGACGGCGCCGACTATTATATGACCTTCTCGACCTTCGACTCCTATCCGGGGCTGGTCATCTGGCATTCGCGCGACCTGGTGAACTGGCGCCCGGTCGGGCCCGCGCTGACGAAGAATATCGGGTCGGTGTGGGCGCCCGAGTTGGTGAAGCACAAGGGCCGCTATTATCTTTATATTCCCACGAAAGGCCCGAACACGAGCTGGGTGATCTGGGCCGACCGGATCGAGGGGCCGTGGAGCGACCCCGTCGATCTCAATCTGCCGAACCATATCGACCCCGGTCATGCGGTCGGCGAGGACGGGTCGCGCTGGCTGTTCCTGTCGGGGGGCGACCGCGTGCGCCTGTCCGACGACGGCCTCGAACGTGTCGGCGAGCCCGAGCATGTCTATGACCCGTGGCGCTATCCGTCCGACTGGGTCGTCGAAGGCTTCGCGCCCGAAGGGCCGAAGATCACGCGCCACGGCGACTATTATTATATGATCACCGCGGTCGGCGGCACGGCGGGTCCGCCGACGGGGCATATGGTGATCGCCGCGCGTTCGAAATCGATCCACGGGCCGTGGGAGAATTGCCCCGCCAACCCCCTCGTCCACACCAGGTCGGCCGCCGAAAAATGGTGGTCGCGCGGCCATGCGACGCTGGTCGAAGGGCCAGCGGGCGACTGGTGGAGCGTCTATCATGGCTATGAAAATGGCTATTGGACGCTCGGGCGGCAGGCCTTGCTCGATCCCGTCGAGTGGACCGACGACGGCTGGTTCCGCATGAAAGGCGGCGACCTGTCGCAGCCGATCGCGAAACCGAAGGGCGGCACGGTCGCCGGGCCGCACGGCATGGCGCTTTCGGACGATTTCGCGACGCTTGCGCTCGGCGC
Source organism: Sphingopyxis sp. PAMC25046 (assembly GCF_004795895.1). Taxonomy (NCBI): domain Bacteria; kingdom Pseudomonadati; phylum Pseudomonadota; class Alphaproteobacteria; order Sphingomonadales; family Sphingopyxidaceae; genus Sphingopyxis; species Sphingopyxis sp. PAMC25046. The sequence goes on from NZ_CP039250.1 coordinate 145,794, forward strand.
GAAATGGAATTTCTTCAAGCCCGCCGCTGACGAAAGCAGCCGTGCACGCGTCGAGGATGGCGCGCTGGTCCTAGCAGGGCGCGGCAAGGCGCCGGTCGACTCCTCACCCTTGCTCCTGATTGCGGGGGACCAGGCCTACCGCTTCGAATGCGATATCGAGATCGCGCCGGGCGGCACCGCAGGGCTGATCCTCTTTTACGACAATAGGCTCTATTGCGGGCTCGGCTTTGATGGCGACCGCTTCGTCACGCATCAATATGGGATCGAGCGCGCGAGGCCCGCCAACCCGCATGGATCGAGGATGCGGATGCGTGTCACCAATGACCGTCATATCGTCACCTATGACACGAGTGGCGACGGCGGGAAGACATGGGTTCGCTTCGACCGCGGCATGGAGGTGTCGGGATACCACCATAATGTGCGCGGGGGTTTCCTGATGCTGCGCCCCGGCCTTTATTCGGCGGGTACGGGCGAGGCGCGTTTCCGGAGCTTCACCTTCGAGGCGCTGGACTAAAGCGTCACGCCCGATTTCCAGATCGCGATGTCGCGTTCCTCATTTGCCTCGGCCTTGGTCGGCGTGCCCGACGCGGTGGCGGTGATCAGGTCGAGCAGCACGTCGGCGGCATGATCGAAACCGGCGCCGAGAACCTGCCCGGCGTCGAAGTCGATCCAGCCCGCCTTGCGCTGGGCCAGCGCGCTGTTCGATGCGATCTTCAGCGTCGGCGCCGGAAAGCCGAGCGGGGTGCCGCGGCCGGTGGTGAACAGGATGATCGTCGCGCCCGCCGCGGTCAGCGCGGTCGACGACACCGCGTCGTTACCGGGCGCCTCAAGCAGGGTCAGGCCCGGAAGTGCCGCCTCGCCGCCATAGCGCCGGACATCGACGAGCGGCACCTTGCCGCCCTTTTGCACCGCGCCCAATGACTTTTCCTCGAGCGTCGTGATCCCGCCCGCGATGTTCCCGGGCGACGGGTTCTCGCTCACCGGCTCGCCGTGGCCGATGAAATATTGCTTGAAATCGCGAACGAGCGCGACCGTATCGTCGAACACCGCGCGCGATATGGCACGGTCCATCAAAAGCTGTTCGGCGCCGAAAATTTCGGGTATTTCGGTCAGCACCACCTTGCCGCCCGCCGCCGCGACCGCATCGGCCATGCGCCCGACGAGCGGGTTGGCGGTAAGGCCCGACAGACCGTCCGAGCCGCCGCATTTGACCCCGAGCACCAGTTTCGCCAGCGGCATGTCGGTGCGCGGCGTATCGGCGCATTCCGCCACCAGCTCATCGACCAGCGCGAGGCAGACGGCCTCGTCATCCTCGACCGCCTGCGCCGAGAGCGTGCGGATATGCGCGCGGCGTTCGGCAGGAATGCTATCGAGCAGCGCGCCAAGCTGGTTGCTTTCGCACCCGAGGCCGACGATCAGCACGCCGCCCGCATTGGGGTGCTGCGCGAGCGCGGCGAGGAGCGCGCGCGTATGACCGAGGTCGTCGCCGAGCTGCGAGCAACCGAACGGGTGCTTGAACGCATGGATGCCGTCGACACGACCGGCATGGCGCTCGCCCGCGATCCGCGCGACGCGCGCGGCGAGATTGCCGACGCAGCCGACGGTCGGCAGGATCCAGATCTCGTTGCGCGTCCCGACGCGGCCGTCGGCGCGGACATAGCCGCGAAAGCTTCGCGCGGGCTGCCCCTCCGGCCTGGCGCCGGATTCGGCCGGGGCGGAATAGCGATAATCGCCATCGCCGGTGAGCGCGGTCGCCAGATTATGGCTGTGGACATGGTCGCCGGGCGCGATGTCGGCGGTCGCGATGCCGATCGGGGAACCATATTTGACCACCGGCGCGCCGCGCGCGATCGGTGCGATCGCGATTTTGTGCCCGCGTTCGACGGCGACCGATGCGCGAGGGCCGCTATCGCCGAAGGGCGCCACGCCCGCAGCGATATCGGCAATCGCGGTCGCGACATTGTCCGCGTTATGAACGCGGATCACACGGATTTTGCCGACGCCGGTCATCGTCGCCCGGCACCCGAAAGGACGAAGCTATTTGTCATACATCCGATATTCGCTTGCCTTTGACACCGGTGTCTCTTACACCGCATCGCGGAAGAGGGAAATGAGAAAGATGCTGGCGACAAGCGACCAAGAGAATATAGCGCGAGCCCTGATCGACGCGCGTGCGCGAAAGACACCGCTTACCGCCTATCCGGGCGCGATGCCGCAGACGATGGCCGAGGCTTATGCGATCCAGGACAGCGCGATCGCGCTCGACGGTCGCCGCATTGGCGGCTGGAAGGTCGGACGAATCGCGCCCGAACTCGTCGACCGCTATGGCGGCAACCGCCTGACCGGCCCGATCTTCGCCGACGAAATCGTGGGTGCCGCCGAACAGCCGGCGATGCCTATCTATGCCGACGGATTCGCCGCGGCCGAGGCGGAGGTGCTGCTTTGTTTCGGCGACGTCGGCACGCGCGATTATGATATCGACAGCGTGAAGAGCTGCATTGCCGACGTCCGCACGGGCATCGAGATCGCGAGTTCGCCCTTTCCCGAAATCAACCGCCACGGCCCCGCGGTCACCGCGTCGGACTATGGCAACAACAAGGGGCTGATCCTCGGCCCGTCGATCGCCGACTGGGAGGACGCCGACCTCATCCGTATGCCGGTCGAAATGGCGATCGACGGCGAAACCGTCGGCACCGCGACGATGGAGGCCATGCTCGACGGTCCCTTCGGCTCGGCGTTGTTCCTGATTGGCATCCTGCGCGCGCGCGGCATAGCTATTCCACCCGGGACATGGGTGTCCGCGGGTGCGATCACCGGTATCCATGAAATTCGGCCGGGCCAGCGTGCCGAAGCAATCTTCGACGGAAAAATCCGCGTCGGCTGCTCGATCAGAAGCTTTTAGAGCAGATAACAGGAGAGGATTATGGCACAGGCATTCGCGGACGGAGGGACGGCGGCGCCGGTGCCTCGGTCGGGGCGTTACCGCTGGCTGATCGTCGGGGTGTTGTTCGCCGCGACGACGGTCAATTATATCGACCGCACCATGCTCGGGCTGCTCGCGCCAACCCTCGGCGACGAGCTCAAGTGGACCGAGAACGACTATGGCAATATCGTCACCGCCTTCCAGTTCGCCTATGCGCTGGGCTTTCTCCTCATGGGGTGGCTGATCGACCGCTTCGGACCCAAGATCGGCTATGCGATCGCGATCTCGATCTGGACCGTTGGCCATGTCGCGCATGGTTTCGCCTCATCGGTCGTCTCCTTCATGCTCGCGCGCATCATCCTCGGCGTCGGCGAGGCGGGGCATTTTCCCTCGGTCGTCCGCGCATCGAGCGAATGGTTCCCGCAAAAGGAACGCTCCTATGCGATCGGCTGGGTCAACAGCGCGACGACGATCGGCGTCATCCTGACCGCGCCGACGGTGGCCTTGTTCATGCGCGTGCTCGGCTTCGACTGGCGCGAAACCTTTATCTACACCGGCGCCTTCGGCGCCCTGCTGCTGATCCTCTGGCTCTGGCTCTACAGCAATCCGCGCGAGAGCGGAAAGGTCAGCGAGGCCGAACTCGCATGGATCGAACATGACCCGCCCGAAAAGGTCGAGCGGCTCGGCTGGGGCGCCATCGTCACCAAGCGCGAGGCGTGGGCGTTCGCGGCCGCCAAATTCCTGACCGACCCGGTGTGGTTCCTGATGCTCTTCTGGCTGCCCAAATATTTCAGCACCACCTACGACGTCGATCTGAAGATCGTGCTGTTGCCGATGATCATCATGTATCTGCTCTCCGACGCCGGCAGCATTCTCGGCGGCTGGGTGTCATCGAAGCTGATCCAGTCGGGCCACAGCGTCAATTTCGCGCGCAAGGTCACGATGATCGGAGCCGGCCTTTGCGTGCTGCCGCTGCTGTTCGTCACCGCGCTCGACAATATGTGGCTCGCGGTCGTGCTGATCGGCATCGCGCTCGCGGGACATCAGGCCTTTTCGTCGACGATTCTCTCGATCCCGCCCGACATGTTCCCCAAACGCGCGGTCGGATCGGTGATCGGGCTCGGTGGCTTCATGGGCGGCGTCGGCGGCATGATCATGGCGAAATCGACCGGGCTCGTGCTCGACGCGACGGGGGGCAATTACACGCTCATCTTCGCCGCCTGCACGACCGTCTATTTCCTCGCTGTGCTCGCGGTCCATATCCTGAGTCCGCGCCTTGCGCCGGTCAGCGTAGAAAGCGCAAAATAACGCCATGCCGCGCCCGCTGCACCTCTCCCCCGACCGTCTCTTTCCGTCCGACCCGGTGCAGCGCGACATCGCGCGCCGGCTCTATAAAGAGGTGGCGGACCTGCCGATCGTCAGCCCGCACGGGCACACCGATCCGGCATGGTTCGCGGGCAACGCGCCCTTCGGCAACGCGGCGGAGCTGCTGCTCCATCCCGATCATTATGTGTTCCGGATGCTTTATTCGCAGGGCATTTCGCTCGATGATCTGGGTATCCGGAACCGTGACGCCGACCCGCGCGAAAGCTGGCGGCTCTTTGCGCAGAACTACCATCTCTTTCGCGGCACCCCGTCGCGGATGTGGATGGATTGGGTGTTCGCCGAGGCGTTCGGCTTCGACGTGCAATTTTCGGCCGAAACGTCGGACCTCTATTACGACCGTATCACCGAGGTGCTGGCGACCGACGCCTTTCGCCCGCGCGCGCTGTTCGACCGGTTCGGGATCGAAGTGATCGCGACGACTGAAAGCCCGCTCGACACGCTCGAACATCATGCTGCGATCCGCGCCGCGAACGAAAGCGGCGAATGGGGCGGACGCGTCATCACCGCCTATCGCCCCGATCCCGTCGTCGATCCCGAGTTTGAGGGGTTTCGCGACAACCTCCGGCGTTTCTCCGAACTGTCGGGCGAGGATGCCTTCAGCTATTCGGGCTATCTCGCCGCGCACCGCAATCGTCGTGCCTTCTTCGCGGAAATGGGCGCGACCTCGACCGACCACGGCCATCCGACCGCGGCCACCGCCGATTTGTCCGATGCCGAGGCCGAAGCCTTGTTCGCGCGCGTCGCCGGGGCAAATGTCAGCGCCGCCGAGGCCGAACTGTTCCGCGCGCATATGCTGACGGTGATGGCGGGGATGAGCCTCGACGACGGACTCGTGATGCAGATCCACCCCGGCGCCTTCCGCAATCACAACCCGTGGTTGTTTGCGAACTATGGCCGCGACAAGGGTGCCGATATCCCGATGGCGACCGACTACGTCCACGCGCTGCGTCCGCTCCTCGGCAAATATGGAAACGAAGCCGCGCTGACGATCATCCTCTTCACGCTCGACGAGACGAGCTACGCGAGAGAGTTGGCGCCGCTTGCGGGTCATTATCCGGCGCTGAAGATCGGCCCGGCGTGGTGGTTCCACGACAGTCCCGAAGGGATGCGCCGCTTCAGGAACCAGATGACCGAGACCGCAGGCTTCTACAACACGGTGGGCTTCAACGACGATACCCGCGCCTTCCTGTCGATCCCGGCGCGCCACGATGTCGCGCGGCGTGTCGATTGCGGCTTCCTCGCGCAGCTCGTTGCCGAACACCGGATGGAGGAATGGGAGGCCGCGGAGCTTGCGGCCGACCTCAGCTACAATCTCGCCAAGGCGGCCTACAAGCTGTGAGGCTCGGCCCCGATACGCCACTCCCGGCGTCGGTGCAGGCGCCGGGCTACGACCGCGCCGTCCAGGCGGCCGGCATCGTCCATATCGGCATCGGCGCCTTTCATCGCGCGCATCAGGCGGTCTACACCGACGACGCGATGAACGCGGGCGATCGCGACTGGGGCATCATTGGCGTGTCGCTGCGCTCGGGCGATGTCGCGGCGCAGCTGAACCCGCAGGACGGGCTCTACACCGTCGCGACGCGCAGCGCGGCCGGGACGCGACTGCGCGAGGTCGGCGCGGTGCGACATGTGCTCGTCGCGGCCGACGAAGCGCAGGCCGTCATCGACGCCATCGCCGCGCCGACGACGCATATCGTCAGCTTCACGGTTACCGAGAAGGGTTATCTCCGCGGCGCTGATGGCACGCTCGATCTCGCCGCCGCACGTGGTGCGTCGAGCCTCTATCGCTTTGTCGGCGCCGGACTTGCCGCGCGCAAGGCAGCGGGGTTTGGCGGGCTGACGCTGCTTAGCTGCGACAATCTCGCCGGAAATGGCGCGGCGCTGAAGGCGCTGATGCGCCAGTATCTCGCCGCCGAATATTCCGATGTGCTTGGGTGGTTCGACAGCGAATGCCGCTCTCCCTCGACGATGATCGACCGCATCGTTCCAGCGACGACCGACGCCGACCGTGCCGCCATCGAAGCCACTCTCGGTGCGCGCGACGAGGGGGCGGTGGTCACCGAAGGCTTCAGCCAGTGGGTGATCGAAGATGATTTCGCCGGCCCGCGCCCGCGTTGGGAAAATGTCGGGGCCGAACTTGTCGCTGACGTCGCCCCCTATGAGACCGCCAAGCTCAGGATGCTCAACGGCGCCCACTCGGCGCTCGCCTATATCGGGCTTGGCCGCGGTCACGAATATGTCCATCAGGCGATCGCCGACCCCGCCATCCGCCCGGTGATCGAGCGGCTGATGCGCGCCGAGGCCGCGCCGACGATCGACGCGGCGCCGGAGCAGGATCTTTCTTCCTACGCCGATGCGCTGCTCGACCGCTTCGCCAATCCAGCGCTGCATCACCGGCTGGCCCAGATCGCGATGGACGGCAGCCAGAAGATCCCGCAGCGCTGGCTCGAAACCTTGGCATGGCATCAGGCGCGTGGGGTGCGTTGCCCGTCGATCGAGGCCGCGATCGCGGCATGGATCGCTTTCCTGCGCAGTGACCATCCGATCGACGATCCGCTCGCGGACAAGTTGCGCGAGGCGGCGGCAAGCCCCGATGCGATGGCAAGATTGTTCGGCGAAGGCGGGCTGATCGCATCGGAATGGCGCCCGGCCTAGACGGGTACGAGCAAGCCCCGGCTTTCCCTTACCTCGGCATCGAGCCAGTCGATAAACGCCCGAATGCGCGGCTGCGGCGCGACGTCGCGATGGAGCGCGAGCCAGAAGGCGCGCGCGATGACCTGATCGGGCCGCACACGCACCAGCCCCGGATCGCCCGCAGCCAAAAAGCAGGGGAGCACGCCGACCCCCGCGCCGCCCGCGATCATCCGCCGCTGCGCGAGGATGGAGGAAGAGCGGACACTTGCGCGGAGCCCCGGTTCGATCTCGCCCAGATAATCGAGTTCGGGCGCATAGAGGATGTCGGGCATATAACCGATCACCGGAATCCCCGCGCGCGACAGCGGCGCGGCGGCGACCGCTTCCTGCCAGTCGGGCCGCTCTGCGGGGGCGTAGAGGCCGAGGCTGTAGTCCGACAGTTTGCGCGTGATCAGCGGGCCTTTGCGCGGCCGCGCGAGCAACACCGCCATATCGGCCTCGCGCCGCGACGGGTTGAGAAAGCCCGACGAAGCGACGAGGTCGATCTCGAGCTCGGGATGCGCCGCGACGAACTTACCCAATCGCGGCGCGATGAAGCTGTTGCCGAAGCCTTCGGAGACGCTCACGCGCAATTGCCCCGACAATCCCGACTCGCCTTCGCGCCCCGAATGGATACGTGCCGCCGCTGCCGCCATCGCTTCGGCGTGCGGGACGAGCGCCCGGCCTGCGGCGGTCAGAACAAACCCCGTCGGCGCGCGTTCGAACAAGGTCTGGCCGAGCGCCGCCTCCAAGGCGCTCACGCGGCGACTAACCGTCGTAGCATCGACGTGCAGCGCCGCGCCGGCGCGCGCGAGCGTGCCGTGGCGTGCGACGAACAGGAAATATTGCAGCTCGTCCCAGTCCATAAGCTGCAAATATGCAGGGTTACCCTGCAAGTCTATCCCTTGCAATCGCCCCGCAACTCGGCTGTTGCAGCGACAACGTCTTATGGGAGACTCGGATATGCGACAGATCGACCATCACATCGTCGGCGGCGCCGGCGGCGGCAGCCGCTTCGGCGATGTCCTCGACCCCAATAACGGCGGCGTGCAGGCGCAGGTCGCCCTCGGCGACCGCGCCGTCCTCGATCGCGCCGTCGCCGCCGCGAAGGCCGCGCAGCCCGCCTGGGCCGCCACCAACCCGCAGCGCCGCGCGCGCGTGATGTTCGAATTCAAGCGCCTCGTCGAAGCCAATATGAACCAGCTCGCCGAAATGCTCTCGGCCGAACATGGCAAGGTGATCGCCGATTCAAAGGGCGACATCCAGCGCGGCCTCGAAGTCATCGAATTCTGCTGCGGCATCCCGCATGTGCTGAAGGGCGAATATACACAGGGCGCCGGTCCCGGCATCGACGTCTATTCGATGCGCCAGCCGGTCGGCATCGGCGCGGGCATCACCCCGTTCAACTTCCCCGCGATGATCCCGCTGTGGATGGGCGGCGTCGCGACCGCGACGGGCAACGCGTTCATCCTGAAACCCAGCGAGCGTGATCCGTCGGTCCCCGTCCGCCTGTCGGAGCTGTTCCTCGAAGCGGGTATGCCCGAGGGGATTTTCCAGACCGTCCATGGTGACAAGGAAATGGTCGACGCGATTCTTGACCATCCCGACATCGGCGCGGTCAGCTTCGTCGGCTCGTCGGACATCGCGCATTATGTCTACAACCGCGGCGTCGCCAACGGCAAGCGCGTGCAGGCGATGGGCGGCGCGAAGAACCATGGTATCGTCATGCCCGACGCCGATCTCGACCAGGTCGTGAACGACCTCACCGGCGCGGCCTTCGGTTCGGCGGGCGAGCGCTGCATGGCGCTGCCGGTCGTCGTTCCCGTGGGCGAAGACACAGCGAACCGGCTGCGCGAAAAACTGGTCCCCGCGATCGAGGCGCTGCGCGTCGGCGTGTCGACCGATGCCGAGGCGCATTACGGCCCCGTCGTCACGCAGGCACACAAGGAAAAGGTCGAGGGCTGGATCGCCAAATGCGCCGACGAAGGCGCCGAACTCGTCGTCGACGGCCGCGGCTTCACGCTGCAGGGGCATGAAAAGGGCTTTTTCGTCGGTCCGACGCTGTTCGATCACGTCACCCCCGACATGGAAAGCTACAAGGAAGAGATTTTCGGCCCCGTGCTGCAAATCGTTCGTGCCCCCGATTTCGAGGCCGCGCTCGAACTGCCCTCGAAGCATCAGTACGGCAACGGCGTCGCGATCTTCACGCGCAACGGCCACGCCGCGCGCGAATTCGCGGCGCGCGTGCAGGTCGGCATGGTCGGCATCAACGTGCCGATCCCGGTGCCCGTGGCCTATCACACATTCGGCGGCTGGAAGCGGTCGGCGTTCGGCGACACCAACCAGCATGGTATGGAAGGCGTCAAATTCTGGACCAAGGTCAAGACCGTCACCGCACGCTGGCCCGACGGCGCCGCGGGTGGGGTTGGCGACGCCGGCAATGCCTTCGTCATCCCGACGATGGGGTGATCGCGGATCGGGCGCATGGTGAAACCTCTGCGTCCGGTCGAACATTTCTCCCTCCGAAGGAGAATGACGATGATGCGATGGACAATGCCTGCCGCGCTGTTGTTGCTCGCCGCGTGCAGCGGCGGGCAGGATGAGGAAACGGGACCCGAAGCCAGCTCGGATATCGGCCCGCTGCAAAAGGCCGAGCGCCCGGCGCCCGCCGAAACGCCCGTGCCGGACGCAGAACCCGAAGCGCCAGCAAAGACCGAACCCGGCGACAAAATCGACGGCAAGACGATCCCGCCCGCGATCCGCGGCCGCTGGGCGCTGAAGGCCGCCGATTGCGCCGCAAAGAAGGGCGCCGACCTCACCGCGCTGACCATCGACGCGACAAATTTGCGTTTCTTCGAATCGCACGGTGAGCTTGCCGCTGTGCAGAAGAGCGACGCGAGCAACATCGTCGCCGACTATAAGTTCAGCGGCGAGGGCGAGGAATGGGATCGGCGGATGCGGCTCGAACTCGTCGACGGCGGCAAGACGCTCGTTCGTCGCGATTCGGGCGAGGGTGCCGCGGCAGGCGCGATGCGCTATACGCGCTGCGCCGGATGACGGTTTTTTTTAAGGGAGATTATCGATGGACATTCGCTTGCTCGCACTTGCCGCCGCCCTGCCGCTTGCCGCCTGCTCGAGCAGCGATGCGCCCATCGAATCGACCCCGCCGCCGCCCGAGGCCGAAATGACGTGCAATGCCGATGCAGTGCAATCCTATGTCGGCCAGAGCGTCACCCCCGATCTCGGCGCGGCGATACTAAAGGCATCGGGCGCGCGCACGCTGCGCTGGGGGCCGCCGCGCTCGGCGATGACGATGGACTATCGCGTCGACCGCGTGAACGTCATGTATGACGATGCTTCGAAGATCACGCAGGTCACCTGTGGCTGACGCGTCCCGGCGCAATCACTCCTCGGCGTCCCCGTTCGAACCGATTTACGGCTATAGCCGCGCGGTTCGGGTGGGGGACCGCATCGACGTGGGGGGCTGTGCGCCGATCGAGGCCGACGGCAGTTCAACCGTCGGCGATGCGGGGGTTCAGGCCGCGCGCTGCCTGACCATCATCGCCGAGGCGCTCGCGGCGCTCGGCGGGTCGCCCGCTGATGTCGTGCGCACGCGCATATATATTACCGACCCCGCCGATGCCGACCTCGTCGGCGGCGCGCACGGCACGATGTTCGGCGACATCCGCCCGGCATCGACGATGCTCGTCATCCCAGCGCTGATTCGCCCCGAGTGGAAAGTCGAAATCGAAGCCGACGCTATCCTAGAGAAATGACCATGACCGACCAGTTCCAGCTTACCGACGACCAGCTCGCCATTCAGGACATGGCGCGCAAATTCACCGCCGATCGCATCACGCCCTTTGCGGCCGAGTGGGACGAGAAAAGCCATTATCCCGTCGATGTGTGGAAGGCGGCGGGCGAGCTCGGCTTCGGCGCGATCTACGTCGCCGAGGAATCGGGCGGCATCGGGCTCGGCCGGCTCGAGGCGGCGCTGATCATGGAGGCGATGGCCTATGGTTGCCCCGCGACCAGCGCCTATGTCTCGATCCACAATATGGCGACGTGGATGATTGACCGTTTCGGCGGCGCGGCGATCAAGGAGCGGTTCCTGCCGAGCCTCGTCAGCATGGAAAAGATCGCGAGCTATTGCCTGACCGAGCCGGGCTCGGGGTCGGACGCCGCGGCGCTCAAGACCACGGCGAAAAAGGACGGCGACCATTATGTGCTGAACGGCACCAAGCAGTTCATCTCGGGCGCGGGCGTCAACGACATCTATGTCTGCATGGTGCGCACCGGCGAAGAGAAATCGAAGGGGATCAGCTGCCTCGTAGTCGAAAAGGACACGCCGGGCCTCAGCTTCGGCGCCCCCGAGAAGAAGCTCGGCTGGAATTCTTCGCCTACGGCCCAAGTGATCTTCGAGGATTGCCGCGTGCCTGCGGAAAATCTGGTCGGCGCGGAGGGCGACGGCTTCCGCTTCGCGATGGCGGGACTCGACGGCGGCCGCCTCAACATCGGCGCCTGCTCGCTCGGGGGCGCGCAGCGCTGCCTCGACGAAGCGATCGCCTACACCAAGGACCGCCAGCAGTTCGGGCAACCGATCGCCGATTTCCAGAACACCCAGTTCATGCTCGCCGACATGGCGACCGACCTCGAAGCATCGCGCGCGCTGCTCTACATGGCGGCGGCCAAGGTCACCGCGAACGCGCCCGACAAGTCGCGCTTCTCGGCGATGGCGAAAAGACTCGCGACCGACAATGGCAGCAAGATCGTCAACGACGCGCTGCAGTTGTTCGGCGGCTATGGCTATCTCCGCGACTATCCGATCGAGCGTTTCTGGCGCGACCTGCGCGTCCATTCAATCCTCGAAGGCACCAATCAGGTGATGCGGATGATCGTCGGAAGGGACCTGCTGCGCCAATGACCGAAGATGTATTGATTGCAACCGACGTCCGCGTCGGCCGCATCTCGCTCAACCGCCCCAAGGCGATCCATGCGCTCAATCTCGCCATGTGCGAAGCGATGATCGACGCGCTTTTAAAGTGGCGCGATGACGATGCAGTCGAGGCGGTGATCATCGATCATAGCGAGGGACGCGGTTTCTGCGCGGGCGGCGACATCCGCATGCTCGCGGAGAGCGGGGCGAAGGACGGCAAAGAGGCGCGCGCCTTCTTCCACACCGAATATCGCCTCAACCACCTGCTCTTCACCTACCCCAAACCCGTCGTCGCCTTCATGGACGGCATCACCATGGGCGGCGGGGTCGGCATTTCGCAGCCGGCGAAATATCGCGTCGCGACCGAGCATACGCGCTTCGCGATGCCCGAAACGGGAATCGGCCTGTTCCCCGACGTCGGCGGCGGCTGGTATCTGCCGCGGCTCGAAGGGCGCGTTGGCGCATTTCTTGCGCTCACCGGTGCGCGGCTCGACGGCGCCGAATGTCTCGCGCTCGGCCTCGCGACGCATTATCTGCCGTCGGAGAAACTTGGCGAGGCCAAGGCGCGCATCGCGGTCGACCCCGACCGCATCGGCGGCATCTTGGGCGAACTGTCGGTCACCGCGCCGCCCGCCGACATCACCCAGAATCTCGAACGGATCAACCGCCTGTTCGCGAGCGACACCTATGAGGACATTCTCGCCGCGCTCGAAGCCGACGGCGGCGAATGGGCGGCCAAGGAGCTGGCAACGCTCCACGGCAAGAGCCCGCAGACCTGCAAGGTCGCGCTCCGCCAGCTCAAGGAAGGCGGCGAGATGCACGACTTCGCCGCGCAGATGACGCAGGAATATGCGATCGGCAGCCGCGTCGTCCAGATGCACGACTTCATCGAAGGCGTCCGCGCGCTGATCATCGACAAGGACAACAGCCCGAAATGGGATCCGCCGACCCCCGAAGCGGTCACCGACGACTGGATCGACGCGATCTTTGCTCCCCTTCCCGACAATGAGAAATGGACCCCGCTATGAGCTACGAAACTCTCCTCGTCGAACAGAGCGGCGCCGTCACGCTGGTGACACTCAACCGCCCGCAGGCGCTCAACGCGCTCAACTCGGGCGTGCTTGACGATCTGATCGCCGCCTTTGCAGCCTTCGAGGCCGACGACAGCCAGCGCTGTGCCGTGCTCACCGGATCGGGCGACAAGGCCTTTGCCGCGGGCGCCGACATCAAGGAAATGGCCGACAAGCCGGCGTCCGATTTCTACCTCGAGGATTTCTTCTCGAAATGGACGAGCGATTTCGTGAAGAAGATCCGCAAGCCGTGGATCGCCGCGGTCAACGGTTTTGCCTTGGGCGGCGGCTGCGAACTCGCGATGATGGCCGACTTCATCATCGCGTCGGACAAGGCGAAATTCGGCCAGCCCGAAATCAAGCTCGGCGTCGCGCCGGGCATGGGCGGGTCGCAGCGGCTGACGCGCGCAATCGGCAAGGCGAAGGCGATGGAAATGTGCCTCACCGGCCGGATGATGGACGCCGCCGAAGCCGAACGCTCGGGCCTCGTTGCGCGCGTCGTCGAGCATGCGACACTCGTGGACGAAGCGGTGAAGACCGCGACCACGATCGCGTCGATGCCCCCGATGGCCGCGATGGTGAACAAGGACATGGTCAACGCCGCGTTCGAGACGACGCTCGACCAGGGCCTGATCTACGAACGCCGCCTGTTCCAGATCCTCGCCGCGACCGAAGACAAGGCCGAAGGCATGGCCGCCTTCATCGAAAAGCGCGAAGGCGTGTGGAAGGGTCGGTGATTGTCGGCATCGGCTATCTGGCGATAGGCATGCTGCTCTTCTGGGTCGGGTGGAATCACTGGCGATACCGGAAAGAAGAGACGATCAGCTTGCTGGAGGCGGGAATTCTGAAAGCAACTGGCGTCGAACCGCTTCCTCCCAAAAGGCTCGATTGGCTCATCAAACATCTCCAAGCCATTCTTGGTTTCATGCTCGGCCCATTCTTTGCCTTTCTAGGCATAATCGTCATTCTCAGTGAATTGGAACTGCTATGAAAATCGCCTTTATCGGACTCGGTAACATGGGCGGCGGGATGGCCGCGAATCTGGCGAAGGCGGGGCACGAAGTCCGCGCCTTCGACCTCAGCGAAGAGGCGCTCGCGCGCGCCGTCGAGGCGGGCTGCGCGCGCGCCGCATCGGCCGCCCAAGCCGTGACCGGCGCCGAAGCCGTCGTCACCATGCTCCCCGCGGGCAAGCATGTCGCGGGTGTCTATGAAAGCGACGTCTTCCCCAACGCGGCGCCGGGCACCTTGCTGCTCGACTGCTCGACGATCGACGTCGCGACCGCGCGCGCCAATATCGAAGCCGCGACCGCCAAGGGCCTCGTCGCGGTCGACGCGCCCGTATCGGGCGGCATCGCCGCGGCCAATGCCGGCACGCTGACCTTCATGGTCGGCGGCACCGGCGAAGGCTTCGCGCGTGCCGAGCCGATCCTCGCCAAGATGGGCAAGGCGGTGATCCACGCCGGCGACGCGGGCGCGGGGCAGGCGGCGAAGATCTGCAACAACATGCTCCTCGGCGCCTCGATGGTCGCGACGTGCGAGACGCTCGCGCTGGCGCAGAAATTGGGGCTCGATCCGCAGAAATTCTTCGACATCGCCAGCGTGTCGTCGGGGCAGTGCTGGTCGCTTACCAGCTACGCGCCGCTCCCCGGAGTCGGCCCGACCACCCCGGCCGACAATGATTATAAGGGTGGTTTCGCCGCGGCGCTGATGCTCAAGGATCTGCGCCTCGCGATGGAAGCGGCGGTGAGCGTCGACGCCGACGTCCCGATGGGGTCGAAGGCGCGCGAACTCTACGAAGCCTTCGTCGAGGCCGACAAGGACGGCCGCGACTTTTCGGCGATCATCCAGACGCTGCAGGGCTGAGGCCTTACACCCAACCCCGTTCGCATCGAGCGTAGTCGAGATGCGTCCGGCGCTGTGCTGGCGTGTCTCGACTAGGCTCGACACGAACGTCAGGTTAGGCGGGTCTAGTAAAAATCCGCCGTCTCGCCGCCGTCGCGCCGCTCGGTGCGATGCACTTGCGTGGGCGCCCTGCGATCGCCGGTCCTGACTTCGATCCGGCCCTCCACCCGCCGCACCTCGGCGGGCGCCAATATCCGTGCGCGCGCCACGGCGACGGCAGTAGCCTGCGGCGCCGCCACGGGCGCGGCGGCCGGCGCGCTGCCAGCGAGCAAAAGGACGGCGAGGGCGGACATGGCGTGCATGCTCTGCCCTAACGGCAGGTCTTGCCAGCGCTTTAACCCTGAATCGCAAGTTTTCGGTCGTGCCTCCGGCAGCGCGAAAGCAAAAGAAAGGCCGGCTGCCCCACGGCGGGACAGACGGCCTGACTTTTGTAAGCGGCGAAGGGCTTTAGAAGCCCGACTTCGCCTCCGCTTTTTCCTTCAGCAGCGGCGCGACCGCAAATCCGTGCTTCTCGAGCGCCGCGACGATCTTGTCGGTGCCTTCCAGCCCGGCCCAGAACATCGGGCCGCCGCGATAGACCGGCCAGCCATAGCCATAGATCCACACGACATCGATATCGCTCGCGCGCTGCGCCTTGCCTTCGGACAGGATCAGCGCACCCTCGTTGACCATCGGGTAAAGCGTGCGCTCGATGATCTCCTGGTCGGTGATCTCGCGCTTCTCGACCCCCGCCTTGCTGCGGAACTCCTCGATGATCTCGGCGACGCGCGGGCTTTCCGACGGGTTGCGCTTCTCGTCATAGTCGTAAAAGCCCGCCTGCTTCTTCTGGCCCCAGCGGCCCTCGGCGGCGAGCGCGTCGCGGATGCTTTCGATGCGGTTGGGGTCGCGGTGCCAGCCGATGTCGACACCGGCAAGGTCGCTCATCTGGAACGGCCCCATCGGCATGCCGAATTCGACATGCACCTTGTCGACCTGCGCCGGGGTCGCGCCTTCGAGCAGCAGCTTCATCGCCTCGACCTGGCGGGGTTTCAGCATCCGGTTGCCGATGAAGCCGTCACACACGCCAGCGACGACCGCGACCTTCCCGATCTTCTTGCCGATCGCCATGGCAGTAGCGAGCGCGTCGGGCGCGGTCTTGTCGCCGCGCACGACCTCAAGCAGCTTCATGACATTGGCGGGCGAGAAGAAGTGCATGCCGAGCACGTCGCCGGGGCGGCTCGTCGCGGTCGCGATCTCGTCGATATCGAGGTAGCTGGTGTTCGACGCGAGGATCGCGCCGGGCTTCGCAATCTTGTCGAGCTTGCCGAAAATGTCCTTCTTGACGTCCATATTTTCATAGACCGCCTCGATGATCAGGTCGCAGTCGGCCAGGTCGTCGAGGCTGAGCGAGGGGGTGATCAGCCCCATCATAGCCTCGACCTGTTCGGGCTTGAAGCGGCCCTTGGCGGCCGACGCGTCGTAATTCTTGCGCACGACACCCAGCCCGCGGTCGAGCGCGTCCTGTTGCATTTCGACGATCGTGCACGGGATGCCCTTCTGCAGGAAGTTCATCATGATCCCGCCGCCCATCGTGCCGGCGCCGATGATGCCAACCTTCTTGATGTCGCGCAGGGCTGTGTCCTTGGGCAGGCCGTCGATCTTGGCCGCCTGACGCTCGGCGAAGAAGATGTGACGCTGCGCCGCCGACTGGCTGCCGAACATCAGCTTCATGAACTGCTCGCGCTCGAAGGCGAGGCCTTCTTCGAAGGGCAGGCGCGTCGCCGCCTCGACGCAGGCGAGGTTGGCATAGGGCGCCTCGAACCCGCGCCAGCGCTTGGCATTCTTGGCCTTGAGCTGTTCGATCACCGCCACGTCACCGAATACCGCACGTTCGCGCGTCGGGCGCGGGCCGTCGGCGATCTTGGCGCGGGCAAAGGCAATCGCGTCGGCGGCCAGGCTGTCCTCGCCCGCCAGTTCGTCCACCAGCCCCATTTCCTTCGCCTTCGGTGCCGGAACCGGATCGCCGGTCGAGGTCATCGTCGCCGCGGCTTCGACTCCGACGATGCGCGGCAGGCGCTGCGTGCCGCCCGCACCGGGCAGCAGGCCGAGCTTGACCTCGGGCACGCCGAGCTTTGCCGAGGGCACCGCGACGCGGTAATGACAGACGAGCGCGGTTTCGAGACCGCCGCCGAGCGCGGTGCCGTGGATCGCGGCGACGACGGGCTTCGATGCCGCCTCGATGCTGTTGAGCACCGCGTTGAAATCGGGGCCGCGCGGCGGCTTGCCGAATTCGCTGATGTCGGCGCCCGCGATGAAGGTCGCGCCGGCGCAGCGCAGCACGATCGCCTTGACGCTGTCGTCGGCGAGCGCGGCGGTGAAATTATCTTCCAGCCCTTGGCGGACGTGCCAGCTCAGCGCGTTCACGGGAGGGTTGTTGACGATGATGACGGCGATTTCGCCATCCTTTTCCATCGTGACGGAAAGGGGGGTGTCTTCGGTCATGGGAGAACTCCTTGGGTCTAAATGTCAGTCATCAATCGCGGCGTGGATCAGCGTCTTGACCTCGCGCCGCACGGGATAGGTGGAGGAGGGCATGAGCTGGGTCATGAAGACCATGCAGATTTCCTCGACCGGATCGACGAAGAAGCCGGTCGAGAACATGCCGCCCCAGTAAAAGTCGCCCGCCGAGCCGGGAATGCCCGCGCGCGCCGGGTCGAGCGTGACCGCAAAGCCGAGCCCGAAGCCGACCCCGGCATTCTCGTCTTCGGAAAAAATGCCGACGCTATGCTGGGTCAAATCGCCGCCGCCGACAAGGTGGTTCGACGTCATCAGGTCGAGCGTCTTGCGGCTGACGATCCGCACATCGCCATATTTGCCGCCGCCGAGCAGCATCAGGCAGAAGCGGTGATAATCATCGAGCGTCGAGGCAAGCCCGCCGCCGCCCGAGTGGAAGCTGCGATCCTTCGCCCAGCGGCTGCGCGCGCCGCCGTCGAAGCCCTGCATCTTGTCCTTGGGGTGAAAAGCATAGGCGTCGGTCAGGCGGTGCTGCTGGTCGGCGGGCACCTTGAACCCGGTATCGACCATGCCGAGCGGGCCGCAGATGCGCTCTTGCAGCACGTCGCCAAAGGGTTTGCCCTCGATCCGCTCGATCACCGCGCCGAGCACATCGGTCGCCATCGAATAATTCCAGTGCGCGCCGGGGTCGAATTGCAGCGGGATTTTCGCGAGGTCGGCGATGAAGCTGTCCATCGCATAATCGGCGTCGAAATCGTCGATCCGCGCCTTGCGATAGGCGGCATCGACCGGGGTGCGCTCCTGGAAACCATAGGTCAGCCCCGCGGTGTGGCGCAGCAGGTCGACCATGCGGATCGGCTGCGCCGGCGGCCGCGTCAGGAACGGGACGTTGCCACCGCCCGCAACGAAGACGCCGGTGTCCTTGAATTCGGGACAAAATTTGACCAGCGGATCCGACAGCGCGACCTTGCCCTCCTCGACCAGCATCATGAAGGCGATGCTGGTGATCGGCTTGGTCATGCTCGCGATCCGGAAGATTGCATCCTCCTTCAGCGCTTCGCCCGGCCGCGCTTCGCCGATGCACGAGCGATGCGCGATCTCGCCGCGCCGCGACACGAGCGTCGCCGCGTGCGGCAGCCGACCGGTGTCGACATATTTGGCGGCGAGAAAGGCGGGGATGCGGCCCAGCCGCGTCGTGTCGAATCCATGTGTCATGCGTGGCTGCCTATCAGTGCGAGGTCTGGCCAAGCAACTGGCGCGTCACCGGATGCGAGCTGGTGAGGCCGCCATCGACCGCGATCGCCTGCCCGTTGACATAGCTCGCCTGATCGCTCGCGAGGAACAGTGCGACATTGGCGAGCTCCTCGGGCTGCGCCGCGCGGCGGAGCGGGTTGAGCTGACCGAGCTTGTGCGTGACCTCCTTGGCGCGCGCATAGTCGAAGGTCGGCTTGGTCATCCCCGTTTCGGTAAGGCCGGGGCACACCGCATTGACGCGCACGCCGCTGGTCGACAGCTGCTGCGCCGCGACCTTCGCGAGGTTGATCACCCCCGCCTTCGACGCCGAATAGGCGCCGGGACCCGCGCCCGAATTGATCCCCGCGACACTCGCGGTCAGCACGATCGCGCCGCCGCGGCCCTGGTCGACCATCGCCTTGCCGGCGTGCTTCACCATCAGCGCGGGGCCGATCAGGTTGACGCGCAGCGTTTCGGCCCATTGGGCGGGATCGAAATCGAAGATCCCGCCCATGTCGCCGATGATCCCGGCGTTCGCGAAGGCGACGTCGAGTGCGCCGAAATTATCCTTAGCGGCCGCGACGAGCGAGGCGACATCGGCCTCGACGCCCGCGTCGATCTCGAGCGCGACGACTTCGCCGCCGGCATCCTTCACCAGCTTCGCCGTGTCATGCACCGCCGCCGTCTTGTCGCCGATGACCAGCTTCGCGCCTTCGGCGGCGAAGCGCAGCGCGCTCGCGCGGCCGATGCCGCTGCCCGCACCCGTGATGATCGCAACCTTGCCGTCCAACGCGCCCATCATGCGCCTCCCGAAATCGTGGCTCCGCCATCGCACACGATGGTCTGGCCGGTGGTGAATGCCCCCGCCTTGCTGGCAAGGAAGACCGCGGCGCCCGCAATTTCGTGCGGCTCGCCGATGCGCTTCAGCGTCGATGCCGCGGTCGAGCGTTTGAGATTCTCGGGATTTTCCCACAAGGCGCGCGCCATGTCGGTGCGGATCAGGCCCGGCGCGATGCAGTTGACGCGCACGCCGCGCGGCCCGAATTCGACCGAGAAATTGCGCGCAACCTGCATGTCGGCGGCCTTCGAAATGCCATAGGCGCCGATGATCGGCGATCCCTTGAGCCCGCCGATCGAGCTGATGATCGTGATCGACCCTTCGCCGCATTCGAGCATTTCGGGCGCGACCATCGAAATCAGCCAGTGGTTGGACAGGATATTATTGTCCATGATCTTGCGGAACTGGTCGTCGCTGATCCCGAGCCCGGGACCATAATAGGGGTTCGACGCGGCGTTGCAGACGAGCGCGGTGATCTTGCCGAAGACGGCGCGCGTCTCGTTCACGAGGTTCTGGAGATCGTCCTTTGACGAGATGTTCGCGGCGACCGAAATCGCCGTGCCCTCGCCGAACTTGGCGTTGATCTCCGCTGCGGTGGCGTCGCAAGCATCCTGCTTGCGGCTTGAAATCACGACCTTCGCGCCCTGCTCGGCCATCGCTTCGGCGGTCGCCTTGCCGATGCCGCGCGACGATCCGGTGATCAGCGCGACCTGCCCGGTCATGTCGAACAGGCTCATGCGCCGGCCTTTCGTGCGAAGTCCCACGCCTTTTCGGCGAGCGGACGGACGCGTTCGGACATGTCTTTCGCGTGCTGCGACGAGGCGGTGCCTTCGATCACGCGCTTCTTGATGCCCTGGATGATTCCCGCGAGGCGGAAGAAATTATAGGCGAAATACCAGTTCATGTCGGGCACCCCGTCGCGGCCCGTGGCTTGGCAATAGCGTTCGACCATCTCGTCGAGTTCGGGAATGCCGAGCGCCTTGCGATCGAGGTCCGAAACGCCCGAGCGTCCGCCATTCTCGGTGACCCACGCCATCGCGACATAGGTGAAATCGGCGAGTGGATCGCCGAGCGTCGACAGCTCCCAGTCGAGGACCGCGAGCACCTCTGGGCGGTCCTTCGCAAAGATCATATTGTCGATGCGGTAATCGCCGTGGACGACGCTGGTACGCGTCTGCTCGGGCAAGGTCGCGGGCAGCCACGCGATCAGCTGCTCCATCTCGTCCATCGTCTCGGTTTCGGAGAGGCGGTACTGCTTGGTCCAGCGATCGACCTGGCGCCCGAAATAATTGCCGGGTTTGCCGAAGTCGCTGAGCCCAGCCGCTTCGATATCGACGCTGTGCAGCGCAGCGAGTGTATCGATCATCGCCTCATAGGTCGCGCGGCGGTTCTCCGGCGTCGATCCGGGCATCGCGCCATCCCAGATCGTATGGCCGTCGACCATCCCCATCACATAGAACCAGCTGCCGACCACCGAATCATCGGTGCAGAGGCCATATTGGCGCGCGACGGGGAAGCCCATTTTATGCAGGCCTGCCTGCACCTTATACTCGCGATCGACCGCATGCGCCGAGGGCAGCAGTGGGCCGAAGGGCTTGCGGCGCAGCACATAATTGCCCGACGGCGCCGAAATCTTGTACGTCGGGTTCGACTGGCCGCCGGCGAACTTGCCCTGCGTCAGCGGGCCTTCGAAGCCCTCGACATTGGCTTCCATCCATGCGGTCAGCTTCGCCTCGTCGAGCACATCGGCGCCCTCGGGCGCGACGGTGCCGCTGAAGGCCTTTTGCGCGTCCAAGGTCATGCGTTCCTCCCTGCGCGAAGCGTGGGGAGGGGGACCATGCGAAGCATGGTGGAGGGGCCGCCGAAGAAGGAGGCGAGCTGCGCTCGCTGCCCCTCCACCAGCCTGCGGCCGGTCCCCCTCCCCATCTTCGACGGGGAGGATTGGGGGAAATGCGCCATCACTGGTCGAACACGATCACCGACCGTGCGGCGTCGCCCTTTCGCATCTTGTCGAAGCCTTCGTTGACCTTGGCGAGCGAGATCGTCTCGGCGACGATCGAGTCGAGGTCGAGCAGCCCGCGCAGGTAGAAATCGACGAGGCGCGGGATGTCGACGGGGAAGCGGTTGCCGCCCATGATCGCGCCCTGCAGTTTCTTGCCCGAAAGCAGGTCCATTGCGCTGAGGCCGACCTTCTCGGCGAGCGGCATCATGCCGAGGATCGTCGCGGTGCCGCCGCGGCGGAGCGACGCGACCGCGAGGCTCGCCGAGGCGGGACGCCCCACGGCCTCGATCGCATGGTCGACGCCGCCCTTGCTGATTTCAACGATCTGCTTCGCGGCGTCGTCCGATAGCGCATCGACGACATCGGTCGCGCCCAGCTTCTTCGCCAGTTCGCGCTTTTCGGGAACCGGATCGGCGGCGATGATGCGCCCCGCACCCGCGATCTTCGCGGCGTTGATCGTCGCGAGGCCAACGCCGCCGCAGCCGACGACCGCGACGGTCTCGCCCGGCGTCACCTTGCACGCGTTGAAGATCGTGCCCGCGCCCGTCGTCACCGCGCAGCCGATCACCGCGGCGCGGTCGAGCGGCATGTCGGGGTCGATCGCGACGCACGCATGTTCGTGGACGAGCATCGTCTCCGAAAAGGCCGAGAGGTTGAGCATCTGGTTCACCGGCGATCCGTCGGGGCGCGTGATGCGCGGCGCCGATCCCGCCGGCCGCCGCGTGTCGCCGCCCATGCACAAAGACATGCGCCCGCTAACGCAAAACTCGCAGTGACCGCAGAAAGCCGACAGGCAGGTGACGACCGCGTCGCCGACCTTCACCGTGCGTACTTCGCTGCCGACCGCCTCGACGATGCCCGCCGCCTCATGGCCGGGGATCGCGGGGAGCGGGTGCGGATAGGCGCCGTCGATGAAATGCAGGTCCGAATGGCAAAGCCCGCACGCCGCGGTGCGGATGCGCACCTCATGCGGGCCGCAGTCGGCAACGACGACGTCCTCGACGGACAATGGCTTGCCCGGCTCGATCAGGATCGCGGCTTTGGTCACACTATCTCTCCGGTTCTGGTTTTAACGCGAAACGCCGATATCGCCCGACGAAAAACCCGGATCGCTCGCTTCGCTGTGCTTGGCGAATTCGATGCGCGCGATCGCGCGTTCGTGGACCTCGTCGGGCCCGTCGGCAAGGCGCAGGGTGCGCTGGTGCGCATAGGCCTTGGCCAGCCCGAAATCTTCGCTGACGCCCGCGCCGCCATGCGCCTGGATCGCGTCGTCGATGATCTTGAGCGCCATGTTCGGCGCCTGCACCTTGATCATCGCGATCTCGGCCGCGGCGGTCTTGTTGCCGACCTTGTCCATCATGTCGGCGGCCTTGAGGCAGAGGAGGCGCGTCATCTCGATGTCGATGCGCGCGCGCGCAAGGCGATGTTCCCAGATGCTGTATTCGGCGACCTTCTTGCCAAAGGCGACGCGCGACTGCAGCCGCTTCGCCATCTTGGCGATCGCCTCCTCCGCCACGCCGATCGTGCGCATGCAATGGTGGATGCGGCCCGGCCCGAGGCGCCCCTGCGCGATCTCGAAACCGCGCCCTTCGCCGAGCAGCATAGCATCCTCGGCGTTGACGCGAACGTCCTTCAGCTCGATTTCCATATGGCCGTGCGGCGCATCGTCATAACCGAAGACCGGCAGGTGGCGCAGGATGTTCACGCCGGGGGCATTCAGCGGCATCAGCACCATCGACTGCTGCGCGTGGCGCTTCGCCGCGAAATCGGTCTTGCCCATCACGATCGCGACCTCGCAGCGCGGATCGCCGGCGCCCGACGACCACCATTTGCGACCGTTGATCACATAATCGTCGCCGTCGCGCTCGATCCGCGTCTCGATGTTGGTCGCATCGGACGAGGCGACGCGCGGTTCGGTCATCAGGAACGCCGAGCGGATCTCGCCGTTCATCAGCCGGCCGAGATATTTGTCCTTCTGCGCGCGCGTGCCATAGCGGTGGAACACCTCCATATTGCCGGTGTCGGGCGCCGAGCAGTTGAACACCTCGCTCGCGAAGCCGACGCGGCCCATTTCCTCGGCGCACAGCGCATATTCGAGGTTGGTGAGGCCGGGCCCCTCGAACTCGAACGTCTCGTCGACATGGTGGTGCGCTGCGCTGCGCGGCGGCATGAACAGGTTCCAGATGCCAGCTTCCTTCGCCTCGGCCTTCAGATCCTCGACGATCTGGATGACCTTCCAGCGGTCGCCCGCCTTGTCCTGCTCATAATAGGTGGGGACGGCGGGGCGCACCTTGCGCTCGATGAAATCGCGCACCCGGTCGCGCCAATAGACCTGCCGGTCGGTGAGATCGAAATCCATCTCCGCATCCTTCCCTTTACGTTCACGTAAACCTTTGGACCGATTCGGCGGTCTTGCCAAGTCCCGCGGTCCGAAAATTACCTCATTTGGTCATGGCGCGCAGTTTTGGCTCAGGGATGCGCGCCGGTGGCATCGGGTTCGCCGCGCGCCGCATCGTCGAGCAGCGCCAGCCGCGCTTCATGGTCGGCGCGCGAGATCGGGAATTTGCGCATCACGATCAGCCCCAGCGTGCCGATCACCAGCACCGCGAGCGCGTAGCCGAGCGCAAGGTCGCCCAGCACCGTGCCCCCGACCTCGCCGGGTTTGGCGTTCGCCGGGAAGGCGGCAAAGGACAGGATCTGCCCCGCAAAGAAGATGCCGATCCCCGTCGCGCATTTCTGCATGAAGAAATAGCCCGCAAAGAACAGGCCCTCCGACCGCCGCCCGGTCTCTCCCTGCGACGCCTCGACGACATCGGCCATCATCGACGAGGAGAGGATCATCAGGATGATCGAGAAGCTGTTGCCGACGAAGACCAGACCGAAAAAGGCTGGGACGCTGGGCTTGCCCGGCAGGCCGGGGAATATGTCCTGAATCCACATCAGATACATGCCGCTGTTGACGAGCAGCGCGATTGCGCCCGCGAGGATCGCGCCGCCCTTCTTGCCCATCTTTGCCGACAGCGGCGCGACAAGCAGGAAGGCGGCGATCATCGTTCCGAACAGCAGGAAGACGTAAAGGCTCATCTCCGCTCCGGTCAGCTGCCAGAAAAAGCCGAGCAGATAATTGGTCATCGAGAAGGTTATGCCCTGATTGATGAAGGCGAAGAGCGCCGCGAAGGTCAGCCACAAAAAGGCGCGGTTCGAAAGCGTGTCGCGCATGTCACGCAAGACATGGCTGAGCTTCGCCGCCGGCTTCGGCTGGTCGAGGTTCGACACCGCGATACGGCTGTGCTGTCCCGCCGCCGAAAGCAGCACCGCGCCCGCCATCAGCAGCGCGCCGGTCAGCGCATAGGGAAAATAGCCCGCCGGATCGACGAGGCCGAGTTCGCCGTTGAAGAAGATCGCGTAGGCGAGCCAGAGGATCAGCAATCCGCCGCCCCAGCCGAACAAATAGCGATAGCGCATCACGACGGTGCGTTCGTCATAATCGGACGAAAGCTCGGGAACGATCGCGACCGAAGGCACTTCGCACATCGACACGAGCGAGCGGACGATGATCGCAAAGCCGATCAGCCAGCCGATCGTCATCGCGTCGCTCATCTCCGACGGCGGGCTCCACAGCAGCATCCATGCGACCGCAAGCGGGATCGGCGCGAAATAGAGCCATGGCAGGCGACGGCCCCAGCGGCTGCGCGTGCGATCGGTGAGTTCGCCGATCACCGGATCGACGAAAGCGTCGGCGATCAGCGCGACCATGATCGCGAACCCGACGATCCCCGCGTCGAGCCCGATCACCTGGTTGTAGAAGAGCAGCAGGAAGGTCGAAAACCCGTTGTCCTTGACGCCGTATGCGATGCTGCCGAGCCCGTGCGTGACCTTCAGCCAGACGGGCAGGCGTTCGGCTTTGGGTGCCGCGATACTCGCCGCACTCACGCGGCGGCTCCGGCTTTCGCCGCTTCCTCCATTGCGAGCAGGGCGTCGAACATGCCCGGCGTTTCCTTGTCCCACGCATGGCGCTGGCCGATCGTCAGCCCGCCGTCGACGAGCAGGTGGGTGCCCGTCATGAAGGAGCTTTCCTCGCTGGCGAGATAGGCGACCGCGTTCGCGATGTCCTCGGGCTGGCCGCCGCGCGCGACGGGCTGCGCGTTCGCGCTCATCTCGGCGATCACGGCATTGGCCTGCGTCTTGAGCTCGCCCGGAACCTCGAGCGAGGCGGTGAAGATATTGGTGTTGATGAAGCCGGGGCAGATCGCGTTCACGCGGATGCCATATTGGGCGAGGTCGGTCGCCGCGACCTTGGAGAGATGCAGCACGCCCGCCTTCGCCACCGCATAGGCGATAGGCGAATAGCCCGCACCCAATGCCGCGACGCTCGCGGTATTGACGATCGATGCGCCCTTGCGGCCCTTCATGTACGGCGCGGCGTAGCGGATGCCCATCGCGACCGATTTGAGCACCAGATCCATCGTGCGGTCCCAGCCTTCGGGACTGATCTCGTCGATCGGCGCGCGGTCGCCGCCCGCGGCAGCATTGTTGAACACGATGTCGATCCCGCCGGCCTTCTCGGCGGCGGCGTTCATCAGGGCTTCGATATCGGCCGGGACGGTGACGTCGCAGCGCACGAAGTCGATCTTGCCGTTCGATTGTTCGGCGAGCGCTTTCCCGCCCGCCTCGTCGATGTCGGCGGCGAAGACATGCGCGCCTTCGCTTGCCAGTTTCAGCACCGATGCCTTGCCGATACCCGATGCCGCGCCGGTGACGACGGCGACCTTGCCTGCGAATCGCATATCCTCTGCTCCCGTTTTCTTTTGCCACTTAGCTTAGGCGCGAAGCGGCCCCCGTCAACGGCCCTCGACCTTCCGTTACGGCGCCGTAGCGTCGCTTCGGCGCGCCAAGTTGACGCTTGCGTAAAGTAGCGAAGCGGACGTAGATTTGGGGGCAGAAGAGGAGCCAAAAGGATGAGCGAACTGGACGCTTTCCGCACCGAGGTGCGCGAATGGCTGGAGGCAAACTGCCCCGCCGAGATGCGCGAACCGATCCGCGACGAGGATGACGTCTGCTGGGGCGGGCGCAATTTCAAATTCAAGAATGCCGCCCAGAAAGCGTGGCTCGATGCCTGCGTCGCGAAGGGCTATACCGTACCCGACTGGCCCAAACCCTATGGCGGCGCCGGACTGACGCCTGAGCAGACCAAAATCCTCAAACAGGAAATGAAGCGCATCAAGGCGCGCTCGCCGCTCGACAGCTTCGGCATCTGGATGCTCGGCCCCGCGCTGCTGCAATTCGGCACCGAGGAACAGAAGGTCCATTATCTGAACCCGATCGCACGCGGCGAAATCCGCTGGTGCCAGGGCTATTCGGAACCCGGTTCGGGCAGCGACCTCGTCAGCTTGCAGACCTTCGGCGAGGACAAGGGCGATCACTGGGTCGTCAACGGGTCGAAGATCTGGACCAGCTACGCCGACAAGGCCGACTGGATCTTCTGCCTCGTCCGCACCGACAAGACGAACAAATATCAGGGTATCACCTTCATGCTCTTCGACATGGAGAGCAAGGGCGTCACCACCAAGCCGATCTTGCTGATTTCAGGCAACTCGCCCTTCTGCGAGACCTTCTTCGACGATGTCGAAGTGCCGAAGACGCAGTATGTCGGCGAGATCAACCGCGGCTGGGACGTCGCCAAATATCTGCTCGGCCACGAACGCGAGATGATCTCGGGCGGCGGCGCGGGCGGCGACATGCTCAGCATCGGCGGCGCTTTCGCCAAGGCGTTCGGCAAGAATGAAGCGGGCGAACTCGACGACCCGATCCTCCGCGCCGAAATGGCGGCGTTCGACGTCGACGTCTTTGCGTACCGCGCGATGGGCGAGCGTTTCATGGACATGTGGAAGACCGGCCGCGCGCATCCGGCAAGCTCGAACATGATGAAATATGTCGGCACCGAGCTCAACAAGCGGCGTCACGAACTCGTGATGTCGGGCGGCGGAAGCGAAGCGCTCGAATGGGACAGCGAAGAGACCAAGGGCGGCGCGCGCGCGCGCGGCTGGCTGCGTACCAAGGCCAATTCGATCGAAGGCGGGACGAGCGAAGTCATGCTCAACGTCATCGCCAAGCGCATCCTCGATTTGCCCGGAGCCTGACCCATGCCTTTGTATCACAATGACGACCAGGCGATGCTCAAGGACAGCGTCGCGCCTTTCGTGGCCGAACAGGCCCCCGTTTCGCATCTGCGCAAGCTGCGCGACAGCGCCGATGCGACCGGCTTCTCGCGCGACCTCTGGGCGCAGTTCACCGAAATGGGCCTGCCCGGCATGCTGGTGCCCGAGGCGCATGGCGGGCTCGGCATGGGGCATATGGAAGCGGGCATCGTGCTCGAGGAAATCGGCCGCAACCTGACCCCGTCGCCCTTCCTCGCGACCAGCGTCGGCGCGGTCGCCGCGCTCGCGAAGGCGGGCGGCACGCAGGCGGGCCGCTGGCTGCCCGCGATCGCGGGCGGCGAGGCGATCATCGCGCTCGCGATCGACGAGGGCGCGAAGCACCGCCCCGAGCGCATCGCGACGACCGCGACGCGCAGCGGCAACGGTTTCCGCCTCGACGGCAAGAAGAGCTTCGTGCTCCACGGCCATGTCGCGGACATGAGCATCGTCGCGGCGAAGACCGACGGCGGCATCACTTTGTTCGCGGTGCCGAAGGATGCGAAGGGTCTGACTGCCGATCCGCGCCGTCTCGTCGACTCCAGCCTCGCGAGCCATGTCACGCTCGACGGCGTCGAGGTCGATGCCGACGCGGTGATCGGCGAGGTCGATGCCGGCGGCGAGATCCTCGACGCGCTGCTCGCTGCGACGCGCACCGGTGCCGCCGCCGAAATGGTCGGCGTCGGGCAGGGCGCGATGGACATGACGGTCAATTACCTCAAGGAACGCAAGCAGTTCGGCAAGCTGATCGGCGAGTTCCAGGGCCTCCAGCACCGCGCCGCGCATCTCTATGGCGAGATGGAAGTCGCGCGCGCGACGGTGATGAAGGCGCAGCAGCTTCTCGACGAAGGCAGCGAGGGCGCGAAGCTGATGGTCTCGGTCGCGAAGGCCAAGGCCGGCCGCGCCGCCAACCTCGCGGTGCGCGAAGGCGTCCAGATGCACGGCGGCATCGGCATGACCGACGAATATGACATCGGCCTCTACATGAAACGCGACCGCGCGCTCGCCGAATATATGGGCGACGTGCATTACCACATCGACCAGGTCGCTCGCATGAACGGCTATTGAGCCGGGGGAGAAAACACATGAATCTTCAAGAAATGTTCGGTCTCGATGGCCGCATCGCGCTCGTCACCGGCGGCTCGCGCGGCATCGGCAAGATGATCGTCGAGGGCTATCTCGCCGCGGGCGCCGCGCGCGTCTACATCTCGGCGCGCAAGAGTGCGCAGATCGAGGAAGCCGTCGCCGATTTCGAAACTCGCTATCCGGGCAAGGTCATCGGCCTGCCCGTCGACCTGTCGACCGTCGAAGGCTGCCGCGCGCTCGCCAAGGAACTCGAAGCGCGCGAGGAACGCCTCGACATCCTCGTCAACAATGCCGGCGCGGCATGGGGCGAACCGTTCGAGGGTTTCCCCGAGGCGGGCTGGGACAAGGTGATGGACATCAACGTCAAATCGCCCTTCTTCCTGACGCAGGCGCTCCACGGCCTCCTCAAGGCCGGCGGCAGCGCCGACCGCCCCGCAAAGGTCATCAACATCGGTTCGATCGATGGCCAGCGGCTCAACCCGTGGGAAACCTACAGCTACCACGCGTCGAAGGCGGCGATCCTCTACCTCACCAAGCGCATGGCGGCGCGGCTGGTCACCGACAACATCATCGTCACCGCGATCGCGCCGGGCGCTTTCCAGTCGGACATGAACAAGGCGGCGCGCGACCATGGCGACGCGGTGGCAAAGAGCATCCCGGTCAAGCGTATCGGCGTGCCCGAGGACATGGCGGGCGCCGCGATCTTCCTTGCGTCGAAGGCGGGAGACTATGTCGTCGGCGACACGATCACCGTCGACGGCGGCTTGGTGCACGGCGATTTGAAAACCAGCATCGACGCCTGACTTCCCTTTTCTCGTCATGCCGGACTTGATCCGGCATCCCGCTTCGTAGCGTCGAATAGCGGGACCCCGGATCAGGTCCGGGGTGACGAAAGAGGAATTTGACTCGCCTGTCTCGAAGGTGTATTACATAACTAATGCACCAAGGAGATTGTCCATGCGTCTCGCCTTCCTGATTCCCCCGATGATGCTCCTCGCCGCCTGCGGCTCGGAAGAGAAGAAATCCGGCGAGGGTACCGAAGTCTCGATCAACGCCGGCGACGAGCATGGCGGGGTCCAGATCCGCACCGGCAAGGACGGCGGCAATCTCAAGATCGGCGGCGACGGCGCGGCGATCAACATCGACATCCCCGATTTCGTCGACCTCGATATCGAAAGCGACTTCGATATCGACGGGGTCAAGCTCTACCCGGGCAGCAAGGTCACCAAGGTCGACGTCGATGCGAACGACACGAATGGCGCCGAGAAGGCGACGGTCAAACTCGGCTTCACCTCGCCCGCCGCGCCGACCAAGGCGGCCGACTGGATGGCGGGCGAGTTCGCGAAGAAGGGCGTCAAGGTCACCCGCACCGGCGACACGCTCGCGGGCAAGGACAAGGACGGCGCCGACTTCCGCATCAACTTTGCCCCCGACGGCGCGACCGCCAAGGGCGAAGTGGTGATTACGAAGGTCTGAGCGCGGGCGCTTATCCGCTGTTCCGAAGCGCGGTCGCGATCGCGTTGATCGTCAGCTGGATACCCTCTGCGATCCGCGGGTCGGTCTCGCCCGCGCGATGCCGCTTCATCAGCTCGATCTGGAGCAGGTTCAGCGGCTCGATATAGGGCAGCCGCAACCGGATCGATGCCTCGAGCGCCGGGTTCCTTTCGAGCAGCCGCGTCTGCCCGGTGATCTCCAGCAGTCCGTCGTGCGCGCGGTTCCAGCCATCCTTGATGCGGCCGAAGATCGCGTCATGCCCGTCGACTTCGCTCGCCAGCTCTGCATAGCGCGCCGCGATCCCCATGTCGGACTTCGCGAGCACCATTTCCATATTGCCGAGCAGCGCGGCAAAGAAGGGCGAGCTTTGCGCCATGTCGGCGAGCAGCGCCTTGTCGCCGAAGCCCGCGAAGGCCTCGCCGGTGCCGTACCAGCCGGGCAGCATCGTGCGCGCCTGCGCCCAGCTGAACACCCAGGGGATCGCGCGCAGATCCTCGATCGCCGTGCTCTTCTTGCGGCTCGACGGACGCGATCCGATCTTGAGCGTCGCAATCTCGGCGATCGGCGTCATCGCGCGAAAGAAATCCTTGAACGCCGGCGTACCATAGACAAGGTCGCGGTAGGCGGCGAAGGCGGTGTCCGATAGCGCGTCCATCGCGGCCGTGAAGTGCTCGCTCGCATCGCCGCCCAGGCTCTCGGGCTCGAGGCTCGCGAGCAGGCTCGCCGACACCATCGCCTCCAGATTGGTCGCCGCGCTGTCGATCGTGCCATATTTGGCGGCGATCACCTCGCCCTGTTCGGTGATGCGGATGCGGCCCTGCACGGTGCCCGCGGGCTGCGCGCGGATCGCGGCAAAGGCGCTGCCGCCCCCGCGCCCGACCGCACCGCCGCGGCCGTGGAACAGCTGCATCGCGGTGTCGGCCTCGTCGAACACCGGCGTCAGCGCCTGCGATGCCTGATGCAATCCCCAGGTCGAGGTGAAATAGCCGCCGTCCTTGTTCGAATCCGAATAGCCGATCATCACTTCCTGATGCCCGCGCACCCCGACCTGCGGGCCGATTTCGGGCATCGCGAAATAGCGGCGCATGATGTCGGGCGCGCGGCTCAAATCGTCGATCGTCTCGAACAGCGGCACGACCATCAGATTGCTGGCGCCCGCGTCGGTGCCGCTCCGCCACAGCCCGCCTTCGCGCGCGAGGACATGGACCTCGAGCAGGTCGGACAGGTCCTGCGCCATGCTGATGATCCACTGGCAGATCGCGTCGTTGCCGAGCCGCGCGCGCACGTCGGCGGCGGCATGGACGATCGCAAGCTCGCCCGCGGTTTCCTCGCTCCACTCGTGCCACGGTGCGGCGAGCGGCCGGTCGCTCGCGAGTTCGGCGGTGAGCAGCGCGACGCGCGCCGCTTCGTCCAGCGCCAGATAGTCGGCGCACACGCCCGATACCGCCAGCAGTTCGGCGAGCACGCGTTCGTGGACCGCGCTATTCTGCCGCATGTCGAGCGTCGCAAGGTGAAAACCGAACACCTCGACCGCGCGGATCAGCCGCCCGAGTGCGCCGATGCCCGCAAGCTGCCCCTTGCCGCTCGCCGACAGGCCGTTCGCGATGGTGACGAGGTCGCGGCGGAAATCGGCGGGGGTGGCATAGGCCTCGCCCTTCAGCGCGGCGGGGCGCGGCGGCGCCTTGCCGGTGATCGCCAGATAGGTGGCCGACAGCCGCGCATAAATTCCCGACAGCGCGCGGCGATAGGGTTCGTCGCCGCGGCTCGGCGCGGCGTCGCCGCTCGCTTCCGCCAGCGCTTCGACCGCCTCGGGCACGGGCGCGAGGCTCGACGACACCGACAGCTCGGCGCCGAGCGCATGGACCTGGTCGATGTAGTGGCCGATCACCGCCGCGGCGTTGCGCGACGTCGCTTGTCGCATCGTTTCGGCGGTGACGAAGGGATTGCCGTCGCGGTCGCCGCCGATCCAGCTCCCGACGCGCAGGAAGCTCGCGGGGCGCTGCCCCAGCTCCTTTTCCCAGCGCGCATAAAGCTTGGGCACCACGGGCAGGAAAACGTCGCGCAAATAGGTCAGCGCATTGTCGATCTCGTCGGCGACGAACAATTTCTGCGTGCGCAGCGGCCGCGTTTGCCACAGCAGCACGACCTGCCGCCGGATCGCGTCCTCGATCACATCGCCCTCGGGCGTTTCGTCGAGCCCGGCATCGCGCATCCGCATCAGTTCGGCGACGCGGTTCTTGTGGTCGAGCACCGACTTGCGGCGCACTTCGGTCGGATGCGCGGTGAGCACCGGCGCGACGAGCGAGGCGCCGAGCAGCGCGGCGACCGCGTCGTCGTCGATCCCGTCGGCCTTCAGCTTTTCGAGCGCCGCCGCGACGGTCGCTTCGGGTTCGGCGGCGACCCCCTGCCGGTCCTCGGCAAGGTTGGCGAGCATCGAAAACAGCATGAAGCCGCGCACGAAGGAAATCGTGTCGTCGAGGCTGAGCGCATCGAGCCCCGGATCGATCGCCTCGGCCCCCGCGATGCCGCGGTGCCGGTCGACGCTCGACGAGCGGATATATTCGGTCTGGCGGAACAATTTGTCGCCGCCATAGGCGCGGATGACGTCGCCGAGGATCCGCCCCAAATAGCGGATGTCGGGATTTTGCGAGATCTGGATCGGTGGGCCCATGCGCCGCTTGCTGCACCTGCGAAGGTGCAGGGTCAAGCGGCGCATAGCTATGCGCCTATAAGATCAGTTCGTCTTGACGAGGGTCAGCATGCCCAGATCGATCGCGCGGCGGCCATCGAACGTAACAGAGTTGCGCGTATCGGTGATGAACATCAACCTGCCCGACGCATCGGTGATGCGCGCGGACACCGCATAGCTGTGGCGCGGATCGAGCGGGCGCTGGTCGACCGTCAGCGAAAAGGCAAAGGGCACCTGCCGCCCGTCGGCGGTGAACGCTTGCCGCGCGATCGTTGTCGACGGCGCATCGGCCAGGCTGACGTCGGCAAGGGTGATTTCGACCTGCGCCGTCGGCGGCAGCGCGACGCGCTCGCGATAGGTGATGCTGCCGGTGACCGACACGGGCTGTTCGGCAGGAATGGTGGCGCAGCCGGCGAGCAGGGGGGCGGCGATCGCACCCGCGGCGAGGATGCGGTTAATGCGAACCATGATGTTTCTCCTTTTTCGATGATCGGCGGGCGCCTAGTGCCATCGAGGTGAACCCATGCTGTCGCGCATGCCTACGCGCCGTTCAGCCTTCGAGTTCGACATCCCAGTACAGCCAGTCGATCCAGCTTGTATGGAGATAATTCGGCGGGAAGGCCCGCCCATTGTCCTGCAACTGCCAGCTCGTCGGGCGCCACGGCTGGCGATAGAGCGGCATATGCGCCTGTTGCGGGGTGCGGCCGCCCTTCTTGAGGTTGCACGGGGCGCAGGCGGTCGCGACATTTTCCCACGTCGTCCGCCCGCCCAGCCGGCGCGGCACGACATGATCGAAGGTCAGGTCCTTGCCCGACCCGCAATATTGGCACGCGAAACGGTCGCGCAGGAACAGGTTGAAGCGCGTGAAGGCGGGATGCTCCGACGGCTTCACATATTGGCGGAGCGCGATCACGCTCGGGATCGGCATCGTTCGCGTTGGCGAATGGATTTCGCGTTCGTAATTTTCGACGATGGTAACCCGGTCGAGGAATACCGCCTTCACTGCGGTCTGCCAGGGCCAGAGGCTCAGCGGATAATAGCTCAGCGGCGTATAGTCTGCGTTGAGGACGAGCGCCGGACAGCTATCGGGATGCCGGGCAAGATCGGGATGGAACATGGCTAGATAACGCTGCCCCCATTGCTTCACGGGATGGCGCGCCACTGCCTCCCGCGCGTGACACTGTCATTACATGCCCTATCAGATTCTGCCGTCAAGGGGCTTCTGTCCGCAAGATATGGAATGATTCGCTTTGACTCGATACCGCATATGGATTCATGGGCAGGACGATGTTGACGCGTTTTGCTCCGAGCCCGACCGGCGAGCTCCACCTCGGCCACGCCTATAGCGCGGTGCTCGCGCATGCCGCCGCGCGTTCGGCCGCCGGGAAATTCCGCATCCGCATCGACGATATCGACGGCAGCCGGTCGCGCGAGGCCTATGTCGCGGGCTCGCTCGCCGATCTCGACTGGCTCGGCATCGACTGGGACGGCGATCCCGTGCGCCAGTCCGACCGGCTCGGCAGCTATGCCGCCGCGCTCGATGACCTCCGCGCGCGCGCCCTGGTTTACCCCTGCTTCTGCACCCGCGCCGACATCGCGGCCAGCCTGTCGGCGCCGCACGGGCCCCCAAATGGACCGTCCGGCGCGATCTATCCCGGCACCTGCCGTACCCTGCCCGCGGGCGAACGCGACCGGCGGATGGCGGCGGAACCCCATTGCTGGCGCCTCGACATGGCGCGCGCAGTGGCGGCGGCCGGCGATCTCGTCTGGGAAGAGCAAGGGCAGGGGCTGCGCGCCGCCGATCCCGCCGCGCACGGCGACATTGTCCTCGCGCGCAAGGATGCGCCCGCGAGCTATCATCTCGCGAGCACGCTCGACGACGCCGGCATGGGGGTGACGCATGTGATCCGCGGCGCCGACCTGATCGCCTCCACCGACGCCCACCGGCTCTTGCAGGCGCTGCTCGGGCTACCCGTTCCCCTTTATTGCCACCACGCGCTCGTCTGCGGCGCGGACGGCCAGCGGCTCGCCAAGCGCGACGCCGCCGCCGCGCTGAAGGCGCTGCGCGAAGCGGGCGTCGACGGCCGCGCGCTCGCCGCCGATCTCGCCGCCGGCCGGCTTCCTGCTGGCTATTCGCTCCAGAAGCCCTAAATAGGGGCTATGGAAATCCTGCTCGTCCTTGGCGTCGTGATCGCCGCCGGCTTCGTCCTCTTCTCGCTCGCGCGGGGGCTCTTCTATTTCTCGCAGGGGCACAAAGCCCAGCAGGATGGGACCGTGCGCGAAAATCAGATGATGCAGAACAAGATGATGATGGCCCGCGTGAAATGGCAGGCGATCACCATCATCCTGCTCGTGCTGATCGGCGTTTTTGCTGCCGGAAGCTAAGGCCCGGCGATGGTCAAGCTCAACAAGATCTACACGCGCACCGGCGACGACGGCACGACCGGCCTCGTCGACGGCTCGCGCATCGCCAAGTCCGACGCGCTGATGGCGGCGATCGGCGACGTCGACGAAGCGAACAGTGCGATCGGAATCGCCGCCGCGGCGCTCGACGCGACAAGCTACGAAGCCGCGATGCTGTCGCGTATCCAGAACGAGCTCTTCGACCTCGGCGCCGACCTTGCGACCCCGCCCGACATCCAGTTCGGTTTCGGTCCGCACGACATGGCGCTGCGCATCGTGCCGAGCCAGATCGCGCGGCTGGAGGACGAGATCGACGCGATGAACGACAATCTCGCGCCGCTCAAAAGCTTCATTCTGCCCGGCGGGGCCGAGGCCGCAGCGCGCCTCCATCTCGCGCGCGCGGTTACGCGCCGCGCCGAACGCGCGGGCGTAGCGGCTGGGGCGGCGTGCAAGCTCAACCCGCTTGCGCTCGCTTATCTCAACCGCCTGTCGGACCATCTTTTCGTGCTCACGCGCCACCTCAACGCCGCCGCGGGTGGCGACATCCTCTGGAAACCCGGCGCGACGCGCTGAAAATCCTCTCTGCGGCAGGGCCGTGGGGGACCTTCGGCACAGCTTATGGCGGAGGGGGCTTTGACGGCAGAATTTCGTCACCCCGGACTTGATCCGGGGTCCACCGCTACCTCAGAAAAATGGACGTCGGATCAAGTCCGGCTGGACGAGGGGGGAGCATTGTTCCCTAAATGTTCTAGACTTTGCCGCATGCTGTAACCATAATCGGGTGAACCGCGAAACCGAATCGCTCCCCGGGGAATTGTCACAGCATGGCCAGCCGCACCGACGCTTCGACCCGCACCGACCCGATCGAGGCGCTGACCCGCCGCTTCGCCGCGACGCGGCGCCTCTCGCTCGATCTCGCGGGGACCCTCTCCGACGCCGACGCGAGCGCGCAGTCGATGCCCGACGCCTCGCCCGCCAAATGGCATCTCGCGCACACGACGTGGTTTTTCGAAACCTTCATCCTGCGCGACCATGTGCCGGGCTATGGCCTCTTCGACGATCGCTATCCCTTCCTTTTCAACTCCTATTATGAAGCCGAAGGTCCCCGCCACGCCCGCCCGCATCGCGGCCTGCTGACGCGCCCCTCGCTCGACGACGTGCGCGTCTGGCGCGCGCATGTCGATGCCGCGGTCCAGACCGCGCTGCCCGACCTTCCGGCGAGCGTGCTGGCGCTGGTCGAGCTCGGCATCCATCACGAGCAGCAGCATCAGGAATTGCTGCTCACCGACATCAAGCATCTTTTCGCGCAAAATCCGCTCGGCCCGGCGGTATGGGACGCGCCGATCGCGAATGAAGTTTCCCGGTTTTCCGCCATGAAATGGGTGAAGGGCGCCGAAGGCATCGTTTCGGTCGGCCATGACGGCGACGGCTTCGCCTTCGACTGCGAAGGCCCGCGCCACGACGCGCTGCTCACCCCGCACGCGCTCGCGACCCGCCCGGTCAGCAACGGCGAATGGCAGGAATTCATCGCCGACGGTGGCTATCACACCCCCTCGCTCTGGCTCAGCGACGGCTGGACGTGGGTGCAGGCCGAGGATGTCGGGGCGCCCGCCTATTGGCGGGACGGGCAATATTTCACCCTGTCGGGCTGGCAGGATATCGACCCCGCCGCGCCGGTGACGCACATCAGCTTCTTCGAGGCCGACGCCTTCGCCAGTTGGGCCGGCGCGCGCCTGCCGACCGAACAGGAATGGGAAGCGGCGGCCGCGGGGCTCGATCCGCGCACGGGCCAGCAACTCGACGCGGCCGGCCCTGTCCAGCCTGCGCCCGAACATGGCGACACGGACCTGCAACAGATGTTCGGCAGCGTATGGGAATGGACCGGCAGCGCCTATCGCCCCTATCCGGGCTTCCGCGCCGCGCCGGGTGCGGTCGGCGAATATAATGGCAAGTTCATGAGCGGCCAGTTCGTGCTCCGCGGCGGCAGCTGCGCGACCCCGCGCGGTCATCTGCGTGCTTCCTACCGTAATTTCTTCTACCCCCACCAGCGCTGGCAATTCACCGGCCTGCGCCTCGCGAAGGATCTTTGACCATGGGTGTTGTGCGCAATCTTCGTCAGGTTTCGGCCGACGACACCGGCGTCGACATCGCCTTTCGCGCCGACGTCCACGCTGGCCTCGCGCAGCGACAAAAGGCGATTCCCGCGCGCTGGTTCTACGACGCGACCGGCTCGGCCTTGTTCGAGGATATCACCGCGCTCCCCGAATATTATCCGACGCGCAGTGAAACCGACCTGCTGACGCGCCATGCCGCCGACATCGCGGCGGCGACCGGTTCCGGCCGCGCGGTCGTCGAACTCGGCTCGGGTAGCTCGACCAAGACGCCCCTGCTCCTCGACGCCATCGCGCCCGCCGCCTATGTCCCGGTCGATATTTCGGGCGATTTCCTGCGCGACAGCGCGCAGGCGCTCGCCGCGCGCTTCCCGGCGGTGCCAATTTATCCGGTCGAGGCCGATTTCACCCAGCGGGTCGAATTGCCGCGCGAAATCTGCCCGCTCCCGAAACTCGGCTTTTTCCCGGGTTCGACGATCGGAAACATGGTCGCGCGCACGGCAATCGACCTCTTGCGCAACTGGCGCGCCGCGCTCGGCGACGGGTCGCTGATGCTGATCGGCGTCGACCGGATCAAGGACATCGGCATACTCGAAACCGCCTATGACGATCCGGCGGGGGTGACCGCGGCGTTCAACCTCAACCTCCTCGAGCGGATCAATCGCGAACTCGGCGGCGATATAGCGGTCGAGAATTTCAGCCACCGCGCGGTGTGGGACGATGTCCACGCGCGCATCGAAATGCACCTCGTCGCCGAATGCGACATGGATTTCACGATCGACGGCCGCGCCTATCATATGGCGAAGGGCGAAACGATCCACAGCGAGAACAGCCATAAATACGGGCCTCGCGATGCGAACCTGCTGCTCCGCGCCGGCGGCTGGACCCCGATCGCGACGTGGGACGATGCCGACCCCGCTTTCGCGTTGATCCTCGCCGAAGCAACCGAGTTCCGTTCCGCCCCCTAACGCTCGCTCTTGACGCCTCTGCCCGGAGCCGTAGGGCCACAGGCAGATTTTCAGCGAAAGGGCAGCACATGATCGTCGGCGTTATCGGAGCAGGGCAGATGGGTGCGGGGATCGCGCAGGTGTCGGCGGGCGCCGGCCATGACGTGCTTCTTTCCGACATCGACATGGCACGCGCCGAAGCGGGCAAGGCAGGGATCGCCAAGGCGCTCGGCCGACTGGTCGCGAAAGAGAAGATGAGCCAGTCCGACGCCGATGGACTGCTAGGGCGAATCACGCCCGTTGCCGACCACGCCGCCTTCGCCCCCGCCGACCTCGTCATCGAAGCGGCGACCGAGCGCGAGGAAATCAAGCGCGCGATCTTCGCCAGCGTTGGCGAACATCTGTCGGCAACCGCAATCCTCGCGAGCAACACCAGCTCGATCCCGATCACGCGCCTCGCGCAGGCCGCGCCCGACCCGGCGCGCTTCATCGGCGTCCATTTCTTCAACCCGGTGCCGGTGATGGGGCTGATCGAACTGATCCGCGGCCTCGCGACGAGCGACGACACGCTCGCCAAGGTCGAGGCCTATGGCCGCGGGCTCGGCAAGGAGATCGTCCACGCCAACGACGCGCCGGGTTTCATCGTCAATCGCGTGCTGATGCCGCTCATTAACGAAGCGGTCTTTGCCTTGGGCGAGGGCGTCGCGACGATGCAGGATATCGACACAGGTTGTCGTTTGGGCCTCAATCATCCGATGGGGCCGATCACGCTCGCCGACTTCATCGGGCTCGATACCTGCCTCGAAATCATCCGCGTGCTTTACAGCGGCACCGGCGATCCGAAATTCCGCCCGGCGCCCTTGCTCGTCCAATATGTCGACGCCGGCTGGGTCGGGAAAAAGGCCGGGCGCGGCTTTTACGACTGGAGCGGTGCCGAACCCGTCCCGACGCGGTGAGCGGTTCCGACGCCCCGACCCTTGCCTTTTACGCGGCCGAAGCGCCGGTCTATTCGGCGTCGGGCCCGTCGGGTGTATCGCGCCATCTCGATCACTTCCTCGACCGGTTGCCTGCGGGGGCGGAGATTCTCGAACTCGGCTGTGGCGGCGGCCGCGATGCCGCGCATATGATTGCGCGCGGTTTCGCGGTCGACCCAACCGACGGAGTGGTCGAGATCGCGGCCCAGGCCGAAGCGAGGATCGGCAGGCCGGTCCGCGTTATGCGCTTCGGAGAACTCGACGCCGTCGGCCGCTACGATGCCATCTGGGCGTCGGCCAGCCTGCTCCACGTGCCGCGCGGCGATCTTCCCGGCGTGCTGGCGCGTATCCATCGCGCACTGAAACCCGGTGGTCTGCATTTCGCGAGCTACAAGGGCGGCGGGCGCGAGGGGCGCGACCGTTTCGGACGCTATTTCAACTATTTTGCGCGCGAGGAACTCGAATCCGTTTATCGTGACGCCGCGCCTTGGGACTGGCTCGATCTTACCGAAGGTCTCGGCGGCGGCTATGATGGGGTGCAGGGGCCATGGATTCAAATCGCTGTGCGCCGCTCGCTATAGGGGGCGATGGAGCCGAAAGGCATCGGGCGCGTTGGATCTGCAAGACTGTAGGGGATGGAATGATCATGCGTAACAAGGTCTTATTCGCTCTCGCGGCAATCTTGCTGGCCGGCGCGGCACCTGTCCACGCCCAACAGGGCGCGCCCGAAGAGTCGACCATCGAAGGCACGGCCAATTCGGTGACCGAACCCTTCGACGGCAAGGAAGTGCCCCCCAAACTGCTTGAGGTGCAAGGCGATCCCTATTCGCTGGCGGGCCTCGGCAAATGCGCTGCCATCATCCGCGAAGTCAACGAACTCGACGAAGTGCTCGGCCCGGATGTCAACGAACAAGTCGACAAGAGCCGCGCGAAGAAGCGCGAGGAAACCGCCGGGCGCGTCGCCGGCACGGTGGCGGGCGGCATCATCCCCTTTCGCGGGCTGATCGGCGAGGTTACCGGCGCCAATGCCGAACGGCGGCGCTATGCCCTTGCCGTTTACGCCGGGACGGTGCGCCGCGGCTTCCTGAAGGGCGTCGGGCTCGAGCGCGGCTGCAAGGCACCGGCCCGGCCCTGATCCGGCGCTCAGAGCGGCGTGTAGACGGTGCGGCAGCTTTCGGGCGCCGAGCGTAGCGCGGTGTTCCACGTTACCTCGTTGCCATTCCGCTGGAGCCGCGCGCCCTTCTTGTTTTCATAGACCGCACCGCCGGTTGACGGCGTCTGCGTCAGCACCATCGAGCGCCGACCGTTGATGCGCACGATCGCCGTGTTGCCGACATAGTCGACCTTCAGCCTGGTGCCTCGGTTGCAATCATAGCTGGTGCCGGTGTTGCGCGGCGGCACGGACGAGCAGCCCGCAAGGACTAGAACCGCGGCTACGGCCGCGACAACCGTCATGGACTTCATTATCGGTCTTCCCTCAATAACCCGAGCGGACGCACAGCACGTCGGCGAGGTAAACCCGACCGTTCACCGTTTCCATATGCTCGCTTGCCGACCCGTTCCAGCCGATCGAGCGGCACCAATTGTCGGCCGTTTGCGCCGCGCAATTGGCGGTTGCCGAACCGCGGGTACAGGCGAGGACACGGTAGTTGCTTGTCGCCGGCTGTGTGTGGAATTCGGCAAAATTGCCGCGCGCGACCTGATCATTGGCGGGCGGGTTGGGGTTCCATCCGCCGCCGCCCGAACCGGCGGGACGCATCGACTGAACCGTGATGCCGCGCAGGACATTGTTCAGCATCGGCGTGTCGCGATCGACCGTCCGGCAGTTCCCGCGATAGCGCGTCCGTTCGCAAAGCTCCCAGCGGCCGCGAGTGACGCGGATCGAATTGACGGGCCATGCGAGCCCAAGGTTCGGCTTTTCCTCCCCGATGAATACCGCGGGGCCGCGATAGCCGGCGTCGCGATAGATCGTCGCCTCGGGCGAACGGTATCGTTCTGTTTCAACGGTTTGGGCGTTCGAGGTAGCGAGAAAGCCCGCCCCTATCGACGCCGCGGCTGCGGCAAGGATCGACAAACGATAAGCGGATTTCATGACAGCCTCCCTGTTGACGAACATGACCCGGGATTCGTTATGTTCCCATAATTTACGTCATTGCATGACGGCTTGCAAACTCTCCCGATCGCCGATCCGCGCGTGCGTTTCGTGGGAATGAATCAGGGTGCTGTCGTCGATGGCGCCGGCGCGGCGACGGCGGCATCGGGCGTGGCCGCCGGGGTCGCGGCAGGCTCGGGTACCGGGGTGGCCATCGGCGGCGCGATCCCGAGCATCAGCCCCGCAAGTGCAGCCGACATCAGGTTCGAGAGGCTGCCAGCGAGCAGCGCCTTCAGACCGAGCTTGGCGATCATCGGGCGCTGGTTCGGCGCGAGTCCGCCGGTCACCGCCATCTGGATCGCGATCGAGCTGAAATTGGCGAAGCCGCAAAGCGCAAAGGTCGCGATCGCGACCGCCGCCAGCGACATGTCCGCCTGCGCCCTGCCGAGATCGATGAAGGCCACGAATTCGTTGAGCACGACCTTGGAACCGAACAGCCCGCCGACCGTCGCGCTTTCTTCCCACGGCACGCCCATCAGCCACATTACGGGGCGGAAGATCGCGCCGATGACCGCCTGGAAAGACAGATCGGGATAGCCGAACCAGCCGCCGATGCCGGCGAGCAGCCCGTTGGCAAGCGCGACGAGCGCGACGAAGGCGAGCACCATCGCGCCGACCGCGACCGCCAGCTTGACCCCCGTCTGCGCGCCCTGCGCCGCCGCCATGATGATATTGGCGGGCTTTTCCTCGTCGTGGCTTGCCTCGGGCATGATCACGGGTTCGATGCCGAGGTCCTTGGGATCGTCGGGCATCATGATCTTGGCCATCAATATGCCCCCGGGCGCGGACATGAAGCTCGCCGCGAGCAGATAGGGCAGGAGCTGCTCGCCGATCATGCTCGCATAGGCGCCGAGGATCGTGCCCGCGACGCCCGCCATGCCGACTGTCATGACGGTGAAGAGCTGCGAAGGGGTGAGACCCGCCAGATAGGGGCGAATGACGAGCGGCGATTCGGATTGGCCAACAAAGATGTTTGCCGCCGCGCCCAGGCTTTCGACCTTGGTGATGCCGGTGATCTTCTGGATCGCCCCGCCGACCCATTTGATCACCAGTTGCATGATCCCGAGATAATAGAGGATCGAGATGAGTGAGGCGAAGAAGATGATGACGGGCAGCGCGGCGATCGCGAAGCTGTTGGCGCCCATTTCGGGCGAGGCGAGCGGGCCGAAGATGAAATCCGTCCCTGCCTTGGCATAGCCGAGAAGATTCGAGACGGCGTTCGACATGGCCTGGATCACCGCGCGGCCCCACGGCGTCCCGATGACGAGGATCGCGAACCCGGCCTGGAGCAGGAAGGCGGGAATAACGACGCGCAGCCGAATCCACCGCCGGTTCGACGAAAAAAGCACGGCAATCGCAAGCAATGCGACGATGCCGAGCAGACCGATGAGGCGTTCCATGATGTAAATGCGTCCCCCGCAGGTTAATGCGCCTGAATAACGGGCTTTGGCGGCGGGGCAAGAGCCGCGCGTCGAGCCGTGCTTCTCGGACTTTCCAGCCCGCGCAAAACCGACTATCGGGCGGCATGACCGAACCCACCTCGGCGGCGTTGCCGCGCACGCTTTCGCCATCGCTCTTTCTTTTCTCGATCGTCTATGGCGGCATGGTCGTCCTCGCCGGCGTGCTCGGGAACAAGCAGGTTGCGCTGGGAAGCTGGCTGGCGGTCGAGGCGGGTATCTTCGCCTTTCTGCTGCTCGTGGCGCTGTCGAGCGCCGTGTCCGAACTCCATGGACAGTCGGTCGCGAACCGGCTGGTGCTTTGGGGTTTCGTCCCGCTCGTCCTGTCGATCATGCTGACCTCGCTGGTTCTCGCGCTCCCGGCATCGCCCGAAATGCAGCCCCAGCGGCTTGCGGCCTTCGATATGGTTCTTGGTCAAAGCCCGCGTTTGATGGCCGCGGGAATCGTCGCTTACGGCACTTCGCAATTTCTGAACGTCACCATCTTTTCGAAGCTGCGCGGGCGTGAAGGAGCGGGGACCGGTACAACATGGCTTGCTATCCGCGGCGCGATCGCCAGCGCTCTGAGCCAGATCGTCGACACGCTGCTTTTCGTCACGATCGCCTTCTATGGCGTGTTCCCGATTGCGAACCTGATGGGCGGGCAGATGCTCGCCAAGGTTGCGCTGTCGGTGCTCGTCATTCCTTTCGTCATCACCGGGCTGGTCGCTCTCGGCCGCAGCCTCGATACGAAGAACGCCGGATGATATCGATGACCGACCC
The DNA here is from genome assembly GCF_004795895.1 of Sphingopyxis sp. PAMC25046. NCBI lineage: Bacteria > Pseudomonadati > Pseudomonadota > Alphaproteobacteria > Sphingomonadales > Sphingopyxidaceae > Sphingopyxis > Sphingopyxis sp. PAMC25046. The sequence goes on from NZ_CP039250.1 coordinate 189,519, forward strand.
CTCGCAAATGCCCGACCTCCTCGCCAAAGCCGAAACGCTCGTCGAGGCGCTGCCCTATCTGCAGCGCTATGCCGGCGAGACCTTCGTGATCAAATATGGCGGGCATGCGATGGGCGATCCCGAGGCGCAGCGGGACTTCGCCGAAGATGTCGTGCTTCTGAAGGCCGTCGGGATCAATCCCGTGGTCGTACATGGCGGCGGGCCGCAGATCGGTGCGATGCTGAAGCAGCTCGGGATCGAATCGACCTTCGTCGGCGGACTTCGCGTCACCGATGCCGCGACCGCAGAAGTCGCCGAGATGGTCCTTGCAGGCAAGATCAACAAGGAAATCGTCAGCTGGATCGCGGGGCTCGGCGGTCGCGCGGTCGGCATTTCGGGGAAGGATGCGAACCTCGTGCTGGCCGAAAAAGTCGCACGCACCGAGCCCGATCCCAATTCGGGGATCGAGCGCCACGTCGACCTTGGCTTCGTCGGCGAGCCCGTCGCGGTCGACCCGACGATCCTCGTCAACCTGACCAACGACAATTTCATCCCCGTCGTCGCACCCGTCGCGCTCGGCGCCGATGGCGCGACCTACAATATCAACGCCGACACGATGGCGGGGGCGATCGCGGGCGCGCTGGGGGCGAAGCGCTTCTTCCTGCTCACCGACGTCGCGGGCGTCCTCGATAAGTCGGGGGCGCTGCTCACCGACCTCGACCGCGCTGCGATCGACGCGCTCAAGGGCGACGGTACGATCACCGGAGGCATGATTCCGAAGGTCGAAACCTGCGTCGCGGCGGTCGATGCGGGGGTCGAGGCGGCGGTCATCCTCGACGGGCGCATTCCGCACGCGATGCTGCTCGAAATTTTCACCGCAAGGGGTGCGGGTACGCTCATTCACCGCTAAGACGGACGCCATCGACCTTCCGGCCGGAGACCTTCCTTGTATTTCATGCTTCTCGATATTCTGTCGATCCTGCTCAACATCCTCTGGTGGATCATCATCGTCCAGGCGGTGATGTCGTGGCTGATCGCGTTCAATGTTATCAACACGCACAATGATTTCGTCGGACAGCTCTGGCATGTGCTCGACCGGATCACCGAGCCGCTCTATCGTCCGTTCCGGCGCATTATGCCCGATTTCGGCGGCATCGACCTGACGCCGATGGTCGTGCTGATCTTGCTCATCATCATCCAGGGCCCGGTGATGTCCTATCTGTATCGGCTCGGCGTACAGACCGGGATGGCCTGACACATGACCGTTTCGGTTCCCGCGACCAAAGTGATCGACGGCAAGGTCTTCGCGGCGGGGCTTCGCGCGCGAATCGCCGATGCCGTTCCGGCCTTTGTCGCGGCGACGGGACGCGCGCCCGGGCTTGCCGTGGTCCTGGTGGGCGACGATCCGGCGAGCGCGGTCTACGTCGGGTCGAAAGGCAAGGCGACGGTCGCCGCGGGCATGGAAAGCTTCGAGTACCGCCTGCCGCCGACCGCGACGCAGGAAGACGTCGAGGGGCTGCTCGCCAAGCTCAACGTCGACGATAGGGTCGACGGCATCCTTCTCCAGCTTCCGCTCCCCGGCCACCTCGACGAACAGGCGGCGGTTGCGACGATCGATCCCGACAAGGACGTCGACGGGCTGACCCCGGTCAGCGCCGGGCGTCTCGCGCTCGGCATCCCCGGCATGGTGCCGTGCACGCCCTATGGCTGCCTGCTGCTGTTGCAGGACCGGCTCGGCGACCTGTCGGGCAGGGATGCGATCGTCGTCGGACGTTCGATCCTCGTCGGCAAGCCGATGGGACAATTGCTGCTCGGCGCCAATTGCACCGTGACGATGGCGCACAGCCGGACCAGGGACCTGCCCGATCTCGTCCGCCGCGCCGACATTGTCGTCGCCGCGGTCGGCCGCGCGGAAATGGTCAAGGGCGACTGGATCAAGCCCGGCGCGGTCGTGATCGACGTCGGTATCAACCGCCTGCCCCCCGCGGAAGGCGAAGCCAAGGGGCGGCTCGTCGGCGACGTCGATTATGCCGACGCAGCAAGTGTCGCAGACGCGATCACGCCGGTGCCCGGCGGTGTCGGTCCGATGACCATCGCCTGCCTGCTGCGCAATACGCTCGTCGCCGCGCATCGCCGCGCGGGCCTTGCCGAACCGGAGGGTTTTTGATGCGCCAGCTGATCGTCGCTGCGCTTGCCCTGACGCTCGCGGGCTGTGCGGGATCGCCCGATGATTTCCGCAACCGGCCGCTCGCCGCGAACCCCAGCGCCTTCATCGCCGCCGAGATCGGCTTCGCCCGGCTCGCGCAGGAAAAGGGGCAATGGACCGCCTTCCGCGAAACCGCGCATCCTGACGCCGTGATGTTCGTGCCCGAACGCGTCAATGCGCGCGACTGGCTGAAATCACAGAAGGATCCTGCCGAGGCGGTGAAATGGCAGCCGCATGCCGTTTATGTCAGCTGCGACGGCAATAGCGGCGTCACCACCGGCGCGTGGCAAAAGGGGCCGGCAAATGGTTTCTTCACCACCGTCTGGGCGCGCGATGAAAAGGGCCGGCTGAGCTGGGTTCTCGACCATGGCGACGCGCTGGTGACGCCGCGCGAAGCGCCGGAATTCATCGCGTCGAAAGGGGCGGTCTGCGGTTCGCGGCCCGCAGTTCCGATCGAAGCGGCGGGCGAAGGCGAAGATATGGCCGTCGGCCTCTCGGCGGATCAGACGCTGAGCTGGACCTCGACCGTCCGCGCCGACAAGTCGCGCCGCGTCGCGATCCGCCTGTGGGACGGCAAGGAGATGGCGACCGTCATCGACGACCGGGTCGCGGCGCCGAAGCAGCCATGATCGATCTTTTCATCTCGGCCTTCGTCACGCTCTTTGTCGTGATCGACCCGCCGGGCTGCGCGCCGATCTATGCCAGCCTGACGACGGGCGCGAGCGCGCAGCAGCGCCGTTCGATGGCGATCCGCGCGACGATCATCGCGGGACTGATCCTCGTTTTCTTCGCGATGTTCGGCGAAGCATTGCTGAGCTTCCTCCACATCGATCTCGACAGTTTCCGTATCGCAGGCGGGATCATGCTGTTCATCATCGCGATCGACATGGTGTTCGAGAAGCGCACCGAACGCCGCGAACAACGCGCCGAGAAGGTGATGGCGACCCCTGAGATCGAGGATGTCTCGGTCTTTCCGATGGCGATGCCGATGCTCGCCGGGCCGGGATCGATCGCGTCGGTGATGCTGCTCGTGTCGCAGAACAATGGGCTCGACCGCGCCTTCGTCATTTTTGGCGCGTTACTGCTCGTTCTGTTGCTGACCCTTGGCGCGCTGCTGGCGGCCGGGCCGTTGATGAGGATCATCGGCAACAAGGGCGAAGCAGTAATCACCCGCCTGCTCGGCGTTCTGCTTGCCGCGCTCGCGGCCCAGTTCGTCATCGACGGAGTCAAGGCGAGCTTCAGCCTCGGCTGATGTGAGAAGGGCGCCGCCTTTCGGCGACGCCCTTTCTTTTCCACGGGAATGGAACTTGTTTAGCGCGCCGCGTTGACGTCGTTCTGGGTGACCGGCGCGATGCGGATCTCGACGCGCCGGTTGCACTGATAATCGGCTTCGCCGCGTTCGGGCGAGCATTTCAATTGTGATTCGCCATAGCCGAGCGTCGCCATGCGCGCGCGCTGGATACCGCGACCGGCGAGATAGTCGGCGACCGAAGCGGCGCGGCGTTCGGAAAGACCCTGGTTATAGCTGTCGCTGCCGGTCGAATCGGTGTGGCCGTAAACGTCGATATAGGTGCTCGGATATTCGGCGAGCGTCGAGGCGACATTGTCGAGCGCGCTGCGGAACTGCGACTTCACCATCGCGCTGTTGAGGTCAAAGGTGACGTCGCCGGGCATGTTGAGCACGAGCTGGTCGCCCTGGCGTTCGACGTCGATCCCGGTACCAGCGGTGCGTTCGCGCAGCTTCTTTTCCTGCTGATCCATATAATAGCCGACCCCCGCGCCCGCGACCGCGCCGATGCCCGCGCCGACGATTTCCTCGGTGCGGCTGTTCTTGCCGCCGATCAGGTCGCCGAGCAGATAACCGCCGAGCGCGCCGCCGACGCCGCCGATCGCGGCCTTCGATATCTTCCTCTCCCCGGTCACCGGATCGGTGACGCAGCCGGTCAGCGCGATTGCGCCCATGCTGGTCAAAATGGTGAGCTTGATCGTCCTGCTGTTCATTTTTCGCTCCCTTGTCCGGCGGATGCCTTCGATCTTTTGCATGCCGCGCTTCCCTGCCGATAACATATGGCCGGCAATCTGGTTCCCGAATTCGACTGAACGGCGGCTGAGCGGCGTGTTTCGACCGTGCGCCATTGTGCAAGGTCGCAGCTTTCGCCTATAGGGAAGCATGACCGAAGCTGACAGGGGCTGGGCGCCGATGCGCCGTACGACCGCCCGATGACCCCTTTTCCCTGGTCGGATGTTGCGATCATCCTGATCCTCATCCTTTTCAATGGCGTTTTCGCCATGTCCGAACTCGCGATCGTCTCGTCACGCGACCCGCGCCTTCAGGCGGCCGAAAAGCGCGGCAGCCGTGGCGCGAAGATCGCGCGCCAGCTCGCCTCCGACCCCGGGCGTTTCCTGTCGACGGTGCAGGTCGGCATCACCCTGATCGGCGTGCTGACCGGCGCCTATTCGGGCGCGAGCCTGGGGCAGCCGGTCGCTGACCGGCTCGCGGCATGGTTCGGGCTCGACGCCGAAAATGCCGAAGCGGCGGGTTTCGCCGCGGTCATCGCGCTCACCACCTATTTCTCGCTGATCGCCGGCGAACTGGTGCCCAAGCAGTTCGCGCTGCGCGCGCCCGAACGGATCGCGATCATCGTTGCGCCGATGATGTACTGGTTGTCCCGGATCGCGGCGCCCTTGGTGTGGCTGCTCGACAATAGTTCGGCGCTGGTGTTCCGCCTGCTCGGCCTCAATCGCGAATCGGAAGATCGCGTCACCGCCGAGGAACTCCACCTGATCGTCGCCGAGGCGTCGAAATCGGGGGTGATCGAGGAAAGCGAACGCGCGATCATCTCGGGCGTCGTCCGCCTCGCCGACCGTCCGGTTCGCGAGGTGATGACGCCGCGCAAGGATGTCGACTGGGTCGATATCTCGCTCGATGCGCGCGGCGTGCGCGACAAATTGCTGGAGACCCCGCACAGTCGTCTCCCCGTCGCGCGCGGATCGGTCGACGACATCGTCGGGGTGGTGCAGGCGCGCGATATCGCGGCAGCGCTGTTTCAGGGCGAGATGCTCGACCTCGAACAATTGATGCGCCCCGCCAAAGTCATCCACGACCAGATCGATGCGATGGACGCGCTCGAGGCGCTGCGTGTCGCCGAAGTGCCGATGCTGCTCGTCCACGACGAATATGGTCATTTCGACGGGCTGGTGACGCCCGCCGACCTGCTTTCGGCGATCGCGGGCGAATTCGCGTCGGACCAGGATATCGGCAGCGAGCCCTTCGTCGTCGAGCGCGACGACGGCAGCCTGCTCATCGCCGGATCGATGCCCGCCGACCAGATGGCCGAGCGGCTCGGCATCGAACTCGGCGAAGACCGCGACTATGCGACCGCGGCGGGCCATGTCCTCGCGATCCTGAAGCATCTGCCGACCGAAGGCGAGAAATTCACCGACAGGGGTTGGCGCTTCGAGATCATCGACATGGACGGGCGCAAGATCGACAAATTGCTCGTCACCGAATTGTCGAAGCCCAAGGACGATGAGGGCGAATGACCTCGGGTCGATTTCGGTCTTAAAGCGACAAAAGATACGGACGTTCGCCGTCATTCTGTCTCCTTTGTCGCTTTAAGGACGTGAGGCGGCATCGCCTCGTTGCGCAGCGCGGCGTGAACGACCGTCATGTCCGGGCCGCCGCTGACATCGATGGCGCCGCCCTTCAGGACGCGGACGATCGTGACCCCGTTGAGGGCGCGGTCCATCGCGATGCTGAACTGGTGCGTGCGTCCCATCGAAATCGCGCGATCCCAAGCAGCAGCGAAACTCACCGCTGCGTCCCGTTCGCGCAGGCGGTAAGCGGACGCACGGCCCATGCCGACGGCACGTGCGGCCTTTCCGACCGAGCCCATCGCTGCGAGCGCGCGGATGAAATTGGCTTGCGTTTCGGGCGTCCATCCGTCGGCGCGGTGACGTCGCTGCGGGACGGGCTGGAAGGCGAGGGCTGTGCCGGCGAGCAGCTGGGCGGGCGGGATGCTTTGTTCCATCGACCAGTTTGAAGCATGGCCGGATAATGTAGGAAAGCGTTATTCGAAGGTCTGCTTAGGGGTGGTGAGCTGTCGTTCCTCTCCTCCACTTCCGTCATCCCGGACTTGATCCGGGATCCCGCTTTTTGGGGCGTCGACCGGTCTTCGGCATCAAGCGGGACCCCGGATCAAGTCCGGGGTGACGAACGAGGAAATATCCTCCCCATGCCTGCGGCACAGGGCGGAGCTTATGATAACTCCCGGTCGAAAGCGACTTTATAGCTCCCCGCCGAGCGCGCCATATTTCGCCTCGAATCCGGCCTTGTCGCCGCGCGCAAGATAGCCCGCCTGATCGACGATATTGTCGCGCGCGATGCGGCCCTGGAAGGCGCCGAGCTGTGCGTCCACCCGTGCGATGTCGGCGTCGGTCCAGTCGGCGATCTGCTGGAAGCTGGTGACGCCGAGGCCGTTCAGCAGCACGACGAGCTTGGGGCCTACACCCTTCAGCAATTGCAGATTGTCGGTCTTCGTCGCCGATGGCGCCGGGGCGGGTTTGGAGGTGGGCGGCGGGGGAACGGTCGGTTCTTCGGGAATCGCGGCGGCACCGGCCACTGCCGATTTTGCCGGCGCTTTTTTTGCCGCGGGCTTGGCGGCCGTCTTCGTTGCCGGCTTCAAAGCGGGTTTCGCCGCCGGTTCCTTGGTCGCGGCCTTCTTCGCGGCAGGCTTGGCGGCGGACTTGGGTTTGGCTGCGGCTTTGGGCGCCGGAGGGGTGGTTGCAGCGACCGGTTCGACGACCGGCGCCGGTGCCGGCTCCGGAACGGTCGGCGGGGGCGCTTCGGCCGCCGGAGCCGGCGCAGGCGACGGGGTCGCGGGCGGAGTGGGCTGCGGCGCCCGCTCGACCGGTTTGAAGCGCGCGGGTTCGGCGGCGATAATCTCGGGCTTAGCCGGTTCGAGCGGCTTGGCGGGTTTCGTCGGCTCTACCGTCGGCGGCGCAACGTCCGCTGGCTTGGCGCGTCCGAACAGCCACCACAACAGAACGACGGCGATAACGAGGCCGACGACCGCGATAATCCAGTTTTCCTGAAGCCAGGTCATGATCTTCTCCGCTTGTGACTTTTACCCAGCCTATTCCGCGTTTTCGCGCGCGTCCACCATTGTCACCCGGCTTCGCGCGCGACTTCCCTCCAGCCGATATCGCGGCGGCAGAAACCGCTCGGGAAATCGAGCTTGTCGACCGCGGCATAGGCGCGCGCCTGCGCCTCGGTCACGCTCTTACCCGTCGCGGTGACATTTAGAACGCGGCCACCGGCGGCGACGAGAGTGCGGTCGTCGCGTGCCGTTCCGGCGTGGAAAACGCGCACGCCGCCCGCTTCGGCATCGGCGATGCGGCGGATCGCGCCGCCCTTTTCGGGCGTGCCCGGATAGCCTTTGGCCGCCATCACGACGGTAAGCGCATAGTCGTGCGAAAAGGCCGGGGGTTCGGCGCCGGCAATCGTCCCGGTCGCAGCGGCGTGGAGCAGCGCGGCGAAATCGCCCTTGAAGCGCATCATCAGCACCTGGCACTCGGGATCGCCGAAGCGGCAATTATATTCGATCAGCTTCGGGCCTTCAGCCGTCAGCATCAGGCCCGCGAAGAGGACGCCGACATAGGGCGTGCCCTCGGCGGCGAGCGTCGCCACGGTCGGGCGGATGATCCGGTCCATAACCTGCGCTTCGAGTTCGGGGGTGAGCACTGGCGCGGGGCTGTAGGCGCCCATGCCGCCGGTGTTCGGGCCGACATCGCCGTCGCCGACGCGCTTGTGGTCCTGCGCGCTGCCGAAGGCGATGACGTCCTTGCCGTCCGAGAGCGCGAAGAAGCTCGCCTCCTCGCCGGTCATAAATTCCTCGATCACGACCTCGGCGCCCGCGCTGCCGAAGGCGCCGTCGAACATATCTTCGATCGCCGCCTCAGCGTCTTCGCGGCTTTCGGCGATGATTACGCCCTTGCCCGCGGCGAGTCCGTCGGCCTTGATCACGACGGGGATCGAAAAGCCTTCGAGCACCGCGAGCGCTTCCTCGGCGCTGGTGCAGCGGACATAGGCGGCGGTCGGGATCGATGCGCGCGCGCAGAGATCCTTGGTGAAGCCTTTCGAGCCTTCGAGGCGTGCGGCGGCCGCGGACGGGCCGAAGGCCGGGATGCCGATGTCGCCGAGGCGATCGGCGAGGCCGGCGACGAGCGGCGCTTCGGGGCCGACGACGACGAAATCGATCGCGTGCGCCTTGACGAAGGCGATCAGGCCGTCGATGTCGTCGACCGAAATCGGCACGCATTCGGCGTAGAGCTCGATCCCCGGGTTGCCCGGCGCGGCATAGAGCTTGGCGCAGCTTGGCGATTGTGCCAACTGCCAGCTGAGCGCATGTTCGCGGCCCCCCGATCCGACCAGCAGGATATTCATGTCTGTCCCTTTTCCCGATACGGCGTCCGACGATGGCACCGAAGCGCGGCTGTTAGCCGAGGCGGCGCCCGGCGACAATGCGCCAGCCTTATCGGTCAGCCAATTGTCGGCGGCGATCAAGCGCACGGTCGAGGACGGCTTCGCGCGCGTGCGCGTGCGGGGAGAATTGTCGGGGGCGAAGCGCGCGGCGTCGGGGCATTTTTATGCGGCGCTGAAGGATGACAACGCGCTGATCGACATGGTGATGTGGAAGGGGCAGGCGGGGCGGCTTGCCTTCCGGCCCGAGGACGGGATCGAGGTGATCGCGACCGGCAAGCTCACCACCTATCCGGGGCGGTCGAAATATCAGCTCATCGTCGACACGCTCGAGGTCGCGGGCGAGGGCGCGCTGATGCTGCTCTTCGAGAAATTGAAGGCGCGGCTCGGCGCCGAAGGGCTGTTCGACCGCGAGCGGAAATATGACCGGCTGCCCTATCTGCCGCGCACGATCGGGGTCGTGACCTCGCCGACGGGCGCGGTGATCCGCGACATTCTCCACCGGCTTGCCGACCGCTGCCCGACGCATGTGATCGTCTGGCCGGTGCTGGTGCAGGGCGACGGCGCCGCGGCGCAGGTTGCGAATGCGATCCGTGGCTTCGACGCCATCGCGCCCGGCGGGCCGGTACCGCGCCCCGACCTCGTCATCGTCGCGCGCGGCGGCGGGTCGATCGAGGATCTGTGGGCGTTCAACGAGGAGGTCGTGGTGCGCGCGATCGCCGACTGCCGCATCCCGACGATCAGCGCGGTCGGGCACGAGACCGACGTCACGCTCGCCGACTATGCCGCCGATGTGCGCGCGCCGACGCCGACTGCCGCGGCGGAGATGGCGGTCCCGGTGCGCGCCGAGCTGATGTCGCAGCTCGCGACGTGGAACGGCCGGATCATCGGCGCGGCGAACCGGCATCAGGCGCTGGCGGGCGAACGGCTGACGGCATTGGCACGGCACCTGCCCAAGCGCGAGGCGCTTTATGCGCCGCAGCGCCAGCGGCTCGACGATGCGGGCGAGCGGCTCGACCGCAGCCAGCGGCATCGGCTGACGGTGATTGCAGAGCGGGTCGCGACGCGCGGCGCGGCGCTGCGGCCCGCGTTGCTCGCGCGGCGCTGGGACCGCGACCGCGCGCTGCTCGAAGGACTGGGGCGGCTGTTGACGTCGCTCGATCCGCGCGCACTCCTATCGCGCGGCTATGCGATGGTCCGCGATGGCGGTGGCGCGATCGTCACGTCGGCGGGCAAGGCGAAGGACGCGGGGCATCTGCGGCTGCAGTTCGCCGACGGCGACGTGCCGGTGCAGGTGGTGGGCAGCGATACGCCGCCGCCCGCGCCCAAGCCACAGCGCAAGCCGCCGCTCGCCGAGCGGAAGCGCGGGCAGGGCGAACTGTTCTGAGGCCGCCCAACGGAGCCGGGGGTGGCCGCGCGCGACGATGCTGTTATAGTCGCTCCAATGACTTGCCGACTTATGGATAGAGAATCATGCTGATCGCCAGCCGTAACCGCCTCGCCCGCCTGCAATATGGACCGAACGGCTTTCGCGTCCTCGCGCCCGGCGACCATGTTCTGTGCGCGGTGACCGGGGCGCCGATCGGGCTCGACGAGTTGCGCTATTGGTCGGTCGCGCGGCAGGAACCCTATGCCAGCGCCGCGCTGTCGGTTCAGGCCGCGCTGGATACCGCGCGCAAGGCATGAGGTCGAAGGCGGCGGATCGATTTCGACGCGGAGCGGCGCTGGCGCTCGTCGCCGTGCTTGCCGGCTGCGTGCCGCCGGTCGATGCGGGAACGCAGCCCGCGCCGCGGTTGCCGGTTCAGCCCGATCCCGCGCCGCCACCCGCTCCGCCGCGTCCGCCGGCGCGCGCCGACTTTGCGCTGCAGGGCATCCCCGAACAGGGCGCGGTGATGGTCGGACGGGCACCCGATGGCACGCGCGCGCTGGCTTTCGACGGCAAGGCGATTCCGGTCGCGGCCGACGGGCGCTTCCTGATCGCCTTCGATCGCGACGCGAGCGCCGAGGCGCGGCTGGTCGCGACGCTTGCCGACGGGCGCGAGGTCGTGCGGCCGATCGCGGTCGCGCCGGGCCGCTGGCGACTGGAGCATATCAACGCGCCTTATCGCGGCAGCGCGCGGAACGACGCGGATTTCGAGCGCCGCCGCCCCGCCGAACTCGCCCAGATCGCCGCGGCGCGGAGCAAGCAGGTCGAATCCGACGGCTGGCGGCAGGCGTTCCGCTGGCCGGTGACGGGGCGGCTGTCGGGTTTCTTCGGCTCGCAGCGCGTCTATCAGGGCAAGCCCGGCAGCTATCACAGTGGCACCGACGTCGCGGTGCCCGCGGGAACGCCCTTCGCCGCGCCCGCCGACGGGGTGGTCGTGCTGGCGGCGGCCGCACCCTTCACGCTCGAGGGCAATTTGCTCATCGTCGACCACGGCATGGGATTGTCGAGCGCCTTTCTCCATTGCCAGCGCCTCGACGTGAAGCTCGGCGATCGCGTCGTGCAGGGCCAGCGGCTCGGCACCGTAGGTCAAACCGGACGCGCGACGGGGCCGCATATGCACTGGGGACTCAAGTGGCGCGACGCGCGCCTCGATCCGGCCAAGCTCGCGGGCCCGATCGGCGACTGAACGCTCGCCTCGTCGCGGGATTTCGTAACCGTTGAAACAAAATGTCGCGAATGACGCGATGCAGCATATTGTATTTCGCGGCCCTCCGAGTTTGTTGCAAATACGTCACAATGCGCCGCGAAACGGCCCTTTGCGCCGGGAATTTGCTTTACTCGACATGAACGAAGTTTCATCCCGCACGCTATCGGGGCATCTGCGCGCGTCGGCTTTCCGTCGCCGCGCTGGGGGTCCGGGTAATTCAATCCACCAGTAGCAAGGGACTGCACTGTGAAGAAAACCCACTATTCCAAGCTGAAGCTGGGTGCTGCGCCGCTCGTGATGAGCGTCGCCCTGGTTTCGGCTCCTGCCTATGCGCAGGACGCAGCCGTTGAGGGCGCGGCACCGGGCGAGGAAATCGTCGTCACCGGTACGCTGATCCGCAACCCCAACCTCGAACAGTCGACGCCGGTCAACGTCACGACCGCCGACACGATCGAGCTGAAGCAGTCGAACGTCGCCGAAGAAGTTCTGCGCGAACTGCCCGGCGTGGTCGCCAACATCGGTTCGGCGGTCAACAACGGTAACGGAGGCGCTTCGTACGTCGACCTTCGCGGTCTCGGCTCGATCCGCAACATCGTCCTGCTGAACGGCAACCGCGTCGCTCCGTCGGACGTCAACGGCCGCGTCGACCTCAACAACATCCCGCTTGCGCTGATCGAGCGCGTCGACGCGCTGACCGGCGCGGCGGTGACCACCTATGGTGCCGACGCCATCACCGGCGTCGTCAACTTCATCACCAAGCGCGATTTCGCCGGTCTTGAAGTCACCGCTTCGGAACAGCTGACCGAACAGGGCGACGGCAACATCTTCCGCGTCGACGCCACGATCGGCGCCAACTTCGACGATGGCCGCGGCAACGCGGTGCTGAGCGTCGGTTACCAGCAGGCCGACGCCGTCTATCAGGGCGCGCGTCCTTTCTCGGAAAATACGCTCGACAGCTACTCGAACCAGTTCGTCGGTTCGGGCACCTCGGTTCCGTCGCGCTTCTCGGGCACCCGCCCGCTCGGCCCCGACGGTCTGCCGGTCACCGATCCGACGGTTGCCAACAACGGCGTGTTCCAGGTCGACCCGGCGACGGGTACGGCGGTTCCGACCTTCGCGACCTATAACTTCAACCCGTTCAACATTTTCCAGACGCCGTTCGAACGCTTCAACATCTATGGCCAGGCCAATTACGAAGTGTCGGATGCGGTGGAAGTCTACACCCGCGGCATGTTCTCGAAGCAGACCGTGTCGACGATCATCGCCCCGTCGGGTTCGTTCGGCGGCTCGGTGACGATCAACCTGAACAACCCGTTCCTGCCCACCAATCTGCGCAACCAGTTCTGCGGCTTCAACACGACGCAGGCCGACGGCACCTATACGCCGCGCTTCACGCAGGCCGAGTGCGACCTGGCGGCGACCGCGACGGGATCTGATGATCCGAACTATCGTGAAGTCACCGCCACGCTGAACCGTCGTACCCCCGAAGTGGGTCCGCGTATCAGCGACTATCAGACGACCTTCTTCGACTATCGCGTCGGCGCTCGCGGCGGCATCACCGACTCGATCGACTGGAGCGTCGAGGGTGCTTACGGCGAATCGGAAAATATCCAGACGATTCAGGGCTACACCCTGCAGTCGCGCTGGCGCGAAGCCTCGCTGTCGGATGACGGCGTGACCTGTCAGAGCGGCAACGCCGCTTGTGTTCCCGTCGACCTGTTCGGTCCCGAAGGCTCGATCACGCCCGAAATGGCTGATTATCTTCAGGAAAACAGCACCTCGGTCAACCGCACCTCGCTGGCGCAGGTCCGCGGTATCATCTCGGGCGACCTCGGCTTCGCTTCGCCGATGGCGGTGCAGCCGATCGGCTTCGCGATCGGCGGCGAATACCGCAAATATACCGCGCAGCAGCAGTCGGATCTGCTTGCCAAGACGGCGGGCGAACTCGGCGGCGCCGGCGGTGCGGCTCCCGACATCGACGGTGCGTATGACGTCTATGAGGCTTATGCCGAAGTCGTCGCGCCGCTGATCGAAGACAAGCCCTTCTTCGAAAGCCTGACGCTCGAAGCCGGTATCCGTTATTCGGATTACAGCATCCGCGGTGCCGGCGGCTACGACACCTGGACCTGGAAGGCCGGCGGTAGCTGGGAACCGGGCGCGGGCGTCAAGTTCCGCGGCAACTACAGCCGCGCGGTTCGCGCGCCGAACATCGGCGAACTGTTCACGCCGACTTCGACGGTGCTTACCAACCTCGGTATCGATCCCTGCGCGGGCTCGGCTCCGACCACCAACGCCGACCTTCGCGCGATCTGTATCGCACAGGGCGCTCCGGCCGGGACGATCGGTGTCATCACCAACCCGACCGCGGCACAGGCGAACATCACCGCCGGTGGTAACCTGAACCTGCAGCCCGAAAAGGCCGATACCTGGACGCTCGGCGTGGTGTTCCAGCCCGACTTCCTGCCGCGTTTCAACCTGTCGCTTGATTATTACAACATCAAGATCAACGACGTGTTGGGCACGCCGCTTCCGGGTGACATCATCGCGGCTTGCTTCGACAACATCTCGGCGGCGAGCGCGAGCGACCCGGCCTGTACGTCGATCCGCCGCAACCCGATCACCGGCGGTCTCGACGGCGATCCGTCGACCACCCCGGGCCTGTTCGGTCTGACCAACAACCTCGGCCGCCTGTACACGGATGGTTTCGACCTTCTGATGAACTACAACACCGATGTTGGTTTCGCGAACCTCGCCTGGTCGTTCGTCGGCAACTGGACCCGTCATTCGAAGTTCAACGCCAACGTTGCCAGCCCGGATTCGCTCAACCGCGAATGCGTCGGCTACTACAGCGTGAACTGCTCGTTCACGGGTTCGATCCAGCCGGAATTCCAGTTCTCGAACCGCTTCACGCTGGGCTTCGACACCGTCGACGTCTCGCTGCTGTGGCGCTGGATCGACGGCGTTCAGTTCGAACCCCAGCAGCTGCAGGACGACATCGATGCGGCGCTCGGCGCTCCGGGCGACTGCCCGGATCCGACCGGTACGGACGCCGGTGGTTGCGTGGTCGACCCGCAGTTCCGCAAGGTCAAGGCGCAGAACTATTTCGACCTGACGGCGCGTTTCAACGTCAGCGAGAATCTGGTGTTCACCGCCACCGTGCAGAACCTGCTCGACAACAAGCCGCCGATCCTCGGCAACACGATCGGTTCGACCACCTACAACAGCGGCAACACCTTCCCGTCGACTTACGACGCGCTGGGCCGCCGTTACGCGGTGTCGGCGAAGCTGAAGTTCTAGTCGCTTCACGCTTCGACCAAGAATTGGGGGCGGACAGCAATGTCCGCCCCTTTTTCTATGGGGATGGCGACATTGGCTTAAACGACGGCTTTGGGGTGTTGAGCTGTCGTTGCTCTCCTCCACTTTCGTCATCCCGGGCTTGACCCGGGATCCCGCTTTTTGGGGCGTCGACCGGTCTTCGGCATCAAGCGGGACCCCGGATCAAGTCCGGGGTGACGAACGAGGAAATATCCTCCCTGTGGCGAAGCCATGGGGAGGTGGCAGCGCGAAGCGCTGACGGAGGGGCTCATGGCGCAACGTCGCGGCCCCTCCACCACCGCCTGCGGCGGCGGTCCCCCTCCCCATCGCTTCGCGACAGGGAGGATTTGATGGCAACTATCGGGCGAAACCGTTCTTTCCGAAGGGTCTCAGCGCCCCGGCAACGGCCCCGGCAGGATCAGCGGAATATTCGCCTGCTCCGCAACGGCCTCCGCCCAGCCGACCACTTGCGAAATCTCGTCGCCATAGGCCGCTTCGGCCTCGGCAAGGTCGCGCTGCCGTTCGCCCTCCGCGAATGCGGCGCCCGACTTGCTGTTGCGCGCCAGCGCCGGATGATCGGCGATCGCGGCAAGATCGCCCGCGAGGTGCAGATGGTCCATCGCCGCCGCGACCGCCGCGGCGGGATTGCGCGTCAACGTCTCGCTGTCGAGCGATGCGATCCGCTCGGGTGCCCAGTCGAGCAGCGCGGCGAAGGCCTGTTGCTGCGCGAGCCAGCCGACCGCCGCGACCTGCAGGTCCGACTGACGGAAATAATCGCGCGGCTCGAAACCGAGCCCGACGAAGCCGTCGGCGAGATAGGATTCGAGCAATTCACGGCACCACAGGCGGCACCACATGCCCTTGCGTGCGACCGACAGCAAGAAAGCACGGAGCGGTGCGTAAAGCAGGATCGCGCGCGCCTGCGGCCGCAGCATCAGTGCCCCCCGCGCGAGCGGATTGAAGATGTTCGACGGTTTGACGATCACCGCCTCGCCCGGCGCGAAGCCGCGCCCGAGCATCGTGAGCGCGCCGTCCATCACCCGGCCATGCTCGCGCGGCGCCGCGCCGCGACGGCGCCAGCCGACCATGTCGTTGAGCAGTACCGGTTCGGACAGGCTGGCTGCGACGCCCGGCTGATCGAGCGCGTGGGTCAGCATTGTCGAGGCGCAATAGGCCGAATGAAAGATGAAATGGAGCGGGGCCGATGCCGCCCCCATCGCGGCGAGGCAGTCGCTCCGGCGCAATATCGCCGGCGCCGTTTCTTCACCCAGATGCGCGTCCGTGAGGAACGGGACCGCGGTGCGCTTCTGGCGCGCGACCTGGCGAAAATGGAAGGCGTCGTGCCCCGGATCGTATCGATGCGCGAGCCATTCGGCGTCGTCGATAATGGCAGGCACAGAGGGCGCGGCGGTCATCAATCGACCTTGCCGATTGGTCCCGCCGATGGCAAGCATGGGCATGACCAGCACACCTCCACCCGCCCTGGCCGTCGAGGCCAACCGGCTTGGCATCGCGGCCTTGCAGGCCGGCGACAATGAAGCAGCCGCGAACCATTTCGGCGCGGCGATCGCGGCCGATCCGCATTCGGGCGCCTTGCAGCGCAACCTCGCCTCGGCATGGCGTGCGCTCGGCGACGATGTTCGGGAGCTCGAGGCGCTCGACGCCGCGCTCGCGATCGATCGCCGCGACCTGATGGCGTGGATCCGCAAGGGCGAACGCCACGAGGCGCGCGGCGAAATGGGCTTGGCGCTCGCCGCGTGGAGCGCCGCGATCGCGCTCGGCGCGCAACTCGACCCGGTGCCGCCGCCGCTCGCCCCGCTGCTCGCGCATGGCCGGGACTTCGTTGCGGGGGCGACCGATACGATGTTTACCGCAGCGTCGGGCGCGTTCGAGGAAATGCGCGGCGACCTGTCGGAGACCGAAGCGCGGCGCGGCCAAGCTTTCATCGCGAGCGCGCTCGGTCGCCGCCGCATCTATCAGAACGAATGCGCGGGAGTTTATTATCCCTTCCTGCCCGCCGACGAGTTCTTCGACCGCGGCCATTTTCCCTGGCTTCCTGAAATCGAGGCGCAGACCGCCGCGATCCGTGCGGAATTGCAGGCGCTGCTCGACGATCCGGGCGAGGCGCTTCGTCCCTATGTGCGGATGGAGGCGGGCTCGCCCGAAACCATCTGGTCAGGTCTCGACAACCGGCTCGACTGGGGCGCCTGTTTCCTGTGGGAATATGGCGAGCCGAACCAGCCGGTGCTCGACCGCTGCCCCGCGACCGCCGCCGCGCTCGCCGCCATACCGGGCGCGCGCATTCCGGGCCGCGCGCCCAGTGCCTTCTTTTCGATGCTCAAACCGCACACGCGCATCCCTCCCCACACCGGCGTCACCAACACGCGCGCGATCGTGCATCTGCCGCTGATCGTCCCGCCCGGCTGCGGCTTTCGCGTCGGGGGCGAAACGCGCGAGTGGAAGGAAGGCACCGCCTTCGCCTTCGACGACACGATCGAACATGAAGCATGGAACGACAGCGACGAGCTGCGTGCGGTGCTGATCTTCGACGTCTGGAACCCGCATATGACCGTCGGCGAACGCGAACTGCTGCTACGCTATTTCGTATCGGCCGATGCGTCGGGCTACGCCGTGCCGCGCTAGGCCCGGCGCGGCCTGTCGCGCCGGAGATTCAGCTTTGCGAAAGCCGCAAGGGCACATAAGATGCAGGGCATGAGGCTGTGGGTTATGCCCGCGGCAGGAGGACTAGCATGAACCCGATTTTACCTGCTTTCATGGCCGCGACGCTGCTCGCTGCGCCGGCGTTTGCCGCCGAGAGCGCGGCGCCCGCCGATCACGCGCCGCCGTCCAAGGCGCCGTCGGCAATGACCCCGACCGAGATCAAGGCGCATAATGAGGGACTGGCGCAGACCCACCCTTATTATATCAAATGCCGCAAGACGCTTGAGATCGGGTCGCTCGTGAAGAAGAATCGCGTTTGCTACACCAATGAAAAGTGGAAGCAGGTGACCGCGCAGGGCAACCAGAATGCGCGCGACACCGCCGAAGCGATGGTGGGCAAGGGCGTGAACTCGAACTGATCGGTCATCGCGGCGAAAAGGGGGGGTAAGATGCGGTCGCTGACATGGGCTGCTGCGATCATCGCCGCGACGCCCGCCTGCGCGGGCGAAGGCGAGCCGCGGCTCGCGCGCGCGCCGTCGGACATGTCGGGCGCCGAGATCGACGCGTATAACGAAGGTCGGATGGCGAGCGATCCGGACTATATCCGTTGCCGCCGGATCGAGCAGGTGGGCTCGCTCGTCAAGAAGCTGCGCGTCTGCAACACTAACGCTGAATGGAAGCGCATCGTCGACAAGGGCAATCAGGATGCGCGCGATTCGATGGAAACGCTCGCGCGCGGGTGGAGCGTTTCGCAGGAACCCCAGGATCAGTTGATGCGGGCGCCCGACCGGCCGCAATGAACGGAAGGATATCTCTCCCATGCTGCATATCGTAACCGCACTGGCGCTCGCCGCCGCCCCCGCGACGGCGGAGCCCGAAAACCGCCGCGTGCTCGACAAGGCGCCGTCGGCCATGACCAATGCCGAGATCAAGGTCTTCAACGAAGGGCTGGCGATGACCCATCCCGATTATATCAAGTGCCGCAAGATCGAGGAGAGCGGCTCGTGGGTCAAAAAGGCGCGCGTGTGCCGTACCAACGAGCAGTGGAAGCAGGCTTGGGCGCAGGGCAACCAGAATGCGCGCGACACCGCCGAAGCGATGACGCGCGCACCCGTCAATCACAGCAATTGATCCGCGCCGCGCGCGGGCTGATCCCGCTCAGGCGGAGGCCAGCAGCACCAGCGCGCCGTCGCCCTCGTCGACCTTGATCGTCGACCCGTCCTTCACTTCGCCCTTCAGGATCAGGTCGGCAAGCGGATCTTGCAGATATTTCTGCACCGCGCGCTTCAGCGGCCGCGCGCCATAGACGGGATCGTAGCCGACCCGGCCGAGCCACGCGCGCGCGGCATCGGTCAGGTCTAGCGTCACCTTGCGGTCGGCGAGCAGCTTCCGGACGCGCGCGACCTGGATGTCGACGATGCCGCCCATATGCTGCTGCGCGAGGCGGTTGAAGAGCACGATCTCGTCGAGCCGGTTCAGGAATTCGGGCCGGAAATGCGCGCGCACGACCTCCATCACCGCGGGTTCGGCCTGTTCGACCGGCGCATCGTCGGGAAGCGCCGCGATCGCCTGGCTGCCGAGGTTCGAGGTCAGGATGATCAGCGTG
Organism: Sphingopyxis sp. PAMC25046; assembly: GCF_004795895.1. NCBI lineage: Bacteria > Pseudomonadati > Pseudomonadota > Alphaproteobacteria > Sphingomonadales > Sphingopyxidaceae > Sphingopyxis > Sphingopyxis sp. PAMC25046. The sequence goes on from NZ_CP039250.1 coordinate 208,400, forward strand.
TTGGTGAAATCGACCGTGCGGCCCTGCCCGTCGGTGAGGCGACCGTCGTCGAGCACCTGCAAAAGGATGTTGAAGACGTCGGCGTGGGCTTTCTCGACCTCGTCGAACAGCACGACCTGATAGGGACGGCGGCGCACCGCTTCGGTGAGCGTGCCGCCCTCTTCATAGCCCACATAGCCCGGCGGCGCGCCGACGAGGCGCGCGACGCTGTGCTTTTCCATGAATTCGGACATGTCGATGCGGACCATCGCATTGTCGTCGTCGAACAGAAACCGCGCGAGCGCCTTGGTGAGCTCGGTCTTGCCGACACCCGTAGGGCCGAGGAAGAGGAACGAGCCCAACGGCCGGTTGGGGTCCTGCAGCCCGGCGCGCGCGCGGCGCACCGCGGTCGAGACGGCGCGGACGGCTTCATCCTGGCCGATCACGCGCTGGCCCAGCGTGTCTTCCATGCCGAGCAGTTTCTCTCGCTCGCCCTCCATCATCCGGTCGACGGGGATGCCGGTCCATTTGCTCACGACGGCGGCGATATCGTCGGCGGTGACCTCCTCGCGCAGCATGGCGTTGCCCGCGGCCGCCTGCGCCTCCTCTAGCCGTTTTTCGAGGCCGGGGATGGTGCCGTAGCTGAGTTCGCCCGCCTTGGCGAGATCGCCGGCGCGCTGTGCCTGATCGAGCGCCGAGCGCGCGGCGTCGAGCTCTTCCTTGATCTTCGCCTCGGCGTGGATCTTGTCCTTCTCGGCCTGCCATTTCTGAGTAAGTTCGGCTGACTGCTGCTCAAGATTGGCGAGCTCGGCCTGCAAGCTCGCGAGCCGGTCCTTCGACGCGGCGTCGCTTTCCTTGCCGAGTGCGGCTTCCTCGATCTTCATCTGGATGATGCGGCGGTCGAGGCTCTCGATTTCCTCGGGCTTCGATTCGACCTCCATACGGATGCGGCTCGCCGCCTCGTCCATCAGGTCGATCGCCTTGTCGGGCAGGAAGCGGTCGGAGATGTAGCGGTTCGACAGCGTCGCGGCGGCGACGATCGCGCCGTCGGTGATTCGCACGCCGTGGTGCAGCTCGTACTTCTCCTTGATGCCGCGCAGGATCGAGATCGAATCCTCGACCGTCGGCTCGCCGACGAAGACCGGCTGGAAGCGCCGCTGGAGCGCGGGGTCCTTTTCGACATGCTTGCGATATTCGTCGAGCGTCGTCGCGCCGATGCAATGAAGTTCGCCGCGCGCCAAGGCCGGCTTGAGCAGGTTCGACGCGTCCATCGCGCCCTCGCCCTTTCCCGCGCCGACGAGCGTGTGCATCTCGTCGATGAACAGGATGATCTCGCCCTCGGCGGCCTTTACATCGTCGAGGACGCCCTTGAGGCGCTCCTCGAACTCGCCGCGATATTTGGCGCCCGCGATGAGCGCACCCATGTCGAGCGCGAGCAGGCGGCGGTCCTTCAGGCTGTCGGGCACGTCGCCGTTGACGATGCGCAGCGCAAGCCCCTCGGCGATCGCGGTCTTGCCGACGCCGGGTTCGCCGATCAGTACGGGGTTGTTCTTGGTGCGGCGCGCGAGGATCTGCACCGTGCGGCGGATTTCCTCGTCGCGGCCTATGACGGGATCGAGCTTGCCCTCGCGCGCCACTTCGGTGAGGTCGCGCGCGAACTTCTGGAGCGCGTCGTAGCGATCCTCGGCCGACGCCGTATCGGCGGTGCGGCCGCCGGTCAGCTTGGCGATCGCGGCGTTCAAGGCTTCGGGTTTCACGCCGGCGTCGGCAAAGGCCTTGCCCACCGGCGTGCTCGGGGCGAGCACCATCGCGAGCAGGATGTTCTGGACGGCGACATATTCGCTGCCCGCCTTTGCCGCGACCTGTTCGGCTTGGTCGAGCAAGCGCACCGCGTCGTTGTCGAGGCCCGGTGTCGCCTGCGCGCCCGATCCCGACACGGCGGGGAGCTTGGCGAGCAGCGCGTCGATGCCGGCCACCGCGCGCGCGGTGTCGCCGCCGCTGTTGGCGATCAGCCCTGCCGCCATGCCCTGATTGTCTTCGAGCAGGGCCTTGGCGATATGCTCGGGCGCGATCCGCTGATGGTTCATGCGGATCGCGATCGTCTGCGCCGCCTGCAAAAAGCCCTTGGCGCGGTCGGTAAATTTTTCGAGGTTCATTCTGGATAAGCCCCTTTCTCGCCGGGCAAGATAGTGTTGCCATTGTGCAACACAAGGGGCATTGCGAGGTTCCGCAAGACTCTATTCGCTGTCCCGCGCGAGCTGGTCGAGCAGGCGCACGCCGAAGCCGGTCATTCCCTTGGGAACAAGCGGCGTCGCTTTGTCGGCCTGGTTCACCCCGGCAATGTCGAGATGCGCCCAAGGGGTCGCCTCGTCGACGAAGAACCCGATAGCGTGCGCGCCGAGACTGGCGCCCGGCCCTTGGCTTGGCGCGATGTTACGGATGTCGGCGATGTCGGATTTGAGCTTCTCGGCGTAATTTTTGTGAAGCGGCATTCGCCACAACTCTTCGCCGCTCGCGGCGCCGGCGGCGAGCAAGGCGTCGGCGAGCTTTTCGTCGCGCGCGAAAAGGCCGGCATATTGGTCATCGAGCGCGCCGACGATCGATCCGGTGAGCGTCGCGATATTGACGATCGCGCGCGGTTTGTAAGTCGCCGCGACATATTCATTGGCATCGGCAAGGACGAGACGGCCTTCGGCGTCGGCGTTGAGCATCTCGATCGTCTTGCCCGACATGGTGCGCGTGACGTCGCCGGGGCGCTGGGCATTGCCGTCGGGCATATTTTCGGCCAGCGCGGCGACCGCGACGACATGGACCGGCGCGCGCGATTTTGCGAGCGACAGCGCCGCGCCGACGACCGAGGCGGCGCCTGACATGTCGCCCTTCATGTTCCACATGCCGTTTCCGGGCTTCAAGGAAATGCCGCCCGAATCGAAGGTGATGCCCTTGCCGACGAAAGCGATCGGCGCGTCGGATGTGCCCGCTCCGCGATAACGCACCGCGAGCAGGCGCGACCCGCGCGGGCTGCCCTGTCCGACGCCGACGAGCGTTCCCATGCCGAGCTTGCGCATCGCCGCTTCGTCGAGCACCTCGATGCTGACGCCCGGCGCCCCGGCAAAGGCCTCGCGGACGCGCGCGACGAAGCTTTCGGGATAGATGATGTTCGCTGGCTCGTTCGCGAGGTCGCGCGACAGGCGCACGCCGTCGACAAGCGACTTCCAGCGGCGGGCGAAGGCGGTTTCGGCCGCGGCGGGGGCGGCGCCCACCAACGTCACCGCGCCCGTCGGCGGCGGGTTTTTGTCGACCGTCTTGTAGCGGTCGAAGCGATATTGGCCGAGCGCGAAGCCATAGGCGGCGTCTGCCGCGCTTATGTCGCCGAAAGCGCCCGCGATGGCCACCGGATGCGCTTCGCTCTTGAGTTCCTGTGCCGCTTTGCCGCCCGCTTCGGCCAACGCGAGCGACGAGGGCGTGGCGCCCGCACCGACGAGCAGGATGCGCGGGTGCGCGCCAATGCCGCGCAGCGACAGTGTCGATCCAGCCTTGCCGTCGAAGCCCGCCGCGGTGGCCGCTGCGGCGACGGCCTGACGCTCGGCCGCGCTCAGCGCGACGCCGTCGAGCGGCGGCAGCGTGGCGTCGGTCATTATGACGACGAGCGCGGCGCCTGTGGGTGCCGTCGCGGCAAAGCCGATGGCGCGCTCGGCGCTGTTCGCGGCGGTCGCCGGGACGACGCCCGACCCAGTGACGGTCTGTGCCATCGCGGCGGGTGCGGGCGCCAGCGTCAGGCAGGCGGAAAGGAGCAGGCTCTTGATGCGCATCGTTCGAAATTCCCCGTTGTTCAAAGACCTGCATCCTGCATAGCCGCGCTCGGCCCACCCGCAAATCCGCCTCGACGAACGACAGCCGCTTGCCATCGGACGACATGACGGCCACAGATGCGCCCGGACCGGCGACGAAGAGGACCCACGATGCTGCGACGGATTTTACTGGGCTTTCTGGCTCTGGTCGTCGTTGCCGCAGTATCGCTCGCTTTTTGGGAACCGCTGACGGCCGAAGCGCCGCCGGCTCCCGCCTTCAAGCCCGCCGACGTTCGCATCGCGCGCGACAATTTCGGCGTGCCACATATCTTCGGAAAGACCGACGCCGATGTCGCCTATGGCGTCGCCTATGCCCACGCCGAGGATGATTTTGCGACGCTGCAGGAAGTGCTCGCGATGACGCGCGGGCGCGCCGGCGCGATGCTTGGCGAGAATGGGGCGAAGGTCGACTATGCCGCGGCGCTGCTCGATATCCGCGCGACGACGCGGCGCGACTGGCCGCGTCTGCCCGAGGATGTGAAAAATCTGTTCACGGCCTATGCCGCGGGGCTCAACCATTATGCCGACAAGCATCCGGGCGAGGTGCGGTTGTCGGGACTGTTCCCGGTGACCGGCGAGGATGTCGTCGCGGGGTTCGTGCTGCGATCGCCCTTTTTCTTCGGGCTCGATTCGGTTCTCGGTTCGCTCACCGAAGGCACCGAGATCGGGCGCGAAGGCGGCCCCGCGCTCGACAAGTCGGGCAAGCTCGTCCCGCGCGAGCTGACGCCGGTCGGCACCGACCCGGCCGATAACGGGTCGAATGCGATGGCGGTCGCGCCGGCGCGATCGACCGACGGCGCGACGCGGCTCGTCTCCAACTCGCACCAGCCGTGGACGGGCGGCGTCGCCTGGTACGAACTGGTCGTCCATAGCGAAGAGGGCTGGGATTTCGCCGGCGCCAACTTCCCAGGCTCGCCTTACCCCTTCCTCGGCCACAATAAATATCTCGGCTGGACCAACACGGTGAACCGGCCCGACCTGATCGACGTCTACAAGCTGGAACTCGACGACAGCGGTGAAAATTACCGTTTCGACGGCGCATGGCGCCCGCTCGAGGAAAAGCGCGTGTGGCTGAAGGTCAAGTTCGGCCCCTTCGTGCTGCCGGTGCCGCGCACCATCTGGCGTTCGGTCCACGGACCGGTCGTGAAGAATGAAAAGGGCGCCTTTGCGATCCGTTATGCCGGGATCGATCAGGCGAATATGGTCACCCAATATTACCGGCTGAACAAGGCGAAGACTTTCGCCGAATGGCGTGCGGCGATGGCAGGGCAGGGCGTGCCTGCGACCAATTTCATCTATGCCGATGCGAAGGGCAATATCGGGCTTTTCTATAACGCGATGTTCCCCGACCGGCCGGCCGGGTTCAACTGGCGCGGGGTGCTGCCGGGCGACACGTCGGCCGATTTGTGGACGAAGACGCTACCGTTCGACCGCGTGCCCGCGCTGGTCAATCCGCGCTCGGGCTATGTGATGAACGCGAACAACACGCCATGGGTCGCGGCGGGGCCGGGCGACGAACTCGACGCCGCGGCCTTTTCGCCGCTGCTCGGGATCGAGGACGATATGACCAATCGCGCGGTGCGGCTGATCGAGTTGTTCGAGGCGTCGGGGCAGATCGACGAGGCGCGGCTCAAGGCGATCAAATATGACACCGCCTATTCGCGGAGCGGTTATGCGAGAGCGTGGATGGACCGGTTGCTCGCGCTCGATACGAAGGATGATCCGGCGCTCGCGCGGGCGCAGGACCTCCTGCGCGCATGGGACTGGAATCTCGACGGCCGGGGCAAGGGCGACGCGCTCGCGCTGATGCTGCTGCGCCCGGCGAACGGCCGCCATTACCAGCGCCGCGCGGCACCCGATCCGCGCACGGTGCTGAAGGAGACGGTCGCGCATCTGCAGGAACATTTCAACGGGCTCGATCCGAAGCTCGGCACCGTGCTGCGCCTCCGCCACGGCGAAGGCGCGAACCGCGTCGACCTGCCGCTCGATGGCGGCAACGACACGGTGCGCGCCTCGACCCTGTGGGACGTGGAGCCCGACGGGCGGCTGAAGGTGCGCCACGGCGACAGCTTTATCATGTTCGTGACGTGGGACCGGAACGGCCGCGTCCGGTCCGAATCGATCCAGCCGTTTGGCGCCGCAACGACGCGTCCCGACAGCCCGCATTATAATGACCAGGCGCCGCTGTTCGCGCAGCACAAGCTCAAGCCCGTGCTGTTCGACCCGGCGGCGCTGAAGGCGAGCGGCGCGCGTTTCTATCGGCCTTGAAAGCCCGGAACCACCGTCCTAAACCATTGATACAGTGCCGTCCGGCACCCGATTTTAAGCAGGCGCGCCTGCATGCCTTGATCTAGGGGATTTTCATGGCTCGTTTTCATCGTTTCGCGGTCGCCCTTGCGCTGTCGACCTCGCTCGTCGCTGCCGCTCCGGCGCTCGCCAAGGCAAAGACTGCGGCCCCCGCGCCGACCGCCGACCTCGTCAAAGCGGTCGATATTCCCTACGAAGCCTTCACGCTCGACAATGGCCTGCGCGTCATCGTGCACGAGGATCGCAAGGCGCCGGTCGTCGCGGTGTCGGTGTGGTATCGCGTCGGGTCGAAGCACGAGCCCGCGGGCAAGACGGGCTTTGCGCACCTGTTCGAGCATCTGATGTTCAACGGCTCCGAAAACGCCCCCAATGATTTCTTCGAGCCGCTGCGCCAGGTCGGCGCGACCGATTTCAACGGCACGACCTTCCTCGACCGCACCAACTATTTCGAAACCGTGCCCACGGGTGCGCTCGACCTCGCACTGTTCCTCGAAAGCGACCGTATGGGGCATCTGCTCGGCGCGGTGACGCAGGAAAAGCTCGATAACCAGCGCGGCGTCGTCCAGAACGAAAAAAGGCAGGGCGACAATAATCCCTATGGGCTGCTGCGCTACGAGATTTTCGAGAATCTCTTTCCCAAGGGGCACCCCTATCATCACAGCACGATCGGCTCGATGGCCGACCTCGACGCGGCGAGCCTCGACGATGTGAAAAATTGGTTCACCGACAATTACGGTCCGAACAACGCGGTGCTCGTCCTTGCGGGCGACATCGACGTGCCGACGGCGAAGGCGAAGGTCGGCGAATGGTTCGGCGACATCCCGCGCGGCCCCGAAATCAAGGCGCCCGCGACGGCGCTGCCGACGCTGCCCGCGCCGCTCGCGAAGGAGGTCAAGGACCTGATCCCGACGACGCGCATCTACCGCATGTGGACGATGCCGGGGCTCAACGACGCCGAAGCGGTGCCGCTCCAGATGGCGATGTCGGTGCTCGGCGGGCTGTCCTCGTCGCGGCTCGACAATGCGCTCGTGCGCAAGGACCCGATCGCGGTCAGCGTCTCGGCGGGCGCGTCGCCGTTCGAGGATGCGGGGATCGTGCTGGTCCAGGCCGACGTCAAGGCGGGCGTCGATCCCGCGCATGTCGCGAAAAGGCTCGACGAGGAAATCGCGGCCTTCCTTGCGAGCGGGCCGACCGCCGACGAATTGCAGCGTGCGACCGCCAGCTATCTGGGCGGCGCGATCTCGCAGCTCGAATCGGTCGGCGGTTTCGGCGGCAAGGCGGTGACGCTGGCCGAGGGCGCGCTCTATTCGAACGATCCCGCTTATTACAAGGTCGAGCTCGAGCGCCTCGCCAAGGCGACCCCCGAGCAGGTGCGCGACGCGGCGCGCAAATGGCTGTCGCGCCCGGCCTTTTCGCTGACCTATACCCCCGGTGAGCGCACCGAAGGCGGCGAAAATCGCGGTGGCGCGGTCGTCGCGGCGAAGGGCACGCCGGCGGTTCAGCCCGATCGCTACTGGAACCCGGCGCTCGGCGATGTCGGTCCCGACAGCGCGATCGGCGCGGCGACCTCGATCGCCGATCGTTCGCAATTTCCCGGCGTCACGGGGCTGAAGGCGCTCGAATTCCCCGAGATCGAACGCGCGAAGCTCAAGAACGGGATCGAGGTGGTGTTCGCGCGCCGCACGACAGTACCGACGGTCAATGTCCAGGTGAGCTTCGACGCCGGCTATGCCGCCGATCCGCGCAGCGCGCTCGGCACCCAGTCGCTGATGCTCAGCCTGATGGACGAGGGCACGACCAGCCTCGATTCGATCGCCTTTGCCGAAGCGAAGGAGCGGCTCGGTGCGCAGACTTATGGCTATGCCGACGCCGACGAAACCGCGCTCGGGCTGTTCGCGCTCAAGCCGAATTTGCGCGCGTCGCTCGCGCTGCTCGCCGATTATGTGCGCAATCCGGCCTTCGACGCGAAGGAACTGGAGCGCGTGCGCGCGCAGCAGCTCAACCGGCTGAAGGCCGAACTCAACGAGCCGCGCGCGATCGCCAGCCGCGTGTTGATGCCCGCGTTGTACGGCGCCGGGCACCCCTATGGGATTCCGCCCTCGGGCCTCGGCAATGCGGAGGCGGTGACCGCGGCGACGCGCGACCAGCTCGCGGCTTTCCATTCGGCGTGGATTCGTCCCGACAATGCGCGGATTTTCGTCGTCGGCGACACGACGCTCGCCGAGGTGAAGAAGGAACTCGACACCGCGTTCGGCGACTGGAAAGCGCCGGCGACGCCAAAGCCGACGAAGCATTTCGAGGTCACCGTCCCCAAGCCGCAGCCGCGCATCCTGCTCGTCGACCGGCCCAAGGCGCCGCAATCGGTGATCCTCGCGGGCAAGGTGCTCGATGCCAAGGGCGGCGACGGGCTGGAAGTGTTGCGCGCGGCGAACGACATCTTTGGCGGCAATTTCCTGTCGCGCTTCAACATGAACCTGCGCGAGACGAAGGGCTGGTCCTATGGCGTGCGCACAAGCGTGTCGGGTGAAAAAAACCGCGTCAACTGGATCGCTTCGGCGCCGGTGCAGGCCGACCGCACCGGCGATTCGATCAAGGAACTGCAAAGCGACCTCAAGGCCTTCCTCGGCGAGAAGGGCGTGACCAAGGAGGAATTGCAGCGCACCGTGAACGGCAGTGTCCGCGAACTGCCGGGCAGTTTCGAAACCTCAAGCGACGTGCTCGGGGGGCTGCGTGCGATCGTCAAATTCGATCGTCCCGACGATTATTACGAGAAGCTGCCCGCGACCTATGAGGCGATGACGCCCGAAGCATTGGATGCGGCGGCACGGGAGGCGCTCAGCACCGACGATCTCGTCTATGTCGTCGTCGGCGACGCCGCGGTGGTGAAACCGCAGCTTGACGGATTGGGTCTGCCCGTGGAAACGGTGTCTCCCGCTAACTAACATCAGTTTCAGTAAGGAGAGCGCAGATGTCCCAAGTCGATGGCAGCTATGATTGCGTCACCAAGTCGCCGATGGGCGATCAGAAGTCGGTTTTCACCGTCACCAGCAACGGCGACAGCTTCACCGGCCAGAATGCCGGCGCGATGGGGTCGCTCGATGTCGAAAATGGCAAGGTCGACGGCAACAAGCTGAGCTGGACCATGAACATGAAGGTGCCGATGCCGATGACGCTCGAATGCGAAGCGACGATCGACGGCGACGCGCTGACGGGCACGATCAAGGCCGGCGCGTTCGGTTCGATGGCGATGACCGGCACGCGCCAGGCCTGACCCGCCCACCGGCAACAAGCGAAGGGCCGTCCTATCGGGCGGCCCTTTTGCTTTGCATAGCAATGTCCTTTCACCTTGGGGGCTATCCAAAGCGGCGGCTTGGGCGCATAGGCTGCTGCGATGCACAAGCCGGCCCAATCCCCCCAACGGAGCCTGCCGGGCGACCGGGAAATGGTGGTCATGATGGCGATGGTCATGGCGCTCAATGCGCTCGCCATCGATTCGATGTTGCCCGCGCTGCCGGCGATCGGCGAGGCGCTGGGCGTCACCGTCGCCAATGATCGTCAGCATGTCATCTCGATCTATCTGCTCGGAATCGGTTTCGGATCGCTGCTCTATGGTCCGCTTTCGGACCGTTTCGGGCGCAAGGGCGTGCTTGTCCCGGCGCTCTTCGCCTATCTGGCGCTGTCGATCGGCTGCGGGCTCGCGACGAGTTTCGAAATGCTGCTCGCGCTGCGTTTCGTTCACGGGCTGGTCAGCGCCGCGCTCGGCGTCATCGTCGTTGCGGTGATCCGCGACCTGTTCGCGGGTGACGCGATGGCGAAGCGACTGTCGCTGATATTCCTCGTCTTCATGATCGTGCCGATCATTGCGCCGACGATCGGCGCGGGCATCGCCGCTGTGGCGGGCTGGCGCGCGATCTTCATCGTGCTCGCGGTGATGTCGATCGTGATGCTGTTCTGGCTCCGGCGCCTGCCTGAAACGCTCGATCCCGCTGACGTGCGTCCTCTCGACTTCAAGACGATGGTCGCGGGCTGGGCAACGGTGACGCGGCACCGCCGCGCCGCGGGCTATATGATCGCATCGGGGATGATGCAGGGCGCGCTCTACGGCTATCTCAACAGCAGCGAGCAGATCATCGCCGAGGTGTTCGGCGCGCGCGCGATGTTCCCGTTGATCTTCGCCATCGTCGCCGTCGGCATCGCGATCGCCAATTTCTCGAACGCCGCGATCGTCGAACGTTTCGGCGCGCGGCGCGTGTCGCAGTCGGCGGTCCTCGCCTTCATGGCGACGTCGATCCTGCAGATCGTTGCGGCATTGAGCGGCGCCGAGACTCTGTGGATGTTCACCGCGCTGATGATGGTCAACGTCGGTCTCGTCGGCTTCATCGGCAGCAATTTCGGGTCGATCGCGATGGAGGATTTCGGCCATATGGCGGGCGTAGCCTCCTCCTATCAGAGCTTCGCCAAGACGCTGCTCGCGGCGACCGTCGGCGCGACGATCGGCCAGCAATATGACGGCACGACGCTGCCGCTCGCCTATGCTTTCCTGATCAGCGCCGTGGTCGGCCTCGCGCTCGTTTTCTGGGCCGAACGCGGCAAGCTGTTCACGCGCCCCGGAACCGCACCGCGCACGCCCTTTTGACGGGGGGGTATAAGGGCGACTTTGGGGTGGTGAACTGTCGTTGCTCTCCTCCACTTCCGTCATCCCGGGCTTGACCCGGGATCCCGTTTTTTGGGGCGTCGACCGGTCTTCGGCATCAAGCGGGACCCCGGATCAAGTCCGGGGTGACGAACGAGGAAATATCCTCCCTGTGGCGAAGCCATGGGGAGGCGGCAGCGCGAAGCGCTGACGGAGGGGCTCATGGCGCAACGTCGCGGCCCCTCCACCACCGCCTGCGGCGGCGGTCCCCCTCCCCATCGCTTCGCGACAGGAAGGATTTAATGGCAGCAATCGGTCGATTGCCGCCATCGCCTTATCCAAAAAGCCAAAAAGAAAGGGGGCCGAAGCCCCCTTTCCCTTTTTTGATCGTCCGAACCGTCAGCTGAACGACGGTGCCGGCGGAACCGGCGGCGGCGGGGCGTCGCTGTCGTCCTCGTGGACCTCGACATGTCCCAAGCCCACATGGCTGCGCTTGCGGCTGTAGACGAAGTAGACGACCAGCCCGACAGCGGCCCAGATCAGGAAGAGGTTGATGCTCTTCTGGTCGAGGTTGAAGAAGAGGTAGAGGCAGCCCGCGATCGCAATCGGCGCCGTGACATAGATTGCCGGCGTGCGGAACGGGCGGTGACGGCCGGGATCGGTGCGGCGGATCACCATCACCGCGATCGACACTGCGGCAAAGGCGAAGAGCGTGCCCGAGTTCGAGATGTTCGCCAGCTGCCCCACAGGGAAGAAGGCGGCGAACAGCGCGACCGCGATGCCCGTGATGATCGTGATCACGTGCGGCGTGTTGAACTTCGGATGGATCTTCGAGAAGGCTTGCGGCAGCAGCCCGTCGCGGCTCATCACGAAGAAGATGCGGGTCTGGCCGAACATCATCATCAGGATGACCGACGGCAGCGCGAGGCCGGCGGCGAGGCCGATCAAATTGCCGATCTGCGGCCAGCCGATTTCGCGCAGCGTCCACGCGAGCGCTTCCTTCGAGCAGACCACCGCCTGATCGCCGATCGCGCCGCACGCGGCCGCGAGTTCGCGGCTGCCGGGTTCGAGCGCATGGCCCGCGGCGGCGTCGATCCCGACCGGCTGCGCGCCGACGGTGCCGATGACGCCGGCGGCGACGAGCAGGTAGAAGATGGTGCAGATGGCGAGGCTGCCGATCAGGCCGATCGGCATGTTGCGCTGCGGGTTCTTGGTTTCCTCGGCCGCGGTCGAAACCGCGTCGAAGCCGACATAGGCGAAGAAGATCGATGCCGCGGCGGCGCCGATCCCGCCGATGCCGAGCGGCGCGAAGGGCTCGAACTTCTCCATATTCATCACCGGCAGGGCGAGGATGATGAAGAGCGTCAGCGCGGCGACCTTGATCACGACGAGGATTGCGTTGACCGTCGCCGATTCGCGCGTCCCGATGACGAGGAGGAAGGTCACCAATCCGGCGATGAACATCGCGGGCAGGTTGATCATGCCGCCGTCGAACGGCCCGAGCACGAATTTCGCGGGTATGTCGAGCCCGAAACTATGTTCGATCAACCCGACGACATAGCCCGACCAGCCCACCGACACCGCGCCTGCGGCCACCGCATATTCGAGGATCAGCGCCCAGCCGACCATCCAGGCGATCAGCTCGCCCATCACGGCATAGCTATAGGTGTAGGCCGAACCCGAAACGGGGACCATCGAGGCCATTTCGGCGTAGCAGAGCGCGGCGAAGGCGCAGACGAAACCGGCTATGATGAAGCTGATCATCATGCCGGGGCCCGCCTTTTGCGCGGCTTCCGCGGTCAGCACGAAAATCCCGGTCCCGATCACGGCGCCGATCCCCAGCATCGTAAGCTGGAAAGCGCCGAGCGTGCGCGTAAGCGATTTCTTTTCCGCTGTCGCCAAAATGGCATCCAACGGCTTTACGCGGTCAAATAGCATGTTCTTCCCCTTTGGAGCGGCTGAGCTGCCGCCCGTCTCATGGCGGGGCAGACTAGCCGCTCCGCGCGTCAGCGCAACTTAATTTCAGGGGGCAACCCGGCTTACCGTACCGTAAAGCGCACACGGTCAATCATTCGGCCGCCTGGATCAATCAGCGCGAGCATATGTGCGCCCGGGCGGGGCAATATTTGTTGCCCGGCGTCGGCATCGCCGAGCGGCTTTTTGTCAAGGATCAGCCGGTATCCGGCGACCGATCCGCTGACCGTGACCGCGAGCCGCTGGCGATCAATCGGAATGTCGGGGTCGAGCGCATAGACGCTGCCGCTGACCGGGCTGGTGATGCGCGGACGGCGCGCGGCCTGCGGCGCGGCCGCCATCTCGGTTTGCGCAGTACCGGTAAGGAAATATTCGCGGCGCGGCGGCTCGCGCGTGCCGGGGAGGCTGACCTGCCGCAGCTCGACGCCGCCCGGCATTTTCGGTGGCTGGCCGGGTCTCCCCGCATGGAGCGCCATCATCACGTCGCGCCACACCGGCGCGGCGCCCGAGGTGCCCGAGACGGCGCGCATCGAATCGCCCTCGAGATTGCCGACCCATACCGCGACGGTGAAACGGTCCGAATAGCCGATGCACCAATTGTCGCGCATGCCTTTCGAGGTGCCGGTCTTGGCGGCCGCCCAGAAAGGGAGGCGGAGTGCGCTGTCGGCGCCGAAGGCGTCGGCGCGGGCCGAGGCGTCGGCGAGAATGTCGCCGACGATGAAGGCGGCGGCGGGGTTGACGATCGCGCGCGCTTCTTCACCATCTTTGCGCATATCGCCGAAGTGGACCGGCGACCACTTGCCCATATTCGCCAATGTCCTGAAGGCGTTGGCTTGTTCGACAAGCGACACTTCGGCCGAGCCCAAGGCAAGCGAGAAGCCGTAATATTCGCCGTCCTCGACCAGGCCGTGATAGCCGAGCGCCCACAGGCGGTCGCGGAACTGCTGGACGTCGTCGATGATGAGCGTGCGCACCGCGGGGACGTTGAGCGACGAGGCGAGCGCGTGGCGGACGCTGACCGGCCCCTTGAAGCTGCGGTCGTAATTTTTGGGGACGTAGAGCCCCGAGGCGGTGTCGAGCTGAACTGGGCTGTCTTCGAGGATCGACGCGGCGGTGAGCCAACCATGCTCGATCACCTGCGCATAGAGATGCGGTTTGAGCGTCGAGCCCGCTTGCCGCCGCGCATTGGCGCCGTCGACCTGCGCGGCGGTGGATCCGAGGCCGACGCCGCCGACATAGGCGAGCACTTCGCCGGTCGCGTTGTCGAGCACCACGACCGCGCCGTCGCGGACGCGGTTCGCGCCGAGCCCCGCGAGCTGGCGGCGCAGCGCGACGATCGCAGCGGTCTGGATGCGGCGGTCGATCGTCGTCGTGACGCGCTTGCCGGGCTTGTCGAGCAGGCGGACGGCAAGGTGTGGCGCGAGGCCGGGGTCGAAGCGTGCGGCATGTTCGCCCGAGACGAGCGTCGCGGCGGCGGCGCGGATCGCCGAACAGTCGCGCGTCCCCGCGACGCGGCACGCGCGGCGGCCGAGTGCTTCGGCGCCCGCAGCGGGGTTGGGAAGTAGCCCCGCGAACAGCGCGGCGTCGGTGTGGTTCATCTGGGCGGGCTTCTTGCCGAACAGGCTTTGCGCGCCCGCGCCGATGCCCTGCGCCTCGCCGCGCAAGGGCAGAAGATTGAAATAGGCCTCGAGCATCTGTTCGTGCGACCAGTTTGCCGCGAGCGCCTGTCCCGCGCGCATCTGACGGATCTTGGTGCGCCAGTCGCGCTGGCCCGGCTGCGCGAGGCCGGGGTCGAGGAAGGCCGCGAGCTGCATCGCGAGCGTCGAGGCGCCGCGCGAGCTGCCGCCGGTCTCCCCCCTTGTCAGGCGCGCGCGGACGGCGCTCGCGACCGCGAGCCAGTCGACCCCGGCGTGCGACCAGAAACGCCGGTCCTCGGCGTTCACCACTGCGTCGCGGACGGCGGGGCTGATGTCGCCGAGCGGCACCCACGCGAGGCGGCGGCGTTCGAAATCGACGCGCTCGCTGTCGAGGAGCTGGCCGTCGCGGTCGTAGAGCCAGGCTTCGCTGGCGCGCCAGTCGGCGCGCACTTTCTCATACTCCGGCAGCGCGGGTGGGCGCGTGACAAGGTGCGCGGCGGTGACGAGGACGAGCAGGGTCAGGGCCGTCCACGCCAGTGCATCGAACCAGCGGCGTTTGCCGGGCATCATTGTTTGAGAGGCCCAACAAATCCTCTCCGTGCCGCAGGCATGGGGAGGGGGACCATCCGAAGGATGGTGGAGGGGCCGGGGTCGTGCGCCAAAAGCCCCTCCGTCAGCGCTTCACGCTGCCACCTCCCCATCGCCGCGCGACAGGGAGGATCTTGTTGGAGTGCTGTCTGATCATCGCCCGACACTCGCCACCGTCATCGGCGCGTTCGGCCACTGGCCGCGGATCGCGGGCGAATACATCGCCTCGACGCGCGTCGGCGGCAGGGTGAATTTGCCCGAACCGTTCAACCGCACGACATATTCGACCGCATGGGTGCCCGCGGGCATCCAGCCGAAATAGCCGCGCCAGCTGTCCTCGCCGCGTTCGACATAGCTCGGCTGCGCGCCCGATCCGTTCGCCTGTTCGGCCAGCATTTCGGACTGGCCGCCGAGGTTGCCGACGATCGTCGCGCCCGGCGCGACCGGATCGTTGATGACGACCCACGTCCGGCCCGCCGCCGCGACGACCTCGATCCGCACCTTGATCACGTCGCCGCGCGTCAGCCGGTCCTTGTTCGCCGCCTTGACGATGCTGACCGAGCGCTTGATTCGGTAGCCCGCGTTGAGTGGTTCCTTGAGTGGCACCGCCGCCTTGACGCTGACGGTGGCCCATGGCGCGCCGCCGCCTTGGTGGCTGAGGTTCATCGTCGCGGCGTTGAGTGCGACGCGGAGCGGCGAGACGGGTTCGGCCGACAGCGGCCAGCTTTGCGAGGCGGTGTCGCCCGCGAGGCCGATATTGGTGATGCCGGTGATCGCGCTTGCCGGATAGAGGGCGGCGAAGCGGCGGACGGTGACCGCGCCCCATGCGTTGGCGGGGGTGGTGTCCCAATGGCCCTTGCGCTGGCGCTGTGCGACGCCGACCATCAGCTTGCCCGCGTCATCCTCCCAGCCCTTGCGGCCGAGCACGGCTTCCAAGGCCTTGATCGCCATTTCGTCGCCGCTCGTCATCATCCACCACGGAGCCTTGGCGTCGTCGACGAGGTCGAGGCGCGTGCCTTCGTAGACGAGGCGTTTGCGCAACTCGGCCTCGGCTGCGGTGCGCAGCGCGGGGGCATTCCGCACCCCCGGCGTCTTTTCGAGCGCGACGAGCCAGTCGGCGAGCGTGCTGGTCGCCATGTCGGCGGGCGCGACGTCGATCGCGGCGACGAGGCTCGCGCTCGACGCCTTGTTGCGCGCGAGTGCGGCGAGCGCTGCGATGCGCACGGGGCGGATGTCCCACGGGCCATAGCCCTTGCGCGTGAGGCGCCCTTCGACGACCGCCTGCAGCGCCTTCACCATCTTTTCGCTCGATGCTTCGGGGATCGCGAAGCCGTTCGCAGCGGTCACGCTCATCACATAGGCGGTGAGTTCGATCGACCCGGTCATGCGCTCGTTCGGCCAGTAGCGGAGCAACCCGTCGTCATCGAGATAGGTCGGCATCGCACCCGCGAGCGCCTGCCACCGCCCGACATCGCCCAATGCCACGGCGCGTGACGTCTGCTGTTCAAAGCAGGTGTAGGGATAGGCGCTCATATAGTCGCGCACGCCGGTGAGCGGTGGTGCGAGCGTGCCCGCGAGCGCGATATCGACATAGCCGCCGGGGAGCGCGCCCGCGGGGATCGCGATCGGCAGCGTCGTATTGGGGCCGACGCGGAAGAGGCTCGCCGCCCAGGTCTCGACCGGCACCGCGGGTTCGACCGTCTGTTCGAAGACGAGGCGGTCGCGCGCCTTGCCGTCCTTTGACGCCGCATCGACGGTCCACTCGATCGGGCCGGTGGCTTCGGGCGCGGTCATCGACCAGCTGATTGGTACCGCGCCGCCCGCGGGGATAGTGACGGTGAGCGGCGGCGCGGTCGCGACGGCGGGTGACAGCGCCGGGGTCGCGGTAACCTCCATCGCCTTGTCGGTGCCGTTGCGCAGCGTGAAGCGCGCATCGTAGGTGTCGCCGGTACGCACCAGTTCGGGCATGCTGGCAAAGACGCCGAGATCCTGCACAGTGCGCACGCTCGTTTCGCCGGTGCCGAAATATTGGGGTCCATCGGTCGCGATGGCGACGAGGCGGAAGCCCGAGAGATTGTCGCTGAGCGGCACGTCGATGCTCGCGCGGCCTTTGGCATCGAGCGGAACGTTGCCCTTCCAGAGCAGCACGGGGCGGAAATCCTCGCGCGTCAGGCCCGAGAGGTCGCCGCCGCCCCCGCCGCCGGGTTCGAGCGCCTTGCGGCCGTAGTGACGCTTGCCGACCACCTGCATCTGCGCGGTCGAGGTGAGCACGTCGAGCGTGCGTTCGCCCATCATCGCGTTCAGCACCTCCCAGCTTTCGTTGGGGGCTAGCTGGAGCAAGGCCTCGTCGACCGCGGCGAAGGCGACGTCGGCGTTCTTCGGCGCCTTGCCGCTCGGGGTCTTGACTTCGATGTCGACTTTCGCGGTTTCGCGGACCGAATATTTCTCCTTGTCGGCCTTGACCTTGACGCCGAGCTTATGGCCTTCCCAGCCGACCTTGATCCGCGCGATGCCCATGCGGTAGGCGGGCTTGGCGAGGTCGACCAGGGCGGTCGGCGGCGCGCCTTCGCTATTCTCGATCTTGAAGCCGGCTGCGCGCTTCAGCTTGCGGAACCAGCTCTCGCCGCCGGTGACGCGGCCGCGCACCGCCATGACCGAGACATAGACGTCGGGGGCGTAGGTCGCGGGCAGCTTGACCTTGACGACAGGATTCGTGCCCTTGAGCGGCACGACGAAGCTCGACAGCACGCCCTCGCGCTCGACCGTGACGAGCGCGGTCGCTTCGCGGAACGGCATGCGGACCTGGAATTTCGCAGTGTCGCCCGCGGCGTAGCGCGGCTGTTCGGCGATCACGTCCATGCGGTCGCCATTGTCGCCGCCGAACCACCAGTCGTCGTCGCCCGCGAGCCACACCGAGCGCACCGCGCGCGCTTCGTTGCCGTCGGCATCCTGCGTGGTCGCAACGACGGTGACTTCGCCCGAGACGCCGGGCGCCATCGCGCAGCTCGCGCGGCCGAGCTTGTCGGTGGTCGCGCTGCACGTCGCGCCGAGGCGCGTCGTGCGCATCTGGTTGTCATAGGCGTAGAAGCCGCCGATCAGGCGGCGCCGCGCGGTGATGATCTCACGGTTGTAGAGCGCGACGTCGATGCGCTGGCCGCGGATCGGCTTGCCGTCCAAGTCGAGCGCGATGAAATTGAGGCGGAGGTCGTTGTCGCGCATCAGCCAGCCGTCGGTCTTGAGCCCGAGCCGGACCGCCGAGGGGTAAAGGGTGATGCGGCGGCTCGACGTCAGCGTCTCGCCATTCGCGTCCTCATAATCCATTTCGGCGGCCATCAGCGTCGGTTCGGTGATCGGCTGGTCGACCGTGACGCTCGTCGTCGCGCTGCCATTGGCGTCGAGGGTGAGCGGGACCGAGCGCGCGAGCGGCAGGTCGGCCGACGGCGTATCGCCGCCGTCGTCGAGCTGGACGACGCCCTCCTTGACCGGCTGGCCGTCGAAATCCCAGTCGCGATAATCCTCCGGCGGCGACCAGCTCGACCGGAAATTGGTGCGGAGCTCGACGGGGATATTGGGCGCGGGGCCGCCCGAGAGATAGCCGACGAAGAGGTTGAGCGGTACCGCGGCGGGGCGAACGAGCGCGGTTTTCGGCCCGGTGATCGTCGCCTTCATCGTCGGCAGGCGATATTCGTCGACCCGAACCGTCTGGCCCGGCCAGATCGTCTTGTCCTCGCCGTCCTTATCCTTGGTGACGAAGACGAGCTCATAATCGCCCATCGGCGCCGACGCAGGGACGTTCCAGACGGTCTCGCCGCTGCCCGTGGCGGAAATCGCGAACGGCATCTCGAATTCGGTGTCCGAGCCGCGGTGGACAAGGCGGAGCTTGCCCGCGAGCGCTTCGGGGGTACGGAAGCCGAGTCCGACCGGGCGGCGCAGGATATGCTTCATGTGAACCGTCTCGCCCGCCTTGACGAGCGCGCGGTCGAAGACGGTGTGCAGGATGTCCGCCCGCTCCGACCAGCCATAGGGGAGGTCAAAGTCATAGGGACGGATGCCGTTTCCCCAGTCGGTGAGCGTGAAGCTGAAATCATCGCCCGAGCGCGCGCTGACCATCAGGGCATGGCCTTCGCTTTTCGCCATGTCGGGATTTTCCTCGCAGCTCGAATATGTTTCGGGTTCGGGCAGCGCCGACGGGAAGGCGAGGCGGCCCGCCTTGTCGGCGGTGCCGCGCGCGAGCAGGCGGCCGGTGCAGGCGTCGGTGACGCGGATTTCGGCGCCGCTGACGGGAAGGCCGGTGTCGAGCGCGGTCGCCCACGCGAGCGAGCCTTCGCGCCCCCATTTGAAATGCACCGCCATATTGGTGACGAGCGCGGCGGTCGCGACATAGCGCGTCTCGCGGCGGCCGAGCAGCGCGGCGCCGAGTTCAGGACTCGCGATCTCGACGACGTGGAAGCCCTTTTCGGCGAGCGGAATGCCGACGACCTCGAATTCCTTGCCGCCGCCCGGCGGGGTCAGTTGCAGGTTGCGGCGTTCGCCGCCCGCCGGGGCGCCGACGAACACCGACTTGGTGCCGGTGTAGTTCACGGTGACGTCCTTGCCGGCGGCGTTTTTTTCCTCGCGATAGTCGGTGTCGTCGGCGTCGTCGACGCGGCGGAGCCAGCGCGCGATCGCGGCATCGTCGTCGCCGACTTTCAACGCCGCCACGGGCATCTTGAGGTTCGACTGGACGAGGCTGGCTTCGACCCCGCGCACGGTGACCGGCAGCACGCCGCCCTCGCCAGCTTCTAGGATGCCGAAGTCGGCGGCGAATTTGACCAGCGGCGGCGCGCGGTCAATGTGGAATTTCAGCGGGAAGTTCGACTGGTTCTGTAGCTTGCGGCCGCTCTGGTCGGTGACATTCGCGGGCAGCACGAGCGTCGCGTCGACATTCTGTGGCAGCGGGCCGGCGAAGCGCACGGTGGTCAGCCAGGCGTCGTTCTTGTCGTCGTCGTCGATTTGGGGCGCGAGTGTCTTGCCATCGGAGGTGCTAAGCGCCGCGGCGAGCGCGCTCTCGCGCCGCACGGGCGCGGCGAAGCTCAGCACGACATCCTTGATCGGGTTACAGCCCGCCTGCGGATTGACGCGGCTGCACGACATTTTGGCGGTGAACGCGGGGCGCACGTCATAATCGAAACGCTGGTCGCGACCCGCAGTGCGGCCGGGGACGCCGGCTTGGCTGATGCGCGCATCCCAGACGAGCGCCATCTCGCGTCCCGGCGGCAATGGCCGGCGGCATTTGACGGGGACGATGCGGTCGAGCGCGGCCTCGCGGTCGGCGCCCGCGGCGGGGAAACGCTGCGGCAGGCCGGCGTCGTAGGTGAAGGACTGGCGCGACCAATTATTGTCGCCGAGGCCGGTCAGGATTTCAGTCGCGGTTTCGCGCGGCAGGACGTCGAGCGGGATCTTCTCGCCGATGCCGTCGACCGCGCAATAGCCGTAGCGGCCGACCGAGGCGCGGTCGGCGGCGACGTTGGTTGCGACGAGGAAAATCTGCTCTTCCTCGATCCCGCCGCCCATGCCGCCAACGAGCACCGCGCGCGCCGAGGGGCCGCCGGTGTCGAGCGCGAAGCGGCTGTTGCCCGCGACCGCAACGCCGCGCGCGGTGGTGAGCCCGTCGCGAAGTTCGACATGACAGGCGAGCCCGCCGGGGAGCGGTTTATCGAATTCGAGCACCCAGGTGCGCGTGTCGACCCAGCGGCCGGTCGACGGAAGCTTGCAGTCGTTGGTAGCGGGTGCGGGTGCGCGCGGATCGCCGAGCGGGACCATGTCTTCGGAGAAACGCAAGGTGAAGCGCGTGATCGTGCCGTCGCCGGTGCCCGAGCTGCCCGGCGTCGCGAGCGTGACCTGCGGCACGGTGTCGGCGGTCGCGGTCGCGGCCATCGCGAGGGCGAGCGGCAGGATCAGCGCCAGTTTTGCCTTGCCGGCCATGCCTGTAGCTAGCGCGCGCCATGCCTTGCCCATCGCTTCGTCTCCCCTTCTGGCCCGGATATCTATCCTGCTGGAAACAGGGACAAGAGTCCACCCGTCGCCGCGCGCTCGGCACGGTTAGTCGCGGTCGGGGAAAATGCTGTGACCGGGGTCACAGACGGCGCGGGATATCAGCGCGCGAGCATCGGACCGAGCGGCTGGCCGGCGAAGATGTGGACGTGGAGGTGCGGGATTTCCTGGTGGCTGTCGAGTCCGGTGTTGGCGAGCAGGCGGTAGCCGGGGGCGACGAGGCCCTGATCGCGCGCGACCTTGCCGACCGCGCGAACGAAGCCCGCGATCTCGGCGTCGCTGCCGCGCTCCGAAAAATCGTCCCAGCTGACATAGGCGCCCTTGGGAATCACGAGGATGTGCAGTGGCGCTTGCGGATTGATGTCGTGGAAGGCGAGGGCGAATTCGTCCTCGTAGACGGTCTTCGACGGCAGCTCGCCGCGCAGGATGCGCGCGAAGATATTGGTCTCGTCATAGGGACGGGTCGCATCGATCGGCATGGGGAAGCTCCTATTGGGGGCGGCCGGCCTTTTCGGCGTGGCCCGAGGTGCCGTGGCGGCGCGCCAATTCGGCGGCGATGTCGTTCCATGACAGGCCGCGTGTCGCAAGCAGGATGGTGAGGTGGAAAACGAGGTCAGCCGCCTCGCCGGTCAGAGCGGCGTCATCCTCGGTGAGCGCCGCGATCACGGTCTCGACCGCTTCCTCGCCCAGCTTTTGCGCGATCTTGCCGCGGCCCTTGGCGGCGAGGCTCGCGACATAGGAAGCCTCGGCGTCGCCCGCCGCGAGGCGGTCGCGGACAATCGATTCCAGCCGGTCCAATGTCTCGCCCAGCGCGCTCACCATTATCCGATCCTTTCGGACGCGTGCGTAGCGATGCGCGCGGGTGTCGGCAAGCAGGCGCGGCGCTCAAAAAATTACCGCCGCGTAAACCATATCGAAACGCCCCGGGGCTAATTTCCGGCGCGCCGGGGGGCGAGATCAACTTCTATTCGAACAAGGATGACGAAAATGGGCACCCGTTCCCAGGTGTTTTCGGCCCAGGTGTTTCTAGCCGCAACGGCCTCGGCGATTGCTTTATCGGCGAGCCCCGCAATGGCGCAGGACGACGCCGACGAAATCATCGTCACCGGCTCGCGCATCGCAAAGAGCGAATTCACCAGCGCCGACCCGATCCAGATCATCGATCCCGAATCGGCGAAGCTGCAAGGACAGGTACAGCTCGCCGACGTGCTGCAGTCGGCACCGGCGGCGCAGGGATCGATCCAGATCACCTCGGCGATCTCGAATCGCTTTGTCGCCAATGGCGGCAATGATGTGCAGACGGTGTCGCTGCGCGGCCTCGGCGCCGAGCGGACATTGGTGCTGATCAACGGCCGCCGCGCGGGACCCGCGGGCATCCGTGGGTCGGTCGCGCCCTTCGACCTCAACGTGCTGCCGCTGTCGGTGGTGCGGCAGGTCGAGATACTCAAGACCGGCGCCTCGTCGATCTATGGCTCCGATGCCGTAGCAGGCGTGGTCAATATATTGACCCGCGACGACCTCGACGGCTTCGAGGCCGGCGGCTTTTCATCGATCACCGAACATGGCGGCGGCGAAAGCTATGGCGCCGACGCGAGCTTCGGCAAGACATTCGATCGCGGCCATTTTTTCGCGACGGTCGATTTTTTCCGCCAGCAGAATCTGACGCGCCGCGACCGCGGCTTCCTCTTCTGCTCCGAGGAATATCTGAAGCGCGAGGCCGACGGCAGCCGCGCGGACATCGTCGATTTCCGCACCGGACGCCCGGCGTGCAGCAGCACGCAGGCGAACATGATCGTGTTCAGCGATTTTTCGGGGGTCGACGAAAATGGTTTCCCCACATTCGGCCCCGGCCTGATCGCGCCGAACGGGCAGGCGATCTTCGCGGGTCAATATGGCAGCGAATTCGCGGGCGTCGGCATCCCGATCAACGCGTACAACCCGATCGGCGTGTTCGGCCCCGCCGATTTCTTCGGGGTCAATTTCGACGGCCCCTCGACGGGCGCGCTCAACCAGTTCGAGCCCGCCGAGCAGGATATGGACGTGTTTTCGGGCGTGCGCCGCATCAGCGCGTTCGCCGAGGGGACTTACGACGTCACCGACGGCATCACCGCTTATGGCGAATTCCTGTTCAGCAACCGCAAGTCGCACAACAATGGCGTCCAGCGGATCGAGCTGCAGCAGTTCACCGGCGCGTCGATGCTGCCTTTCTTCCTCTGCGACCCGACGCAGTATAATTGCGATCCGGGTGATCTCGGCGATCCGCTCAATGGCGAGTTCGGCGGCAACCTGATCCTGCGCCCGCGCGTGCTGGTGAAGTCCGAAAGCCGGGCCGACGTCGATTATTATCGCGGTGTGCTTGGGTTGCGCGGCGATTTCGGGGCGGGATGGAAATGGGACGTCCACGGCCAGCACAGCCGGTCGGACGCGAGCTATACGCAGGATGTCATCTATCGGGACGCGCTCGCGTCGCAGACCTTGCGCACGCGCTCGTGCGCGGGGACGGTCACCGCGATCCGCGGCGCGGAGTGCATCGACATCGACTTCACCGATCCGCGCGTGCTGCGCGGCAATTTCACTCCCGCCGAGCGTGCCTTCCTGACAGGGCGCGAGACGGGGCGGACCTTGTTCAAGCAGACATCGGCCGAGGCGCTGCTGACGGGTAAGCTTCTGACGCTTCCGGCCGGGCCCGTCGGCGTCGCGATCGGCGCGAATATCCGCCGCGACGAGATCGACGACACGCCCGGCGAAGCGACGCTCGCCGGCAATGTCGCCAATTTCACGACCTCGGGCATCACCGCGGGGCGCACCGTGTCGAAGGAGCTTTTCGGCGAGGTCGAGCTGCCGCTGCTTGCAGGCGTGCCGATGATCGAGCGGCTGACGCTGTCGGGCGCGGCGCGCTACACGCATGTCGAGGCGACCGCGCGTGGCGGCGCGCAGGACAGCTTCGGCGATACGACGTGGAAGGTCGGCGCCGACTGGGCGGTGGCCGACTGGCTACGGTTCCGCGGCACCTGGGGCACCTCGTTCCGCGCGCCGGCGCTGTTCGAACTCTTCCTTCAGGACCAGACGGGTTTCCTCGGTCAGCCGGATATCGATCCGTGCATCCAAACCGCGGCGCGGCTCGCGGCGGGCGCGATCAGCCAGCGCATCTTCGACAATTGCGCCGCCGATGGCATCGCGCCCGACTATGCCGGCGGAATCGGCCCGGCGACGATCGTGTCGGGCGGCGGGCTCGGCCGGCTCGAACCCGAAACCTCGACCGCGAAGACCGTGTCGGTCATCCTCACCCCCGATTTGTCGGGGGCGCTATGGCGCGGGCTCAAGACGCGGCTTGCGGTCGATTATTTCGACATCAAGGTGAAGGACGAGATCGCGCTGCTCGGCGCGGGCAACCTCCTCACCGGCTGTTATGATTCGGAAAATTTCGCTGCCGAACCCTTCTGCGGCCTGTTCACGCGCACCGCCGCCGGACCCGACGCGCAGAGCGTCGCGGCGGTCACCGACCGCTATGTCAACATCAGCCGCCAGCGCAATCGCGGCGTCGACGTGTCGCTCGCGGTCGATCAGGACCTCGGCAATCTGGGGTCGCTGACCTTCCGCGCGCAGATGACCTGGCAGGTCGAGGACAAGGTCGAACTCTTTCCCGGCACCGAGATCGACGACAATGGCAAGATCGGCAATCCGAAGTGGGTAGGCGATTTCAACCTCGGCTGGATGAAGGAGGGCTGGACGCTCTTTTACGGGCTCGACGTCACCGGCGCGGCGTCGAACGAGAAGGATCTGCTCCGCGCGCAGGGCGGCGACGCCTGCCGTACCTCGAGCTTCCGTCCCGGTGGGCGCTTCTGCCCCGATGTCAGCGTGCCCGCGACCTTCTATCATTCGCTGTCGCTGAGCCGCGATGTCGCCGACCGTTTCCGGATCACGCTGGGCGTAGCAAATCTGTTCGACACGCCGCCGCCGCGCGTGTCGACCGTCGTCACTGCGACGCCGCCGGTCATCGGGCAGGCGCCGGCGTTCGGGACGCAATATGATTATCTGGGGCGGCGCTTCTTCCTGGGGGTACGCGGGAAGATTTGAGTCGGGTTTCCGCGATATAAGGACGGCAACTCCCGGCTGTAACCGGTCGTTGGCAAACCGGCGTTCCAAACAAAAAGGGCGGCTCGTGGGCCGCCCTTTCCGTTTGCCTGTCCGGCGGATCAGTCCTGATGCGGCTGGATGTTCACCGCCGCGAACTTGCCGCGGTCGTCGACCTCGATGTCGAATGCGACGCGGTCGCCTTCGTCGAGGCCGGTCATGCCGGCGCGCTGCACCGCGCTGATGTGGACGAAGGCGTCGGCCTGTCCGTCGTCGCGTGCGATGAAGCCGAAGCCCTTCGTCGTGTTGAAGAATTTCACCGTGCCCGAGGTGCGTTCACCGGTCAGCTGACGCCGGCCGCGGGCGCCGCCCGGACGGTCGCCGTCGCGCTGGCGCGGAGCGAATTCCTCGATCGGCAGGGGCTCGCCCTCGATCTTGAGGTCGATCGCCGACACCTTGCCGTTGCGTTCGACGAGCGTGAAGCCGAGCGGCTGGCCCGAAGCGAGGCCCTGCAGGCCCGCCTGTTCGACCGCGCTGATGTGAACGAACACATCTTCGCCGCCATCGTCGCGGGCGACGAAGCCGAAGCCCTTCGATGCGTTGAAGAACTTCACCGTGCCCTGGCCCTCGCCGACGACCTGCGCGGGCATGCCGCCGCCGCGTCCGCCGCCGAAGCCGCCCCCGCCGCCGCGGTCGCCACCGCCGAAGCCACCGCGATCGCCGCCGCCGAAGCCGCCGCGATCACGATCGCCGAAGCCGCCACGACCGCCGCCGTAGCTGTCGCCACCGTAGGGTGCCGGTTCAAAGCTGTCGAAATTGCCGAAATCATCGCGCTTGCCGCGTCCCCGATGGCCACGGCGATCCTTGTTGAAACTCATTGCTTAGTAGTCGCTTTCGGTCGTCCACACCCCATTCAACCGGCTCCTTGCGCCGGACGGGGACGCAGTTCACCACGGGCACGGACTCGCCCCATGCCACCAAGGGCGCAAGATATAGCCTAATTATCCACAGGCTGCGAACAGAAAATTTCAGAAAGATGGTGCGGAATATTGCACGGTTTGCCGCGGGCTTCGGCGACCCGGGGCCGGGCCCCAAAACCAGCCATTGAGCGGCAGGGCTGCTTGGCCTAAGGCGGCGGCTATGACTGTCTATTTCCACGAAGAAGATCTGCCCGAGGGCGTGCTGCGCCCGGGCCCGGTCGCGGTCGATACCGAAACCATGGGTTTGAACCCGCTGCGCGACCGATTGTGCCTCGTCCAGATCAGCGACGGATCGGGCGACGAGCATCTGGTGCGCTTTGGTCCCGGCAGCGCCTATGACGCGCCGGTTCTGAAGGCGATTCTGACCGATCCGTCGCGGCTGAAACTCTTTCATTTCGCGCGCTTCGACATCGCCGCGCTGCAGCAGGCGCTCGGCGTGGTGACCGCGCCGGTCTATTGCACCAAGATCGCCTCCAAGCTGGTGCGCACCTATACCGACCGGCACGGGCTCAAGGAACTGGTGCGCGAGCTGCTCGGCCAGGAAGTGTCGAAGCAGCAGCAGTCGAGCGACTGGGGCGCCGCCGAGCTCAGCGACGCGCAGCGCGACTATGCGGCGAGCGATGTGCGTTTCCTGCATGCGATGAAGGAAATTCTCGACGTGCGGCTGGCGCGCGAGGGGCGCACGGCGCTTGCGCAGGCCTGTTTCGATTTCCTGCCGACGCGCGCCGCGCTCGACCTTGCGGGCTGGCCCGAGGTCGATATTTTCGCGCATAGCTGAAGGTCCGGGAGGCTTCGTCCATGTCCGAACGCGCCGATCTCGATCGCACGATGCGCCGCATGTGGGCGGCGAGCGGGTCGAGCCACGACCGGGTGGTGCGCATCCTGCGCTTCGGGCTGCCGCTCGTCATCGGCGTCGTCGCGGCGGTGCTCGTCTTCTCGCCCTTCACCCAGCGCGCCGAGATCAGCTTCCTGCTCGCCAAGGACAAGGTCGACATGGCGAGCGAACGAATGAAGGTGACGCGCGCCGAATATCGTGGGCAGGATGCGAAGGGACAGCCTTTCGCGCTGCTCGCGGGCAGCGCGGTGCAGAAAAGCTCCGCCGAACCGATCGTGCGGATGACCGACCTGTCGGGGGCGATCAAGCTCGCCGACGGCCCCGCGACGATCGTCGCGAAGAATGGCGCCTATAATATGGAGACCGAAAAGGTCGCGGTCCCGGGAACGGTGCAGGTCAAGAGCGCGAACGGCTATAGCATCGATGCGAGCAATGTCGCGGTCGACCTCAACACGCGCACGCTCGCGGGCGAGGGCGGCGTCGACGGCACATTGAATATCGGCCGCTTTTCGGCCAATCGGCTGTCGGCCGACCTCGACAAGCGGATCGTGCGCCTCGAGGGCAATGCGCGGCTCAGGATCAATCAGGGAGTGCTCAAATGAACCGGCTTTGGACCCTGAAGAGCATGGTGCTCGCAGGCGCGGGCTTCGCCCTGACCAGCCTGGCGCTGCTGTCCAGCGGCGGCGGCGGCGATGCCGCGCAGGCGCAGGCGCTCGCCAACCACAACAGCAACGCGCCGGTCGATTTCGCGGCGGGCAGCATCGAGGTGCAGGATCGCGCCGACCGCGTCGTGCTCGCGGGCAATGTCCGCGTGATGCAGGCGGGGCTGACGGTAACCGCGCCGCGGATGACGGTCGCCTATACGCGCGCCGGCGGCACCGACGTGAACCGGCTCGACGCGACCGGCGGGGTGACGGTGGTGAAGGGCGACGAAATGGCAAAGGGCAATGTCGCCATCTATGACCTCGACCGGCGGCTGATCACGATGGTCGGCAATGTCGAACTGCGCCAGCGCGGCAACAATCTGCGCGGCGGACGGCTCGTCATCGACCTCACCAGCGGCCGCGCGACGGTCGACGGACGCGGGGCGGCGCGTGGACCCGACGGTAATCCGGTAGAGGGCGGCACCGGCGGGCGCGTCACGGGCACCTTCACGGTACCGGAAAGAAAGCAGTAACCACGCCGCTTTACCGGGCCGCAACCATGCGGTTTCACCATGGCTGCAGGGACCAGGTCATAGCGGCGCCGGGGGGCAACGCCGCATAGTTGAAAGCAGCCCCCATGCGCTTTGCTCCCATCGTCCCGCCCCGGCGTCCGCTGTTCGGTCGCCGCCAGGAACCGCCCGCCGCGATCGTCCCGATGCCCTCCTCCGAGGAACGTCGGCTGATCGACCGGATCATCCGCCACGCGGGACGGCGCGAGTCGCGCTAGACGAGGGGAGTTGGCGCGGCGGCGTTGTGCCCCTACATGGGGCGTCCATGCCCCCCGATACCGCAACCTCCGCCGACGCCAGCCGCGAACCGCCCGTCCTTGCGACGCTGCGGCGCTTCCTTCCCTATCTGTGGCCCGCCGGGCAGCGCGAGGCGAAGCTGCGCATCGTCCTCGCCGGCCTGATCGTGCTCGCGTCGAAGGGCGTGCAACTGTCGATGGGGTTCCTCTATGGCGCCGCGATCGACCGCATGGCGCCGGGGATGGAGGAAGGCGTCGCGCTCGCGATCGGGCTGGTGCTCGCCTATTCCGGCGCGCGCTTTGCCGGCGTGCTGTTCGACAACCTCCGCAATGTGGTGTTCGAACGCGTCGGGCAGGATGCGACGCGCGAGCTCGCGATCACGACCTTCAGCCACCTCCACGCGCTGAGCCTGCGCTTCCACCTCGCGCGGCGGACGGGCGAAGTGACGAAGGTGATCGAGCGCGGCACGAAGAGCATCGACACAATGCTCTATTTCCTGCTGTTCAACATCGCGCCGACGGTGATCGAACTCGCGGCGGTGCTGATCATCTTCTGGACCAAGTTCAGTTTCGGCCTCGCGAGCGCGACCGCGCTGATGGTGGTCGTCTATATCATCTTCACGCGCAAGGTGACCGACTGGCGCAACGCGCTGCGCACCCGGATGAACGACCTCGACACGCTGACGATCGGGCGCAGCGTCGACAGCCTGCTGAATTACGAAACGGTCAAATATTTCGGTGCCGAGGCGCGCGAGGAAGCGCGTTATCGCGACGTCGCCGACCAATATGCGCGCGCCGCGGTGAAGAGCGAGAACAGCCTCGCCTGGCTAAACGTCGGGCAGAGCCTGATCACCAACGCCGCGCTCGCAGGGGCGATGGCCTATACCGTCTGGGGTTGGTCGGTCGGTGAGTATAAGGTCGGCGACGTGGTGCTGGTGAACACGCTGCTCGCGCAGCTTTTCCGCCCGCTCGACATGCTCGGTATGGTCTATCGCGTGATCCGGCAGGGGCTGATCGACATGGAGGCGATGTTCCGCCTCATTGACACGCCGCCCGAGATCGCCGATGCCGAGGGCGCGTGGCCGCTGGTCGTAAATGGCGGCGCGGTGGCGTTCGAGAATGTCGTCTTCGGGTACGAGTCCGACCGTACGATATTGAACGGCGTCAGCTTTGCGGTCGGCGCGGGCGAGACGCTGGCGATTGTCGGGCCGTCGGGTGCGGGCAAGTCTACGATCGCGCGGCTGCTCTTCCGTTTCTATGATCCGCAGGGCGGGCGCATCCTGATCGACGGTCAGGACATCGCCCAAGTGACGCAAAAGAGCCTGCGCGCCGAAATCGGCATCGTTCCGCAGGACACGGTGCTGTTCAACGATTCGATCGGCTACAACATCGCCTATGGCCGCAAAGGCGCGAGCGCCGAAGAAATCGCCGCGGCGGCCGAAGGCGCGGCGATCGACGGTTTCATCGCGCTCTTGCCGCAGGGTTACGACACCGAGGTCGGCGAACGCGGGCTCAAGCTGTCGGGCGGCGAGAAGCAACGCGTCGCGATCGCGCGCACTTTGCTCAAGAACCCGCCGCTGCTGATTCTCGACGAAGCGACGAGCGCGCTCGACAGCCGCACCGAGGCGGCGATCCAGTCGACGCTCGACCGCATCGCGGCGCGGCGCACGACGCTGGTGATCGCGCACCGCCTGTCGACGGTGACCAACGCCGACCGCATCATCGTGCTCGAAAAGGGCCGCGTCGCCGAGACGGGAACGCACGATCAGCTGCTGGGCATGCGCGGCCTCTACGCCGATATGTGGGCAAGGCAGCAGGCGGAGCGCGACGAGGGCACGGTCGAGGCGTAATTCGCGGGCCCGCCGTTTACAATTTTGTAAGTGATTTCCACCCATTGAGCCGCTTTGAGCCGATCCGTCGCACCGACGGGCGTTCGAGGCGAAAGGTGGGTTCTTGATCAGGCTGGCGATGTGTATCGCGATCGACCACGATCCGTGGCTCGTCGCGCTGGCGGTCGCGATTTGCGGCGTCGGCGCCTTTGCGATCGTCCAGATGTTCGAGCGCGCGCGCGATGCGTCGCGGTCGCAAGGGATCGCCTGGGCCTTCCTCGTCGCCGTCGCCGCGAGCGCGACAATCTGGTGCACGCATTTCGTCGCGATGCTGGCGTTCGAGGCGAAAGCGCCCGTGACGCTCGATCCGGTGCTGACCATCGCGTCGCTGATGGTCGCAATGGTCGGCAGCTTCATCGGATTCGCGGTCGCGGCCTGGGGCAAGGACGAGGTTTTCGGCGCGATCGGCGGGGCGTTGTTCGGCGCCGCGATCGCCGCGATGCACTTTACCGGCATGACCGCGTACCGGGTCGATGGCATCGTCGCGTGGGACGGCCAGTATATCGCGGCAGCGGTGATCTGCGGCATGGCCTTCGCCGCCGCGGCGCTGACCGTGCTGCGCACGAGCCGCGCGGTGCGATACCGCGTGCCGCTCGCGACTTTGCTCATCGTGCTGGCGATCGCGTCGCTTCATTTCCTCGCAATGACCGCGATGCGGATCACCCCGATGGCGCTCGACGAGACGCCGCTGCGCCCGGTGGAGTTCAACGCGCTGGCGCTCGCGACGGTCCTCGTCGGCGGCATCGTGATCGCCGCGGGCGTCTTCGCCGCGATGCTTGACCGCCAGACGCGGTCGGAGGCGCTCCGCGAGATGACGCGCATGGCGATGAACGATGCGCTGACGGGCCTTCCCAATCGCACCGCCTTTCGCGCCGAACTGGCGCGGCAGATCGGGGCGGCGATGGTGAGCGGCGAACGCGTCGGCCTCTGCGCGATCGATCTCGACCGCTTCAAGGAAATCAATGACGTCCACGGCCACAAAGCGGGCGACGAGGTGCTCGCGCGTATCGCGCAGCGGATGCGCGATACGCTGGGGCATAACGAGTTCGTCGCGCGATTGGGCGGCGACGAGTTCGTTGCGCTGACGCGCTTTACCGATCGCGCACAGCTCGCGGCCTTTGCCGCGCGGCTCGATGCCGAACTCAAGACGCCGCTCGTCTTTCCCGATTTCGAAGCGCGGGTCGGCGCGAGCATCGGCGTCGCGGTCTTTCCCGACGATGCGGCGACCGCCGAGATGCTGGTGAACAACGCCGACCTCGCGATGTACCGCGCGAAGGCCGACGCAGCGACGACGCCCTGCCATTATGACTGGCAGCTCGACGAGGCGATCCGTGACCAGCGCGAACTTGCCGCCGATCTGCGCAGCGCGATCGAGCGAGAACAGCTCGACGTTCATTATCAGGTCCAGACTTCGGTCACGACCGGCGAGATCACCGGCTATGAAGCACTGCTGCGCTGGACGCATCCGGTTCGCGGCGCGATCCCGCCGGCCATCTTCATCCCGCTTGCCGAAGCGAACGGCTTTATCCTGGCGCTCGGCGAATGGGTGATGCGGCGCGCCTGCACCGACGCGGCCGCCTGGCCGCACGCATCGAAGGTTGCGGTCAATGTATCGCCGCTGCAGCTCGCACATGTCGACCTGCCGCGCCTGTTCCACCAGATATTGCTCGACACCGGCCTGCCGCCGCGACGGCTGGAGATCGAGCTGACCGAAACCGCGATTATCGCCGACCGCGAACGCGCGCTGCATGTGCTGCGCCAGATCAAGGCGCTCGGCGTCGGGGTCGCGCTCGACGATTTCGGAACCGGCTATTCGTCGCTCGAAACGCTGCGTGCCTTTCCCTTCGACAAGATCAAGCTCGATCGCTTCTTCCTCGCCGAGCTCGCCGGCAACGTCCAGTCGACCGCGATCCTGCGCGCGGTGCTCGCGCTCGGCAAGAGCCTGTCGATCCCGATCCTCGCCGAGGGCATCGAGACCTCCGAACAGCTCGACGTGCTGCGCCGCGAAGGCTGCGACGAGGCGCAGGGTTTCCTGATCGGACGGCCGGGGCGCGGTGTTGCGCAGGGCGACGATCGCGGCGACGACGGCCGGGTGTTCGCCGCCTGACGGCTCGATCGTAACGAAAATAGCCGGCTTGGGTTGACCCCTCGCGCACGCGCCCTCTACGCAAGGGTTCATGCCGCATGATACCACGCTGATCGGAACCATCGTCGCGGGCTTGGGGGTCGCCTTCCTGATGGGCGCGCTCGCGCACCGGCTCAAAATCTCGCCGATCGCGGGCTATCTGCTCGCCGGTATCCTCGTCGGGCCCTTCACTCCGGGCTTTGTCGCCGACACGGGACTGGCGATGCAACTCGCCGAGATCGGCGTCATCCTCCTCATGTTCGGGGTCGGCCTCCATTTTTCGCTGAAGGACCTGCTTTCGGTTCGCAAGATCGCGGTGCCGGGCGCGATTCTGCAGATCGCGGTCGCGACCGCGCTCGGCATGATGCTCGGGCTATGGCTCGGCTGGTCGATCGAGGGGAGCGCGG
Organism: Sphingopyxis sp. PAMC25046; assembly: GCF_004795895.1. NCBI lineage: Bacteria > Pseudomonadati > Pseudomonadota > Alphaproteobacteria > Sphingomonadales > Sphingopyxidaceae > Sphingopyxis > Sphingopyxis sp. PAMC25046. The sequence continues at coordinate 241,161 of NZ_CP039250.1, forward strand.
TGTTCGGCCTTGCGCTGTCGGTCGCATCGACCGTCGTGCTGCTGCGCGCATTGCAGGCGCGCGACATGGTGGAGACCGAGAAGGGGCGCATCGCGGTCGGCTGGCTGATCGTCGAGGACCTCGTCATGGTGCTCGCGCTCGTGCTGCTGCCCGCGATGTTCGGCGCGCGCGGCGACGAGGCCAGTGGCGCCGGGCTGCTGCAATCGGCGGGGATCGTCTTCGTCAAGGTGGTCGGCTTCGGCGCCTTCATGTTCCTAATCGCGCGGCGAATCCTGCCGTGGGTACTCCACTGGGTCGCGCATTCGGGATCGCGCGAGCTCTTCCGGCTTGCGGTACTGGCGATCGCGCTCGGGGTCGCATTCGGCGCGGCGGTGATTTTCGATGTGAGCTTTGCGCTCGGCGCCTTCTTCGCCGGCATGATCCTCGGCGAGACGCAATTGTCGCGGCGCGCCGCCGAAGAGACGCTGCCGCTGCGCGACGCTTTTGCCGTGCTCTTCTTCGTGTCGGTGGGAATGCTCTTCAATCCCGAAGTCTTGACCGAACAGCCGGGCCCGGTCGTCGCAACGGTGGCGATCATCGTCGTCGGCAAATCGCTCGCCGCCTACGCGCTCGTCCGCGCCTTCGGCCATCCGAACCAGACCGCGCTGACGATCTCGGTCAGCCTCGCACAGATCGGCGAATTCTCGTTCATCCTCGCCGGGCTGGGCGTCGGTCTGAAAGTGTTGCCCGAAACGGGACGCGACCTGATCCTCGCGGGGGCGATGCTCTCGATCCTGTTCAACCCGATCCTGTTCACGCTGGTGGTCAAACGCATCCGTTCCGACGCGCCCGCCGCGGAGCAGCCCGGGAGCGCGGCCGACGAAACGCCCGGGCCGTGCAACGCCGGGGTCGTGCTGATCGGTTACGGCCGCGTCGGCAGCCATATCGGCGGGATGATCTGCGGACGCGGCGAGGGGCTGACGGTGATCGAGGACCAGAAGGACATGGCCGCCGCCGCCGAGGCCGCGGGCGCGACGGTGATTATCGGCGATGCGACGAAGGAGAGCATCCTGCGCCAGGCCGGGCTCGATGCGGCGTCGACGCTGCTGATCGCGATTCCCGAAGGGGTCGAGGCGGGCGCGATCGTGCGGCGCGCGCGCGCGATCAACCCCAAGCTCGTCATCGTCGCGCGCGCGCATTCGGACGAGGAAGTGAGCGATCTGGTGCGGCGCGGCGCCGACCATGTCGTGATGGCCGAGCGCGAGACCGCGTCGCGCATGGCCGAGCGCGCGATGCTGACACGGGCTTGAGCCCTTCCCGTCAGGGTGGGGGTTGAGTTTTATCCCGCTTCCGCCCTATCGCCCATTCCAATGTCCGCCGACGCGCTCCTCCCGCTGCTCAAATCCACCTTCGGTTTCGATCATTTCCGCGGCCGCCAGGGCGAGGTCGTCGATCGCGTGATGGCGGGCGAGCGCACGCTCGCGGTGATGCCGACGGGGGCGGGCAAGTCGCTGACCTACCAATTGCCTGCGGTGGCGCTGACCGGTTGCGTCGTTGTGGTCTCTCCGCTGATCGCGCTGATGCACGATCAGCTGCGCGGCGCGCGCGCGGCGGGGATTCGCGCCGCGAGCCTGACGAGCGTCGATGCCGATTTCGCCGACACGCGGCAGGCGTATCGCGACGGCGAACTCGACCTCCTCTATATCGCGCCCGAGCGCGCGACAGGTGAAGGCTTCCGGTCGCTGATGGAAGCGCGCGCGCCGGCGCTGTTCGCGATCGACGAGGCACATTGCGTTTCCGAATGGGGGCATGATTTCCGGCCCGATTACCGGCTGCTGCGGCCGCTGCTCGATGCATTTCCTGCGGTGCCGCGTCTCGCGCTGACGGCGACGGCGGACAAGCACACGCGCGAGGATATCCTCGTCCAGCTCGGCATTCCGGACGAGGGGCTGGTGCTCGCGGGCTTCGACCGCCCGAATATCCGCTACCGCGTGACGCCGCGCGGGAGTCCCGCGAAGCAACTCACCGATTTTATCGCCGCCAATCCCGGGCCGGGGATCGTCTATTGCCCGACGCGCGACGGGACCGAACGCATGGCGGCGAAGCTTGCCGCCGCCACGGGGCGCAGCGTTGCCGCCTATCACGCCGGGCTCGATCCCGAGCGCCGCGCGCAGGTGCAGCATGATTTCGTCGCGTCGGAGGACGGGATCGTCACCGCGACGGTCGCTTTCGGCATGGGAATCGACAAGCCCGACGTGCGTTTCGTCGCGCACGCCGGGCTGCCGAAGTCGATCGAGAGCTATTATCAGGAAACCGGACGCGCGGGGCGTGACGGCGACCCCGCCGAGGCGCTGATGCTGTGGGGCGCCGAGGATTTCGCGCGCGCGCGGATGCGGCTCGGCGAATTGCCCGAAGGCCGACAAGCAAGCGAGCGGGCGCGGCTCAATTCGCTTGCGGCGCTGGTCGAGACGGTCGAGTGCCGCCGCGCGCTACTGTTACGCCATTTCGGCGAGTCGCCGCCCGAACGCTGCGGCAATTGCGACACCTGCCTCGAACCGCCGCGCCAGATCGATGCGACGGTGCTCGCGCAGAAACTGCTTTCGGCGGTCTATCGCACCGGGCAAAGCTTTGGCGCCGGGCATGTCGAGGCGGTGCTGACGGGGCGGAGCGACGAGCGCATTTCCCAGCGCGGTCACGACAAGCTTTCGGTCTTCGGCATCGTCGCGGGCGAGGAGGCGCGGCTGATCAAGCCGCTCGTCCGCACGCTCGTCGCGCGCGAGGCGCTCGAGACGACCGAGCATGGCGGGCTGATGTTCGGCCCCGCCGGGCGCGCGATGATGAAGGGCGAAGCGCCGGTGCTGATCGCCGAGCCGCCGGTGAAGCGGACGCAGAGGGCTTCGCGGGCCGATCGGGCGGCCGCGAACCCGGTCGGCGATCCGTTGTTCGATGCGCTGCGCGCGATGCGGCGCGAACTGGCGGCCGAAGCCGGGGTGCCGCCCTATGTGATCTTCCACGACGCGGTGCTGCGCGCGATGGCGAGCGAGCGCCCCGCGACGCGGAGCGCGCTCGCCGACATTCCCGGCGTCGGCGGCAAGAAGCTCGACGCGTGGGGCGACGCGTTTCTGAACGTGATCCGCCAATATTGATCGTCGGCAAGCGACCGTTTGCTGCCGTCTCATTATTCGTCACCCCGGACTTGATCCGGGGTCCCGCTTGATGCCGAAGACCGGTCGACGCCCCTTCGCGGGGGCGACGGTTGTGGAATGTCCGCTCCCCAACCCAAAACGGCCATCCTTCGATCGCGCATGCACCTTCACGCTTGTCAGCCAATGCGCGGCGGGAGTAGATCGGCGGCATGAGCGATTTTCGTCCCCTGTCCGCCCAGTTCAGCGTCGCGCCGCAGATCGGCATCGAGGATGTCGCCGAGGCCAAGGCGCAAGGCTTTGCATTGGTGGTGAACAACCGTCCCGACGGCGAGGAACCGGCGGCGCCGCAGGGCGAGCATATCGGGGGCGCCTGCGCCGCCGAGGGGCTGGCCTACGCCGCGATTCCGATCGGCCATGCGGGGTTCAGCCATGCGCAGATCGACGCGCTCGACAAATTGCTGGCGAGCGCGACGGGGCCAATCCTCGCCTATTGCCGTTCGGGAACGCGCTCGACGCACCTGTGGGCGCTGACGCGCGCGCGCGCCGGCGACGACGTCGGCGGCATCGTCGATGCGGCCGCGAAGGCGGGTTACGATCTTTCGGGGCTGCGGCCAATGCTGGACGCGCTTTCAGGCTCGAAATGACTGCGGTCGCGGTCCAGACCGGCGCGTCGCTCGTCGCGGTGCTGTTCATCGCCTGGCTGGTCGGCAAGATGGGGCTCGGCGCCGATCCGCGCATCCAGGATGCCGATCACGCGATCCGGCTCGCCGAAGAGGCCGAAGCGGGGTTTCGCGGGATCGAAGTGGCGCGCGACCGCGCGGGCTTTGCGGCGATCGTCCGCAATGCCGAGGGTCGGATGTTGCTGGTCCGCGCGCACGGCAATCATTTCGCGGCGCGGCCGGTCGATGCGAGTGTCATCGGGCGGCTCGACAAGGATTTCCTGACGTTGACGATGCCGGAGAAGACCTTCGGCGCGGTGACGCTGCAACTGGGGAAGGATGCGGGGATGTGGGCATCGCGGATGCGGGAGATCGTTCGTGCCTGAACTTCCCGATCCCGTCGTCTATGCCGTGCCCGCCTTCATCCTGCTGCTGATCGTGGAAATGCTGATCTCGCTGCGCCGCGACCGGAGCCGCTACGAAGCGCGAGATACGCTGACCTCGCTGATGCTCGGCACGGTGAGCCAGGTCGCGGGCGCGCTCGTCGGTGCGGCGGTGATCGGCATGGCGGTGTGGGTCTATCAATTCCGTCTGTTCGACATCGGGATCGAGTTCAGCACTTGGTGGTGGGCGTGGATCCTCTGCTTCTTTCTCGACGATCTCGCCTATTATGCCTTTCACCGCAGCGCGCACCGCGTGCGCTGGTTCTGGGCGAGCCATGTCATCCATCATTCGAGCCAGCATTATAATCTGTCGACCGCGCTCCGGCAGACGTGGACCGGCTTCTTCAGCCTCGGTTTCATCTTCCGCCTGCCTTTGTTCCTGATCGGCTTTCCGCCCGCGATGGTCTTTTTCTGCGCGGGGCTGAACCTGATCTACCAGTTCTGGATCCATACCGAGGCAATCGGGCGGATGCCGCGCTGGTTCGAGGCGGTGATGAACACGCCGTCGCACCACCGCGTACACCACGGCGTCAATCCGCGCTATCTCGATGCGAACTATGCCGGCGTCTTCATCATCTGGGACAGGATGTTCGGCAGCTTCGTCGCCGAACGCGACGACGAGCCGGTGCGTTACGGCATCGTCAAGCAGCTCGGCAGCTTCAACATCCTGTGGGCCGCGGTCCATGAATGGGTCGGGATCGCGAAGGACGTGTGGGCCGCGCCGTGGCGGCACAAGCTCGACTATATGTGGCGCGAGCCCGGCTGGAGCCACGACGGCAGCCGCGCGACGAGCGCGACGATCAAGGAACGCTGGGCCGCCGGACGGCCGGTCGAGGAACCGGCGGAGTGAGCGATACCCGCTGGCGCTATTGGGATGTGCTGGCGTTCGTGGCGGGTGCTATGCCGATCGCGCTGGCGCTGTTCGCCAGCATTGCCGGGTTGCACTATGGCGGGGTGATGATTTTTGCGGGCTCGGCCGGATCGGGACTATGGCTGGTCTCGCTCCTTTGTGTCGCCGTTTTCCTTGTGGGCGCTATCGCCGGCTGGCGTTCCGGAAATCATTGGCTGATCGTGAGTGGAGGCCTGTTGCTCGCGCTTTGCGCCGCGCCTTCGCTGCTTTTGCTGGCGGCATGTCTCAACGGTAACTGCATCTGAAACCATTGCATCTGGCAGCTTGCTTCGCCATCTAATGACATTCATGTAAGCATCCGGAAGACCGCCAGCCAGGCGGCGCGAGGGAGAGGCGCAAGCATGGATCAGTTCGACATCATCGTCATCGGCGGAGGCAGCGCGGGCAGCGCGGCGGCGGGGCGGCTCGCCGAGGACGGCAAGCGCAGCGTTTGTCTGGTCGAGGCGGGCGGGCGCAACGACAATATGCTGATCAAGACGCCGGGCTTCATGCCCTTCATCCGGAACAGCTCGAATTATAAATATGAAACGGTGCCGCAAAAGGGGCTGAACGGGCGCACCGGATACCAGCCGCGCGGGCGCGGGCTCGGCGGGTCGAGCGCGATCAACGCGATGGTCTATATCCGTGGGGCAGCCTTCGATTACGACCAGTGGGCGTCGCTGGGCGCGACGGGGTGGAGCTATGCCGACGTACTTCCCTGGTTCAAACGCGCCGAACATAATGAGCGCGGAGCCGACGATTTCCACGGCAGCGGCGGGCCGCTCAACGTCATGGACCAGCGCTGGCCCAATGTGACGAGCCGGCGCTTCGTCGAGAGCGCGGCGGCGCTGCAACTGCCGCGCACGGCCGATTTCAACGGTGCGAGCCAGGAGGGGTTCGGCCTCTATCAGGTGACGCAGAAAGCGGGCGAACGCTGGTCGGCGGCGCGCGCCTATGTCGAGCCCTTGCGCGAACATGGCAATTTCGCGGTGCGCACGGGGGCGCTGGTCGAGAAGATCGTCGTCGAGGACGGCCGCGCGACGGGGGTGGTCATCCGGCGCGGATCGAAACGCGAGACGCTCCGTGCGCGCGGCGGGGTGGTTCTGTCGGCGGGCGCCTTCAACAGCCCGCAGATATTGATGCTGTCGGGGATCGGGCCGGGCGCGCATCTCAAGGACAAGGGGATCGAGGTCGCTCTCGACCGCGCTGGCGTCGGCGCGAATCTGCAGGACCATATCGACTATGTGTCGAGCTGGGAAACGCGCTCGGCCGACCCGTTCGGCGACAGCGCGGGCGGCACCTGGCGGATGGTCAAGGCGATCTTCGAGCATCGCACCAAACGCAGCGGCATCATGACGACCTGCTTCGCCGAGGCGGGCGGCTTCTGGAAATCGCGGCCGGACCTGCCCGCGCCCGACATCCAGTATCATTTCGTCCCCGCGATGCTCGAGGACCATGGCCGGACGAAGGTGAAGGGGCATGGTTTTTCGTGCCACGCCTGCGTGCTGCGTCCCGAAAGCCGCGGGTCGGTAACGCTGGCGTCGCCCGATGCCGCCGCGGCGCCGCTGATCGACCCGGGCTTCCTGACCGACGACCGCGACATGGCGACCTTGCGGGCGGGCGTAAGGATGATGCACCGCATCGCGGCGGCGCCGCCGCTGTCGGACTATGCCGGGGTCGACCGCCATCCGGTCGATCTGGGCGACGATTCCGCGCTCGACGCGCTGATCCGCAGCCGCGCCGACACCGTCTATCACCCTGTCGGCACGTGCCGGATGGGCAGCGATGCCGATGCGGTGGTCGATCCGGCGCTGAAGCTGAACGGCGTCGACGGACTGTGGGTCGCCGACGCGAGCATCATGCCGCGGCTGGTCAGCGGCAACACCAACGCGCCGAGCATCATGATCGGCGAACGCGCGGCTGACTTCGTGAAGGCGGCGCTGGCCTGAGGGCTAAGAGCAAGCGGCCGCCAACAATCGCCCGTTGCCCGTCAGGTCATACCGACTCGCCGGCGGGCGCATGTCGATCACCTCGCGCGTCACCAGCCCATGGCGCCCAAGCGCAGCCAGCCCCTGCGACAGCGCGCGCGGTGTCGCAGGGGCGAGCAGACGCGACAGCGCGTTGAAGCGGTCGTGCCCCGCGCCGATGCCGACAACGAGCGGCAGTCCCCAGCGCGTCGCGGCGCCGGACGGCAGGCCGAGCGCGCCATGGGCGTCGGCAATCGTCGCGGCGCGCGCGGCGGCCGCTTGTCCCGTTTCGGTCAATATATATTCAGGGCGGAGCGGGTGGCCGTGACCGGGGTTGCGCCGCACCCAGCCGATCGCCTGCGCGGCCTCCAGTGTCCGCGTCAGGCTGTCGCGGGGCAGTCCCAGCCGGTGGATGAGCTCGACGAAGCGCGCGCCCTTGTGACCAGCGAGATCGGCGAGCAAGGGCACCAGCCAGCGGTGGCTTCCGAGCTGAACCAGAACGGGGTCGGGAGGCAGCGGATCGGACTTGCTTGACGTCATTTGCAACTAAATATACAAACCGGACCATCGGTGCAAGGATGCCGGTAGAGGGAGCAAAGATATGGCGCTCGAATATGGATCCGAGCTGACCTGCTCGATGGGGGTGAAGGACATGACCGCGTCGATCGCCTGGTATGAGCGGGTGATGCGCTGCGAACTGCTCTACCGCGCCGACGAGATCGGCTGGTGCGAGCTACGGACGCCAATGGCAGGGGTCAATATCGGGCTCAGCGAGGTCGAGAGCGTCGTGCAGGGCGGCGGCGCGACCAATGTGTTCGAGGTCGCCGACATCGTCCAGGCCAAGGCGCATCTCGATGCCGAAGGCGTGCGGCAGGACGGCGATATCCAGCATATCCCCGGGCTGGTGAAGCTGCTCACCTTTTTCGATCCCGACGGCAACGCCTTCATGTTCTCGCAGTCCGAGATGGCGTCATGACAGCGCTCGGCTGGGCGGCTGCGGCGCTTCTCGCGTCCGCGGCGCCCGCCGCCGGCGCACCGTCGCTGGCCGCCTGGCACGGAAGCTGGGTCGGCGAAGGTGAAGCGTTCGGCAAGCCCGCGACCGCGACGCTCGAGATCGCGCCGGGCGAGGGCGGCGCAACGACGCTTGCCTATCGGCTGCGCATCGAGCGAACCCCGCCCGTCACCTACTCGGCCGAGGCGAGCTATACCGTCGATGCGAAGGGGCGCGTCCGCGGGAAATGGACCGACAGCACGGGGCGCACGCGCGCGATTGCGGGCGGGGTGAATGCGGCGAAATGGTGGACGCATTGGGGCAGCGCCGATGTCGAGATCGGCCGCTCGACCTATGTCCTTAAAGAGGGTGGGCGGCTCCTCGTCAGCGATTCGGTTCTACGGGAAGATGGTAGCTGGCACGTCTTCGCCGTGCTGCGCTACACGCGCAAAAACCCCTGAAAGCCGCCACTTTTCAGGCGGGCGCATGTTGCGCACAAAAAAAGAGGGCCGGGACTTGCGTCCCGGCCCAGCCTTTCAGGCTCTCCCCTCCTGAAACTGTTGACCCAATGAATGCCACATTAATGTCATGTTGGAAAGGCTAAAATTGCGGCAATGCTGCACAAAATTTGTGCAGCATTTCAGTTGAGAAAGGGGCCGGCGCGCACCTGCGATCCGGCCCCTTTCGCGGCCGCTTAAAAGCCCTTTCGCACCGTGACGCCGAAGGTGCGCGGCTGGTTCGTCGCAAAGCCGAGCCGTGCGCGCCCGCCGCGTTCGCGGTCGAAGGCGAGTAGCGCATTTTCGTCGAGCAGATTGTTCACATAGACCGAGATTTCGAGTTCGTCGGGGAATTCGATCCCGGCGCCGAGATTGACCAGCTGATAGTCGGGCAGCTTGAGTTCGAGCGTCGTCGCCGAGCCGATCGGCGCGCCGCCGAAGGTGAAGCCGTGGACGAAGGTGCGCGGGTTGTTCTCCTGGTCCCCCGGCTGCGTATAGCGGCTGCCGACATGCTGGAAGGAGGCGGTGACGAAGGCGTTGCTGTTCCCCGATGCGTCGATCGGGAAGCTGTAGGTCGCGTTCGCCGCCATCTGGAACTTCGGTACCGAGGGCAGGCGGTTGCCGTCGCGTATGCCCTCGATCACCGTGCCGTTCGGGCGCGTCAGCGTCGAATCGAACTCGGCCTCGACATAGCTGCCCGACAATCCGAGATCGAGCCCGGTGACGGGGCTCGCCGACAGCTCGAATTCCAGCCCCATCGTATGCGCGTCGGCGTTGAACACGATGCGCGACGAGCAACTGCCGGCGTCGGCGGTGACCTGCAGATTGTTGATCTTGGTATAGAAGCCGGCGGCGTTGAAGGTGATGCCGCCGAACTGCGCCTTTACCCCGCCTTCGTAGTTCCACAGCGTTTCGTCGTCGTAGCGCGGCCGGCCGCCGAAGGTCTCGGCATCGGGGCCGTTCGGAACCCCGCCGTCGCATAGCGGAAGGTTCAGCGGATCGTTGACGCCGCCGAGGCGGAAGCCCTTCGACGCCTGCGCGTTGAGCGTGACCCCGTCGGCCACGTCGTAGCTCAAGAGCAGGCGCGGCGAAAAGCCGGTCGACGAGGTCTTGTCGCGGTCATTGTCGCCGTTCGTAAACAGCCCGCCCGATACGAAGCGCCGCGTTTCGTCGAAGGCATAATAGCGCCCGCCCACCGTTGCGGTGAGGCGCTCGGTGAAATCATAGCTGAGTTCGCCGAAAATCGCGATCTGCGACAGGTCATAGGGAATGTCGGCGTTGTAGGGCGAATCGGGGCCGAAGCCATTCGCCACCGCAGCCGAAGTTCCGGCGCCGAGGGTCGCGTCGGTGAAGCCATCATAACCGGGCGTCGGCAGGCGCTGGGCATAGTCGCGTTTGACGTTCGCATAATAGCCGCCGACGAGCCATTGGAAGGGGCCTTCGCCTGCCGAGTTCACGCGAAGTTCCTGCGTGAACTGCTTGACCCCCGTCGTGTCGACGAGGTTCGACGGGAGCAGGATACCCGCGTCGGGGAAGGCGAGATCGGCTGACACGCTGCCCGTGAGCGCGCTCGCATCGCGGCTGACGAGGATGTCGCGATCGGTATAGCTCGTGACCGAGGTCAGGCCGATCGTGTCGCCGCCATAGTTCATCGTGAGATCGAAGAGCTTGACCTCGTCCTCGAACGCTTCGTCGAGCAGCAGATATTGCTGGCGCTCCTCGAACGCCACCTGCGGGCGCGTTGTCGTGAACTGGTTGGCGAAGAGATTATAGACTTCCTGCCGGTTGAAACCGTCGGTCGTAACCTTTTGGTAAAGGAAGCGCGGGGTGATCGAGAGATTCTCGGCCGGTTCCCAGCGGAGCGACACGCGGCCGCCATAGCGTTCGCCGCTGTTGACGTCCTCTGTGACCCCGCCGCCTTCGCGCAGCGCATCGATGAAACCGCCGTAGCGCGTGTAATAGCCGACCGCGCGCATCGCGAGGTTGGAGCTCAGGGGCAGGTTGATCGCACCCTTGAGATGGCCGCCGAAATCGTCGCCGTCGACGAGGTTCACATTGCCCTCGACCTTGCCTTCCACACGGTCGGTGGTCGGCTGATTGGTGATATAGCGCAGCGTGCCGCCGACCGAACCCGAGCCGAAGAGCGTGCCTTGCGGCCCGCGCAGCGTTTCGACGCGGTTCAAATCGAACAGGTCGAGGTCCGGGGTGAACAGCGACAGCGAGACGACCGATTCGTCGAGGTAGACGCCGACCTGTTCCTTGACGCCCGGCTGGTCGCGCGCGATCTGCCCGGCGGAAACGCCGCGTACCGACACCTGGCTCTGCCCGGGCCCGAGATTCTGGACGGTCAGCCCCGCGACGTTGCGCGACAGATCCTCGATCGTGCTCGCATTGGCGCGCTCGATCGCCTGCTCGGTCTGGGCGTTGATCGAAAAGGGAACGTCCTGAAGGCTGGCGTCGCGCTTGGTCGCGGTGACGATGATCTCGTTGCCGTCATAGCTGCCCGATGGCGCGTCCTGCGCCGCTGCCGGGACGCTTGCGAGCGCAAGGTACGACAAGCCAGCGAGCAAAGATGCTCGTGCATTCATGATAATCCTCCTCCTGGTGGCCAATCTGACGCTGGTCCGTCCGGGAGCGTGCGCCTCTTGCGATTGATCTGCAATGGGGGACGATTCACGCGCAATAAAATTACCCGAACCTGTTGCGTCGCGGCCACAGTAAAAAATGGCCGGGGACCTCGATCCCGCGCCCGTGGCCCTTCCGTCCACAATCAAAAAAAGGCCGGGACGTCGGTCCCGGGCCCGTGGCCCTTCCGGCCACAGTCAAAAAAAGGCCGGGACGTCGGTCCCGGCCAGTGGTTCGCAGGAGGAACCTGGTGAGGATCCCGCCGCCGCCGATTGAAAGGAGAGAGACGTGCGGCGACGGGTATCCTGTCTCGTCAATAATTATAGGCGCGCTCGCCGTGCTCGCCGAGGTCGAGGCCTTCGCGCTCGACCTCTTCGGAGACGCGCCCGCCGGTGACCGCCTTGGCGATATAGAAGGCGATGGCCGACCCGACACCGGACCAAAGGATCGCGACGAGGACCGACTTGATCTGGATCCAGAGCTGGCTGCCGAGGACATAATCGTCGCCTGCGGGGCCGCCGAGCGCGGCGAGCATCGTCACCGCGGTGCCGACCGAACCGATGATGCCGCCGAGACCGTGGATGCCGAAGACGTCGAGCGAATCGTCGAAGCCGAGTTTGGGTTTCACCTTCATCACGAACCAGCAGCAGACGATGCCCGCGATCGCGCCGAGCAGGATCGCGCCGAACGGACCCGAGTTGCCCGCGGCCGGGGTGACGGCGACGAGGCCGGCGATCGCGCCCGAACAGGCGCCGAGCAGCGAGCCCTTGTGACCGAGAACGCGTTCGGTGAGCATCCAGAAGAGCACGCCGGCGGCGGTCGCGGTGAAAGTGTTGATGAGGGCCAGGCCGGCCGAACCATTGGCTTCGAGCGCCGAGCCGGCGTTGAAGCCGAACCAGCCCACCCAAAGGAGGCCGGTGCCGATCAGCGTCATGGTCAGCGAGTGCGGCGCCATGATGTCCTTCTGGTAGCCGCTGCGCTTGCCGATGATGAAGCCACCGACGAGCGCCGCGACACCCGCGTTGATGTGGACGACGGTGCCGCCCGCGAAGTCGAGCGCGCCCCAGCCGAAGATCAGGCCGGTCGAGGCATCGTCGCCGCCGAGATACCAGACCATATGCGCGATCGGGTAATAGACGATGGTCAGCCAGACGATCGCGAAGACCATCACCGCCGAGAATTTCATCCGCTCGACGAGGCCGCCGAGCACCAGCGCGACGGTGATCGCCGAGAAGGTCATCTGGAAGGCAATGAACACGAATTCGGGGATGACGACACCATCGGTGAAGGTCGCGACGGTCGAATCCGCTGTCACGCCGGCGAGAAACGTCTTTCCGGCCGAGATGAATTGGTTGGCGTCGCCGCCGAAGGCGAGGCTGTAGCCGTACATGACCCAGAGGATCATCGCGAGCGCCGCGACCGCGAGCACCTGCGTGAGGACCGAAGCCATATTCTTCGTGCGGACGAGCCCGCCGTAGAATAGCGCGAGGCCAGGAACGATCATCGCCATGACGAGCACGGTGGAAATCATCATCCAGGCGGTGTCACCCTTGTCGGCTGTCGGCGCGGCGGCCTCTGCGACGGCGGGCGCCGCTTCTTGGGCCCAGGCGGGCAGCGCGGCGAACAGCGAGAGGCCGACGGCCCCGGCGCTCGCCGCAATCTTGTTTGCGAACGTCATAGTTTCCCCCTTCGTCATTACAGTGCCGCCTCGCCGGTTTCGCCCGTGCGGATACGCACGGCCTGACCGACGTCGAGGACGAAAATCTTGCCGTCGCCGATCGAACCGGTACCGGCGCTTTGCTGCAAGGTTTCGACGACACGCGGTGCGAGCGCGTCGTCGCAGACGAGCTCGATCTTCACCTTCGGCACCATGTTGGTGGCATATTCGGCGCCGCGATAGATTTCGGTCTGCCCCTTTTGCCGGCCGAAGCCCTTCACCTCGGTCACGGTCATGCCGGCGATGCCGAGTCCGGTGAGCGCCTCGCGCACCTCGTCGAGCTTGAATGGTTTGATGATGGCCAGGATCAGCTTCATGACGCCCCCTTTTGCTAATGGCACCATGTCGCTCTGCAACGGGCGTGCCAGATTGCGTCCGCGCGGCAGAAGTTAACATTTTGTGACGGTTTTGGAGTCGCGGACGCACCAGATCGTGCGTTCGGTGGGCAGGCGAGGCAGTGCTTTGCCTAAATTTTAGGCAGCAGCGGCGGGCGGACTAGGACGCCTTCGTAAATCGCGCCCAGATGGGCAAATGATCCGACGCGCGCGCCGCGAGCGCGCTGCGGTGGACGCCCGCCTCGACCGCTTCGAGGTCGGGGGTGGCGAAAATCCGGTCGAGCTTCGCGACGGGGCGGCGGCTGTGAAAGCTGTGGCCGGTGTCGACGAGGCGGTGCTGCGCGCCGAAATCGGCCAGGCATCCTCCCGTCGCGCGCCATTCGTTGCAGTCGCCCATCAGGATCGTCGGCAAGGGCTCGCCCTCGGCGACATGGTTCAGGATCGCGCGCGCCTGCTGGCGGCGGCGGAGCCCCGAAATGTCGAGGTGCATGCCCACGACGCGGAGCCGCGTGTCGCCGATGCGCACCGTCGCCGCGACGGCTCCTCGGGGTTCGAGCGTCGGCAGGTGGAGCGCATGGCTTTCCTCGACCTCGGCGCCCTTGCGGACGAGCAGCGCATTGCCGTGCCAGCCGATCGCATAGGGGCGCCCGCTGAGCAGGTCGACGGGGACATAATCGCTATGATCCGCGAACATGTGCGGCGGGATCGCGCTCGCGCGCGTCCCGAAACGCCGGTCGGCTTCCTGCAGCGCGACGATATCGGCGTCGAGCTCGCCGAGCACCGAGAGCACCCGGCCGGGGTCGCGGCGGCGATCGAGCCCGATGCCCTTGCGCATATTGTAACTGGCGACCTTGATCATGACGTGCTTTTCAAGCGCTCAGGCCGCGTTTCCGTTCCCGCCGCCCTCGAATTCGGCGACCAGCGCCCGCGCTTCGGCAAGGTCTTCGTCGAGCACCATGATACGGACGGGGATGAGCAGGCCGACGCTTTCGGCGATGTTCATGCCCGCGTCGAAGCAGACGGCATGGACCCCCGCGCTCTCGAGCCGGCCGCGCAGTAATTCGGCTTCGGCGCCATTGGGAAGCCGGACAAGCTCGACGAGCGGCATCAGGCGTCGCCCGTTATGAAACGATCGGTCGGGCGCGTCGGCAGGCCGTCGATGCTCCGGTCGCGTTCCTTGAATTTCTCGACCCACAGGGCGCGGTCGGCCTGGCGGTGATATTTCTGCAGCGTGTCGCGTTCGTGTTGCAATTCCATCATCGGCACACCCCAGCCGCAGCTCGTCTGCACGCTTTCGACGTCGATCACGAAAATCTGGCGCGTGCCGGGAAGCAGCGTGAAATGGGTGGCGAGCGCGTCCCATTCCCCGTCTTGCGGCAACACCGGGCGGCCGCGGCCATAGATACGCAGGATCAGCGCGCTGCGATCGAAGGCGCAGAACATGATCGTGATGCGCCCGTCGGCGGCGAGGTGCGCGTGGGTTTCGTTTCCCGATCCGCCGAGGTCGAGATAGGCGACCTGATTTTCGGAAAGGACGCGGAAACTGTCGGCATAGCCCTTTGGCGACAGGTTGATCCGGCCGTCGGCGGCGGCGGTCGCGGTGAAAAAGACCGGCTGCTTCGCGATGAAGGCGATATGCTTTTCGGTCAGCGTATCGGTGAATTCGGCCATGGCTGTTCTCCGGTTCGCGCCCGCCCTATCACCAATTCTTTCCTTCTTCTATCGCGGCTTCCTCGTCGGGCCGGGTCGCGCGGCCGAGGGCTTCGTTGCGATGCGGGAAGCGGCCGAAGCGGTCGACGATGTCGAAATGTTTCTTGGCGTAATCCTGGAACATCGGGTCGTCGAACGCCGCGAACAGGCGCAGCGATTCGCGCTGGTCGCCGAGATCCTCGCTGTGCTGGAAGGGCAGGCAGGCGAACTGGCGGCGCTCGTCGGGCCAGCCCTCGTGCCAGCCGCGCGCGACGATGCCATGCGCGATCGCGCGGGCGAGGCTGTCGGTCGCGAAGGCGTCGGCGTGGCCGCGATAGATGTTGCGCGGCACCTGATCGAACAGGATCGTCGCCGCGAGCGCGGTGTCGGGTTCGGTCAGAAAGGCCTCGGCGGGCTGCGAACGGAGGGCCTCGTGCCAGCCTTCGGCAAGATCGCGGACCTCGGCATCGAAATCGGGGCCGCCGCCGTACCAGTCGTCCATGCCATGGTCGTCGAACCAGAAGGCGAGCAGTTGCTTGGCCCAGTCGGCGGGGGGAGGGGCGGGCGCTTGGGAATCACTTGTCATTGCGAGCGCAGCCAAGCAATCCATAGCGGTTTGCGCAACCCTGGATAGCTTAGCTGTGCGCTCGCGAAGCTATTCGCCCTTCGCTTTGCGGTACGGCACGAACTCGCCGAGCGAAACGAAGCCGCTGTACATCCGACTCGTCCGATCGTGCAGTTCGAGCGTGTCGATGCTGCACAGCTGGCTCCCCGACGTCCTGAGGACGAGGATATCGTCGTCGTCGAGCGATTCGGCGCCGCCCTTCGGCCGGTTGACCCAATAGGTGCTGCCGACCTTGTAGACGATCGCCGTCTTGTCGATGATCTGCGAGCTGCGCGCGGTCGACAGCGGGATGCAGCTCTGCGGTTCGCCGGCGACGCGGCCTTCGAGCAGCTTGGCAAGCTCGGCCTCGGGATCGAGCTTCTCGCGCGCGGTCGCGGCGGGGGCGGCTGCTACGGCCGCGGCGGCAATGAGCGCCGGGATGAGGTGACGCATGGTTCGACTCCTGTCTTCATCATAGCCTACCCGGCGCCCGTTTACGCGATTGTGCGTGAACAGGGGCTGACTCGCCGCTGTTTCAGCACGCTCCGTCGGGGAGCGGAATGCCGAATGGGCCCTTGCATTTCTTCTTTTTCGCGGGCTCGGCGGGGGTGCTGCCACCCGTGTTCGAGCCGCTCATGCCGCCGAAGTCGGCGCCGATCATCAGCATCGTGTGCGATCGGAAACGGACTTTCGCGGTCCAGTCGATGTTCCACACGGCATTGCCCGCCGGCTTTGGCGGATAGGAGAAATTGGCTTCGGGCCCGAAGGCGTTCAAATTGCCGATCATCATCTCGCCCGATGCCTTCTTGACCTCGGCGGGGATCTGGCAGCTCGTCTGCGACGGCGGCATCACGATCTTTTTGGTGATCAGGTTCGCGACGACCGACGGCGGCAGCCAGTCCCACAGGCCGCCGCCGAATTCGCGCGCGTTGCTGCTCGTCCACCACACCATGTCGCCGTTCCCGCCGCCGCGGTCCATGCCGCCGAACGCCCAGGCGACATAGCCGGTCGCCGGCTGGAGTGCGTTCCAACGGATCATCACCGACCCGTCGCCCTGCATCGTGGTCGAGGCACCCAGCGCGGGCATATAGTCCTGCGCAAGCGTGAAATTGATCTCCGGCCCCACATTCCCCGCGATGCGGTGCGCGCCGAGCAGCGAGCTGTCCTTCGGCACCGCTTTCGACGATTTGCGGTTCGGCCAGTCGGCATAGGAGGCGCTGTTCGACGTCATCACCTCGCGGATGCGCGGGACGGTCGAGGTAAAAAGGTTCGGCGGCACTTGCCCCGCCGCGACCTTGGCAAAATCGATCACGACGGGCTGCCCCGGCCCGGCCTTGGCGCCGCAGCCCCAGAACAGCAGCAGGCGACCCTTGGGGCGCTCGAAATTGTCGGGCATTTCGTTGCCGTCCTCGCGCTGACGCGGCTGGCCGGGCTCGGGGCCCCATAGCGGCAATGACGCGCCAAGCTTCGCCTGCGGCTGGAAAAAATGATCGGCGCGCGCGGGCGGCTTGGTCGGCGGCAGGTTCGCCCCGAGCCGGAGTTCGATCGTGCGCGCGACCTGATTTTCGGGGCCGCCGCCGAACATCATCCCCATCATGCCGCCCACGCCGGGTTTGCGTCCGCCCGCGGTCATCGCGGCGAAACCCGACATCGTCGCGACGTCCATCTCGTATCGTTCCTTGGGGCCGGTCGTTTTTTGCGCCGAACCGGGAACGGCGACGAGCGTCGCGGCGACGGCGGCCGCGGAAACGAAACGCAGAGTCGAACGCATATTATCCTCCCTATTGCGAGGGATTCCCCCACGGATGATGCGACCGAATCATGTTTCTGTTTGGTTATCCTATATGCGCGGCGAGGCGGGACGCCAAGTGAGGGCGATCACTCCGGTCGCCCTCCCCCTCGACGGCGCCTTGCGGCAAGGCTGCATATCCTTCTCCCGTTAAGCGAGAAGGAATCTAGGCCGTCCCGCCGACGGTCAGCCCGCTCACCAGCAAGGTCGGCTGGCCGACGCCCGCGGGGACGCTCTGGCCGCCCTTGCCGCAGATGCCGATGCCTTCGTCGATCGCCATGTCGTTGCCGATACCCGTGACCTTGGTCAGCACGCTCGGCCCGTCGCCGATCAGCGTTGCGCCCTTGATCGAGTCGCCCAATTTGCCGTTCTCGATCTTGTACGCCTCGGTGCAGGAAAAAACGAACTTGCCCGACACGATGTCGACCTGTCCGCCGCCAAAGCTCTTGGCGAAGATACCGTTCTTGACGCGGCTCAGAAGCTCGGCGGGATCGTCATTCCCGCCGCGCATGAAGGTGTTGGTCATCCGCGGCATCGGCGCGTGCGCGAAGCTCTCGCGGCGCCCGTTGCCGGTGGGTTCGACACCCATCAGCCGCGCGTTGAGGCGGTCCTGCATATAGCCTTTGAGGATCCCGTCCTCGATCAGCACCGTTTCGCTCGTCGGCGTGCCCTCGTCGTCGATGCTGAGCGAGCCGCGGCGGCCGCCGCCGACCGGGCTTTCCATCGCACCGTCGTCGACCACGGTGACGCCCGGCGCCGCTACGCGTTCGCCGATCCGGCCCGAAAAGGCGCTGGTGCCCTTGCGGTTGAAATCGCCCTCGAGCCCGTGACCGACGGCTTCGTGGAGCAGCACGCCGGGCCAGCCGGGGCCGAGCAGCACGGTGAACTCGCCCGCAGGGGCGTCGACCGCGCGCAGATTGACGAGCGCCTGGTTCAGCGCCTCGTCGATCGCGCGGTTCCACTGCGCCTCCTCGAACAGATGATCGTACATGTAGCGGCCGCCGAGGCCGAAATAGCCGCTCTCGCGCCGCCCGTTCTCCTCGACCACGATCGAGACGTTGAGGCGGACGAGCGGGCGGATGTCGGTCGCGAGGAAGCCGTCGGCGCGGACGATCTCGACCACCGACCAGCTCCCGGCGAGCGCGACCGAGACCTGTACGACGCGCGGATCGCGCGCGCGCGCGGCCGCGTCGACCTTCTGGCAAAGCTCGACCTTCTTCGCGAAGGGGATGAGGTCGAGCGGGTTCGCCTCGTCGTAAAGGTGGCGGTTGGTGCGCGGCGGCGGGCCGGCGGGGGCTTGGCTGGCGGGATCGAGCAGCGCGAGCGTCTCGGCGGCGCGGCGGATCGCCCCCGCGCTGACGTCGCTGGCATGGGCAAAGCCCGTCATCTCGCCCGACACGGCGCGGAGGCCAAAACCGGCGTCGGTCGAATAATCGGCGGTCTTGAGGCGCCCGTCGTCGAAGCCGAAGCTCTCGGTCGCGCGATATTGCAGGTAAAGTTCGCCGTCGTCGGCCTTGGCGAGCGCTTCGCGCGCGAGCTTCTGCGCCAGATCGGGGTCGAGCGCGTCGGCACGGTAGAGGAAGCGGCGGGGATCGGTCGGGCTTGTCATCGGAGTGATATAGGGAAGCGAGCCGATGAGGCAAAGGCCCGTTCGCCGCGCGGGGGGAATAGAAGGCTGGACAAGTCCGCAACGCTCTGGTGAAGCCCATGGGCATGGCCGAGGTCAAATTGCATCCCGACTGGCTCGCCCGCATCGGCGGCGAGTTCGAGCAGCCCTATATGGCGGCGCTCAAGCAATTTCTGGCGGGCGAGCGCGATAAGGGGAAGGCGATCTTTCCGCGCCCACGCGACTGGTTCGCCGCGCTCGACGCGACGCCGCCGCAGGACGTGCGCGTCGTGATCCTGGGGCAGGACCCCTATCACGGGCCGGGACAGGCGCACGGGCTCTGCTTTTCGGTGCAACCCGGCGTGCGCACCCCGCCGAGCCTCGTCAACATCTACAAGGAAATGAAGAGCGACCTTGGTATCGCGCCCGCTTCGCACGGCTATCTCAAACATTGGGCGAGCCAGGGCGTGCTGCTGCTCAACAATTGCCTGACGGTCGAGGCGGGGATGGCCGCATCGCATCAGGGCAAGGGGTGGGAGAAGTTCACCGACGCCGCGGTCGCCGCGGTCGCCGCCGACCCGGCGCCCAAGGTCTTCATCCTGTGGGGCAGCCACGCGCAGAAGAAGGCGGCGAATGTGCCGGGGCTGGGGCCCGACGGCCCGCACCTGATCCTGCGCGCGCCGCACCCCTCGCCGCTGTCGGCGCACAACGGCTTTTTCGGGTCGCGGCCGTTCAGCCAAGCGAACGCATTTCTCGAGGCGAAGGGACGCGGCGCGATCGACTGGCGCCTGCCCGACAATCCCGACGCATGAGCCCCGCCGCATGAGCATATTGGCCGATCCGGCAACGCTGGCGATTCTGGTCGTCGCGGTCGTGCTGCTCGGCATGGCGAAGGGCGGGCTCGCCGGGGTCGGCGCGCTCGCGACGCCCCTGGCAGCCCTCGTGCTGCCGCCCGCGACCGCGGCGGCGCTGCTGCTGCCCGTCCTGATCGTTCAGGACGTGATCAGCGTCTGGTCGTTCCGCAAGACGTGGGACGGCTGGATCATCGGCTGGATGCTGCCCGGCGCTGCGCTCGGCATCCTCGCGGGCTGGTATTATGCCGAACGGGTGAACGAGGCGCAGCTGATGGCGGCGCTGGGCGCGATCACGCTCGCCTTCGGGCTTTACCGTCTGTGGGTCGAGCGCGGCGGGCGGATCGTCGCGGCGTCGCAGTCGCCGGGCTGGGTCGGCAGCCTGTTCGGCTTTGCGACCGGGCTGACGAGCCAGATCGCGCACGCCGGCGGCCCGCCGTTCCAGATGTGGGTGACGCTGCGCCGCCTGCCGCATCTCGTCTTCATCGGGACGAGTTCGGTGCTCTTCGCGCTGATCAACTGGATGAAGGTGCCCGCCTATCTCGCGCTCGGCGCCTTTCCGCACGAGGTGGTCGTCGCGGCGCTGCTGCTGATGCCGCTCGCGATCGTGTCGACGCTGCTGACCGTGCGCTGGATGAAGCGGATGAATCCCGAACGCTTCTATGTGCTCATCTATGCGCTGATGGTGTTGCTCGGCGCCAAGCTGCTCTGGGACGGGCTCGCGGGATGAGCGCGCCCGTGATCCTCGTCGATGCCGACGCCTGCCCGGTGAAGGACGAAATCTATCGCGTCGCGTGGCGGCACGAGGTGCCGGTCAAGGTCGTGAGCAACAGCCGCCTGCGCGTGCCCGAGCATCCGCTGATCGAGCGCGTTACCGTCTCGGACGGCTTCGACGCCGCCGACGACTGGATCGCCGAAGCGGCGGATGCGAAGAGCATCGTGATCACCGCCGACATATTGCTCGCCGACCGCGCGCTGAAAGCGGGGGCGAGCGTGCTCGGCCCGAACGGCAAGCCCTTCACGGCGGCATCGATCGGCCCCGCGATCGCGACCCGCGCGATCATGGCCGACCTGCGCGCGGGAATGGACGGCCGGGTCGGCGGACCGCCGCCCTTTTCGAAGGCCGATCGCTCGCAATTCCTGCAGGCGCTCGATACGGCGCTGGTGCGTTTGAAGCGCGGATAGAAAGTTTCTTTCTTTTTTTCAAATCTTTGTGAGTTTTTCTGCGGCGAGTGATGGCGATCACGGCCGGGCGCGACCCCGCGCGGCATAAGCCGGGTCATCGGGAAATACCCGAGCCCAATTCGACGACTTTGAACCGATTCTGAAAGGAAATGACGATGAACAGGAAGATGATCGCCCCCGTCCTCGCGCTCGCCATCCTCGCCTCGGCGACCCCCGCGATGGCGCAGTCGGCGCAGCCCGCGCAGGGCGGCATGACGCTGACCTCGAACCCGATCCAGATCCTGATCGGCCTGCTGCTCCCCGCAGTGCAGAAGGTGCGCGAAGCCGCGCGCTAGGCCCGACCGGTTTCCTATCCGGGCCGCCCCACCACGGCGGTCCGGAACCACAGCCCTCCCGCCCCTGCGACCCAGGCGGGAGGGCTGTCTCGTTTTCGAGTTCTGCTTCTAGCCCGCGGTGCCCGCCGCCTGCATCTCGGCGATCAGGCCGTTGTCGATTTCTTTCGCGCGCTGGTAGGCCGGGCGTTCGCGAAGTCCGGCGGCATAGGCCTCGAACGCCGGGCGCAGCGCGATGGTGCCGAACTGCAGCCCCCAGTCGATCTGGCTGCCGACATAGACGTCGGCGGCACTGAACCGCTCGCCCGCGACGAAGGCCTTGCCCGCAACCGCGCTTTCGAGTGTGTCGAGCGCCGCGGCGAGCGAGCCGAAGCCCGCCATACGCTGCTGGTCGGCGTCGGGCTCGAATCCGAAATTTTTGGCGGTGATCGCCTGCTCGACGGGGCCCGCGGTGAAGAAGAGCCAGCGATAATAATCGGCGCGGTCGGCCGGGTCGGGGGCGAGCCCGGCTTCGGGAAAGGCGTCGGCGAGATAGGCGCAGATCGCGGCGCATTCGGTGACGGCCTTGCCATTGTGGACGATCGCCGGAACCTTGCCCATCGGGTTCACCTTGAGATATTCGGCGTCCTTCATCGTCGTCCCATAATCGAGGATGCGCGGCTCGTAAGGCACGCCGACCTCTTCGAGCATCCAGCGCGCGATCTGTCCGCGCGACATCGGGTTGGTATAGAAAATCAGTTCGTCGGCCACCATGCTTCTCCCATTGGATCGATTCGGGTAGGAACATATCAAGAACAATGTTCGACTGCCAGCGGACTTGTTTTGTCATGCCAGCGGGCTAAGGCAAAGCGATGAGCGACGAACGCATCTGGACCGCCGCCGTGCTGGTGATCGGCGACGAGATTCTCTCGGGCCGAACGCAGGACAAGAATGTATCGCAGATCGCGACCTGGCTCGACGTGCAGGGGATCAGGCTGCGCGAGGTGCGCATCGTTCCCGATGTCGAGGACGAGATCGTCGACGCGCTGAACGCGATCCGTGCGCGCTACGACTATGTCTTCACCACCGGCGGCATCGGCCCGACACACGACGACATCACCGTCGATGCGGTGGCGAAGGCGCTCGGCGTCGGCGTCATCGTCCATCCAGAGGCGCGCGCGATCCTCGAGGGCTATTACAGCAAACGCGGCGGCGAACTGACCGAAGCGCGGCTGCGCATGGCGCGCACCCCCGAAGGCGCCGAGCTGATCCCCAACCGCATGTCGGGCGCGCCGGGTATCCGCATCGGCAATCTGTTCGTGATGGCCGGGGTACCGCACATCACCGCGGGGATGCTCGACGCGCTGACTGGTGAGCTCGAAGGCGGCAAGCCGCTCGTCGCGCATACGATCGGCGCCTGGGCGCCCGAGAGCGAAATCGCCGACCTGCTCCGCCTCGGCGAAAAGGAGCATCCGGGGGTCGCGATCGGCAGCTACCCCTTCTTTCGCGATGGCAAGGTCGGCGCGAATTTCGTCATTCGCTCGGTCGACGGCGCCGAGGTCGCGGCGTGCACCCAGATGCTGACCGCCGGCTTCGATGCGCTCGGCTACGCGGTGACCGACGGCGGGATCTGATCGGCCGGCTGCGCGCGCGGCAGGCGGCGGAGCATGGCAATCGCCAGCAGGCCAAAGATGGCGGCGACGATGAAGGCGGCACCCGGAAAATGCACCGGCGCCTTGTCGGCGGTGAAATAAGCCATCGTTCCCGTGAGCAGCAGCGGCGCGACGAGCTGTCCCAGCCCCATCGCCATCGCCGAAATACCCTGCACCTCGCCCTGCGTCTCCGCGGTGGCCCGGCGCGACATCATCGCCATCAGCGACGGCTGGACGGGGGCCTGCAACGCGACGGGGATCAAGAGCAGGAAGGCGCCGATCGTCGAGGTGGTGAAGGCATAGCTAACGTAAACCGCGACTGCGACAAGGATGCCGAGCGTCGCCGCGTCGCGTTCGCCGAAGCGCGCGACCGCGGGGCCGACGACGAAGACCTGCCCCAATGCGATCATCACCCCGACCGCGGCGAGGCTCGCGCCGATCATCCCCGGCGTCCAGCCGAGCTGTGCGATGCAGTAAAAGCTCCATGTCATCGGATAGACGAGGCTCGCGATCTGCCACAGCACGAGCACTCCGGCGACGCCGTCCATGCCGGGCAGCGCGCGCATCGTCTGCCACGCGCCGAGCGGATTGGCGCGGCGCCAGTCGAAGGCGCGGCGGCGCTCGGGCGGCAGCGTTTCGGGGAAGATGAACAGGCCATAGAGCATGTTCGCGGCTGCGAGGATCGCGGCGGCGACGAAGGGCGCACGCGGGCTCATCTCGCCGAGGAAGCCGCCGATCGCGGGCCCGGCGACGAAACCGATCCCGAACGCCGCGCCGACGAAGCCGAAGTTGCGCGCGCGCTCCTGCGGAGCCGTGATGTCGGCGATCGCCGCCTGCGCCGCGGCGTAGCTGCCGCCGAAAATGCCCGACAGCGCGCGCGCGACGAACAGCCAGGGCAGGGTCTCGACGATCGTCAGCAGCGCGTAATCGACCGCGAGCCCGCCCAATGCGAGGAGCAGCACGCGCCGCCGCCCGAAATGGTCGGAGAGATTGCCGAGCACGGGCGAGGCGATAAAGGTCGCGACCGCCATGACGAGCCCGATCCACGCGCCGACCTCAATCGCGTGCGGCAGGTCGATCTTGCCGACCTCCATCACAAGCTGCGGCAAGACCGGCATGATGATGCCGAAGCCGACCGCATCCATGAAAATCGTCGCGACGATGAAGGGGATGGTGCGCGAAGGCGTCACTTGTTCTTTTCCCTTGTCCCGGCCTTTGTCCTATTAAGTGCCACCGAACCCTCCTTGATGCGTTGCCGATAGATGAAACTCGAAATCTCCGCCTCCCTAAATTACCGGCTGTCCGAACCCGTCGACCTGATGCTCCAGATCGAGGCGGCGAACGGCGGCGGCCAGCGTGTCGAGGACGCCTCGCTCGACCTCGGCGAGCCCGAATCCATTTCGCGCGTCCCCGCGCCCGACGGCATCTGCGACCCGATCTGGCTGCGCGCCGAGGGCACGCTCCGCGCCGAATATCGCGCGCGCGTCGTGGTGGACCGCCCCGACATCGACCTCGCGTCGCTGGCCGAAGTGCCGCTGCACCGCCTGCCGGCCGAGGCGGTGCCCTATCTCAACGAATCGCGCTATTGCCCGTCGAACAAGTTTCACGCCTTCGTCGACCGCCGCTTCGGCGAGCTCGAAGGCGGCGCGAAGATCGTCCGCATGCGCGACTGGATCGAGAGCCGCTTCACCTATGTCGCGGGCACCAGCACCATCGATACCGGCGCGCTCGACAGCTTCGTCGAGCGGCGCGGTGTGTGCCGCGACTATGCGCATGTGATGATCGCGCTCGCGCGCGCCGCGCATATCCCGGCGCGCATGGCGAGCGTCTACGCGCTCGGCGTCCGGCCCATGGACTTCCATGCCGTCGCCGAAGTCTATCTGGATGGCGACTGGCATATGGTCGACGCGACGGGGATGACGAGGCCGTCGGGATGCGCGCGCATCTGCATCGGCCGCGACGCCGCCGACATCGCTTTTCTGACCGCCTATCGCGAGATCCAGCTGGTCGAGCAGTCGGTGACGGTGGAGAAGGTTTAGGGGGGGGGCGTGGCAAAGCCACGCTGTCAGTCCCGCTGTGCGGACTGGCCGGACTTTCGCGGATCGCGATAGCGGGGCCAAATCGCTGCGAAAATCTGGAGCGGGTGAAGGGAATCGAACCCTCGTCGTAAGCTTGGGAAGCTTCTGCTCTACCATTGAGCTACACCCGCGCGCCGTTTCTGGCCTTTGCCGCCTTCCGGCGCGGCGGTCAATCCTTCAGCGCGCCGCTTCGCGGATCGTCTCCATCGCGACGAAGGTCGAAGTGCTCGCGACGTGCGGCAGGCTCGAGATTTTTTCGCCGAGGACGATACGATAGCGACGGATGTCGGGGGTGCGGACCTTGAGCAGATAATCGAAGCTGCTCGCGATCATATGGCATTCCTCGACCTCGGGAATCTGCCGCACGGCCTTGTTGAACTGCTTGAGCGCCTCTTCGCGGGTGTCCGACAGCTTGACCTCGGTGAAGGCGACATGGTCGAGCCCCACCTTGGCTGGATCGACGATCGCGCGAAAACCGGTGATCAGCCCGCTGTCGACGAGGCGCTTCACGCGCTGCTGACACGGCGTTTTCGAAAGGCCGACCTGCACGGCCAGCTCGGTGAAGGTGATCCGCCCGTCGCGTCCCAGAATCGCGAGGATCTTGCGATCGAATTCGTCCAATTCGACTATCAATGGGCTATTTTTCATCTGAATCGACTAATATGTGCTCAAATCTTGGTCAATTCATATGTCACTTGCTATCAAACAAGTCGTATCGACTTCAGTCAATATGGTAGAAGCTGCCATGATCCCAAGCCCCGACCGCGCCGCCATCCGCGCCCTCGCCCGCCGCAGCGAATCCGACATCGTCGCCGAGCTGCGCGCTGCCCTCGCAACCTCTTCGGCGAGCGTCGATGCCGTGACGCGCCGCGGGCTCGACCTGATCCGCAAGGCGAAGGCCGAGGGCGAGCGCGAAACGCTCGTCGCGCAGTTGATGAACCGTTATCGCCTGTCGACCGAGGAAGGCGTCGTGCTTATGTGCCTTGCCGAGGCGCTGCTGCGCGTTCCCGACAATGCAACCGCCAACGCGCTGATCCGCGACAAGATCGCCGGGCGCCACTGGGCCGAGGGCGACGATGACGACAGCCCGCTGGTCGTTGCGCTGTCGGCGCGCGGCCTGTCGCTCGGTTCGGCGACGTTGATGCTCGATGCGATGGGCAGCAAGGCGAAACCGCTGAACCTGCTCAAATCGATGATCCGCCGCTCGGGCGAGCCGGTGATCCGTCAGGCCGCGCTCGCCGCGATGAAGCTGCTCGGCCAGCAGTTCGTGATGGGCGAGACGATCGACGCCGCGGTCAAGCGCGCCGACAAGGAAAAGAGCGAGCTCGCGAGTTTCGACATGCTCGGCGAAGCGGCGCGCACAGCGGATGACGCGCTACGCTATTTCGACAGCTATGCCGCGGCGATCGCGCGCATCGGCAAGGGCGCGAAGCCTGGCGACCCGCATGCCAACCACGGCATTTCGATCAAGCTGTCGGCGCTCCACCCGCGCTACGAATATCTGCAAACAGCGCGCGTGCGCGATGAGCTGATCCCGCGCGTGATCGAACTCGCGAAGGCGGCGCGCGCGGTGAATATCCCGCTGATGATCGACGCCGAGGAAAGCGACCGGCTGGAACCGCATGTGGACGTGTTCGCGGCGCTGATCGACGCCGGTATCGCCGACGGCTGGACCGGGCTCGGCATCGTCATTCAGGCGTATCAGAAGCGCGCGCCGGCGGTGATCGACTGGCTCGCGAACCGCGCGCGGGCGCGCGGGGTCAAACTGTCGATGCGGCTCGTCAAGGGCGCCTATTGGGATACCGAGATCAAGCGCGCGCAGACGCTGGGCTTAAGCGACTTTCCTGTATTCACCGCCAAGCTGCACACCGACCTCAATTACATGCGCTGCGCGCAACTGCTGCGCGACTGCCAGGATTGCATCTATCCGGCGTTCGCGAGCCATAATGCGATGACGCTTGCGTTCGTCGCCGAGCTGTTCGCGGGCGCCGATTACGAGCTGCAGCGGCTGCACGGCATGGGCGAGGGCGCGCACGACGCGCTCGTCGCGCTCTTCCCGCCGCCGCGTCCGGTGCGCGTCTATGCGCCGGTCGGCACGCATCGCGATCTGCTTGCCTATCTCGTTCGCCGCCTGCTCGAAAATGGCGCCAACTCCAGCTTCGTGCATCAATTCTCCGACCCCGACGTCAGCGCCGAACAGCTTGCGGTCGACCCGCGCAGCGTCGCGAGCGCGGCGTCGTCAAACATTGCAACCGGGCTCGAATTATTCGAGCCGGCGCGGCGCAATTCGCGCGGCTACGACCTTGGCGATCCGGGCGTGCCCGAGGCGCTGGTCGCGGCGATCGGCGCGGCGCGGCGCGCGGACCTGGTCGCGGCGCCGATCGTCGGCGGCGTCGCGCGCAAGGGCAAGGCGGATCCGGTGCGCAATCCCGCGACGGGTGCGGTGGTCGGGCAGGTGATCGAGGCTGATGCCGCCACTGTCGCCGATGCCGTTGCTGCCGCGCGTAAAGCGCGGGACAATTGGAGCCTCGCGGGGGGCGCTTTCCGGGCCGGGCGGCTCGAACGCGCCGCCGACCTGCTCGAGGAGCATGACGCGCTCTTCCTCGGCCTCGCGATCGACGAGGCGGGCAAAACGCTCGTCGACGCGGTCGCCGAGGTGCGCGAGGCGGTCGATTTCCTCCGTTATTACGCCGCGCAGGCGCGCGCCGATTTCACCTATCCGGTCGCGCTTCCCGGCCCGACGGGCGAGCGCAACGAGCTGATGCTCGAAGGCAAGGGCGTGTTCGTTGCGATCAGCCCGTGGAACTTCCCGCTCGCGATCTTCTTGGGGCAGGTGTCGGCGGCGCTCGCCGCCGGCAATGCGGTGCTCGCGAAACCCGCCGAGCAGACGCCGCTGATCGCGCACGCCGCGGTCGAGCTGCTGCTCGAAGCGGGGATTCCGGGCGATGTGCTCCATTACCTCCCGGGCCGCGGCGAAACCGTCGGCGCGGCGCTGACAAGCCACGACGACATCATCGGCGTCGCCTTCACCGGATCGACCGAGGTCGCGCGAATGATCAACCGCAGCCTTGCGGGGCGCGACGGCCCGATCGCGACGCTGATCGCCGAAACGGGTGGCGCGAATGCGATGATCGTCGATTCGACCGCGCTTCCCGAACAGGTGGCGCGCGACGCCGTTGCCTCGGCTTTTCAATCGGCGGGCCAGCGCTGTTCGGCGCTGCGGCTGCTGTGCGTGCAGGACGATGTCGCTGACACGATGATCGAGATGGTGGCGGGCGCGATGGCCGAACTCAACGTCGGCGACCCGTCGATCCTTGCGACCGACGTCGGCCCGATTATCGACGACGAAGCGCAGGCCAACATCGCCGCCTATGTCGCCGAAGCGCGCGCCGCTGGGCGGGTGATCGCCGAGGCGACGCGAACCAACCTGCCCGCGGGCGGTCATTTCGTGCCGCCGGTGCTGATCCGGCTCGACCATGTCACCGATCTGAAGCGTGAGATTTTCGGCCCGGTTTTGCATGTCGCGACATGGAAAGGCGGCGAGCTCGACGCGCTGATCGACGCGATCAACGCCTCGGGCTATGGCCTGACGCTCGGCGTTCACACGCGCATCGACGGTGTGGCGGCGCGTGTCGCGGCGCGAGCGGCGGTCGGCAACGTCTATGTCAACCGCAACCAGATCGGTGCGATCGTCGGCTCGCAGCCCTTTGGCGGGCGCGGGCTGTCGGGGACGGGGCCCAAGGCAGGCGGCCCGCATTATCTGCACCGCTTCGCCGAGGAAAAGTCGATCTCGACCGACATCACCGCGGCGGGCGGCAATGCGGCGCTGATGGCGGGGTGAAACGCGGACGCAGGTCGGGCATCAGTTAAAACCACGAGGCCCGATACAGAGTGGACAGCTGTCCCGGGCAATACGTCCGAAAGCGTCTCGCGGCAGAATGCCGCGGCGACCCTATATTATGGTTGCCCCCCGCAGCGGCTCCCGGATTAGCCGTTTCGGGGCGGCGCGCCAATGGGCATTTTACGCGCCCGGCACGCCGAGAAGCTGCGCCTGCGCCTTGAGCCGTCCCGCTTCGGCCGGGTTGGCGGCGATGCCATCCTTCAGCGCCTGCGCGGCCTTCGCCGTTTCGCCCAGAGTCATGCGGCTGCGCATCAGCATGATCCAGCGGTCGACGTCGGCCGGATTGGCCTTGAGCTTGGCTTCGAGGCCGCTCACCATGCCTTCGATCATCGCGTCCTGCTGACCTTTGGGAAGCTGCGACGCGGCTTCCATGTCGGCGCGGCTCGGCCCCGGGATCGCGCGCGCGGCGACGGGCATTTCGTCGGCGGTCAGCGCGCGCGGCTGCGTGGCGGCAAGCCGCTCGGCGACGTCGATCTTGTGGATCTGCCCGACCTGTTCGATCGTGCGGCGCAGATCGGCTTCCCACGGCGCCCCCTGCGGCGTGTCGGCGAGCAGTGCGAACCAATCGTCGAGCGCGCCTTTGTGATCGCCGCCGATGTCCTTTTTCACCGCGAGGAAATAGCGCGCGCGCGGGTCCTTCGCGTCGAGCGCGATTGCCTTGTCGAAAGCATCCGAAGCGGCGGCGGGCATCGGGTCGCTGTCGCTCGCCATCACCCGCGCTTCGCCGAGCGCCGACCACAGGCCCGCCGATTCGGGCGAAAGCGCGACGGCTTTTTCATATGCCGCGATCGCCCCCGCGAAATCGCCGAGGTCGAATTTCGCGGCTCCGAGCGCCGTCCACGCGTCGGCACTGTCCGGTTCGCGCTGCGTCCGCGCTTCGAGGTCGGCGAGCTGGTCGGATGGCGCGGCGGCGGCTTCGCTGGCCGGACCCGTGGCGGACGGCGTGGAATCGCGCCAGATCGCATAGCCGATCGCTGCGGCGAGCAGGATGAAGGCGGCGATCAATATCGCGCGATTGGTGCCTGTCATGCCGCCGGTCGCGGTTCCCGTCATCTTGTTGCCCTCGCTCATTTTTGCCCCTCTTTTACGGCCTGCAAAAAATGCGGGCTGTGCGCGCGGTCATATTGCCTTTGCTTGGCGATGGTGTAGCCTTTGGTCTGTAAGGTCGGTCAACGATAAAATCGTCAGGGGTCGCACCGGCTTTCCCAGTCGTCAGGGGAGGGGTGCATGGCAGTTTCGGATCACGTCGATTTTGCGACGTTCATGGAAGGCGTGAAGCGACGCAATCCGGGGCAACCCGAATTCGTCCAAGCGGTGCAGGAAGTGTCCGAGGACATTTTCGATTTCATCGCCGACAAGGAAGAATATCACGCGCAACAGATTTTGCGGCGCATCGCCGAACCCGACCGGGTCGTCTCCTTCCGCGTCTGCTGGGAGGACGATAACGGCAATATCCGCGTTCAGCGCGGCTGGCGCGTCCAGAACAACAATGCCATCGGCCCGTACAAGGGCGGCATCCGCTTTCACCCCAGCGTCACCGAAAGCGTGCTCAAATTCCTGGCGTTCGAACAGACGTTCAAAAATGCGCTCACCGGCCTGCCCATGGGCGGCGGCAAGGGCGGATCGAACTTCAACCCCAAGGGCAAGAGCGTGCGCGAGATCATGCGCTTCTGCCAGAGCTTCATGACCGAACTCTATCGCCACATCGGCGCCGACATAGACGTGCCCGCGGGCGATATCGGCGTCGGCGGGCGCGAAATCGGCTTCATGTTCGGCCAGTACAAGCGCATCACCAACGAGTTTACCGGGGTGCTCACCGGCAAGGGGCTCGAATGGGGTGGCTCGCTGATCCGCACCGAGGCGACGGGTTATGGTGCGGTCTATTTCCTCGCCAACATGCTCGCGGCGAAGGGGCAGGATCTGGTCGGCAAGAGCGCGGTGATTTCGGGATCGGGCAATGTCGCGACGCACGCCGCCGAAAAGATCGTCCAGCTCGGCGGCAAGGTGCTGACGCTGTCCGATTCGGGCGGTTTCATCCATGATCCCGACGGCATCACCCAGGACAAGATCGACTGGGTGAAGGCACACAAGACGCATCGTCGCGGGCGGATCGAGGAATATTGCGAAGAGTTCAAGACCGCGACCTTCACGCCCGGCAAGACGCCGTGGGGCGTGAAGTGCGACGTGGCCTTGCCCTGCGCGACGCAGAACGAGCTGCTCGGCGAAGATGCGAAGACGCTGGTCAAGAACGGCTGCATCGCGGTCAGCGAGGGCGCCAACATGCCGACCAACCTCGAGGGTGTGCACGTCTTCAAGGATGCGAAGATCATGTTCGCGCCGGGCAAGGCCGCCAATGCCGGCGGCGTCGCGGTGTCGGGCCTCGAAATGAGCCAGAACAGCGGCCGGCGTGCGTGGAGCGAGGGCGAGCTGCAACAGATGCTCAAGGACATCATGGACGGTATCCACAAGAATTGCCTGACCTATGGCGATCAGGGCAACGGCTATATCGACTATGTGAAGGGCGCCAATATCGCGGGATTCAAGAAGGTTGCCGACGCGATGCTGGCTTTCGGGGTGGTGTAAATCGATCCAGGGCGTAATAAGCGCCGGATTGGGCAAAAGGGGTACTGCGGATGACGGCGCACGCTGGGAAGGAGCGCGGCGATCGGCCTTGGGCGGCATTTGCCGCCCGTCTTCCCACGCGCGCGGCATTTGCCGTTCTGGCGGCGATGTTTCTCGCGCTCGCCATTGCGGCGTTCGTCTTTGCGCCGCCCGCGCGGTCGCAGGGCGAAAGCGGCGCGCGCTATACCGGCGTTGCCTCGTGCGCTGGCTCGACCTGCCACGGCCGGATGGAGGGTGACGGCACCGTCGTCCGTCAGGACGAGCTGATGAAATGGCAGGAGCCCTCGACCCCGGGCGGTGCGCACAGCCGGGCCTGGGCGGTCCTCAATAACAATCGCAGCCAGTTCATCGCGCGCAATCTCGGCATCGGCGATCCCGCCAAGGCGCAGATGTGCCTCGGTTGCCACAGCACCGCGGGCACCGCGCGCGCGGTGCCGGCCGAGGATGGCGTCGGCTGCGAATCGTGTCACGGCCCCGCGGGCGGCTGGCTCGCGAGCCATTATGCCGGGGTGGGCACCAACGCCGATCCCGACCGCGAAATGCGCGACAAGCATCTCGCCAACCTGTCGGCGGGGCTCAAGAAGCTCGAGGATCCGGTGGTCCGCGCGGGCGTTTGCGTCGACTGTCACTTCGGTTCGGCCGCCGACGGTCAGTTCGTGACGCACCGCATCATGGCGGCGGGGCACCCGCGCATATCGTTCGAGCTCGACCTTTTTTCCTCGCTGCAGGCGCATCATCAGGAGGATGCCGATTACGGCTGGCGCAAGTTCGGCGCGCCGGGCGGCCGCACCGATCATGTCCAGATGTGGGCGGTGGGACAGGCGACCGCGATCGAGCGCAGCCTCGCGCTGTTCCAGACGCGGCGCGGGACCGAGGGGATCTTCCCCGAATTCTACTTCCTCGACTGCCACAGCTGCCACCGCCGCATCTTCGATCAGGCAAAGCCGGTGCGCACCGGGCTCGACAATGCAGGACGCAACCTTCCCGAAGGCATGCCGCCTTATAATGACGAGAATCTGATCATGCTCGCCGCGGCGGCGCGCATGGCGTCGCCCGTGCTCGCCGATCAGCTCGCCGCGCGCACCGCGGCGTTCCACAAGGCGATGGCGAGCGACCGGGCGAGCACGGTGCAGGCCGCGGCGGAGCTGTCGCAGACGGTCGCGTCGCTCAAGCGCGCGTTCGCCTCGCGCAGCTTCTCGGGCGCCGATGCCTTCGCGATGGTCGACGCGATTTCGGCGAAGGCGATCAGCGACCGCTACACCGACTATTCGGGGTCGCAGCAGGCGGTGATGGGGGTCGACACCCTGCTCAACGCGATGGTGTCGTCAGGGCGCATAACGGTGGGCGCGGCGGCGGGCATCCGCGGTGACATCGACCGCGCCTATGCCGCGGTCAAGGATCCCAACGCCTATAAGCCGTCCGAATTCCAGGCCTCTTTCGGCAGCGCGGTGCGCGCGATCGGGGCGTTGCGGTAAGATCATGCCAAACAAAAACCGTCTTTTCCGTTCGGTTGCCCTTGCTGCGATGGGTGCGCTGTTGCTGACATCGTGCGGCGGCGGAGGTGGCGGCACGCCGACGCCGAGCCCGACACCGACCCCCACGCCGACCCCGACCCCGACGGGCAGCGTTTTCCAGATTCCCGCGCTGACCAACCTCACCACCGGCGACATCGAGCGGATCATCGCCCAAGGCGTCGCCGAGGCGCAGGCGCAGAATTTTCGCGCAGGTTTCGTCGTCATCGACCGCGTGGGCAATGTGCTCGCGGTCTTCGCGATGAACGGCGCCGACCTGAGCTTGCGCACGCCGCGCGCGCCCGACGGCAGCGCCACCGACCTGCAAGGGCTCGACCTTCCCGCGCCCGCAGCCCTCGCGGGCGGCATATCGAAGGCGCTGACCTCTTCCTATTTCTCGTCGGTCGGCGGCGCCTTTTCCAGCCGCACCGCCAACGACATCGTCCAGGAAAATTTCCCGCCGTCGCGCCTCACGCGCGGGCTCGAAAGCGGCGCGCTGTTCAGCGTCCAGCTTAGCCAGCTTCCCTGTTCGGACGTGTCGCGGCGTTTCCTCGGCGTGGGCGTCCCAGGCAATCTGGCGGGAACGAAGCGCGGGCCGCTCGGCGTCGGCGCCGATGCGGGCGCCTTCCCGCTCTACAAGAATGGAGCGGTGGTCGGTTCGGTCGCGGTGATCGGCGACGGCGTCTATGGCTTCGACACCGAATATCGCGAACGCGACACCGATCTGCGCGAGGAAATCGTCGCGCTCGCGGCGACCCGCGGGTTCGAACCCTCCGAGGAAATCCGCGCCGACCGCATCAGCATCGACGGCACGCTGCTGCGCTATTCCGAAGCGACATCGGCCGACATCAGGAGCGCAGCATCCGCGGCGCCCGCCTTCGCCTCGATCAACGGCGTGGTCGGCGCGCTCGTTTCGGTGCGGGGATATTATGACGCGGCAACGGGAATCGTTGCGGGTTCGGTTTATGGCGCCGAGGAATCGGGCGTACGCCCCGCCAAGGCGAGCGACGGTTATAATGATCCCGACATCTGGGTGGTCAGCGACGGCCAGGGCAATACCCGCTTTCTGCCCAAGGCGGGAACCGACGCCGCGACGGTCGCGCAGCCGCTGACCGCCGCCGAAGTGCGCACGATGCTCGTCGAGGCGTTCGACGTCCAGCGCCGCGCGCGCGCGCAGGTTCGCCGCCCGGTCGACAACCGCGCACAGAACACGATCGCGGTGGTCGATACAAACGGCGAGATATTGGGGCTTGTCCGCGGCCCCGACGCGCTCGTCGACGCGATCGACGCGGTGCCGCAGAAGGCGCGCACGACGGTCTTCTTCTCGAACGCGCTCGCCGCTGGCGACCTCTCGGCCAATGGCGACCCCGCGATCCTGCCGTTTGTTAGCGCATTCCGGGGCTTTCTGAACGATCCCGGCGCGCTGACCGGGGCGACCGCCTTTTCCGGCCGCGCGGTCGGCAATCTGTCGCGCCCGAACTTTCCCGATGCCGAGGTCGGGCGGCCGCCGGGGCCGCTTTCGGTGCCCGAGGCGAGCTTCAGCATATTTTCGACCGGGCTGCAGTCGCGGCTGGTGACCCCCGACATCGTCGCACATGTCGAATATATACTGGGTGCGCGACCCGCCGACGTGCCGCAAAGCTGTTCGCAAAGCCCGGTGGTTCCGGTGACGGGACGCAACCGCATCAACAACGGCCTCACGCTGTTCGCGGGCGGGGTCCCCATCTATCGCGGGGGCCAGCTCGTGGGTGCGATCGCCGCGTCGGGCGACGGCGACGACCAGAGCGACATGATCGCCTTCCTCGGCCTATATAACGCCGGACAAAAGCTCGGCACGCTCGGCCCGCCCGATCGTTCGATCCGGTCGGACCAGATCGTCGTCCCGCTTCCCGGCGGCAGCCAGCGGCTGACCTTCATCGCCTGTCCGTTCGCGCCCTTCGTCGGTTCGAACCAGCAAAATGTCTGCAGCGGGCTATAGGCGGTGATGGAAGGGGGCAGCCTTTGGCCGATCATCGCGACGCTTGCGGCGCAGGGCGCGCCCGGCGCCGATGTACCGCCGCCGCCGGTCGATCCGGCGGTCGCCGCCGATGACGCATCCGAACCCGCGACAACACAGCAGCCCGCCGACGAACTGACCCCGCCGCCGCCGCCCGTCGAATGGAAGGAAACGGTCGGCGACGATCTGATGAGCCAGATCATCGAGGGCCGCCGCCGACCCGGCTATCGGCCCGATCTTCCCGACCAATTGTCGCAGGACAATGAGGGCGCGCTGCGTCCGCCGCCCCCGCAGGCCTTTCCGGGGATGGAGGACCAGCTTCCCGTTCCCGACCGCTGGCGCCTCATCGAGACGCTGGGTGTGGTCAAGGAACGCTGGTTCGATCCCTATCACCAAAATACGCTGAAGGGCGACCGGCCGATCGACCGCGCGAAGGTGCCGTGGCTGCCGATCAAGGGCGACGACTGGTTCTTTGCGCTGAACGCGGTGTCGGACAGCGTGCTCGAACCGCGCACCTTCCCGATCCCCGTCGGCATCCAATATCCCGACCGGCCGGGCAGCAACGACGTCTTCGGCCGGCCCGAAAGCCTCGTCGCCTCGCAGACCTTCATCGTCGGCGCGGCGCTGATCAAAGGCAACACGACCTACAAGCCGCCCGATGTCGAATATCGCCTGACGCTGGCGTACAACCTGAATTATGTCGAGGTCCCCGAAAGGCGCATCCTTTTCGTCGAGCCGTCGAAGGGGAAGACGCGCTTCGACAGCTTTCTGGGCGTCCAGGAAGCCTTCATCGACTATCATCTGCAGAACACGTCGGATCGCTACGACTTCGATTCGGTGCGCGTCGGTATCCAGCCGTTCCAGGCCGATTTCCGTGGCTTTCTGTTTCAGGACAGCCAGCTCAGCTACCGCCTGTTCGGCAACCGCGACAACAACCGCATCCAGTATAATCTGGTCGCCGTCTGGCGGCTCGAAAAGGACACGAACAGCGGGCTCAACGACCTGACCCAGTCGCCGCGGCGCGACTGGGTCCTGCACGCCAATCTGTATCGGCAGGATTTCCCCTTCGTCGGGCTGACCAGCGAAATTTCGGCGACGTGGAACATCAACCGCGAAGCGAACCGCGTCCAGATCGACGACAATGGCTTTCCCGTGCGGCCGGCGCTGATCGGCAATCTGCAGGGCCGCGACTATGACGCGATCTATCTCGGCTATGGCGTCGACGGCCGGATCGGCCGGATCAACGTCACCGCGATGGGCTATGCCGCGCTGGGCAGCGACCGCGACAATGTGTTCACGGGGCGCAAGGCGGACATCCGATCCTATTTCGGGGCGGCCGAGCTCAGCTACGATCATGACTGGATGCGTTTCCGCCTGTCGGGCCTCTATGCGACGGGCGACAAGGACCCCTTCGACGACAAGCAGACGGGCTTCGACGCGATCTTCGAAAATCCGGTCTTCGCGGGGGCCGACACCAGCTACTGGATTCGCCAGGCGGTGCCCTTCATCGGCGGCGGTCGCGCGATCGGGCTGACCGGACGCAACGGCCTGCTCAACTCGCTGCGCTCGTCGAAGGAAGAGGGGCAGTCGAACTTCGTCAATCCCGGCACGGTGCTGCTCGGCGCCGGCGCCGATTTCGACCTGACACCGCAATTCCGCCTTTCGGCCAACGCCAACCATCTCTGGTTCGACAACACCAAGATACTGCAGGTGCTGCGCAGCGAAGGGTCGATCCCGAAAGCGATCGGCTGGGACCTGTCGGCGGCGGCGATCTGGCGGCCGAAGGCGACGCAGAATATCGTCGGGCGGCTCAGCGGCGCGGTGCTGCTGCCCGGCGCGGGGTTCAAGGATCTGTTCGAGAACCAGCGGCGCGACAAGGCCTATGTGTCGATCCTGGCCAATGTGATTTTGAGTTTCTAGCCCATGATGCGCACGCTCCTCTTCCTGTTTATCCTTATGGCGACGGCGCTGTTCGCGGGTGCGGCGGACCTTGGCGCGGCCGAAAAGGAAAAGCCGGTGAAGGTCGAATATCGCTTCACCCCGCCCGCGCCGCGCGAGCAGGGCGATGCCGAGGTCGCGGCGAAATCGAACGGCTGCTATTCGTGCCACACGCGCACCGACCAGCCGTCGATGCACGCGACCCCCGCGGTCAAGCTCGGCTGCACCGATTGCCACGGCGGCGATTCACTGTCGCCCGCCGCCTTCGGCAAGCCCGAGCTCGGTTACAAGCATCCCGACAATATCGCCGCGATGAAGGCCGCGCACCCGCAGCCGACCTATCCGAAGAGCTGGGGCGACACCTCGGCCAATCCGGTGCGCAGCTATACATTGCTCAACCGCGAGGCGCCCGAATTCATCCGCTTCGTCAATCCCAGCGATTACCGCGTCGCGCGCGAGGCGTGCGGGGCGTGTCATCTCGAGGTGATCGAGGCGGCCGAACGCTCGCTGATGTCCACCGGCGCGATGCTGTGGGGCGGTGCGGCGTACAACAACGGCATCGTCCCCTATAAGAATTACGTGTTCGGCGAGGCCTATACACGCACCGGCGAAGCGGCGTGCATCCTCTCGCCCTCGTCGCGTCTGACCGCCGAGGAATATAAGGAGGCGTGCAAGCCGAGCTTCGGTTTCGACAAGATCCTGACCGATCAGGAGAAAAAGCGCGGCGCGCTCGCCAAAATGTATCCGCTGCCGCGCTGGAACGTCATTCCGCCCGGCGACGTCTTCCGCGTCTTCGAACGCGGCGGGCGCAACATCAATTCGCAATTCGCCGAGGTCGGCCTGCCGAACCCGACCGGCAGCATCCAGCGGCTCGAGGAGCCGGGGCGCCCCGACCTCAAACAGTCGAACCGCGGCCCGGGCACGGGCCTGCGCGTCTCGATCCCCGTGCTCAACATCCACAAGACGCGGCTCAACGATCCCTTGATGTGGTTCATGGGAACGAACGACCAGCCCGGCGACTATCGCCATTCGGGCTGTTCGGGCTGCCACGTCGTCTATGCCAACGACCGCGAGCCGCGCCACAGCCTGACCTATGCGCAGTTCGGCCGCGACGGCGAAACCGCGACGATCGATCCGACGATCGCCGAAAAGAAACGGAAGCCCGCGGGTTATGGCGACGGACATGGCGGCGAAGACGACCACCAGGCCGGCGGCGGCCATGGTTCGTTGATCGATCCCGCCGATCCCGATGTCCCGGCGCGCCCCGGATCGCCGGCGCGCGGCGAATCGGGCCATCCGATCAGTCACGCCTTCACGCGCGCGATTCCGACCTCGCAGTGCATGTCGTGCCACATGCACCAGCCGAACATCTTCCTCAATTCCTACCTCGGCTACACGATGTGGGATTATGAATCGGACGCGCCGCAGATGTGGCCCGGCCCCGACAATAGTGCGCCGCGCCCGCCGGGGATGAGCGACGAGGAGTATCAAAAGAAATATAAGGAGCAGCGCTATCCGACCGCCGCCGAGGTCCACAAGGTGCTCGAACGCAATCCCGAAGGCGCATCGGCGCGCGGTCTCTGGTCCGACGTCGAATTCCTGCGCGACGTCTATGACGTCAACGATACGAACAAGGATACGCAGTTCGCCGACTATCACGGCCACGGCTGGAACTTTCGCGGCATCTTCAAGCGCGACCGCAACGGCAATCTGCTGAACGCCGAGGGCAATATGGCGACTTACGGCACCGACACCGCCAACATCGTCGACCCGAAGGACCCCGAAAAGTGGCGCAAGAGTTGTAGCCATTATAGCGACGCCAAGGAGCGCGAGCTCTGCCTTGCGAGCGCCGATTCCGGGAGGCCTGGCGTCGAGGGCAAGTTCGTCCCGCCCGGGCTCAACCCCGGCAAGACGGTTCATATGATGGACATTCACGCCGAAAAGGGCATGCAATGCGCGGACTGCCACTTCGCGCAGGACAGCCATGGCAACGGCTATATCCAGGGCGAGGTGGCGAACGCGGTCGAGATCGGCTGCAAGGACTGCCACGGCACCGCCGACGCCTTCCCGAACCTCTTGACCTCGAACGTCGCGGCGCGGCCGCAGGGGACCAACCTTGCGCTGCTCCGCAATCCCGACGGCCGCCGACGCTTCGAATTCCAGTATAATGACGATGCCGAGGTGATCGGGCTGATCCAGCGATCGATCGTCGACCCCAAGCTCGAATGGCAGGTCAGCCTGGTCAAACAGGCGGTGACCCCGGGGCCGCATTTCAACGCCAAGGCGGCGCGCGCCAAGCTGATGGCGCGTTCGGGATCGGACGACGGCAAGTTCGAATGGGGTCCAGGCGTCGCACGCGAAGACCGCGCGCACGGCGACGACAAGATGACCTGCTTCACCTGTCACCTCTCATGGACGACGAGTTGCGGTGGCTGCCATTTGCCGATCGAGGCGAACTGGAAGACCACGACGCACCATTTCGAGGGCGAGGAGACGCGCAATTTCGCGACCTATAATCCGCAGGTGGCGCGCGACGAGATGTTCCAGCTCGGCCGGCATCAACTCACCAAGCCCGGCGAGCCCGGCCCGAACGGCGAAGCGCGCGGCATCATCACCCCGGTGCGATCGACCTCGGCGCTGGTACTGTCGTCGACCAACGTCAACCGCGAGCGCATCTATGTGCAGCAGCCGCCGATCTCCTCGGCGGGCTATTCGAGCCAGGCCTTTGCGCCGCATTTCCCGCACACGGTCCGCCGGTCGGAAACCAAGCAATGCTCGGATTGCCACCTGTCGGCCGCCGACGACAATAATGCGATCATGTCGCAGTTGCTGCTGCTCGGCACCAATTTCGTCAATTTCGTCGGCCTCAATGTCTGGTCGGGGATGGAAGACGGTTTCCAGGCGACGCGCGTCACCGAATGGGACGAGCCGCAGGCGGTGATCGGCAGCTATCTGCAGAA
This sequence comes from Sphingopyxis sp. PAMC25046, assembly GCF_004795895.1. Classification (NCBI taxonomy): domain Bacteria; kingdom Pseudomonadati; phylum Pseudomonadota; class Alphaproteobacteria; order Sphingomonadales; family Sphingopyxidaceae; genus Sphingopyxis; species Sphingopyxis sp. PAMC25046. The sequence goes on from NZ_CP039250.1 coordinate 281,102, forward strand.
ATATGCCTATCCCGACTATTGGAAGCTGCACGTCGAGCAGAATGGGCGCGAGCTCAAGAACTGGGTGCGCGGCAAGATCCTCGACAAGAAGCTGTCGGGCGAAACCCGCGCGCTCGAGGAATTCGCCAACATCGTGCAGGACACCAGCGGCCGGGTGAACTGCCTCCAGCAGCGCGGCGAATATATGTATGTGGCGGAGGGCAAGGGCGGTTTCCGCGTCTATGACGTCGCGTCGATCGGCAACAAGGGCTTCTCCGAACGCATCGTCCGCGCCCCCTTCTCACCGATGGGGCACGACACGCATGTGAAGACGAAGAACGCGACCTGCATGGCGATCGCGACGACGCAGCCGATCAGCGTGTCGCGCAACGAGAATATCGTGAAGAATTTCCCCGAGAATCACGAACAGGCGATGCACGACATCTATCGTTACGCGGTGATCACCGACAGCGTCGAGGGACTGGTGCTCGTCGACATCGACACGATGGCCGACGGCGAATTCCGCAACAACAAGCTGAAACGCGCGCTGACATGGAACGAGGGCAATGTCCTTGCGGGCGCGCGGCACATCACGCTCGCGGGCAACATCGCCTATGTCACCACCGACGCCGGGCTTGTCGTGCTCGACCTGACGGTGCCGCTCCAGCCGAAGGTCACGGCGCAGCTGCCGCTGACCGATGCACGCGCGAGCGCGGTGCAGTTCCGCTATCTCTGGGTCACCGACGCCGAGGGGGTGAAGCTGTTCGACGTCACCGATCTGGCGCAGCCGGTCGCGGTGCCCGCAGGCACGGTGCGGCTCGCCAATGCGCGCAAAATCTATCTTGCGCGCACCTATATGTATGTCGCGGCAAAGGCCGACGGGCTCGTGATCGTCGATGTGACGCGCCCTGCGGCGCCGGTCGTCTGGCCGGGGCTGACCTTCGGCGGCACGCTCAACGATGCCGAGGATGTGATCGTCGCGTCGACCAACGCCTCGCTGTTCGGCTATGTCGCCGACGGGCGGAACGGCATCAAGGTCCTCCAGCTCACCAGCCCCGACAATCCGGGGCTCTACGGCTTCTCGCCCAAACCGACCCCCGAACTGATCGCCTGGGCAAAGACGCCGTCGCCGGCGCTCGCGCTGTCGAAGGGGCTCGACCGCGACCGCGCGGTCGACGAGACGGGCGGCCAGATGGCGGTGTTCGGCCGCCTCGGCTCGCGTCCCTTCACGCGGGGCGAGATGGAGAAGCTGTTCCTGAACAGCAAGGGGACCGTGTACAAGGTTCGCGACGAGGTCGACGAGAGCGCGTGGCGGCCGCCGCTGTTGTACGCGAATTGAAGGCGAAGCGGGTTTCGGGCGATTGCGGACATAAGGGGGAACAGCCCCTCCCCTTCAGGGGAGGGGCAACGTAGACTTGGCAGCTTGCTGCCTAGTCGTAGTGGGGTGGGGTTTATCGGTGTTGCGCAAGGCCGAGGGACCCCACCCCAACTCCTCCCCTGAAGGGGAGGGGCTTAAATTGCCGCAACGACAGCTCCCCACCCCGAAACGGACGAAGCCGCCTAAAGCCGCTCCGCCTGCACCACGCTGTCCGACGCGCGCAGCGCCGACAGGATGCGCATCACATGCTGGACGTCGCGCACCTCGACGACGACGTCATAGGTGTGGAAGCCGCCCTCGCGGTTCGACAGCCGCAAATTGGTGATGTTCGCCATATTGGCGGCGAGGATGCCCGACATTTCGGCGAGCGTCCCGGGTTCGTTGCGAATGACGATGCACAGCCGCGCGTTGCCGCCCTCGCTGTCCTCCTGCCAGCGCAGGTCGATCCAGTCGGCATCGATCCCGTCGGCGAGGCTCGGGCAGTCGATGACATGAACTTCGATCCCTTCGCCCGGGCGCGACAGGCCGACGATGCGGTCGCCGGGCACCGGGTGGCAGCAGTCGGCGAGCTGGTAGGCGACGCCGGGGGTCAGCCCCGCGATCGACACCGCCGCACCCTGCACGAGCTTGCCGGGCTTGGTCTTCATCTCGGCGGTGATGCCGGGGACGAGCGCCTCGAGGACCGCATTGTCGGTGAGCCGCTGCTTGGCGATCGCGATATAGAGTGCGCTATCGTCGTCGAGCTTCAGCCGTTCGCGCGCCGCGGCGCGGGCCTTGTCGCCGACCTTGTTCGGGAGCCGCGCAACCATCTCGTCATACATCGTGCGACCCAGCGCGGCGAGTTCGACCTTTTCCTTCGAGCGCACATGGCGGCGAATCGCGGCGCGCGCCTTGCCCGTCACCGCGAAGCCGAGCCAGGCGGGCTGCGGCGTCTGTTTGTCCGACGACAGGATTTCGACGGTATCGCCGTTCGAAAGCTGGGTGCGCAACGGGACGAGCCGGCCGTTGACCTTTGCCCCCACCGTGCGGTCGCCGAGCCCCGTGTGGACGGCATAGGCGAAATCGACCGGGGTCGCGCCCTTGGGAAGCTGGTGCAGGCTGCCCTTCGGCGTGAAGGCGAAGATGCGGTCCTGATACATCGCGATGCGCGTGTTTTCGAGGAACTCCTCGGGGTCGTGCGTCTGTTCGAGAATCTCGATGAGATCGCGAATCCACCCGGCCTGGCCGTCGGGGGTGCTGCCGCCCTGCTTGTACGCCCAGTGCGCGGCGAGCCCGAATTCGGACTGCTGGTGCATGCCGAGGCTGCGGAGCTGGATTTCGATCCGCATATTCTGCTGGTGCATGATCGTCGTGTGCAGCGACTTGTAGCCGTTGCGCTTCGGGGTCGAGATATAATCCTTGAAGCGGCCGGGGACCATTTTCCACTTGCGGTGGATCAGGCCCAGCGCGGCATAGCAGTCGGCGTCGGTCGGGGTGACGATGCGAAAGGCGATGATGTCGGTCACCTGCTCGAAGCTGACGTGGCGTTCCTGCATCTTGCGCCAGATCGAATAGGGATGCTTCTCGCGCCCCGACACCTCGGCCTCGATCCCCGCGGCGGCGAGCAGCTCCTTGAACTCGCGGGTGATCGCGGCGACCTTATCCTTGCCCCCCGCGGTCAGCTTGGCGAGGCGGCCGGTGATCGTCGCATAGGCCTCGGGCTCGAGCTCGCGAAAGGCGAGCAGCTGCATCTCGCGCATATATTCATACATGCCGATCCGCTCGGCGAGCGGGGCATAGATGTCCATCGTCTCCTTGGCGATGCGGCGGCGCTTGTCGGGATTCTTGATGAAATGCAGCGTGCGCATATTGTGCAGCCGGTCGGCGAGCTTGACGAGCAGCACGCGGATGTCGTCCGACATGGCGAGCAGGAATTTGCGCAGATTTTCCGCGGCGCGCTCATTCTCGGTCTGCGCCTCGATCTTGCTGAGCTTGGTCACGCCATCGACGAGCCGGCCGACGTCGCTGCCGAAGAGCCGCTCGATCTCCTCGGGGGTCGTCAGCGTATCCTCGAGCGTGTCGTGGAGCAGCGCGGTGACGATCGTCTCGCTGTCGAGGTGGAGATCGGTCAGGATGCCCGCCACCTCTACCGGATGGCTGAAATAGGGGTCGCCCGACGCGCGCTTCTGGCTCCCATGCTTCTGCACGGTGAACACATAGGCGCGGTTGAGCAGCGCCTCGTCGACGTCGGGATCATAAGCGCGCACGCGCTCGACAAGTTCATATTGCCTCAGCATCACACTCAATGTCGTTCATGCTGCATATATTGCAATGCGAAATTTGATTGCGCCCGGCGCCAATACGTTAGCAACTTTGGTAAAGCCCGTTGGAAGCATCGTTCGTCGCGGGTAGGAGATTCCGCGAGATGGGGACCGAAGCTCTCGATTCGACCGCGCCGCCGCGGGTGTCGATGGTGATGCCCGTGCACAATGGTGCGCGCTGGCTCGCCGAGGCGATCGATTCGGTGCTGGTGCAGGATTTCGGCGATTTCGAACTGATCCTCGTCGACGATGCGTCGCGCGACGCCTCGCCTGCGATCATGGCGGAGGCCGCGGCGCGCGACCCGCGCGTGCGGCTGTTGCGGCTCGACACCAACGTCGGGCTGCCCGCGGCGCTCAATCACGGCTTTGCCGCGGCGCGCGGCGAACTGCACAGCTGGACCTCGGACGACAATCTGCTTCGGCCGCAGATGCTGGCGCGGCTCGTCGCCGTGCTGGACGCGCAGCCCGGCGCCGACATCGCCCACGCCGATTTCACGCTGATCGACGATGCGGGGGGCGAACTAGGCCGCTCGCGCGTCGGCCCGGTCGAACGGTTGCTCTATGGCAACAATGTCGGCGCCTGTTTCCTCTATCGCGCGCGCGTGACCGAGGCGCTCGGCGGCTATGACACCGCGCTGTTCGGCGTCGAGGATTACGACTTCTGGTTGCGTGCCGCGCGGCGCTTCACCTTCGTCACGCTGCACGAGGACCTCTACCTTTATCGCAAGCATGGCGGCAGCCTGACGAGCCAACGCGCCGAGCATATCCAGGCGCTGACCGCCGAGATCGTCGAACGCGCGCTGCCCGACGCGCTGCCCGTGCGCAGTCGCAGCGAAATCCTGCTCGGGCTGGCGCTGCGCAGCCAGCATCGCTGGCGGTTCGACCTGGTGCGCCGCGCGTTTCGGGCCGATCCGGCGCATGTCGCGACGCGGCTGCCCGCGATCGCGCGCTGGTCGCTCGTCGTCGCGCGCAACCGCATCGCCGCCTGACCGGCCAACCCCGGACGTGAAAAGGCGGCCGCCCCTCGCCGAGAGGTACGGCCGCCCTCTTTGGGGTTGTCCGGTTATTTCGTTTCGTTGCAGCGGGCGAGTTCGTCGGCGTCGAGCGCCTTGCCGCCGGCGGTGAAACTCGCGACCGGACCGGCCGCCTTGGCGAGCGCGGCGCACATGATCAGCGGACGGCTCGTCCCCTGGCCCGCGGTGCAGCCGGCATCCTTGCACGCCCAGACGACGTCGCGCGCGACGAAACGGGCCTTGGGCGCGGGGGCCGCAAGTTCGGCGCGATAATAAACGCCTCCCGCCGCCGTCGCTGCGGCCGGGACAAGCGCAAGGCCGCCGATCAGCGCGGTGCCGGCGAGCGGAAGCGGGGCGAAGAGGGGAGAAAGTTTGAAAATGGGCATCTGGACCTCCTGTTTTGCGCAACCCCAAAAGGGTTGCGAATCGCAACTAGCGTTTGAGTTGCGAAATGCAACGGAGGCCCTATATTTTTTTGGCACGCCGGCAGATTTTACGTTAGGGCATTGGGCATGGGAAAATTACGCGAAGTATTGAACGACCTGCACGGGGACAATTGCGCCCTGCCGCTCGCGCTCGAGGCGATGGGCGAGCGATGGTCGTTCATGATCCTGCGCGCGGCGTTCAACGGCGTGCATCATTTCGAGGAGTTCCAGCAGGAACTGAGCATCGCGCGCAACATATTGTCGAACCGGCTGTCGAAGCTCGTCGACCATGGCATCATGGCGCGCGAGGTGATGGCCGAGGATCGGCGCAAGGTCCGCTACCAGCTCACCGACAAGGGAATCGAACTGCTCCCCGCGATGATCGCGCTGCGCCAATGGGGCGAAAAATGGGGCGCGGGCGTGCCCTCGACCCCGGTGCTGGTCGATGCGCGCGACGAACAGCCGATCGGTCCCGTCACGCTGACCGCGCACGACGGGCGGGTGATCGGTTACAAGGAATTGCTGTGGAAGCATCGTTCGGAATTGCAGCCGCTCGGGCAAGCGCGCGTGCGCGCCGACGCGCCCGCGGCGGCGGTCGCGGCCGAATGACGCGCCCCCCCGCCGCCCGCCTTCGCGCGCGCAGCCACTGACATCGCCAACCCACGGACCCTCATGCCGCTGTTTCGCCTGACTTCGCCCGGGCCCTTCTTCGACAACAAGGTGCGGGCCTTCTGGAATTTGCAGATATTGGGCTGGGCCGCGTGGCTCGGGCTGCGCGGCGTGTCGGGGCTCGCCAACGGGCAGGCCTTCACCTTTTTCATTCCGCAGACGATTTCGGCAATCACCGGCTTTTCGCTGACGCTGATCCTGTCGGTCTGTTACCGCGCGCTGATCAGCCGACGCCCGCTCTTGATGTGGGGGGTCAGCTTCGGCCTCGCCGGCGTCGCGACCGCGCTCTGGGCCTTCATCGATGCGTGGGTGGCACAGATCCAGAACCCGGCGAGCGAGGCGGGCTTCACGAGTCTTTTGCTCGGCGCGATGTATATCGACGCGACGTCGCTCGCGGCCTGGTCGGCGCTTTATTTCGCGATCAACTATTTCCTCCAGCTCGAGGAACAGAATGATCGCGTGCTGCGGCTCGAGGCGCAGGCAGCCTCGGCACAGCTCGCGATGCTGCGTTACCAGCTCAACCCGCATTTCCTGTTCAACACCTTGAACAGCATTTCGACTCTCGTGCTCCTGAAACAGGCCGAGCCCGCCAATGCGATGCTGTCGCGCCTCTCGGCTTTCCTTCGCTACACGCTCGCCAACGAGCCGACCGCGCAGGTGACGCTGGCGCAGGAGATCGAGACGCTGAAGCTCTATCTCGACATCGAGAAGATGCGTTTCGAGGAGCGGCTGCGTCCCCATTTTATGATCGATCCGGCGGTTTCGCGCGCGCGTTTGCCGTCGCTTCTGCTTCAGCCGCTCATCGAAAACGCGATCAAATATGCGGTGACGCCGCAGGAGGAAGGCGCCGATATCACGATTTCCGCACAGCTGGCCGGTCAAAATGTCCGGATCACCGTGTCCGACACCGGCGCGGGATTGTCAGCCGACCCCACCGACCCCACCACTGGCGTTGCAACGGAATCGACCGGTGTGGGTTTAGCCAACATCAGGGACCGGCTGGCGCAGGCTTTCGGCGATCAGCAACGGTTCGACGTCCATATGGGCGCTGATGGCGGATTCACGGTGGTGATCGAGTTTCCGTTCCAGCCCGACGGGCAAATGACGATTGGAACCGAACGCACATGACGATTAGAACCATCCTGGTGGATGATGAAAAATTGGCGACCCAGGGCCTGCAACTCAGGCTCGAAGCGCATGGCGATGTCGAAGTTGTCGACACCGCACAGAACGGCCGCGAGGCCATAAGGAAAATCAAGACGCATAAACCCGACCTCGTTTTCCTCGACATCCAGATGCCGGGGTTCGACGGTTTTTCGGTGATCCAGGGGTTGATGGAGGTCGAGCCGCCGCTCGTCGTGTTCGTCACCGCCTATTCGGATCATGCGATCCGCGCCTTCGAGGCACAGGCGGTCGACTATCTGGTGAAGCCCGTCGAGCCCGAGCGGCTGGCGGATGCGCTCGACCGCGTCCGCCAGCGCCTTACCGAAAAGCGCGGGGCGGCCGAGGTCGAACGGCTGAAGACCGTGCTCGCCGAAGTCGCGCCCGAAGCGGTCGAGGATTATGACGCCGAGACGCAGCCCGACGCGCACGCCGCCGACCGCTATGAAAAGATGATCAACATCAAGGATCGCGGCCAGATCTTCCGCGTCGACGTCGACAGCATCGAGCGGATCGATGCGGCGGGCGACTATATGTGCATCTATACCGCCGACAACAGCCTGATCCTGCGCGAGACGATGAAGGATCTGGAAAAGCGGCTCGACCCGCGCAATTTCCAGCGCGTCCACCGCTCGACGATCGTCAACCTCAGTCAGGTCAAGCAGGTCAAGCCGCACACCAACGGCGAATGCTTCCTCGTGCTCGGTTCTGGCGCGCAGGTGAAGGTCAGCCGCAGCTACCGCGATGTGGTGGCGCGCTTCGTGCATTGAACAAATCGTCGCCCCCGCGAAGGCGGGGGCCGCCGGCAGCCTTGCGCGACGCCGATAGCGGCCCCCGCCTTCGCGGGGGCGACGTGTTTTAAAGCTGGTGCCCGGTCCGGTCGCGCTTCGTTGCGAGATATTGCTCGTTATATTTGTTCGTCGGTAGCGCGAGCGGCAGGCGCTCGACGACCTCGACGCCCTCCTTTTCGAGCCGCGCGACCTTTTCGGGGTTGTTCGTCATCAGCCGGATGCGCGGGATGTTGAGCAGGTCGAGCATCCGCCCGGCGATCGCAAAATCGCGCGCCTCGACCGGAAAACCCAGCCGCAAATTCGCGTCGACCGTGTCATAGCCCTGATCCTGCAACGCATAGGCGCGCAGCTTGTTCACAAGACCGATGCCCCGGCCTTCCTGCCGCAGGTAGAGGAGCACGCCCCACGGCGCGTCGGCCATTGCATGGAGCGCGGCGTGGAGTTGCGGCCCGCAATCGCATTTGAGGCTGCCGAGGACGTCGCCGGTCAGGCATTCGCTGTGCAGCCGGACAACGGGCGGACCCGCGTCGCGCTTGCCGATAATCAGCGCGACATGATCCGACGCCTCCTCGGGCGAGCGGAAGGCGAAGATTTCGGCGCTTTCGCTGGCTGCGACGGGCAGGCGCGCGCGCGCCGCGACTTCGAGCCGGACGGGATCGAGCAGCGCGGCGACGTCGCCGGCGCTGCACTCACTCTCGGCTTCGCCCGCGGCGGCGCGCACGAAGAAGGCCGGGAGCAGGCCGGCGTGGCGGGCCATCGTCATCGCCGCCGCCGCCGCCGCGTCGCCGCCGGTCGCCAGGGTGCCGAACGGGCCTTTGAGCGGATTCGCAAGATCGAGCGCCGGGTCGGCGATCGCCAGCGCTGCGATGACGGTATCGGCGGCGTTCGCCAGCCGGACCGGACCCGGCGTCGCGGCGGCGCGCTGGTTGGTCAGTTTGAGCGTGACCGCGCGCTCGCCCGACAGGAGCATGTCCCCGCCGCCGAATTCGGCGAGCGCGGCATCGCGCGCGCTTTCGACCGCGAGCAGGTCGAGCGTGCCGTCGGCACCCGCGACACGAAACGGCCAGCCCCGGCGCAGCGCATCGATAGCGCGGGCGGCCCTTCGGGCGCCTGGGTCTTTTGGGGTTTCGCTCAAAAGTCGAACTCGGTGATCAGCGGGATATGGTCCGACGGCCGTTCCCAGCTACGCGCCGGCTGGACGATGCGGTGCGACACCGCCTTTCCCTTCAGGTCGGGGGTCACCCACATATGGTCGAGCCGTCGCCCGCGGTTCGACGCTTCCCAGTCTTTCGCGCGGTAGCTCCACCAGGTGTAGAGCGGCGTCGGCGCTTCGATGAAGTGGCGACCGAGATCGACCCAGTTCGATGCCGCCTGCAGCCTTGCCAGCGTTTCGACCTCGATCGGCGTGTGACTGACGACGTCGAGCAGCGCCTTGTGGTTCCAGACGTCGCTTTCGAGCGGCGCGACGTTGAAATCGCCCGTCAGCACCGTCGGCGTGCCGTTCAGCGCGCCCGACCATTCGGTCATGCGGCCGAAGAAGTCGAGCTTCTGCCCGAATTTGGGATTGAGATCGCGGTCGGGAATATCGCCGCCCGCGGGAATATAGACATTGTCGAGCCGCACCCCAGACGGCAGCGTCACCCCGACGTGGCGCGCCTCGCCATTCGCCTGCCAGTCATATTTGCGCACGTCGGCGAGCGGAACCTTGCTGACGATCGCGACGCCATGGTGCATGCGCTGGCCGTGGGTGACGATATGTTCATAGCCCAGCCGCCGGAACATCTCCGGCGGGAACAGGCCGCATTCGACCTTGGTTTCCTGAAGGCAGAGGATGTCGGGGGCTTCTTCGCGCAGGAATTTTTCGACGATGCCGATGCGCGCGCGAACGCTGTTGATGTTCCACGATGCGATGCTGGTGCGAGTCATGGGTCGGCTCTATCGGCGCGCGGTTCGGTTCGCAATGCGGTTGCTTGCCGGTGCGGCCATGCCGCGTCGGCGGCCGAAAAATGCGCCGGACAAATTAAACCCCCGTCCCAGGGGCGGTGGAACGGGGGTTCAAGGTCAGCGTTCGTCACGCTCTTGAATGAAGGTGCCTGGCAGCCCGGGAGGGGCAACAGGGGGAAACCCAAATCCGGGGGCCGTGTTGGCGCCTTCGAGAGTTGGAATAGCGCGTGTTCCCTGTCGCCAAGCTGAACAAAAAGGCGCGTTCGGCGCCTGTCCTGCAGTTCGTCGATAGCGGGCGACGGTTGGTCTGGAAAAATGGCTGCGTTTCCGAAGGGAGTGCAGCCACGCCGGCCTCGACGGTTAGCGGCCGCGCCGCTTCGGGCGGGGATCGGTCCAGCGGAAAGCCGAATCGGCGACCGCAACGTTGAACTTCTGGTTGCTGAGATCGATCCGCGTGCGGTTGTTCTGCGAATCGAGCGCGACCCAGCCGCGCAGGCGCAGCCCGCCCGGCGCCGCGCCGTCGCGGACGAACACCATGGTGATCGTGCCATATTCGGGGCGCTTCGGATCCTTGACCTCGACGCTCAGCACGTCGTCGTTCCCGGTCGGCAGGATCTTGGCATATTTCGACAGGTCGCGATCGGGGTCGAGCAGCGCGCCGAGCGGCGAATTCTTCACCGGCCAGCTCTGCACCTGGTTGACCTCATAATCGATCATCGTCAGCCGGCTGCCGTCGCCGACGATCAGCAGCGGCACGCCCTTTTGATACTGGAACCGGATCTTGCCCGGACGCTTGAGGGTCAGCTTCCCCGACACGCGCTGGCCGTTGCGGTCGGTCTGCACGAAGTCGGAGGTCATCGAACTGGTCGATTTGAGGTGCGACTGCACCGACGCCAGCGCGCTCGCCGACTGGGCGATCGCGGGCGCGCCGGCGGCGAGGCCGGCGACGGCAGCGGGGGCGAGCATCCAGGCGGCAAGGCGGATCATCGTCTTCTTGGTCATTTGGCTCTCATTCTCGCTTTTTTCAGCCCGTTTTTCGCAACCGGGCATTTAACCCGCGCTGAACCCGGCGGTTAGACGCTGTTCAAGTCGCGGGGCGGGGAAAAGGTTCCTCAGCGCGGCTGACCATATTGATCGGTGAGCACGTCGCGGCGGCCGACATGGTTCGGCGGGCTGACAATGCCTTCCTCCTCCATCCGCTCGATGAGGCGGGCCGCGCTATTGTAGCCGATGCGGAGTTGCCGCTGGAGCCAGCTCGTCGAGGCTTTCTGGCTCTCGGCGACGATCTGGCAGGCCTTCGCGTACATGCGATCCTCTGCGCTGTCGCCGCCGGCGGGGGCGCCCTCCATCGCGAAGCCGCCGTCCTCGGGATCCTCGGTGACGCTTTCGACATAGTCGGGGCGGCCCTGCCCCTTCCAGTGATCGGCGACCGCGCGCACCTCGTCGTCGGAGACGAAGGGGCCGTGGATACGCGTGATCTGCTTGCCGCCGGGGACATAGAGCATGTCGCCCTTACCGAGCAGTTGCTCGGCGCCCGCTTCGCCCAAAATGGTGCGGCTGTCGATCTTCGATGTGACGTTGAAGCTGATGCGCGTCGGCAGATTCGCCTTGATCACGCCGGTGATGACGTCGACCGACGGACGCTGCGTCGCGAGGATCAGGTGGATGCCCGCCGCGCGCGCTTTTTGCGCCAATCGCTGGATCAGGAATTCGACCTCCTTGCCGGCGGTCATCATCAAATCGGCGAGCTCGTCGACGATGACGACGATCTGCGGCAGCGGCTGGTAATCGAGCGTCTCTTCCTCATAGACCGGCTGGCCGGTCTCGGGGTCGTAGCCGGTCTGGACGCGGCGCCCGAGCGACTTGCCCTTGGCGAGCGCGCCGCGCACCTTGTCATTGTAGGAGGCGAGGTTGCGCACCGACAGCGACGACATCATCCTGTAGCGGTCCTCCATCTGCTCGACCGCCCATTTGAGCGCGCGGATCGCCTTCTTGGGTTCGGTGACGACGGGGGCGAGCAGGTGCGGAATATCGTCATAGACGCTCAGTTCGAGCATCTTCGGGTCGATCATGATCATCTTCACCTGGTCGGGGCCAAGGCGATAGAGCAGCGAGAGGATCATCGCGTTCAAACCGACCGACTTGCCCGAGCCGGTGGTGCCCGCGATCAGCAAGTGCGGCATCGGCGCGAGGTCGGCGATCATCGCGTCGCCGCTGATATTTTTGCCGAGGATGATCGGCAGCGCGCCGGTCTGGTCTTGGAACAGCGCGCTGCCGATGATTTCGTGCAGCACCACCGCTTCGCGCTGCGCGTTGGGCAGCTCGATGCCGATGACGGTGCGCCCCGGGATCGGAGCGATGCGCGCCGACAGCGCCGACATGTTGCGCGCGATATCGTCGGCGAGGTTCGACACGCGGCTCGCCTTGGTGCCCGGCGCGGGTTCGAGTTCGTACATGGTGACGACCGGGCCCGGACGCACCGCGGTGACGACGCCCTTCACCTGGAAATCCTCGAGCACCGATTCGAGCAGGCGCGCGTTGCGCTCGAGCGCCGCCTTGTCGATCTGGCCCGCCGGCCGGTCGGGCGCGGGGGCGAGCAGGTCGATCGAGGGCAGCTGGTAATTGGTGAACAGCTCGGTCTGCGGTTTGGGCCGGGGTTTCGAGGGCGCGCTACGCTGCGCGGGGTCGGCGATTTCGGGCGGCGCGCGGTCGACGGGCTCGGCCACGGCGCGCGGGCGCACGGCGGGCTCCAGCGGGCCCGGCACCCGGTCGTCGGCGCGCGGCGCGCGGACGGGCTCGGCGATGCGGCTGCTAGTCGGGGCGGGCAATCGGAACCGCGATGCCCAGCCCTTTTCGAGCCGGAGCGCGCGCCACGCGAGCCACAGCCCCAGCCCGACGAGCAGAAGGATCGTCGCGAAGCGGATCAGCGCCGCGGCGGGCTCGCCAGCCTGTGCGAACAGCGGCGCGATCGCGCCGCCGAGCAGCAGCGCGATGATCCCGCCCCAGCCCGCGGGCAGCGGCGCGTTGGTCGCCGGCGACCAGAGCTCGGCGCCGAGCCCGACGAAGAGGATGCCGATAAAGCTGTAGGCGAGCTGGCGCGGCCAATAGGGCTGCGCCTCGCCGGTCCACAGCCGCCAGGCGATGATGCCCAGCAGCGGCAGCAACAGCGCGACGCCGACGCCGCCGATCGACAGGCCGAGGTCGGCGAACCAGGCCCCCGCGCTCCCCATCCAGTTGGACGCGGTGCCGTGCGCCGCGGTGTTGAGCGCGGCGTCGGTGCTGTCGTAGGTGATCAGCGCGAGCGTCAGGAACAGCGTGAAGAGCCCAAGCGCCACCGCCGACGCGATCACCAGCGATCGCGCGATGCTTTGGCGGAAAACGGTGCGCCAATCGGCCTTTGCGGGTGCGGCCTTGCGGCTAGCCATGCTCTCTTCCGGTCCCTGTGAGTTGGTCCGGCGATATGCGCATGCAGCGGACTCGCCGTCAAGCGCGGCCCCGCGCTCGCCCACAGCCTTTCCAACCGCCCTGCCGCACGCTAGGGCGAAGCGATGAAAGAAACGCTGCGCAGCGATGTCCTGATTTCGGGCGGCGGCCTTGTCGGCCAGGCGCTCGCCCTTGCCCTCGCCCGTCACGGCCTGTCGGTCCAGATCGTCGATCCCGCCGACCCCACCCGGACGATCGCCCCCGGCTTCGACGGCCGCGCCTCGGCGATCGCGAGCGCGACGTGGCAGATGTTCGAGGTGCTGGGGATCGCCGATCGCCTCGCAGGTCACGGCTGCCCGATCCGCGCCATCAAGGTGGGCGACGGCGCCCCCGACAGCGGCCGCGGCGGCGAACTCGACTTCGTCACCGCCGACGGCGACCCGCCGCTCGGCACGATGGTCGAAAACCGCCAGCTCCGCCTCGCGCTCGCCGCCGCGCTCGCCGATGCGCCGCTGGTGCGGTTCTGGATGCCGGCGACCGTCGTGTCGCGCGCGATCGACGGTCATGGCGTCACGCTGACGCTCGCCGACGGCACCACCCTTGCGGCGCCGCTGCTGATCGTCGCCGAGGGCCGCCGCTCGCCGACGCGCGACGCTACGGGGTTCAGCATCGCCAACTGGTCCTACCACCATCATGCGATGATCGGCGCGGTCGCGCACGAAAAGCCGCATGGCAATGTCGCGCACGAAATCTTCTATCCTTCGGGGCCGTTTGCCTTGCTCCCGCTCGTCGACGATGCGCAGGGGCGGCATCGCTCCGCCTTCGTCTGGACCGTATCCGAAAAGGATGGTCCCGGCTTTGCCAAGCTGGGTGAGCGCGGCTTCGCCGCCGAGCTCGAAAAGCGTGCGGGCGGCGTGCTGGGCGCGATGCAGCTCGTCGCGCCGCGCATGACCTATCCGCTCGGCTTCCACCACAGCGCCTCGATCGTCGCCGACCGCATCGCGCTCGTTGGCGACGCGGCACACGGCATCCACCCGATTGCGGGGCAGGGGCTGAATCTCGGGCTGCGCGACGTCGCGGCGCTGACGGAAGTGCTCGTCGAGGGCGCGCGGCTGGGGCTCGACCTTGGCGACGCCGCGCTCCTCGCGCGCTACCAGCGCTGGCGCGGGCTCGACAATATGATGGTCAGCATCGCGACTGACGGGCTGACGCGGCTGTTCGGCATCCCGGGGCGCACCGCCGCCGCGATCCGCCGCACCGGGCTCGGCGCGGTGCAGCATATGCCGATGCTCAAGCGCTTCTTCATGGACGAGGCGCGCGGCGAGGCGGGCGACCTGCCGCGCCTGCTCGCGGGCGCCGAGGTCTAAACGCAATCTTTCACTCCGTTCGTGGCGAACGAAGTCGAGACACCCTGCGGCGCGGCGCAAGGTCGATGGGCATCTCGACCTCGCTCGATGCGAAGGGGGTTTGGCCAAGTATTATTACCTAGGCCGCCGGCAGCCCGGCGCTAAGCATGACCGCCTATCCCTACCCAAGCGGCAACCATGCCGCGGCAGGATGGGGGTAGGGCCATGTCAGCAAAAAGCGATGCGCTCGAAACGGCGGTAACCGATTATATCCGGGCGCGAATGGCGCTCGACGCGGCGCCGGGCGCACGGACACGTGCGCTCGCCGATCGCAGCTTTGTGCGGCTCGCGGCGTTGGCGGGACCGCGGATCCGCTATTTCACGCGCCGCTATGGTCTTACCGACGTCGCCGAGGATGCGGCGCAGGCGTGCGCGATCGCGCTCCACCGCGCCGCCGAACATTATGACCCCGCGCGGGCGCGCTTCACCACTTATGTGACCTGGCAATTCCGTGCCGAACTGCAGGCGCTGCGCCACCGCCTCCACGGCGACCAGCGCTGCGCGGGCCGCCGTCACGTCACCGCGACGCTGTCGATCGACGCGTTGCCGGCGGAAGACCGCGACGAGTGGCTGGTCGATCCCGCCGCCGAAATCGAAACCGAACAGGGCGCCGCCGACAATCTCGCCGTGCGTCTCGCCGACCGGCTGGTCGCGGATTGGGCCGACCGCCGCGGCGCCCGGTCATGCGGGCCGCGCGGCAATGCACGGCTTGCGGCCGAGAAGGAACTCGTTCGCCGCCATCTGACGGTAAGCGACGCCGCCGAACGTCTGCGCGAAAGCGACCGTCATATCGTGCGCCGGGCGCTCGCCGACATCGCCCGGCACGCGCCGGTCCGCAAGCTTCACTGAAAGTTATTGCAGCGTCGCGCGCCCGTCGTCGCTGTCGAAGCGGCCGAAGAATTGCATAAGCTGGACGACGAGCTCGGCGCGCGCGTCGATCGGCGACGCTTCGAGCAGCGCCTGTTTCGCCGCGGCATCGAAGGGCGCGACCTGCGCGATGCCGTTGACGAGCGTCGCATCGTCGAGCTGGCCGACCGAATCCCAGTCGACGACATAGCCCTGTCGCTGCGCAAACCGCTTCGCCTCGCGTTCGAGGCTGGCGCGCTCGATGCTCGCGAGCACGGCGTCATCCTCGCTTTCGACTTCGATCTCGGCCTCGACCTGCCGGAAGGGCGTCGTGACGTCGAGTTCGCGCCGGACGCGAAAGCGCGCGACGCCTTCGAGGACGAGGTTGAAGCGCCCTTCGTCGAGCGCTTCGACATCGATGATCCGCCCGACACAGCCGACGTCATAGAGCGCCGGCGGCTCGCGATCCTCTTCGCCCGGAATCTGGCGCGGCTGGATCATTCCGATCTGCCGGTCGCGCGCCAGCACCTCCTGCACCATCGCCGAATAGCGCGGCTCGAAAATATGTAGCGGCAGGTGTAGCCCGGGAAACAGCACCGCGCCGGTGAGCGGAAAGATCGCGATCCGCTGGATGGTGAGAGGCGCGTCGGTGTTCATCAGCCGAAGAGGATCAGCGACAGACGGCGGCGCTGTGCGGCGACCCACGGGTCCTCAAGCCCGACGGCTTCGAACAGCGACAGCAATTTCGCGCGCGCCGCATCGTCATTCCATTCGCGGTCGGCGCCGACGATGTGGAGCAGATTGTCGGCGGCGGCGTCGCGCTGCCCCGCGCCGATCTGCGCGCTCGCGAGGTCGAATCGCGCTTGGTGATCGCCGGGGTTCGCCGCGACCGCTGCCTCGAATGCGGCGAGTTCGCCCGCGTCGGGGGCATCGGCGGCGAGCGCAAGCGCGCTCTTCGCCTGCGCGATCGCGGGATCGGCCGCGATCTCGGCGGGCAGCGCGTCGAGCGCCGTCTGGGCATTCTCGACATCGTCCGTCAGAACGAGCGCGCGAATCAGCCCGCCGTGCGCCGCGGCATTGTCGGGCGCCATCTCGATGATCTGCGCAAAGATGCTCGCGGCGCGTGCGCCGTCGCCTTCGGCGAGCACGCTTTCGCCCATTTCGATCAGCGGCGCGATCTCGACCGCCAGATCCTTCGCCGCGCTTTCGATCGGCAGTTGCGCGAGCAACTGGTCGAGAATCGCCTTGAGCTGGCTTTCGGTGCGCGCATTGGTCAGGTTGGCGACCGGCTGCCCCTGAAAGATTGCATAAACGGTCGGGATCGACTGGACCTGGAATTGGCCGGCGATGAAGCGATTCGCATCGACGTCGACCTTGACCAGGATGACGCCCTTGTCTGCATAGTCGGCGGCGACCTTTTCGAGCACGGGGCCGAGCTGCTTGCACGGGCCGCACCATTCGGCCCAGAAATCGAGGATGACCAGGCTGGTCATCGACGGGTCTACGACATCGCGGCGAAACGCTTCGACTGCTTCCTTTTCCTGCGGGTTCAGACCGAGAGTGGCCACGAAACATGCTCCTGCTTTTTGATTTCCCGCCTTTTCCACGCCAGCGGAAAGGCCTCTTGCCTTGCTTATGTGGGATTTGCGGGCGATATGCCAACCCTTCGGAGAAAAAGCGCATTCAGGGGTTGCCGAGTCAAAAAGCCGGTGCTAATCGCCCGCCTCACCCGCTGGAACCGACCGGTTTCCAGCCGCCAGAGCGGGCGTAGCTCAGGGGTAGAGCACAACCTTGCCAAGGTTGGGGTCGAGGGTTCGAATCCCTTCGCCCGCTCCAGTTTTCCTAACAATTTCAGACACTTACGCCGAATGGCGGCGTAATACGCGTCGTTACGTGGGCTCGATTTTTGCCTCGCGTAATAAGGACGTAATATGATGGGAGCGAGCTGTCGGGTGCCTCTAGGGCAGGATCGGCGACGTTGTTCGCAGAGGTCCGAACATTCTTCCGCCGATCCGACACGCCTCACATGCTCTAATCTTTCTGCTGTTTGGCCTCTTGGCGGGCGTCGCGAAGGATTTCGATGCCGCCCTTGATCGCGATCAGCGCAGTCGCAAATCCAACCAGAAGGTCCGGCCAGTTCGTACCGAGCCACCAGACGAGGACACCCGCGATCAGGATGCCGCCGTTCGAGATGAAGTCGTTGTAGCTGAAGGTTGTCGCGGCTCTGAGGTTGACGTCCGGATCCTGAATGCGCTGCAAGAGCTTCAGACAAGCATAGTTCACCACCGCAGCGACGGCCGACATGATCATCATTGTCGGACCGATCGGTTCGCTGCCTTCGAAATAGCGCCGTCCTACATCGAACAGGACGCCGGCCGCGAAGACCAGCAGCATGACACCCGATGCCGTGGCAGCACGGGTTTTCCATTTCAGGCCGTGGCTGAGCGCAACGAGGCTCAAGGCATAGACCGCGGCGTCGGACAGATTGTCGAGCCCATTGGCGATGAGCGCGCTCGAATCGCCGAGCCCGCCGGTTACGAGGAAGGCGATCGCGATAGCCGAGTTCAGGACGAGAACGATCTGGAGCGTTCGCTTTTCGCGTTCGCTCCCGGATGCTTTTTCATTCATTGCAAGCTCCTCAATCCTCACCATCCCTAAAAGGAGGCGGAACCCGCTTGGGTTCCGCCCCAGTCAGCACTCTCGGTTGCCGCCGACAGGGGGGAATGGCGGCCATCCGGGAGTGTCTCAGCCTTCGGGGCTGGGGACGCTGCTCGGGCGCGCCAGCTCTTCCTCTTCGGCCTTCGCGGTCCGTCGATGGACCAGGAGGTACAGGGCCGGCAGCACGAGCAAAGTCAGGATCGTCGACGAGATGATCCCGCCGATGACGACAGTTGCCAGCGGCCGCTGCACCTCGGACCCAGCCCCGACATTGAGCGCCATCGGTACGAACCCGAGCGACGCCACCAGCGCCGTCATCATCACCGGTCTGAGGCGGGTCAGCGCGCCTTCGCGGATCGCCTCGACGAGCGCTTTTCCGCGTTCGCGCAGATCCTTGATGAAGGATAGCATCACCACGCCGTTCAGCACCGCGACCCCGGACAAAGCGATGAAGCCGACGCCCGCCGAGATCGATAACGGAATGTCGCGCAGCGCCAGCGCCGCGACCCCGCCCGTCAGCGCCAGAGGCACGCCCGAGAAGACGATCGCAGCATCGCGCACCGTGCCGAACAGCATGAACAGCAGCCCGAAGATCAGCAGCAGCACCAGCGGCACGACGATCTGGAGGCGCTCGGTCGCGGACTGAAGCTGCTCGAATGTGCCGCCATATTCGATGTAGTAACCATCGGGCAGCACGACCTCAGCTTCGACCTTTTGCGTGAGCTCGTCGATGAACGAGCCCAGATCGCGCCCACGAACATTCGCCGTGATCACCGCGCGGCGCTTGCCATTTTCGCGGCTGATCTGGTTCGGCCCCGCCGCGAGCGATATCTCCGCCAGCTCCGAAAGCGGCACGAAGCCGCCGGCCGGAAGTGCAACGGGGAGATTGCCGAGCGACGCGAGATCGGTGCGAATGGCCTCGGGAAGCCGGACGATGACGTCGAAGCGGCGGTCACCCTCGAAAAGCTCGCCGGCCTGACGGCCGCCGGTCGCTGTCGAAACCGCATCCTGCACCGTTTCCATGCTGACACCGTAGCGCGCGAGCTTGTCGCGATCGGGCGTGACCGAGAGCATCGGCAGGCCGGTGACCTGTTCGAGCTTCACGTCCTGCGCGCCCGCAATCCCGCCCGCGACTTCCTCGATCGCCTGCCCCGATTCGAGCAATTGATCGAGGTCGTCGCCGAACAACTTGATCGCCACGTCGGCGCGAACGCCGGCGATCAGCTCGTTCATGCGCATCTTCACCGGCTGGGTGAACTCATAATTGTTCCCTGGCACCTCGTTCGCCGCCTTGTTGAGTTCGGCAACGAGCTGGTCGCGCGTCTTTCTCGGATTGGGCCATTCCTTCCGGTCCTTGAGCATGATGAAATTATCGGCGACCGACGGGGGCATCGGATCGGTCGCTACCTCGGGAGTGCCGATCTTCGCGAACACCCGCTCGACTTCGGGGAACTGCCTGATCCTCTTCTCCAGCGCCTCCTGCATCGCGATCGACTGGGTGAGGCTCGTCCCCGGAATGCGCATCGCGTGCATCGCGATATCGCCTTCGTCGAGGTCCGGGATGAACTCGGACCCGAGACTGGTCGCCGCCACGCCGCTCAGCGCGACAAGCGCCAAAGCACCAGCCAGCGCAGCCTTCGGCCAATTGAGGACGCGGTCGAGCATCGGGCGGTAGCCCTTGCCGAGCCCGCGCATCAGCCAATTTTCCTTTTCTTCGACCTTGCCGGTCACGAACAGCGCCACCGCGGCCGGAACCAGGGTGAGCGACAGCAGCAGAGCGGCGGTAAGCGCGAGGACGACGGTGATCGCCATCGGATGGAAGGTTTTGCCCTCGACGCCCTCGAGCGCGAAGATCGGCAGATAGACTGCGGTGATGATAATAATGCCGAAGATGCTCGGCTTGATCACTTCTGCGCTTGCGGAAGCGACTAGGCCGAAGCGCTCGTCGCGGTCGAGCAGGCGTCCGAGCCTGTGCTGAGCCTCGCCGAGCCGGCGGAGGCAGTTCTCGACGATGATGACGGCCCCGTCGACGATGAGGCCGAAGTCGAGCGCCCCGAGGCTCATGAGGTTTGCCGATGTCCGCGTCTGGAGCATGCCCGTCAGCGTCATCAGCATCGCGACCGGAATGACCGCCGCCGTGATCAGCGCGGCCCGGAAATTGCCGAGCAGCAGGAACAGGATCACGATGACGAGCAGCGCGCCCTCGGCGAGATTCTTCTGCACCGTCGAAATCGTCCGCTCGACGAGCGCGGTGCGATCGTAGAGCGGCTTGGCAACGACACCCTTCGGCAACGCACGCGAGGCTTCGACGAGGCGTTCGGCCGAGGCCTGCGCCACCACGCGCGGATTCTCGCCGATCAGCATCGAGACCGTCGCGAGGACGACTTCCTTGCCATTTTCGGTTGCGGCGCCTGTGCGGAGCCCCGAGCCGATCGCGACATCGGCGACGTCGGCGATCCGGATCGGAACCCCGCCGCGGGTGGTGACGATGATCTGCGACAGGTCACGCTCATTATTGGCCTGACCCGGCACGCGGATCAGAATCTGTTCGCCGCTGCGCTCGACATAACCGGCCCCGCGGTTGGCATTATTGGCCTCGAGTGCGGTGACGACATCGTTGAGCGAGAGATTGAGCGAGGCGAGCGAGGCCGGGTTGGGTGTCACATGATATTGGCGGGCATAGCCGCCGATCGTGTTGATCTCGGCGACCCCCGGAATCGTGCGCATCTGCGGCCGGATGACCCAATCGGACATCGTCCGGAGGTCTTCCGCCGTATAAGGCGTGCCGTCGGGTTTTCGCGCGCCCGGTTCGGCCTCGATCGAGAACATGAAGATTTCGCCGAGGCCCGTCGAGATCGGGCCCATTTCGGGCTCCATCCCGGGCGGAAGCTGGCCGCGCGCGGCCTGGAGCCGCTCGTTGACCTGCTGGCGCGCGAAATAGATGTCGGTCCCGTCCTCGAAGACGACAGTGACCTGGCTCAGGCCATAGCGCGAGATCGACCTGGTATAGTTGAGGTTCGGGATGCCCGCGATCGCGGTCTCGATCGGATAGGTGATGCGCTGCTCGGACTCGAGCGGCGAATAGCCTTCCGCCTTGGTGTTGATCTGGACCTGGACGTTGGTGATGTCGGGAACGGCGTCGATGGGCAATTTGGTCGCGCTCCACGCGCCGATCGCGCAGAGGAGCGCGACCACCGCGAGGACGAGCCATCGTTGCCGGATCGAAAAGCCTATGGTTCTGGCTAGCATGTTATCCTGCTCCCCGATCAATGGTCGTGGCCCGCGCCGGACTTTTCGATGTCGGCGCGAACGAGGAAACTGCCCTTGGTGACATAGGCGGTGCCGGGCTTGATGCCCGACAGGACCTCGGTCCATTCGGGCGACGAACGGCCGAGCTTCAGCATCCGGACCTCATAGTCCTGCCCGAAATTGGCATAGACCACCTTGAAGTCGCGGAAGGGCTGGATCGCCTCGGTGCGCACGGCAAGCGGCACGGTGACGGGGTTGACCATCACGCGGCCGCGCAAGGCCATGCCAGGGCGGAGCGTTCCCGAGCGGTTCGGGATGGTCGCGCGGATGAGCGCAGTGCCCGCCTCGACATTGCCGTCGGGCAGGAACTGCCCGAGCGGCGCGGTCGCGATTTCGGCGCCGTCCTGCGTCTCCACCGTCACCCGCATGCCCGGACGTATGATCGCGAGGTCGCGGGGGAAGATGTTGAAGACGACCGTGGTCTGCGCCGGGTCGGTGACCACATAGAGTGCGCGCCCGTCGGTGACGTCGCCGGGGTTGGCGTTGCGCTCGGCGATCACGCCGCCGACCGTCGCATATACCGGATAGACCTGGAGGCTCTCGCTCGACTCGATGCGCGCGAGCAGTTCCCCACGGCGGACGCTGTCGCCCACCGCCTTGGTCACCGAGACGACGCGGCCGGGGAACTGGCCGCGAATTTCGGAGCGGGCGGTCGGCGACAGTTGGACGGTGCCGTAGAGTTCGCGCATTTCGCCCACCGTCGCCGGTCCGACGACCGCGGTTTCGATGCCTCCGGCCTTGGCGGCGTCAGCCCCGATCCGCGTGCGCCCTTCGGGGTTCGCATATTTCCAAACGTGCCGCTTGCCGCCCGTCACCGCGACAACCTCGACGTCGAAGCTGTGCGGTTCGGTGACGACACCTTGCCCTGCGAGGAATTTGCCCTGCGGGCGGAAGGTGAAGCGATCGACGTCGCCGCCAAGCCGCGTGAGGGTGATGGCGAGCTGGACATCCTTCGGGTCGACCGGTTTGCCGTCCCGCGTTGCGAAAACGCGGAATTGCGGCTCGGTGCCATTCTCGAAGATTATGACCTCGACCGCGAAATCGCCATTCTTGAGCAATTTGCCACCGTTCGGGCCTTTGGCATCTTCCTCGCCTTCGCCCTCAGCGTGGCTTTCGCCTTCTTCATGCTTGTCTTCGCCCTCGGCTCCGCCACCGCAGGCAGCGAGAGGCACAGCAAGGAACAGCGCCGCAGCCGCGGCGGGAAATGGAAACTTCTTCATGGAATATTCTCCGCAAGGGGAGCCGCATCGAAGCGGCCGGTCAGGCGATCGATCTCCG
Organism: Sphingopyxis sp. PAMC25046; assembly: GCF_004795895.1. Classification (NCBI taxonomy): domain Bacteria; kingdom Pseudomonadati; phylum Pseudomonadota; class Alphaproteobacteria; order Sphingomonadales; family Sphingopyxidaceae; genus Sphingopyxis; species Sphingopyxis sp. PAMC25046. The sequence goes on from NZ_CP039250.1 coordinate 303,682, forward strand.
CGAGCAAATCGCGGTAGCGTGTCATGGCCTCGGCCCACTGACCCTGGATCTGGATGATGACGTCGGCGGCATCCTGTACGTCGGCGAACAGGAACCCGCCGCGGGCATAGCCTTCGCGCACCTGGCCGAGCGTCTTCACCGCCTTGGGATAGACGTCGTTCATGATGCCCTCGGCCCGGACGCGTGCGGCGTCGGCATCGGCGCGCAGCGACGCGAGGCGCCGCAGCCGCTCGAGCCGGCTCGCTTCGGATTGGAACTCGAGCTGCCGCCGTTCGGCCTGCGCCCGGGCGATATTGCCCTGGTTGCGGTCGAACCGTCCGAGCGGGATCGAGATGCCGCCAAGAACGGCGACATCATTGGTCTCGCGAAGAAAGCGCGTGCCGCCCGAGACCGTATAGTCTTGGTGCGCACGGCTCTGCTCGACGACGACCTGCGCGCGGGCCCGGTCGACGGCGGCGTCGAAGACCGCCGCGTCGGCTTCGGCGAGCGGCGGATCGCGCGGATCGGGTTTCTCGATCCCCTCGGCGATAACGAGGCTGTCAGGCGTGCCGCCCCAGAAGGAGGTGAGCAATGCGCGTGCGGACTGCCGCTTCGCCTGGGCTTCCTTCAGGGCCAGTTCGGCTTCGAGAATGCGGGCATCGGCGCGCGTCTCGACGAAGAGCGGATCCTTGTAGCCGCGCACGCGCCTGATCGCTTCGGTCCGCATCTCCTTTTCAAGTTTGACGCGATCCTCTGCGATCCAGACCATCTGCTCGGCGATCTGGACGTCGATATAGGCGCGCTGCACTTCCTGGGCGATGTCGAGCCGGACGAGCCGCCACTGCGCCTCGGCGAGAACGACACCGCGCTCGGCAAGCGCCATTCGCGCCTCGCGCTTGCCCCCGCGTTCGAGCGGCTGCGAATAGGTGACGGTGAGTTCCGATTGCCGGAACAGGCCATAGCCGCCCGTCCCGACGCCATTGTCCATGTCGACCGACACGGTCGGATTGGGACGGACGCGGGCTTGCAGCTGGTCGGCGCGCGCGGCGTCGACCCCCGCTTCGCCCGCTCTAAGCTCGGGCGATGCAGCGATGGCCCGCTCGACCGCCTGGTCGAGCGTTAGCGGCTGGGCCCAAACGGACCCCGCCAGCAGCGCAGCCCCGGCCAACAGGGCGGCGCGCATATGGATATGCATGAATGATCACTCCTGAACGATTCGACTGAGCGCAGGCCGAAAAGGGGCCGCGCGGCAGGCGGCGTTCAGGCGAGGGGAGGGTTCAGGGGCGGTGCGAGCGCGCGCGAAGCGAGGCGCGTCGCGGGCAACGCAAAGTGCAGGCCGCCGGAAAAACAGGACAGATCGTCATGACCCGAAAGGGCCTGATCGGATGCGACCGGGCAATTATGGTGACTGCCGTGGAGGTCGGCGTCCTGCTGACCTTTTTGCGTGTCCTTGTCCGACGCATGGCCCGGCTCGACATGGTGCGAAAGATGCGAATCCGTCGCATGGTGCGTCATGCCCGCCATCGCCGGCGCAGCATTGTGGAGCCCGCTGAGCAGCAGGATGAACACAAGCAACAGGCGAAGGGTAGCGCCGGACATGGTCGCGCCCCTAACAGCGAATGACCCGTTCCGGAAGTCCAAAACCGGATCAATCGGTTCGCGCAGCGCGGCTCTCCGTCGACCGGGCCGTTTCGATCAGCGCTTCGAGGGCCTGCGGCATCGGCATCGGCTCGAAGGCGCTCACCCGCGCGCGACCATTATTCCCTGCGGGGAGGCGGCCGGTCAGCGAACCGAGCGGGACGAGCAGGAACCGCATTGCCTGACCGGTAGCTTCACGGGCATCGCCGAGCTCGATCGCATAGCGAAACATGTGCCAGTGGGAGGCGAGATGCGCGCCCATATAGGGCTGGCTCAATATATGTTCCCATTCCAGCGCCTGCCACGCAGCGGCTTCATCTCCGATTCGGCGTGATTCGCAAAACAGGCGATATTGCTCGCGCAGCAGCGGCTCGATGACGGCCATGCTCACGGGATTTACTGTCGGCGGCACCATCCTCTTTCCCCCTTTTTTGTGCAGGGCAGGCTCTTGCACCCTGTAGTAGATACAGGGTCAAGCCCTGATGTTCCGGCAGGACGCTGTGCCGCTCTGCGTCCGATTTACCCCCTCGTCTCACGGGAAGCATATCGCTCGAATGTCGTCCCGAACAAAGGAGGCGGGGGCCAATAGCGAAGCGATAGAAATAAGAGTGAAAGACAATTGTAGAATTATTGTGCTTAACGCGTGATTGTTCGGCCGATATCCTGTTTCTTGAGGCGCATCTGCAACTATAGAGGGGCAAGGTGCACTGCTCTCTTACCTCCATGAGATAAAATTACGGAGCCGGTTCGGGGGTTCGAAGAGTGCCGCCGAAGTTGATTGAAAATCTTCTACTTTTCACCGCGCCGTTTCGATGCTAGGGGCCGGTTTCAATGCGACGGGTGATCCTCTTCCTCCTGACCCTTCTCCTTGCATCCGGAACGGTTGCGGGGTCGCTCGCACATGCGACCGAGGATCGGGCCGAGGCGAGCCTTTTCGTTGCTGTGATCGAAGCCGGCTGCGTTCCCGCACCGGCGATCGAAGGCGCCGAAGTCGACAAGAAAAAATCCTCTCCCGGCGAAAAGCAGCAGGTGCCTGCCGCCGCTCATGGCTGCCACGGTCACCATTCGGGCGTCCCGGCGGAATCGCTGTCGGCAGCGACCGAAACGCCTGCCCCTGAAGCGCATACGCGCATCCTGACGGCCGCCTTGCCGCCCGTCGCCTATATCGGGACGTTCCGCCCTCCAATCGCCTGACGCTCTAGGTCTGCGCGTGCCCTTCGCGTGCGCTTCTCCCTGGAAACGTCAGGAGTCTCCTTTTCATGAAATCCATAGTTGTCGCCGCGAGTCTCGTGGCGCTCGTTGCAGGCTCAAATTCCGCGCCCGCCGCTGCCCAGTCGGCAGCGACGGAGCTGGTGGGACCGCCTTCTTCCGCAGGCGAGGCCGTGCGTACCGGCCCGCTTCCCGCTCGATTGTCCCTCGCGCAGGCGATGGAGGAAGCCGACGCGCGCTCGCCGCGCGTGGTTGCCGCCGAAGCCGAAGTGGAGGCCGCTCGCGGTCGCCAGCGTCAGGCGGGCTATCGCTACAATCCGACGCTCAATGTCGATGTCGAGAATTTCGCAGGCACCGGCCCCTACTCGGGCCTGAACGGTCTCGAAACGACCGTGTCGGTCAATCAGCGTCTCGATATCGGGGGCCGGCGCCGGTCGCGCATGACGCTCGCCGACGCCGAGTTTCTGGCCGCGAAGTACAAGTTGGAGATTGCACGCGCAGATCTTGCGCTCGATGTCCGCAACCAGTTCGCGACCGCTCTCGCGGCCCGCGATAGCCTCGCGCTCGCACGCGAAAATGAAGCGCGTGCCCGCGAACTCGTCCGCGTGGCACAGGCCATGGTCGATACCGGCAACGAGCCGCCGCTCCGTGCGTTCCGCGCCAATGCGGCTCTCGTTCAGGCCACCGCCGAGCTACGCACGGCCGAGGCCGAAGAAAGGACCGCCCGGCGTTCGCTCGCGGCGCTCCTTGGAAGCTCGGTCCCGCCTGCCGAGTTGATGGAAGGCGATATGTGGGTGGCACCGGAGACGGTGGACTCGCTCGCGACGCTCGACGTTCGCTTGGCAGAAACCGAGAAGCTGATTGCTGAAGCGCGGCTCCAGGGGCAGCGCGCCGATGGCCGGCTCGATCCGTCGGTCGGCTTCGGGGTGCGTCAGCTTCGCGACACCGGCGATCGCGCATTGATCGCCAATGTTTCCGTGCCGCTCCCCGTCTTCGACCGCAACCGCGGCAACATCTCGGCAGCCAAATCCGATGTCGCCGCCGCCATTGCGCGGCGCGAGAATGCAGTGGTCAATGCTCAGGCGGAGATCGCCAATGCGCAGGCCGAACTCGAAGCCGCAGAGGCCCGCCTCGCGGCGCTTGAGGGTAGCGGCATCGAGCAGGCGCGCGAAGGTGTCCGGCTCGCCGAACTCAGCTACCGCGCCGGCAAGTCCTCGCTCGTCGAATATATCGACGCGCAGCAGGCCTATGCGGCAACGCAGGCCGAACTGATCGCGGCGCGCCAGGCCCGGGCCGAAGCCCGCGCCATCCTATCGCGCCAGGCAGCCGCCGACGGCGATGCGGATCATCAGCCATGAGCGCGCCGAGCCTTCCAGTGGACGGAGGCGCCTTCGCCATCGTCCTTCCAAGTCAACAGGGGTGCGCCGCCGGTCGGCGCGCGAACCGCATCAACAGCGGAGATAGAATATGATCACCAAGGACAAGCGTCTCCTCGGCACTGTCGCGGGCGCCATGATACTCGCTGCCGTCACGGGCTTCGGCGTTGCACGCTGCACCGCCGACCCGGCCGCCGCGCCGGCTGCCGAAGGCGAAAAGGAAGCGGCGAGCGAAGCCCTTCCGAGCAGCCTCGCCATCACGCCCGAAGCGATCAAGGCCGCCGAGATCGGCGTCGAGACGATCGGCGCCGGCGGACTCGGTTCGGAAATCATCTCGCAAGCGACCGTTACCGCCGCGCCGAGCGGCGAGGCGATCGTCACCGCCCGCGCGGGCGGCGCGGTCACCCGTCTCTTCAAGCGGCTCGGCGATCCGGTCAGCGCCGGTGAGACGATCGCGATCGTGCAAAGCCGCGACGCCGCCCAGATTGCGGCCGAACGGATTGCCGCCGATGCGCGCTCGACGCTCGCGCAGAAAAATCTCCACCGCGAGAAGACCCTGTTCGACCAGAAGGTGTCGGCGCGCGTCGACTATGAGCAGGCGCAAGCCGAAGCCGCGGCCGCCGCGGCCGAAGCGCAGCGCGCGCGTGCCGCAGCGAGCGCCGCGCAGGTCACGCGCGATGGCAGCAGCGTCATCGTGGCAAGCCCGATCTCGGGACGGATCACGGCCGAGAACGCCAGCCTTGGCGCCTTCGTTCAGCCCGAAACCGAATTGTTCCGCGTTGCCGATCCCAGCAAGGTGCAGATCGAGGCCGCCGTCGGTCCGGCCGATGCCCAGCGGCTCTCGCCCGGAGACCGTGCGATCATCGAACTTCCCGACGGACGGACGATCGATGCCCGCGTGCGCGCCGTCACGCCCGGCCTGTCGGGCGACACGCGCTCGGCAACCGCCGTGCTCGACGTACCCGGGGCGCTCCAGCCGGGCTTGGCGGTCCGGGTGCGGCTGCTTCCGAGCCGCGGCGCCGAAACCGGTGGGCCGGCCCGTATCGTGATCGCGGACGAAGCCCTCCAGACGCTCGAAGGCCGCGACGTGGTGTTCGTCCGCACGAAGGACGGCTTCCGCGCGCAGCAGGTGACCGTCGGCCAGCGCAGCGCGGGCCGTGTCGAAATCCTCGCCGGGCTGAAGCCGGGCCAGATCGTCGCGACCAAGAACGCATTCCTGCTCAAGGCCGAACTCGGCAAGGGCGCGGGCGAGGAGGAATAAACCGTGATCGCGAAACTGATGGCGCTATCCGTCCGCGCGCGCTGGGCGGTACTCTTTCTCTTCCTCGTGATCGCGGGACTCGGCGTATGGCAGCTCACCAAGCTGCCGATCGACGCGGTTCCCGACATCACCAACAAGCAGGTGCAAATCAACACGATCGATCCGCGTCTCTCGCCGGTCGAAATCGAGAAGCTCGTAACCTATCCGATCGAAATCTCGCTCGCCGGCATTCCGGGGCTCGAGACGACACGCTCGATCTCGCGCAACGGCTTCAGCCAGGTGACGGCAATCTTCACCGATGAAACCGACCTCTATTTCGCGCGCCAGCAGGTGGGCGAACGGCTTCTCCAGGCGGGCGAGAATCTTCCCGACGGGGCCCAGCCGCAGATCGGTCCCGTCACGACGGGTCTCGGCGAGGTCGTCATGTACACCGTCGGCTACAAAAATCCCGACGGGAAGGGCGCCAAGAAGGTCGCGGGCCAACCAGGTTGGCAACCCGACGGCAGCTATCTGACCCCCGAGGGCGATATCCTCACCGACGAGATCGCCAAATCGGGCTATCTTCGCACGGTCCAGGACTGGATCGTCAGCCCGCAATTGAAGTCGGTCGGCGGCGTCGCCGGCGTCGACTCGATCGGCGGCTATGCCAAGACCTTCGTGGTCGAACCCGATCCGACCCGCCTCACCAGCTACGGCATTTCCTATAGCGAACTGGGCGAAGCCCTTGAACGCGCCAACCTCGCGGTCGGTGCCAACTACTATAACCGGGCAGGCGAGGCCTATCTCGTGCGCGTCGATGCACGCGTCCGCTCGGTCGACGAAATCCGCAACGCCGTCGTCGCGACGCGCGGCGGCGTGCCCGTGACGGTTGGACAGCTCGCCAATGTGAAGATCGGCGGCGACCTCAGAACCGGTGCGGGCAGCATGAACGGCAAGGAGGCGGTCATCGGGACCGTGCTCATGCTGATCGGGCAGAATAGCCGCACTGTTGCGGAGGATGTTTCGGCGAAGATCGCGCAGGTGTCGAAGACCCTGCCGCCCGGCGTCGAAGTGAAGGTGGTACTCGACCGCGCCAAGCTCGTGAACGCAACCGTCGGCACGGTTGAAAAGAACCTCACCGAAGGCGCGCTGCTCGTAGCGGCCGCGCTCTTCTTCCTGCTCGGCAACTGGCGCGCCGCGATCATCGCGGTGCTCGTCATTCCCTTCTCCTTCCTGATGATGGCGATGGGCATGAACGCCTTCCGGGTCCCCGGTAACCTGATGAGCCTCGGCGCGCTCGACTTCGGTCTGATCGTCGACGGGGCGGTGATCATCATCGAAAACTGCCTCGCCAGACTGGCGCACCGGCAGGAGCATGAAGGGAGATTGCTCAACCTTCGCGAACGTCTCGAGGAGACGATGCGCGCGAGCCAGGAGATGATCAAACCGACCGTCTTCGGCCAGGCGATCATCCTACTGGCCTTCGCGCCGTTGCTGATGTTTACGGGCGTCGAGGGGAAGACCTTCTCGCCGATGGCCATCACCATCATGCTCGCGCTCGTTGCGGCCTTCATTCTCGCGATCACCCTGGTTCCGGCGCTTGTCGCGCTGATGATTCGCGGCAAGGTTGCCGAGAAGGAAGTCTGGGCGATCCGCAAGTCGAAGGAGCGCTACCTGCCCTTGCTCGACAAGGCGCTCGCCAAGCCGTGGGCTTTCATCGCCGGCGGCTTTGCCTTCTTCGTCCTTGCGATCCCGGCGTTCGGACTGCTCGGCTCGGAATTCATTCCGCAGCTCGACGAGAAGAATATGGCGCTTGCCTCGACGCGCGTGCCTTCGGTGAGCCTCGAACAGTCTCTGGTCATGCAGCGCAACGTCGAGACGGCGATCTCGAGCCTGCCCGAAGTCGAGCTGATGTTTTCGAAGACGGGTACGGCCGAGGTGGCGACCGACCCGATGCCGCCGAACATCTCCGACGGTTTCGTGATCCTGAAACCCCAGGATCAGTGGCCGGCAGGTGTCGATTCGAAGGCCGATGTCGTCGAGCGTATCGAGAAAGCCGCTGGCGGCCAGCTCGGCCAGCTTTATGAAGTCAGCCAGCCGATCCAGCTTCGTTTCAACGAACTGATCGCGGGCGTTCGCGGCGACGTGGCCATCAAGCTCTACGGGGACGACCTCGACAAGATGTCGCTCGCGGCGAACGAGATGGTGCGCGTGCTCCAGGGCATACCGGGTGCGGGCAGCGTCAAGGCCGACCAAGTGGGCGGCGCTCCGACGCTCGACGTGAAGCTCGATCGCAATGCGATCGCGCGCTACGGTCTCTCGGTACAGGAGGTTGCCGATACGGTGTCGGCGGCGCTCGGCGGGCGGGAATCCGGCCTGCTCTATGAGGGCGACAGGCGCTTCGACATCACGGTTCGCGTCCCCGACGCGACCCGGGTCAATCTCGACGACATCCGCGCGCTGCCCGTGTTGCTGCCCTCCGAGGGCGGCAATCGCGGACAGATACCGCTCGCCCAGGTGGCGCAGATCCGGCTGACCGAAGGGCTCAACCAGATCAGCCGCGAAAATGGCAAGCGGCGCGTCGTCGTGCAGGTGAACCTCGAAGGCCGCGATGCGGGATCCTTCGTGGCCGAAGCGCAGGCGAAGATCGCCAATGTGAAGCTTCCGGCGGGCTATTACCTCGAATGGGGCGGGCAGTTCGAAAGTCTGCAGGCCGCATCGCAGCGGCTCTCGATCGTGGTGCCGCTCTGCTTCGCGGGCATCTTCATCCTGCTTTACATGGCGCTCGGCACGTTCGGGCGCGCGACCGCCGTGTTCCTCGCCGTGCCGCTTGGGCTCGCGGGCGGGGTGTTCACTCTCGCGCTTACGGGCATCAACTTCTCGGTGTCGGCGGCGGTGGGCTTCATCTGCCTTGCCGGCGTCGCGGTGCTCAACGGTCTCGTCGTCATGACGGCGATCCGCGAACGGCTCGAGAATGATGTCCCGCTCACGGAGGCAATCCGCGAGGGCATGACCGAGAAGATGCGTGCGGTGATCATGACCGGCTTCGTGCCCGCGATCGGCTTCGTGCCGATGGCGATCGCGACCGGCACGGGTGCCGAGGTGCAGAAGCCTCTCGCGACGACCGTCATCGGCGGTCTCATCGCGGCGACCATCCTGACGCTGCTCGTTCTCCCCGCGATCGCAAAAGTCGTCCTCGGGGCGAACTGGCAGCCGAAGTTCCTCAAGCGAAAAGCGGAGTCGGCGGTCCAGCCGGTCACGGAATAGGGAGAGACTGTCATGACAAAAGCATCCAAGCTCTTGCGCATCTACACCGATGAATCCGCCTTCTTCGGTGATCAGCGGGTCTTCGAGTTCATTTCCGAACTCGCTCGCCAGCAAAAGCTGGCAGGCGTTACGGTGCTCGAAGCGGTTCTCGGTTTCGGTCGCTCGGCGCATCTCCACCGCAAGCATGCGCTGGAGAATGACCGGGCGGTCGTGATCGAGATCATCGACGAGGAGCAGCGGCTCCGCGACTTTGCGGCGCAGCTGACCGAAATACCGGACATCGGGCTCATCACGCTCGAAGCGGTCGAAATCCTCGGCGGGAAATCCGCCGCGGAGCCCCCCGATGTTCAGAGCTGACCGGCATCTTGCCGGTCTACACCGCGGCGCAGGTCCCCGGCCTGCGTCGCGGACCAGCTCGTGCGAGCGAGGAGGTCTCCGATGTTCTCGGTAGGCACCTCGCTCCGCTTGCCGGTCCCGATCGGGCGGGTCTGGCGACTGCTCGTCGATATCGAGCGGTACGACGACTGGCATCCGACGCTCCGTTTCACCGATCGTCCGGGAGATGATGAGCGCGTAGGCTATGTCTATTCTCCGCGCGGGAAGCGGGGTCCGGAATTTGCATCCGAGGGGCGGATAACCGGCCTCGACTGGCTGACGGGCTTCTCCTGGCGGACAGGCACGCGCGGGCTGCTCGTCATCGAGGAGAGCTACCGGCTCGAAAAGCTCGGCCAAGGGGTGGAGGTTACCCATCGCCTGGAATGCGCGGGTCTCTTCTCATGGCTCGGCTATCCCATTCTGCGGCGGGTTTGCAGCGTTTTTCTCAAGCGCTCGAACATGGCGCTCGAACAGCAACTCCGTCGCACGACAGTTCAGTCCCGCTACGCGCGGCCAAGCGGGCGCCGCGCATGATCTTGAATTCGAAACCTGGCCGTCGGAGGCCCCTCTCAATCGCCCCCCTCACCACGGGCAGGGATTTCCGGCTGTCAGGGAGGTGCGGGAGCCGGGTCGCATCCCGCAATGGCTCCCGCACCTCATCCTGCCGCGCGTTTAACATGCGCCCGGATCGCATTGCCGACCGCCAACAGAAAAGGATGGCATCATGAGTGACCAGTTGCGGCTCGATATTCCGCTTCTCCTCCCCGAAGTCGCCGATACCGCCGACCGCTGCGTCGCGCGCCTGACGAGCGAACTCGAAGGACGCGAAGGCGTCGACAAGGTCCATGTTGTCCGCTCAAGCGACGGTTCGCCGCCACAGCTCTGCATCCATTACCGTCCGGATATTCTCCCGCTCGAACGCGTGCGGCAGCTCGCGCGCAGCGCCGGTGCCGAGCTCACCGGCCAGTATCAGCATCTCTTCTGGGATGACCTCGAAGGCGTCGGCCACGCCCGTCGCGCGCGGACGATCGGACTGAAGCTTCGCGAAATGCCGGGCGTGATCGAGGCCGAAGTCGGCGCCGCCGGTACGCTGCGCGCCGAGTTCCAGCGCTCGGAGACCTCCATCGAAATGATCAGAAAGACACTCTCGGATATGGGCGTCACTCAGAAATCGACTGCCGTCGCCGCGGCTGCCCCGGCACAAGCCGCCCACCAACATGGCGATGATGGCCATGACCATGGTCCGGATCACGCGCATGGGCCAGATCACAAACATGGCCATACGGGCGAGGATAGCCACGACCATGGCCATGATCATGGCGGCATCTTCGGCGAGCGGACCGAGCTGATCTTCGCGCTGCTGTGCGGTCTCGTCCTCGGCATCGGCTTTGCGATCGAGAAGCTCGCCGCGGCGCCGGAGTGGGTGCCGCTCGCATTCTATATTGCCGCTTATGGCTTCGGTGGCTGGTTCACTGTCCGCGAGGCCATCGAGAATCTGAAGCTCAAGCGCTTCGAGATCGACACGCTGATGCTCGTCGCCGCGGCCGGCGCTGCCGCGCTTGGTGCGTGGGCCGAAGGCGCGCTGCTCCTCTTCCTCTTCAGCCTCGGCCATGCGCTCGAACATTATGCCATGGGCCGCGCCAAGCGCGCAATCGAGGCGCTTGCGGAGCTGGCGCCGCAGACCGCGACGGTGAAGGATGCCGACGGGACGGCTCGCGAAGTCCCGGTCGAGCAGCTGGCGATTGGCGACACCGTCATCGTCAAGCCCAACGAGCGTCTTGCCGCCGACGGCTTCGTCGTCGTTGGCCGCACGGCGATAGATCAGGCTCCGGTGACCGGCGAGAGCGTCCCCGTCGACAAGGAACCGGTGGCCGATCGTGCGCAGGCCGCGGCAAAGCCCGATGCACTCGACGCAAAATATCGCGTCTTCGCGGGCACCATCAACGGCTATGGCGCGATCGAGATCGCGGTAACCCGTCTTGCGGCCGATACCACGCTCGCTAAGGTCGTGAAGATGGTGAGCGAGGCGGAAACGCAGAAATCGCCGACCCAGCGCTTCACCGACAAGTTCGAGCGCATCTTCGTGCCGAGCGTGCTCGCGCTTGTGTTCGTCCTGCTCTTCGCCTGGGTCGTTGTCGACGAGCCGTTCCGCGACAGCTTCTATCGCGCCATGGCGGTCCTTGTCGCGGCAAGCCCGTGCGCGCTCGCGATCGCGACGCCGAGTGCCGTCCTGTCGGGCGTTGCGCGTGCGGCGCGCGGCGGCGTGCTGGTCAAAGGCGGTGGCCCGCTCGAAAATCTCGGCTCGCTGACCGCGCTGGCGTTCGACAAGACGGGAACGCTCACCGAAGGAAAGCCGCGCATCACCGACGTCCTGCCGGCCAGCGGCGTGCCGAAGGAGGAACTGCTGCGGATCGCGGTGGCGGTCGAGCGGCTGAGCGATCATCCGCTTGCCGCTGCCATCGCGCGCGATGGCGAGGCCATGCTGACGTCGACGCGCGTACCGGTGGCGGACGACCTTAACAGCCTGACGGGTCGCGGCGTCACGGCAAAGGTCGAGGGCGAAACCGTCCTGATCGGCAAGGCCGAAATGTTCGGTGCCGACGGCATCGCGCCGATCGGCGGCGAAGTGGCGGCTGCGATCGCCGGCCTCCGCGAGCAGGGCCGCACGACGATGGTCGTTCGTATGGGCGACCGCGATCTTGGCGCGATCGGTCTGATGGACACGCCGCGCGAAGCGGCGCGCACCGCGATCGCCAAACTGCGCGAGCTCGGCATCGGCCGGATGATCATGATTTCGGGCGATCACCAGAAGGTCGCGGAATCGATTGCCGCCGAGGTCGGGATCGACGAGGCCTGGGGCGACCTGATGCCCGATCAGAAGGTCGACGCCATTCGCGACCTCAAGGCGCAGCAGCCGGTCGCCATGGTCGGTGACGGCGTCAATGACGCACCGGCGATGGCGAGCGCCACCGTCGGGATCGCGATGGGCGCCGCGGGGTCCGATGTTGCCCTCGAAACCGCCGACGTCGCGCTGATGGCCGATGACCTCGCTCATCTGCCGTTCGCGATCGGACTTAGCCGCCAGACGCGCCGCATCATCCGCCAGAATCTGGTGGTCAGCCTCGGCGTCGTCGTGGTCCTCGTGCCGGCGACGATCTTCGGACTCGGAATCGGTGCGGCGGTCGCGGCGCACGAAGGCTCGACCCTCGTCGTCGTCGCCAACGCGCTTCGCCTGCTCGCCTATCGCGATCGCAGCATGGGCTGAGGGCGCACAGTCGCGGTGGGATCGAACCGGAAGGGGGAGAGAGGATGAACTTCAAGAATATCTCGGCCTGGTCCATCCGGAACCCGATCCCGCCGCTCGTCATGTTCTTCGGTCTGACGGTGGCGGGCATCGTCTCCTTCCTCATGATGGGGGTCCAGAGCGATCCCGACATCGATTTTCCGGGCGCCATCGTCATCATCGCCCAGCCGGGCGCCGCGCCCACCGAACTCGAAACGCAGGTCACGCAGCGTGTCGAGGCGGCGGTGCGGACGATCGAGGGGATCGACGAGCTCAATTCGACGGTTACCGAAGGCCAGTCGCAGACCTTCGTCCAGTTCGCGATCGGCACGCCGATCGACCGGGCGGTGACTGACATTCGCGACAAGATCACCCAGATCCGCAGCAACCTGCCGAACGGCATCCTCGAACCGCAGGTTATCCGCCTCTCTACCTCGGGCAACACGCTTGCCTATTGGTCGGCTTCGGCCACCGATATGACGCTCGAGGAATTGAGCTGGTATGTCGACAATGTCGTCGCGAAGCGGCTGATCGCGGTCCCCGGCATGGGCGACGCCTATCGCCGGGGCGGCGTCAGCCGCGAAATCCGCGTCATCCTCAACCCCGAACGCATGCGCGCCTACGGCCTTACCGCCGCCGCGGTGAACACCCAGCTCGTCCAGCTCAATGTCAATGCGGCCGGCGGCCGGATGGAGGTCGCGGGCTCCGAGCAGGCGGTGCGTATCCTCGGGAACGCGAGCAGCGCCAACGCGCTCGGCGAGACGCTAATCTCGGTCGGGACGAACCGGACCGTGCGCCTCGCCGATATCGCCGAGGTCAAGGATCTCTACGCCGAGCAGCGCTCGGTCTCGAAGCAGGACGGGCGGCAGGTGCTGACCTTCGGCTTCGAGCGCGCCAAGGGCGCCTCGGATGTGACCGTCTATGACGCTGCGGTCGAGGAGCTGCGAAAACTCGAGAAGGAAAACCCCAAGGTCAAATTCACCGAGCTGTTCAGCGATATCGAATATACCAAAGGCCAATATCATTCGGCGATCAATGCGATGGTCGAGGGCGCGATCCTCGCGGTCGTCGTCGTCTTCCTTTTCTTGCGCGACTGGCGGGCGACGTTGATCTCGGCGCTCGCCATCCCGCTGTCGGCGGTCCCGACCTTCCTGTTCATGGACCTCATGGGCTTCTCGCTCAACATGATGACCTTGCTCGCGCTCAGCCTCGTTGCCGGCGTGCTGGTCGACGATGCGATCGTCGAGATCGAGAATATCGTGCGCCACATGCGGATGGGCAAATCGGCCTATCAGGCCTCGATCGATGCGGCCGACGAGATCGGCCTCGCGGTGCTCGCGACAACCATGACGATCGTCGCGGTGTTCCTGCCGGTCGGGCTGATGCCGGGCGTCGCCGGGCAATATTTCAAGAATTTCGGACTGACGGTCGTGGCCGCGGTGCTGATGAGCCTCGCGGTCGCGCGCATGATCACACCCATGCTCGCCGCCTATTTTCTCTCTGCGCAGGGTCCGCAAAAGCATGGCGAGGGCCCGCTGATCGACACCTATATGCGCATCTTGCGCTGGAGCCTCGACACCAGCGGGGCCGCTGCCGCGCGTGCGCGCGGCGGGCGCTGGAAATGGCTCGGTTACATCAAGGACCATCGCGTCTGGGTGGTCGGCATCGGTGTGCTGGCGCTCTTTGCGACCATTTTCAGCTTCTCGCTGCTCCCGATGACCTTCCAGCCGTCGATCGATTCCGACACGAGCCGCGTGGCCATCCAGCTCGCCCCGGGCGCAACGCTCGAACAGACCGAGGCAGTGGCCGACGAGGTGACCGATCTCATGAAGCGCGACCCGCTCGTCGAATCCGCCCTGTCGCGGATCGATGTCGGCACGGCGACGGTCTATCTGAAATTGCGCAAGGACCGCGAGCTGACCTCGACCGAGTTCGAAAAGGACCGCGCGCCGCGGCTAGCGCAGGTTCCCGATGCCCGAATCAACTTCCAGTCGCAGCATGGCGGCGGCGGCGGCAGCAGCCGCGACATCTCGATCACGCTCGGCAGCGACGACCCGAAGAAGCTCGAAGATGTCGGCAACCGGCTGCTTGCCGAGATGGCCCGCGTGAAGGAAATCCGGTCGCCGCGTGTCGAGGGCAATCTTCAGCGCCCCGAGATCGTCATTCGCCCGCGCTTCGCGCTCGCGGCGCAGCTCGGCGTGACGACGCAGGCGCTCAGCCAGTCGATCCGCGTCGCGACATTGGGCGAGATCGACCAGAATAGCGCGAAATTCTCGCTGTCCGACCGGCAAATCCCCGTTCGCGTCGCGCTTGCGGAAACCGCGCGCGAGCGGCTCGATACGCTGCGCAATATGCCTGTTCCGACCCGGAACGGGGGAACGGTGCCGCTCTCGGTTGTGGCCGAGATCGGCTTCGGCGCCGGCCCGACCCAGATCAATCGGACCAACCAGGTGCGCCAGCTCACCATCGGGGCCGACCTGGCTCCGGGTCTCGTGACCGGTCAGGCGATGGACAAGGTCGAGGCGCTGCCGGCGCTCAAGGCGCTGCCCGCCGGGGTCACGCGGCTGGTACTCGGGAGCGCCAAGTGGCAGGCCGAGATGCTGCGCAACTTCGCGATCGCGGTCGTATCGGGGATTTTTCTCGTGCTCGCTGTGCTGATCCTACTCTATCGCAAGATCATCCCGCCCTTCGTCAACATGGGCTCGCTTCTGCTCGCCCCGCTCGGCGGGGCGGTCGCGTTGCTGCTGACGGGCTATCCGCTCTCGCTTCCCGTGTTCATCGGCGTGCTGATGCTGCTCGGTATCGTCGGCAAGAACAGCATCCTTCTCGTCGACTTCGCGATCGAGGAAATGGCGTCGGGGGTGCCGCGCGACGAGGCGATTGTCGACGCCGGACACAAGCGCGCGCAGCCGATCCTGATGACCACGGTCGCGATGGTCGCGGGCATGATCCCGACCGCGCTGTCGCTCACCGGCGACGGCGCATGGCGCGCGCCGATGGCGGTCACGGTGATCGGCGGGCTCATCCTGTCGACGATGCTGACACTGCTGATCGTGCCGGCGTCCTTCAGCCTCGCGGCGGGCTTCGAACGCCGGATGGTCCCGCGCTTGCGCCGCTGGTTCACGACGGGCGGCGCGCACGCCGACCCATCGCCTGCGGGCGTCACCGACATCGGCGCGGGGCAAAGCCCGGCGGCCGATCGATAGAGGAGTTAAGCTGATGGAGTTCGAGCGGGAGCATGACCTCCCCTATAGTCCGGAGCAGATATGGGCGGTCCTCGGCGATTTCGAGAACCACCGGATCTGGAATCCCTATGTCCGGATCGAGCAGCTTGCCGAGGACCCGATCGCGATCCGCTATTCGATGCGCATGGATCCGCACAAGCCCAAGTTTCTCGAAGTCTCCGCGGCGGTGCTCTCCGCGCGCCCGGGCGAGGAGCTGATACTCGACGTCAAGCCGAGCTTCATCCTCCAGTTCGAGGAGAGTTATATCCTGACGCCGACGGCGAGCGGGACGAAGTTCGTTCACCGCTATCGTTGCCGCGGGCCCTTTGCCTGGCTCCGGCTTCCCGGCATCAAGACCAGCTTCCAGCGAATGATCGCGTCGATCGACGGCATCCTGCTCAGCTACCTCAAGTCCAAATACAGCAAGCCGCCACCGCCGCCGCGACGGCCCAAGTCCAAGTTCAAAGGTGGCCGGCGATGACGAGCTTTCCGCTGCTCGCGCCGCACAAATGGCGTCCGCTCGGCGCGGCCTGGGCAATCGCCCTCCTGTCGAGCCTGGCCGTCCTCTTCGTCGGCGAGGTCATGGGCCAGGCGCCGTGCGACCTCTGCTGGTTCCAGCGTAGCTTCATGTTCCCGCTTGCGATCATTCTCGGCATCGCGGCGTTCAGGTCGGACCGCGCCATCGTTCCTTATGGGCTGGCGCTGGCTGCGGGCGGTGGTCTCGTCGCTTTCTATCATAGCCTGCTCTACGTCGGCGTCATTCCGGCCCCGATCGTCCCCTGCACCGGCGGTCCATCATGCTCGGGAGAGAGCATGGCAATCGGAGGCGTGCCGCTGCCCCTCCCGTCGCTGACCGCGTTCGCGCTCATCCTCACCCTCTTGCTCAACTTCCAAAGGAGACTGAAATCATGAACAAACGCATCGGAGTGGTGGCCACGCTTGTCGTTTCCGCACTCGCTTTCACCGGCGGCGCGATGCTCTACAGCGGAACCGCCGAGGGCGAACCCACGAAGAAGGTCGTGGCGGGGCCCGTCGACAGCCTCATTCGCCCGCATTCGCCGATCATCGGACCGAAAAATGCCCCGGTCACCATCGTCGAATTTTTCGACCCGTCGTGCGAGGCCTGCCGCGCCTTCTATCCCACGGTGAAGGGCATCGTTGCCAAATATCCCAAGGATGTGCGTCTCGTTATGCGCTACCTGCCGCTGCACCCCGGCTCGGCCGAGGCGATCGTGATCCTCGAAGCCGCCCGCGTCCAGGGCAAGCTCGAGCCGGTGACGGCCGCCCTGCTCGAAGCGCAGCCCGAATGGCACGACGGCAAGATGGACGGTGCCTGGGCGGCCGCCGAGAAGGCCGGCCTCAATGTCGCGAAGGCGCGCGCGATGCCGACAACCGATGCGATGGCCTGGATGGAGCAGGACATCGCCGACGCGCGTGCGGTCGGCGTCCGGGGCACGCCGACCTTCTTCGTCAATGGCGAGATGCTCGTCCAGCCGAGCCCCGAACAGGTCGAGGCCCGAGTCCAGGCCGCGGTAGCGGCAAAGGGCAAATGAGGGCCCGCACCCGTCCCGCTTCGTCCACGCGGGACGGGTGCCCACCATGCGGCGCGATACTGTCTCTCCCGCCATCGGCCTGTCGCATGGAGACGCCGGGTCACCGTCCGATCGGCAGCATCGGAGCCAATATTCACAGCGCATTCAAACATGAAGGGGGATTTTGAACGCCACGAAAAGGAGAGACTGACATGCGAAAACTGATGACGATCGCGGCCGCGATGCTCGCCTTCGCGCTCCCCGGAACAGCGCTTGCCCAGCACCATGGCGATCGCGGGGGATATAGCCGCGGACATGACGCGCCACGTGGTCATGACCGCGACTATCGTTCCTCACGCCACGGCGTGCCCAATTATGGCTATGATCGTGGCTATCGTGGCTACGATCCCTACTACCGCGGCCATGATCGCCGCTATGAACGGCGGGACCGCTACGAGCGGCGCTATCAGAAGCGCCGGATGCACCACCATCACCGCGGGCGTCACTGGCGCGGCTAGCCGCGACCGCGCGGGCCGGGCGAGAAACTACCGCTTCGCCCCATAGATTGAAATCGAGCCGGTCGGCGTCGGGATGACTCTCATCTCTTCGACCGCCTCGAAACCCGCGGCTTTAAGGATCACCGGGACGCAGCCCTTAGCGTTGGGTTCGGTATATTCGAACCCGTCGAGCAGCTGGATCTGTCGAAAAAGCATGCGCATCAGCAGCGAGCGCTGCTCGCCATAGTCGGCTATGAAAAGGGTCCCGCCCGGCCTCAGGAGCCTGAACATCTGCGCGGCAATCGCTTCCTTAACGGCCATCGGGCACTGGTGAAGGACCAGGCTCGATACGATCTTGTCGCATTGCCGGAGTGCGTCGATGCCGTCCAGCTCGTCGCCCATAGCCTCGAACCATCGAATCTCGGCATCGGCAACCTCAGCCTTGGCGCGCGCGATTTCCAGCACGGCGGGGTCGGGATCGACCGCCAGAACGATGCTCTCCGGCGCCGCCTGCTTGAGGGCGATCGCAAAGGTTCCCGTGCCGCACCCGATATCGACGATCCGCTCGCCCGGCCGCGGTTCGGCGAAGCGCAGCAAGTCGCTTCGCCATCTTTTCTCTCTGGTCATGAGGGCTATGGCGGCATCGTAGCGGTCGAGCGATCCGCTCTTGCCGAGTGCCGGGACGAAGTCTCTGTGTGCGTCTGACATGATGCGCCTCTACCAGGCGCGATCACGCACCGGCTTGAACGGAGAGGCTATGATTCGATGAAAAGGTCGCTTGCCCGGATACCGAACATCGCCTTGATCGTGCGGGCGAAATGCGCGCTGTCGCTGAACCCTGCCATGTGTGCGGCCTCGGTCGCGCTGCGGCGCATTCCCAATTCGTCGAAGGCGATAATCAACCTTCGCCAGAGCACAAAGCGCTGGAAGGGCATGCCGATCTCGGCGGCAAAGAGATGCCGGAAGCGGCCGAGCGAAAGGCGGCTCTCCTCCGCCACAGCCGCGAGACGGACAGAGCCCATGGGGATCAGGCGGTCAATCGAGGCGGCGGCGCGGGTGATGCGCGGATCGAGCGGGGGTCGGGCGCCTCGCGTGAGCCAGTTTTTCCAGAAGGACCGCTGTCCCGGCAGCGCGACATGAATCGGATCGGAGCAGATCAGCCGGTCTTTCAGATCTACCGGCGGACCGAAGACCACTGTCGGCTCGACGAACCATAATTCAGCCGTGGGCGCGGGGAGCAGCCGGTGCACGGTATCGGGTTCGATGAGCAAGCAACGCCCCGACAGGCGCGCGCCATCAGCATCGACCACGGTAAGCGGCTCGGCACAAAACACTGCCTGCGCCGCAAAATGGCGGTGCGCGGCGGCATCGCCAACCGAACCCGACCAGAGAGCATGATAGTCGCCGAGGCTAAGTCGGCCGTTCCAGTTGGACGTTTCGGGCATCGGGTCGCAATAGCAGGCCTAACTCGTGTGCGTAACGGGCGCCGGGTAAGCACTCTGGCTCGGAGGCTCTTTTCGGAAGCCGTCTTACGGCCAAGGAGGAGTGCGCCGACCCCGTGATGATTCCCCTCATCGACCGGGCGCTGTCTCGATGCGGCGATGTTGCCGACTGTTGTAACGATAGCCGATCCAGAGGATTGCAAGCGCGAGAAGCTGGAGCAACAACGGTTCGAGCGAAGGAAATATCCCCATCGCCGGGAAGCGGGGAAAATGAGCTAGCGGGGTGATGCCGAGGAGGCCGGCTTCCTGTAGCGCGCCCGCGCCCTTGCCGGCCAGGACAACCGCGAGGATAGCGATGAGCGAAGAGCTGTAAGCGAAAAATCTTCCGATCGGCAGGACCCGGCTGTAACGAAGCATGACCCATGCGATTGCTGCCAGGATCACCACTGCGGTTCCGGCTCCGGCGGCGATCGCGCTGCGGCTTCCTTGCGCGGCGAGAGCTGCGAAAAACAGGATGGTCTCAAAGACTTCCCGATAGACCACGAGGAAAGCGAGCCCGAACAGGAACCAGGCCGAGCGACGTGAAAGCGCTTTGCCCATCGCTTCGCGAATATAGCGCTGCCAGCTCTCCGCATGTGACTTTCCGTGCATCCAGATGCCGACCCAGACGAGAACGACTGCGGCGAAAAGCGAGCCAAATCCCTCTGTCAACTCGCGGTTCGCTCCGCTGATCGAGATTGCATAGGTCGCGACTGCCCAGGTTGCGCCGCCGGCTGTCAGGGCTGCGATCCAGCCGCCATGGACATAGGGTAGGACCTCAGGCCGTTCGGCCTTTCGTAAGAAAGCGATCATCGCCACGATGATCAGAAGCGCTTCGAGACCCTCGCGCAGCAAGATGGTAAGCGCCCCGACAAAGGTCGATGCGTCGCTGGCTGCATCGGGAGACAGTGCAGCTTCGGCATCGGCGAAAAGGGTTTCGACTGCGGCGGCTTTACCCGCGACCGCATCGACCGGCACACCTCGCGCGATGGACACGCGATAATCGGACATCGCGGATTCGATTTGCGCCATAAGGGCGGAATCGCGCGTCGTCAGGATCGGCTCAATCGGTTCGAAACCGTCGAGATAGGCGGACAGCGCGAGACGCTCTGCCTCGCTCCGATTTCCCTTGCGGTACGCGGCAAGGCTTTGCGCCAATTTGTCACGGGCAACCGCAAGCGTCGCGGGCGAAGCGGTTGTCAATGCTTGGGGATCTGAGCGCAAATAGGCGGTAAGCGCGTCGGCCTGCTCCGATCCCAGCCCACGACCAAGCACTTCCGGGCTGAGACTCGTGAAGGCTTGCAGGTCGGGGACCAGTTCGCGCGCCGCAGGGGTCTGGTTCCAGACACGCCGGCCGGCTGCGACGTCGCGAAAGGCAAATCCACCGGCATAGGCTGCTACCGCCCAGCGGTCGTCGGAGGGCAAATGGGCAAAACTGGGCATGGACGTGCCTTCGAGCCCCTGTCCTATCACCTGATAGAGCGCGAACAGACTGCGCTTGCGAGCGCGTCCGGCGTCGGTGAAATCGATAGGTGCCGGGTCGAGCCCCTTGGCCTGAGGTCCATTGCCATCGCCGCGCGCGCCGTGACAGCTGGCGCAATTTTCCAGATAGACTTGGGCTCCGCGCCGGGGATCTGGAGCGTTGCGCGGCGCGAGGGGCACAGGGTAGGCGGCGAGGAGGTCCGCCGCGAGTCCGCGCGCCTGGCCAGCCACCTTGCCGGGGTCCGCCTTCGATGCGATCGCCGTCTGGAGTTGTCCCGCTTCACTGACAAGGCGAGCCCGCGCCGGGGATACCGGAAGCGCTTCGATCCCCTTGCGAACGGTGGCGGAAAACTCGGTCATCTCGGCATATTCGACCGTGCTCGTCACCGCGCCATTCGAGACCGCTCCACCATAGTCGACCGCAACATAGTCCAGCAGGCGCCAGATGGTCTGGACTTCGCCGGCATCAGTGCGGGCCTGTGCCGTCGGCACGACGAGGCCGCAGATTGCAGCGAGCGCGATCAGCAGAGAGAGAAAGCGGCGGGCGGGGGGCATTGGCCCTATTGTCCGGGCACAGTCGACAGTTCGCGCAATTCGGTCCGCGCGCTGCGTAGAATCTCATAGGCCGAATGCAGGAAAAGCGTGGCAATGATGGCGGCGACTGCAAGGTCGGGCCAGGCTTGCCCGGTCCATGCGACGAGGCCGGCGGCGATGATCACCGCCACATTGGCGATCGCGTCGTTGCGGCTGAACAGCCACACCGCCCGGACATTGGCGTCGCCTTCGCGGAACCGCGAGAGGACCGCGGCCGAGGTGAGGTTGACGAGGAGGGCGGCGGCGCCGATGCCGCCCATCAGCTCGGCTTCGGGCGGAACCGCGGTCAGGGCACGCCACAGCGCGACGCCGATGACCCCTATGCCAAGCGACAGCAGGAACAGGCCTTGGGCTAAGGCGATACGCGTGCGGGCGAGCGCAGTCCAGCCTATCGCGACGAGGCCGGCCAACGTGATCGTGCCGTCGCCGATAAAGTCGAGCGAGTCGGCTTTCAGCGCCTGGCTGTTGGCGATGAACCCGCCGACGATCTCGATCGCGCCGAAGCCGAGATTGAGAATTACGACGATCCACAAGGCCCTTCGATAGGCGGGATCGCGTTCGGCCCTGACGGTGTCGCCCGTGCAGCCGCAATTGCTGTCGTTGCTCATTCCCCTGTTCTACATTCTACAGTAACTGTAGAAGCAAGCTGAAATCGAAACGAGACTGAGAGGAAGGGAGATGGCGCGCGACACGCGGCTACCGATCGGCGGCCTGGCGAAACGCACCGGCACCAAGGTAAACACGATCCGCTTCTATGAGGATATCGGATTGCTGCCTTGCGCAGCGCGCACAGCCTCTGGCCGGCGCACCTACGGGGATGAGGATGTCGGGCGCCTCGCATTCATCCGCAATGCCCGCGGCCTCGGCTTTTCGATCGATGAAATCCGGTCGTTGACGGCGCTGGCCTTGGGGCCGGGGCAGGACTGCGCCGAAATCCGCGCAGTTGCGGCGCGTCACCTGCTCGATGTCGATGAAAAGCTGGAACGGATGGCGCGGCTCCGTGCTGAACTTGCCCGTATCGTCCAGCTCTGCGATGGCGGGCCGGTGTCGGATTGCCGGGTCATCGAGGCCATCGCCGCCGGAAATGCCTAGCCGCCGCGCTATCGGGACTGTCGGCGGCTTGCGGCTCAGCCGCAGCAACTGCCCTTGCCGCCGTCAACCTGTATTGGCGGGCAGGGTACCGTGCCATAGGAACAGAAGACACAGCAGTCTCCTGGCAGCGGCTTGAGCAGCGCGCCGCATCCCTTGCAGTCGTAGAAATACTGACACGCATCGGTGGGCATGATTTCGTCGGCGATTTGACCGCAGAGCGGACACGTCAGCGTCGATTGCAGGACCGGCGAGGGATCAAGCATAGCGATAGCCGAGCCAGAGGAGGACGGCGGCGAGGAGCAGTCCGATCAGGGTCACAAAGCGCAGCGACGCGGGCACGCACAGGCCATCGGCGCCGCAGCGCGCCGCGCGCATCTGCTGGCGCGCCAGCAGGACGCCACCGGCGACGAGCGAAATTGCGCCGAATGCGACGAACCAGAGCCGGTAGGGCGCGGCCGGGACCGCTATGCCGACGAGCCAGGCGGACCCGAGCCCCGCCGAGGCCAGCAGCATGGGGAGGGCGCAGCAGGTGGCTGCGAGAAAGCCCGATGCGATCCCGCCAAGCGCCAGCGAAATGGCCCCAAATCCTTTTGGACGCCTTGCATCTCCAGCCAAATTCAAACTCCTTGTTTCGCGGTAGCGGCAAGTCTACCATCTGTAGTGACTACAGATGCAAGCGGAATCGCAATGGCCCCCTCAAGCACCATCCCCATCGGCGAGCTTTCTCGGCTTACCGGCTGCAATATCGAGACGATCCGCTATTATGAGCGCATCGGCATTCTGCCCGCGCCGGTCCGGTACGGGCGATTTCGCCGTTATGATTCAGCTGGTGTGCGGCGCCTTGCATTTGTGCGCCGCGCGCGCGAACTGGGGTTTCCCCTCGATACGGTCCGGACTTTGCTCCTTCTTGCCGAAGGCGGCGGCCATAGCTGCGATCAGGCGCGCCATATGGCCGAGAGCCAGCTTGCCGACGTCCTCGCCAAGCGCGCCGACCTCGACCGGATGGCCGCTGTCTTGGGCGATCTTGTCGAGGCGTGCGGCGCCGGCGATGCCGGGGGCTGCCCGCTTCTGGAGGCGCTGTCCGACTAGGTTCGAGTACAGCCGTCTTCCGCCAGCGCCCCAAAGCAGCCATTGCGCGCGGCAACTAGGGCCACCGCGCGCAATGGCGGCGCGTTACGGCGCCTTGTCGAGCTTGGTGATCGTCCCGGCCTTGCCGTCCCAATTGAGCTCGAACGCGACCTTGTCGCCGACCTTGATGTCCTTCAGCAGCTCGGGTTTCGCCGCAAAACCCATCGTCATCGGCGGCCATTCGAGTTCGGCGATCGCGCCATGATCGAGCGTGACCTGGCCTTTTGCCGTATCGATCGCGGTCACGGTCGCCGTGCCCTTGCCATGCTTCGTTTCGGCCGGGGCCGCCATGGTCCCTGTGTCATCGGCCATCGCGGCCTTTTCTTCCGTCTTCGGTGCTTCGCCTTGCTTGCCGCAGGCGACAAGTCCAGCGCCGAGCGCAAGGCTGAGCGTAATCGCAGTGAGTTTATTCATGTCGTTTCTCCTTCGGGTTGGACGGGATGAGCCGCACGCCTTCGCATCAGCAGATAGGCGGCGGGAATGATAAGCATCGACAGCAGCGGCGCGGTGAGCATGCCGCCGATCATCGGCGCGGCGATGCGGCTCATCACTTCGGAGCCGGTGCCGGTCCCGACGAGGATCGGGAACAGGCCCGCGAGGATAACCGCAACGGTCATCGCCTTCGGGCGGACGCGGAGCAGCGCGCCTTCGCGAACCGCGGCCAATATGTGGCCGTCGCTGCGATCGGCGAGCGCATGCTTGAGATAGATGAGCATGACGACCCCGAACTCGGCGGCAACGCCCGCAAGCGCGATGAACCCGACCGCGCTCGCGACCGACTGGTTATAGCCAAGCAGATAGAGGAGCCAGAGCCCGCCGGTGAGCGCAAAGGGCAGGGTCGTCATGATGAGCAGCGCCTCGTCCCAGCGGCGGAAGGTCAGGTAGAGCAGCAGGAAGATGATCGCGAGCGTGACCGGCACGACGACCTTCATCCGCTCGGTCGCACGAACGAGGAACTCGAACTGCCCGGTGTAGGAAACGCTGACGCCGGGCGGCAGATCGACATCGCGCGCGATCGCCCGCTGGATGTCCTGCACGAGGCCCTGCAAATCGCGGCCGCGGCTGTCGACGTAGATCCAGGTCACCGGGCGGCCATTCTCGCTGCGCAGCATCGGCGGCCCGTCGCTGACCTTGACTCTGGCCACCGTGCCGAGCGTGATCTGCTGGCGCGACGGCGTCAGGACCGGAAGGCTCGCGAGCTCGCCGATACTGTCGCGCAGCTCGCGCGGGTAGCGGACGCTGATCGGATAGCGGGCGAGCCCCTCGACCGTCTGGCCGATCGTCTCGCCGCCGATCGCGCCCGAGACGATCGCTTGCACGTCGGCGACATTGAGGCCGTAGCGTGCTGCGGCGGCGCGATCGATGTCGACATCGATATAGCGCCCACCAGTCAGCCGCTCGGCCAGCGCCGACGCTACGCCGGGTACGGTCTTGACGACCGCTTCGATGCGCTTGGCGGTGCGATCGATCCCGGCAAGATCCGAGCCCGCGACCTTGATGCCGACCGGGCTCTTGATCCCGGTCGCAAGCATGTCGATGCGATTGCGGATCGGGGGAATCCAGAAATTGGCGAGCCCCGGAACCCGGACCCGCGCGTCGAGCTCCTCGATCAATTTCTCCTCGGTCATGCCGGGGCGCCAACGGTCCTTCGGCTTGAAGCGGATCGTCGTCTCGAACATCTCGAGCGGCGCGGGGTCGGTCGCGCTGTCGGCCCGCCCCGCCTTGCCGAACACGCTCTCGACCTCGGGCACGGTCTTGATCAGTCGGTCCGTCTGCTGGAGCAGGCTCGATGCCCTTGCGGCCGAGATGCCGGGTAGCGCCGAGGGCATGTAAAGGAGGTCGCCTTCGTGCATCTGCGGCATGAACTCGCCGCCGATCTGGGTCATCGGCCACAGGCTGGTGGCGAAGACGAGGCCGGCGATCACGAGCGCTTTTTTCGGCCGTTCGAGCACCCAGTCGAGTGCCGGGCGATAGATGCGGGTCAGCCAGCGGTTGACCGGATTACTCTGTTCGGCGGGTATCTTACCGCGGATCAGCCAGCCCATCAGCACCGGGATGAGCGTGATCGAGAGGATCGCGGCGGCCGCCATCGCATAGGTTTTGGTGAAGGCGAGCGGCGAGAAGAGCCGTCCCTCCTGGCCTTCGAGCGTGAAGATGGGGAGGAAGGAGAAGGTGATGATGAGGAGGCTGAGGAAGAGGGCGGGCCCAACCTCGGCGGCGGCGTCGGTGATGACGCGCCAGCGTTCGGCGCCTTTCAGTTCCTCGCCCGGATGATCGCGCTCCCAATGTTCGAGATGCTTATGGGCATTTTCGATCATCACCACCGCAGCGTCGACCATCGCACCGACCGCGATGGCGATGCCGCCGAGCGACAATATATTGGCGTTGAGTCCCTGCAGCCGCATCACGATGAAGGCGATGAGGATGCCGAGCGGCAGCGTCAGGATCGCGACCAGTGCCGAGCGCGCGTGCCAGAGGAAGAGCGCGCAGACGAGCCCGACGATGATGAACTCTTCGACGAGCTTCGAGGTAAGATTGTCGACCGCGCGGTCGATCAACCCCGAGCGGTCATAAGTGGTGATGATCTCGACCCCGGGCGGCAGGCTGCGCTTGAGCTCGGCGAGCTTGGTGCGCACGCCGTCGATGACTTCGCGGGCATTCTTGCCCTCGCGCATGACGATCACGCCGCCCGCGACTTCGCCCTCGCCGTTGAGTTCGGCGATGCCCCGCCTTGTGTCGGGACCGATCTGCACCGTCGCGACATCGCCGACCGTTACCGGGAGTCCGCCCGCGGCGGTGCGGATCGGGACGGCGCGGAAGTCGTCGAGCGACTCCAGATAGCCGCTCGCGCGGACGATATATTCAGCCTCAGCGAGTTCTAGGGAGCCGCCGCCGCTTTCCTGGTTGGCGCGCTTGAGGGCGTCGGCGACGTCGGTTGCAGTCACCCCGAACGCGGCGAGCTTCTGCGGATCGACGATGATCTGATACTGGCGCACCATGCCGCCGATGCTCGCGACCTCGGCGACGCCGGGAACCGATTTAAGCTCGAAGCGGAGGAACCAGTCCTGAAGACTGCGGAGTTCGGCAAGATCGTGGCGGCCGCTTTTGTCGACGAGCGCATATTCATAGATCCAGCCAACCCCGGTCGCGTCGGGACCGATGCTCGCGCGCGCGCCCTCGGGGAGACGGCTTTGCACCTGGCTCAGATATTCGAGCACGCGGCTGCGCGCCCAATAGGGATCGGTGCCGTCGTCGAACAGGACATAGACGAAGCTGTCGCCGACGAAGCTGTAGCCGCGCACCACGCGCGCGCCCGGCACCGAGAGCATCGTCGTCGTGATCGGATAGGTGACCTGGTCCTCGACGATCCGCGGTGCCTGTCCCGCATAGCTGGTGCGGACGATGACCTGGACGTCCGACAGGTCGGGCAGGGCGTCGACCGGAGTCGTGCGCACCGCGGCGATCCCGAGCAAGGTCAGGATCAGCGCCGAAGCGACGACAAGCCCGCGCGCCGCGACCGAGGCGCGAATAATGCGTGCGATCATTGCGCTGGCTCCAGCGGACGAACCGTGAGACCGGTCAGGCTCGCCTCGGAATCGAGCAGGAACTGGCCCGACGCGACGACCTTCTCGCCGGGGGCGAGCCCTCGCAATATCTCGGTCTTGCCGCCGCCTTCGCGTCCGGCGACCACTTCGGCGGGATGGTAGCGTCCGTCGCCCTTCTCGAGCATCACGATGCTGCGCGTGCCGGTGCGGATCACCGCTTCGCTTGGCACCAGCAGCGTTGGCTTGGCGTCCCCGCCGAGCGCGACGACGGCGAACATGCCGGGGCGTAGGCGACCGCCGCGGTTGGCGAGCTCGATGCGCACTGTCAGCGTCCGGCTGTCCGCCGCTGCGGTCGGCAGGATCGCGACGACCCGCCCGGTAAAAGCCTCGCCGGGAAAGGCGGTGAGGTTCGCGGTGGCAGGTTGGCCGATCTTCACCAGTCCGGCCTGCGCTTCGGGGAGCGCGGCATTGAGCCACACCGTTCCAAGTCCCGAGATTTCGGCAAGTGTCTGCCCCGAGGCGAGAGTCACGCCTGCACGGGCATTGAGCGTCTGGACCACGCCGCCGATCGGCGCGCGCACCGTCAGTCTGCCGCCGGTCCGTCCGCTCCGGTCGACCTCGGCGATCACGCCTTCGGGCATGCCCATCAGCCGCAGCCGCTGCCGCGCGGCCGCCGTGAGTTCAGGTTTGCCGAGCTTCTTGACGCTCAGATATTCGGTCTGGGCGCTGCCCCATTCAGGCAATTGCAATTCGGCGATCGGCGCACCGGCGCCGATGACATCGCCAGGCGCGAGGCGATAGACGCGTTCGACGAAGCCGCCCGAGCGCGCCTGGACGATCGCGACATCGCGCTGGTTGAAATCGATACTGCCGTTGACGTCGAAGGTTGCGGCAAGGCTCCCCATTTCGGCCGCGACCACTCTTATGCCGAGGCTCTGACGCGCCGACGGGTCAATCGACACGCCGGGCGCCGCGCCGCCACCCTCGTCGGCATATTTGGGCTCGAGCTGCATGTCCATGAAGGGCGACTTGCCGGGCTTGTCGAACTTCTGGTTCGGGAACATCGGATCATAATAGTAGAGGATCTTGCGCCCGCCGCTTGCCGTCTCGGTTGGTGCATCGCTCTTGCCGCTCTGTCCCAACCAATAACCGCCGCCGCCCGCGATCAGCACCGTGGCCAGGATTGCGACGCGCCAGCGCGCCGCTGATGTTGCATCGGTCATCGACCTGCCTCCCCATAAATATAATTGATCCGGATCGCGTCGCGCGCGACCTCGGCTTCGCGCGCCAGCGCATCGACTTCGGCCTCGGCAAGCGCGAGAGTCGACAGGAGCGCGGTCCCGAGGTCGAGCTTTCCGGCGGCGTAGCTTGCAAGATCGAGCTCGGCGCGCTTCTTCGCGAGCGGCACGAGCCGCGTACGTGCATTGGCGAGCTGCTCATGATGCATGCGGTGATCGGCGAGATCGGCGTCGAGCGCTGCCGCGATGTCGCGCTTGGCAGCCTCGCGGTCGAGCCGGGCGCGCATCGCCTCGCTGGCGCGCGCGGCGATCTTGGGGTCCTGCCGCTTTTTCGAGAAGAAGGGCAGGTCGACGGTGACCCCGACCGTGACGAGATCACCGTAATTGGGCTCGCGGCGCCCATAGGCCGCGTTGACGCTCCAGTCGGGTCGCTTGTCGGCGCGTGCGAGACCGGTCTCGGCGTCGGCGGCGAGGGCGCGGGCATCGAGTGCTCTGAGCTTTGGCAGGGCGTCGATGCCGGCGCGCAATCCTTGTTCGTCGATCGACTGCGGCGGCAAGTCGCCGAGCGTGTCGGCGGCGGGGTCGCCGGTGAAGCGGGCGAGCTGCGCGCGGGCGCGGGCGATCTCGGCGGCGAGCGCGCTGCGGCGATCGTTGATCGCGGCGCGAAGCTGATCGGGTTCGAGCGCCTGCGCCGGGCGCGCCGCACCGCTGGCAAGCCGCGCCGTCACGGTCGATTGAAGGTCCTCGAGGCCGCTATCGAGCAGGTCGAGTTCCTTCAGCTCCTTCTTGGCATAATAGAGATCGACCCAGGCGAGCGCGGTCGCGAGCCTGATGTCCTGCGCGGTGACCGCTTCGTCGGCGCGGGCGATTCCAATGTCGGCCTGCGCGCGGGTCGCGCGCGCGCGGCGTTTGGCGGGGTTCGGAAAATCCTGGCTGACGCCGATGACCTGCATCGTGAAATCGTCGCGATTGAACCGGCCCGCGTCGGGTCCGGTCACCGGGAAATCCTGGAGGACGATATTGAGTTTCGGGTCGGGCAGCCGGTCGGCGGCGATCGCCGCCGATTGGGCGGCGTCGACGCCCGCTTCGCGGCTTTGCAGTTCGGGTGCCTCCGATGCTGCTCGGCTGAGCGCCGAATCGAGCGTCATCGGCTCGGCGTGAAGAGCCGAGGGCAGCGCAAGCAAGGCTGCCGTAAAATATGGGCGCATGATGTCCCCCTGCTGTGGACTGGGCGAAAGCCTCCCCGGCGTCTGTACGCCGGGGAAGAAAGACCGTTACCCTTGCGGGGGCATCCTTTGGTCGCCGGACATATTCTTCATGCAGTCCGCCGGACTCACCTTCATCATGTCGCAGTCGCAATGCGCCATCTGTCCCGGCTTGTCCTTGACCCAGACGCGGACTCGCGAGGTGGTATTGGACTTGTTCGGCCCTGGCACCTGGCGGGTCTGCCATTCATGATGGCCGCCGGACGGTTCTTGGGCGAGGACGGGAGCGGCAAGCGTTGCTGCCGCGAGCGCGGCAACGGCAAAAAACGGTTTCATGTTGAATTCCTTGATTGAAAAGCGTGAAACCGCGCGCCGGGACGAGCCGGTGCGCGTCGGCAATTCAGGCAAGAAATAGGGGCGGGTCGGGTTCGGGGCCGAATGTTCTTCCGGCGAGGCGCCGGACAGGAAGCGGATCGAAAGAGCCGGCGACAAATGTCTTTTCGGCAAGGGGGGTAGCCGGAGAGACGACGGCGGGCGGTAGCGCGCAGCCCATCTTGGCGATGCAGTCGAGCGTGAGGCCCTTGCACGGAGCGCTCTTCTGGGATTTTTTAATCCCCATCATCTCCGCGCATTCGTCGCTCATCGCCGCCGCGAACGCCGTCTCGGCCGACGGGAGCGCGGGCGCCGAGGCGAATGCGGTCTCCTGCGCCAGAAGGCCGAGTAAGGCTCCGACAAGAAGTAGAAAGGTGAGCCAGCGTTTCACGGTCGAAGCATGATCCTTGTCAAACTTGGCGTCAATCTAAACCGGGGTGGAGATCCCGCTCACTTGTTCGCCGACTGTCCCGTCGTGGTTACGCCGGACCCGTTAAGAATGGCCCATTGTCATGGCGGCGGGCGCGACCAGCATCCACAGCGCCATGGCGATCATCATCAGATTTTCGGTCAGTGAGATGAAACCCAGCGGCACATTGCTGTCGCCGCCGACGCAGGCGCATTTGAGTTCGCGCTTGTCGATATACACCGCCTTGAACACCGACACGGCGCCGATGATCCCGATGAACAGCGCCACCGGAATCGATATCCAGTTCAGCGCGCCAGAAATCATCAGGATGCCGGCAAGACCCTCCGCAAAGGGATAGATGGTAGCATAGGGTACCCAGCGTTTGGCGAGCAAGTCATAGTTCAGGAACATGCTCGAGAAGCTCTCGATGTCGCGGAGCTTGAGGAAGGCAAGCAACGCCATGCTGAACCCGATAAACCATTCGGCGGCACGGATTGTGAAGGGCGTGCCCGACACCGCTTGGCTGGCGGCCAGCGCCATCAGCGCGGTGATAGAGAAGAGCGCGATGACGGGCTTATAGGTAAGCGCCTTAGGATCGCGGACTTTCAGACCGAGATGGCGCCTCAGATCGTCAAGACCGCCGATCCGCTCGCCTTCGATGAAGGTCTGCGGCGTCGTCGCGACGCCATGTTTCGCCTTGAATGCGTCGGTTTCCTCGCGGGTCGTCAGCCAGACATCCTCGACGTCATAGCCGCGGCTGCGCAACAGATGCAGCGCCTTCAGGCCATAGGGGCAGATATGCTGCTCCATCACCATGCGATAGATGGTCGCCCGCGGCTTGCCCGAAACCGCCGCACCAGTGTGCGCTGGCGCGCTTTCGTTCGCGCGCTGAACCTGCATATTCATCGATTCGCCTTTCTTGATTCCCGATCGCTTCCCGCTATATAGGCTCCGTACCATAGTACGGAGTCAAGGCCTTGCGTGACATGACCATCGGCCAGCTTGCCCGGCAGGGCGGCGTCAATGTCGAGACGATCCGCTATTACCAACGCCGCGGCCTGTTGCCCGTTCCGCCTCAGTCGGCCAGCGCCCCGTCGGAAGGCCGAGTCCGGCGTTACGACGAGGCGGTTCTGCGCCGTCTGCGCTTCATCAAATCGGCACAAGCAGCGGGATTTACGCTCACCGAGATCGCCGAACTGCTCGAACTCGACGCGTCGAGCGATCGCGCGCGAGCGCGCGAACTGGCCGATGCGCGCATCGCGGCGATCGAAAAGACGATCGCCGAACTCGATGCGGCGCGGCGCGCGCTCATGGGCCTGTCGCGCCAATGCGCTGCCGCCGACACGCTCCACTGCCCGATCATAGCGGCGTTCGAGCAGGTCTAGCCCGACTGGCCTTGGCGGCGGATGGTGCTGACGGCCGGTCTCACCTCCCAACTGGTGTCAATCGGTCGCAAATGGTTCCAGCATCCCGGCTACAAGCGATGGGATGGTAATTCCGGCTGCGACATCGAGCAGAAGGCTAGCGCGGATCGCAGCCGCAGGTCTCGCCGCTGCCGCGTCCGGAGTTGCGACGGCCGTCCGAAGTGCCTGGGTCAGGCGCCATCGAATCTCCGCGGCTAGGACCGGCATCAGAGCGAACAAATAGGCTTCCACGGGGAAGACCTGACCATAGGGTCAAGCGAGCGATTGCGTCACGTGCACGGCGCCGACCAAGGCTCCGACGAGGGGCAGAAGCGAAAAGCGCCGCTTCTGGATGAAGGTAGGAGCCTTTGGGCGTTCCGGATCAACTTCATCCTGGCGATCTGAACAAATCGGGGAGCCCAATTCCAATGGTTTTACGTCGCCCGAACCATTTTTGAGGGATGAGTCGTTCTGGTGCGTAATCAATGTCAGTAGGGGATGTTGGGTGCTTGAACTCGGAAGCCGTAAGCAGCGGTTTCCGGGCATGCATGTTTTTGTCCTCGACTTCCCCGAAACTCATTTGGGCTGCGCGAAAGGGCAGTTCTTCGAAACAGGGGAAGCATAATGAACAAATTATACTGTTATTCGTCGACGAAGCGCGCAATGCAGCGAAGCTCGATGGCGGCGATTGCGGTGGCGGTCGCGTTTCCCGCGCAGGCTCAGGAAGCCCAGTCGGACGGCCTCGCCGAGATCATCGTAACGGCGGAGAAGCGCGAGGAAAATCTGCAGTCCGTTCCCGTCTCGGTGACAGCGATGACCGGCGAGGCGCTTACGGCAACGGGCATATCAAACGTCGAAGACCTCCAATTTTTTGTGCCGGGCGTGTCGATCACCAACGATTCCATGGCGATCATCAATATTCGTGGAATTGGCACCTCGGCGTTCGGCGTTGCGACCGACCCCAGCACGACAGTCCATTATGACGGCGTCTACATCTCGCGCCCGACCACAAGCTATCAGGATTTGTTCGACGTCGAACGCATCGAGGTGCTGCGCGGACCGCAAGGCGTTCTCTTCGGTCGCAACTCCGCCGGCGGCACACTCAACATCATTTCCAAAATGCCTACGGAGGATTTGACTGGCGCGCTGGGGCTCACCGTCGGAAATTACGAGAAGCGCTCGCTGAGCGGCACGATTTCTGGACCGCTTGGAGCGGGCGTCCGAGGCCGCCTCACCTTGCTTGCCAACCAGCGCGACGGCATCTACCGCGACGTCGTCTCGGGACGGCGATACCAAAACGAAGATAATCTCGCTGGACGACTGACGCTTGCGATTGACGCGAGCGACCGTCTTGAGATCGTGTTGCGGGCGGATGCCAGCCGTGATCGCGAGACCGGCGCGCGGTCTGTTCGGCCCTTTTATCCGCAAGGCTTCGTCGATGCGGGGGCGACGATCCCGGCCAATGACAAAGAGGCCGCACTCGACCGCCTGCCGCGTTACGATGTCGATGCCTGGGGCGTGTCCTCGACCATGAACTGGGACGGCGGCCCGGTCACGCTCCGCTCGATTACGGCGCTGCGCAAGAGCAAGGTCGTCCAGGCGCTCGACGTTGACTCGACTGACCTCTTCCTCCGCGATATCGAATTTTACGAACGTTCCCGCAGTTTCACGCAAGAGTTCCAACTTCTCAACAACGATGCGGACAAGCTGCGCTGGATCGTCGGAGCATTCTATCTGAATGAAAAGGGCAACGACGAAATACGGATCATCGAACCGGGTCGTCGGCTCGCGATCCCGGAAAACAATACGACGAATGCATTCGCGCTCTTCGGACAAGCAAGCTACGAACTCATCGACCGCCTGCGATTGACCGGAGGGCTTCGATACTCATACGAAAAAAAGGATTTCGGATATCGTGTCCTGCTGAACGGAAATCAGGTCGATGCCGGTCAGCCCAAATCATCCTGGACCGCCTGGACTCCGAAAATTGGGATCGATTACGACCTTGCCGATGACGTCATGGCTTATGCGTCGGCAACCCGCGGGTTCAAATCGGGTGGATTCCAGCTGGGAGACGGGCGGCCTTTCCTCCCGGAGTATGTCTGGAGCTACGAAGTCGGCCTGAAGTCGACGCTCCTCGATCGCCGGCTTCGAGCTAATTTTTCCGCCTTCTATTATGATTACACCAATCTTCAGGTGGTCGAGTATAATAATGGCGTTGCCAGTACCACCAACGCCGGCAAGGCGACGATCAAGGGCGTTGAAGCGGAACTGATGGCACGGCCGTTCGATCGCCTGACGCTTACATCCACGATCGCTTATCTCGATGCGCGCTACGATGTCTATTTTGACGACGTCGGCGCAAGCCTCAAGGGCAAGCGGCTGCCGAACGCGCCGAAGTGGAACATCACTTTCGGCGGAGAATATAAGGCCTCCCTGGGCGGCGGAATGCTGACATTACGGACCGATATCTCCTGGCGCGACAGCGTCTTTTTCAAGCCCAGCAACAATCCGCTTTTTTCCGGAAACGCCACGACCCTTATAAATGGGCGTGTCACATGGCAGCCGGCGAGCGAAGCGTGGGAAATTGCGCTTTATGGCCGAAATCTCACCAACGAGCGCTATGTGAGCTATAGTACGATCGGGACGGACGCGACGGGTGTCTCGAACCCTACTCTTCCGCTCTACATCTACGGCGAGCCGCGCCAGTATGGACTGCAGCTGCGCT
Source organism: Sphingopyxis sp. PAMC25046 (assembly GCF_004795895.1). NCBI lineage: Bacteria > Pseudomonadati > Pseudomonadota > Alphaproteobacteria > Sphingomonadales > Sphingopyxidaceae > Sphingopyxis > Sphingopyxis sp. PAMC25046. Next base: position 337,979 of record NZ_CP039250.1, read on the forward strand.
ACTTTTTCTGAGGTTCCTCGTCCTGCGAGGTCCCCCGGCGACTCCCCTACGGTCGTCGGTCCCCCTGGGCGCTTGCGCCCGGGGGGAATACTTCCTCTGAACGCAGGACATGATATGTCCCTGTTCTCACCGGCGCCGTTACTTGAACGGCCCTGCTGATGGCACGATGAGCCGGGCAGTAAGATGGCACGAACAGATACGGGCTAGTCCCATCCTGAACGTCGGTAGCGCGCGCGATTTCGATGCCCGGCTTTCCCTGTGACGCCGCGAGGATGCAAAGACCAACTGCTTTCGGAGGCCTACGCGTCGTCGGCTGCCTCACGGCAATGGATGGGAGATCGCCTTGATCGCCTTCAGGCCCGTACCGAAGCGGGCAATGGCGACCCTGTTCTGTTCGAGCTCGGCGTAGGGCAGGTAGGAAATGTCGAGATCACCGATCCGGCTGAAAGCCGGGCGTCGGAGCTGAGCGCGGACATCGGCTTCTCGCGCATCGGGTGCAACCAGGAAAAGTGGCGTCGACAAATGAAGATTCTCGCTGCTCAGCGCGAGATCAAGCATGCGGACAATTCCGGAATAAATGGATGTCGAATGCTCCACTTCGAATGCCGCCGCGACCGTAGCCGTCGATTGCTCGAGCCATAAGATGTCGATCAGTCTTATGGCATCGCTTCCTTGAGCGGTTGCGATGGCATGCGGCAAGCTATCGAGGCATCGAGACCCGAGCGGCACACCCTCATGAAGGCGCCCCCGGTCATTTGCCGCTACCCAGACGTCATATCCAAGTGCAAGCCCGAGGTCCCGAAGCCAGGATTGGACTTCGCTATGCGTCCGGTCGGTCTCTTTCTGATTTGCAAGCCCCTTATCGAACTTGTCGGACTGTGAGCGCGTTTCATTCAGCAAGGCCATCCAATCGCGCGCATTTTCGCTCGAACCGCTGAGCGGTGGGGCTGGAAACCGTCCCGATCCGATATCGAACAGCAGCCCTCCTATCGCCCCCAAATCGTTGGAAAGAAGATCCCGGTAGCGATCGTTGAGATCCAGAATGCCCGCGCGCATCGCGAGAAAATGCTCCCAACTGCCAAGCTTCACATTCGCACCCGTTAGCGCGTTGTAGCCCTTTACGATTGCCGTATTGAACGGAGGCACAAGAGTGGGATGCAGAAAATAGAGAATGTTGGCCACCGCAGGACCCAACCCCTTGATCTTCTGTCTATCGATTGCGAGGATCCCGGCGACGACCTCCTCGGCGGTATCGCAACAGGAGCAATGGTGAAGAAGTCTGCCAAAAGCTCGTTGATTGTCGGCGTTCTCGTAGATGTCCGGGATTCGGAGTTTGGGCTTCCACAAGAAAGCATGATCCGCACCTTTGAAAATCTGTCGTTGCTCGGCGATTGAATGAACAATGATCTCCAATGACGAGCCCCGATATGCCGCTCCGAAGGTGCCGGCCTCAATTTCGGCGACGACCTGCGAGATGCCTCTTCTGATCGACCGAAAATTCTTCAGTCGCTCCTCCCACAGGAACCAGCTTTGATAGGTCGAGCCGGAATCGCCGCGCCAGCGCTCGATCAGTTCGCGAACAAGGTCGCGCTTCATGTTTATAGCCCCCGCTTGATCCATTCCGAATTGCTGTTTTCCACCTGCGGCTTGCCGGCCAAGACAGTTCGCTCGATTCGGCCCTTTGCGAAAGGCGAAACCTTCCGTCCCACCGGCAAGGTGGGCGGGAATGGAAGGTCGAAACGAGCCCGTTCACGCCCGGCGCTGCATAATTGTCGACGACCTCAGTGCCCTGCGTGTTCGCCCGCTCCGCTTGGTTTCTGACTCGCGCCTTCCGCCTCTGTCATGCCCTTCATCATCGCGTCATGGTCCATTGGCGCATTCTGCGTAATAGCCTGATATTGTGCCGGCGACAGGCCAGGGAGTTTTCGGACAAACGCGACCATATCCCAGATGAGACGATCATCATGCGTTTTCCCCCAGGCCGGCATGGCGGTCATCTTGATGCCATGCTTGATGATCCAGAATTGCTCCGCAGCCGAACGTTCCGAACCTTTGAACAAGACGGGCGCTTGCGGATACAGCCCTTGACTCATTTCGGTCTTTTCCATCCCGGGCGCGAGATGGCAGCCGCTGCACATCTCGGTATAGAGACCTGCGCCCGACGCGATCCGCGCCGGAGCCGCCAAATCTGCCGGCACCGCGATCGATCCGGATCGCGCTGCGATGGACTTCTCCCTGAATGTTTCGATGACGCTGTAAGTCAGCCGGTTATGGGGGGCATCGGCCGCTATATTATATAGGCCGAGATAGACGGTGATCGCACCCGCGCCCGCTATCAGGGCCACCGCCAGCAGCGTGAACGTCACGCTCGGCATATGCTTTCGGAAATCGAAAGTTCGAAATCGCTCCATTATCTATCTCCCGCATAACAGGCCTTGAGCTTTGCAGCCGAACGCAATGCGGCGGCTGTTCAACAGATGATACGCACCCCAACAGCTTTGCCCTTGTCACAGACGAGGCAGGCGTTTCCGTACTTGCCGCGACGAGCCATTTCAGGGTGCCCACACCCGCTCGGGCTCATGCGTCCTGCTAGGTGTGGGTTCGGAGAGATCGTGAGGACTAGCCCCTTTTTTGCCCGCTCAGCTGCCACCCGCCGGTCGCACCTTCGGCTTGCGTGAGGAGCTGTGGAGATTGAAGATCTGCCACTTTCCGTTGTCCTGTTTGAGGACACTCGTAGCGACGCCATCCCGTTCGATGGTCTCGCCGCTCGCGAGCACAATCGAGAAGCTGTAGGTCTCGGTTGCGATCGCGATATTTCCTTCGCCGCGAACCGAAATCTTGTAATTGCGGAAGGTGAAGGATTTGAATTCCTTGAGTTCGGGACCCAGGTGATGGTCGCGATAGTGGGCGAAATTCCCTTCAACGCCGCCGGATTCGAATATCTGGGCGTCTGGCGAAAAGAGGGCCTCGACGCCGGTCAGGTCCAGTTTCTCCATCGCCGATTTATACTGCGCGAGCGCTGCCGCCGCGCCCTGAAAATCCGCAGGCTCGGTCGCCTGAGCCGGGACGGCCACCAGCATGGCCAATGCGATTGCTGTAATCGTCAGTCGTCTCATATCATTTCCCCTTGTTGTGCCGACACTTCACGAGTGCCTCCCGTGGTTTCGATCAGATTCTGGCAAAGCGCAGCCGCAAAGAATTGGCAATGACGCTGACGGACGAGAGTGCCATTGCAGCGGCGGCAATGACCGGCGAGAGCAATAGTCCGAAAATCGGATAGAGCACGCCCGCAGCGACGGGAATCCCGGCGACATTATAGGCGAAAGCGAAGAAGAGATTCTGACGGATGTTCGCCATCGTCGCATGGCTGAGATGCCGCGCCCGCACGATGCCCAGAAGGTCGCCGCGCAGTAGCGTCACACCCGCGCTTTCGATGGCGACATCGGTTCCCGAGCCCATCGCGATGCCGACGTCGGCGGCGGCGAGCGCGGGGGCGTCGTTGACCCCGTCGCCGGCCATGGCGACGATCCGGCCCTCTTCGCGCAGCCGCTGCACGACCGCGCTCTTCTGGTCGGGGAGGACATCGGCCTCGACGTCGTCGATGCCGAGGCGCCGCGCGATCGCCTCGGCGGTGACGCGATTGTCGCCGGTGAGCATGATGACCTTGATTCCGGCTTCGCGCAGCGCAGCGAGCGCGTCGCCCGTCGTTTCCTTGACGGGGTCGGCGATGGCGATGACCCCGGCCGCCTTGCCATTGACCGCGATGTAAATCGCCGTCGCGCCGTCTGTGCGAAGGCGGTCGGCTGCCTCGGTGAGCGCGCCCAGATCGACGTCATATTCTTCAAGAAAGCTCGCATTGCCGAGGACTATCGCCTTGTCGTCGACGACCCCGACGATACCCTTGCCGACCGGCTGGTCGACCCCCGATGGCTCGACCAGCGCGAGGCCCCGGTCCTCGGCGGCCTTGACGATCGCGGCCGCCAATGGATGTTCGCTGCTGCGCTCGAGGCTCGCGGCAATCCGGAGCAGATCCTGCTCCTCGAAGCCGCCGGCGACTTCGATGGCGACGACCGAGGGTCTGCCTTCGGTCAGCGTCCCGGTCTTATCGACGACGAGCGTGTCGACCTTCTCCATCCGCTCAAGCGCCTCGGCATTTTTGATCAGCACGCCGGCTTCGGCGCCGCGCCCCACGCCGACCATGATTGACATTGGCGTCGCGAGGCCGAGCGCGCAGGGACAGGCGATGATGAGCACCGAGACGGCGGCGATAAGGCCATAGGCCATGGCGGGCGCGGGCCCCAGAAGCGACCAAACAACGAAAGCGACAATGGCGACGACGATGACGCCGGGCACGAACCAGCCCGAAACGGTATCGGCGAGACGCTGGATCGGCGCCCGGCTGCGCTGCGCGTCGGCGACCATTTGTACGATCCGCGCGAGCATCGTGTCGCGCCCGACCTTCTCGCTGCGCATGAGCAGGCCGCCCGTCTGGTTGATCGTTCCGCCGATCAGCGCCGCGCCGGCCGCCTTGGTCACCGGCATCGATTCGCCCGTGACCATCGATTCGTCGACCGTGCCGCGGCCTTCTACGACGATGCCATCGACGGGGACTTTTTCGCCCGGACGGATGCGCAGCATGTCGCCGACCGCGACTTCCTCGAGCGCTACCTCCTCGTCGCTTCCATCGCTGCGGACGCGCCGGGCGAGCTTCGGTGTCAGGTCAAGGAGCGCGCGGATCGCGCCGCTCGTCGTCTCGCGGGCCCTGAGTTCGAGCACCTGCCCGAGTAGCACCAGCACCGTGATGACCGCGGCGGCCTCGAAATAGACCGCGACCGAGCCATCGGCGGCGCGGAAGGCTGCCGGGAAGATTTGCGGGAGAATCGCCGCGATCATGCTGTAGCCCCAGGCAACGCCCGTCCCCATCGCAATGAGGGTGAACATGTTGAGGCTCTTGTTGCGGATCGAGAGCCAGGCGCGCTCGAAGAAGGGCCAGCCCGCCCATAGAACGACGGGGGTCGCGAGCAGCATCTGGACCCAGTTGTTCGTCTGGCGGCCGACATATTGGTGGAGGCCTGTCAGATGGCCGCCCATTTCGAGCGCAACCACCGGGAGTGCGAGAAGGAGCCCGATCCAGAAGCGCCGCCGCATATCGCGATATTCTTCGCTGGGGCCGCCCGATGCTGTCGGCATGACGGGCTCGAGTGCCATGCCGCAGATCGGGCAGCTTCCGGGGCCGGCGCGCTGGATCTCGGGATGCATCGGGCAGGTCCAGATGGCGCCTTCGGGTGCATCGGCTGCGGCCGGCTCGCGTTTTGCGGCATAAAGATCGGGATCGGCCTCGAATTTGGCGAGGCAGCCTGCGCTGCAGAAATAGTGATGCTTGCCGCTATGCGTCGCGATATGAGGTGTGGTGGCCGGATCGACCATCATGCCGCAGACCGGATCAGTCGTGCTCCCGCTGCCTTTTTCTGCGCCCTGATGATCGTGCATCGCCGCCGCTCCCGTATGTGTCGGATGCCCGCCTCGCGGCGGGGCGGTCCAAACGCCACCGGTCGAGTTCGCCGTTGGCGTCGTTCCTGGCGGTTCCAGAATGGAGCCGCTTCTATCGATACGCAAGAAGAGCGGTTATCCCTTGGATTTTCTTTGCCCCGTGCCGTCAGGTCCCGGGCTTTCGGGCCTCGATGATCCCGATCGCACCGGTTGGCGTGCGGAACGTCTCAAGCTCGCGAACATCGCAAAAGCCTGCCTCTCTCATCAGCACCGGGAGCAATCCATCGGCGTTGGGCTGGGTGTCCTGGACGCCGTCGAGCTGCTGGATCGTGAGGCGGAACAACAACCGCATGAGGCGGCTGCGCTGTTCCCCATAGTCGGCAACATAGAGTTTGCCGCCCGGCGCGAGCACCTGCCGGGCCTCGCGTAGCAGACGTGCCTTTTCCTCAAGCCCGACCTGATGAAGGACGAGGCAGATCGCAATCTTGGCAGGCGGGGGCCAGTCATCGATCGCCGAAGCCGCGAAAAAGCCAACTCGAAACTCCGGCGGTGGAACAATCTGCGCGGTCTTCGTTCGGGCAATTCGCGTCGCTGCCTCGTCGGGGTCGAAACCAAGATAGCGGACGTCCCGGCTATGGCGAGCGATCGCCAGCGCAAGATTTCCCGTACCCGAGCCGATATCGAGAATGACGTCACCCTCGCCGAGCGCCATATGGCGAACGAGACGGTCGCGCCACACGCGCTCGCGCGTTGTCACCGCGACGCCGAAATCATAAAAGGGCGTCAGGAAGTGATATCCTGCCGCTGGCGTGTAGGATCTTGCTACGGGTTTCGGGTCGGGCATGGCCGTCTCCTTTCGACGCTTTGGCTTGCCGCCGGATTGCGGCCGCAATCGCCGGTCTCGACGAGACGCTTAAGGGCAAACAGGCGCGGCAGTCTTGAATGTTTCGCCGGGGCGACGCGGTGCGAGGCGCATCCGGCTCAGGGCACGATTTCGAACGCGAAGGCACTAAGGCCGGCCGAAGGCGTCACGCCTAGCCATTGAGCGCAGCGGCGCGTGAAGTGCGACTGATCGGCGAAGCCTCCCGCCGCCGCGGCGTCGGCAAGACCTCCGCCGCCGACCAGCGTCCGCACGGCGCGTTGAAGCTGGAGCCATTGCAGCAATTTGGCCGGAGGCACGCCGAAGTCGCGGCTGACGATTTCGCGGAGGCGCGAGGGCGAAAGGCAGGCGACGTCGGCCAAGGCGCGCGCGGTCGACAAATCGTCAGGGGCCGCGAGCACTTCGGACAGGCGGGCATCCACCGGACGCGCCTGCGAGCGGTCGAGATAGTCGGACGCCCAGCGCTTCGCGTCCGCGCCGCTTGCGATGTCACCTAGTCCGGCTGTCTCTATCGGCGTCAACAGGACAGGCGCCGATCCGGCGGACAGCCGGGTGCCGGCACGAAAAAGCGGGTCGAGATAAAATGACCGCACGAGGGCGCCCGGCGGCCCGAGGCGGTGCCGGACATGCGACGCTATCGCAATGGCGTGTCCGGCGGGAACTATCAGGTCGGCATCACCGGAAATTTCGAGGTCGCGTTCGATGGCGAGGCTGATCTGGTGCGCCACATGGTTATGGGGACGGCTGCTCCCGATGCGCGCGTCAATGAGCGCCCAGCCGGTCCCGAGCATGATCGAACCCGACCAAGAGGCGGTGCTTGGGGTCAAACCGGATCGGCGGTGACGAAGGGTTCGAGCGTACCGAACCAGGCAACCAGCGCGAGTATGGCGAGCGCGGCCGACGCTTCGATGATGAGGCTTCTGCGCATGGCTGCAATCGCGAGGTCGGGGTCGGCGTCGACATTGTCGGTATCGGTCCCCGGGACGGCGGCCGCGAGCGCCGGGGTCAGCCGCCAGCGGTTCGCCGCCGCGAGCGCCAGCATCAGTCCGAACAGCGCAAGCTTGGCGAGAAGCAATTGTCCATAGGGCGAGCCGAGGGAACGGCCGAGATTCTCGGCGCCGACGATCATCTGGCTGTTGACGAGGCCGGTGGCGGCGATGACGAGGACGCAGATCGTACCGACGCGCGAGAATTGATCGAGGCTCCGCGCCGCAATTTGGAGTCCGCCCGGCCATTCGCGGACACGACGTGGTGAGATCAGGATCAGGAAGGCGCCGATCGCGCCGATCCAGACCGCCGCTGCAATCAGGTGCAAGATGTCGCTGATCCGGTGCACGGTGCCTGCGGCGCCTTCGGTCGCGCCGGCGTGGCCGGACCAGACCAGACTCGCGACGGCCACCGAGCCCGCGGCCGCGAGTACGGCGGCCGAAGTTGTCGGCCAGCGGACCATCCAGATCGCGACTCCCAGCGCGAGCAGCAGCGCTGCGCTCCGGTAGACCCAGGCTGTGCCGACCTCGGTCTCGCGAACAAGGTCCCAAAAAGGCTGGAGTTCCAGGGAGAGGAGCCCCACACCCTGCATCGAAGCCGCGAGCACGCCCATCCCCAAGATGGAGAGAAGCAGTCCGGCGGCGCAGAGCCATCGCTCTGCGCGCCAGATCGAGGCCATCATCGACTGCGGCGCAAGGCGTTCGCTCCGTGTCAGCGCAAAAAGCGGGAACGCAGCAAGGCCGGCGATGAGCATCAGGTCCGCATAAAGTGCGAACCTGATGCCGATCAGAACGGGGTCCCCCACCGTCTTTTACTTTACGGTGAAGCTGAATTCGCTGCCCATGCGGTGGGTATCAGCGCCCGCCGCCGACCATGTGACCTTGTAGGTTCCGGCTGTCAGCGGCCGCTTGAGCATCAGCATCGCCGACTTGCCCTCTTTGCCCATCATCGACGAGTAAGGCACCTTCATCGGGGCATGATTGGCCATGCCGGGCATGCCGGTCATGACCAGCTCGGTCTTGAGGGTCGAGGCGACGATCTTTTCGTTGAACTGAAGATTGACCGACGTGACCTTCGAAACGGTCGAATTGGCGGCGGGCGTCGAGCTGACGAGCTTGGTGTGCGCGCTTGCCGTGGCCGGCATGAGAAGCAGAGCGAAAGCCGCCGCTGCAGAGGGGAGAAGAGACTTGAACATGAACACCTCCAAATGCGTGTCTGTCCTGCTAATACGCAGGATATCGGCATGGCCCTCAAATATTCCGGAATAATATTCTGGTGTGAGGGGTGAGGCGCTTCGGCGCGTATGTACAATGATGGAAAGGTTTGAAGAGACGATCGATGGATAAGGAGCTTCGCATTTTGAACAGGATCGATCTGCCCGCAGCGCTCGATGCGCTCGATGATCGCATCATGGGCGCATTGGCGATCCGCCGGCGCGAAGCGGTAGCGATGCGCCGCCTGATGGCGCTCGCGGCCTTTGTCTCGCTCGGCGGCGGTGTCTTTGCGGGGAGTGCGATTTCCCAGCCGGCGGTCGCGGCAAGCCCCCTGACCCCATTCGGCCCGCCTAGCGCATTGGTGCCTTCCACCTTGCTGGATGTACAGTAGCGATGCCGTCGCGCCGTCTTCTTCTCTTGGGGCTCATTGCCTTCGCCGCGGCGATTGCCGGCGTGTTCATCGGCCGTCTGGTAGCCGATGCGCCCAAAGCCAGCGAAACCGAACTTCATGCGCTTCTCCACGGCCAACTCGACCTGACCCCGGAGCAGGAAAAGAAACTCGAGCGGATCGAAGCCGACTTCGCCGGTCGCCGCCAGGCGCTCGAACTCGAGATGCGCGCCGCCAATGTCCGGCTCGCGCAGGCGATCGAAGCCGAGCATGGCTATGGACCGCGCGTCACCGAGGCGATCGACGAGACGCATGAGGTGATGGGGACATTGCAGAAGGAAACGCTCCAGCATCTCTTCGCGATGCGCGGGGTTCTCAACCCCGATCAAGCGGAAATGTTCGACAAAAGCGTGGTCAAGGCGCTGACCGCCGATGCGCGGTGAGCGCCGACCTATCGCAATGTAGCGACCAGGATCTGGCGGCCTTTGCGCGCGCGCACCGCGAAGACGCCTATCGCGAGTTGCTGCGCCGTTACAAAACGGGCGTCTACCGGCTCATCGTAAAGCAGATCGGCGATGCCGACGAGGCGATGGATTTGACGCAGGAGACGTTCGTCTCCGGCTTTTCGGCGCTCGATCGCTATGATGGCGAACGCCCCTTCCGCACATGGATCGCCCGTATCGCGCTCAACAAATGTCGCGACTGGGCACGACGGCGAAAGGTGCGCGCCTTTTTCTCCCGCGCGCTCCCGCTCGAAAATGCGCATCACGTAGCAAGCGATGGTCCTGGGCCCGATTCCGCGGCGACCGACAGGCGAGAGCTCGCCAGGGTTCGCGGGGCGATCGATCAGCTGCCGCAGAATTTGCGCGAAGTGTTGCTCCTCCGCGGTGTCGACGAGGTCAGCCAGGCCGAAACAGCGGTCATTTTGCGGGTCAGCGAGAAAACAGTCGAAACGCGCCTCTATCGAGCGCGGACCAGGCTCCGGGAATTGCTCGCGGGAACATCTGCGAGCGCCGAGGGTTGAGGGTTCGACCGCTCGTTCAGGCGGCATCTCCTCATCGTCCGGCATTTTTATTGAGGGGCAGGCGTGCCGCCTGCGTATAGCTTTAGGAACAGTCAGTAACGGTCGGAAAGAATATGCAGATGGAAAGGCGTCGGTTCGTCAGTGGAGCTTTGGGTGGAGGGGCTGCTGCGGCGATGGCCGCATGGTTCCCGGCCTGGGCCCAGCCGGTGTCGTCCGGCATCACCGCGCCGCTTCCGACCGTATCCGGCAATGACATAACGCTGCGCATCGCGCGCCAGACGATGCGCATCGACGGCAAGGTCAGTCGCGCGATCGGGATCAACGGCACCGTGCCCGCGCCGCTCGTCCGGCTGAAGGAGGGACAAAACGCGCGCCTCACCGTCGTCAACGATCTCGACGAGGACAGCTCGATTCACTGGCACGGCCTGATCCTGCCGTTCCAGATGGACGGCGTGCCCGGCGTCAGCTTCCCCGGGATCAAGCCGCGCTCGAAGTTTGTCTATGAATTCCCGGTCGTTCAATCGGGGACCTATTGGTATCACAGCCATTCGGGGCTTCAGGAACAGCTCGGCCATTATGGCCCGATCGTCATCGATCCCGCGGGCGCCGACCCGATCGGCTACGACCGCGAGCATGTCGTCGTCCTGTCCGACCACAGTCAATTGTCGCCCGAGGCGATCTTCCGCAAGCTCAAGGTCAATCCCGGCCATTTCAACATGCAGCGCCAGACGCTGGCGGGCCTGCTTGCCGGCAAGGATCAACCGCTCAAGGAGCGGATCGATTGGGGCAAGATGCGGATGGACCCGACCGACGTCGCCGACGTCAATGGTTCGACCTACACCTTCCTCGTCAACGGCCATGGTCCGCGCGACAACTGGACCGCGCTCTTCAGCCCCGGCGAGCGGGTACGCCTGCGCATCGTCAATGCGTCGGCGATGACGATCTTCAACGTCCGTATCCCGGGCCTCAGGATGACCGTCGTCCAGGCTGATGGGCTCAATGTCGTGCCGACCGAAATCGACGAGTTCCAGATCGCGGTCGCCGAAACCTATGACGTCATCGTGACCCCGGTCGAGGACCGTGCTTATACGCTCGTTGCCGAGGCCAATGACCGCTCGGGCATGGGACGCGCGACGCTCGCACCGCGCGCTGGCATGGTCGCCGAGGTGCCGCCGCTCCGCGAACGGCCGCTCGCGACCATGAAGGACATGGGCATGGGCGACATGTCGGGCGGCGCGATGGCGGGTATGGACCATTCGGGCGGCGATATGGGCGCCATGCCCATGCCGGCGAGCGACCCTTCTTGTCCTCCCGAACATGCCAAGATGGGCCATTGTACGCCAGCGGGGGAAAGCGGCGCGATGGCGGGCATGGATCATGGATCTGGCGGAGGCATGCAGCACAGCATGCGCGACTTCAGTGTCGCGCCGCAGGTCAAGCGCGATCCCAGCGTTCAGACGATCTCGCCGATGCCGATGGATCGCATGGGCGAGCCGGGGCAGGGACTGGAGAATGTCGGGCACAAGGTGCTGACCTACCATGACCTTGTCGCGCTCGAGCGCAACCCCGATACCCGCGCCGCCTCGCGCTCGCTCGACATCCATCTGACCGGCAATATGGAACGCTTCATGTGGTCGTTCGACGGCATCAAGATGTCCGACTATCACGAGCCCATCCCCTTCATCGAGGGAGAGCGCGTGCGGATCAACCTCATCAACGATTCGATGATGAGCCACCCCATCCACCTCCACGGCCATTTTTTCGAACTGGTGACGGGCAAGGGCGACCGGTCGCCGCGCAAGCATACGGTGCTTGTCCAGCCGGGCGGCATCGCGAGCTTCGATTTCACCGCCGACGCGCTCGGCGACTGGGCGTTCCATTGCCACCTTCTCTATCACATGCACGCGGGGATGATGCGCGTCGTCAGCGTCCGTCCGAAGGGAGACGGCGAATGACCCGGGTCGCGCTTCTCCTCGCGGGTATCGCCCCGCTGGCCTTTGCTGTGCCCGCCGCGGCGCAGTCGATGGATCATTCGATGCATGGTGCGGCGCCCGCGCCGACACCCGCTCCCTCGCCAACGCCAGCACCCGTAGCGCAGTCCGCGCCCGAAGCGCCCGCCGAAGGGTCGATGGAGCAGATGGACCATGGGAACATGCAGGGCATGGACATGGAACCCGAGGCTTCAAGCTGCCCGCCCGAACATGCGGCGATGGGTCATTGTACGCCTGAGGCGGAAGCTCCAGGCAAGGGCGCTTCGGACATGGGTGCGATGGATCATGGCGCACCGCAGCCGTCCGATCCCGATTGCCCGCCCGAACATGCCAAAATGGGCCATTGCACCCCGAAGGGCGGATCTGCGGACGCGATGGCGGGAATGGAAGGCATGGCGACCACGAGCAGCGCTAGCGGCACCGATTTGCCGCCGGGCGATGCTACCGCGCCTGCGCCTCCCGGCGACTGGTATGCCGATCGCATTTATCCCCAAGCCGAAATGGAGCATTCGCGCCACGACATGATGAAAGAGAATGGTGCGCAGACCATCGCTTTCATCAGCTTCAACCTTGCCGAATATCAGGCGCGCAAGGGCCGCGACGGGTTCCGCTGGGACGGTGAGGCTTGGTACGGCGGCGACATTAACCGGCTGACGATCAAGAGCGAAGGCGAGGGCGTGTTCGGCGAAGGCATCGAGAGCGCCGAGGTACAGGCGCTCTACAGCCGGGCGATCGGACCCTATTTCAACGCGCAGGCGGGTATCAGGCAGGATCTTGGGCCCGGCCCCGACCGCACCTATGCGACGATCGGCTTCGAGGGGCTCGCCCCCTATTGGTTCGAAGTCGAGGGCGCGCTGTTTCTTTCGAACAAGGGTGATCTGCTCGCCCGGCTCGAAGGCTATTACGACCAGCGCATCACCCAGAAACTGATCCTCCAGCCGATGGCGGAGGTCAATTTTGCGCTCCAGGATGTCCCCGAGACCGGCGTTGGTTCGGGGCTTTCGGATTTCGAGCTCGGGCTTCGCCTGCGTTACGAGGTCGTGAAGGAATTCGCGCCTTATGTCGGCGTCGAATGGGCGCGCAAGGTCGGCGATACCGCGCGTTTTGCCCGCGCCGCGGGCGAGGATGCGAGCGGCGTCAGCTTCGTGATGGGGGTGCGGGCCTGGTTCTAGAAGTTTCGCGGGGTGGCGACACGTCGAGGAGAAATGCCGTGAAACCAGCCTATCGCAGCCTCGCGCTGCAGACGATCGTCAGCGGCGTCATCATGTATCTGGTGATGTTCGTCATGATCGACCGCCTCTCGAGCTTCTACAATAATCTCAACATGCTCTACATGACGCTGATGATGGTCTCGCCGATGGTCGTGCTGATGATCGTCGCAATGCCGGGCATGTTCCCGTCGAAACGTCTCAATACGTTCCTGCTGCTGGGATCGGCAGTTGCCTTCTTCGGGAGCTTCGGGCTCATCCGGACACAGACGACGATCGGCGACACGGCCTTCTTGCGTTCGATGATCCCGCATCACTCGGGCGCGATCCTCATGTGTGAACAGGCTTCTCTCAAAGATGCCGAGATACGCGAACTCTGCCGCGGCATCATCGCGGGGCAGGCGGCCGAAATCGAACAGATGAAATCCATTCTCGCGAGGAAATGACATGAAAAATCTGATGACGCGCCGTCATCTTTTCGGCCTGATTGCGGTCGGATCGGGGATGGCGCTTGCGGCATGCAATTCTGCCTCGGGCCCGGCGGCGACCAGCGATAAGAATGGCGCGGCGCCCGCGCCGGGCGCCGAGACGTCCAGCCCCAAGCGAATGCTCGTTTATCGCGATCCCGAATGCGGCTGCTGCGAAGCTTGGGCGGATATCGCACGCAAGGCCGGTTATGATGTGACTGTCGAGAACCGCGCTGACATGGCCGCCGTAAAGACGCGATATGGTGTGCCTGGCCAGCTGGCGTCGTGCCACACGGCCGTGATCGGCGGCTATGCGATCGAGGGTCATGTGCCGATGCGGCATGTTGCGAGACTCCTCCACGACAAGCCACGCGACATTCGCGGAATCGCCGTGCCCGGCATGCCGCGCGGTTCTCCGGGAATGGAAATGCCGGACGGAAGCGCGGACGCATTCGAAGTGATGGCATTCGGCAGCGACGGCAAGGTTTCTGAATTCCGCGCATGACCTGCCGACACGAAGAGGAGACAGATATGACGAGATTCATTCCCCTAGCGAGCGCCGCCGCGCTGATATTTGCTCTGGCAGGATGCGGCACTGAGCCCGCGCAGCAGAGCGACGTCACACCGGAACAGAGTGAGGTCACTGCCGGTGAGCCGCCCGCAATGGTCGAGACCATGCCCGTAGCGGACGAGCCGCCCGCCGCGTCTGCCCCGGCGGCGCCGACCGAAGAAGCGATGCCTCCGGAGAAATCCCGCCCCAAGCAAGAACCCGCCGCGAAGGCCGCTGTGCCGCCGCGGGCAAAGGCCGCGCCGGAAGCGCCGAAACCTGTCGAACCCGAACCCGATCCTCATGCCGGGCACGATATGGACAAAAAATAAGGAGCATGTGCCGACGCGGCATGTCGCCCGGGCGGTCGAGGACAAGCTGCGCGAAGTGTCCGGCATCGCCGCGCCCGGCATGCCGCGCGGTCGGGCGCTGCTCGATGCCGCAGCGAGAGATATAACCATATGGAATAACCATCTCGTTTATAGCGATGAGTGGTGATTATTTCTGGTCATGCCAAGGCCGCGAAGATAGCTCGGTGGCGAAGCCGAGAGCTTTCGCAAATGGGAGGGGACCATGAGAAAATTGCTTCGCACGAGTGGCTCGATTATCGCCGTCCTGGCAGGCATGTCGGCCGCCGCCGCCTTCGCGCAGGATAACGCCAAAGAGGCGCCGGGGCCAGGCGCGTCGCAGGGCGAAATCGTCGTGACGGGTACGCGGCGGAACGATCTCAAGGCGGCCGATTCCGCTCAGCCGATCGACATCATCACCGGTGCCGAACTGCTCGAAAAGGGCACGGCCGACATGAATGATCTCCTGCGCACCGAGGTCCCGTCGCTCAATGTCCAGCGCCTCGTCAGCAACGACGGCGCCGTTTTTACCCGGCCTTTCTCGCTGCGCGGCCTGCCGCCGGACCAGACGCTGGTGCTCGTGAATGGCAAGCGGCGCCATCGCGGCGCGACGGTCCAGTTCACCAATGTTCCCTATATCCGGGGATCGCAGGGACCCGATCTTTCGGCGATCCCGTCGATCGCGATCGGCCAGCTCGAGGTTCTGCGTGACGGCGCGTCGGCGCTCTATGGATCGGATGCGATCGCCGGCGTCCTCAATTTCGGTCTGCGCCGCGACCGCGAAGGCGGATTGCTGATCGCCCGCTATGGCCAATTCTATAAGGGCGACGGCGAGGATTTCCTCGTCCAGGGCAATGTCGGGCTTCCCTTCACCGACGCCGGTTTCGTCAACATCAGCGGCGAATATGTGAACGCCAGCACGACGTCGCGCGGCATTCAGCGTCCCGACGCGCAGGCGCTCATCGATGCCGGCGTTCAGGATGTCCCGGTCCCGGCGCAGCGCTGGGGAAATCCCGAATCCGAGGCGGCGCGCATCTTCGTCAATGCCGGCATCGAACTGTCGGACGAGATGGAATTCTACACCTTCGGCAACTATAGCTGGAGCCGCGGCACGACGGCCTTCTTTTACCGCAACCCCGATGCCAGCTTCATTTCCACCTCGATTCCGCTCACCAATACGCCCGGAGGACAGCGGTTCAGCTTCCGCCAGCTCTTTCCCGGCGGTTTCACCCCGGATTTCGGTGCCACGGTGACCGATGCGGCGCTGGCGGCCGGCCTCAAGGGCGAATTCTCCTCGGGCCTGACCTATGACCTCAGCGCTTCCTATGGTCAGAACCATGCTTCCTACCGGATCGAAAATACGGTCAATCCGTCGCTTGGCCTCGCGTCGCCGACCTCCTTCAAGCCGGGGCAGCTCGAGCAGCGCGAACTCGCTTTCAATCTCGATCTCACTTACCCCATCGCGATCGGCACCTCCGATCCGCTGACGCTTGCAGGCGGTCTCGAGTATCGGCGCGAGACATATGAGATCACGGCCGGCGACATCGCATCATGGCAGGTTGGTCCTTTCGCGTCGGTCATCGATCCCGATACCGGAAACCGCGTCGGACTGCCGGTCGGCTCGAACGGCTTCCCGGGCTTCAGTCCCATCCAGGCGGGCGAGTTCGCGCGCAGCAACTGGGCCGCCTATACGTCGCTCGAAGGCAATCTCACCGACGCGCTCCAGTTCGGCCTTGCCGGCCGCTACGAGAATTACTCGGACTTCGGCTCGAAATTCACCTGGAAGATCAACGGGCGATATGATTTCTCGGACGTCTTCGCGGTGCGCGGATCGGTCAACACCGGCTTTCGGGCGCCGACGCCGGGCCAGTCGAACGCCTCGCAGGTCCAGACCAACATCGACTCGATAACCGGGGCGCCGCTGACCGCAGGCATTATCGCGCCCAACAATCCGGTGGCGCAATTCTTCGGCGCGA
Source organism: Sphingopyxis sp. PAMC25046 (assembly GCF_004795895.1). Lineage (NCBI taxonomy): Bacteria > Pseudomonadati > Pseudomonadota > Alphaproteobacteria > Sphingomonadales > Sphingopyxidaceae > Sphingopyxis > Sphingopyxis sp. PAMC25046. Next base: position 354,498 of record NZ_CP039250.1, read on the forward strand.
CGCCGCTTCGGCCCGAGAATTCGTTCAACGTCGCCGGCGGCATCGTGGTGAAGCCCTCCAATCGCATCACCTTCACGCTCGACTATTTCAACATCAAGGTCGAAGACCGGATCGCCGTATCGGGCAATTTCAATCTCACCCCGGCGCAGCGTGCGCAGCTCGCGGCGCTTGGCATTCCCGGTGGGGATTCCTTCCAGCAGGTGAGCTTCTTCACCAATTCCTTCGACAGCCGCACCCAGGGCGTCGATGCGGTGCTCACCGTGGGCTTCGACCTCGGCGACGGCAAGGCCACGCTCGGCCTCAACGGCAACTATACCAAAACCGATGTCATCAAGGCCTCGCCGGTGATCACTGCGGACCGCGAGCGGCTGCTCGAACTCGAGGGCTTCGTTCCGAAGTGGAAGGGCAATGCGTCCTTCACTTATGCGGGCGAGCGCTTCGGCTTCGTCGCGCGCGCGAACTATTATGGCAAATGGACCGACTATGGCGCCGCACCGGCTGCCGACCAGACGGGCGGCGCCGAACTGCTGGTCGATCTCGAGCTGTCCTACAAGGTTAGCGACATGCTCAAGCTCGCGGTCGGCGGCGAGAATATCTTCGACAATTACCCCGACGTCGAGGCGCGGCAATCCCAGATCAACAACGGGATCCGATATCTCCGCTTCGCGCCGACGGGGTTCAACGGGGGCTTCTGGTACGTCCGCGCGACCGCCTCCTTCTGATCGGTGGCCGTGAGGGCCGTGCGGCGTCTTGTGTCTTCAGCTGGCGTCGGAGCCGAACATCGCGTCGCGGTGGGATTCGAGCACCGCGATAAAGGCCGCAGCGACTTGGGACATCGGCCTCAACTTCGGCGTGAAGAGCATATATTCGAAATGGACCTCCGGCGCGAAATCACGGACCGTAAGGCCCCGCTCGGCATAATCCGCTGCGGTCACGGGGTTGAGAATCGAACATCCGACCCCCTGCATGACAAGCGCGCAGATGGTCATCGCATATTGGGTTTCGATGACCATCTCGCGGTGGACGCCCGCGTCCTCGAAAATGCGGTCGATGCGGTGACGCACGCCGTCCTCGAGCGCGAGCGAAATGAAGGGCTCGCCCTCGAGATCGGCCGGCCGGATGACGTCCTTGACGGCCAAGCGGTGGCCGGCAGGGAGAACGCAGGCGCCGGGGCAGCGCAGGAAGCGCTCCATCCTTATGCCGGGCAATTCGCGCGCCGGCGTCGCGAGCCCGATGTCGAACTGCTGGTTCGCCATCCATTGCCGCACCGTCGAGGAACTGCGGGTCTGGAGCTGAACGGTGACGCCGGGATGTGTCTCGCGAAAGGCCGCGATCACACGCGGCAGGAAACTGACCGCGAGCGCCGGAAGGGCGGCGATCCGGAGCGTGCCGGTCGCCATGTTGCGGATGTCTTCCGCTACCCGCTTCAGGGCCGCAATGCCCGAGAAGCTCCGCTCGACTTCGTAGAAAAAGGCGTCGGCTTCGGGCGTCACGGTGAGCGCGCTGCCGCGCGAACGCAGGAAGAGCTGAAAGCCCAGCTGATGCTCGAGCTCGGCAAGCATCTTGCTCACCGCGGGTTGCGACAGGTTGAGCGACTGCGCGGCCTGGGTGACCGATCCCGAGAGCATCACGGCCCTGAAGGCTTCGAGGTGACGCAGGTTCATCGGACATCGCTCCCTATAGCTATTTCTTATGGCGCTAGCATTGAAAGCCTCGTTTATGAATAGGTCGCACGCATCGCGCCGCTGGTTACCGGCGCTGCTCGCCGCAGGCGCCCTGTTACTCGGCGGCTGCGGCCGCGAGCCCGCCGGCACCGGTGGGCATGAAATCGCCGCGGCGAAGGGATCGACGCTTGCGCGGATTCGCGCGCGCGGAACGCTCAATTGCGCAATTCATACGGGGCAGCTCGGCATGTCCTATCTCGACAAACGCGGACGCTGGCAGGGCTTCTTCGTCGATTACTGCCGGGCGCTCGCCGCTGCGGTCCTCGGCGATGCCCGCAAGGTCCGGTTCATGCCGGTCGCCTCGAACAAGCGCTTCACGATCGTGCAGACGGGCGAGGCCGACGTCCTGTCGCGGACGACGACATGGACGCTGACGCGCGACACCGACCTCGGGGTGAATTTCGTCGGCACCATGTATTATGACGGGCAGAGCTTCCTGGTGCCCCGGCGATCGGGTGTGCGGCTTCCGACGGATCTCGATGGCGCATCGATCTGCATCACCAAGGGGACGACCTCCGAACTCAACACCGCCGAATATTTCGAGCGCAAGGGGCTGCGTTTCCAGTCCGTCGTGTTCGAGAATCCCGAGGAAGCCAAGCTCGCCTTCTTTGCCGGGCGGTGCGACGCAATGACCACCGATGCCTTCACGCTGACGGTGATCCGCCTGGCCGACACCGCGCATCCCGACGATTATGTGGTGCTGCCCGAGCGGCTCACCAAAGAACCGGTCGGCCCAGTCGTGCGCAGCGACGACGAGCAATGGTACGAGATCAACAAATGGGTGCTGAACGCGCTCTTCGCTGCCGAGGAAATGGGGGTCACCCGCGCGAATGCCGCGCGCATGCGGATGGCCTCGCGCGACCCTGAAGTGCGCAAGATGCTCGGCGGCTTGCCCGGATTCGGCAAGTCGCTCGGCCTTGACGATGACTGGGCGTACCGGGCAATCGAGGCGACCGGCAATTATGGCGAAATCTTCGACCGGCACATTACGCCGCTCGGCGTCGAACGCGGACAGAATAAGCTCTATCGGGACGGCGGGCTGATCTACCCGTTGCCGATGCGATGACTCATAAACACAGGCGGCTTGCCATCGCTGCGTTACCCTGGCTGCTGATCGCGGGCGGGCTTGTGGTCGCCTACGGCCTGTTTGCGACATTGGCGGACAATCTCGCGGACCGAAACATCCGGACGGGGTTCGGTTTCCTGTTCGACCGGGCGGGTTTCGCGATTGGCGAAACGCTGATTGCTTACGCGCCGGGCGATTCCTATGCCGCGGCGCTGGCGGTGGGTCTTCTCAACACGCTCCTGATATCGGCGCTCGGCATCATCTTCTCGACCTTGCTCGGCCTCGCGGTCTGCATGGCGCGCCTGTCGTCCAACTGGCTGCTTGCGAGGCTCTCCGGCCTTTATATCGAGCTGGTTCGCAATATTCCGCTGCTGCTCCAGATGTTCGTCTGGTACGCCGCGCTGCTGTTCGGTCTGCCCGGACCCGGCCCGGGCGCCGTCGGACCGTTCGACCTCGATAATCGGGGATTGCACCTCCCCGCGCTCTCCTTGGCCGATCCGGGACGGCCGGTCTTTCTCATCGCGATCGTCGCCTGTGCGATCCTGCTGGGTGCCGTGCGGCGAGGAGCCGTTCGCACGCGCACTGCGCTGGCCTTCGCCGGCATCTCCCTGGTGCCGCTCTTGCTGTGGGGCGGGATCGATCTGCCGCGGGCGGGGCGCTTCGGAACCGTCGGCGGATTGTCGCTCTCCACGGAGTTTCTGACGCTGGTCGCCAGCCTTTCGGTCTATGCCTCGGCCTATCTGGCCGAGATATTCCGCGGCGCGATCCTCGCCGTTCCCGCAGGGCAGAGCGAGGCCGCCAAAGCGCTCGGCCTGTCGCCCGCGCAAACAATGGGACGGATCGTGATGCCGCAAGCGCTGCGCATCGCCATACCGCCGATGACGAGCTGGCATCTCAACACGATCAAGAACAGCTCCCTGGGGGTCGCGATCGGATATCCCGAATTTGTCTCGGTGGTCGATACCGTCATCAGTCAGACAGGGCAGGCGATCGAGGGCGTCGGCCTGATCGTCGCGACCTTCCTGCTGCTTTCGCTATCCTTGTCGTTCGTCACCGGCCTCTATGCCCGCCAGTTGGGCTGGAGCGTCGCCGGGCAGCCCGGCCGGAGCATCCAGTCGGCGCCCCTCGAACCCTTTCCGCTGCGCTCGGCGACCGCCTGGCCGTCGTGGATACGGCGCAATCTGTTCAGAGGAGGACGCCAGTCGATACTCACCATCGCGATCCTCGCCATGACCGCGGCTTTCGCCGGCAAGGGGCTCTCGTGGCTGCTGTTCGACGCGACCTTCGCCGGGGGCGCGGCCGATTGCCGTTTGGCCAGCGGTGCTTGCTGGCCATTCCTCCGCGAAAATGCGCGGCTGATATTGTTTGGCACCTATCCCGAAGCCGAGCAGTGGCGGTCCGCAGCAGCGGCGGCCGCGCTGCTTTCATGCCTTGCCTTCTCCTTCGTCCCGCGATTCTGGCGCAGCCGCCTCGGGCTTGTCTGGCTCGGCGCAATCGCCGTGGCGGTACTTCTGCTACGAGGAGGATTCGCGGGCCTTTCCTATGTCCCGATGGAGAAGTGGAGCGGCCTGCCGGTCACATTGCTGCTCGCGAGCCTTGCGGTGGTCGGCGCTTTTCCATTGGCTATACTCCTCGCGTTCGGCCGCAGGTCGGCGCGGCGCGGCATTCGCTGGCCGAGCGTCGCCTTCATCGAGCTGGTTCGCGGAACGCCGCTGATCGGAGTGCTCTTCCTCGCTGCGGTCCTGTTCCCGCTGTTCGTGCCCTCCTATCTCTCGATCGACAGCCTGCCGCGCGTCCAGCTCGCGCTCATATTCTTCACTGCCGCCTATATGGCCGAGGTCATCCGGGGCGGCCTGCTGGCGGTTCCCGTCGGGCAAGCCGAGGCCGCGCATGCTCTTGGCCTCACCAAATGGCAGGCGCGGCGCCATATCCTGTTGCCGCAGGCGCTGAAAGTCAGCGTGCCGGGGCTGGTCAACACTTCGATCAGCGAGGTCAAGAACACGACGCTCGTCCTCATCGTCGGCGTCTTCGATTTGTTGCAGACGACCCGCCTCTCCTACGTCGAGGCGCAATGGCGACCCTATTTCGCCGAAGCCTATCTTTTTACCGGGACAATCTTTTTCCTCCTCTGTTTCTCCCTGTCCCGGCTCAGCATGAAGATCGAACGGAAACTAAACTATGCAGGATAATCACGACAGAAAATGGCCCGGGGAGCCGGCAAGCCCGAAAGGGCACGCCTGGCAGGACCCGACGCGTGCCGTTCACGGCGGTCCCCGCCCGCGCGATCAGCGGGGCCTCATCAATCCGCCCGTCGATCGAGCCTCCACCATTATCTACGGCAGCGTCGAGGCCTATATGGACCGGCACCAGGGTCTCTACGATGAGGTCATCTATGGCCTGTACGGAACGCGAACGACCTTTGCGCTCGCCGAGGCCGTCAGCGAACTCGAAGGCGGCTGCGCCACCGTCATCACCTCGTCTGGAACCAGCGCGATCGCGCTAGCCCTCACGGCTTTCGTGGCCGGGGGCGATCATCTGCTCGTTGCGGATTGCGTCTATGGGCCGACCCGCAAGTTTCTGACCGACGTTCTCGCGCGCTTCGGGGTCGAGGTGGAATATTTCCGGCCCGATATCGGAGCGGAGATTGCCGGGCTGTGCCGCAGCAACACCCGGCTCATCTACATGGAGACCCCGGGCTCGCAGACATTCGATATGATCGACGTCCCCGCGATCACGGCGGTTGCACGCAGCCGGGGCATATTGACCGCTCTCGACAACACCTGGGCGACGCCGCTTTTCTTCAAACCGTTGGCCCATGGGGTCGACATCTCGCTTGCTTCGGCAACCAAATATCTCTCGGGGCACTCCGACTGTCTGCTCGGCACGATGACCGCCGCCAGCGATGCCGTCTACCGCCAGCTCAAGGATGCGGCGGCGCGCTGGGGCAACTGCGCGAGTCCCGACAATTGCTATCTCGTCCACCGGGGCATCAGGACGCTCGATGCCCGCCTTGAACGCCACCAGCGTACCGCGGCGACGCTGATCGAATGGTTCGCCCAGCAACCCGAAGTGGTCGCGGTCCGCTATCCGGCCCATCCTTCCGATCCCGGCCATGCGATCTGGAAGCGGGATTTCACCGGAGCGTCCGGATTGTTCGGTGTTCAGCTCGATGGTCTTACCCCTCCGGAAACCAGCGCCTTTTTCAACGAATTCTCGCTGTTCCAGCTCGGTTCGAGTTGGGGCGGCTTCGAAAGCCTCGCGGTTCCGGCGTGGCCCGCTCCGATCCGCGATTTTCCCAATGGCGAGGCAGATGGGGCGCTGATCCGTATTCACGCCGGCCTCGAAGCGCCGCAGGATCTGATCGCCGACCTCGCCGCAGCCTTCGCGCGGGTACGGGCGATACGCGGCCGGGGGCAGGCGTCATGACCGATGCCTCGGGCCACGCGGCCGTCAGCTTGCGGCAGGTCGACAAATATTATGGCGCCTATCATGCCCTCCGCTCGATCGACCTCGAAATCGCCCCGCGCGAGCGGATCGTGATTTGCGGCCCTTCAGGCTCCGGCAAATCGACGCTCATTCGCTGCATGAACAGGCTCGAGGTGCCCGACTCCGGTGCCGTCCTGATCGAGGGAACCAGGATAACCGACGCGTCGCGAGAGGCCGTTGCGGCGCTCCGCGCCATTGGCATGGTTTTTCAGCAGTTCAATCTGTTCCCGCACAAGACGGTGCTGGAGAATTGCACCCTCGCGCCCGTCCTGCTCGGCGGCTTGTCTCTTCCGGAGGCGGAGGCGCGCGCCATATCCTATTTGGACAAGGTGAGGATTGGCGACCAGGCGGGCAAATATCCGGGGCAGCTCTCGGGAGGGCAGCAACAGCGGGCCGCGATAGCCCGCGCTCTGGCGATGGAGCCCCGGATTCTTCTCTTCGACGAGCCGACATCGGCGCTCGATCCCGAGATGATCAAGGAGGTACTCGATGTGATGACGTCCCTTGCCGGCGAAGGACGGACGATGGTGTGCGTGACGCACGAAATGGGATTCGCGCGCGAGGCGGCCGATCGCATGCTTTTCATGGATCAGGGCCAGATCATCGAAGACGCAAGGCCGGCAGATTTTTTCGCCGCGCCGAAAAGCGAACGCGCACGGACCTTTCTCGAACAGATACTTTCGCATTGAGCGGCTCAAGTCGGTCGCGCCCCCAAGCTGTGCCGACCCACTTAATCATGTCATTTCATAAGCAAGCCGAGGGAGGGGCCCGCCGGCTCCTTGCGCGAAAAGGCTCAGGCCGGAAAAAATTTCAAAATTGATGAGGGGTAGAGCTTTGGGGTGCGTATCTAGTAGGTATCGTGCGCCCGGAATTTACTTCATAACCAATTGATATGATTCAATAAATTCCTATTGACCTGTATATACATTTGATGCTCTCTGAGGGGAATCAGCCAACCATCAGGGGGTTTCGCTATGATGACCAGGACAATTTTGCTCGCCAGCGCCGCAGCGGTCGCGACCTTTGCAACGCCAGCGCTCGCGCAGAGCGATGCTGCGACGCAGTCACCCGCCGCGGAGGATGCTCCGAACGGATCGGACATCGTCGTGACCGGCTCGCGCATTCGTCGCCAGGATCTCGCGGGCGTCGGCCCCGCGACCGTCGTGTCGGCCGAGCAGATCGAGAACACCGGCGTCGTCAATATCGAGACGGTGCTGCAGCGCCTTCCCGCCAACGCCGGCTTCGCAGGCAACCAGACCTCCGCCTATTGGGCGAACAATGGATATGGCACGGCGCAGGTGAACCTGCGCGGTCTCGGCATCAAGCGCACGCTTGTTCTGCTCAACGGCCGCCGCCTCGTCGCGGGCGGCACCGGCGCGAACTCCTCGCCCGATCTTAACATGATCCCGGTCGCGGCGCTCGCGCGCACCGATGTGCTCAAGGACGGCGCCTCGGCGATCTATGGCGCCGACGCGATGGCGGGCGTGGTCAACCTCGTGACCCGCACTGACTATGAAGGCCTCGGCCTCAGCGTGCGCCAAGGCATCACCGAAAAGGGCGATGGCTCGGACTTCACCGCCGACCTCCTGTGGGGCGTCCGCAACGATCGCGGCGGTTTCATGGCGGCGGTCACCTATCAGAAGACGAGCGCGGTCAATATGGCAACGCGCGCGCCTTGCTCGCTTGCCGAAACCACGCCCGGCATGCTGAGCTGCGTGAACAGCGCCTCGACGATCGGCGGCCGCGCGGTGCTGCCGAACGGCCAGCAGATCAACTTCAATCAGGTGCTGGGCGGTAACGGCAACTTCTTCGAGCCGTACAGCGCTGCCAAGCACAACTTCAACTCGAACCCGTTCCTCAACGCGGTGAGCCCGGTCGAGCGCGTGAGCACGGCGTTTTTCGCCGACTATGACATCACTGACAATATCGAGGCGTTCGGCGAATTCCTTTACACCTTCCGCAAGTCGAATCAGATCGCGACGCCCGGAACGCTGCGCAACCTCTCGATCGCGGCGAGCAATCCCACCAATCCGACGGGGCAGAATATCGTCCTCATCCAGCGCCGCCTCGCCGAGCCCGGCCCGCGCCAATTCTTCCAGGAAACCGATACCTGGCAGGGTACGTTTGGCCTCCGCGGCAAGCTCTCTAACGATTGGGGATGGGAAATCGCGGGCGCCTTCGGCCGCAACACCGCGGTCGATGGTTCGACCAACATCGCCAATCTCGAGCGAGTGGCGAATTCCCTCGATACGACCAAGTGCAGTCTTGCTGCCGGTGCCACGATCCCCTGCGCCGACTATCTCGGGTTCGGCGACCTGACCCCGGAGGTTCTCGACTATATCCTGTTCACGTCGCGCGACCGCGGCGGCAACGAGCTTGCGACGGTCACCGCCGATATCAACGGCGATCTCTTCAAGCTGCCCGCAGGCCCCGTCTCCTTCGCGGCGGGTGTCGTCTATCGCAAGGAAAAGGGTTGGCGCGATCCCGATCCGCTGACGGTGCTCGGTATTGCCAACACCAACCAGCAGGATCCGATCTCCGGAACGAGCACGGCGAAGGAAGCCTATCTCGAACTGTCGGTGCCCGTTCTGGCCGACACACCCTTCTTCCAGTCGCTTACCCTCGACGGCGCGGTTCGCTACTCGAACTACGACCTGTTCGGCAGCGACTGGAACTACAAGGGGAGCGTCGACTGGGTCATCAATGACAGCTTCCGCCTGCGCGGCACCTACGGCACCGGCTTTCGCATTCCGAACGTCCCCGAATTGTTCGGCGGCGTCTCCGAGGGCAATCTGACGACCACCGACCCCTGCTCGCGCTATTCGACCAGCGGCAATGCGACACTGATCGCCAATTGTCAGGCGTCGGGCGTGCCGGCCAATTATGTTCAGCTCGGTACAACGATCCTGACAACGGTCGGCGGCAACGAGAATCTGAAACCCGAAAGCTCGACGACCTGGACCGTCGGGACGGTGATTTCACCGAAGGGACTGGTTCCGGGACTCTCGCTCACTGCCGACTGGTTCGACATCAAGATCAAGGATGCGATCCGTGCTATTCCGGGCTCGACAAAGCTCAGCATTTGTTATGCGAGCCAGAATCTTTCGCATCCCTTCTGCGAAGATTTTACCCGCAGCCCGTTGACCGGCGAGGTTACCTTCCTCTCCGCGCAACCGATCAACACGGGCCGCGAAGAAATGAACGGCCTCGATCTGGGTCTCGTTTACAACAATGACATCGGCAGCGTGAACGTCTCGCTCGACGTCAACGTGACCTATCTCAACAAATATGTGGTCCTGCCTTTCCCCGGCGGCGCGCCGATCGACTTCGACGGCTTTATCGGCGGCGGCAATGGCGGCTATCCGAAATGGCGCGGCTATGGCGTGCTGACCGCTGAAAAGGACGGGGTCAGCGCGACCTGGTCGACCCAGTGGATCGGCAAGGCGACCGACTTCAATGCGGCCCCCGGCGACATCGGCTACAGCACGCCGAATGTCTTCTACCACAATCTCCAGGTCGCTTTCGAAATCGACGAGAAGACCCGGTTCCAGGTCGGTGTCGACAATCTTTTCGATCGCAAGGCGCCCTATATCCAGAGCTTCACCGATGCGAACACCGACACGATGACCTATGACCTGCTCGGACGGCGTTTCTACGTCGGCTTCCGCACCGCGTTCTGAGGGTAATCGATATGGCGATCCGTTGGCCGCTGCTCGTCCGGCGAACGCATAAATGGCTGGCCTTGGTGGTCGGCGTCCAGGCGCTGCTCTGGACGCTGACCGGCTTCTACATGGTGGTCGTGCATATCGACACCATCCATGGCGACCATCTCGTGCGCGCGCCGATGGTTCAGCCCTTCGACCTCGCGGGCCTCGCGCCGCCGTCGCGGATCGTTGCGGCCGCGCCCGGTGCGTCCGAGGTTCGCTTGCAGCGGTTCTTCGATCGCCCCGTCTGGCGCGCTGAAACTCCCGAAGGGGCGCGGCTGTTCGATGCCCGCTCGGGTGCGCCGCTGCCTGCGCTTACCGAGTCCCAGGTCCGCGAGCAGGCGCGGCGCATCTACACCGGCGACGGCAAGATCGTGTCGGTGCGGCTGTTGACCGAAGCGCCACAGGAAATGCAGTCGCGCAAGCCGCCCTATTGGCAGGTCGAGTTCGAGGGCTGGAACCGCCCGACGCTCTATCTGTCGCCGACGACCGGTGAGCTTATCTCGCGCCGGCACGCATTGTGGCGCGTGTTCGACTTCGCGTGGATGCTCCACATCATGGACTATGATGAGCGGACCGACGTCAACAACCCGTTGCTCCGCGTCGCGACCTGGAGCGTCTTCGCGATGGCGATCAGCGGGGCGTGGTTGCTGATCTGGTCCTTCAAACGCCGCAAGAGGAAGCAGGCATGAAACGCATCCGACTGACGCCGCTCTTCTTCCGGCGCATCCACAAATGGGTCGGGCTGATCCTGGGTCTCCAGTTCCTGCTCTGGGCGCTCAGCGGATCGGTGATGGCGCTGCTCGACAAGGATAAGGTCGGCGGGCACGGCGGCGGGATGTCGCATGCGCATCCACTGCCACCGGGGGAATATTTCGACGTGGCGGCCCTGCCGCGCGGCGAACCTGTCACGGGCGTGATCCTTCGCGATCTCGGAACCCGGCCGGTCTATGAAGTGCGCTCCGCAAAAGGCGTCCGTCTCGTCGACGCGACAAGCGGCGAGCACATCCGGGTCGACGAGGCCATGGCGCGCGAAGTCGCCTCCATGATGAACGAGGCGCCGATCCGAGAGGTGAGCGTAATCGCCAAGCCGAACCTCGAATCGCGCGATCATGAGGGGGCGATGTGGCGCGTCGATTTCGCGGACGACGAGAACAGCAGCGCCTATGTCTCGCTCGATACCGCCCGCTTTCTCGTGATGCGCGGCGATACCTGGCGCACATGGGACTTCTTCTGGATGCTCCACAATATGGACTATATCAACCGGTCGAGCTTCAACCACCCGCTGATCATCTTCGTCGCCTTCGGTGTACTATGGCTGTCGGGAACCGGCTTCTACCTGCTGTTCAAAAGCTTCAGCAAAGCCGACTTCCGTTGGCTGCGCCGGCGCCGCAAGCCGGTCGTGGTCACCCGCACCGGCTGACCGGCCTCAATCGTCGATCGAAAAGGCGGCTGACAGCTCGAAGCGTGTTCCGGGGTGTGTCAGCCAGGCATGCGACACAAGGCGCGAGCGGCTCCAAGTCCGGCGCGTCATCTGGAGCACCGGTTCGCCGTCGGACAATCCCAGCATGCCGCGCATCCGCTCGTCGGGCATCGTCGAGCAAACGCGATGCTCGACCCGTTCGAGCGGTGCAATGCGCGTCAGATATTCATTTGGTGTCATCCGCGTGAAGTCGAGCGTGCCATAGTCGGGGGCGATCGACGCGAGAACGAACCTCTCTTCTATCTGTATCGGAAATTCGGCTTCGTGATGGACGATGATCGAATGGAACAATTTCGTGCCCACGGACACCTCGAGCAGCGGCGCCGTCTCTACATTGGCGCGCTCTTCGCGGTTCTGGATCACGCGGGCGCGGTACGCATGACCGCGCTCCCGGATTTCCTCGGCGATGTTGCGGATTTCAATCATCTGGCCGATCGGCTTTGGCTCTGCGATGAACGATCCGCTGCCGGCGCGCCGCACGACGACGCCCGCCGCCTGCAACTCGCGTAGAGCGCGGTTCGCGGTCATCCGCGAAACGTCGAACTGCTGAACCAGCTCCGCTTCCGACGGCACCCGGTCTCCTGGGTTGAGGCGGCCGTCCCGCACTGCATCGCAAATGCTTTGCTTGATGGCGACGTACCGGGGCATCACCTCGCCTCCCGTCTCTTCGGGCGGCCGGGTTGCCTCGCGGGGCCGAGATTCTGAAGCGGGGGATTTTCGAGTGAGCGAAGGGTTCATAAGTCGTCTATACAACTTCGCCGACTCCCAGCTAGGTAAAACAGAATGTCACGCGCCGATTGCGCAAAAACTTGCGCGCCAAGCCACTCTCGGTGAGAGCGGGAGACTAATTGTCTCGATTCCGCTTGCGATCGGGAAAGTAGCGTGCCGGCGTTACACCGGTCAGTTCGCGAAACGAGCGGATAAAGTTACTCGCCGTCCCAAAACCGAGTTCGAGCGCGATCGATGTGACCGCCTCGCCCTGCGCCAGCCGCAAGAGCGCGGCCTTGAGCCGAATCTGGTTCCGAAACGCGGTAAAGCCTGTTCCGGTATCGCGTTGGAACAGCCGCGCAAGGCTTCGGCTCGAGATATGGAGTTGCTCCGACCAGGCTTCGAGGCTCCTCCGGTCGCCGGGATTGCGATCGAGTGCCGCGGCGATTTGCGCGATACGGGGCGCTGTGACCGACGGGATCGTCAGGGCAGGCGATATTTTCAACGCCATCTCGTCGGCGAAGAGGAAGGCCAGATGCCGCTGACGCGCCCCTGCGCCCGTGCCTGCGGCCGCAAAAATGATCTCGCGCATCAAGGGGCTCACGGAAGTTAGCCCGGCTTCTTTCGGCAGCCTCCGTAGAATGCTGCCGAAACAATATATGCTGTACATCTCGAAACCGCCCGAGGTCTCGACGCGATGCTCATGGTCCGCGGGCAGCCAAACGCCCTGCTGGGGCGGAACGACCCATTGTCCCTCACGGGTGTGCAATATCATGACCCCCCTGCTCGGGTATATCAGTTGGACTACTGGGTGCCGGTGCCACTCCCCGATGCTTCGTGCATGGAATGTGGCTCGTTCCACCTCGATCGAGACCGAAGGAGCATTCTTGTCGGATAGTGAATTCATTATGTCCTGATATCATCTATCGGACATAGTCTCCAACGCTCAGCATCGTCTTCGCAATCGACGGAGACCTTATGCGCCTACCCATGATGATCCAGTCCACGAAGCGTTCGTCCGCCGCCCGTCCCCATGGGGAATATAAGCGCCAATTGCTCGACGAAATTGTCGCTCTCAAGCCGGCAACCTTACTCGACGTCGGATGCGGCACGGGCGATCTTCTCGTCGCAGCGCGCGAAGCGGGCATCGCCCGCACTGTCGGGATCGAGCCGGAAACCCAAGCTTGCGTCCGCGCGCGATCCCGGGGTTTGGACGTCATTTCATGTCGTGCCGAAGCGCTGCCATTCGAAGACCGCAGTTTCGACGTCGTGACGCTCGATTATGTCGCACATCATACGGAGAATTTGCCGAGAGCATTGCGCGAGGCGTCGCGCGTCGCGCGCTGCGCCGTGCTCATCCTGGATTGCTGGTTCGACGACACCCTTGCTTCCCAGCGCGTCGCACGACGCTATGACAACTGGCTGAAGAGGCGCGACCGCAAGAGCGGATATGTGCACAACGCCTGCCCCACGGCGATCGAACTAATCTCTATGTTTGCAGCCGAAGAATTTTCGATCGACTATTTTTGCCGCCTTATCCTTTCGCCGCTCGACGTCGCCGAAGTCGAACGATCGGCCCGCGGTCTCCTGGAAAATGACGACGACCCGATCGGGAGGCTGGAACTGGAGGGCATTCTAGACGATGCCCGCCGCGACGGAATAAGCGATGATGGCTGCATCGTCGCTCGCTTTCTTCGCGACGGCGAAGCTGCAGACACCGCCTAGGCCCGAGAATGAAGGAGAGGCGATCATGTCGAGGCAAGCGGCTCTGGCCGAGATCCGGTTTCTGGGCGATGATCGATGTGAGTTGTCTGCCTGGGTGTCGGCGGCGGCTCCAGGGATCGAGAATCCAACGCCGATCCTGCTATGCCACGGTGGCGGACCCGATCACGCAATGTTCCTGCCCCTGATCGAGACAATCCCGGACGAATATGCGGTAATACTTCCCGATGTGCGCGGCTATGGCCGATCGCGATGTCGCGACACGGCGCGCCACACTTGGGCCCAATATGTATCCGATGCAGTCGCGTTGCTTGACGCCCTTGGTTTCTCGCGCGCCATCATCGGAGGCGCCGGACTTGGATCGACGATAGCACTCCGCTTCGCGGTGGATCTTCCGACCTATGTTCTGGCTGTCATCGCGATCGGGATCGAGGATATCGAGGACGATAAGGCAAAGGAGGCTGAAATCCGGATGATGGAGGCGTTCGCCTTGCGAGTACAGCGTGACGGCATTCTGGCCGGATGGGAGCCCCTCTTGCCGCATCTATCTCCGATCATCGGCGCGATGGTTTGCGAGGCGATCCCGCGTTCCGATGCGGAGAGCATTGCCGCGGCTGCGGCGATCGGTCGCGACCGATCCTTTAAAGATCCCGAAGAGCTTGCCGTCATTTCCGTTCCGGTCATCTTGTTCGCGGGTGACGACGCGAGACACCCGCAGTCGCTGGCCGAAGAGCTTGCGAGCATCATTCCCCGTGGCCGATTGGCGGCGGCTTCGCTGTCATCGAACGTGAAAACAAGCCGCGATTTCGGTCGGTTCATCGCGCCCGCTCTTCTCGACTTTATTGCCGAAGTTCGAGCCGCACCCACAGGATGATCGCAGCCTCTACGATCTGACCGACGGATAACCGCCGAAGCAGGCCCATCCAGCCGGACCTGGCGCGCACCCGATTGCGATAGCAGCAAGCGGTCTCGGCCGGCACCTGCGTCGGTGGTGCGATGTCCCGCCGCGAAGCGCGGCCCCCTTCGGCGGCCGCAGAGGGAGAGGAGAGAGGGGCCAGGTGACGGGTTGAAACCGGGAGAGAGTCTTCCGGACCCGTCGCGGAGACACGCCATGACACTTCTACCCAGCACCCTCGCCCGCGATTCGTCCCCGGGCTACAAGGTCGATATCTCGCGAGGCCGGCGCATCGGCCGCGTCTCGTCCGAATGGTTCTCCCGGCCCGACGACGAGCGCTACCTGTCGCTCTCCGACCTTTATGATGCAGTGCGCGCGCGGGCCGAGACCGCGACTGCGCGGACTGTCGAAACCCGCGCCATTCGCGTCATCGCCGCGCCCGACGAACCCGAGCGACTGAGCCTGCTCCTTCCCGACCGCGAAGCGCCGGTTGCACCCACGCACTGGTCTTTCGGGCAAATGTGCAGTCTCGTCGGGGCGCCGTCGGCCTATCTGCGCCAGCTTCCCGCCGCATTGGCGGGCATCAACATGCAGCACGGTCTGCTCGCGCATCGCGGGGAATTGGTGAAGACGCTCGAGACCGGCGACGGGCGCACCGAGCTGCGTGCCGTGACCGGCCCCGATTATGGCCGCATCTGGGATCATGAGCTTGTCGCCGCGGTCATGAAGATCGCGGGCAATGGCACTGGCGACACGCGGTGGAAGGTGCCGGGGCTCCTCGACTGGTCGACGATGCGCCACAATCCCTTCGTCGAGGTCATGAAAGATACGACGACGCTCTACGCCAGCGACCGCGACGTCTTCCTCTTCCTTGTCGACGACGCCAATCCGATCGAGGCCGGTCGTCTGCCCGACGGCGATCCCGACCTCTTCTTCCGCGGCTTCTACTGCTGGAACAGCGAGGTCGGGTCGAAAGCCCTCGGCATGGCGACCTTCTATCTTCGCGCCGTCTGCATGAACCGGAACATCTGGGGCGCCGAGGGCTTCGAAGAGATCAGCATCCGGCACAGCAAGTTCGCGGCCGGTCGCTTCGCGCAGGAAGCGGCGCCCGCGCTCGAACGCTTCGCCTCTTCCTCGCCGGTCTCCTTTATGAACGGCATCAAGGCCGCTCGGGCCGCGATCGTCGCGCGCGACGATGACGATCGGCAGACCTTCCTGCGCAAACGCGGCTTCTCGAAGGGCGAGAGCGAGCGGATCATCCGCAGCGTGCTGCAGGAAGAGGGGCACCCGCCCGCATCGATCTTCGACTTCGTGCAGGGGATCACCGCGCTGGCCCGCGAGCGTCCGCATCAGGATGGACGGCTCGAGCTGGAAGCCAAGGGTGCCAAGCTTCTGGCCTCGGTCCACTGAGCAAATCTCGCGTTCGCCGGCGGCGTGGTCCTTTCCCTTCAGAGGGAGAGGGCTGCGCCGGAGCCATGACGGGCTGAGAGCCGGGAGAGAGTCTCGCGGCGGCCTGTCATGGAGAAGCATCATGACGAAACAGGCAAAAATCACCCTCAGCGGCGCGCGGGAAATTCCCTTCAGCGCGCTCGTGCTGAGCCAGGCCAATGTGCGGCGCGTGAAGGCCGGGGTGTCGATCGACAGCCTTGCCGCGGACATCGCGCGGCGCGGCCTCCTCCAGAGCCTGACTGTTCGCGCCCAGCGCGACGAGGCGGGCCAGGAAACCGGTCGCTTCGAAGTCCCGGCCGGCGGTCGCCGCTTCCGCGCGCTCCAGATGCTGGTGAAACAGCGGCGCCTGGCGAAGACCGAGCCCGTGCCCTGCATCGTCCGCGAGGATGATGCCGTGTCGGCCGAAGAGGATTCGCTCGCCGAAAATGTCCATCGCGAACCGCTGCATCCGCTCGACCAGTTCCGGTCGATGCAGAAGCTCGTCGAACAGGGCACCGACATCGAAACGATCGCGGCGACCTTCATGGTCACGCCCGCGGTCGTGAAACAGCGCCTCAAGCTCGCCGAGGTCTCGCCCAAGCTCCACGACATCTACGCCGATGACGGCATGACGCTCGAACAGCTGATGTCCTTTTCGGTGTCGAGCGATCACGCGCGGCAGGAACAGGTCTGGGATATGCTCGCCTCGAGCCACACCCAGCAGCCCTGGTATATCCGCGCGCGGCTGACCGAGGACAAGGTTCGGGCATCGGACAAGCGCGTCCAGTTCGTCACCCTCGACGCCTATCGCGAGGCAGGCGGACATATTCTTCGCGATCTCTTCGAAAGCGATGACGGCGGCTGGCTCGAGGACGTCGCGCTGCTCGACCGGCTGCAGGCCGAGAAGTTCGAAGCCGAGGTTGCGCGTGTCGCGGCGGAAGGCTGGAAGTGGATCGAGACGGCGGTCGACTTCCCCTATGGCCACACCTTCGGCCACCGCCCGCTCGATGGCGTGGCGGCCGAGACGAGCGCCGACGATGAGGCGCGGATCGAAGCGCTGCGCGAGGAAGCCGACCGGCTCGAAGACGAATGGGCGGGCGCCGAGGACATCCCCGATGAAATCAGTGCCCGGATCGATGCGATCGACGAGGAGATCGCGCCGCTCGTCTCGAAGCCGCTGATCTACGACCCGGAGGAAGTGGCGATCGCCGGCACCTTCGTGAGCATCGATGTCGACGGGTCGCTGCATATCGAACGCGGCTTCGTTCGTCCCGAGGACGAGCCGCAAGAGCCCGTTGACGAGGAAGCTGCGGGCGGCGAGGAAGCGGCCGGCGGCGTGATCGGCGACGAAATGCAGGAAGATGCGGTCGGCGCGACATCTCCGGAAGAAGGCGGCACCGGCGAGGGCGAAGATCCGGATGATCTCGTCCGCCCGCTTCCGGACAAGCTCGTGACCGACCTCACCGCGCACCGCACCCTTGCGCTGCGCGACGCGCTGGCCGCAAGCCCGCTGGTGGCGTTTGCGGCGATGCTCCACGCCATCGTTCTCGAATGCTTCTACACCTATGCCTCCTCGGCGAGTTGCGTCGGCATCGCGCTGCGCAATCATTCGATGGTCGGCTATGATGCGGGGCTCAACGATACGCCGTCCGCGCGGGCCATTCGCGAACGGCACGAAGGCTGGTCCGAGCGGCTGCCCGATGCGACCGCCGATCTGTGGGACGTGCTTGCCGGTCTCGACGCTGATGACCAGGCAGCACTGTTCGCGCACTGCGTCTCCTTCGGCGTCAATGCGGTGTGGGAGCCGGCGACCCGCTATAATGAAGGCCGGGTGTCGGCCCGCGCGGTGGCGAGCCGGATCGACCATTCGCACATCCTCGCGCGGGCGTCGGGCCTCGACATGGTCCAGGCGGGCTGGGTTGCTACCACGGCCAATTACCTCGGACGGGTGACCAAGCCGGGGATCCTCGATGCCGTCGAAGAGGCTTGCGGGGCCGAAGCGGCGGCGCGGATTGCGGGACTGAAGAAGCCCGAGATGGCGAGCGCCGCCGAGGACCTGCTCAAAGGCACCGGCTGGCTTGCACATCCGCTGCGCACGCCCGTCATCGACGAGCCCGACGGTGATGGGGAGCTGGCTGCGGCCAATGACGATGGCCCTGCAATCGAAGCGGGCCATGACGAGCTGGGCGACGACGACATCGAAGCGATTGCCGCCGAATAACGCCACCGACTATCATTCGGGGAGTTCGGCGCTGTGCCGGGCTCCCCATTTTTTCGCTGGCCCTTGAAATCAGGACGCTCCGCGCGAACATCGGAGGTGTCCGGCAGGGGCTGCCAGACCGCCGCATGCCTTCCTGACCCGCTCCACCGGGCGGGATCGCGCGCAGCCTGTCTTGTGAAGGAGGCCCCCATGTCGAGTCCTGCAGCCGAGGTCGCGCGACGCCTCGCCGACGATGCCGAGGCGGTTTGCCGCCGATATCTCTCCCATGGACGCCGCGAGGGACATTATTGGATGGTCGGTGACGTCCGTAATTCGCCGGGCCGCAGCCTTTACGTTCGCCTTTCTGGCACCGCCGACGGTCTTCGGTCCGCTGGCAAATGGACCGATGCCGCCAGCGGCGATCATGGCGATCTTCTCGATGTCATCGCCGCGAGCTGCGGCCATACATCCTTCCGCGACACGCTCGACGAGGCGCGCCGCTTTCTGAGCCTGCCTGCCGTCATGCCCGGCGACCGAAATCCGGCTCCGCGTAAAGCACCGCGCGGCACCCCCGAGGCCGCCCGCAGGCTATGGGCCGGATCGAAGCCGCTCAGCGGCACCCTTGCCCGCGCCTATCTGTCTGCCCGCGCGATCGGCGACCTTCGCGATGCCGAATGGCTTCGTTTCCATCCCCATTGCTTCTATCATCCATCCGAGGACGACGCCCCCGATGTCCGCCGGGCATGGCCCGCCCTGATCGCGGCGATCACTGACGAGGCGGGCAATGTCACCGGAGTCCATCGCACCTGGCTCGACTCGGCCGCCTGCGACAAGGCGCCGGTTGCCTATCCGCGGCGCGCCATGGGCCAATTGCTCGGTCATGGCGTTCGGTTCGGCACGTCGGCTGCGGTCATGGCGGCGGGCGAAGGCATCGAAACCATCCTGTCTTTGCGTCAGATCACACCAGCCCTGCCGATGATCGCCGCCCTTTCGGCGGCCCATCTGGGAGCGTTGACCTTCCCGCGCGGACTGCAGCGACTGTATGTCGCGCGTGACGACGACCCGGCGGGTGCGGCCGCCTTCGGGACGCTTTGCGACCGAGCCCGGCCGCTCGGCATCGAGGTCATCGCGCTCGAAGCGGATCGCGGCGACTTCAATGCCGATCTCATGACACTCGGCCGACAGCGAATGATCGGCTCGCTTCGATCCCAGCTCCGGACTGCGGATCGTTCACTCCTGCTCTGACGCCTCAGCATCGGCCGGAAGGAGGGCGGGCGAGGGATGGACCGGTGCTGATGCAGCACCACGGGGTGGCCGCGCTCCGGCCTTCGCAAGAGGGCGACTGCGGCGAACCGTACCGGGCCCGCAATGGCGGGCGGGCGGCTATTTTCCGCCGGGGCGCGCGGCGCCCCTTTGCATCGCGAAACAAAATAGCCTTCGCCCGCCATCCTCCGCCTTCGGCTTCGGCCGCGGCCGGGGCCGCGGTGCAGTTCGGTACGGCGCGCCGCGAGGGGTCGCCGCGAAGGCCGCGCGAGCGCGGCAAAACCCGACTGGAGACGATCATGTTGAGCCCCACCGAACCCGCCGACGATCCTGCCGAAGCCGGCGCCACCCATCTCCTCCTTCAGGAGATGCAACTCTTCGGACATCGCCCCTTCGAAGACGAACCCGACCCGCGCCCGCTGCCCGATGCCCGCCTGGCGGCCGGCGCTGTCGCCGACATATTCGATGCCCTTGTCGGCTGTCTCGACGATACGCGGATCGAGCCCGATCTCGAAGAGCTCCTCTGGAACGTCGTCAACCTCTTCCACCGCGCGGGGGAGCGGGTCGAACGCAGCCTCGACGACAATGAACAGGCGCAACGCCGAGCCCAGCGCGAACAGGACGGGAGCGAGATCCGGTCGGTCGAGCTCGAACGCCTCGTGCAGCAGGGGATCAGCCTGATCGAACGGCGCGATGCGATGGAATTCTTCCGCGAAAGCGCCGCCGAACAATTTCGGACCCACTGCCGCAAGGCCTGGTCACCGCGCACCGGATCGCGCGCGCATCACCGGTCGATGACCGCGGCGATGATCGACAGCCGTGACTTTCTCGACGCGCGGTTGCGCCAGAAAGCGGCTGCACTTCTTCCCGAGGGCACGCGCATCCTGTTCACCGGCGGCGCTGATGTCGACGATCATAGGGCGATCTGGGATGCTCTCGATCGCGCACGCGACCGCCATCCCGATATGATCCTGCTCCATGGGGCAACGCCGACGGGGGCCGAACGCATCGCCGCCTGCTGGGCCGAAACCCGCAAGGTGACGCAGGTGGCCTTCCGTCCCGACTGGAGCCGGCATGGCAAGTCCGCGCCGTTCAAGCGCAACGACCGGATGCTCGAAGCACTGCCGGTCGGGGTCATCATCTTCCCCGGCACCGGCATCCAGGACAATCTCGCCGACAAGGCTGCGAAGATCGGCCTTCCGGTCTGGGATTTTCGCAAGCGGGGCCGATGACAGCCGTCGGGCATTCGGACGCTTTCGGCAAAATGGCCCCAATCTGGTTCTATCTCCCGAATATAATTGAAATATATTCGTAACATCCGCAAATTTACATCATTGTAGATCGCTATGACCAGCGGCGATCACCCGTCGCCGGCGGGACGGCCCATTGAGAGGGCACCGCTCGCAGGCCATGACGAGGAGCAGGGACGGTCGGCCGACTTGGCGACGACTGCCGTCCGCTGCCATGGGTCGCAATGCCGACGATGGACGCTGCGCATGCTTTTGCGCTCGACGTCACGCGGGTGAAGGATGCGGCGGGTCTGGCCGATCTGCTGGCGGAGGCCTGCGCGCGCATGGGCTGTTCCTGGTTCGCGCTGAGCCACCATGTCGATTTCCTCGCGGCTCCCGACAGGGGTGTTCGCGTCCACAACTATCCCGAGGATTGGGCCCGCTGGTTTGACGAGCGCGGCCTAGGGCTTACCGATCCGGTGCATCGCGCCAGTCACCGCAGTCTCGAGGGTTTCTTCTGGCGCAACATGAAGCCGCTTTCGGGCGAACGCCCCGAGGACGAACTGGTTCTCAGTGAGGCGCAGCGGCACGGAATAGGAGACGGGCTTACCATACCGGCGCATATTCCTGGCGAGGCGCATGGTTCGGTGTCCTTCGCCTGGACGCCGGGGATCGCCGCGAATGATATGGCGCTCCTCTTTGCCCGAATGATCGGTGGGCCAGCCTTCGAAGCCGCGCGGCTGCTCGCCAATCCCGAACTCGCGCAGGTCGGGCCGCGGCTGACGGACCGCCAGCGCGAATGTCTGATCTTGTCCGCCAAAGGCAACAGTGCCCCGAAGGTTGGACGCATCCTCGATCTCAGTCCCGACACGGTTCGCGAGCATCTTCGCAACGCGCGGCAGCGTTACGACGCGAATGGTGGGATCACGCTGACGGTGCGCGCGCTTTATGCCGGCGACCTCAGCTACGAGGATATCGCCAAGCGCTGAACTTTTTTCGCCGACACCCCCCGATCGTGCTATGGTGGAGTGGCAAAAAGCCGTTCAATTGGATGGTCTCTTTCGAAAAGGAGACACATCCATGCTTTCGGTAATCGACCATTCCAACCGCGCGCACGAGCATCAATTGCTCCGCGCGATGTTCGAGGCGCGTAAGCGCGTCTTCATCGATCTTCTGAAATGGGACCTGCCGGTGCTCGCCGACCGGTTCGAGATCGATCATTTCGACGATCCCCATGCGACCTATCTGATCGTCGGCGATCAGGAGGGCGGGCATCTCGCCTCGGCGCGCCTCCTTCCCACCACGCGCCCGGCTCTTCTCGATGGTCTCTTCCCCGGCCTCGTCGACGGCATCCCGCCGTCCGGCCCCGACATCTTCGAGATCACGCGCTTCTGCCTGTCGCCGGGGATCGGTGCGCGCCAGCGCCGCACCGCGCGCGACACGCTTCTTGTCGGGCTGGTAGACTATGCGCTCGCCAACGGCATCCGCTCCTACACCGGCGTCGCAGAGCTCGACTGGTTCGCTCAGATCCGGACCTTTGGCTGGGACTGCAAGGCGCTCGGCGAAGCCGGCATTTACGACGGCCGCGCGCTGACCTCGCTGCGGATCGAGATCGACGCCGACACCCCCGCAAGGCTCAAGTCGGCGGGGATTGTTTCGGGCAGCGCTGCGACGCCGGTCGCGGCCAATGCAGCGTGAAAGGAGCGGGACCATGATTACCGATATCGCTCCAGTCGATAGCCACCAGCCGCCCTCTGCTTCGATGCGGGCGCTCAAGGAAAACGGCTACGCGATCGTTCGCGAAGCCGTTCCCGCCGAGCTGATCGCGGCGATCGATCGCGACCTCGATCCGCGATACGCCGCGACGCCCTTTTGCGAGGGCGGCTTCTATGGGACACGCACCAAGCGCTTCGGCCGCCTGCTCATCCGCTCGCCGCATGTTGGCGCATTGGTCATGAACCCGGCGATCCTCGCCCTCGCCGAGGCCGCGCTCGGCGACTGGTGTGAGCGCATCCAGCTCAATCTCGCCCAAGCGATTGAGCTGCATCCGGGAGCGCTTCCGCAATTCCCGCACCGCGATCAAGATATGTGGCAGGGCACACTCGGTGAGGTCGAATATCTCGTGAATGTGATGTGGCCGCTGACGCCCTTCACCACCGAGAATGGCGCCACGATCATCTGGCCGAAAAGCCATGGGCTCGAGGCGCTCATCGAGGAACCGGCGGAGGAGCCGATCATTGCCGAGACCATGCCGGGCGATGCCATCGTCTTCCTGGGTTCGACGCTCCACGGAGCCGGCGGCAATTGCAGCGCGTCGGTGCGGCGCGGGATCATCATCAGCTACTGCCTTGGCTGGCTGAAACCATATGAGAACCAGTGGCTCGCCTATCCACCCGACGTCGCGAAGGACTTTCCGCCGGAGCTGGCGGCCTTGACCGGCTATGTACAGCATCGCCCAAACCTCGGCAACTTCGAGGGCCAGTGTCCCTCGATCCTGTTCCGCGGCTATCCCCCCGACCCGATCGCAGCCGTTGATGCGCTCCGGCCCGACCAGCAGGCGCTTCTTGCCGACTATATCGGCGACCAAAGATCGGCGGGCGGAGACGGGACGCTCGCGGCATGAGCCCGGGCACCACGATGGAGCGGGTCTATCTGGACCTCAAGGCGCGTATCCTGTCGGGCACCTATCCGCCCGGTACGCGCCTCGAGGCGGCGCAGCTCGCAAAGTCGCTGGCGGCCAGCGCTACCCCCGTTCGCGATGCCCTGTATCGCCTGTCGGGCGAGCGGATCATCGAGAGCTGGCATCAGGAGGGGTTTCGGCAGCCCCTTCTTAATGAGGCGGATTTGGTCGAACTCTATTGGTGGACCGGCGCCCTTCTCTCGCTGGCGTTGAAGGGGAGGACGCCGAGGCCCGATTTGCCAGGCGGACTGATCTCGCTCGCGAATCACCAGGCCTATCCTGAGGGGCTCAATGGCCTCTTCCGGACCATCGCAATCGGCAGCAGCAACGGCGAACTTCGCGCTACCATCATCAATTGTGTCGAGCGAAGCATGACAATCCGCACATTGGAGGTTCGTGTCGATGGGTCTGTGGGCGACGCGCTCACGGCGATGGCGGACGATTACCGGTTCGGTCGATGGAGCGCTTTACGCAGTAAAATCACGCGCTTCCATCGCCGCCGCGCGTCATATGCCGGCCGCGTCGCGGCCGAAATCCGGCGCCGGTCCGAGCCGCTGGATAATATTCGGAGAATATGAGTCGTATTAAATTCCTATACGGCGCGGCCTCCCTAGCTTCGAGAGGGCCGCAATTCCGCGGCAATCATGGAAGGAAGCGATCATGGACCGCGAACTCAATGAGTTGATCGAACTCGGCAGCGTTACCGGCGACACCGCGGGCAGCGAAGACGTCGGCATCGAAACGAACGGCAAGTTCAAGCCGCTCGGACTCAGCCAGGACTGACCAGCGCTCCGGGGACCGGCCCGAGGCCGGCCCCCGGTCGTTTCCTTGTGTCTGAGAAGGGAAGCAACATGGAACGCGATAACGACACGCTCGTCGAACTCGGCTCGGTCTCCGGTGACACCGCCGGCGACTGGGGCCTGTATGTCGAAGCCGGCGGCCGTATGCCGACGCCCGGTCTCGTCCAGGACTGACTGGTGTATCCGGGAGCCGTCCAGCATCGAGCGGCTCCCGGGTCTCGCGCGGCGCCATGACGACCGGCTGGAAACTGGCAACCGGAACGGGCTATTGCGAAGTCGACGGAGATCTCGTCTTCCTCGACCTTGTCCGGGACAAATATTTCGCGCTGCGCGGGCAAGACCGCGCGGCCTTCGAGCGGCTTCGGGCAGGCGAGCCGAACGACAGCGAGGCGATGGGGCGTCTTGTGGCGACAGGATTCCTCGCACGGTCGAGCGAGCCGACGAAGCTCGATCCGGCCTCGCCTCACATTCCGGCCAACGATTTGTCGGCGGTCGCCGACGGACCGACATCGCTCCGCATGGGTTTCGCAGCGTCCCGCGCGCTGCGCTGGGCAAGACGTTCGATGCGGCCAAACCGGATCGCGTCAACGGTGGAAGCCATGCGGAACGCAAAGCTTCGGCTCGGCGTGCCGGGCGCCGAAGCGGCGGTTCGGGGCATCGCTTCATCCTATGCAGCATCGCGCTGGATGGCGCGGACCCCGCCACGATGTTTGATCGACGCGCTAGCGCTCGACCACATCCTCCTGTCGCACGGCCTAGGCGCGCGGCTGGTTTTTGGGGTGCGTCTCAGCCCCTTTGCCGCACATTGCTGGTTACAGAGTCCCGGCGCGGTGTTGACCGGAATCTCGGCCGAGGCCCGCAACTTCACACCAATATTGGCGATCGGATGAAACGCGGCATTCTCGCACTTGTGGGAACCACGTCCGGGGGGCTGGCGCTTGCGGCAGCTGCCGAGCGCCACGCATTGCGATGCGTTCAGAATGCGGGCGCACTGACCGTCTATGCAGGCGCCGGCATTGCTGACCAAGTGATGGAAAGCGGTGCCCTATTGCTCGGGGACATTTATTCGCTTTCGGGCGCTACCTGCCACGCGCCCGGCGACGGCTGGGGAAGCTATCTGGCCTTCACCGTCGACGATGCATCGGTCGAGATCGCGCGCGCCGCGCTCACCGGCATGCCGATCTACTGGACCCGGTTTGAAGACGGCTTTCTGCTTTGGAACGATCTCGAGCTGGTCGCGCCAATGCTTGGCATCGGGTCATTCGATTGGCAGTTCATCGCCGGGACTTTGGCGTACGCCAATCTGCGGACCGAACGGACCGGGCTTGAAGGTGTGAGCGAGCTATTGCCCGGCAGCTGTGCCAAGTTTTTGGCCGAGGAGTCAGCTGTCCAGACTTTGTGGACGCCTTGGAAGGCTGTCTCGCAGCCCGATCTTCGACCAGTCGCTGAACTTGCGCTAGACCTCGAACGTCGGTTCCTTGGGTGCTTGCGAGGCTGGTGTGGGAATCGGAGCGACATCCTGCTCGAGCTGTCGGGCGGACTCGACTCTTCGATCGTCGCGGCAGGCCTGTCATCGGCGCAAGCCAATTTCTCTGCCGTCACTTTCGTTTCGTCCGGTGCCGACGGCGACGAGCGTCCCTACGCGCGCGCCGTCGCGGCGCATTGCGGTGCTGAGCTTCTCGAAATGCCCCACGCGGATACCGGCATCGATCTGGTATCGCTACCGCCTGTCCTTCACGCGCGGCCCTCCGCCTATGGCGTGCTCGGCGGGATCGACGATGCCTTCGAATCGGCGTTCCCCGTTTCCGATGCCGCGATCTTCGGGGGCATCGGTGGGGACAATATCTTCGATTTCGACACGAGCGTCGCGCCGATCCTCGACGCCTTTCGTCATTTCGGGCCGCGGCGCCCTGCATTCGAGACGATGCGCGACGTCGCGCGCGCGGGCGATGCAACGGTCTGGCAGGCCGCTCGCTTGGCGTATCGGGCGGTGCGGGACGGCCCGAGCGGCTGGCGCCGTGAGACCGGCTTCTGCGTCGCGGACCAGGTGCCGGCCTCGCCGCCGGCTCATCCCTGGGATGCGGGCGAGGAGGATGCGCCGCGCGGCAAGCGCAACCATGTGCGCGCGCTTCGGCGCATCCTCGACTTCGTCGACCGGCCGCGCCGCTGGCGGGACCGCGATGTCGTAGCGCCGCTGCTTTCACAGCCGGTGGTAGAATTTTGCCTTACTGTTCCGAGCTGGGCGTGGGTGAGGGGCGGTCGCGACCGCGCGGTTGCCCGCGCCGCATTCGCGTCGCGACTTCCGCCGGAGGTCGTTTGGAGGCGCGGCAAAGGGCGGCTCGATTCCCTCTGTACCGCAAGCTATCTTCGCCAGCGCGGTGCGCTCGCCGACCTCCTGCTCGGCGGGCGGCTGGCGGAACGCGGGCTGCTGGACAAGCCTGCGATCGAGACCTACCTCGCGCACGATCTCGTCGAGGGCGACTTCGCCTATTTCCGGCTGCTCGAAATCGCCGATGTCGAACGTTGGGTGCGGTCGGTAGAAGCCTCGCCCTTGATGGGGCCGAGCAGCCGCCAGCGACGATACTGATCGGCCTTCGCTGGATCGGGGTCGATCTCGCCTTTGAGCCAGAAGCGGAACCAGTCGAGATTGCGCTCATAGGCCGCGAGCTTCTGGCGGGGTTCGACCTTCAGATGCGG
Organism: Sphingopyxis sp. PAMC25046; assembly: GCF_004795895.1. NCBI lineage: Bacteria > Pseudomonadati > Pseudomonadota > Alphaproteobacteria > Sphingomonadales > Sphingopyxidaceae > Sphingopyxis > Sphingopyxis sp. PAMC25046. The sequence continues at coordinate 381,583 of NZ_CP039250.1, forward strand.
GGCGAGGGGGAAGAGGTGGGTCTCGCCGAGACCGTTGGTAGCAAGCTTGCTCATCAGTTCGGCCGACTGGCGCGCTTCGCTCTCGGGAAGTTGCAGCAGCATCGGCGCCGTGATCATATCAATATTGAGCGCGGCCGAAAGCGCCTGCCACTCGGCAGGTTCGGTATCCGGCGGGCCGAGCTTCCAGTTCTGCCGGATATTGCGGGCGAATGTCTCGCGGCCCGGGCGAGCATTGTACCAGTAATACGTGGGTTCGATCTGGACCGAGGCGATCGAAACCGCCTTGAGAAGATCGCTGTGCATGGCAGTCCATACCGCAACCTCGCTTCCGAAGCTGAGACCGCCCATGCCGACGCGGCTGCGATCTATCGTTCCGCGCCGGTCGAGGGTGTCGATCGCGGCCCGCACGGCTTCCATGCCGATCTGGTAGCGATCCTGCGCGATCTCGCCGCCTGGGAGGACGTCGATGCAGAGCGATGCGATGCCGCCCGCGGCAAGCGCGCGCAGAGGCCATTCGTCGCCTGTTCCGCCGCGCAGATATCCATTGCAGCGATAGTAGGTGACGAAGAGCGGCAGCCGCCCGGGGATCTTCGGGCGGATGAGTATGCCCGACGCACGGCTGCCGCTCACCTGCCACGCGATCGTTTCGACAAGGAGCCCGTCGCGGCCAGGAAATGAATTTGGGGAATCGATGATCTTCTTGCGGCCAGAGGCCTCGATCCGGACGAGGCGGGGTGAGACCGACGCGGCCGCCTCGACGCAAAAGATTGCTTTTTCGCCTGCAGCGCAGGGCTTGCTGTCGCTCCGCCCACTCGAGAGCTGTCCTGCCGAGACCGCGATCATCTTGAACTTCGCCGACGCGGGCGTCCACACATGCAGGGTCGTTTGGCCCGATTGGGCGCGGAGTGCGATCAGGACGCGGCCGTCGGCAAGCCCGCTCCGCCATGCGATACGCTCCGCATCGTTCGGGCAGCCGCTCGCCGCGACGCAGACGCCGCGCTGCCGAAGAATGCCGCGGAGGCTTTCGGGGATGTCCGGCCCGGGCGCCGGCTTGAGCAGGGCGCGTTCAGCGTCGTTCGCCGGGCGCTCGCTGGTGCCGGATGCGTCTCGGGCAACGACAGCGCGCGGTGTATCTTCGAGCAGCGGCACGCGGTCGAACCAGTCACCAGAGAAGCGCTGCGTCGAAGGACGTCCATTGATTGAGGCGCCGCGATAGAGGGGTTGGGCAAGATCGACGCGCGCGTCGAACAAGATACCGGTGTCGCGCTCGGCCTCCTCTGCCCGCGCGATCGCATCGCGCGGAGGTCCTTCGCGCGAGATGACGGTACCGTCAGCGGCGATGGCAAAGGCCTCGATTTCGCCTTCGCTTGGCCCGATCTCGTGGAATCCCGACCCGTCGATGGGACTCACCCACAGGCCGATTCGTCCGTCGACAAGGGCACGGACAACGACTGCCTTGCCGTCGGGCATCCATGTGGCTTCGCCGGGCAGGACGCTCCCGGCGTCGTTCCACATCGCGGTGCCGAGTCGTCCGAGCGCGCGGGGAGGGGCGGTGGCGTCCGTGGGCGCTAGATACCAGTCGATATCGATCCGGTTGGTGACGGTGGATGGGCGCTCGACCCGATAGGCGATCCAATTTCCGTCAGGAGAGACCGCGAGCCCCGACAGGTCGGCAATCTCGGCGATTTCGCGCGGGGTCGTCTGGCTGGCCGCGGGCGATGCCGCGGCCAGGAGACAGCCGAGGATCGCGGCTTTGCTCACCATCGGATGGTGGCCTGGAGCGACATCATGCGGCCGAGCGGGCTCGCCTTCTCGGGGTCGTAGCCGAGCGCGGACGACACGCTGCGGTTGTTCACATAGGGCGGATCCTTGTCGAACAGGTTGGTGATTCCAAGGCTGAGCCGCAGGCCCCGCCCTTCCACGCCATCGCCGCCCCCGATGCGCTGCGAGATGCTGAGGTCGAACGTGGTCCAAGAACCGACCCGCTCCATCGGCGTCACGACCTGGTTGAGATAGCCGTCGATGTAGTTGACGAAGGCATTGGCCGAGAAGCCGCCCGTCGCCCAACCGAAGCGACCGCGAAGGCGCCATTTGACCGGCTTGGCATAGGTGCCGACGACATCGACCTGCGGCCCGCCCGGAGTCAGTTGCTGTTTTATCGAGAAGATATGCGTGCCCGCGATGCCGAGGTCGAGCGTTCCGCCCGCGAATGCGGGGGAATAGCCGACATCGAAATCGATCCCGCGCTGGCGTTCGGCGGCGAGGTTGCGGATGCGACCGTCCAGGATCGCGGCGACCTGGCCCGGCGCGATGTTTGCTGCGTTCACGAAGCTGGGACGTGCGAAATATCCCTCTACCAGTGCCAGCGACGGATTGTCGGTGATCAGCCCGCCGAAGCGCGCCCGGTCGACAAGAAAGCGGGTGTAATCCTCGCTCGCCGTCCCGATGCGGTCGCGATAGTCGACGTCATAATAGGTGACCGACGCCTTGAAACCGGCAAGCGACGAGGGGGCGACGTCGATGCCCGCGGTCCAGGTCGTCGCTCTTTCGGGACCTACGTCCGGTGCATAGCCGAACAGGCCGAGTATGTTGGTCGTGCCCGTCGGCGAAGCGGGGTCGGGGACCGCTTCGGTCTGAAACAGCGAAATCGCCTCGCCGATGAGCTCGTCGAAGGCGGGCGCGCGGAAGGATTTTCCGTAGGACCCGCGCAGCGCAATGCCCTGGAACGGTTCCCATCGGACGCCGACCTTGGGATTTTCGCTTCGGCCGACGTCGCTGTATTTCTCGGCGCGCCCGGCCAACGAAATGTCGAGCCTGCGGAAACCCGGCATCCCGTTATCCGGCCCGAAGACCGGCACGAGCAGTTCAGCATAGGCTGCGCGAACCTTCCGCACGCTCGGAATGATGTCGAATGGGTCGGTGAAGGGCGTCGCGAGGCTGAATCCGTTGACGGTGTAATAGTCGAAATTCTCGCGGCGATACTCCGCGCCGATCGCGAGCCGGACCTCGCCGCCGGGCAGGCGGAAGAGCGGGCCGTCACCGCGGAGCGCCGCCGACCAGCTTTCGAAATCATTGACCGACTGGAATGTGCCGCGAATGCTGTCGATGGTGACCGGATTGTTTGCGGTGCCGTTTCCGAAGACGTTGAATGCGGTTGCTCGGTTGGTGTCGGCAAGCGCCGCAGCAAGGCGCGGGCGATTGACGAGATTGGCCTTGTTCGCGATGCCGCGCTGATGGCCATAGGCGCCGCCGACCTGCACGCGCCAGCGGCCAATTTCCTGGTCGAAGCCCGCTGAGGCGGTGAGGCCGCGCGCCCGGCCGCTGTCGATCTGCGGTCCCAAGTCGTTCACGAAGCGATAGGCGACGCTGACCGGCTGGTTCGTGCCGATCGGATCAACGTAGAAAGGATTGGTAACCGGCACCCGCGCGGCCTGGATGAAGTCTCCGGTACTGACGCGGCTGTAGCGGCGCTGCGCCGCGAGCGCGCTTGCGCGAAAGGTCAACGTGTCGGTAAGGTCGAATTCGGCAGCGGCATAAAGGCTGTGAATGCGCGTTCTCGGCAAAATGTCGCTGTTCACGCGACCGTCGTAGCGGTTCTGGACACCTGGAATCAGCTGAGCGGCAGTCAATGCGCGGCCGTCTTGTCCGGCCGGGATGCCAAACCGCTGTCCATTCGCGGCCGTAATCGTCCCGGGCACCGCGAAGTTGGTCCGATAGTCGGGGCCTCCGAAGGCCCGCAGATCCTCGCGCGCGAAATCGCGGGAGGCGCCCGCGAGCGCACCGCGCTGCGAGTATTGGTAAGCAAGCACCAGCCGTGCGCCGCCGAAGTCACGACCAAAGATTTGGCCGAACTGCAACTCGGTCGTATCGCCATCGGCGGTGCCCGCGCGCAGCATTGTCTCGGCTCCCTCGAAGCGACTCCGCATCCGCACGTTCACCACCCCGGCGACCGCGTCGGCGCCGTAGATCGCCGATGCGCCGTCGATCAGCACTTCGATCCGTTCGACCGCGCCTACCGGGATGAGCGAGATGTCGGCGAAGACGCCGCCGATCCCGCCAAGCGCTGGGCGCGCATTGTCGATGAGGACGAGGGTCGACGAGGTCCCGAGGCCGCGCAGGTTGATGCTCGAGCCGAAAGTCGAATCCGAACCCCCGCCGTTCCGGGTCGTGGTCGTCGAGACTGCCTCGTTGGGGCCGCCGCCAAATGCCTGTGGCAGTGATTGGAGCATCTGCTGAACAGTGCCATAGCCGCTCTTTTCGATGGCTTCGCGGTCGATGGTGACGACCGGAGAACCGGTCGGTCCTGCACCGCGAATGCGCGAGCCTGTAACGATGATCGCTTCGCCGTTCGTCTCAGTCGATCCAGTCTCCCCGGCATCGACGTTTCCCGAGCGAAGGACCCATGCGCCTTCGACGAGTTCGATCGTCAGGCCCGTGCCGGTGAGGAGTCGGGAAAGGGCGGCGTCGGGAGAGAGTCGCCCGCGGACACGGTTGCTGCGTCGGCCTTCGAGCAGGCTCGAAGCCGCGATGACCTCGCGGCCGGAAATGTCCGAATATTTGCGAAGTGCGTCGCTAAGGCGCTGACCCTCGATATTGTAGGTCTGCTCGCCCGTCTGCGCACACGCGCTGGGTGCATAGAGTGCGGTCGCCGAGACGCCCGAAGCCAGAACGGCCGCGAAAAATTTCATCGTCATTCATCCCTCCCGTGCGGCCGATTTTGGCCGTCTGAAGGGAAAAAATGACGGGGGCTCCGAACACCCTATGGGTTTTTCTTGGGTGTCCTACTCGGATTTCGCGCCGAGAATCGGTCCGTTCGCACCGAACTCGACCTTGAGATCGAGCGCGGCGCCGAGCTTCAGCGCAAGTTTCCGGGCATCGGTCATGTCGAAGCGTCCCGTCACCTGCAGCGATGCCAGCGCCGGATCGGCCAAGCTGATCTTGACGCCATTCTCGCGGCCAGCGCGGTCGAGGATCGCGCCAAGCGGGAGATTGTCGGCCCACAGTGATTTGGCCGGGGCGTTCGCCTCCTCGCTCTTGATCGTCTGGGGGCCGGTCGACCTGACCTCGGCGCGTTCGCCGGGGCGGAGGCGAAGTGCCTTTCCGCCTTCGAGGCGCCGCACTTCGACCGAGCCTTCGACCAGCGCGATGCGCGGAACATCCGCGCGGAGATCGACCTCGAAGATGGTGCCGAGCGCGCGCGTGACCGAATCTCCGGCCTCGACGAGAAAGGGACGCGACGCGTCGTGTGCGACCTCGAACCTGGCTCGGCCGTCATACAGAATGACGCGGCGTTCGCCGTCCGAGAAGCGCGTCTCGATGCGGGCGCCGTCCATCAGCGTCACGCGCGTCCCGTCGGCGAGCTGGCTCTCGCCTTGCGCCGAATTGGTGGCGATGATCGGCTGATCGCTGTCGCGGCCGACCAGATACCAGGCGAACCCGACCGCGATCACCGCAGCGAGAATTGTGGCAAAAGCCCATCGCCGCCCGCCGGGTTCACGCTCCCGGGCATCGGCCCGAACATCGGCCTCGATCCGGGACGGCGACATCGCCGCAGACCAGTTCCAATTGTCGCGCGCTTCGTCATAGGCCTTGGCGTTGTCCGGCTTGGCCAGCCATTCGTCGAACGCCGCCCGGTGCTGGTCGGCATCGGGGCCCATCATCTTGTCGAGCCAGGCGGTGGCTTCGCTTTCGGCGCGGCTCACTGCTTACCCCGCGCGCGCTTGATGGCGGCAAGGGCTTTGGTCATGTGGCTTTCGACCGTCTTCACGCTGATTCCCTTGATTCGAGCGATCTCGGGATAGCGTAGTCCTTCGAAGCGATGCATCAGGAAAATCTCGCGCGTGAGCGGAGATAGCCTCGAAATGGCTCTTTCTGCCCGGCGAAGGACGTCGCGCGCTTCGAGCGCGGCGTGCGGGTCGCTCGCTCCCTCATGCTCGTCACTGAAACTGTCGTGCTGCGACCGGTGACGGCGCCCGTCGGCGCGACCATATTCGGCGAGGAGCATCCGGGCGCTCTTCACGAGATAGGCTCCGGGGCCTTCGACCAGCGCAGCGAGGCCGCCGCGCGCGCTCGCAAAGCGGCTGAAGACTTCCTGCACAAGGTCGCCGACATCTTGGGTCGGCGCGCGGCTCTTGAAGAAGCGGGTTATTTGGGGGCGGTGTTCGGAGTAGATCGCCTCGATGCGCGCCGATCGGCCGAAGCGCTCCCAATCCTCTGGCGGCAAGGGGTCGCCGCCGGCAATACCCGGTCGCTCGCTGTCCTTGTCCTCGAAGTCCATACCTGCCGCCTTCCCGTTCGGGACGAAGGCGGCAAGCCGGGCGTTGAGAACTTGCTTAGCGAACAAGCGCCGCCGCCTTTAGCCCGAGGGCTTGGACATGCGCAGCGGCCACCCGGCAGGATGGAATAGGAAAACTAAGCTAAGCAGGTTCTCACGCCTGGCACCGTGCGCCTTGCCCGATGCACCTCAAAGCATAGCTTTGCCCCTGTCGCTTGCAAGCCGGCTGTGCGGAGATAGGTCCAGATCGAGTCAAATTCCTGCGGACCGCGAGGCTATTTCGCGCCCTTTAGTTCGTCGTCGAGTGAGCATTCGGTGACCATCCCCGAAAGGTCGGGAAGGGCGGGCAGCCCCGAGGGGCCGGGTCCCGTGTCTGGCTTGAAAGCAGGCATCATGAACGACGGGAAATTGAACTCTGGAGGATTTTCGGCCGCGAGCGTCTTGCCGACCTCGGCGAACGGGTGTTTGAAAAAATGTTGGTTGAGCGCGTCGGCGATACCCTTTTCCTTTCCGGCACGCGCCAACGCAAGAACCGCATCCCCGTCCTTCCAGTCGATCGGCGCCTTGGACCGCTTGGCCTTTTCTTCCTTGAGAAGATAGAGAGCGTCGGCATCGATCGTTCCGCTCGTCCATATCTCGAAGCGATGTTCGGCTTCTCGTAGGGCGGCATGGTTCGCATAGTGCGCACGAAAGATCGGAATCTTTTTGAGCCAGATTTCGACCTCAGCGCGCGACAGTGATCCGCCGGGCTCTTTGCCTTTACATTCGATCGCTGTCACCGCGCTCGACTGCTGGGTGATGGCCTGAACGTCTATGTCCGCGGTCTGGCCGGTCGCAGGATTTCGCGCGGTAACCCCCATATCGATAGAGATAGCGCTTCGCCGGGCGAGGTAGCCGACCACTAACTCGAATAGGATGCCGCGCAGGTTGAGGCTGCGTCCCTCGATGTCGAGCAAATTGTCGAGGAGGTATGTGAGCCGCTCAGGACTGGACGATGCATATTTGGCGGCATTTTTTAGGACTTCGCATAGTGACGCAATCGCCACCCCAACCCGTTTGCCGAACAGATCTTTCGGCGTGGCGAGCATCACGCCCGCGGCATGGCCAGCCTTCATTGCTTCGCCGGTAAATTCTTCCGCGACAATGATCGACAACACCCCGATATTCTTGAGGGTCGCCTTGAGCATCCTCGCCTTGCGGATGAAGAACTGGATTTCGTCGGCGGTAAGCCGCCCCTCAGCGAACACGTCGGCGACAATGAAGCCGGGCTTGCCGCCGGGACCCTGGAGCGGAAGCAGGTAGCTCGGGCCGGCGAAATCGAAGGCGAAGGGGCCGATGGGCTGGAGTTCTTCGTCGCCGCGGATGCGGATCAGATTGTAGCTCGCAAATCCGATCTTCCTCGCCCATTCGCGCATTCCGTCGAGCAGAATCCCCTCTGTGAGGTCGCGGGCCCTTAGTCCGGCAGGCGTGCCGAAAGCCAGCGACGGCGCGAGCTCGAAACATCGGCCGTGGTCGATATTATGTATTTCCTTGATGAACCCTGCGGCGATCAGGCGTTGCGCGACCGTCTCGACCGGCAGCTGTCCGCGCTGCGGGATGACCGTCGCGCCGCTGATCGACGCGAATTGGTCGGCACGGATGAGGCCGCCGCGTGCGATCATGCCATCGACCGATGCAGCGAAGACCGAATTGGTCGCGCGCATGTCGCGAATGAAATTCTGCCAGAAGCGTTCGCTGTTCCGATCCTTGTCGAGATAGAGAAAGGCTTCGCGCTTGGGCAGCATCGGGACTGGAAAGCGGCGTATCGGTTTTGCGACCCGAGCGACGCGCTGGCGCGCTGCCTCTGGGCTCGCTCCGGCAGCGACGAGCGCCTCGACAATCAGCGACGAGCGCGATGGGCCATGCTCTGAAAGATATTGCGCGATGGTGGTCATGGTCGATGTCACACTGCTTAATTTATTAATTTAACTACCCTGTGCCTCCTCGTTTTTCAACCTTCGATATGAACTCAAATTTTTCAAATACTTAACGAGACGATTTTTGGACGTCCGCGCGGCGCGATGTCACAGAGCCATTTCGAACGACTGAAAATCGTCGCCGCACGCTGCAGCCGCAACTGCGCTGGGCCTTCGCTCGGTCAGTGATGGTAGAGCGGGAATTGCCGTGCGGTGGTCGGGCATTCGCACGGGGCGAGCACCGATATCGCTCGAGGCAAGACGCGGAAATGCGCAGGCGTCGCGGTGACGATCTCACCGTCGGTGTTCACCGGCATCGGCCGCCGCGTCTCGATATCGAACTCGACGCATTTGGCGGTGCGCACTTCCTTCCACGCGCCATGCGTGCCGGACCGGAAGGCGCGAAGCATGAGGGCGAGCTTCCAGAGGTTTTTGACCTCGAGACTATAAAGATCGAGCGTGCCGTCGTCGATCGCGGCATTCTCTTCTACGACATTACCTCCCCCGTAGAGACGCCCGTTGCCGATCGCGACCTGATAGGTGCTGACGGTCCTCGACTCGCCCTTCTCCCTGATCCTCGCCCGGAACCGCTGGGCAGCCAGGATGACCCGCAGCGCGGCGACGGCATAGCCGAGGCGGCCGAACCTTTTCTTGATCGCCGGGTCGAGCTTCTGCGCAAGTTCGCTGCTGATCCCGATGCTCGCGACATTGAAGAAGGCATGGCCATTGACCATGCCGACATCGATCCGTCGGCTGTGACTCTCGACAATGACGTCGGCCGCCGCCGCGAAGTCGAGCGGGATCGACAGGGTGCGCGCCAAGTCATTCGCGGTTCCGGCGGGAATGATTCCCAGCGGCAGGCCGCTCTCGATCACCGCGGGCGCGGCGGATGAGATCGAACCGTCGCCGCCGCACACGACAATGATATCGGCGGTCTGATGCAAGCGTGTCACGTCGCGTGCAATTTCGGGCAAGCTCTCGAACGGCTCGACCGTCACCAGAAGGCCGCCGGCAGCGAGGCGCTCGCGAACGGGAACGAGCGCCTGCTCGCCCTGCCGCGCCTTTGCATTGTGCAGCACGAGGGCGCGCGTACCTTTGGGCCACGGCATCGACACGATCCTGTTCAGCAGAGTTACGACCGTCGAGCGCGTGCCTTCAGAAGAACCACGCCCGATAGAGCAGGCCTATATATCGCCGCGACGAGGCCGGGAAGCATCCGTATCGATGCAGCTCCCTTTTCGGCTTCGTCATATCCTTGGCGCGATCGCTCGCCCTGATCGCTCTTCCATTTTCGAAGTTCGACCGGTCCCACCCAAGAGCGCTCCGCCAATCTGGTCGGCGGCGGCGCCCGCGCAAGCGAGGCGTAGCCTCACTCCTCCGCTGCGCTTCGGCCCTTCGGGTGCGCAAGCGCCTCAAGCCGCCGACCCGCCCGGCTGCACGCCCGGGATGGTCCCGGGCAAATCAGCAGGAGTATCGACATGGCGAGCATCGGCATCGTCAGCGGCAGCATCGAGAAGGGCTTTGTGGGCCAGCTCATCACGCTGTCGATCAAGGCACCGATCGAGATACGCCCCAACCGCGGCAAGGCGAGCGATGTGCAGCCCGACTATCGCGTTTGGTCCGATGGCGTCGAGATCGGAGCCGGCTGGATTCGCGTCGCCGAGCAATCGGGGCGTCCCTATGTCTCGCTCTCGCTCGCGACCCCCGAGTTCGGGCCGCGGCGCATCTACGCCAATCTCGGGCGGGCCGCGGGGCAGGATCGCGACGATGTTTTCGCGATCATCTGGACACCCGCCGACTGAGCGGCGGCCATCTTGCGGCATCCTTGCGCATCGGAACAATCTTCCGGGTGCAAGGGTGCCGCCACCTTGTTAGGGTGACCCCAATGCAGAGCAGCCTCGAACATCTTCCCCCGCACAAGCAACGCGAGATCGAGCGCGTCGTCGAGATCATCTTCGAGGAATTCGAGGATGCGCTGGCGCTCGCGACGCAGGACTGGAAGCGCAAGGGCCGGATTTCCAAGATCATCCTCTACGGCAGCTATGCACGGGGTGGGTGGGTCGACGAGCCGCACACGGCGAAGGGCTATCAGTCGGACTATGACCTGCTGATCATCGTCAACGACAAGCGGCTGACCGATCGGGCGGACTATTGGTCGAAGCTCGACGACCGGCTCATTCGTGAGCTGTCGGTAACGAAGCGGCTCCGCACGCCGGTGAATTTCATCGTTCACAGTCTCGACGAGGTGAATGCCGGACTGACGCAGGGTCGCTATTTCTTCATCGACGTCGCTCGTGACGGGATCGCGCTGTACGAGGCCGACGGGAAGGAGCTCGCAGAACCCAAGCCGATGACGCCGCATGCGGCGCTCGAGATGGCGCGCGAGTATTTTGATGAGTGGTATCCTAGCGGAGCGCAGTTTCTTCATCACTATCGAAGCGCTGTCGCTGCAGGTTGGTTGAACAATGCGGCCTTTCAGCTTCATCAGGCGACGGAACGATATTACCACTGCATCTTATTGGTATGCACTTTCCACACGCCGCACATCCATAATCTTGTTTTCCTGCGCACCCAAGCCGAGCGGATCGATGATCGATTGATCGAGGCATGGCCGCGAGAAGTTAAGGCCGACCGGTCGCGGTTCGAAAAGTTGAAGGAAGCGTACATCAAGGCGCGCTATTCGAAGCATTACGCGATCACCGCCGACGAACTGGAATGGCTCGGCGCGCGGGTTCAGCATCTCGCCGGTATCGTCGAGACTATTTGCCGTGACCGCATCGCTGAGCTTGAGACAACAGCGCGTCAGGCAGGTTGAGACCCGCTACTTTTTCCCGCGGAACCGCTCGAATTTGGCCTTTCCCTCGGCAGTCTCGACCGCGACATTGGCATTGCTGCATTCATCGCCGCGCTTGTCGCCCGCCGTGCAGCTTTGGACGACGTCGCGTGCCTCATCGAGATTGGCCTCGAAATATTGAACGCTGCGTGGCTCCGGCGGAGCACATGCTGTCAGGATCGTCAGGCTGGCGATCGCCAGCATCTTGAAAATGATCATCGTCACCTCCGACGATCAACTCTAGCGTCGGCGACCCGGTCCATGCAGTGGCGATTTGAGATTTAGAACCAAATTGAGGCTAGTTCTCCGTCCATCGGCCTATGTGAGCCAGTTTTGCGCCATTCTTAGCTCTCTCTCAAGCGTCGCATTGGGCGGCGAGGCTCAAGGGAACGATTGAGGAAATCCGTCGCAAAAGCTAGTTTGCAACGATGAGCGAACCACCAGCACCGCGCGGACAGCGCCTCGTCACACCATATGCTTTCATCGATACCGAGGCTTTTCGTGCGGCGGGTCTCGACTGGCAATCGCGAACTTGGTCCAGCCTGATCGATCTAGCGTCGAAGAGCACGCTCGAGCCGATCACGACTTCCATCACCACGCGGGAGGTTGAAGCGAGACTTTCGGAAGCGCTGGCGGAGGCGGAAGCAGCAGCGAAGAAGCACGGCGCGATTTTTGGCCAGCTTGGAGAAAGCGGTCCCTTTGGTGATACCGATCCAGCCGATCGGAAGGCACTGCTTCACGCGCGCTTTCGAGAATTCCTAGCGACAGCAAAATTTACCGAAATCCCCGTTGTTGCCGATCACAAAGCGATTTTTGACGATTATTTTGCTGGTGCTGCGCCCTTTGGGGAGGGCAAAAAAAAGAGCGAGTTTCCGGACGCCTTTGTGCTGTCGAGCCTCCTCGCCTGGATCCGGCCCGGTCGACCCAGAATATATGTGGTTGGCAAGGATCCGGACCTGGTGAAATTCTGCGAGGGACGGGACGATCTGATCCAATTGGACTCCGTTGCCCAGCTTCTCTCGCTGGCTCTGGCGTCAGCCCAGTTGGTGAAGCGTCTTGAAGCGCATGTCCGTGGAGACGCGTCCCTGCTCGAAAGGCTGAGGGCACGCCTTAACTCCTATCGTCCGCGCCGTGTCGATATCGAGGTTGAAGATGTCGAGTTCTTCGATCTTGAGATTTCGAGCGTGTTTCTCGTCGACGAATCCGAGGAGGGACAGGATTTTGTCCTTGAGGTCGAAGTCTTGGCTGAGGTCGAAGCCGACGTTCGTGAGACGGGTCATGAGTATGTCATCTCGCGGCGGGGAGAGCCTGATTTGGATATTCGGACTTACCATGCTCGTCCAACTTCCAGCGCGGCTATTTATGTTGAGGTGCTGGTGTCCGAGGACGATAGTGGCGAAGAGCCAGCCTTGGTGACGACCGATTGGGCTATCACATCGGGCGATATCGAAATCAAATTGCCATCTCAGTTCAGCAGGCGTGAAATCACCCTCGAGGCGCGGTGACGCCAAAATCCTTCGTTGACGCCACCGGAGCGTTGCCAGTTTCGACGCTTTCCAGATTTCAGATGAAATTTTTTCCATTTTTTTAATGCAAATTTTCTGCGCAGCAAATATCAAGGTTTTTCCGAATATTCACTTTTAGGGTGATTTTTGCTGGGCACAAAATATGGCCGAATTTGAAAATTCTCAGCGCGAATTGCTCGATGCGCTTTTGGAGGCGCTTTTGGCGCTGCCGCAGTCGCACGCGCAAATCGAGCGATATGAGGTCGAAATCGGGCCTCGCGGCCGCGCCGACGCCCTGATCGGCGCATATATCGGCCGCCAGCCGCTCTTATTGCTTGTCGAAATCAAGGCGCAGCTTTTTCCGCGCGATGTGCGCGAAGCAATCTGGCAGCTTCGGAATAATCAGGCCCATCTCAGCAATTCCGGTGACGACCGGGAAATCATTCCTTTTTTTGTCGCCCGTGCGATCTCGCCGGGCGCTCGAGAGATTTTTCGGGAAGAGCGCGTCGGATATTACGACCTCGGAGGCTCGCTTTATATTCCGGGGAAAAAGGCATTCATATTTCTCGATAAACCGGCTCCGAAAAAAGGGACGAAGAAATTCGATTCCATTTTTCAGGGGCAAAAGGCGCGCGCACTCCATGAAATTTATGAGAGGCGGCAGGACTGGCTGGGCGTGAAGGATCTCGCCGATGCGAGCGGCGTATCGCCCGCTACGGCTTCCGAGACCCTCACGGAACTCGAACGGCGCGAGTGGGTGGATGTGCAGGGGGCGGGTCCGTCGAAACAGCGTCGATTGCGCGCCGCACGGCCCCTTCTCGAAGCTTGGACCAGCTATGCGAGCGATCAGAAGGCGCCGACAGTGCGGCGTTACTATGTCCCGAAAGGGAGTGACGCACTGGCGCTGGCGCTGCGCCTTGATCAGGCGTGCGACGAGGCGAAAGCCGCCTATGCGGTCACCGGCGAGGTAGCCGCTCAAATCTATGCCCCCTATCTTTCTTCCATCTCGCAGCTTCGTTGCCGGATCGAGCCCGGGCAGAAGCTGATCGAGGCGCTGCTCAATCTCGACGCCCGGCCCGTGGCGGAGGGGTGGAATCTCGGTATCATCGAGGCGAAGAGCCGGCGCGATGTCGCGGTCGGCCAACGGATCGATGGCGTCTGCTATGCGCCGCCGCTGCAGGTCTATCTCGACCTGCTCCAGGCGTCCGGCCGTTCCCGTGAATTGGCGATGCACCTCCGTAGCGAATGTCTGGATAAATAATGCCCAAACCACAGACGATCAGCGGCTATGAGGACATGGTCACCGACGCGTGCGAGCGCGTACTGGTCACGCTCCTGCGCGGGCTTGGACCATGGAAGGATTCGGTCTTTCTCGTCGGCGGACTCGCGCCGCGCTATCTCGTGACCGCCAGGCCGCCGAAAGTCCCGAAACATGCGGGCACGGGTGACGTCGATATCGTCGTCGACGTCGGAATCCTCACGACGACCGAAGCCTACAGTACGCTAGAAGAAAATCTAAAGGCGATGAACTTCGAGCGCGCCGAGAATGAAAAGGGTGCGAAGCAATCCTGGCGGTGGCGCGCCGAGATCGAGGACGGCACGACGATGATCCTCGAGTTTCTGGCGGACTCGCCGGAACTTGGAGGCGGCAAGGTAAAGGAACTTCCTTCGGACGGAAATGTCTCGGCGTTGAACATCCCCCACGCTTCCATGGTGTTCGACCATCACGGGACCGTCGAAATCACGGCGGACCTGCTGAACGGTAAGGGCCGTGCCACCGAGGTCGTGCGCTACGCTGATATCGTCACCTTCACCTGTCTCAAGGCCTTTGCTTTCGATCAGAGGTTCGAGCGCAAGGATGCGCACGACCTGATCTACTGCATCGAGAATCTGGAAGGTGGCGTCGGCGCGGCGCAATCCGCATTCGCGGCTGCACTGACCGGTCCGCATGCCGAGGCGATACGCGAGGCTCTTACTCGCATGGCGGCTCGCTTCCGCGATCCCAATCCCGACGAGAGCTATTTGCGCGACGGGCCCGTCGCCGTGGCAAGTTTCGAAGACGACGAAGCCGATGTCTCGGCCGACCCCGATCTGCTGAACGCCCGGATCTTGCGGCAGCGACATGCCGCGGAAATTATGGCCGACTTCCTCAAGGCATTCGAAATCTGATGACGAAGGCTGTGATCGCAGTTTCGTTCCGGCGCATTCCAAGAGCTTGCCCGTGAACAAAGCGATCATAGTCGGCGCGAGTTCAGGGATCGGCCGAGAGCTGGCGATGCTGCTCTCGCATCATGGCTATTCGGTTGGCGTCACCAGTCGGCGCCGCGACCTGCTCGCCAATCTCGCTGGCAATTCTTCCGGTTCGATAATCTACGAGGCGTTCGACGTGGCCGACACGACCGCGATGCAACGCGGACTCGCCGCCCTGATCGAGCGGCTTGGCGGGCTCGACTTGCTGGTGATCAGTGCCGGGGTCGGCCACATAAATGCCGATCTTGTCTGGGAGGCGGAACGCGAGACCATCGCGGTGAATGTCGAAGGTTTCGCGGCCGCGGCCAATATCGGCATGCAGCACTTCATCGCCCAAGGCACGGGGCATCTGGTGGCCATTTCGTCGATCGCGGGATTGCGGGGAAGCGGCGACGCGCCTGCCTACAATGCGTCCAAGGCCTTCGTCTCCAACTATATGGAGGCGCTACGCCAGAACATGGCGCGCCGGGGCCTGCCGATTGCAACGACCGACGTGCGGCCCGGCTTCGTCGACACCGCGATGGCGAAGGGTGACGGACTCTTCTGGGTTGCTTCGCCTGAAAAGGCGGCGAAGCAGATCTACGGCGCCATCCGCGCCCGTAAGTCTCATGCCTATGTCACCAAACGCTGGTGGCTCGTCGCTGGCCTGATGAAACTTCTGCCGAACGCCATCTACGACCGACTCTAGCCGCTCGCGATCATCGCCCGTGGCAGATTTTGTATTTCTTGCCAGAACCGCAGGGACATTTTTCGTTGCGGCCGACCTTTTTCCTCGGCTCAACCTCCCTGGGGGCACCGCGACGCTGATCGAACAGCGCCTGCAAAGGGGCAGGAATCACAACCTGTCGCTGCGGGGGACCGCCTTTGCGCCGAACCTCGCGAATGATGGCCTTCTGCTCCTGGAATGCCGCGCGATGGTTCGGATCCATCGCATCCTCGAACGGCAGCAGCCGCTCGACCTCGTTCGCCGCCGCATCATGGTCGCCGCAGTACGCAAGAACCACCGCATATAGAGCGCGAGCTTCGAGAACGGGCCCCGCGAGGCCCGCGCCTTGCAAGATGGGGAAGATGTTCCGTTCGAAGGCCTCGCGGGCGCTTATGAAGTCGTTCACCCAGACCAGTTCTTCGACAAGATCGAGACCAACCCGGACGAATGACTGGTAGGATTGCGACAGTTCGTAGAATTTCATCGCATGGATGCGTGCGAGAGTAGATCGCTGGCTCTTCCGGCCCAAGGCCTGCGCGAAAAGATCGTGACTGTCTGCCAGATGTTTCAGCCGATCGGTGAGATCTTCGTCTTTGGGAAGAAGCTCCCGAAGTTCGGGGGCGTTCCGTCCTATCACATCGTCGGGCCTGATCCCGAGCTCCCGATAATATTCGCCGATGAGGGCGAGTGCCTCACTTACCGCTGTATCGTTGTCGCCGAGCTTGAAGAGGGCGAGGGCGCGATTGTAGCGAAACACGCGCAGATGTTCGGGCTGGTCGGGAAGTCGATCCGAAACTTCGTCAAGCATGGCCCGGACGCCATCAATGTCGCCAAGCTCGGACAAGAGCAACATCCGCTTCATGCCCCAGGCCATCCACTCCTCGTCGCCGAGCTCGTTCGCCCTCAGCAGCGATTCCATCTCGTCGACCCGCTCCCGGCCGGCCTCATAATCTCCCTCGCGCAGATCATTGAAGACCAGGCCGTCGAGCGCCCACAGCCTTGTCTCGGCATCTCCGTTCGGATCGGCCGCGATCGTCAGCAGATAGGGTTCGATTTCCGGCCAGACCCCGAGTTCGTGGAACAATTCGTCTGTGGCAAACTGCACCAATATTCTCGCCTGACCGAGAAGCCCGAACAGACGGATGAGCAGTCCTAACTTCGCGAGGCTCCAGTTGGTCCGGATCGAGCTTACGATGACCCGCTGCAGCGAGCCCAAGGCTTTCTGCTCGAAGTCCTGACCCTTTGCCGAGACGTCCGCTTTGCCGAGTATCCTCACCGCGTCGTGAATTTTTAGGCCGCTATTCCCGAATAATTCCAGCGCACCCGTTGCGGGAAGCGCGCGCAACCGGGCCGTGGCCGCCTTCGCGTCGATGTCGCATGCGGCTTGAAGCAAGGCACTGGCTTCGTCCCGTGAGAGCGCGACATCGGCGAGGCTCAGGACCGCGATCGTTTCTCTGTCGACCGGCGGCAAGCCTTCGAACGCGCGCCTCAGGATAATCTCTTGAGCCGTCTCGACGATATTGGTCTGCTGCTCGATATCCGTACAAAAGGCCCTAATGTCGCCGCCATATTCGCGCGCCGCGATCGTCGCCGCATTGAGTACATAAAATGGCAGGCCTCCGGTAATTCTGGATAGCCGCTCGCAATCGCCGAAATCGGCACGGCAACCAGCATCTTGAACTGCCGCCGCGATAGTGTCTTCGTCCCAGCCGTTCAGAGTCTCGGCTTGAATATCTAGTCCTGCTTCGAGTTCGGCGATGTGCCGACCCGGTTGGCTCAGCAGGACAAATCGGAGATTGGGGCCCCGTGCTACCAGCGCCTCTATATCGGCCGCGGGAATGCGGTGGCTGTTATCGATGACGACAGCCGCGTGAAGGCCGTCTTCGCCGAGCTTGATGCTCAGCGCGCTCACCATGTCCAATCCGCTCGCGCCCGGCAGAAGAATTTCGCCGAGCTTGTCGTTGGAGCGACCGAACATCTTCGCCGCCACTTCGCGCGCTACCGCTGACGCGAGCGCGGGTCCCGGCGTGTCCCCAACGTCGAGATAGGTGACCGGGAGCGCAGCATGGACCGCGGCCTCGGCCATCCAGGCGGTTTTCCCCGAGCCCGAAAGTCCCGCTATGATGCGGACGGGCTGGTCACTTAGCAGGGCGGGTTCGTCGACCTGGGCGCGGTACACCGGGGGCGGCGCCGGAAGCTGCTGCATCTGGACCACGAGCTGCTCGAACAGGTCCGGCAATTCCTCGCGGGAAAAACTGTGATCCTCGCGCGGAGGCGTGCCAGCGGATGCGAGCATGACCATGGCGGCCAGCTTCCAGGTCAGCGTCTCCGGCCTGAGCAACCCGAATGGCAGCTGCGCCGCGAGATCCGAGCAATATGCAGCCATACCGGCAACATTGTCGGCAGGTCGAGGCAGGCAATTGTCGGAGGGCTCAGGACCGCCTGGCCAATGCAGCTCGACATCGTCAGGCCAGTCATCCGCGGCAATCTTCTTGAGCAGGGCTGGCGACGGAGGCGCATTCGTCGCGATCACGAATCTCGCGTCGCCAGCTCGCAGGCCGTTCTGATGATCCGCACGTATGTCCTCGAAACGCTCTAGTGCTCCTGAAATATCACTGGGATTGAGGACGTCCTGCCGCGTTTTGACCTGCGCATAGATACGGGCGTCCGGAAGCTGGACTTCAATGTCCTCGTCCCGCTCGACGATGATATGTTCGGCTCCCGCCTTTCCCGCGAGGAGAAGGCACGCTGCCGCGAAAAGATGCTGGTAGAGGAAACCCCTGTGTACGGCCTCGATCCGGATGAGTTGGCGCTCGTCGAGAACGAGGAGTTCGTCGACCGGCGGCTGTGGGCGTTCTGCCTCATCCTCCGCGCGGTGATCGGCCGCATTATGACCGGAATTGTCTCCGGGATCTTCTGACGCGGTCATCGTGTCGTGAAGGCTGCGACGACCTTGTTCGTCCCGTCCATGAGCAGGCCGCACTGAATGTCGGCGACCAGGACCGTCGAATTCACCGTGATATCGGTCGGATTGCTGATCGTCGTCTTGCCATAGGGGTAGGTGGCGCGAACGACATTCGGGAGCTTCGGCACGACAACAAAGGCAATCTTGGCTTGGGGTTTGAAGGCTTGCGCTTCGGCGACGCTCATGGGGATGGTCCCGATGACCCCACCCTTGTTGGCGATGAAAAGCTCTTCGCCATAGCGCGCCGGTTCACCCTCGAAGATCGCGTTCTCGGTCCGGGTAATCTTGCTGATGGTGGCCTTCGCCCCGAAGCCATTCTGCGCGGAATAGGTGCCGGTCGTGACCTCGCTGCTCGAAATCGTCACGTCGAGGTTGCTGAGGGTGCTGGCCTTCGGACTTTCGACTTTTGCATAATAGAAGGTGTCCCAAGCGCTGAAGTTCGTATTGTCGAACAGGTAGGACTTCACCTCGAAGGCTCCGAGATCGGCATTATAGGCCAGATATTCCGCGCCTTCGATCTTCTTCGAGATGATGAGGGGGCCGGAGCCGCCCGCTGCTGCGAGCCGGGCGCGGTATGCATCGCTGGTCTCGAATTCGTCCTTCGGCGCGACGGGCTTGATGGACGCGATAGCCTGGTCGAAGGTCTGGGGCTGCACCATGGTGCCCGTATAGGCTGCACAGCCCGATTGCGCCTGCGCCAGTCCCGGCGCGCAGATCAGCGCCGCAGCCAGAATGATTTTCCTCATTGGTTTTGCTCCCCCTTGAGCCCGTGCAAAATATCGAGACTAACGCTCCAGGCGAACGCGCAGGCGCCGTGCGCGCTCGCGAAACGCATGTTCCCCGCCCTCGAGAATGTCGCAGACCATCTTGCGGATCGGTGCATCTTCGAGGCCGCCGCTCGCATAGGCGATCTCGGGCAAGCCATCCCCCGGATGCGGGCCGGCCGATGCAACGATGACCTGATCGGCGTCGGTGTTGATCACCAGATTGGCGTTATGCGTGACGATGATGACCTGGCGCTTCGCCTTGGCCTTGAGGAACAGGCCGACGAGTTCATCATAGATCGACTTGGGATCGAGATTTTCCTCGGGCTGATCGATGATCAGCGGCCGCTCATCTGCGTTGTCGAGCGCGAGGTACAGCAGCAGGAGTACGATGCCGCGCGTGCCCGGCGAAAGTTTGCGGATGTCGACCCCATCATAATCGACGCTGTACCGGACTTCGATATGATCGGTGCCATAGAGCCAGCGCGCGAACAGCTTGAGCCAGCCGCGGAATGCGGCGGCATCGCTGCGCTGTGCGAGAGCATGTTCGAAGAAGCTCTTCTGATATTTTTGGCGAAAGTCTTTGAGCGCCTCGGTCACTTCTTCGGCGGTCCCACTCTCCCAAACGCCGCGAAGCTCGTCATTCGCGGCCTCGAGCAATTTGCCCTCGCCGCGGAACGGGCCCTGTCGGCGAAGGTCCAGCAGATCCTCGCCGCGCTTTGCCCACTCCGCCATGTCTGCTCGGCGGGTGACGGTGAATGCAAGCTTCCCGAGCGTCCCGCCCGTCTCGTCCATTCGCGCCCGGATGGGTGCGTAAAGGTCGTTGAGGACCTGCTGTTCCGAAAACACCGCTTCGAAGATCCGCCGGTAGCTTGACTGCCTTTCCGTAGGCAGGCCCTTGGCGCGCTCCTCTGCGCCCTCATAGTCCTTCAGCTTGTCCTGCAGGACCGAGAGCAATTCGGTCTCGGTCGTGATTTTCGTCGACAGGGAATTGAACCGTTCGCGTGTTTCCTTGTCGACGTTTATGATATCGCCGAGCCGCCGGATTTCCGCATCGAGCCGGCCAAGGGGAAGTCTCGTCAGATCGGCATCGTCGGCGATGAGCGGGGTCGCTGGATCGGTGATTGCGATATCGATCCCGCGCCACCCGTCACGGTTCTTCCGGGTGGAGGACAGGTTGTCGTTGATGATGCCGTCCACATTGCCGCTGTACTGCGTCAGAAACGGGTCCCACGCCTCTCCGGCTATGCCGGCATCCTTGTGGCGCTCTTGCGCATCGCGCAGATTTTCGGGCGCCTGATGGGTCCGGAAGTCCGAAACCTCGTCCTGGACGAGTAGCAACTTCTGCTCGCGATTGGTCAGGCGCCTAACCCGTGCGCGCACTTCGTTTGCCGCCTCGGTCAGGGCCTCGAGGCGCTTGATCCGGTCCTCGCTGCCTTTGCGGACAAGCTTGCCGCGGTCCTCGGTGAGCTGGGTGATCTTGAGCTTCTTCTCGTCGACCTGCTTCCGAATGGCCACGATCTGAGATTGCTTCTCGAGCTCGATGTTGATCCGGTCGGACAATTCCTCGAGCTTCTGTTCTTCGCGGCGTCGCGCCTCGCGGAACCGGGCTGCCTTGAGGTCGCGAAGGTCCGCAAAATCGACCGCGCCCTCTCGCTCGGTCGGGCTGTGGGCGTCAAAGACCACGCGCTCGACTTCCGACAGCAGGCCATCGGTCATTCCCTCCGGTGAGCAGAGCGATTCCACGAACTGCTGTGTCAGGTATCGAGCGCGGGCGTAGCCGTCCCATGCCGCCGCGGCATTATCGAGGCCGCGTTCGGTGACAACGCCATTGCCCCAATCGAGCTTCACCGTCGCATCGTCGAGATATTCGCTCGCCCGAACCAGGAAAGACTGCATAGGGAGCTGGTCGGCATGGGCATCGCAGCCCGCTGCGATCATGTCGGCCAGCGCGGTCTTGCCGGACCCGCGCGCACCAATGATCGCGACGAGGCCCGGGTTGAGATCGATCACCGAATTGGGGGCCCACGGCGCATTCGTCAGGGTCACACGGTGGATCGTCTCAGACGGCGCAGCTGCGGGCGGCGCCTCGGTCCCGACGTAAGCGCGGCCCTCGGGATCGATGCAGGCCTGCTTCAGTCCGTCGAATGTCGCCGCACCTTTGATCCAGGTATAGCGGTCGCCATCGGGCGCGCCCGTTCGTTCCACAGAATGCCCGTCGCTGCCGTGCATGCAGGGCTTGAGCCCGCCGTAGGTCTCGCAGATATGCTCGCGACTGGTTTTTCGGCCGAGCCAAAATTCACGTTGCGCCGGGCTCGACGCGAACATGATGTGAGCAAAATGTTCAATCTGCTGGCGCAAAGCTTGGTCTGCGCCATCTTGAAGTCCCGATGTCCCATCGCCCTTCGCGCCGGCGACCGCGATCAGGATATTCTCCTGCGCCCAGCTCATCCCCTTATATTCTTCACGGAGCTGATCGAAGCTTACCTTGAATTGTTCGGAGCCGTGGCGAAGCGCTGAACGATCATCGGTCAGCTCGGAATTGAGCGAACGTCCCAGGCGGATCAGCTCCGAAGGATTACAGGCGAAGGTGTCGGTCGTGGTCTTGAAGGTCAGGCGCTGAAGGAAGCGCGTGAGCTGCTCGATATGATCGGGATCGTCGGGGCAGACGAGCAGATGGGCGTTGATCCACGACCGCGCGGTTCCCACGCTGAACCGAAGCTCGATATTCGGAAAGATCAGGTCGCAGTCCTTGAGGCGACCTTGCTCCTTGCGCGCGCGAACCTCCTTGTAGAGTTCAAGCCCGTAATAGTCGGTAATACCGAGCGCACGGATCGCCGGCGTCGCACCCTCGATCGCGGCAAGATAGGCTTCCCAATCGCCCTTGAACTGGTCGTTGAAGATCGTGCCCGGGGCGTGGACGTGCGGATCCCATCGCAGCCACAACGATCCCGGTCCGATCGATTCCTCTTCCCCCACGGTCATGGCGCGGCACGCTATCGTCAACAGGGGGGAAACGGAAGTGCCGCCGCCAGATCAAACCATTTTGGATCTATTTTGTGCCGGGGCCTGCGGCCTGATCGCAGGGCGGCTCGGGCTCGCCGGAACCGCAGGACTTGCCGGCCGTTTCCCAGTGGCAACGTCCATAGGAGCTGTCATGGCAAGCGCACCGCCCGACCCGCATCCCGATTCTCCCCCGACCGGCCCCGAGCAAGTTCTGGAGCAGGTTCCCCTTCCTGATGACGACGGTCGGGAAAGTGTCGAGGACGTGCCTGACGCAGAATGATCGTCGGGCCGCTTGGCTTCTCGCCTGCGGCATGGCGCCCGCATATCTGCGGAGCGGAAATGGTAAGCCCCGCTACATCGCTGCAGCGGGGCTTCCCTAGATTGCATCCGAAGATGCGATCAAATTCTGCCATTCTTTCGTCTGGACAGGTAAGTGAAACGTGCCGGGCGCGCGATGGTTCCGTGGGCTACTTCGAGGCCCGGAATTTTTCTATCGCCGCAGCGTGACCGCGATCGGGCAGTGGTCCGAATAATGCTTCTCGCCGGGCGCATAGAGCGTTTCGCTGAACCCCGTCCGGTCGGCGGCGGCGCGCCGGTCGAGCACGATATGATCGATGAAACTGTCGTAACGCGGATCGCAGGCCGGCGGCTGGCCCGCGTCGGCGAGCATCAAATCGGCGTTGGCCGGATCGCCATCGTCGATTTTAGTCCAGATCGCGTCGCCGGGAAGCGCGAGCCGCCGGTTCCAGTCGCCCAGCACCGCGAAGCGCTCGGGCCCGGCGGCGGCCGCGTCGATCCAGGCTTCGAGCGCCGGAATCTGGTCCTGGAATATGGGGCAGGCCTTCGCCTCGTTCCCGGAGAAGCAGCCTGACTTGAGGTGGATGCCGAGAAGGCGGATCGGTGTGCGGCCCTCGGGGCGGAGCGTGATGTCGACGCCCGAGCGAAGCTGTTCGTTGCCGCGCATCAGCGACGTCACATCGGCATGGCGATCGAAGGCCATATCCTTGCGGATCGCAAAACCGACCGCTTGGCGGATCACCGTCTGCGACGGGAACTTGCCGCCGCAGGTGCCGCCCGGCGCGCCCTTCCGCGCTTCCATGATCACGACATATTTGGCGGGGTCGAAGACCCGCGCCGCGGCGGTCTCATTCTCGGCCTCCTGAAAGGCGATCACATCGGCGTCGAGGTCGTCGACGATGCGGCGCATCGCGGCATAATCGCTGTCATCCCTGGGGTTGCAGCCTTCGCCGTTCCTCGCGGCGAGAAATTCCAGGTTCCAGCTCGCAAGCTTGAGCGGTTTCGATGGAGCAGACGGGTTCGCGGGTGCGGAGGTCGCGGGCGAGCAGGCGGCAGCCAGCAGGAGCAGGGCGGATGCGATGAGGCGGTGGGGAAGCATCCGCCGCTACTGCCGCACGCCGCCACCGAGTGCAACTCGCCGTGCCGCGCCTTGGCGCGGCGCAGATGGCGCCGATCCGTCCGCGGCGCTATAGCGCCCGCCCGGCCGGGATCCTTCCGGCCGCTCAAGGAGATGATTTTATGAACCACGCCGAACTGTCGGACAGCGTCGCAACCGCACTTGGTCTGAGCAAGGCCGATGCGAAGAAGGCTGTCGATGCCGTTTTCGCTGCGATCACCGACGCCGCCGCCAAGGGCGACGAAGTCTCGGTGAACGGCTTCGGCAAGTTCAAGGTCAAGGAATCGGCCGCGCGTGAAGGCCGCAATCCCTCGACTGGCGAAACCATCCAGATTGCGGCTTCGAAGAAGCTGACCTTCGGCGCCGCGAAGGCCGTCAAGGATCGTCTGAACGGCTGAGCCGGTACGTCCCGCCGGCGTGCCCGGCGGGACGGCCGCGCGGCGGCATGTCGGGCGCGGCATCTGATGAGCGCGCTCTGGCCTCGCAGGCTCGGCCAGGGGTCGCACTTTTGTTTTGGCCGCGCGGCACACTCGGCTCGCTATCCTTGCGGGGCGGCGGCTAGGCACGGGAGCGCATCGCACGCCGCCCCGCTGCGGGCTCGCCAAGAGTGCGGTTGTTCGGGCCCTGCGGGCCGGCGACATCATGACCTAGAGCGGAAGTTCCGCCTGTTTGCGCAAAGGCTCAACGAACAGCGTGCGACGCGGCGGTTCCTCGAACAGCAGCTCGTTCGGCAGGCTGCCGTCGAGCCAATGGTTCGCGTCGCGCCGCTGGATGATCACGCCGTGGCGCGACTGATAGGGAATGACATCGGCGCCCGCCGGGATGGTGAGGATGCGGTAGGACAGCGGCCAGTCGGCGAGTGGCGGGTCCCACACTGCGGCGAGATAGAAGAAATTGCCGCTGTCGAGCGTCACCCGGTAGCGGTGATCGCCGGTTCCCATGCGAAACTCGGACGCCGGGATCAGGCAGCGGCGCGCCGGGAAGGCGCGGCCCTCGGCGCGCACGAAACGATAATTGATCCCGTCGCTAAACCGCGGGTCGGAACCCCAAACCGCTTTGACCATTTCGATCTCGGTCATATTGTCGGGATTGCGCCGGACGAGCGCTTGCACGCCTCCGCTCGGGGCGTCGGGATCGAAAGGGGTTGGCGCGATACCCATATGTGGAACATAATGGGAACGATGTTGAGTCGCAAGGGCGAGGGGGCCGACGCGCATGTGCAATGATTATCGGCTCGAAATTGACATCGCGTCGATCGCCGAGGACTTCGACAACCTCCAGATCAAGATCGACATGCCCGAGGGCGCACCGAACGTGCCGGCGCGCGAGGATGTCCGCATCACCGATACAGCGCCGATCGTGAAGAGCAGCGACGGCGCCGCCGCCGGATCGCTCGTCAACCGGCGCTGGAGCTGGCCCGGACAGGGCGGCAAACCGGTCTATAATGTGCGCTCGGAGCGCCGCGATCTCGGCATGCAGCGATGCCTCGTCCTCTGCGACGGTTTCTATGAGTTCACCGATCCCACCGACCCTGCGCAGAAGCGGCTCGACAAGTGGCTGTTCACGCTGAAGGACCATCGCTGGTTCTGCATGGCCGGCGTCTGGCGCGACAGCCATGTCGGCGAAGCCTTCAGCCTCCTGACCATGGACGCAGGTCCCGACATCGCACCCTATCACCATCGCCAGATCATTCCGCTGCCACGCGATCAATGGGCCGCTTGGCTCGATCCGCGCGTTCCGGCCGAGGACATATTGAAATGGCTTCCCGAAGGCAGCCTCGAGGTGACGCAGGTATATGGTAAGCCGCCTGCACAAGGCGCTCTTGCCTTATGACGAACGAAGAGGGACTCGATCTGTTCGTGACCGCGCAAGAGCAAATCTACCCGCGCGCGCTCGGCGAGATTCGCCGCGGCAAGAAGTGCTCGCACTGGATGTGGTTCATATTCCCGCAGCTGGCAGGCCTTGGCCGAAGCGCGACGTCGAAGCTCTACGGTCTCGCGGGAGCCGATGAGGCGCGGGCCTATCTGGCCCATCCGCTTCTCGGCGCGCGCTATGCCGAATGCGTCGAAGCGATCCAGGACCTGCCGGCAAGCGACCCGGTGGCGGTCTTCGGCGAGGTCGACGCCGTCAAGCTGCGTTCATCGCTGACATTGTTCGAGGCCGTGAGCCGGCGGCCGCTCTTCTCCGCCGCGCTCATCCGCTGGTTCGGCGGCGAGCGCGATGAGCGCACCCTCGGCCTGCTCAGCCGCGACGACAGCATGCCGTGACGCCGACGCGTGTCAGCCGCGCGGATTGCGAAACAGCGGCAGCATCCGGTGGAGCACTTCGTCCTTGTCGAAAAAATGATGCTTGAGCGCGCCGAGAACATGCAGCGCGAGCACGACGTAAATGGCCTTCACCATCAGCTTGTGTATGTCGCCGAGCTCTTCGGCGAGATCCTCGTTCAGCGGTAGCGGAAGATTGGGCGCGGGCACGGCGCCGTAAAGCGGCACTTCAGGCGCCCCGCCCGCCGACGCTGCGGCCCAGCCGAGAAGCGGGGCGCCGATCATCAGCACATAGAAGAGGACATGGGTCGTGCGCGCGAGCATCCGTTCCCATGACGGCATGCCGCCGGGGAAGGCCGGCCAGGGATGGCCGAAGCGCCAACCGAGCCGGATAATGCTGAGCGCGAGGATCGTGATCCCGACCGATTTGTGCAGATGATAATAGCCAAGTTTCTCGCTGTCCGAGGCGTCCTCCATCCAGCCGCCAAAGGTGGCATTGGCGATGATCAGGATGGCGATCGTCCAGTGCAGGACGATCGAGACGGTGGAATAGCGGCTGTGATTCTCACGCATGATTCGCCTCGCAATAGGTCCGTCACCGGTCTTCCAATGCTTTGGCGGCGATCCTCGTTCCGTCAGCAGGACGCAGCCGTCACGATCATGAGCCCAATTTGTTTCGCTTTTACAGAGGCCGGGCGGAAGGCGCGCACCGATTCCCGGCGGTTCGTCGCGGCCCGCTTGACGCGCCCTTTGACTCGGTGGAACATAAAGGGAACATTTGAGTCGATATTTCCCATGAGCACGACGCCCCAATCTGCACCTCGGCCAAGTGCCAGAGATATCGACGTGCTTCGCGCGGCGGTGGCGCGTGTAGCCGCCTCGCGCGGGCCGGTCTTGCCGTTCGGCGTCGGGCCGGTCGATCATCTTCTCGCTGGCGGCGGGCTCGATGGCGCAGGCCTGCACGAGGTCACGGGCGCCTCGGCAAGCTGGAGCGATGACGCTGCGGCAACGCTCTTCGCGGCTGGAATCGCGTCGCGCTTCGCGGCGGCGCCCGACGTGTCGGCGCTCTGGGCGCTGACGCGGTTCGATCTCTATGCCCCCGGTCTCGAACAGGCGGGGCTCGGTCCGGACCGCGTGCTCTATGCTCAAGGCAGGACCGACAAGGAACTGCTGGCGCTGTGCGAGGACGCGCTGCGCGACGGTTCGCTCGCCTGCGTCGTTGCCGAAGTGAAAGCGGCCGATCAGACCGCGACGCGCCGGCTGCAACTGGCAGCATCCGAGGGCAACACGCCGATGATCCTCTATCGCCGGTACCGGCGTTATGGCCAATGCCCGCTCGCCGATCCGTCGCTCGCAATGACCCGCTGGCGCATCGGCACCTTGTCGTCGGGCCGCCTCGCCTCGCCCGGCGTCGGGCGCGGGCGCTGGAATGTCGAGCTGGTCCGGCAGCGCGGCGGGCCGCCTTTTTCCCTCGAACTGGAGGCGTGCGATGACCAGGGTCGCCTCGCTCTTCCTGCCGCAACTGCCGATCGAGCGGTTGCGCCGGGCAGAACGGACACCGTCGCATTCGGGCACGCCGCCTGATCGGGCGCGGGCGGGTCCGCGCTTCCCCGAGCCTGTCGACGACAATCCCGGCACCTGTTCGGTGCCGCGCGGCGGCGGCTGGCGTCCGGGCGCGCGCTGGGCGCAAGGCACGCACTCCGGCGAGCCGTCGCTCGACGCCCTCCCGGCGCACCAGCGACCGACGATGCGCGAGCTCGGACGGCGGAGCGAAGCTGCCGCACCGGTGTTCCGGGCGTTGCGCTCGGACGACGGGACGTCGGGCGGGATCGCTGCGCCGCTGCCGCCGCTCTGGGGCCTCCGTCCGACGATCGTCGTCGCGCGAACCGGCCAGCGCGACGTCGTGACCGCCGCCTGTCCGGCGGCGCTCGATCTCGGCCTCGTGCCCGGCATGGCGGCCGCCCATGCCCGCGCGCTGGTCTCCGATCTCGACATACTCGATGCCGCACCCGACGCCGATCGCGCGTGGCTCGATCGCCTTGCGCTCCACGCCGCCCGCTGCTGGACGCCGACGGCGGCAGTGTCGGGCATCGACGGGCTGTGGCTCGACCTGTCGGGCACGACGCATCTCTTCGGCGGCGAAGAGCGTTTCGCGGCGCGTCTGCTCGGTTTTCTACGGCGCCTCGGCTTCACCGCGCGTGTCGCGATCGCCGGCACGCCCGGCGCCGCTCACGCGCTCGCACGCGATGGCGGCGCGGGCGTGCGGATCTTGCCGGAAGGAGGCGAGAGCGAGGCGCTGGCGCCTTTGCCGCTGGCGGCGCTCCGGCTGGCGCCGGAGGCGCTCGCCGCGGCGGCGCGCTTCGGGATCGAGCGGATCGCCGATCTTTATCCGATGCCGCGCGGGCCATTGGCCCGGCGGCTCGGGCGCGGCGCGGTCGAGCGGCTCGACCAGGCGCGAGGGTTCGTACCCGAGCCGATCGTGCCCGTCGTCCCGTTCGACATGCCCGAGGCGCGCCGTTCCTTGCTCGAGCCGATCGGGACCGCCGAGGCGATCGAGCAGGTCATCGCCGACCTGCTCGGCGATCTCGTGCTCGCGCTGCGCGAGCGCAGTCTTGGCGTGCGGAGCCTCGTCTTGCGCTGCGACCGGCTCGACATGGGCGCGCAGTTCGTCACCGTCGGCACGGCGCGCGCGACGCGCGATGCGAAACATCTGCTGCGCCTGTTCAGGCTCCGGATCGACCGGATCGAGCCGGGGCTCGGGATCGAGACGATGGTTCTCGCGGCGCCGCAGGTCGAAGCGCTGGCGCCCGAGGCGATCGCCGCCGTGCTCAACACGGCACGCCAGGCGCCCGACCTCGCTCCGCTCGTCGATGCGCTGGCCGGCCGCGCCGGCGATGCCGCGCTGTTCCGCCTGTCCGCGATCGAAAGCGATGTCCCCGAGCGCGCGATCGTGCGCGCCGGGCCTTTGGCCCAGCCTGCCGGCTGGCCCGTCTGGCCGCGGCCGATCCGGATGCTCGCGCGGCCCGAGGCGCTGTCGGGCGTCGTCGCCTTGCTTCCCGACCATCCGCCGCGCCGCTTCGCGTGGCGCGGGCGGAGCTATGCGGTGGTCGCAGGCGATGGCCCCGAGCGCATCCATGGCGAATGGTGGCGCCGCCCGGGCGAGATGTGGGCGGTTCGCGACTATTTCCGGGTCGAGGCGACAAGCGGCGAGCGCTTCTGGCTCTTCCGCCGCGGCGACGCGATCACCGACAAGACGGGTGACCTCAGCTGGTACATGCACGGCGTGTTCGGATGACGGACCCCGTTACGACCTATGTCGAACTCTACGCCACGAGCCATTTTTCCTTTCTGCGGGGGGCCTCTTCGCCCGAGGAATTGTTCGCGGCCGCCGCTGCCCTCGGCCATTCGGCCCTCGGGCTTTGCGACCGGGGCAGCGTCGCCGGCATGGTGCGCGGTCTGTCGGGACAGGAAGCAACCGGCGTCCGGCTGATCGCGGGGACGCGCGTCGACCTTCGCGACGGTCGCTCGATCCTCCTCTATCCGACGGACCGCGCGGCCTGGTCGCGGCTGACCCGGCTGCTCTCCTTGGGCAAGGGGCGCGGCGGCAAGGGCAATTGCTGGCTCGACTGGCCCGACGTCGCGGCCTCGGCCGAGGGCCTCGTCGCGATCCTCCTGCCCGGTGAAGCCGACGAACGGGCGCGGCTCGATCTCGCCGAGCTCAGCGGCGCCTTCGGCCCGCGCGCCTTTCTCGCGCTCGCGCTGCGCCGCCGGCCCGGCGATTTCGCGCGGCTTCGCGCGCTCGATGCGCTGGCGCAGGAAGTGGCGGTGCGGAGCGTCGCGCTCGGCGACATCCTCTACCATGCGCCCGAACGGCGCCCGCTGCAGGACGTGCTGACCGCGATCCGCGAGAAGACGACGGTCGATGCGCTCGGGTTCAAGCGCGAACGCTTCATGGACCGGGCCTTGAAGAGCCCGGCCGAGATGGAAAGGCGCTTCGCGCTGTTCCCCGACGCGATCGCGGCGACCGCCGACATCGCGGCAGCCTGTCGCTTCGACCTTGCCGAGATCCGCTACCAATATCCCTATGAGCAGGTGATGGAGGGCCGCACCGCGCAGGAAGCGTTGGCGGCGTTGACCGAGGAAGGTGCGAACCGGATGTTTCCGGGCGGCGTGCCGCCTGCCTTTCGGAAACAGATCGATCACGAGCTGCGCCTGATCGGCGAGCTCGGCTACGCGCCCTATTTCCTGACCGTCAATTCGATCGTCGCCGAGAGCCGGCGGCGCGGCATATTGTGCCAAGGGCGCGGGTCAGCCGCGAACAGCTGCGTCTGCTTCCTGCTCGGCGTGACTTCGATCGACCCGATCAAGCACGAGCTGCTCTTCGAGCGCTTCGTGTCGGGTGAACGCAAGGAGCCGCCCGATATCGACGTCGACTTCGAACATGAGCGGCGCGAAGAAATCATCCAGTGGATCTACGAGACCTACGGCCGTCATCGCTCCGCGCTGACCGCCGTGGTCACGCGATACCGAACCCGCGGGGCGGTCGCCGAGGTGGGGAAGGCGCTCGGGCTACCGCGGGATCTCACCAAGATGCTGACCGGCCTCGTCTGGGGCTGGTCGGTCGACGGCATCCCCGAGGAGCGCATCGCTGAGCTTAACCTCAACGCCAATGACTATCGACTTCGGCTGACGCTCGATCTAGCGCGGCAGCTGATCGGGACGCCGCGGCATCTCTCCCAGCACCCGGGCGGCTTCGTGCTGACCGAGGAGCGGCTCGACGATCTTGTGCCGATCGAGCCGGCGCGGATGGAGGACCGCCAGATCATCGAATGGGACAAGGACGATATCGACGTCCTCAAATTCATGAAGGTCGACGTGCTGGGTCTCGGGATGCTCGGCTGCATGAACCGGGCGTTCAACCTGCTCCGCGAACACAAGAGCATCGATGTCGGCATGGCCGACCTGCAGGACGACGACCCGGCGGTCTATGGGATGATCCAGAAGGCCGACACGCTCGGCGTCTTCCAGATCGAGAGCCGCGCGCAGATGTCGATGCTGCCGCGGATCAAGCCCAAATGCTTCTACGACCTCGTGATCGAGGTCGCGATCGTCCGCCCCGGCCCGATCCAGGGCGACATGGTGCACCCCTATCTTCGGCGGCGTGAAGGCAAGGAGAAGCCCGAATATCCAAAGCCCGAGCTTCGCGCCGTGCTCGAGAAGACCTTGGGGGTGCCACTCTTTCAGGAGCAGGCGATGAAGGTCGCGATCGTCGGTGCCGGCTTCACGCCGGTCGAGGCCGACCAGCTTCGCCGCGCGATGGCGACCTTCAAGCTCACCGGCGGCGTATCACATTTCTACGACAAGCTCGTCGGCGGCATGGTCGAGCGCGGCTATCCCAAGGATTTCGCCGAGCGTACCTTCAAGCAGATCGAGGGTTTCGGGAGCTATGGCTTTCCCGAGAGCCACGCCGCGAGCTTCGCGAAAATCGCCTATGCCTCATGTTGGATGAAGCATCATCATCCGGACGTCTTTTGCGCGGCCTTGCTCAACGCGCAGCCGATGGGCTTCTACGCGCCCGCGCAGATCGTGCGCGATGCCCGGAATCACGGCGTCGAGGTGCGCCCGGTCTCGATCAACGACAGCCATTGGGACTGCACGCTGGAAAGGAGCGACGGGCGCTATCTCGCGGTTCGCCTCGGCTTCCGCCAGGTTCGATCGCTCGCGAACATACATGGTGCCGCGATCGTCGGGGCGCGCGGCGATGTGCCCTACGACTGCGTCGAGGATGTATGGCGGCGCGCCGGCGTGCCGCGCGCCGCGATCGAGCGGATCGCCGAAGCGGATGGATTTGCCTCTCTGTCCGAGGACCGGCGGCAGGGGCTGTGGAAGGTCCGCGGCCTCGGCGAGGCGCCGCTGCCGCTCTTCGCGGCCGCCGACGCGCGCGAGGCGAACTTCTCGCCCGAAGGGCTCGAACCGCCGACCGCGCTTCGGCCGATGACCGAAGGACGCGAGGTGGTGGAGGATTATCGCACGCTTCAACTGAGTTTGCGCGCGCATCCCTTAAGTTTCCTGCGCGAGGAGCTGGACCGGATGGGGATCGTCCGCTGCGCGGATCTCGGCTCGATCCGCGATGGCCGGAATATCGAGGTCGCCGGGGTGATCCTCGTCCGGCAACGCCCCGGCTCGGCAAAGGGCGTGCTGTTCGTCACGATCGAGGATGAGACCGGTATCGCCAACGGCATCCTCTGGCCCGATCGCTTCGACATCTATCGGCGCCAGGTCATGGCGGCGTCGATGATCGCGATGCGCGGCCGCGTCCAGAAGGAAGGCGAGATCATTCATGTCATCTGTGACCGGATAACCGACCATGACGCGATGCTGCGGCAGGTCGGGCGCAGCGCGCTTTCCATTGCGCCGGGACGCGGGGACGGGGCGCGGAACGGGGGCGGGCCCGACAGCCGCGAGCCTGCGTTGCGCGTCCGGAGCCATGACTTTCACTGATGGTGGCCAAATGCTCCGGTTGCAGGACCACTCCCTCCTTGGCTGCCTGACTGCGGGCCTCGGCTCGCCTCATGCCGTCAACCCCCTGCGGGGGTTCGCCCTCGCGTACCGCTCGGTGACGGCGGCTCGCGGGCCCTTCGGTCGGCGCCATCGGGGATGGTCCCGAGCAACCCAAGGAGACACGACATGGCCACCATCGCAAATCTCACCGTCAAGGCCGACGGCAGCTTCGAAGGCACGCTGACGACCCTTCTGGTCACCGCGCCGATCGCGATCGTCCCGAACGGCCGCAAGGTGAAGGACAATGAGCCCGACTTCCGCGTGATCGCGCGCAAGAACGGCTACGAGGTCGGCGCCGGCTGGACCCGCACGTCGCAGTCGAACGGCACCGAATATGTCTCGGTCACCCTTTCGGCCCCCGAATTCGGCACGATCTACGCGAATATCGCGAACGCGCCCGGCGACGATCCGATGAAGAAGGTGCTTATCTGGAACCCGCCGAGCTGACCCCAGCGGCCCCGCCTTCGGGCGGGGCCGTCATTTTTCCTGCGTGAGTTTCGCCAATCGGCGCGGAAGCTCCGAGGCCAGCTTGCGCTGCTGGAATGGCGAGGCCTTCTTCCAGCTCCGGCATTCGGACTGGGTGCGGCCGCAGCCGGGGCACCAGCCCGTCCGACCGTCGAACGCACATAATTCGATGCAGGGCGAACGCATCGCTCAGTTGCACTCGATCGTGACGTGACGCAGCTCGTGGACCGGCGCGAGGCGCTCGCGGATCGCCGCGCCGGTGAGACCGGCAGGCCCGGCGACGCTGACGATCGCGGCATGCGCGTCGGGTCCGAGGCGCCATACGTGAAGATCGACGATCCGGGCATCGCCGGGCGCCTCGACCAGCTCGCGGACTTCCTCCGCCACATGATCGTCGCTCCGGTCGAGCAGGACCGCGGCCGTGTCGCGCATCAGGCTCCACGACCAGCGCGCGATCACGATCGCGCCGACGATCCCCATTACGGGGTCCATCCACACCCATCCGAGATAGCGTCCCGCAAGCAGGGCTGCGATGGCGAGCACCGACGTCAACGCATCGGCAAGCACATGCACATAGGCCGAGCGCAGATTATTGTCGCCGCTCTGCGCCATTGGCCCATGGTTGTGATGATGATCGTCGCCATGGCCATGGCCATGACCATGGTGATGTCCGTGCCCATGACCATGGTGATGCCCGCCCGACAGCAGGAAGGCGCTCGCAATGTTTACGCCAAGGCCAACCGCCGCGACGACAGTCGCCTCGAGAAAAGCGACGTTGGTCGGATTGAACAGTCGCGACACCGCTTCGACGCCGATGCCGAGCGAAACAAGCCCGAGCGCCATCGCCGAGGCAAATCCTCCGAGATCGCCGACCTTGCCGGTTCCGAAGCTATAGGCCGCGTTGTGCGCATTGCGCTTCGCATAACCATAAGCGATCGCCGCCACGCCGAGGGCACCGGCATGCGTCGCCATGTGGAAACCATCGGCGAGCAGCGCCATCGATCCCGTGATGTAGCCGGCGATGATCTCGCCGACCATCATCAGCGCGGTCAAAACGACGACGAGCAGCGTGCGCCGGGCATTCTCGTCATGTGACGCGCCCAGGAACATATGATCGTGGACACGCGCGTCCGCGATGGGGGTAGTGGCCATTATGCGATCCTATTTGCTGTAGCGGCGGATAACGGTGAGCAACTCCTCGGCACCGGCCGCGCGCTCGGCGTCGGTCAGCCCCGGGCGCGAGACATGCTCCTCGAGATGATCGGAGATCACTTCCTCGATGAGCCCGGCGACCGCGCCGCGGACTGCCGCAACAAGATGCAGGACTTCGGCGCACGGCGCTTGCGACTGGAGCGCTCGCTCGATCGCGCCAACCTGTCCGCTGATGCGGCGGACGCGCGCAATGAGTTCGGAATTATCGCCTGAAAGATGTGCCATAGGGATACCCCCTACCCCTACCCAAGGCAGAAGGCAAGCAACCTCGTGTGGAGAGGCACGATCGCCAAGTCCCACTACAGGGGCCACGGCGCACGCAGATTGTGGTCCGGGAGGAAGGCGCAAGGGCCTCCAGTCCCCGCGAAACCATACCCGCTCTCGATAGCCGCTGATCCCTGGGCTCGAAGCCGGGCCTCCTTCAATCAACCCGTGAAGGGTCCGCTACGCTTCGCGTGCGGCCGCAGCCTTGCTGCGGTGATTGCGGCCCGCCCCCGGCCGGCGGGGCGACTGTCGAGCGGGAACGGTCCCGCTCCGAAAGGACAGGAGCCAAACCCATGCCGCTTTCCACCGCTCAATCGCTCGGCTGGAGCCTCGCCCGCACGATGATGACGATCATCGTCCTTATCGAAACGACAAAAGGCTATGCGGTGATGCCCATCGAAGAGTTCGACGGCGACCCCGAACACATCGTGTGCGAATATGACCCGTTCAACCGCTGAGCCCGCAAAATTTGCCCCGCGATGGTTCCAGTTCCGGTTCCGTCGCGGGCGGCTGTCTGCTAGATTGACGGTGCAGACCGCGCTGTGGTGGTGGTGGAGAGCGCGTCCCCAGGGAGGACGCTCGTGACTTTCATGCTTATCCTCGGCGCTGCCGCAGGCCTCTATCTCATCTGGCTTCTGTTCCGGCTGGCGGCACTCGCGCTGCCGCTTGGCACCGGCATTGCTCTCGCCTTCGAACTTCTGGACCGGGGCTATGGCATTGGCGCTGCCCTTGCGATGGCATTCCTGGCGGGGATCCTGCTCCATCTTGCTGGACGGCACCTCTACGCGCACGGCGGATCGACATTGCTGCGAGCCTGTGTCGCAATGCTCTTCCTCCTCCCGGCGGGGGTCGCAGGCTATTATGGCATGACGGGGATCGTGCGGCTCTTCGCTACGGAGGGCATGCTGGTGGCGATCCTGCCTATGCTCGCTGCCGTCGTCGCCGCCGTGGCGGCGGTCCGGGGACTTAACGGGTCTTCGGTGGATGCAATTGGTGTCGGCGACCGGGAACGTGACGATCGCGCACCCGCGATCCCGGCCTCCGCTTCGCCCGCTTCCGACCGCCTCTGAGTCCTTCGCTCCCGCCGCAGGAACACGGTCTCTTCCCTGCGCGATCTGCCGGCAAGCCGCTGCGCTGAGCCCGCTGGCCGCAACGGCGCTCCCCGATTTTCTTCCCCCGGCGTGCCGCCGTTCCTCGCGGACCAAGAAAATCGCTGCGCTGCCGTCCTTTGCTTCGCTCCGGGCCTGCGGCTGCGGCGCGGTCTCCTTTCCGGCCACCGATGCGCATCGAGACCGCGATCCTGCGGCTCGAAAGCAAGGAAAGGACTTCAAGATGGCCAAGATCGGAACCTTCAAGAAAGCGAAGGGCGAATATCGGGGCGCAATCGCGAGCCTCGCCCTCTCGGTCGACGCGGTTCGCATCGTCCCCGAGGACAATCCCAAACCCAGCGCTCCGACCCACCGCATCTATGTCGGCGACGTCGAGGTGGGTGCGGCCTGGGAGAAGACCAGCCAGGACGACCGCACCTATCTCTCGACCAAGTTCGACGACCCGAGCTTCACCGCGCCCATCTTCGCGCAGCTCTTCGAAGGAAGCGACGGCGACTATGACCTCGTCTGGACCCGTCCCCAGCGGCGGGACTGATCGAGCACGCCGCCCGGCCGCAAGCCGGGCGGCGATACTCTCATTTTGAGGCTTTTCGCGCGGGGATTCTCCGCCGCAATGCGTTACGATGATCCTTTGCATGCCGCTAACCATGTTCCAGCCGATGCGGGCAAGCTGCTGATAGGCTTTGCTTTCATTCCTGAAGATCAGCCGGAGGTGCGAATGGATCAGGTCGTCGATTGGCAATCGCCATATTTTCCGAGAATATTCGAAACATATGATCGCGCCGATTTCGCGCAGGAGTTCCTGCGCCGAAGCCCGGCCTATCGCCGCGCCTATCGTTCGGCCGCGTTGGCGCCGACGCGGCGGCGCACCGCGCGCCTCGCTGGGCTGGCGCGACGATGGGGGTTGGTCTTTCGCCCTAGACCCTGACCGATCCGTCACCGAATCCCCCGCGCTCTGGCAGCCCGAGGCCTGCGCGCATGTCGCCATCGCCGAACCGGCGCCCGACGGCTTTGCCGCGCCGCGGCTCGCCGAGCTCATCGCCTCCGCGGATATCGCCTCCGAGATCATCCTGCCGGGCGAGTGGCATCTCGTGTTCGTGGCCGACGGACGGCGCTTCCGCCTCTGGCTTCGCCGCTTCCTCGCCGATGAACGGCTCGCCTATGTAAATCCGGCCGATCCGCACAGCGAGCTGCGGATGGCCGTGAGCCTCGCCGTACAGCGCCGCTTCTCGGCGGGCGTCACGACGCATCGCTTCCTGCGGGGAGGCGCCCCCGGACCATCCGAGCGCTGGCGTCTCATCCAGTGGCTGCGGCTCCTCGACGCCTCCGCCGAAGGGCGTTCGGCGCGCGACATCGCCGCCGCCCTCATCCTCGACGATGCCCAGGATTTCTCGGCCGCCGACTGGGACGGATCGAGCGAGCGCCGTCGCATCGCGCGCTGGCACCGCGCCGCGGTCGCGATGCGCGACGGCGGCTATCAGGAGCTGCTCGGCGCCGCCTGATCGGGACATTCCGCGCGTCGTCACTTTGTCCGTTCCTAAACCGCATCCCGATTTCCGAATGTCGCCGCCTCTCCGCCGGAGCCCCCCACGGGACCCGGCGCTGCGAACGGAGGCCCCTTTTGAGCGACATGCATACCCCCATTTCGCCGCGCTACCTCAAGACGCCCGACGCTGCGCTGCACCTCGGCCTGTCGAGCCGGACGCTCGAAAAACATCGCTGCTTCGGAACGGGTCCCGAATACCGCAAACTCGGCGGGCGGATCGTCTACGCGATCGCTGATCTCGACGCCTGGGCCGAGATCGGCCGCAAGAAGTCGACATCCGATCCCGGCAAGGGCGTCGTCCATCCCGCGCGCCCGGTCCGCCGCTGATGCGCTCCGCCCAGAACATCCCGCCCGCTCCCGGCGTGCAGCCGGTCGCGGCGACCGCGAGCGGTCTCACCGACCTTGAGCTGACCTGGATCGAGCAGCGGCTCGAGAATTGGCTGCGCTTCGGCCGCGTCGCCGCCGAGCGCATCGTCAGCCGCCGGACGCGCATCGTCTCCTTCCGGCCCGAGGCCGTCTTCGGCTTCGTCCGTTGGGGCGCGAACGATTTCGGCACGATCTTCTCGAGCATCTCGGTCATCGCGGCGCCCGCGCCCCGCGCCCCCTTCGCGACGCATCCCTACGTGCGTCCCGGAGGCGACATCCTGCTCCGCGTCGACGGTTGGCCGAAGGTCCAGCAGGTGCTCTCGGCGATCGATGCGATCGAGGCCGACGGGCTCGACCCGTGCGAGACGGCGCCCGATCATTGGCGCCACATCGGCAGCCATATCGCCGCCGGACTGCCGTTCCGGCCCTATGGTCCGGAGCGGCACCGGGCATGGCTCCAGCGCAAGGCGATCGCGCCATGAACCGCCGCTGGTTCCGCGCAACCGCGGCGAGCGCTACGCTCTTCGCGGGGCTGTTCGTCGCGGCGGCAGCGCTCGCGCCGAAACCGCGCCTCATCTGGAACGCGAGCCCGAGCGTTCCGATCGGCTTCTACCGCGTCGATGTCGGCGCCGATCCCGAGGTCGGCGACCTCATCCTCTTCCACCCGCCCGAGGCGGTCGCGACGCGCCTCGCGGTGCGCGGCTATGTGCCGCGCGGCGTGCCGCTCCTGAAGCATGTCGCCGCCGGTGAAGGCGCGCTCGTCTGCCGCAGCGGCACCTTCGTGACGATCGACGGCGCGCCGGCAGCGCGCGCGCGGGACGCGGACCGCCTCGGGCGGTCGCTGCCGCGCTGGCTCGGCTGCCATCTCCTGCGCCCCGGCGAACTGTTCCTCCTAAACCCCGCGCCCGACAGTCTCGACGGCCGATATTTCGGACCGCTCCCCGACACCGGCGTCGTCGGCGTCGCGCACCCGCTTCTCGTGCGCGATGCGCCCGGCGCGCCGCTGCGCTGGCGCCGTGACGCCGATCGCTCCGCATTCACCCTCGAAGGAAAGGATATGTCCTCATGATTATCGGAAGCTTTCAAACTGCTGGCGACGGCTATGCCGGACAGATCCGGACGCTGCTGCTCGATGCGATGATCGCGATCGTTCCGGCGAAGCCGAACGACGCGGAAAATGCGCCGGCCTGGCGCGTCCTGCTCGTCGAAGCCGATACCGGCGTGGAGATCGGGGCAGGCTGGGAACGCCGCAGCGAACGCGCCGGCTCCTATATCGCCCTGCAGATCGACGATCCGGCGCTCGCGGTTCCGCTGCGCGCCAATCTGCTCCGTTCGACGCAGAACGAGGATGAATATCATCTCCTCTGGACGCGTCCCGTTCCACGCGAACAAGCGTGAGCATCATGCATCCGGCTCGCTCGGCGCGCGTCCGCGCCGTGCGCCTCGCCTTGCTGCTGCTCTGCTCGGCGAGCGCCGCCCCGGACCGGGCATGGGGCGCGGCACCGGCGGAAGAGCCGACGGCCGCGGCCCACCCCTATGCCGCTCATGTGGCGGAGGCATCGCATCGCTTCGGCGTTCCGGAGGTCTGGATATGGCGCGTGATGCATGTCGAGAGCCGCGGAAAGCCGCGGGCGCTCTCGCATGCCGGTGCAATGGGGCTGATGCAGATCATGCCCGCAACCTGGGCGATGCTGACGGCGCAGCATCGTCTCGGGTCCGACCCCTTCGACGTGCGTGCCAACATCCTCGCGGGCGCGGCCTATCTGCGCGCGATGTGGGACCGATATCGCGACGTTCGCCTCATGCTCGCTGCCTATAATGCAGGCCCCGGCCGCGCCGACGCCTATGCAGCGGGGCGGCGCGGCTTGCCCGCCGAGACGGTGGCTTATGTCGCAGCCATCGCGCCCGCGCTCGGTGCGCCGGCTGCTCCGTCATCTGCGATGGCGCGGACTGCCGAACCGCCGAGCTGGCGCAGCGCCTCGCTCTTCGCCGAGCAGC
The DNA here is from genome assembly GCF_004795895.1 of Sphingopyxis sp. PAMC25046. Classification (NCBI taxonomy): domain Bacteria; kingdom Pseudomonadati; phylum Pseudomonadota; class Alphaproteobacteria; order Sphingomonadales; family Sphingopyxidaceae; genus Sphingopyxis; species Sphingopyxis sp. PAMC25046. The sequence continues at coordinate 421,040 of NZ_CP039250.1, forward strand.
GATCGGACACGCCGGCTGCAACTTCGGTGCAGCGCGGCGACGCCGCGCCTGCTGGGCCGTCGAATTCCGCGCCTGCTCCCTCGCCCCTCTTCGTCCCGCTTTCCGGGGACAATCGGTGATGGTCGTCCTGGCGATATTTGCTGGAGTGCGCCGGTCCATGGATAGGCACTGCTTGGCGTTCAGAAGGGGTTCGGGGGGATGGCAAGATAAAAGACCTGCCAGCTCGCCGGCAGATTGTGGTTGGATTACAGCGCTTTATGCGTATGGCACCCCCCTCCGGCTGCCATATCGACCTCTGGATTTCCGAGGCAGAACAAGCGCTTACGATATGGCACCGGCGTTGTGAGCGGCGACGAGCATGATTTTCGGGTGCGACCGGGAAGGGGTCGCGATGCGGGTTCGGGATCGGCGCGGCGCGGGAAGAGGCTCGCGGCGCAGGTGCGCAAGGCAGCCGCCCGCTCGGGTTACACCCGCTCCCGTCGGGGCGGCGGCGGTCGCAGCGGAACCGGTCGGCATGGCCGCGGCCGCGCCGCGCTTGCGACGATCCGGCGCGGCCCCGCGCAGCGCCGCGTGACGGTCATGGCGCGCATCGTCCGGCATAAGGGCGCGCAGTTTCGCTCCGCGCCTCTCGCACGGCATATCGCTTATCTCGAACGCGACGGCGTCACCCGCGATGGTCGCGATGCCATGATGTTCGATGCGTCTGGAGATACCGCCGACCGCGAGGCCTTTGCCGATCGCTGCGCCGACGATCGCCATCATTTCCGTTTCATCGTCAGCCCTGAAGATGCGGAGCAATTGCAGGACCTTCGGACCTTCACCCGCGATCTCATGGGCCGGATGGAGAAGGATCTCGAGACCCGGCTCGACTGGGTGGCGGTCGATCACTGGAACACCGACAATCCGCATATCCATATACTCCTGCGCGGCGTCGCCGAGGACGGAAGCGACCTGGTCGTCGACCGCGCTTATATGTCGGAAGGCGTGCGCGGACGGGCGTCGGAGATCGCGACCCTCGAACTCGGCCCGCGAAACGAACAGGAGATCGACGCGAGCCTCGTGCGGGAGACGGGCGCCGAGCGTTGGACCGGGCTCGATGCGCGCCTGCGCGAACGCGGCGGCGAAACGGGGATCGTCGATCTTCGTCCCGACCCAAGCTCGCCGCCGGGCCGCGATCGGCATCTCATCGGACGTGCGGCGAAGCTCGAGGCGCTTGGGCTTGCGACGCGCCTTGGACCCGGCATTTTCGAGATCGATCCGCGCGCCGAAACCCTATTGCGCGACCTCGGCGAGCGAGGCGACATCATCAAGGGCGTCCACCGCGCCATGCGCATGCAAGGGCTCTCCTTCGACGCATCGAGGCTCGCCCTTCACGGCGAGGCGGAGCGTTCGGGCCTCGTCGGGCGGCTGGTCGCACGCGGCCTCGACGATGAGCTTGCCGGCTCCGCCTTCGCCATCGTCGACGGGACCGATGGACGGACCCATCACATCAAATTCTCCGATCTCCAATGGACCGGGGACGCGAAGCCGGGCGCGGTCGTCGAGCTGCGGCGCTGGGAAGGACGCGACGGCGGCGAGCATCTCTCGCTCGCCCTGCGATCGGACCTTGCGGTCGCCGACCAGACATCCGCGCGCGGCGCAACCTGGCTCGACCGCGAGCTGGTCGCGGCGAAGCCCACGGCAGGAACCTCGGGCTTCGGCATCGATGTTCGCCGCGCCATGGCAGCGCGCGCCGAGTTTCTCGCGAGCGAAGGCCTCGCGAGCCGACAGAACGGCAAGCTCGTACTGGCGCCCGATCTCATCGAAACGCTGAAGCGGCGCGACCTCGAGGCGGCCTGCGAAACCATCGCCGCGCGCACCGGGCTCGCGCATCGCCCGCCGGCCACCGGCGACGCGGTGAGCGGGACCTACCGCGAGCGCGTGTCGCTCGCCTCGGGGCGCTTCGCGATGATCGACGACGGCCTTGGCTTTCAACTCGTGCCCTGGCGCCCGGCGCTCGACCGGCACCTCGGGCAGCATGTCACCGGCACCGCCACCGCGGGCGGCATCGACTGGAGCCTTGGCCGCGATCGCGGGATCGCAATCTGAGAAAGGATGAACGATGAGCGACAGGATATTATGGGGCCAGATCTTCGCGGTGCTGCTGATCGTCCTCGCGGCGGTCTGGACCGCGACCCAAGCGACGGCGGAAGCGCTCGGATTTCAGGCGGCGCTCGGTGCCCCCTGGTTCCGCATCGGCGACTATCCCGTCTATCCCCCGCCCGCCTTCTTCTGGTGGTGGTTTGCCTTCGACGCCTATGCGCCGCCGATCTTCTATCGCGGTGCCGCGATCGCCGCGTCGGGCGGGCTGCTGTCGGTTGTCGTCGCGATCAGCATGTCGGTGTGGCGTGCGCGCGAGCGCCGGCGGGCCGAGACCTACGGATCGGCACGCTGGGCGCAGGAGCGTGAGATACGGGCTGCCAACATGCTCGGCCCCGATGGCGTCATTCTCGGGCGCATGGCCGGAACATACCTGCGTCACGATGGCGCCGAGCATGTCCTCTGCTTCGCGCCGACCCGATCCGGAAAGGGCGTCGGCCTCGTGGTGCCGACCCTGCTGACTTGGCCGGGGAGCTGCATCGTCCATGACATCAAGGGCGAGAACTGGCAGCTCACTGCGGGCTTTCGCGCAAAGCATGGCCGGGTGCTGCTCTTCGATCCGACCAACCCCGCATCGGCCGCCTATAATCCGCTCCTCGAAGTCCGGCGCGGCGCGTGGGAAGTACGCGATGTGCAGAATGTCGCCGACGTGCTGGTCGATCCCGAAGGAAGCCTCGAGCGCCGAAACCACTGGGAGAAGACAAGCCACGCCCTGCTCGTCGGCGCGATCCTCCATGTTCTCTACGCCGAGGAGGAAAAGAGCCTTGCCGGTGTCGCGGCCTTTCTGTCGAACCCCGAGCGCAAGATCGAGGCGACGCTCCACCGGATGAAGACCACCAGCCATTTGGGAGATCGCGTCCACCCGGTCGTCGCCGCGGCGGCGCAGGAGCTGCTCAACAAGAGCGAGAATGAGCGGTCCGGCGTGCTGTCGACCGCCATGTCCTTCCTCGGTCTTTATCGCGATCCGGTGATCGCCAAGGTCACGGGACATTCCGAGTGGCGCATCGCGGACCTGATCGGAAGCGAGCGCCCGGTCTCGCTCTACCTCGTGGTGCCGCCCGGCGATATCAGCCGGACCAAGCCGCTCATGCGCCTGATCCTCAACCAGATCGGGCGGCGGCTGACCGAGGAGCTGAATCCCAAGGCACGGTCGCAACGGCTGCTGTTCATGCTCGACGAGTTTCCCGCGCTCGGACGTCTCGATTTCTTCGAAAGCGCGCTCGCCTTCATGGCGGGCTATGGCATCAAGGCCTTTCTGATCGCCCAGTCGCTCAACCAGATCGAGAAGGCCTATGGCCAGAGCAATGCGATCCTCGACAATTGCCACGTCCGGGTCAGTTTCGCGACGAACGATGAGCGCACCGCCAAACGGATTTCCGATGCGCTTGGCACTGCGACCGAGCAACGCGCGATGAAGAATTATGCCGGCCATCGGCTCTCGCCCTGGCTCGGCCATTTGATGGTGTCGCGCACCGAAACCGCCCGGCCGCTGCTCACCCCCGGCGAAGTCATGCAGCTCCCCCCGGACGACGAGATCGTGATGGCCGCCGGCCTCGCACCGATCCGGGCCAAGAAGGCGCGCTACTATGGCGACCGGCGCCTGGCCGGCCGCGTCATTCCGCCGCCCGCACCCGGTCGCGGTCTTCCCGCCGGCCACGATTGGATGGCCGACCGGGTACAGCAGCCGATGGAGACGAAAGCGAAGGCGGCGGAGGACGATGACGCGGCCAATGGCGGCATTCGGCAGGAACCCGAACTTCCCGTCCATGAGGATATCGCGCCGCCGCCGCCGCGCAGCGTCAATGGCGAGTTTGATTTCACCGAGGACGGAGCACAAGCCGATGCAGCGCGGCTTCGCGCCGCCGCGGATCGGCGGATGGCGCGGCGCGCTCAAGCTGCCGCGCTCGATCCCGACGATGGGATCCAGCTGTGATCCGATCGCATGTCAAACAGACATTCCGGATCGAAACCGGCCTGTCGCGCGACCTGACAGACCTTGCCCGCCGACGCGGCCTCACCCGGACCGAAGTGCTGGAGGCTGCACTGCGCTCCTTTCTCTCGCCCGATCAGGAGGAGCGGATCGAGGCGCTGTTGACCCGGCGCCTCGACCGCATCGGCCGCCAGCTCGACCGCATCGAATGGCATGGCGAAATGTCGGGAGAAGCGATGGCCCTGTTCGTTCGACACTGGCTCACGAGCACGGCGCCTTTGCCCGATGATGCATTGCCGGCCGCGCAGGCCAGCGGGAAGCGGCGGTGGGAGGCTTTCGTCGATGCCCTTTCACGTAGGATGGAAGTTGGACCAAAGCTCGCCGCGGAGCTGATGCGTGATGTCGGCGGTTCCAATTGAAGCCTTTAACCGGCTCATCCAGCCCGCAGTTTTAAGAGAAAGCTGATGGCCTCGGCGGGGACACCGCACAGGGCAGCCGCTAGCAGCAGTATCGCGAGAGCCAGATATTTGGCCAGAGGAGTTCGGCACAGCTCGAGAAGCACCGCCGATTTGTGGCGGCCCAATTGCACAAGCGCCATGAACTGGGCGAGCTCGGCCTCACGGTCAGTCATCGGACGATCACCTACGGGCGGGAGAGGGGGCATGTCGGTCATCACAAACCTCACGGATTCATCGCAAAAATGGCGCGCTGTTACAGATGCGCGTGCGGGTTACCGTGAGGGATAAGCCCTCCGGGCTGGAGTGCCCCTCAGGCGAGTCGCTTGTCAACAGGGTGAATCGCAATTTTATCAACAGTCGGGGGTGCGTCTGGGGATATCTTGCCGCATTTCCGGGAAAGCCGGAGTTCGTTCAGTCCTCTTCGCCCTGCTGCTCGCGCTCGCGTAGTCTCTCGGCATAGCGGTAGCTCGCTTCGACGGAGTGATAGTCATCGGCGTAGCGATCGATGTCGCCGAGCGCGCATTCGACCTCATAGGCCACCGTATGGGGAGACGAGCCCGGGCGCTTTCGGCCCAGCCAGCGCTCTAGCTTGTCGAAGCGGCTCTGCATCCCCTGCACGCTGCATGCGATGCGCAGATCGTCGAGATTGCTGCTCGTTCGATTGCGGCTCCAGGCCCTGCAGGCGAACTCAAGCTCTTCACCCCGTGTCGGAGGGCGATCGCTGAGATCAGCCCCACCATCTTTCGCAAGGGTCGGGTCGGCCTGTACACCGGCAAGGCCCGCACTGAGTGCCTCGCACAGTTCGCTATGATATTTATCCCGGAGCGCGGCGTCCCAATCATAGGGGCCAGCGCCGACGAAAAGATGCGGCAGCTTGAAATGCGCCCCCACTGCCTTCGGCAGCATCTTCTCGATCCGGATCACTCCGCGAATGACGCCGAGAAGGCGCTCGGCGTCGATCCCGGCCCAGGGCCGCGCCAGATTTTCGAGCGCGCCAAGGTTCGAATTGGTGGGCGTGTCCCCCGTGTTCCAGTATCGCATGGTCAGTGCTTCAGTTTCTCTTTGGCCTTGATCCCTAATATGGCTTTCGCTTCCTCGCTCGCATTCTTGCCGATCTCGTCGAGGCGCTTTCTCACTATGGGGTCCGCGAGGAGCTGAGCCTTGGGTCCTTCGCCGGAACCGCAGACGACAGCATAGAAGAGCCGGTATAGCTCCTGTGCATGCTCGGCTCCGGCCACGGCAGCGTCGATGTCGCCCTGCCGGTAAACCAGTATGTCCTTGTCATCGATGGGTTCGGGCCTGATCACGCCGCGTCCATCGGGCAATATCTCAGATCTTTGTCGATGGCTGACATTATGGTTCACGATCGTCTTCGGATGGGTGAGCAGGATTGCATCCGGCAGTTCGGAGCTATGACCCCAGACGCGGTGCGCAAACTGGTTACGCTCGGTTCGCGAGGTCTCGGCCACCGACCCGATGGTCTGCAGGAGCAATTGCTGCCATTCAGGAAGCGCTTCCTTGGCCGCGGCGTTGAGCGCCGACCTCTGGCCTCCCGAATTGACGAGCGAAAGATACATGGCCGTGCCCACCGCGATATCGGCTTTCAGCATGCGGCTGAGGATGCTCGCGAGATCGCCATCGATGTGGGCCCAGAGCGCTATGATATAGGCTACATCAGCCGCGAACGGCGAACGGCGCAAAACGCCGGGGCCAAAGAACAGCTGCCCATCGGGCGCGACATCGAAAAGGCGTTCGGGCATCAGCCGCGATCCAGGCCGCCCGTGGACACCACCCGTGCCGAGGCCGTCGCGCGCGCCACGCATCGGCCCTCGGCGTCGAAAAGCTCGCCCTCGAGAAAGGCGACCGTCTTCCCCAATTGGACGATCCGGCCGACACCGGTGAAGCTGCCCGGCCGCGCGGGAGCGAGATAGCTGATGTTGAGCGAGATGGTTGCGCAATAATAGGCGCCCCCCGATTTCACGAGAACCGTCGGTCCCAGCGTATCGTCGAGCATCGCAGCGACGAAGCCGCCCTGGATATTGCCTCCGGGATTACAGAAGGCGGGCTTCCCTTCCATTCTCACCCGTATGGTGCCGGTGGCTTCCTCGGCCTCGATAAGCTCCCAGCCAAGTGTTTCTGCGCAGGGCGGGCGTGCGAAGCTGTCGAATATGCTCATGTCCATCTCCCGATGCTGCCCGGCTAGTGCAGGCATTCGGCAGCATAGTGACGGGCCTCTCCCCCAAACTCCAGACCTGTCGCAATCAGCATTCCATCCTGGACCAATCTGTCTGGTCATGCTCGCTTTTCTCCGGGGGCGAATGCTGGCATCCCCGGTGCTCCATCACATTGGGAGAGAATAATGGACGAAGACGCTTTGTTCGCGGTTGGAACAGTCCTGGCGGCGATCGGCGGCCTGCTGGAACGAAAGGGCGTCTGTACCACCACCGAATTTGCCGAAACTCTTGGCGGCGTTGCCCTGATGACCGCCGAGTCCGGTGAGCAGTACCGGAACCGTGCCGCCTATGTCGGCAGTTGGGCACAGATGGTGCGCGCTGCCGCCGAACATGCTGGCGGCGCGCGCGAGCATTGACCCACCCTCATTCGGCGCCAGCTTCGAAATAGGCGCGCATCCGGTGGGCAATGACTGGGTCGAGCCGGATGAAAGTCCGGCGGCCGTCGATCGGATCGGGCACGCGGCGCGTAATCCCGGCATCGCAGAGGCGCTGTGCCAGCCTCAACGCGCTGCTCATTGGGATCGAGGATGTGACGCACAGCGCGCTGATGGAGAGACGCTTGCGTTCGCATTCGTGAACGAAGAGATCGATCAGCATCTCCCAAGCGGGATCGCCGAATAGTTCGGGTGTCCCGATCAGCTGCTGGCGGAGGAGGCGCCTGCGCATTGCGGCCCTTGCATTGGCCAGCGCAATGTCCCCGTGGTCGATGCGCGCGGGACCTCCCGGACTTCGCAATGTGAAGGAGGCTGACGGAATGGGCGTCCCGGCAAGAGTGTCATTGCTGATGACGTGATGACAGTGGGTTGATGTCACGACGATGTGGTCGATGATCTCGACGTTGAGCGACCGTCCGATCATTTCGAGCTTCCGCGTCGCCTCGATGTCCTCGACGCTGGGGCGATGGTCGCCGCTCGGATGGTTGTGCACGAGGATCAGCCCGGCGGCATTGAGTTCGAGCGCACGCCGGAAGATCGTCCGGGGGTAGATGGCAAGCTGGGCAAGTGTACCGCTTTGCAAAACTTCGTCGGCAAGAAGATGTCGCCCGCCGTCGAGAAAAAGGATGCGGAGCCGTTCGTCGGAAAGCGAGCCCATCGACATGATAAGATAGGAGCGCAGCCTCCGATCGAAAGGATCGATGCTGATACCTCGAAGGTCGCCTGAAAAGCTCTCGGCGGCGAGCTTGCGCGCCTCGAGAATGACCTCTGCCACCTGCGGCGCGTCGCCAATTACGCGAGCAAGTGCTTCGGGCGACTGCGCCCAAATGCGGCTGATCGAATGAAACGCAGCAAGAAGCTGGTCGGCTAGTGCTTCGCAGCGTTCCGGCTCGATGGTCGCAATGAAATGTACCAGGACCGATCGCTGCCGGCCTGAGCCAATCGCTTTTGGTGTTGCCAGGTTGCGGCCACGAGGAGCGGCGGAAGAAGCCAGGATGCAGCAACCTGCATCGTCAGATAAGCTATCGGATGAAGGTCCATGTCGATCGCGCGGGTCGTGTGAGCCAGCAGCGGAAGGAATTGCAGGACCGCCGCCAGCATGGGCCAGAAACGATAGGCCGTCAGCGCTACGGTCATCGTCGCGGCCGCCGCTATCAGATCGATCAGGAGGTGACCCGCATCGACCGAGAGGAAATTCACCGCGAATATCAGGTGTAGAGCTTGGTCGGAAATCAGCATGAACAGGAGAATGGCTGCTACTGCCTTCTCCGGGCCGCCCCCTTTCCGGAGGGCGTAGACGAGAGCCACCAGCAGCAATGTCACGAAGATTGCGATCCGCAGCATCGCGCTCATTCACCATGCCGATGGCCCATCGTCAATGTCGCTCAGCTCACCAGGGCAATCTTCGCCGGGCCAGCCTCGGCAACTGCCGGGCATTCGTGAAGATCGAGGCCCGACGTTTCACGGCCGATGTCGGCAAGGTCGCCATGAACACGAAGGATGTCGCCGCTCACACCAACCAGCGCCAGCTGCGCCTCGGCAATACGGCGGATCGTCGCATGGCCCTTGGCAGCGGGGACGCCTGCCGTGTCGCGACGTGCGGTTACCACTTCCGCCATGAGCGACGATACGGCGATAAGGGCGCCGTCTATCTGTGCCTCAGCGGCAGGCACCACTTTCTGCAACCGCTCGGCCGCAACGTTGTTCAGATTTTGCATAGACTCTCCTCTCCGGGGAAGCGCACCGCGCTCCCGGACCATGGTTCAACAAGAGTTGGGATCAGGCCGCGGCGAGCCGGGTCAGCGAATGACCGATCGACAGGCCTGCGATCACCATGAGCAGGATCGCAATGAGCAAACTCACGACGATCACGACCCGGGCCTGAGGCCTGTAATTTGGCCTCAGCAAATCCCTGAACGGAGAGCCTTCGCTCCGAGGCCCGGCTCGGCTTGCCAAATTATCGTTCAGATGCAGCAAGCTGGCGGGGTCACCGTCCGGGAAGTCGGATGGCACCAGCTCGGGGGCTGGCGGTAGTATGACCGGATCACATGGTATCCGATCATAGGTCTGGCGCAGCCGCGCATAGATGATCGCGGTCTCGTCACGGTTGGCCGCGCCCAGCGTGTCGCGTGCGGTGGTGAGCCGCAGATCCACCGCCTGCTTCGATATGTCGAGGTCGCGGGCGATCTGTTTCGAGGTTTTTCGTTCCAGCAGCAAATCGAGACAGGCCCGCTGCTTTTCTGTCAAGCGCGTCCACCTCAAGAACTCGTCCGAATGCTGCGACCCCGAATCACTCATCCTGACACTGTTGTCAAAATTACGCTCGGCACAACCCGCCGACCTTCATTTAATCGCCACCGAATCGGAACTGATCGCATCGCGGCCTACGCCATTCTCTGTCTTTCTTACCCACAGTACGACGCGCGCAAATCTCTGTTGAAAATAGTGAATCTCTGCGTCTCTTACTCGTCCCCGTCGAGCCGGGCGTCCTTGCCCGGACCATCCAACGGGGACTATCATGGGCGCAGAGCCGGTCCGTTTCGAGGCGCAGGGGCGTGGTGCCCGCATGCTGCGTACAGCGCTTGGCGGCGCAATTGCCGAGTGGCTTGCCGACCCCGCGGTCATCGAAATCATGCTCAATCCTGACGGTCGGCTCTGGGTCGATCGCCTCGGCGCAGGGATCACCGATAGCGGTATCCTGCTCGCGGCCACCGACGGTGAGCGCATCATCCGGCTCGTGGCGCATCATGTCGGCGCCGAGGTCCATGCCGGGTCGCCGCGCGTGTCGGCCGAGCTTCCCGAAAGCGGCGAGCGCTTTGAGGGTCTGTTGCCGCCCGTGGTCGCGGCGCCGACCTTCGCGATCCGCAAGCCCGCGGTCGCCGTCTTCTCGCTCGGCGATTATGTCGCAGCCGGCATCATGTCCGCACCGGCGGCCGAGGCGCTACGCTCCGGGGTCGCCGAGCGCCTCAATATCCTCGTCGCCGGCGGAACCGGGACGGGCAAGACGACGCTCACCAATGCCCTGCTCGCCGAGGTCGCCAAGACCAGCGAACGCGTCGTCCTGATCGAAGACACCCGCGAGCTCCAATGCGCGGCTCCGAACCTCGTCGCGATGCGCACCAAGGATGGGGTCGCGTCGCTGTCCGATCTCGTCCGTTCCTCGCTTCGGCTTCGGCCGGACCGCATCCCGATCGGCGAGGTCCGCGGTGCCGAGGCGCTCGACCTTCTGAAGGCTTGGGGCACCGGACATCCCGGCGGCATCGGCACGATCCACGCGGGCAGCGCGATCGGCGCGCTCCGCCGCATGGAGCAGCTCATTCAGGAAGCCGTGATCACGGTCCCACGGGCCCTCCTCGCAGAAACGATCGATCTCGTTGCCGTTCTCGTGCGCGACGGCGCCGGGCGGCGCCTTGCCGAACTCGCCCGCGTCGACGGTCTCGATGCGTCGACCGGCGACTATCGCATCACCCCCCTCTTTACCCCCGAAGGAGACTGACCATGACCCACGCCGCCCGGCGGGAGGCGCCGCGCTTCCTGCTCGCCTCGACCGCTCTCTATGTCGCGCTCGTTACCGCCTTGCCCGCTCGGGCCGGTGGCTCGTCGATGCCGTGGGAAGCGCCGCTGCAATCGATCCTCGAAAGCGTCGAGGGGCCCGTCGCGAAGGTGATCTCGCTGATCATCATCATCATCACCGGGCTGACCATCTCGTTCGGCGACACGTCGGGCGGTTTTCGCCGCATGGTCCAGATCGTGTTCGGGCTGTCGATCGCCTTCGCGGCGTCGAGCTTCTTCCTGACCTTCTTTTCCTTCGGCGGCGGAGCCGTCGTCTGATGGATGCCCCGGCCGAAGTCACCGGTTTCTTCGCGCCCGTGCACCGCGCGCTCGCCGAGCCGATCCTGCTCGGCGGCGCGCCGCGCGCCCTCGCGATCGCCAATGGCACGCTCGCGGCCGGGATCGGCCTTGGCCTCCGCCTCTGGATCGCGGGTCTCGTCCTCTGGATCGTCGGCCATGCGCTCTCGGTCTGGGCGGCGCGCCGCGACCCGCAATTCGTCGACGTCGCCAAGCGTCACCTCAAATATCCTGTCTGGATGCGGCCATGATGAACCTCGCCGAATATCGCTCGAAGTCGGCCTGCCTTTCCGATTATCTCCCCTGGGTCGCGCTGGTCGCCGAGGGCGCGGTGCTCAATAAGGATGGCTCGTTCCAGCGAACCGCGGCCTTCCGCGGCCCCGATCTCGACAGCGCCACCCCCGCCGAACTCGTCGCGGTCACCGCCCGGCTCAACAATGCGATCCGGCGCCTCGGCTCCGGCTGGGCCTTGTTCGTGGAGGCGCAGCGGCTGCCGTCGAGCGATTATCCCGCATCCTCATTTCCCGATCCGGCATCCGCTCTTGTCGACATGGAGCGCCGCGAGCAATTCCGGGAGGAAGGGGCGCATTTCGAGAGCCGCTATTATCTGACCCTCCTGTGGATGCCGCCGGCCGAGGATGCCTCGCGGGCGGAGGGCTGGCTTTATGAGGGTATGGAGCGCTCGGGGGTCGATCCGAAGGAGCATCTCGCGAGCTTCATCGACCGGTCGAACCGCATCCTTCATCTCGTCGAAGGCTTCATGCCCGAGGCCGAATGGCTCGATGACGGCGAGACGCTGACCTATCTCCATTCAACCGTATCGACGAAGCGGCAGCGTGTCCGGGTTCCCGAGACGCCAGTCTATCTCGACGCGCTGCTGACGGACCAGCCGCTCATCGGCGGGCTTGAGCCGCGGCTCGGCGAGCAGCATCTGCGGACCCTGACGATCACGGGCTTTCCGACCGCGACCTGGCCCGGCCTCCTCGACGATCTCAACCGGCTGGCCTTCGCCTATCGCTGGTCGACCCGCGCGATCATGCTCGACAAGACAGACGCGACCAAGCTGCTGACGAAAATCCGGCGACAATGGTTCGCCAAGCGCAAGTCGATCGCGGCGATCCTCAAGGAGGTGATGACCAACGAGCAATCGGCGCTCGTCGACAGCGATGCCTCGAACAAGGCGGCCGACGCCGACATGGCGTTGCAGGAGCTCGGCGCCGATCATGCCGGCGTCGCCTATGTGACCGCGACCGTCACCGTGTGGGACAGCGACGCGGCCCTCGCCGCCGAGAAGCTCCGGCTGGTCGAGAAAGTCATCCAGGGGCGCGACTTCACCTGCACGATCGAGGGCATGAACGCGATCGAGGCCTGGCTCGGGAGCCTGCCCGGCCACGCCTACGCCAATGTCCGCCAGCCGCCGATTTCCACCCTCAACCTTGCCCACATGATCCCCCTGTCTGCCGTGTGGGCGGGGGCGGAACGGGACGAGCATTTCGGAGACGCCCCCTTGCTCTATGGCAAGACCGAAGGCTCGACCCCGTTCCGCCTTTCCCTCCATGTCGGCGACGTCGGTCATTGCCTCGTCGTCGGTCCGACGGGGGCAGGCAAATCGGTGCTGCTCGCGACGATGGCGATGCAGTTTCGCCGCTATCCGGGCTCGCAAATCTTCGCGTTCGATTTCGGCGGCTCGATCCGCGCCGCAGCCCTCGCGATGGGCGGGGACTGGCAGGATCTTGGCGGGGCGCTCCACGATGGCGAGGGCGGCGTGGCGTTGCAGCCGCTCGCCCGGATCGACGAGGCGTCCGAGCGGAGCTGGGCTGCCGAATGGCTCGCCGCGCTGTTCGCGGGCGAAGGCATGATGATCGACCCGGCGGCGAAGGAGCATCTCTGGTCGGCGCTGACCTCACTCGCGACGGCGCCTGTCGCCGAACGCACGCTGACGGGGCTCGCGGTGCTTCTCCAGTCGCGCGACCTCAAGCAGGCGCTCGCGCCCTATTTGGTCGGCGGACCCTGGGGGCGGCTGCTCGATGCCGACGAGGAGCGCATCGGGGCCGCGCGCGTGCAGGCCTTCGAGACCGAAGGCCTTGTCGGCGCCGCGTCGGCGGGACCCGTCCTGTCCTATCTGTTTCACCGGATCGCCGGACGGCTCGACGGCTCGCCGACGCTCATCATCATCGACGAAGGCTGGCTCGTGCTCGACAGCCCGGCCTTCGCGGCGCAGCTCCGCGAATGGCTGAAGACGCTCCGCAAGAAGAATGCGAGCGTGGTCTTCGCGACGCAGAGCCTTGCCGACATCGAAACCTCTAGCATCGCACCCGCGATCATCGAGAGCTGTCCGACCCGCATATTTCTGCCGAACGAGCGCGCGCTCGAGCCGCAGATTGCCCGCATCTACGAGCGCTTCGGTCTCAATGACCGGCAAATAGAGATACTGAGCCGGGCGACCCCGAAGCGCGACTATTATTGCCAGTCGCGGCGCGGCAATCGCCTCTTCGACCTGGGGCTAGGCGAGGTTGCGCTCGCCTTCACCGCGGCATCTTCGAAGACCGATCAGACGCGCATCGCGGAGCTGTTCGCAGCGCACGGCCCCGAAGGGTTCGCGGCCGCCTGGCTTTCCCACCGCAAGCTCGAATGGGCGGCCGAGCTGCTCCCCACCATTGCCGCCCCCAATGAGGAGTGCCCCCGATGAAGAAGAATATCGTCCGCGCCGTCGCTGCCGCGGCACTTGTGTTGCTGCCCGTGTCGGGCGCGATGCTGGCCGTCCCGGCGAGCGCCCAGCTCGGCGGCATCGTCCACGATCCGCGCAACTATTCGCAGAATATCCTGACCGCGGCGCGCACGCTCGAGCAGATCAACAACCAGATCAAGCAGCTGCAGAATCAGGCGACCTCGCTGATGAACGAGGCGAAGAACCTCAACAGCCTGCCGACATCGACGCTGGGCACGCTCGAGGCGCAGGTCGACCAGACGCGCCAGCTCCTCGCGCAGGCAGAGGGCATCGCGTTCAACGTGTCGGACATCCAGAAGGGGTTCGAGGCGCGCTACAAGGGCGGAGCGCTGACGGGCTCTGCCGCCGAGATGGTCGCCAATGCCGAGGCGCGCTGGAAGGACAGCGTCGGCGCCTTCGAGGATGCGATGAAGGTGCAGGCCGGCATCGTCACGAACATGGGCGGAACGCGGACGTCGATCTCGACGATCGTCGGCGCCAGCCAGTCGGCAACCGGCGCGCTGCAGGCCGCGCAGGCGGGCAACCAGCTGCTCGCCATCCAGTCGCAGCAGATCGCCGATCTCGCCGCCGTCATGAGTGCGCAGGGCCGCGCCGAGATGCTCGATGCCGCGCGCGCGGCGGCCGCCGAGGCCGAAGGCCGCGAGCGCTTCCGCCGCTTCCGCAAGGGCAATTGAGATGGGCCGGGCGGGCGGGCTGGTGATGGGGGCAATCGTCCTGGGTCTTGCGCTGACCCTTGCCCTTGTCGCCGCGCTCGATCCGCCCGCGCCCCGTGCGTCCGCCCCCGCGATCTCCGGGGCGGACGCACCCCCCGATTATGGCGACACGCTTCGTCGCTGCCGAACCGCCACCGAAGCCGATCCCGAATGCGAGGCGGCCTGGGAAGCGAAGCGGCGCCATTTCTTCCGGACCGAAAAGAGCAAGCCATGAACGACACCGGCGTCATCGATAATTTCCTGTCGGTCTTCTCGACCTATATCGACAGCGGGTTCGGTCTGCTCGGCGGCGAGGTCGGCTTCCTGTCCTCGACGCTGATCGTGATCGACATAACGATCGCGGCGCTCTTCTGGGCATGGGGCACCGACGAGGATGTGCTGCAGCGGCTGGTGAAGAAGACGCTCTATATCGGCGTCTTCGCCTTCATCATCGGCAATTTCCAGGCGCTGGCCACGATATTGCTCGAGAGCTTCGCCGGGCTGGGCCTGAAAGCGGCAGGAAGCGCGATGGCGATCGGCGATTTCATGCGCCCCGGCATGATCGCGTCCACCGGCCTCGATGCCGCCGAGCCCTTGCTCGACGCGACCGCCGATCTTGTCGGCCCGGTGGGGCTCTTCACCAACTTCGTCCAGATCCTGATCCTGCTGATCGCCTGGGTGATCGTCGTGATCGCCTTCTTCATTCTCGCGGTGCAGGTCTTCGTCACGATCCTGGAGTTTAAATTGGTGACGCTCGCGGGCTTCGTCCTGCTGCCCTTCGCCTTCTTCGGACGTACCGCCTTCATGGCCGAGCGCGTCCTCGGCCATATCATCTCCTCGGGCATCAAGCTGCTCGTGCTCGCGGTCATCACCGGCATCGGCACGACCCTCTTCCAGCGCTTCATGGACGCGGGGCTCGGGACCGAACCCGACATCCGCGAGGTGATGGCGATCGCCCTCGGCGCCTTGACCCTGCTCGGTCTCGGCATCTTCGGTCCGAGCGTCGCCAACGGCATCGTGGCGGGCGGCCCGCAGCTCGGCGCAGGCGCCGCCGCAGGCACGACCCTCGCGGCCGGCGCCACGATCGCCGCCGGGGCCGCCGGCGCGACGCTGGCGGCGGGCGCGGCGAGCAGCGCCGTCGGTCGCACCGCGCTCGGCGCCTCGCGCGCGTCCGGCAGCGCTTCGGCATCCTATGCCCGGGGCGCGGCCGGGAAGAGCGGGATGCGGGCGTTCGGTGCGGGGCTCGCCAATGTGGCGCGTGACACGGCGCGCGGCGCGGGTTCGCCGCTCCGCGCCGCGGCTGACCGCCTGCGTCAAAGCTATGCCGCGGGGCAGGCGGGCAAGTCCGTGGCCGGCGCTGCCACCGCGAGCGACGGCGCGGCGTCGCCCCCGACCTGGGCGGCCGCCATGAAGCGACGTCAGGCCGTCACCTCGGGCGCCACCATCGCCTCGCAGACCCTCAAGGCCGGCGACAGCCATGGCGCCGGCTCCGCTCCCGACATCAGCCAGAAGGATTGAACCCATGTTTCGACGCCCGTCCCAACATTATGGCAAGTCCCCGGTCCCGGTTACGCCCTACCAGCGCGCGGCGCAGGTCTGGGACGACCGCATCGGCTCGGCCCGCACCCAGGCGAAAAGCTGGCGCCTCGCCTTCTTCGGCTGTCTCGCGCTTTCGGGCGGACTCGCCTCGGCGCTCGTGTGGCAGTCGCTCCGCGGCACGATCACCCCTTGGGTCGTCGAGGTCGACAAGCTCGGCGAGGCAAGATCGGTGGCGCCCGCCGATGCCGACTTTTCGCCGACCGACCCGCAGATCGCATTCCATCTCGCGCGCTTCATCGAGCATGTCCGCTCGATCCCGGCCGATCCGGTGGTGCTCCGAAAGGACTGGCTCAGCGCCTATGACTTCACCACGCCCAAGGGCGCGCAGGCGCTGAGCGATCACGCCCGCGCGAACGATCCCTTTGCCGAAGTCGGCAAGATGCAGGTCGCCGTCGATGTATCGAGCGTCATCCGCGCATCGCGCGACAGCTTTCGCATCGCCTGGACCGAGCGCCGCTATCAGGATGGCAGCCTGGTCGAGACGTCGCGCTGGTCGGCGATCCTGACCACCTCGATCCAGCCGCCCCGCACTCCCGACGCCCTGCGCCGGAACCCGCTCGGCGTTTTTGTCACCGCTATTTCTTGGTCGAAGGAGCTCAGCCAATGATCCGCCTTACCCTTCTTCTCGGCGCTGCCGCGCTCGCGCTGCCGGCGCAGGCGGCACCCGCCGATCCGCGCACGCAGGTCGGCCGCGCGAACGACGCGGCGCGCGTCCAGCCCGAGCGCGCGACCTTCCTCAACGCCATCCAGAAATATGCCTGGGCCGATGGCGCGCTGTTCCAAGTCTACACCGCCCCCGGACAGGTCACCGACATCGCATTGCAGGAAGGCGAGGAGCTTGTCGGTCCGGGGCCTGTCGCGGCCGGCGACACCGTGCGCTGGGTGATCGGCGATACGGTGAGCGGGACGGGCGCGTCGCGCCGCGTCCATATTTTGGTGAAGCCCACGCGCCCCGACATCATGACGAATCTGGTCATCAACACCAGCCGTCGGACCTATCACATCGAGCTGCGCGCGACCCCCGCCACCTATATGGCGGCGGTCTCCTGGTCCTATCCGCAGGACGAGCTGATCGCGCTTCGCTCCGCCGGGACCGAACAGGCGCGGCTCGCTCCGGTTGCAGGCGGGATCGATTTCGCGGCGTTGAGTTTTGCGTATCGCATCTCCGGCGCGAAGGTCCCCTGGCGGCCGGTGCGCGTTTTCGACGATGGGCGCCAGCTCTTCGTCGAGTTCGGTGCTGCGATCGCAACCGCGGACATGCCCCCGCTGTTCGCGGTCGGCGAGAAAGGCGCGGCGGAGCTGCTCAACTACCGGGTCGACGGCCGTTACATGATCGTCGACCGCCTTTTCGATCGCGCTGAACTCCGGCTGGGGAGCGGGCGCGGCGCCAAGGCCGTGCGGATCGAACGCGAAACGCCGCGCGCGCGAGGCCGGTCGTGACGGCGCCCGAACAGCCGGGCACGGAAGCTGTGCCCGCCGAGGCCGAGGTTGCGCCGATCGCCCCTGCGAGCCCCGATGCGTTCCGCTTGGCGGGTGAGACTCCGCGGGTCATGCGTCTGTCACGGAAAACGCTGGCGGTTATCGGCGGGGCCGGCGGTCTTGCGATTGCGGCATCGCTCATGTGGGCGCTGCGAACGCCGGCCCCGGCCGAGCGTCGGGAGCTCTATGAAGCGAGCAACAATGCGCGGCCCGACGCGGTCCCCGGAGCACCCGCCGATTATGGCGCCGTGCCGAAGCTCGGTCCGCCGCTCCCCGGCGACCTTGGCCGGCCGATCGTTGCGGCGCAGGGGAGCGGCGAAGCCATCCCCGTCCCGCCGATCGGCGCGGAAGGGCGCAATCCTCCCGATCCGCGCGTGGCGGCCGCCGAACAGGCGCGGCAGCGGGCACTGCAGGAGCGCGAGAGCGCCCAGACGAGCCGGCTCTTTCTGGGGGGCGGAACCGCAAGTTCCGCAGCAACAGATATTGTGCCCGCCGAGGCGGCCGCGCCCGAACAGGCGGCGGAGCCTCGCACGGCCAATGAGGGGCGGCGTCAGTTTCTGGCATCGGGTTCGAAACGGCCCCTCGAAAGTGGCGAGCGGCTGATCGCCCCGAGCTCCGCGCTGATCGTCCAGGCCGGGACTGTCATTCCGGCAGCGCTCATCACGGGCATACGCTCGGACCTTCCGGGCCAGATCAGCGCGCAGGTGACGCAGAATATCTATGACAGTCCGACCGGGCGTATCCTGCTCATCCCGCAAGGGTCGCGGTTGATCGGCGAATATGACAGCGAGATCGCGGCGGGACAGAGCCGGGTGCTCCTCGCATGGGATCGCCTCATCTTGCCCGGCGGACGATCGATCCGCCTCGAACGGCAGCCCGGCGCCGACGCCGCAGGCATGTCGGGGCTGGAGGATCGGGTGAACAATCATTGGGGCCGGATGGTCCGCGCCGCGCTCGTCTCGACCCTGCTCGGGGTCGGGAGCGAGCTCAGCGTCGGCGGCGACGACGAACTCGCCCGGGCGCTCCGCTACGGGATGCAGGACAGCACGAGCCAGGCCGGGCGCCGCATCGTCGAGCGCGAACTGGCGGTGCGTCCGACGCTCACCATCCGGCCGGGTTTCGCGCTCCGCGTAGTCGTCACCCGCGACCTTATTCTCGAGCCGCAGGCGGATTGGAGATGAGTCGGCTGCGACTTGGGCCGATCGTCGAGGAGAAGCCGGTCAAGGCTACTGTCGAACTCACGGGCAAGCTTGCGCGCGATCTCGCTGACTATGCCGCGGCACATGCGAAGGAAAATGGCCTGTCGGAGCCGTTGTCGATCGAACGGCTCATACCGCCGATGCTGGAACGGTTCGTCGCGACCGATCGCGGTTTTGCGAAGGCGCGGCGTTAGGCGGTAAAGAGTATTTTGTATGCGCACACAGGGTCGATTATGATCGCCCTGTGGACGAGCATTTTGCTCCTGAGCGGCCGACCCAACCTCCGCGGCCTTGCACAACGAAGCCCGATCCCTCGGGCTTGCGGGTGCCATTCGCTGCATGCGGCGATGGCGTGGTTCGGCACGTCGAACAGATCGTATCGCACCGCGACGGCCCCTTTACCTGCCTTGGATGCAAGGAACGACTGACCCTTCGGCTCCCGAAGAAGATGCGGAAGCATTTCGCGCACCAGTCCGACAGCCGATGCTCAGGCGAGACGGCCCTGCATCTCTACGCCAAGCTGCTGCTGGCTGCTGTCCGGTGGGTCACCCTGCCAAGCCTTGTCCTCCGCGAGGAGCGATTGGAGGAGGTCGTTTTCGAAGGCGGGCAATTCGCGCTCGACGAGGTGAGGCTAGAGACATCGGAGGGCGATTTTCAGCCCGATGCCATGGTGTGGATCGGGTCCGATCGCCGCGCGGTGGAATTCAAGGTGTCGCACGCGGTCGATGAGGAGAAGCAGCAGAAGGTCGCGCGCGCAGGCTGCCCGATGATCGAGATCGATCTTTACGGAGTGCGTTGGCGCCAGCTTGATGGCGCCGAACTCGACCAGCAGATTTTGCACGACGCACCGCGGCACTGGATCCATCATCCGGATCGCGAGCGTTCCGCGCAGCGCCTGTCCGAGCGGGTCACGGCGGAAGCGACGCGCAAGGGCGAGGCGCTCCGATGGCATATCCGGGAGCGACCGCAGAAGCCTCCCGTCGATACCGAATGGGTCGCGGAGATCATGGCCGACCTGCAATATGCCGAACTGGACTATCTGTTCGGGGCCAAGAGCCGGATGGGCCATTGGTTCACGGTAAGGCCGCAGCTTTGGCAGGCGGCGCTCGTGCATGCCCTGATCTACACGCCGAGCATCAAATACTCGGCGGGATCGGACATCCATATCCATGGCGAGTGGCCGAACGAGGCCAATCTCGAGAGCGTGCTGCCGACATGGATGCTGCGCACCGACCTCAGCAATTACAAACCGAACGCGCTGGCAGCGGCCGGCTACTCGCGGGAGAGTTTCGGGTCGCCCAGCCAAGCCGTGACCGAATATCTCTTCAATCTCTTCACCGATCGGCAGGCTGTGGTGTGGGAGCGTGACGAGCAGCGCTTCTATGTCGACCCCGATCTTCATGCCCGCGTTCACAATCGCTACGACCTTGAGCGCACCGTTGCCTGCATCGCCAAGGATGCCGGCCATCCCGATCCCGATGGTTTCAGCCGGCGCTGGATGCGGCGATATAATGTCGACGGCCGAAATCCTTGGAAGGTGGCGGCGGAAGGCGGCGATGATTTTCACGCGCTGGACAAGCGGGTCCGGGCGATCTTCGACATGTCGCGCAGCTATCGCGACCTTCCCATCGTCGACGATCTTTGCGGATTGCCCTTTCAGGAGTGGCGCGACGGTATCCGACAGAAGCGCGAGGCGAAGGAAGCCGCCGAGCGCAAGCGGATCGAAGACGCAAAGGAAAGCCGGCGGCGGAACTTCGCCATTGCCGCGAAAAACGCGCTCAAGGACGAGGCCGAGACCTGGCTCGCATCGACGGTGGTCGATGGAGTGCCGATCACCGAGTGGGCGTGTGGCAGCGACGATCTCTATTGGCGAGCCTTCAGCCATATCGAGCGCGCCGAGGACGTGAGGAAGCGCCGGGTTTTGGCGGCGGAAGCGGCGGAGGAATTTCGCAAGCGGCTCACGACCGCCTCCAACAAGGCCTTCCGCGATCCCGACCGCGCGCACCTTTTTCTCAACAGTGCGCACCCGAAGCTTGCCGGTCGTCGCCCGATCGAAGCTTGTGAGACCGATGCGGATTTGAGAGTCGCTCTGGCGCTTCTCCCGAAAGTGTAGCGGAGCAGGCCGGAAGGAATTCCCGCTCGCGTGTGAAATCGCGATGTTCTAGACTTGTTCTATGGACCAGCCCGACGATTCGGCCGATCAGCTTGCGGCAACACGCGCCATCCTTCCCTCGGAATTCATGCGCCAGCTGAGACCCGACGAGTTTTCCGATAGCGGGTCCGAGCCTGCCTTCATCCTCGAAGCCTATGAGCTGGAGCAGCGCCTCGAGTATGTCACGGCGCGCAACGAGACCCATGATTTCGAGATTTTCTGTCGGAAGCTTTGCGAGCGGATCGTCTGCAAGAATCTGAAGCCTGCGACGGGCCCGGAGGGCGGCGGTGACAGCAAGGCCGACAGTGAGACCTTTGCGGTCTCCGACGAGATTACGACACTTCACTATGTCGGCGAGGCCAACTCTGGAAGCGAGCGCTGGGCGTTTGCTTTCAGCGCGAAGAAGCAGTGGCAGCAGAAGGCGCGATCGGACATCGAGGGGATCGCGGCGACTGGGCGTCCCTATACGAAGGTGTTCGTCGTCACCTCGCGTTATGGCCGCTCCAAAGATGTCGCCAAGATTCAGGATGAGCTGTCAGAGAAATTCGGCTTTCGCGTCGAGATATTCGACCGAAGCTGGATCATCGACCGGGTTCTGACGCACGGAAATCAGGATATCGCTGTCGACTATCTCGGAGTCGGTAAGCGAAACGAGAAGGCGCGTGTCGGGCCAGCCGACTACGCGCGGTCGCAGCAACTCGAAGATCTGGAGAAGGCAATCCAGGACCCTGCCGCTTATGCCGGCATCGAGGCGCAGCGCGTGACCGACGCCCTGCTCGCTGCGACGCTTTCGAAGGAGTTGGAGCGGCCGCCTTTCGAGACCCATGGGCGATTTGATCGGGCGATCCGCATCGCCGATCAACATGGTCTGCTCAGCCAGCAGATCGAAGCACGCTATCAGCGGCTTTGGACGGCCTTCTACTGGTTCGACGAGTTTGACCTCCTGGACCGCGAGTTTGACGCGTTCGCTGAACTCGCGTTTGGCTCGCCCGCGGCGCGACACGCGGAACGCCTTGCAAACCTTCTGCAATGCCTGATTACGGCGGTCGCACAGGGCTATCGTTCAGCCGAACAGGTTCGCCTCTCGGAACGCCGGTCCGCGTTGGTCGCTCGCCTCGAATTTTTTGCGGGTCAGAAGGACCGTCCCAACAATGCGCTCGAAGCGCGCACGACCTCCCTAATGCTCGAGATCACCTCCCTTGCGTTCGATCGACGCGACGAAATCTCCCCCTTTTGGCAGGAAGCCGAAGCTATCCTCGAAGCGGCGTCGGGGCTCGCTGAATATGATGCCGAGCGGCTCGCGCAGCTGATCGAGGAGGTGGGGCCGCTTGCCGGGAACGATCCGGCCTATGGTGAACTGGTCGACAAGCTCGCAGACTTCATGGGCAAGCGGGTCGGCGAAGGCGAGAGTGGACGTATTTTGCTGCGAAGGGCGCGGCGGCTCGACACAAATGCGGACCGTCTTGAGATAATTCGTCTGCTCGGACGGGCCACGCATCAACTCACCAAGCGCGAATATGCGGAAGAGCTCATCGAAGCGAGCTACATGCTCGCGGTCGCCTATCGGGGCACCGGTACGCTCTGGGCTGCGCGTGCCGCGGCGCTGTTTGCTGTCGCATCGATAATTGCAGATTCGGAGCACGATAGCCATCCATCGGTCACCCTCGTTCCCGCGTTGATGCTCCTCATCTGGATAGACATCGAGTTGCGGCTGCTGCCCGAGGCGCTCGACGCGATCCGGATGGTGAATGGTTGCCGAAAGTTGCTGCCGCTCGACGACGCTTCGAAGGTTCGCGTCGACGAGAGGTTGAAGGAATTTGATGGCGTCCTCACTTGCCAGTTTCTCAACAGCTCGGCCGATGACTTCGAGGCGATGGCGGGCCTCCCGACGGTTCTGGAACGCCTTGGTTTGCCTATGTCCTGCGGCGCGCTTCTCTACGCCTTGGGCTATGCGGAGCGCCTGGGTGAACGTCAGCCCGAGGAGGAGCCGGAAGGGGGACTTGAAGGCATGTTCGCGCGCGCGGCCAACCAGCCAGCGGGCGACCTCGGTGGTCGGCCGCTGGTTACCGGCAGCCCGCGACCGCACAGCATCGAGACCCGCGTTATCGGCATGCGCGTCGCGGTGCATCTATCGGGCAGCGACACAGCGCTGCTCGCCGGCCAAACCCTGCTGGCGGTTATCGACACGCTGTTTGCTACGGTTATCGGCCTGCGGATCGGAGCATTCGTCGAGCGCTTTGATATCGATCTCGTGGAAAGCGATGTTGCCACAGCACCGAACGTTGATTTCGATGGCAATAACATGCGCGCCAAACTTCATTGGCCTGCCGGATCGACACCCGCCGATCATCTCGGTGAGAGCGGAACCCATAGCCAATTCCTGCTTCTCTCAACGCTGATGCTCGTCGCGACCTCACTCGCCGACCGGCAAAAAATATCTCTGGAGAAGCTTTTTCGGGAAGAATCACTCCTTGAGCGCGTCAGCGCCGCAGTCGCGAGTTCGAACAGCCGCATCCGGGCGATGAACAGTCCAGCGTCGCGACTGACGGATTGGAACGAGCTATCGCTCGAGCGGTTTCCGCCGAAGGCCGACCGGCCGGTAATTGTAAGGGTGCCAGAGGCTGATCCCGAAGAAGAAACAATCAGCGAGCGATACGCGACTGGCGATCACCGCAGCGTCGAAGTGCGCTCGATCTTGGACATTCCGCAATGGGAGCAGGCCCGCTGGATCGGCGTGATGCTCGGTCTGCAGCATGATCTCCCGATCGTCGGATTGCACTTTGAGGATCGCGAGGCGGGACGCCAAATTTTCGAGCGTTGGCGCGAACGGTTCGGCGCACGAGATGCCAAAGGGGCTATCCACATCGCGATCTTGCGCGAACTACCTGGTCGGCCCCCGTCCCACTATGCGGTGCTATTGATGGCGGGAACTGAGCCAGGGGATTTCGCTGGTACGCTGGTGAGCATGCCGAGCCGCCTCAAGCTGCTCGAACCTGCCGCCGACACGAATCTGAGGTTCTTTCTCGATAACTATCCCGCGGGTGGCTCGTTCATTCTGGTTCCCACTTACGTGAAGGAGAATGGCGAGCCCGATCTGATGATGGACCTTGCCATACTAAAGCATGACCTCTCGATCCGGAGAGTTGCCGATATCGGCAAGTCCGATTTGGAAATCATCGGAGTGCAGCTTCTCGAGCAAATGGAGGCGCGCGACGGTTCGCCGCCTTGATCAGGCGGCGAACTTCATCTTTGCCGCCTTCCGCACGCCAGTCTCAAGATGTTTTGCGATCTCGTCCGAAGTGCGGCTGACCGCCAGCTTCACGGCTTCATCGATATGAACATAGTCCTGCGTCACACTTTGCGACGCGTGGCCTAGCATCGCGCGGATCGTGAGCTCGGAGAAGCCGAGTTCGCCCGCCATGCTGCCGAAGGTGTGGCGCAGCGTATGCGGCGTTACGCCCTCAATGCCGGCCGAGCGGCATAGTCGGGCCAAGCAGTCGCTGACGGCGGTAAACGGGCCTTCGCCATTCGACGCGGGAAAGACGTAGGGGCAGCCGGCTATTTCGGGTTGAGCGACGACGATCTTGATCGCCTCGGGTCCGATCGCCCGAAATTGTGCATCGCTCTTCGTGTCGGGGAACGCGACGTAGCCGCCCATGGGGTTAACCCACTGCCGCTGCAGCGCCTGCGCCTCTTCGCGCCGATAGCCGGTCAGAAGGAGCGTCCTGACAATTGCGAGCGCAACGGGGTTCTCGGAACCCAGTTCGGCCCGGCCGATCGCCCGACCCAGCAGCTCGATCTCGGCGATGCTGAGACGCCGGGTCCTTTTCTTGGTCGCGAGCTTCTTCGCGCCCTTCGTAGGATGTTCCGCAATCAGTCCCTTGTGCTTTGCATGGCCTAGGATGGCCTGGAGGGTGCCGAGGCTCCTCCCGGCAACGCCGGCACCGCCCGTCGGGCGGCCGCCGCGCCCGCCCGAAGGAGGCTTTCGGGTCTGACCGGTTGCAATGTCATTTTGCATTGCCTCGACGTCGGCGATCGTCAGCTTCCGCACGAGGCGTTTGCCCATCAGCGGGATGATATGCGTCAGGATGCGGCTCTCATCCATGTTGAGCGAGGTGTCCTTGATCGGGCGGTTCTTCCGTCCAAGAATGCGGCCGGCTCGCGCTTCGACGAGATACCATTCGCACATCTCGGCGACATTGAGATCCTTCCGGACCCGGCGCGACTCCTCTGCGGGATCTTCGCCAGAGGCGACCTTGCCCAACTGAATCTTCGCGAGCTCGCGGGCTTGCTCGACCGTCATCACGCCGAAGCGCCCGATCTTCACTCGCCGAACCCGGCCTTCCTCATTCATATACTGGATGACGAAGGTTTTCGTCCCGGTTGCGCCGACACGGACACCGAAACCTTTGATCTCGGTATCCCAAAGAAATGCCTGGCCTGTCGCTGGTGCAGCCAGCGCATCGACCGTCCGCTTATTGAGCTTCGCAAGCGCCACAAGTTCCTCCATCATATTACGCGAGGGTGGCCGATTCGAAAAGTAATGAGGACGTAATAGAAAATCACCGCTTCGCAGGGTAGGGCTAGGATAAATTATCGTAGGCCGAAGTCAACAAATGCTTGGATTTTCGTACCTTGGCGTAGAAAAAGAAGCTCTGGGGTATTTGCAGTAATTTCTTGCCAAGGTTGGGGTCGAGGGTTCGAATCCCTTCGCCCGCTCCAGTTTTTCTCGACAATCCCAGCGAGACTGCCGCCATCTTCGGGCGGGCCGTTTGCTTGCGGCTGTCCCTTCGTCTCCATTTCTCCATCGGCCGCGCATCTCATGTAGAATGCGCGCGCAGGGTCAGGAGAAGGTCAGCGAGGCGAGGGCGACGATGAAGATCAGGATCACCGCGGTGAACAGCGCGGTCAGCGCCGTGAATAGGAAGGCGCTCGACGGACGCCGCGGATAAAGTTCGCCGAAATCGCCCGCCGCACTCGCATCGGCATCATCGACGGCGCCGTCGCCGTGCGGCGTCTTTAGCAACGCGGCGCTGATCGCGCTCGCCGGGACCGGGGTCAGAAACTCGCACCCGAAGAGTCGGCCGTTCTCGCGAACGACGCGCGCCGGCGCGGCACCCAGCTCGGGCAGGACCAGCAGAAAGGTTTCGCCGAGCGCGAAGGGGGCGTCGGTCTCGATCAAAAGGCCCGTTCGCGACAGGTTCCGGATGACGACCATCGCCTCGCTCGTCGCCGAGCGCGCCGCGACGTCGAGCCGCAAGGTGCGCCGCGGCGTTCGTCTGCGGTCGGCCGCCTCGACGGGTTCCGCGATATGGGCCAGCAGCGATCTCACCGGCGTCTCCTTTGACGACCAGCTATCGCGCGCCAAGTTTAATATTGCCTTTTCGCCAGCCCGATCGCTGAGCTGGATGCGCAAAAATACCCGCAGACTTGCCGTCGACATCGAGATTCCGGACTTAACAATTAAGCGGATTCTGCATCATTGGCGGGGAGATGTGCGATGAACCGTTGCATCCTTTGGACCGAATCGGGACGCAATCGGGCGGAGAACGAACAGGTTGCCGCTTTGAAATATAACTTCATCTAATTGAACAGTAACACTTTTATTGGGATCAATCCCGCTCCAGAGGAACAGGGTTAAGTCGGAGACTGCATTTTCTAAAAAATTGTTAACGCGCTTGCGGAGTCTCGAGAATCCATGCTCTCCTGACGAGTGGGGAAGGTCCGAGTCGCTCGGACAGTGGGTCGCACTGACATTGGTGGAACTTTGCTTTGCTGCATTCGCGGCGGGGTGAAGCGCGTGCGAGGAAAATAGCCATGGATTCTTTCGACAATCCGGCCCGCAACGGAATCACGGGGCCTCAAGGCGGAGGCGGGGAGGGCGCATCGGCGGACCCGTCGAGCCAGGCCGTAGCGGATAGCCAATTCCTGGCCGCTGCCGCACAGGTCACCGCGGCCGCATCGGCGCTTCCGCTGGCAATCCAGGCGATCCTCCTTCCCGACGCGAGTGGGCGCGTCGTCCTGCCTGCCGGCGCATCGATCGACGACATCAGCGTGTCGGGCGCCGACCTGATCGTCACGCTGCCGAACGGGCAAGTGTTGATCATTACGAACGGCGCGGTCGATATTCCGTCTATCGTCGTCGACGGCGACACCCTGCCCGCGAGCACGGTCGCGCAGCTGCTCGACAATCTCGGCGAGCTCAATCCCGAGGCCGGCACGCGCAGCTCGGGCGGCAATTTCGCCGACCCCGAAGGACCGATCCAGGACGCCTATGCGCTTGGCGACCTGCTGCCCTACACCGAACTCGCTTTTCCGCAGCCCGAAGACCGCGAACTGCTTCCCGACGTGCTCGATGAGGAGCCCAAAGTCGTCATCGTCACACCGAACGAACCCGCGGGGGTAACGGCGGCGACCGCAAGCGTCGACGAAGCCGGCCTGCCCGTGCGCGGCAACGAGCCAGCGGGTACCAATGCGGCGGCGGACAGCGAGACGACGACCGGCTCGATTGTCTATGACGCGGGCGACGGACTCGACTCGATCGCGATCAACGGCACGGCGGTCACCGCCGTGGGGCAGGTGATCACGACGCCGCTCGGCCAGCTTACGATCACAAGCCTGACGCCGGGCAACGTCGGATACAGCTATACGCTGACCGACAACACCAATGCGAACAACAATCCGACCGACGTGTTCAACGTGGTGGTCACCGATCGCGACGGCGACACCGCGGCGGCGACGCTGACCGTCAGCGTCGTCGACGACGCGCCGACCGCGCGCGACGACACCGATGCGCTGGCAGGGGGAACGCGCGGTCCCGAAACGGGCAATGTGCTGACCGGCGCCGGAACGACGAGCGGTACGGCGGGCGCCGACACGTCGGGTGCCGATGGCGCGACGCTGACCGGCATCCGGTCGGGGAGCGGCGACAGCTTCTCCGCGCCGGGGACGGTGCAGGGGCAATATGGCACACTCACCATCAACGCCGACGGCAGCTACAGCTATGTCCGCAATCCGGGCACGCCGGGCGGGGTCAACGACGTTTTCACCTATCGGATCACCGACAGCGACGGCGATACCTCGACCGCGACGCTGACGATCGCGATCGGGACCACACCGCCACCGCCGCCGCCGCCGCCGGTTTTTGCGACGGTAAACGAAGCCGGACTTGCCGCACGCGAAGGCGAACCCGCGGGTTCGGACAGCGCCGCCGACAGCGAGACGACCGCGGGCACGATCCCCTTCTTTTCGTTCGACGGCGTCGCCAGTGTCACGCTGGCGGGGACGGTCATCGCCCCGGGCAGCCTTCCGCAGACGGTGTTCAGCGACGCGGCAGGCACGCTCGTCGTCACAAGCTACACCTATGATCCCGCCACGGGGCAGGGTTCGGTCGGTTACAGCTATACGCTGACCGACAATACGTCGGGTGACGACACCGAGTTCGAGTTTTTGCTCGAGGTGACCGACCTTGGCGGCGGCGGCAGCGAAAGCTCGCTGATTATAGACGTCATCGACGATGCGCCGACCGCGCGCGCCGACAGCGATAGCGTGACCGAGGACGGTCCGGCGACCGCCGACGGCAATGTTCTGACGGGCTTGGGTGGCGGCGACGCCAATGCGACCGACGGCGTCGCCGACACTCAAGGCGCCGACGGCGCGGTCGTGACCGGGCTGGCGGGCGGCAGTGTCGGCGAGCCGCTCGCGGGCGCCTACGGGGTGCTGACGCTGAATGCCGACGGCAGCTACAGCTATGTTCTCGATAACGCATCGCAGCCGGTGCAGGGCCTGTCGGCGGGCGAGGTGCTGACCGAGATATTCACCTACACGATCACCGACGGCGACGGCGACACCTCGACGACGACGCTGACGATCACGATCAACGGCACCGACGACGGCGTGACGGTCGATGGCCTCGACGCCGAGGGCGCCGAGCTCACCGTGGACGAGGATGATCTTGGCGATGGTTCCTCGCCCGACGCTGCCGCGCTGACCCAGGACGGCAGCTTCAGCGTCTCGACCCCCGACGGGCTCGGGAATGTGACGATCGGCGGCACCCAGGTCGTTACCAACGGTGTCTTCACCCCCGGCACCGCGACCAGTCCGCTAGGCACGGTCAACATCACCGGATTCACGCCCGTCACCGGCGCCGACGGCTCGGTGATCGGCGGCAGCTTCACCTATGAATATGTCCTTGCCGACAACACGCTGACGCACGCGAACGACGGCGAGGACAGCGTTACAGACAGCTTTGCCGTCACCGTCACCGACAGCGACGGATCGAGCGCGAACGCCAGCCTCGATGTGCGGATCGTCGACGATGTGCCGACCGCGGCGAATGATAGCGCCGGCGCGGCCGAAGATACGCCGGTCGTCATCGACGTGCTGGCGAACGACGTTCGCGGCGCCGATGGCGTCGATCCCGCGACGGGCGTCGTGCTCGCGACCGCGCCGGCGAAAGGGACGGTCGTCTACAATGGCGACGGCACCTTCACCTATACCCCGACGGCGGGGCAGGAAGGCGAGGACAGCTTCACCTACACGATCACCGACGGCGACGGCGACACATCGACCGCGACGGTGACGGTGACGCTCGCGAAGGATTCGGTCCCGACGATCGATATGGGCGCCGACAACAGCGTCGACGAGGCGGGGCTACCGAACGGCTCGAGCTTCGCCTCGGACAGCGAGACGACGACGGGCAGCTTCACGCTGACGACGGGCAACGACAGCATCGCATCGCTCGTGATCAACGGCGTCGATGTGACCTCCGGCGGCACCGTGACAACGCCTGTCGGCGTGCTGACCGTGACCGTCAGCGGGGGCGCCTACAGCTACAGCTATACGCTCACCACCAATACGTCGGGGGACGACACCTTCGACAGCTTCACCGCGGTGGTGACCGACAGCGACGGCGATACTGCGACCGACACGCTGGTGATCGATATCGTCGATGACGTGCCGACGGCGCGCCCCGACACCGACAGCGTGACCGAGGACGGGCCGCTGACTGCCGACGGCAATGTGCTGACCGGCAGCGGCGGCGGGGACGCGAACGGCACCGACGGCGTCCTCGATACGCAGGGCGCCGACGGCGCGAGCGTGACCGCGGTCGGCTTCGGCGGGGCGGCAGGCAGCGTCGGCGCGGGGCTGGCGGGCGCTTATGGCACGCTGACGCTGAACAGCGACGGCAGCTACAGCTATGTCCTGAACAATGCGGCGCAGCCGGTGCAGGGCCTGTCGGCGGGCGAGACGCTGACCGAGATATTCACCTACACGATCACCGACGGCGACGGCGATCCCGCGACGACGACGCTGACGATCACGATCAATGGCGCCGACGACGGCGTGACGATCGAGGGGCTCGACGCCGAGGGCGCCGAACTGTTCGTCGACGAGGACGATTTGCCCGCGCGTGCCGGCGAAGCGCCGGGGTCCGATACGACCCCCGACGGCGTGACCGACGGCGGCAGCTTCACCGTATCGACCCCCGACGGCATGGGCAGCGTCGTGCTCGACAGCTTCAACGGCGTGCCGCTCGGCGCGCCGCTGACGCTCGTCACCGCCGGCGGCAGCTTCACGCCGCAATCGGTCGCGACCGCCTATGGCACGCTCGACATCGCCGGCTTCACGCCCGTGACGGGCGCCGACGGATCGGTCATCGGCGGAACCTTTACCTACAGCTATACGCTGACCGACAACCGCACCGACCACCCCGCCGCCGGACAGGACGATCGCACCGACAGCGTCGGCGTGACCGTCACCGACGCCGACGGCAGCAGCGCCAGCGCGACGATCGACGTCCGGATCACCGATGACGTCCCCGATGCGATCGACGACGCGGCCACGCAAACGATCGAAAATGCGCCGGTCACGATCAATGTACTCGCCAATGACGTACAGGGTGCCGACAGCGTCCAGCCGGGGGCGGTCGAGCTGGTGGCCGGATCGCTGACGGGCACCGGCATGCTCGTCAACAATGGCGACGGCAGCTTCACCTACACCCCCGCGGCGCAGGAAAGCGGCACCGTCAGCTTCCAGTATCGCATCACCGACGGCGACGGCGACACCGACGTCGCCACCGCGACGATTACGCTCGTCGCCGATTCGGCGCCGCAGATCCGCAATGCCGATGATGTGACGGTCGACGAGGACGGGCTTCCCGGCGCCAATGCCGACAATGGCCTTGCGGGCGAGGTGACCTCGACGGGCAGCGCAAGCGCCAGCGGGACGATCACCGTCGATTTCGGCAGCGACGTGCCGGCGGCGCTCGCCGGTTCGCTTGTCCTGAACGACAGCGGCGCGCTCGACACGCAGCTTACCGTCGGCGCCGTTCCGGTAACCTTCGCCAAGGACGGCGACGATCTCGTCGGCTCGGTCGGCGGCGCAGAGGTGATCCGCATCGCGCTGACGAGCGCGGTCGCCGGTCCCGGCGCGACCGAAGTCACCTATGGCTATACGGTCACGCTTTCGCAGGCGATCGATCAGGCGCTTGCGGGTAGCGAGGACAGCGATCTGCTCGCGGGCATCGGCTTCACCGTCACCGACAGCGACGGCACCCCGTCGTCGGGCGCGTTCGACGTCACGATTGTCGACGATCTGCCAACGCTCAGCGTCTCCGACACGCCGGTGAGTGTTGTCGAAGGCGCGACCGTGAACGGCACATGGACGCTCGATCAGGGCGCCGACGGTGTCGCGTCGGTGCTCGTCGGCTTCGGCAGCGGCAGCGCCACTCTGTCGCTGACGCCGGGGAGCAGCGTGTCGATTACGCAGCCGACGGGCACGCTGACGGTGGGCGCCGACGGCAGCTTCAGCTTCGCGGCGGCGAACGATCAGGATGACGCCACGAATCCGTCCGCGACCTTCACCCTGTCGGCGGTCGATCGCGACGGCGATCCGACGTCGGACAGCCTGACGATCGCGATCGTCGACGGCGCAGGCCCGGTGAACGCGACGCCGGTCACGCTGACCGTGAACGAGGTGGCGATCGACGGCATCGGCAGCAATCCGGCAAGCCCGGATGAGACCGACAGCGGCACCCTTGCCTTCACCGCGGGATCGGACACGCTCTCGGGCTTCGCTTTTACCGGGGTCGCGGGCCTTGTCGCCAATCTCGACGGCGCCGGTACCGACATCTTCTGGTCGATGGCGCCCGACGGGCAGACGATCACCGGCTCGCTGACGCTGGGCGGCCCCGCCGCGATCACGATCAGCCTGACCGCGCCCGCGAGCATCGCGCCCGGCGCGACGGCGAATGCCAGCGTCACGGTCACCCTCGCCGACAATCTGCCGCACGCGATCGCCAATGCCGCGCAGACGCAGGCGCTGGGAACGGTCACCGTGCAGGCGACCGATACCGACGGCGACCCCGCAACCGGCGTCGTCACCGTGCAGGTCATCGACGATATTCCGGCGGCGAACCCCGATGTCGACAGCGTGACCGAGGACGGCGCGCTGATCGCCGACGGAAACGTCCTGACCGGCAGCGGCGGCGGCGACGCGAACGCCACCGATGGCGCCGCCGATACGCAGGGCGCCGACGGCGCGACCGTCACCGCGCTCGTTGGCGGCACGGTCGGCGCGCCGCTCGTCAGCACCTATGGCACGCTGACGCTGAACGCCGACGGCGGCTATTCCTATGTCCTCGACAACGCGAACAGCGCGGTGCAGGGGCTTTCCGCCGGTCAGACGCTGACCGAGACCTTCACCTACACGATCACCGACGGCGACGGCGATCCCGCGACGACGACGCTGACGATCACGATCAACGGCGCCAACGACGGCGTGACGATCAATGGCCTTGCGGTCCCAGGTGGTGAGGAGGTCGTCAACGAAGACGATCTTCCCGACGGATCGTCGCCCGATGCCGCGGCGCTGACCCAGACGGGTGCCTTCACCGTCACCGCGCCCGACGGTCTCGACGACGTCACCATCGGCACCGCGCAGGTGATGACGAATGGCGTCTTCACGCCCGGCCTGACGACGACAAGTGCGTTCGGCACGGTGACGATCACCGGCTTTACCCCCGTGACCGCGGCCGACGGTTCGGTGATCGGCGGCACCTTCACTTACGAATATGTGCTCGATGACAATACGCTGACCCATCCGGCGGCGGGCGAGGACAATGTGACCGACAGTTTTGCGGTCACCGTCACCGACAGCGACGGATCGAGCGCGAATGCCAGCCTCGACATCATCGTCATCGATGACGTGCCGGCGGCCTCGCCCGAGCCGAACCAGAATGTCGCCGAGGGCGCGACCGTCACCGGTACGCTCGATTTCGTCGAGGGCGCCGATGGCGCGAGCGTCACGGCGATCAACGGCACGACGCTGATATTCGGCGGCGACGGTTTCTCGCAGGCCATCGACATCGGCGACGGCACGATCAAGGTAAAGGCCGACGGCAGCTACAGCTTCACCGCCGACGCTGCGGTTCTGGGCACCGGCAGCGCTTCGGCGACCTATACGGTGACCGACGGCGACAACGACACGTCGACCGCGCCGATCACCTTCACGATCGCCGACGCCAATGTCCCGACCGCAGGCACGACGCAGGCGTCGGTCGACGATGATGCGCTCGCCGGCGGCAATCCCGCGAGCACGGCGGGCGACCTGCCCGATCCGAACAGCGATGGCGACAATGATCAGGCGACCTTCGCTGGTCTGTTGAACCTCGATTTCGGGGGTGACGGCGCGGGTTCGGTCGATTTCGCCGCGATGGACGGACTGTTCGTCAGCGTCGGTCAGGAATCGGTGCAGCTCGCCTGGAACGCGGGCACCGGCACGCTGACCGGCACGGGTCCGCGCGGCCCCCTGTTCACCGTCGAGGTGACCGATAGCGCGGCGGGCGCCTATAAGGTGACGCTGCTCGACAATGTCCTGCACGCCGCCGGCGGTGACGAGAATGACGCCACCGCGACGCTGACCTTCACCGTCACCGACAGCGACGGGTCGCCCGCGAACGGCACGCTCGAAATTACCTTCGACGACGATGCGCCGACGGTCACCGCAGGCGGCACGCAGCCGGTCCTGACGGTCGACGAGACGGCGCTCGGCACCGATGCACAGGCCAGCTTCGCTTCGGTGTTTGTGCCGGTGTTCGGTGCCGACGGCGCTGCGGCGGCGAATGCGACGACCTATGCGCTCGGTATCAATGCCGGGGCGACGGGGCTGGTCGACACCGCGACCAACGAAGCCGTCGTCCTCAGCGTCGTCGGCGGCGTGGTCGAGGGGCGGACCGCGACGTCGGACGCACTTGTCTTCACGCTCAGCGTCGCGGCGAACGGGACGGTCACGCTCGACCAGATCCGGGCCGTGGTCCATACGCCCGACAGCGGGGCCGATCAGCCGACGGGTCTGGTCGCGGACAACCTGATCACCCTGACCGCGACGGTCACCGACGGCGACGGCGACACGGCGACGGCAACGGCGAATATCGGCCAGAACCTCGTCTTCCGGGACGACGCGCCGGTAGCGGAGGACGACAACGCGGGGCTGACCGAAGGCGGTCCGAGCTTCGTCACCTTCGATGTCGATACCAACGACAACAACGGCGCCGACGGATTCGGCAGCCGCAGCTTCGCCAGCCTGACCGGCAGCTACGGCACGATCACGCTCAATGGCGATGGGACGCAGACCTATACGCTCACGCCCGCCGGGCAGGCCGCCATCGATGCGCTGGCGCCCGGGGCGACGCTGACCGATATCTTCACCTATACGCTGACCGACAAGGACGGCGACAGCGATCCCGCGACGCTGACGGTGACGCTGACCGGCACCGACGACGGGGTGACGATCACCAATCTGACGTCCAAGCTGGACGGCGGCGACGCGACGGTGGACGAGGACGACCTGCCCGCCGGGTCGGACACGACCAAGGAATCGCTGACCACGACAGGCAGCTTCAATATCTCGGCGCCCGACGGCGTCGCGGATCTGTCGATCCACGGCGTGCAGGTGATCAACAACGGCGTCTTCACGCCCGCGGCGATTCCCACCCCGCTCGGCAATATGCTGAACATCACGGCCTATAATGCCGCGACCGGCGAGGTCAGCTACAGCTATACGCTGAACGCGGCCGAAACGCATGCGAGCGTCCAGGGCGAGAACAGCCTGTTCGAGGATTTCGCCGTCGAGCTCACCGACACCGACGGCGACAATGTCGACAGCCTCCTGTCGATCGCCATCATCGACGACGTGCCGACCGCACGCCCCGACACCGATGCGGTGGCCGAGGATGCCGGCGACGCGACGGGCAATGTCATCACCGGCGTCGGAACCACCAACGCGCCGGGCAGCGCCGACACTGCTGGCGCCGATGGCGCTACGGTAACCGGCGTCGCGGCGGGGACATCGGCGACGGCGGTGACCGGCAATGTCGGTGCGGCGCTGGCCGGCAGCTACGGCTCGCTGACGCTGAGCGCGGGTGGCGGCTACACCTATGCGTTGAACAACGGCAATGCGACGGTGCAGGCGCTCGGCGTCGGAGAAACGCTGACCGAGACTTTCACCTACACGATCACCGACGGCGACGGCGACACTTCGACGACGACGCTGACGATCACGATCAACGGCACGAACGACCTGCCGACGATCGGATCGGCGACGACCGCGGTGTCGGACGAAGGTCTGGCGGGCGGTTTTCCCGATAGCGCCGGGACCGTCGACACGACCAACCTCACGCTCCGCACCGGCACGATCGCGGTCGGCGACCCCGATGGCGATCCGCTGACGCTATCGCTCGGCGCGCCCGCGACCGCGCTGTTCTCGGGCGGCCAGCCGATCGTGTGGGACACGACCAACCCGCAGCTCTTGCTCGGCAAGGTCGGGACCGAAACGATCATCAGCGTCGCGATCGACAATGGCGGCAATTACACCGTGACGCTGTCGGGGCCGATCGATCACCCCGACACGACGCAGGAGGATGCACTGTCGCTCGTCGTGCCCGTCAGCGCCAACGACGGCACGACGACGGTCACCAATGCGAGTGCGCTGACGATCGGGCTCGAGGACGATTCGCCGGTTGCCATCGCGCCGCTGGCCGCCGCGCTGATCAATGCGCCCGGCTCGTCGGTCTATCAGTCGCTCGACAGCGACGGCGACGTCGATAACAATTACGGCGGCGACGGCCCGGGAAGCGTGATCTTCACCGCCGCGACGATCGCCGCGCTGCAAAGCCAGAATCTGACGTCGGGCGGCCAGGCGCTGACCTATGTCATTTCGGCAAACGGCACCGTCCTGACCGCTGAAAAGCCGAACGGCGACGATGTCTTCATCATCCGCCTACAACCCGCGGGCCATGCCGACCAGTATCAGGTCGAGATGGTACAGAAGCTCGATTCGACCGCGACGGTCGATTTTAACAGCGGCGGCTATGATTTCGTCGGCGGCAACACCGCCTGGGTCGGTTTCGTGAAGGCGGGCGACAACAACAGCCAGGACATATTGATCACGCCGATGAAGAATAATGCCGACGGTGGCACGGTAAACGCGAACAACACCGAAACCGGCGTCGACAACAATAATGTCGGAGCGAACGAAGCGGTGCGCGTCGATTTCGTCATCGACCTGACCGGATCGCCGGGCAACGGGCAGGACTATGGGGTTCTGGCGAACCAGAACCACGCCTTTGATTCGCACTACACCGCGAACGGCGCGTCGGCGCTCTTCACCAATATCAACGGCAGCAGCAGCGTCCGGCTGGTCGCGCGCGACGATGTCGATACCGACAATGACATCGGGGACGGCATCAAGGATACGATCACCAAGGTCGCGATCAGCTATAACGGCGCGACGCTCTCGGTGACCGCGAACGGCACCTATAATGTCGGCGGGCAGAATTTCACCGTGACCTTCGCGAACGGCGAGGCGACCGTCGCCGGGGTCGTGTCGAACGCGGTCATCGCGGGCTTCACCGCCGACGGCTACAACAGCATCGAATTCCACCACGCGGGCGGCGACACGTTCAAGATCGGCGACTTCGGCGCGGTCGTGCAGACCGAAAATCCGGTGAATTTCAACGTGCCCGTGACCATCGTCGATGGCGACGGCGATGCCGCGCCGGGCTCGCTTGCGATCACGACCGCGTCGCCGCTGCTCGTCGTCGGATCGGCGACCGGCGACGTCGGCGGCGAGACGACCGACCATGTCGTCGCCAACCCGCAGGGCCTGCCCGACGGGGCGATCCAGGGCGGCGCCTTCGACGACACGCTCGTCGGCGACCCCGGCTCGGTGACGATCACCGAGGGGCAGCAGGCGAATGTCGTGCTCGTGCTCGACAGTTCGGGCAGCATGACGACCCAGATCGCCTTCGGGGGCGGTACGATTTCGCGGATGCAGGCGCTCAAGAATGGCGTGAACGCGCTGATCGACAGCCTCTCGCAATCGGGCGCGCTCGACGTCCGGATCACCGTGATCGATTTCGATTCCGACGGAGATAATCTGGGGACCTTCAACCTGATCGTGAACGGCGTCGTCCAGGCGGCGCAGGTCACGGCCGCGAAGGCGGCCGTCAACGGGATGACGGCGTCGGGCAGCACCAATTATGAGGACGGCCTGCAGGACGCGCTGAGCTGGATCAATGGCGGCAACGGCATCGCCGGCGCCGACGTGAACAAGGTCGTGTTCGTGTCCGACGGCAATCCGACCGTCTGGAACAATGGCGGCACCGGCGACGACGGCGACGCGACCAATGTCCAGAATTCGATGAACCAGGTGCTGGGCTCGGACGGAACGAACGAACCGCAACAGATTCTCGCGACGGGCTATTCGATCGACGCGGTCGGGGTCAACGTCAATGCGAGCCTCTTGGCGCGGCTCAGCGATGTCGAGGACGGCAACGCCTCGGGCGGAACCGGCAGCGCGACCAACGCGACGTCGGCCGAACAGCTCGCGGCGGTGCTGCAGGTGCTTGGCGGCTCGACCGACCTCGCCGCGGCCGGAAACGACACGATCAACGGCGGCGAGGGTGCCGACGTCATTTTCGGCGACGTGCTTTACACCGATGCGCTTGCGGCGCAGCTTGGCGTCAACCTTGCGCCGGGATCGGGCTGGGCGGTGTTCCAGACGCTCGAAGGCCGGGTGAACGCCGAAGCGATCGATCCCGCCGGCAATGGCGCCGACTGGAATCGTCAGGACACGATCGCCTATATCCGCGCGAACTACACCAGCCTCGCACAGGAAAGCGGCCGGACGGGGGGCAATGACACGATCAATGCCGGCGCCGGCAACGACATCATCCTTGGTCAGGAAGGCAATGACACGATCAACGCCGGGGGTGGTGACGACCTGATCCAGGGCGGCACGGGCCGCGATGTCATGACCGGCGGAACCGGAAGCGACACCTACGTCTTCAACGCGGGCGACAGCCGCCCGACGCTGGGCGGCAGCGGGAATGGCGGGACGATCACGGGGCACGACGTGATCACCGATTTCAATCTCGCGGCTGATATTTTGAACCTGCCCGGAACCCCGGTCCCCGACGGGAATGGCGCGGTGGACGGAACAAACTCGGTTCTGACGATCAGCGGACAAGCGATCCGCTCGCATTCGGTCGCCGATGGCGTGATTACATTCGACGACAATAACAGCTTCGCGACCGCGCTCACCCTGTCCAGCGATGCCCACGTCGCGGCGGCGGTCGACTATCTGCAGCGCAACGACCTCGGCCCCGCGGGAACGACCGTCGCTTTCGTCGCGGGCACGCGGACCTTCGTCTATCAGCAGGTCGGAACCAGTCCGAACCCCGCCAACGACATCCTCGTCGAGCTGCAGGGCGTCACGATCACCAATTTGAACACGCTGATCGGCACGCGCGTCACCCCGGTGACGCTCGATCTCGGCGGCGACGGGCTCGATTTCGTGTCGTCGGCGGCGGGCGCCGCCTTCGACCATGACGGCGATGGCGTGCGCGAGGCGACGTCGTGGGCGGGCCGCGGCGACGGCATCCTCGTCCGCGACGCCAATGGCGACGGCATCGCCAACGACGGCGGCGAGATCAGCTTTTCGGTCGCCGGCTCGACCGACCTCGAAGGGCTGCGCCTGCAGTATGACAGCAATGGCGACGGCAAGCTCAGCGCCGAGGACGCCGAATTCGCCAGCTTCGGCGTGTGGCAGGACGCTAACGGCGACGGCGTCACCGACGCGGGCGAGTTCCGCTCGCTTGCCGACCTCGGCATCGCCAGCATCGCGCTGATCTCCGACGGCAAAGCCTATGTCGCGGGCGACGGCGAGGTGATCGTCCATGGCGAGGCGAGCTTTACGCGTACCGACGGTACCACCGCCGCGGTCGGCGACGTGTCGTTCATTTCCCCGCGCGCAGCGAACGACATCGAACGCGCGGCGGGTAATCAGGCGCTGGCCGGCTCGCTGGTCGCTGCGTCATTGATCGCCATCGCGCATGACGAGCGGTCGGACGGCCCGGCGACGGGCAAGGGCGTGAGCGAAAATGTCGTCACCATCGAAGCGGCCGATGAAAGCGGCGTCGCGGCGGCCGAAAACGCCCATGCGGTTGCGCCGCACATCGTGGCCGAAACCGCACCCGAACGGGTAGACGAGGCTCGGCCCGTGCCGCCCGCCGCCACCCACGACGACGCGGCGCCCGCTTCGATCGATACGGATCGCGGCGACTGGCGCACCGATGCGGCCGGCGATGCGGACGCCGATCGCGGCGCGGATACGCTGTTCGACCAGGTCGCGGACCATGCGGCGCCAGGTCAGGGCGTGATGGACGGGCTGCTCGCGCTCGCCGCGCTGCCCGCCGAAGCCGCCATCGCCGATGCGGCGGCGCACGACCCGGCGGCGACGGCGGTGCTCGCCGAGGTGATCGAGGGCAGCAATGCGATCGACCAGCTGATCGACACCGTCGCGGGCGGCGGAACCGTGCAGGAAGCGGCCGAAGCGCCCGCCTTCGATCTGGCGCAATTCCTCGACCAGCGCGTGATCCTTGAGGCGGGAATCGTCCCGCATCCGACGGTCGAGCACGAACTTCACCAAGTGGCGGCGGCCTGACCGGCGCATTGCAGGACCAGAAAGACTAAGTGGGAGGGCGATTAGACCATGGCACATCAGGGACAATGGATGGCGGGGGCGCTGTCGGCGCTGCTACTCGCTCAGCCAGGCGGCGCAATGGCGCAGGCGCTCGCCGATCGGCCGATCGGCGAGCTCAAGACCGAGGTGCGCAGCCGCTACGACGCGGCGCTCGCGATGTCGATCGACCCCTCGGTCGCGGCGGCCGACAGCAATAGCTACGCCTGGGCGTCGGAGGCCAAGGTCCAGTGCGGCATCGCGCTCGGTTTTCTCAAATCGAACAGCAAGGACGCCGAAAGCCTGCGCCGCTGCGACTTCGCCTACGGTATGATGACGCGCCAGCCGGCGCCGCCCGCCGAAGCGGCGCTGGTGCCGCCGCCACCGCCGAGCACCGAAAACTGCCCGCCCGAGGTCGCCTCGACTTTCTATTTCGACTGGGATTCGACCACTCCGCCCGCCGACGCGGCGCAGTCGGTCGCTTTCATGGCCGAAAACCGCACGCGCTGCGGCTGGGCGAATTTCACCGTCGTCGGCCACACCGACCGCTCGGGCCCCGATAGCTACAACGACGGGCTGGCGCTGCGCCGCGCGCAGGCGATCGCCGACATGATGGGCGGCGCGGGCATTCCGGCGGGCGCGATCGCCGTCTCGGGAATGGGTGAGCGCCAGCCGCGCGTCCAGACCGTCGATGGCGCGCGGACGCCGGAAAACCGGCGTGTCGAAGTCGAAGTGAACGCGATGGGGGGACAGTGATGAAACCGCAACATAAGCTCGCCGGCCTTGTCTCGGCGCTCGCCATGGCCTGTTTCGCCGCCTCGGCTGCGGCCGAGCCGACCAGTATGCAGAATGTCATGGCGGTCGCGATCGATTCGAACCCGCAGATCCATCAGGCCGAAATGAACAAGCAGGCGATCGAGTTCGAACTCGAGCAGGCGAAGGGCCTCTACCTGCCGCGCGTCACGCTCGAATTGTCGGCGGGGGTCCGCCGGCTCGAAAATGCGACCCGCCGTGCGCTCGGCATCGCCAATGAGGAGCTCTATCCGCTCGAGGCGGGAATCCGCGCCGAACAGACGCTGATCGATTTCGGCCGCCGTCGCGGCGAGAAATTGCGTCAGGCAGCGCGCGTCGACGGCGCCGCGCTGCGCGTCGTCGAACGCTCCGAATTCATCGCATTGCAAAGCGCGCGGCAATATCTCGACGTCCTGCTCCAGCAGCGCGTCGTTGCCGCCGCCGAAGACAATATGACCTTTCACAACGGCCTCGTCTCCGACCTGTCGAGCGGGGTGAATGCGGGCTCGATCAGCATCGCCGACCTGCAGCAGGCGCAGGAACGCGCCAAGGCGGCGAGCGTGCGCGTCAGCGAAGCGAAGGAAGCGCTGCAGAATGCGAAGATCGAGCTGCTCGCGCTGAGCGGGCTTCAGGTCGACGAAGTGCAGATGCCCCCGGCGATGGCCGAAAAGCTTCCCGTCAGCCTCAGCGAAGCCGTGGGCCTCACCCGCGCGCGGCATCCGAAAGTGCTCGAGGCGCAGGCCGACGTCGATGCGTCGAATGCCGAAGCCAAAAAGGCCAAGGGCGATTTCGCCCCGACGATCGGGCTCGAGCTGTCGGGCCGGATCGGCGACGATATCGACGCCTTCCGCGGCGAGACGAACGACCTGCTCGGCCGCGTCGTGATGCGCTGGGATATTTTCGACGGCGGGATCAATCGCGCGAAATATCAGGAGATGGTGCGCCGCGCGAGCGAGAGTCGCTTCCGCCTGCACGAGGCCGAACGCAATGCCGAGGCCGATACGCGCCGCGCCTGGAATGCGCGCGAGACGCAGACCGCGGTGTTCCGCGACCTCGTCGACCAGAGCAAGGCGACCGACGAGCTGCTCCTGTCGTACCGCGACCAGTTCGGGGTCGGCCGCCGTTCGCTGCTCGATGTGCTCGACGCGCAGAACACGCGCTTCAACGTCCAGGTTCGCGCCGAAACCGCGCGCTTTTCGGAGATGTTCGCGGTCTATCAGATCCTCGCCTCGACCAACAATCTGCTCGACGCCTTTAATCTGACCGCACCCGAATCGCGCCGCGTCTATGCCCGTGAAGAGGTCGGTTACGGCCCGCCGGCGCCCGCCGAACTCCAGCGCCGCCGCTACCCGCAATGACGTCCACGGATTGATTCCAGCTAGAAAAATTTGAAATGTTCCAGGATCAATCGACGATTGCGTATATCGGCAAAGAGGCACCGGGCGATCCGCTGATCGCCTGCATCCTCTTCGTCGCGCAGCATTTCGGGCAAAATTTCCAGCGCGGCGCGCTCGGCGCGCTCGCGCGCGACGAACGCGGCTTCCTTCCCTTTCACCAGGCCGAAGCCGCGCTCGACCTCTGCTTCATCAACAACGAACGGCTCCATGCGCGCAAGGTACGGCATTTCGCGCGCGAACTGCCCGCGATCATCGGCCGCACCGACGGCACATGCGCGGTGTTGCTCGAGGCGCAGGACGAGCAATATCTCGTCTGGGAACCCGGCGCCGCGCTGCCCTTCTGGGCCGACGAGGCGGCGGTCGAAGAAAGCTATGCGGGACAGGCGGTCGCGGTCGCCGCCGATCCGACCGCGATCCGCGCCGAGGAACGGCCGTGGGACGAACAGGCGAAGCGCCATTGGTTCTGGGGCGAGGTACGGCGGATGCGCCGCTCCTTCTATCCCGTGCTCGGCGCGGCGCTGATGATCAACCTGCTCGGCTTCGCGCTGCCCTTGTTCACGATGAACGTCTATGATCGCGTCATCCCCAACAAGGCGGTATCGAGCCTGTGGGTGCTCGCGATCGGGGCTTGCCTCGCCTTCGCGGTCGAATTCACGCTGCGTCTCGCGCGCGCGACCTTGCTCGACGATCTCGGCCGCGACCTCGACGTCAAACTGTCCGAGAAGATTTTCTCGAAAGTGCTGAACATGCCGCTCGCCGACCGGCGCGGCAGCACGGGGATGCTCGCGCGCCGCGTGTCCGAATTCGAAAGCGTGCGCGATTTCTTCGCCTCGACGACGATCGTGCTGATCGTCGACCTCGCCTTCCTCTTCCTTTTCGTGATCATGATCGCGGTGCTCGCGGGCTGGCTCGCGCTCGTCCCGCTCGCGATCATCGCTGCGATGGGCGTCGCGGGCTATTTCCTCCAGCGGCGCATGATGCAGGCCTCGCTCGACAATCAGGCCGACATGAGCATCCAGCACGCGATGCTCGTCGAGGCGATCGGCGGCGCCGAAACGGTCAAGAGCTGCGCCGCCGAGGGGCAGGTGCTCGGCCAGTGGCGCCGGATGGTCGACACCAGCGCGCGGACGCAGGCTGCGCTGCGTCGGACGGGCGCCGCCGCGATCAACCTCGCGACGCTCGGGCAGCAATTTTCCGGCCTCGCGCTCGTCGTCGGCGGTTTCTATCTGTTCGACGCCGGCAAGATTTCGATGGGCGCGATCATCGCGATCGTCATGCTCGCCGGCCGCTCGATGGCTCCCGTCGGCCAGCTTGCCTTCCTGATGACGCGCGGGCGGCAGGCGGTGACGACGATGGCGAGCATCCAGCAGATGATCGAGGCCGGCGACGAACGCCGCATGGGCAGCAGCGCGCTCGATCTCACGATCGACAAGGGCGACGTTTCGGTCGAGGGGCTGTGCTTCACCTATCCGGGCGCCGCCGCGCCATCGCTCGCCGACATCGACCTCAAGATCGATGCGGGCGAGCGGATCGCGATCGTCGGCCGCGTCGCGTCGGGCAAGTCGACGCTCGGGCGGCTGCTCTGCGGGCTTTATGCGCCCGAGGCGGGCAATATCTTCATCGACGGGCTCGACAGCCGCCAGCATTCGCCGATTTACCTCCGCTCGCAATTCCGCTTCGTCGGACAGGACGCGGTGCTGTTCAGCGGCTCGATCAAGCAGAATATGCAATATTGCGCGCCGGCGGCGACCGACGCCGAGCTACTCGCGACGCTGCAGTCGATCGGCGCCGACCGCTTCATGGGCCGCGACGAGACCGGGCTGGACCGCGGCACCGGCGAGCGCGGCGGGCAGCTCTCGGGCGGGCAGCGCGGCTTCCTCACCATCGCCCGCGCGCTTGCTTCACCCTCGCGCCTGCTTTTCCTCGACGAACCGACCGGCGCGATGGACACGCAGAGCGAGCGGCTGTTCATCGAGGCGCTCGATAACGCCGTCGCCGAGTCGCAGACGCTGATCGTCGCGACGCATCGCGAAGCGATCCTCAAGATGTGCGACCGCATCATCGTCATCGACGGCGGCCGCATCGTCGCCGACGGCCCGCGCGCCGAAATCCTCGCGCGGACGAGCAAGGAATCGGCGACCAGGGAATCGGCATCATGATCCCCGAACTGCACATCGGGCAGGGCGGCGCCGCGCGCGCGGACGCCCCTTGGGCCGAAGA
The DNA here is from genome assembly GCF_004795895.1 of Sphingopyxis sp. PAMC25046. Lineage (NCBI taxonomy): Bacteria > Pseudomonadati > Pseudomonadota > Alphaproteobacteria > Sphingomonadales > Sphingopyxidaceae > Sphingopyxis > Sphingopyxis sp. PAMC25046. Next base: position 465,362 of record NZ_CP039250.1, read on the forward strand.
CCGACGCGCGCCGTCAAAGAGCCTCAAGCTCGTCCTGCTCGGTCTGGCGCTCTTCGCCGCCGCGATCCTCTTCGCTGCGTCGAACGACCGGCTTTCGCGCCTGGTCCAAGGCGCCGTCGAGGGCTGGAACGCCGACCCCGCCGAAACTGCGAAGGCGGCAAAGAAGCAGGCGATCGCCAGGCTGATCACCGAGACCGAGAGCGATTCGCTGGTTCCCGCCGCCGAGGGCGCCGACGCCGTCGCGCGCAACGCGCTGCTCCCCGTTTCAACGCTGCCCGTCGAGGCGGCGCGGCCGTTCCTGATGCCGGCAATCTCGCTGGTGCAATCGACCAACGCGCAGCGCTGCCTGACGCAGGCGATCTATTATGAGGCGGCGACCGAATCCGACGCGGGCAAGGCGGCGGTCGCGCAGGTCATCCTCAACCGCATGAAGCATCCGGCGTATCCGAACACCATCTGCGGCGTGATCTATCAGGGCAGTTCGCGCCCCGGCTGCCAGTTCAGCTTCGCGTGCGACGGCTCGATGCGCCGCCCGCCGGTGCCCACGCTGTGGCGCCGCTCGGCCGAGGTCGCGCGCGCCGCGCTGTCGGGCCATGTCGAGGCGAGCGTCGGCATGGCGACGCATTATCACGCCAATTACGTCCTTCCGCGCTGGGCGCCCAAACTCACCAAGATCGAACAGATCGGCGCGCATATCTTCTATCGCTGGCCCGGATCGTGGGGCAAGCCGCGCGCATTTTCGGACGCCTATGCCGGCTCCGAATATATCCCCGCCTTCAGCCAGCTTTATCAAGGCGGTGCGGCGGCGACCGATGCGCTGCCCGGCGAAGCGATCGCGGTCGGGGGCGTCGCCCCGCCGCGCGACCCGACCGACCACCGTGCCGATAACGACATCGGCGGCCGCATCGACGTCACCAAGGGCTGGGTGCCGAACATCCCCGACCCGACGCGGAGCAAGGCGCGCTTCGACAGCCTGACCAGCCAGCAGGGCGTCGTCGCTGCGCCCGAAGCTCAACCCGGAACATAACGCATGTCGATCGTGAAATTCTGGCAGCGTTTGCGCGGAAGCGAGCAGATCATGGTCGCTGCCGCCGCGGGCCTCGCCCTCTTCCTGTTGTGGGCGAGCATCGCGCGCGTCGACGAGGTGTCGCGCGGGCAGGGGCGCGTGATCCCCTCGTCGAAGGTGCAGATCATCCAGTCGGCCGAACCCTCGACGATCCGCGAAATCCTCGTGCGCTCGGGGCAAACGGTCAAAAAGGGCCAGTTGCTCGTCCGCCTCGACAATACGACCTCGCAATCCGAACTCGGCCAGCTCGAAACCGAAAACGCCCGCCTCGCGCAGCGCGCCGCACGCCTTGCGGGCGAAGGCGGTGCGGGGGCGGGCTGCACCGGCGCGAACTGTGGCGACGAAGCGCGCCTCGCCGCGGTGCGGCGCTCGTCGTTGCAAAGCCAGCTCGCCGCGCTCTCGGCGGGGGTCGAGCAGCGCCGCCGCGACATGGCCGAGGCGCAGGCGACCGCTTCATCGCTCGAAGCCAGCCTGCGCCTCGCGCGCGAACAGGTGGCGATGCTCGAACCGCTCGCGGCGAAGGGCGTCGTCCCGCAGACCGAGTTGCTCACCGCGCAGCGCGAGGTCGTCGACATCCAGGGCCGCCTCGCCGCCGCGCGGCAGGCGATCTCGCGTTCGCAGGCCGCCGTCCGCGAAGCGGGCGCCGAGGTGCAGCGCGCGCGCTTCGACTTCCAGCAGGAGGCGCTCAACGAACGCAGCCAACTCGCGACCAAGATGGCGGTCAATGAGGAAACGATCCGCGGCGCCGAAGGCCGCCTCGCGCGCTCCGAAATCCGCTCGCCGGCGCGCGGCGTCGTCAACGACCTGCTCGTCAATACCTTGGGCGGCTACGTCAACGCGGGCGAACAGATCATGCAGATCGTGCCCTTGGGTGACAAATTGCTCATCGAAACGCGCGTCACCCCGCGCGACATCGCCTTCATCAAGGTGGGCGACCCCGCGAACGTCAAGGTGACCGCCTACGACTTCTCGATCTATGGGGGCCTCAACGGCAAGGTCGTGCGCGTGTCGGCCGACAGCATATATGACGAGGTCGAGCGGCAGGCCTATTTCACTGTCGTCGTCGAAACGACGAACGCCTATCTGACCTCGAACGGCCGGCGGCTCCCGATCACCCCCGGTATGCTATGCGATGTCGAGATTGTGACCGGAAAGAAATCGGTGCTGAGCTATTTGCTCAAACCGGTCTTGAAGGTCAGCGGGTCGGCGCTTACCGAACGCTGATTGTTGAGCGCGAGCGTATAGCTTTTCTGCGACGCCGGAATCGCGGCCGGATTCGTCGACGGCGGTGTCCCGCGATAGGCGTGCACCCAGCGTCGGTTGCCGCTGAACGACAGCACCGGGCGCACCGCATTGGGCTGGCTGCCGTCATAAAGGCGGTCGGTGACATTATCGAGCACGAGCTTCCCCGCGTCGGTCTCGACGAGCAGAAAGGCATGGTCGGCGTTCGCCGCGAGGTCGCGGAGCAGCACCAGCTTCATCCGCTCGGCACCGATTCCCGCGGCGCGCAGCATCTGCATCTTCAGGATCGCGAAATCCTCGCAATCGCCCTTGCCGCGCGCGATCGTCTGTTCGGCGGTCGCCCAATAATCGCGCTGGCGGTAATTGCGGTCGTCGCCGACGTAGGTGATCGCGCGATTGACCCACTGGTTGACGCGCGCGAGCAACTCCCGCTCGTCCAGACCCCGCGACGCGTTCGCGCGGCGCAGTTCGGCCTGCATCAACGCGGCGGGAGCGGCGCGGCGAACGCGGTCCCAGCGATTGTCGAAACGCGTTCGCTTGACCGGGATCGCGCGCGTGCCGAGTTCGGCATCCGCGTCGGTCCGGGCGAACGGCGCGGCGATCGGTGACATGCCGCAATCGGCGACGGGTGCCGCGAAAGAGACAGGCGCCCGGCTCGAGGGCTCGAGCGTCTGCCGCACGGGCATCGCTGCGGGGACCGGCGCGGTTGACGCGGCCGCCTGTTCGGCGCGGATGCGGTCGAGCGCGCTCGGCGCGCCGCCCAGCAGGGCGCGCGAAATGTCGGCCCGTGGCGCCGCAGCGGCGCCCGCGACGACGGCGCACGCAGCCTTGCCGCCCGTCACCGACTTCGCATTGACCAGCTTCGACGCGGCATGCGCGGTCGACGGCGTCAGCGCGGTCGCGGCCAGCGCCGCCGAAGCGGCGAGCCACCGCGACTCGAAAACGGGATGGGCAGACTTGCTCATGCCGCCCGCTTTGCCGGGGGGACGTGAGAATCCGCTTCATGACCATGGTAAACACAAAATTCACCATGTGGCGCTGCGCCGGGGCGATCAGCCCGCCGATTTGAGCGTGAGCGGCAGCCCGGCGGTGAGCAGGACGACCTCCTGCGCCGTCATCGCGACCGATTGGTTGAGCTGCCCCGCCGCGTCGCGGAAGCGCCGCGCGAGCGCATTGTCGGGGACGATGCCCAGCCCGACCTCGTTGGCGACGAGGATCAGCGTGCCGTCGTGCCGCGCGATCGCGTCGCATAATTGCTTCGCCGCGCGTGTTATATCGGCGTTGGCGAGCAGCAGGTTCGACACCCACAGCGTCAGGCAATCGACGAGCACGACCGCGCCGTTTCCGCTCAGCGCATCGATCGCGGCGGGCAGATCGCGTGGCGCCTCGACCGTCGACCAGCGCGCATCGCGGTCGGCCCGGTGGCGCGCGATCCGCTCGCGCATCTCGTCATCGAACGCCTCGGCGGTCGCGATGAACACCGGCTCGCCCCCCGCCGCCTCGGCGCGCGCCTGCGCATAGCGGCTCTTGCCCGAGCGCGCGCCGCCGATCACGAACAGCGACGCCCCTCTCATGCGCCGATCCCCGCGATCCGCAGCATCGCCTCGATGTCGGCGTGGCGCGCGAATTCGGCGGCGACGGCGTCGAGCGCCGCGTCGACATCGGCGGCATAGTCGCGGCCGTTTCCCGTCACACCGATCCGTGCGAGTAGCGCGCGGCGCAGCGCGGGCGACGCGAACAGCCCGTGCAGATAGGATCCGATCACCCGTCCCGCCGGATCGACCGCGCCGTCGCTCGCGCCATCCTCAAGCGTCGCGAACGCCCGCTCCGAGCCGGGGCCACGGGTTTCGCCCATGTGCATCTCATAGCCGGTGACCGGCGCCCCCAGCGCGGTCCCGGTCACCCGCCGCAAGATTTTTGCCGGCGACAGCGTCGTTTCGACATCGAGCAGGCCCAGCCCGTCGACCTCGGCGGGCGCTCCCTCGATTCCCAACGGATCGGCGATCCTTTGGCCGAGCATCTGGTATCCGCCGCACAGCCCGACGATCGTCCCGCCGCGCCGGTGATGCGCCTTGATGTCGATATCCCAGCCTTCGGCGCGCAGCGCGGCCATGTCGGCGATTGTCGCCTTCGACCCCGGCAATATGATCATCGCCGCCTCGGCGGGGATCGGCCGCCCCGGCGGCACCATCACCACCTCGACACCGGGCTCGAGCTTCAACGGATCGAGGTCGTCGAAGTTCGAGATACGCGGCAGAATCGGGCAGGCGATCATCCGCCGCCCGTCGCGCGGATCGGCGGGGCGTTCGAGGATCACCGCATCCTCGCTCGGCAACCGCGCGGCGGCGCTCAGCCACGGTATGACGCCCAGCCCCCGCCAGCCGCTCCGCCGCTCGATCTCGCGATAACCGTCGTCGAACAGCGCGGGATCGCCGCGGAACTTGTTGATCAGGAAACCGCGGATCATCGCCGCATCTTCGGCCTCGATCACCGCGCGCGTGCCGACGATCGACGCGATCACCCCGCCGCGGTCGATATCGCCGATCAGCACCACGGGCACGTCGGCGGCGCGCGCGAAGCCCATGTTCGCGATGTCGCCGGTGCGCAAATTGATCTCGGCGGGCGATCCCGCGCCCTCGACGATCACGATGTCGCACTGGCCGCGCAGCCGGTCATAGCTTTCGAGCACCTCGGTCATCAGCGCGCCGCGCGCTTCGCGGAAATTGCCGCTGCCCAGCGTGCCGCGCACACGGCCATGAACGATCAGCTGCGAGGTGCGGTCGGCCTGCGGTTTCAGCAGCACCGGGTTCATGTCGCTGTGCGGTTCGACGCGACACGCCATGGCCTGGAGCGCCTGCGCGCGCCCGATCTCGCCGCCGTCGGTCGTGACCGCGGCATTGTTCGACATATTCTGCGGCTTGAAGGGGCGGACGGTCAGGCCGCGAAGGGTGAGTGCGCGGCAGAGCGCGGCGACCAGCACCGACTTGCCGACGTCGGACCCGGTGCCTTGCAGCATCAGCGCAGCCATGCCGCGCCTCCCGCGATCAACCACAGCAGCAGGCAGGCGCGCAGATAAACGGCGAGCGCACGGTCGACCGCCGCGCCGCTCGCTTCGCCTGTCCCGTCGCCGATCCATGATTTGCCCTGCATCACCCCGTCATAGGCGATCGGACCCGCGAGCCGAAGCCCCAGCGCGCCCGCCATCGCCGCCTCGGGCCAGCCCGCGTTGGGCGAGGCGTGTTTGCGCGCGTCGCGCTGCAATATGCGCCATCCGCCGCCGCCCGCGAGGCAGATCAGCACGCCCGCCAGCCGCGCCGGAATCCAGTTTGCGAGATCGTCGAGCCGCGCCGCCGCCCACCCGAACGCGCGCCAGCGCTCCTCGCGGTGGCCGATCAAACTGTCGGCGGTGTTCACCGCCTTATACGCCCACACCCCCGGCAGGCCGAGCAGCAGAAGCCAGAACAGCGGCGCGGCGACGCCGTCGCAAAAGCTTTCGGCGAGGCTCTCGATCGCGGCGCGCGACACCCCGGCTTCATCGAGCGTGGCGGTGTCGCGGCCGACGATCATGCTCACGGCGCTGCGCGCACCGATGAGGTCGCCCGCGTCGATCCGCTCGCCGACCGCGCGGACATGATCGAACAGGCTGCGCTGCGCGAGCGCGGGCCAGGCGAGGATCGCGACGCCGATCCAGCCCCAGCCGCTCAAGGTGGAAAGCAGCAGATGCTGGAGTCCGAGGCCAAGGCCGCCGGCGACGAGCAGCAGGAGGACAAGCGTTAGAACGCCCAGCGCGCGCCGCCTCGCAAAGCCAGACGCGGCCCGGTTCCACCGAGCCTCGCAGCCGGCGATGATGCGCGCGAACAGCCCCACCGGATGGCCGACGCGGCGATACAGCGCACCCGGCCAGCCGAACGCCGCGTCGAGCGCGAGCGCGGTGAGCGCGACGGGCTCAGCCATGACCAAGCGCCGCATCGAGCCGCGCCAGCGCTTCGGCATCGGCGGGCAGCCCGATGCGCAGCCAGCGCGGCTCGTCGGCGAAGGGGCGGGTCAGGATCGCACGCCGGGCAAGCCGCTCGAACAGCGCGCGGCCGTCATCGGTTTCGATCAGGCGAAACAGCGGGCAGGCGCCCGCCGCGCGATAGCCATGCCGTGCCAACGCCGCATCGAGTGCGATCGCCTCGGCGGGGAGGCGCTGCCGCGTCGCTTCGATCCAGCCGGCATCGGCATAGGCGGCGGTGCCGATCGCGATCGCCGCTTCGGATAGCGGCCATGCGCCCAGCCGCGCGCGCAGCGCAGCGACGATCGCCTGCGGCGCCAGAACGAAGCCAAGCCGCACCCCCGCGAGGCCGAAAAATTTGCCGAAGGATCGAAAGACGATCAGCTTTCGATCGTCGGCGACCGACGCTGCGACGCTCAGCGCCGGATCGGCGTCGGCAAAGGCTTCGTCAACGAGCAGCCAGCCGACGCCGCGTTCGAGCCATCCGAGCAGGGCATCGGGGGCAAGGGCGCGCCCGTCGGGGTTGTTCGGATTGGCGAGGATCAGGTTTCCGGTTGCGCCCGGCGCCACATCCCAGCGGGTTTCCGCGCTGCCCGCGATCATCGCGCCATGGGTGCGATACCCCGGCGCGATGTGGGCGGTATCGCCGCCGATCAGTGCCCCGACCAGGCGTAGTCCGATCTCGCTGCCCGGCACCGCGCAGACATGGCGTGGATCGACGCCGAAATAGTCCGCCGCGACGGCTTCAAGCCGCGCGAGATGCTCGGGCTCGGGCAATCGCCGCCAGTCGAACGCCATCCCCGCGGCGCCCGGCCAGGGATGCGGGTTGATCCCCGTCGACAGGTCGATCCAGTCGCCTTCGCCGAATTCGCGCTTCGCGGCCTCGATGCCCCCGCCGTGCCAGGTCCATGGATCGCTCACGCAACATGCGCCCACAGCAGTGCGGCGGCGAGGAGCAGGCTTTCGCCGATCTCGATCCCCGCGCCATGCCCGTCGCCCGAAATCCCGCCGATCCGGCGCAGCAGCCACCAGCCCCAGACAAGGAAGATCAACGGCGCGGCGAGCAGGGAGGGCGACACCCACGCCGCCGCCAACAGCAACCCGCCCCAGCCCGCGAAATCAACCGGGCGCACCGCGTTGCGGAAACGCGAGCCCAATCCGGCATGCAGGTCGGGCAGCGCGCGCGACCAGACCAGCGGTCCGATTCGCGCCGCGAAGGGGACGAGCAGGGCGGCGACGAACGCCTCGCGTTCGAACAGCGCGTGGAGCAGCACCAGCTTGGCGATCAGTTGCAAAACGATCGCGACAACCGCGAAGCTCCCGACATGCGGATCCCCGAGGACCGCGATCAGCCGGTCGCGGTCCTTGTGCGCCGCGCCGCTCGCATCGGCGATGTCGCCGAGCCCGTCGAGGTGGAGAGCGCCGGTGACCGCGACCCAGACGATCAGCGCCGCAAGCGCGCCGGTCCACGGATCGATCCGCGCCCCCGCCCAGCCCGCGCCCGCGACGATCACGCCGACGATCAGCCCGACCGCTGGAAACCAGCGCATCGACGCGGCAAATTCCTCGCCCGACACCGCGACGCGCGGCGTCGGCAGGCGCGTCAGGAACTGGATCGCGACGATCAGCCCCTTCATGGCCGCAGCCCCACGATTTGCGCGCTCGGGCGTTCGCCGGGCCAGACACGCAGCGACAGCAGCGCCGCATAGGGCAGGTCGAACGCCCAGAGCCGGCGCTGGTCGAAACTGCAGAGGACATGCAAGGCCGCGCGCATCGCGCCGCCGTGCGTGACGACCAGCGCCGGCACCGGCGCGAGGTCGGCGATCGCGGCGGCAATGCGTGCCACCAGCGCCGACCAGCGCTCGCCCCCCGGCGGTGGGTTCGCGTCGGGGTCATCGACGAAGCGGCCAAAGGCACCGACGTCGACGGCGTTCACCGCCATACCGTCCCAGTCACCGAAATCGAGCTCGCGCCAGCGCCGATCGGAGGTGAGCGGCAGGTCGACCGCCGACCCGATTGCCTCTCCTGCCGCGCGGCATCGCCAAAGGTCCGAAGCGACCAGGCATTCGATGCCCAAGCCCTTCGCTTGCGCAACACACGCCGCGATTCCCGCTTCGGTCGGTGCCCCGTCGGTGCGTCCCATCAGCAGCCCCGGCGTTTCGGGCGCGCCGTGGCGCAGCAAATGGAGCGCGAAGCCGGTCACAGCGAGGCCGAGACCGCCGCCTCGGCAAAGGTCGCCATCCGGTCGTGCGCGGCGAGCGCGCTGCGCACGATATTCGCGGCGACCGCCGCGCCGCTGCCTTCGCCCAGCCGCATATCGAGCGACAGCAAAGGGTCGAGCCCGAGCAATGCCAGCAGGCGCTTGTGCCCCGGCTCCGACGAACAATGGCCCGCGATGCAATGGTTCACGATCGCGGGGTTCTCCGCCGCCAGCGGCGCGATCGCCGAAGTGCAGATAAAGCCGTCGAGCAGCACCGGCACGCCGAGCTGGCGCGCACGCACGATGGCGCCCGCGATTGCCACGATCTCGCGCCCGCCGACGCGGCGCAGCGTTTCGAACGCCGAACGCGGCGCCTCGGCATGGAAGGCGAGCGCGCTCTCGATCACCTGAATCTTGCGCGCGACGCCGTGCCCGTCGACCCCGGTCCCCGGGCCGGCCCATCCCGCCACCTCGCCCGCGAAGCTGCGCGCGCAAAGCGCGGCGGCGGCGGTCGAATTGCCGATCCCCATCTCGCCGAGCACGAGCAGATCGAGATCGGGCTCGACCGCCGCCGCGCCGCGGTTCAGCGCGTCGAGGCATTCGTCCTCGCGCATCGCCGGTGCGACGGTGAAATCGGCGGTCGGCCGGTCGAGGTCGAGCGCGACGATGGCCAGCTCGAGCCCCGCCGCCTCCGACAAGGCGTTGATGGCCGCGCCGCCGCTGGCGAAATTGGCGACCATCTGCGCGGTGACGTTCGGCGGAAAGGCGCTGACACCGTGCACGGTGACGCCGTGATTGCCCGCGAAGATCGCGGCGCGCGCACGCTCGATCCGCGGCCGCGCCCGGCCCTGCCAGCCGGCGAAAAAGATCGCGAGATCCTCGAGCCGGCCGAGCGATCCCGCCGGCTTGGTGAGTTCGGCCTGCCGCAACCGCGCATTGGCGGCGGCACCGGTGTCGGGTTCGCGAAGGTCGGCAAGCGCGGCCTCGAAGGCCTCGACAGAAACGAAACTGGTCATTCGGCGACAAATCCTGGCGGCGGGGTGCGGGTGATGAAATGGCCCTTTATGCCTTCGGGCCACAGCGAATAGGCGACGCGGCCATGCGCGCTCGCCGCATAATGGACGGCATAGTCGAGGATCGCGCGTGCCGATTCCGCGTCCCCCCGAAAGCGGCCGAGCACATAGCCGACCTTGTCGGGCGCGCGCAGGTGTACGGTGCAATGATCCTGGCAGGCAAAGAGGCACGCCATCTCCTGCACCGCAATCCCGGCATAGCGCGGCTCGGTATCCTTGAGCCGCTTCAGCGCCGCGACGAGCCGCGCGCCGCCGCGCATGCCTGCGGCATCGACCTGGGCCTCGCGGCTGTGGCGGCAGGTGTTGCACACCACCACCGCGGGCCCGGGGTCGACGCGCGTCAGCATCAGGCGGTCGCCGCTTGCGGCGGCGTCGGAACGCCCGCCGCGACGAGCGCGCGATAAAGCGCGTAAAGCCCGATCAGGATCGCGGCGTTCCTTACGAACTGCTCGGCAAGGAGGTCGGGCGCCATCACCGAATGCAATCCGCCGAGGACCAGCGCCCAGCCGAGGATGATCGCCTTGAACGCGGTGAAACCCGCCGCATAGGCGACGCTGAGCCGCGCCGCGACCGTTCGGTATTTTAGCGCGCCGAGCGCGGCATAGCTCGCCAGCGCCGATCCGAGCGCCGCGGTGGCGAGCCCGGCGCCCCACGCCAGCGTGCTGCCGTCGCGCGGATAACCGAGCAGGAGGAAGCCGACGATCTGGCTCGCCGCCCAGGCGAGCAGCATCAGCGCGAGCCCGTCGCGGCGGCGCATATGCACCGCCGCGAGCGCCGCGAGCGAGGGGAAGGGCGTCGCGCAGCCGAGCGCGAGCGTCGTCGCCGTGCTTGCCGCGGTGAGCAGCGCGACCCAAAGCGTCGAAGCGCCGCGGCCGGACAGCGCCGCCATCAGAAGCGCCCCCTGATGCCGGCATAGATGCTGCGGCCGAGCGAGCCGTAGCGGTAGGCGGTCATATATTGCTCGTCGAAGATATTTTCGGCGCGCGCGAACAGCTTCACTTCGTCGGACAGCGCAACTTCGGCGCGCAGGTCGACGAGCATATAATCGTCGAGCCGCTGCGCATTGCTCGCATTGTCATAGCTCTTGCCCGACCAGCGCAGCGCGGCGCCGAGTTCGAACCCCGCACCGAAGGCATAGCTTGCAGACGCATTGGCGCTGTGGCGCGGACGCCGCGGCAGCCGGTTGCCGAAATTGGTGCTGCCTTCCGACCGGTCTTCGGCGACGATCCAGCTGTAATTGCCATCGAGCGTCAGCCCGCCCAGCGTCAACGCCGCGGCGCCCTCGATGCCATGCGCCTCGCTGCGCGCGACGTTGAGATAATAGCCGAAACGCGACACCGGCGGATTGCTGCCGGGCAACGTGCACAGCGGATCGGTCGTCGGCGGGGAGCAGCCGTTATAAATGATCTGGTTCTTCGTCGTGCGCTCGAACCAGGTCGCGCCGACCACCAGCCTGTCGCCAAGCAGATGCTGCTCGATTCCCGCTTCCCAGCCATGCGCTTCCTCGGGGGCGAGCCCGACATTCCCATATTCGCTGAACAGCTGGTAGAGGCCGGGCGCCTTGAACCCCTCGCCATAGCTCGCGCGCAGCACCGTTCCGGTCGGCAGGCGCCAGACGCCGCCCGCCGCGAACAAGGTCTGCCCGCCATAGCGATTATGATCGTCATAACGGACGCCGCCGTTCAGCGTCAGCCCGTCCACCGGTTCGACGCTGAGCTGGCCGTAAGCGCTGGTGATCTCTGCCTTGCCGCGCACGAAGTCGGGAATCGGCGTGGCGAGCGACGCCGAAGGCGAGCGGCTGCGGAAGCTCGAGCGCTCATTCTCCACCCCGAAGATCGCGGTGATCCGGTCGCTGACGTCGAAACTGCCCTGATATTCCCAGCGCCGGTTCTCGCCGTCGGCCTCGAAGCTGCGCGGACGCGCGCGGTCGGGGTTGAAATTGTCGCGGTTGGTGTCGGTATAGGTGTAGGCGATCCGGTTGCGGAAGCGCCCGCCGACGAGGTCGAAATTCAGCCCCGCATAGCCGACGAATTCCTTGTTGAGCCCATAGTCGTTGCTGTCGGTGTTGAAGCCGTCGAATTCGACGCGGCCGCTCGAATAATATCCGCGCACTTCGGCGCTGAGATTGTCGGCGAGCGCGAGTTCGGCGCGGCCCGAGACATTGCTGTTGCGATAGCCGTCGCGTTCGACCCCGCCGAACGCCTTGGCGTGCGACGAAATGCCGTCGGTGGTAAAGCGCTGGCCGCCCAGGCGCCAGCTCAGCGGACCGGTGCGCCCGCCGATCGCGGCACGCGCGCTCACCGTCTGGCGCGATCCGGCTTCGAGGTCGAAGCTGCCTTCGAGTGCCTTCTCGGGCGATGCGGTGACGATATTGATCACGCCGCCGATGGCCTGGCTTCCCCACAGGATCGACTGCGGCCCGCGCAGCACCTCGATCCGGTCGATGTCGCCCGCGAGCAGATTGGCGAAGTTGAAGCCGCCGCCGGTCGACGACGGATCGTTGAGCTTCACTCCGTCGATCACCGTTACCGTGTGCTCGGATTCGGCGCCGCGGATGCGGAGCGAGGTCGCGGTGCCGTAGCCGCCGTTACGCGAGATGCTGATGCCCGGGGTGCGGAGCAGCAATTCGGTGACGCCGATATCCTGCGCGCGGTCGATCGCGTCCTTGTCTAGTACCGCGACCGACGACGGAATCTCGTCCAGTGTCAGCGGCGCGCGTGTTGCGGTGACGACGATGCTGTCGGCGTCGGCGGCGACGGCATGCGCCGCTTCGTCGGCGGACGCGGTGGAGGAAGCCGCGACGGCGGCGAGACAGATCGAACTTCGGTAAATAACTTTGAACATTGGACAAACCCATCGACAATGCCGCCCATGCGCGCGGCCGATGGCTCGTCCCTCGGGGACGCACGACATCGCCCGCGCACCTGCGCAGCCAGCTTTGTCGTCATGCGGGTTCACCCCCGTCCGCCCGGCACACCCTGTCCGCGCGAAAGACGACGGCGACGGGCAGGTCTCCTGGCTTGCGGGTCAGCGCCGGTCGGCCGCCTTCTCGGGACCGGGGTCCCAATGGCAAATGGCCGATGGCTCGCCGCGTACAGTTGCAGGGGCAGCCGGGGTTTTCCCGTTCCCTCTTAGTCCCCGTCGCCGGGGAACCTGTCGCTTGCCGCGGCCGTTAGCCCGGTTCGGGGGCGGCGGTCAATCGCCGTCTGGAGAGAGTTTTCCGTCGCGGGGGCGACGATCTTTAAAACAGCCCCGGCAATTCGCGCTGCGCCGCGCTCGGGCGGTCGGGCACCAGCATTGTCGGCGGGGCCGCTACGGCAAAACGGCGATCGCTCGACGCCGTGCGGGCGCTCGCGTCGGCGATTCGCGTCGTGCAGGCGTTGCCGGCGAGGAAGTCGATCGCGGCGCGGACCGACGCCTCGCGCGGGTCGCCGAGCGGGAAGCCCAGATCGTCGTTCGCGGCGCAGCTGTTCGCGATCTTCGGCGCCAGCCCGTCATAATAGTCGCTCTGGCCGCTTGCGTTGCCGGTGGCGAAGGCGACGACGCGTATCCGGTCGTCGCACTCGGCCTTGTCGAGCGCGATCTGGCCGACCGGCTTGCCATAGGTGTTGCTGCCGACCAGCGTCATATTGGTACCGAGATAGGGCAGCATCGAATTGATCACCAGCTCGCTCGCCGAGGCGGTCGACCCGGTGCCGATGAAGGCGATCCGCGTTGGCGCGATCGATTGCGCGCCGGGCGCAAAGCGATGCTCGTCGTCCTCGGCGGACTTGCTTGGGCGGAAACGCGTCTGCGAAAAAAGCTGGCCGGCGCGTCCAGCACCCATCAGGTCGCCCATCAGATTGGCGGTCGAAACGAGACCGCCGCCATTATAGCGGAAATCGATGATGATATCGGTGACGCCCTGCGTGCGGAAATCGGCGAAGGCGGCGCCGAGCTGGTTGTTGGCCGACGAGATGAAGGTCCGCAGGTTGAGATAGCCGTAGTTGCGGCCGCCTTCGCTGATGATCTTGGCACCATAGCGGTCCGAAACCGGGTCGAGCGAATAGTCGGCCTTGGCGACGGTGACGTCGCGCGTACCCGCCGCGTCGGTGATGCGCAGCACGCGGCTCACCCCCGGGTCGTTCGGGCCGAGCGCGTCGGTAAGCCCCTGTGTTCCCTCGGCGGCGACGATGCTCGCGACGGTGCGCACATTGCCGCTGTTCGTGCCGATCCCGACGATCGCGGTGCCGCGGTCGATTCCCGCCGCAAAGGCTGGCGCGCCTTCATAGGCTTCGGCGATGACGATGCGCTGATTGATCGCGTCATACCCCATCAGCACGCCGAATCCCGCACTCGAACCGCTGGCAAAGAAAGCATTCTCCTCGGCGATCGAGGTGATGTAGGTGAAGAAACGGTCCTTGTTCAGCGCGCGCGCCGGCGCGACCAGCGCATCGATATAGGATTGCACATCGCTATAGGCGCCGGGGTTGGCGCTCGCGACGTCGCCCGGGAACAGATACCATTCGTCGATCACCGCCTTGGCAAAGGACTGGCGCGAGGCGAGCGCGCAATTGGGCGTCGGGGTCGGGGTGGGGCTTGGCGTCGGGGTGACCGTGACCGGGCCGCTGCCCAATGTTCCGCCGTCGCCGCCGCCGCACGACGCCAGCATCAAAGCCGCGAGCGTTAGCGCCGCTACCGGCCGCCTCGACTTGCCCATCGCTATTCTCCCCGGTTCGACCCATCGACCTTTATTCGGCGTCCGCCTCGCTGCCATCTTGCCGGCCCTTGAACCCTTGCGCGATAACATAGAGTTCGGGCGACCCCTTGCGGCTGGCGGGCGGCTTGGCGTGTTTTACCGTTGAAAAGTGTCGCTTTAGTAAAGTCAACAATTCGCGGTCGGCGCCGCCTGCGAACACTTTCGCGACGAACGTCCCGCCGGGCAGCAAATTTTGCACCGCGAAATCGGCAGCGGTTTCCGCAAGGCCGATCGTGCGCAGATGGTCGGTCTGCGGATGGCCGACGGTATTTGCCGCCATGTCCGAAATCACGAGGTCGGGGGCGCTGCCGAGCGCCTCGATCAGTGCATCGGGCGCCGCATCGTCCATGAAATCCATCTCGAGGATTTCGACCCCCTCGATCGGTTCGCAAGCAAGCAGGTCGATCCCCGCAACGCGCGCGCGCGGATTCGCCTTGCGCACAACCTGCGACCAGCCGCCCGGCGTGATGCCCAGATCGACGACCGCGCGCGATTTCTTGAGGAAACCGAATTTCTCGTCGAGCTCGATCAGCTTGTACGCGGCGCGCGAGCGATAGCCTTCGGCCTGCGCGCGGCGCACATAGGGGTCGTTCAATTGTCGTTGCAGCCAGCGCGTCGACGACACGCTGCGCTTCTTCGCGGTCTTGACCCGCACATGCAGTCCGCCGCGCCCGCCACCTTTGCCGCCGCTGCCGCTCATTTGCGATACTCGCGGCGCGTGACCGGAATGTCGCGGCCCTGCATCGCCAGCGTGCGCAGGATGCCTTCGCGGATGCCGCGGTCGGCGACGCCGACGCGCGCGGCGGGCCACAGGTCGATGATGCTCTCGAGGATCGCGCAGCCCGCGACGACCAGGTCGGCGCGCTCGCGCCCGATGCACGCGATCTCGGCGCGGTCGGCGATGCTCGCGTCGGCAAGGCGGCGGCTGATGTCGCGCATCGCGTCGGCGGGCACGACGAGCCCGTCGACCGCACGCCGGTCGTAACGCGGCAGATCGAGGAAGACGCTGGCGAGCGTCGTCACCGTGCCGCTGGTGCCGAGCAGGCGCAGCGGCTCGCCGGCGAAGCGTTCGGCGCGCGCGGCAAAGGGGGCAAAGGCCTCGCGCGTCACTTGGCGCATATGCGCATAGGCGGCCTGCCGGCCCGCAAGGCTGTCTTCGGGCAGCGGCGCGTGCTCGGTCAGCGACACGACGCCCCACGGCACGCTGATCCAGTCATGGATTTTGACGTCATGCTCGGCGACCTCGACGTGCATCAGCTCGGTCGATCCGCCGCCGATGTCGAAGATCAGCGCCGGGCCCTCGCCGGGTTCCATCAGATTGTGGCAGCCGAGCACCGCAAGGCGCGCTTCCTCGGCGGCCGAGATGATGTCGAGAACGATTCCCGTCTCGCGCCGGACGCGCTCGGCCAGTTCCGCGCCGTTGCTCGCGCGGCGGCACGCCTCGGTCGCGACCGCGCGCGACAGCGAGACGTGGCGGCGGCGCAGCTTGTCGGCGCAGATCGCCAGCGCCGCGACGGTGCGGTCCATCGCCGCGTCGCTGATCCGGCCGGTGCCGTGCAACCCTTCGCCCAGCCGCACGATGCGCGAAAAGGCGTCGATGACGACAAGCTCGCCGTCCTGCGGTCTCGCGATCAGCAATCTGCAATTGTTGGTGCCAAGGTCGATCGCGGCATAGCTGCGCGGGCGCGCGATCGGCACGGGGCGCTCGGCGCCGCCCGCTTTTCGTCCCTTACCCGCCGGACCGGGCCGCGGCGGTCGCCGCGATGGCGCTGCCATTTGCCGCATGGCTATTGTACCTGTTCTACTCACGCGCCCGCAAAACCGCGAACGTGCACTTGGCGGCGAACCTAGGCTTCCGGCGCCCGCATGGCAAGGCCTCCGCCCGTAGGCGCCGTGCGCAAAGAAACCCCGCCCGGCGCGGGGCCGGACGGGGTGAAAGGGGAGAGGAAAGTTGTTGGGGGTCGGGTCTGCCCCTTAACGGCAGCCGTCATTCCCCTTGTCGATCGCGCGGCCGGCGAGGGCGCCGACGGCGCCGCCGATGATCGTGCCGACCGTCTTGTCGCCGCGGCCCGCGATTTCATGGCCGGCAAGGCCACCCGCGATCGCGCCGATCACGGTCCCGCCGGTGCCGTTGTCGCACTGGCGATAGTTGCGGCGGTCGCCACGGTAATAGCGGCGATCATTGCGGTAGTCGCGGCGATCGTAACGGCGATAGTCGCGGCGGTCATAGCGACGGTCGTCGCGATCATAGCCGCTGTAATAGCTCGAATAGCCGCCCTGGTCATAATAACCGTTCTGCGCCGCGGCGGGCGTTGCCAGGCCCAGCGTCGCGGTGGACATCAGGGCGGCGATCGAGAGAGTCACCATTTTTTTCATCGTATTTCTCCTTCTTTCGTCACTTGGCCCTTCGGGGCTGTGGTCGATGATGCTGTTTTGCCCGATTCGCATTGAGTGAAGCCTGAACATCATTGTTGGCTGCCGTTCAGCTTCGCGCGCCGAAACGCTTTCCTTTCGCTTGGCGGCACCCTAACCCCGCCGCGATGCGCCGCCTCCTCACCGCCGCCCTGATCTTCGCTGCGCTCGGGCCGATGCCCGGAACCGTGATGCGTGCCCCGGAACCGGACCTGACCGAAAGCGCCGCCGCGCGACCGCTCGCGTTCGCGCCGGAGGCGGCGGGCACGCTGCGCTTCGTGCGCGGCTGGCACCTCGTCAGTCCGCATAGCCGCTTCGGCGGCTTCTCGGCACTCGCGCGGGAGGCGGGGGCGGACCGTTTTCAACTCGTCGGCGACAATGGCTATTGGACGCGCCTGGCGCTCGATTCGCGGGGAGCGGTCTCTGATGTCCGGATCCGGCCGTTGCCGACTCCCGACGGGCGCCCGGCCCGCAAGTCGATGGCCGATGCCGAGGCGATGTTCGTCGATCGCGCGAGCGGCAAGAGCTGGATCGCGCTCGAGGGGATCAACGAAATCTGGCGGCTCGACGCCGACCTCGCGGCGATCGAGGCGCGCCGCAAGCTGCCCCGGCCGCGCTGGCCGGGAAACCTCGGCCCCGAAGCGATGGTGCGCCTTGGCGACGGACGCACGGTCGTCTTTTCGGAAGAAGCGCGCCGACGCGAGGGGCTGCTCTATAGCGGCGATCCGGCCGCGCCCGGCCCGCCGCCGCTCCGCTTCTTCTACGATTCGGATGGCCGCGGTCCCGTCAGCGACGCCGCGCCGCTGCCCGACGGGCGCATCCTGCTCGTCCACCGGCGGCTCGGCTTCGATCCGGTGTTCACGACGATCCTGTCGATCGCCGATCCCGCCGACATCAAGGCGGATGCGGTCGTGCGATCGCGGACGATCGGCCGCGTTCCCCCGCGGCTTGCCGAAAATTACGAGGGCGCGGCGGTATCGGTCGAAGGCGGGCGCACCTTCCTCTGGCTCGTCGCCGACAATAATTTCAACGTCTGGCAACGCAGCCTGCTGCTGCAATTCGAGCTGGTCGATTTGCCGCCCAAAAAAACGCCGGACAGCAAAAAGGCGGCGCCGTAACCGGGCCGCCTTCTGCGTTTCGAGAGACGCTTGGAAGCTTAAGCGGCCTTTTCGGCCAGCTTCTTCGTCACTTCCTTCTTCAGCTTGCGGGCGTTCGCCGACAGCTGGTCGTCGCCGGCCTTGAGCAGCCAGTTGTCGAGGCCGCCATTATGCTCGACCGAACGCAGGCCGTGGGTCGACACGCGCAGCTTCACACCCTTGCCGAGCGCGTCCGACAGCAGCGTCACATTCTGCAGGTTGGGCAGGAAGGTGCGCTTGGTCTTGTTGTTGGCGTGGCTGACATTGTGGCCAACCTGGCGGCCCTTGCCGGTCAGTTCGCAGATGCGCGACATCGTCTTCGTCCTTGTCCAATAAACTGGGTCAAAAATTTCGGATCGGCGTCCGGACACTTCCCGTAAAACGGGGAGCACAAGACCGGAGTGAGCCGGGAAAGGCGCGCGCTTATCGGCTTGCGGGAGATTCGTCAAGCGAATAGGGCGCTTTTATGCCCGCGTTTCCGCTCCCCGAACCGATGCGCCGTGCGCTCGATCTCGCGCGTATCGCCGCCGAATGGGGCGAAGTGCCCGTCGGCGCGGTGGTCGTCAAGGACGGCGCGATCGTCGCCGAGGGCCACAACCGTCCGCGCGAATCGCACGACCCGACCGCGCACGCCGAAATCGTCGCGATTCGCACGGCGGCGGCGAAACTCGGCAACGAACGCCTCGACGGCTGCGACCTCTATGTCACGCTCGAACCCTGCGCGATGTGCGCGGGCGCGATCGCCCACGCGCGCCTCGCGCGCCTCTATTACGGCGCCGACGATCCGAAGGGCGGCGCGGTCGTCCACGGCCCGCGCACCTTCGCGCAGCCGACGATCCACCACCGGCCGGAGATTTACGACGGCATCGGCGAAGCCGAAGCCGCGGCGCTGCTCAGGGATTTCTTCGCGGCGCGGCGGTAGCGACGACGGCGGCGGCTTCGGGTGGAGAACTGTCGTTGCTCTCCTCCACTTCCGTCATCCCGGGCTTGACCCGGGACCCGCCTTCCTTCTTGCCAAGGGCAAAGGTTCGAACCCGAAATCCTCGGCGAGATCGCGCCATGTCGGGTTCATCGCGTTGATCAGTTCGTATTTCCATGCACGCAGCCACCGCTTGATGCGTTTCTCTCGAAGGATTGCCGTATCCATCATCTCGTGGCGTTCGAACCAGACGAGGCGCTTGATTCCATAGTCCTTCGTGTAGCCGCCGAATGTCCCTTCACGATGTTGATGGATCCGCTGGACAAGGTTCGAGGTGACCCCGGTGTAGAATGTCCCATGCGACGAACGCGCAAGAATATAGACGCAGGGATAACGTTCCATAGCGCCAGAAAAGACAAGGCAGGCCCCGGGTCAAGCCCGGGGTGACGAGAAGTGCAACGTCCGCAACTGTCCGCAAGCTGCCGCATCACACCAAGCAACTCACCCGCCCAGCATCGCCTCCACCCACGCCGGGACCAGCGCCGTCGCCGGGCCGTGCCGCGCCTCGTCGAACCAGTGGCTGCCCTGGCTCGGCTCCATATTGAGCTCGAGCGTCCGCGCCCCCGCCGCCCTTGCCTCGCGCACGAAACCCGCGGCGGGATAGACCGCGCCCGAGGTGCCGATCGACACGAACAGGTCGGCGCGATTGAGCGCGTGATAGATTTCGTCCATCCGGTATGGCATCTCGCCGAACCAGACGATGTCGGGGCGAAGGCTGCCCGCGGCGCCGCACGCGGGGCAGCCGGGGCGGTCCAGCAGCGGCCCCGTCCACGGGCTGCGCACGTCGCACCCGGTGCACCAGGCGTTCAGATGCTCGCCGTGCATGTGGAGTAGCCGCTTCGCCCCCGCGCGTTCGTGCAGATCGTCGACATTCTGCGTGACGATCAGGAGTTCGCCCGGCCATTCGGCGTCGAGCCGCGCCAGCGCCCGGTGCGCCGCATTGGGCTCCTTGGTCTGGATCGCCTCGCGCCGCATGTCGTAGAATCGCAGCACCAGGTCGGGGTCGCGCGCAAAGGCTTCAGGAGTCGCGACATCCTCGACGCGGTGCCGTTCCCACAATCCGCCGGCGTCGCGAAACGTGTCGATGCCGCTTTCGGCGGACACGCCCGCGCCGGTCAGGATGACGATATTCTGGATAGGGTCCATACGCCCTCTCTATCCGCTCGTGTCGAGCGAAGTCGAGACACCCGTCGAAATGGCGCGCGGCGAGGGGCATCTCGACTTCGCTCGATGCGAACGGCTAAGGGGGGGAAGCGAAGGATAGGGGACGCAACATGACCAGCATCGGCATTATCGGCAGCGAAGGGCGGATGGGCGTCGCGCTCGCCGCCGCGATCTCCGAGGCGGGGCAGCGCAGCTGCGGCGTCGACAGGGGCGGCAATGTCGCGAAGCTCGCAGCGGGGGCGGACGTTCTCGTCGATTTCTCCTCGCCCGCCGCGCTCGAAGCGACGCTCGACGCCTGCGTCGCGGCAAAGAAGCCGATCGTCGTCGGGACGACGGGGCTCGAAGAGCGCCACCATTATCTGATCGACGATGCGGCGAGGGACATCGCCGTGCTCCAGACCGGCAACACTTCGCTCGGCGTCACCCTGCTCGCGCATCTGGTGCGCGAGGCGGCGGCGCGGCTCGACCGCGAATATGATATCGAGATCGTCGAGATGCACCACCGGAACAAGGTCGACGCGCCGAGCGGCACCGCGCTGCTGCTGGGGCAGGCGGCGGCCGAGGGGCGTGGGATCAGCCTTGCGACCTGCTCCGAACGCGGCCGCGACGGCCTCACCGGCGCGCGCGGGCATGGCAAGATCGGCTTCGCGAGCCTGCGCGGCGGCACCGTCGCGGGCGACCATGACGTGATTTTCGCGGGGCCCGAGGAAATGATCACGCTGTCGCATCGCGCCGAAAACCGCATGATCTTCGCGCGCGGCGCGGTGCGCGCGGCGCTGTGGCTGATCCGCCAGAAACCCGGCCGCTACACGATGCCGCAGGTGCTGGGGCTATGATGAAAATGGAGAGGCGATTCCAGATTGAGGTCGACGGTTTGCCGGATTTGCCGGGGATGATGCTGGTCACCGTCGAGGCGCTGAGGGATTTGGGTGGATCAGCTACGATTCAAGAGCTTGATGAACGGGTCATCGAATTGGAAGGGGTGTCCGAGGAAGAACAATCATTCTCCATGCCGCGTGACGAAAATCGCCCAAGAGTGAACTACTACCTCGCTTGGGCAAGGACCTATTTGAAACGGGGCGGCGCGTTAGAGAACTCTGCGAGAGCGGTTTGGGCGCTGACCGAAGCAGGATCGACTATTTCCTCGATCGAGGAAACGCGCGCAATCTATGAACTCGTAACTTTAGAAGAGCGAGCCCGCGCCAAAGCCAAGCGCAGCGCGGCTAAGTTGGCCGGTGTTGAGGCTGTAGAGGCTCCGGAGTCAGAGCCAGACAACGCAGAAGATTGGAAATCTCAGCTTCTGGCAGTGCTTGTTTCCATGGCACCCGATGCGTTTGAGCGACTCTCGCAACGCTTACTTCGCGAGGCTGGATTTACGAAGGTCGAAGTCAGAGGGAAATCAGGAGATGGCGGTATAGACGGTCTTGGAGTGTTGCGAGTGAATCTTGTTTCATTCCAAGTTTATTTCCAATGCAAACGATGGAAAGGCAGCGTCGGATCAAAGGAGATTAGGCCGTGTTGACAAAAGGGATTCCCAAATCCTCCTCCTTCTGATTCAAGACTGCTTTTTGAGGATCAGTCATGGGTCGCGGGGATTTGTCGGATGCGGAGTGGGACCTGATTGGGCCGCTGCTGCCGCCTGAACGTGGTCGCTGGGCGCGGCCGTCGGGCGATAATCGTCGCTTTCTCAACGGCATGCTTCACGTGCTGCGGGTCGGCTGCCCTTGGCGCGACATGCACGAGCGCTACGGCAAGTGGAACTCGGTCTATGTCCGCTTCCGGCGCTGGGCCGAACAGGGTGTCTGGGATGCCCTGCTGCAAACGCTGGTCGATCTGGGTCTGACCGACGACTGGCAACATATGATCGACAGCACCAGCGTTCGCGGCCATGTTTCGGCAGCGGGCGGAAAAGGGGGGCTTGTGCGAACGCTCTTGGTCGATCACGCGGCGGCTTTACGAGCAAAATCCACGCCCGCTGCGACAATCAAGGACTGCCTGTCGGCTTCATCCT
The DNA here is from genome assembly GCF_004795895.1 of Sphingopyxis sp. PAMC25046. Classification (NCBI taxonomy): domain Bacteria; kingdom Pseudomonadati; phylum Pseudomonadota; class Alphaproteobacteria; order Sphingomonadales; family Sphingopyxidaceae; genus Sphingopyxis; species Sphingopyxis sp. PAMC25046. Next base: position 487,377 of record NZ_CP039250.1, read on the forward strand.
GACCGGCGGCGAGGCTTCTGATTACACCGCTGCCGAACCGCTGATGGCGATCCCCGTCGCCACACCCAAGGCGCTGCTCGCGGACAAGGGCTATGATGGTGATCGCTTCCGGGAAAGCCTGCTGACCCGGGGCATCCTGCCGATCATCCCGCCCCGCTCGAACCGCAAGGTGCCAGAGCATCCCGACTATCGCCGTTACAAGGACCGCAACCGCGTCGAGCGCATGTTCGGAAAGCTCAAACAGCAACGACGCATCGCCACTCGATATGACAAAACCCTTCTCTCGTTCGAGAGCTTCCTAAACCTCGCCGCCACGCGGCTATGGCTGAAGTCTTTTGTCAACGCGGCCTAGGGACTTTAGGGGCGCGTTACAGGGTCGAGCGGACAAGGGGCTTTTCATAACGACCGGCCATTTCACCAGCCAAGCATCCGACGAAGCCACACGCGACGGAGCAATCGCGATCGATTTGATTGATGGAGATCGCCTTTGCGATCTTCTGAAAGAGAATAAGCTGGGCGTCGAAACGGAGATGATCGAAAGAGTCAAAATCGATCCGGATTGGTTCGGCGGTATTTGACCTCAAATGAAAAAGGCCGATATTTTCGAATTCTACCGCCGTCTCGCCGAGCTCAACCCCAGTCCCGAGACCGAGCTGGAGTTTGGGAATACCTATCAGCTGCTCGTCGCGGTCGTGCTCTCGGCGCAGGCGACCGACGTCGGGGTGAACAAGGCGACGCGGAAACTGTTTCGGGAGGTGAAGAGTCCGCAGCAGATGGTCGATCTCGGCGAAGAGGGGCTCAAGCAGCACATCAAGACGATCGGGCTGTTCAACGCGAAGGCGAAAAATGTCATCGCGCTCAGCGAAATCCTCCTCCGCGATTTTGATGGTGAGGTACCCGCCGACCGCGACACGCTCGTCGAGCTGCCCGGCGTCGGGCGCAAGACCGCCAATGTCGTGATGAACTGCGCCTTCGGAGCTGAAACCTTCGCGGTCGACACTCATATCTTTCGCGTCGGCAACCGCACCGGCCTCGCCCCCGGCAAAACCCCGCTCGCGGTCGAAAAGAAGCTCGACAAGGAAACGCCCGCGCCTTTCCGCGTCGGCGCGCATCACTGGCTGATTCTCCACGGCCGCTACATCTGCAAGGCGCGCACCCCCGAATGCTGGCGCTGCCCGGTCGCCGACCTCTGCCGTTACAAGCCCAAGACGCCCGCGCCCAAGGGCCGGGGACGCGCCGAAGCCGCCCCCGGCTAACCGTCAGGCGCCGAACGCCCCGTCGATCGTGTGCATCGCACCGGTGACGAAACCCGCTTCGGGACCCGCCAGCCAGGCGACCATGCCCGCGACCTCTTCGGGCCGCCCGTGGCGCTTGATCGCCATGAAGCTGTGCATCAGTTCGCGCATCGGGCCGTCCTCGGGGTTCGCGTCGGTGTCGATCGGGCCCGGTTGCACGATGTTGATCGTAATCCCGCGCGGCCCGAAATCGCGCGCCAGCCCGCGCGCCATGCCCTGCAGCGCCGATTTGCTCAGCGCATAGGATGCCATGCCGGGGACGGGCATGCGGTCGCCGTTGACCGATCCGATGACGATGATACGGCCGCCGTCGGGCATCTGCCGCGCCGCCTCGACCGACGCATGATAGGGGGCGGTGACATTGACGCGGATCAACCGGTCGACGTCGTCGGGGTCGAGGTCGAGTGCATCGCCGAACAGCGCAAAGCCCGCATTGACGACGAGAATGTCGAGCGGGCCGCTCTCGCGCACGCGCGCGATCACCGCATCGCGGTCGCTGCTGTCGGTCGGCACCGCGCTCGTTCCGGTCTCGGCCGCGAGCTGTTCGGCCGCCTCGCGCGAGCCATTATAGGTGAAGACGACCTTCGCGCCGTCGGCGGCGAAGCGGCGCACGATCGCCGCGCCGATCCCGCGGCTGCCGCCGAGGACGAGAACGGATTTTCCTTGGAATGCGGACATAGGGAGATTCCTTGCTAATTAATGTAGGGAGCACTACATAAAATCGCGAAAGCCATCTTCAAGGTATTTTGTAATAGTGACTACAAATAAATCCAGAACTCGCGGCCGCCCGCGCCGTTTCGATCCCGAAGCGGCGGTTGCGACCGCGCAGCGGCTCTTTCACGCGCGCGGCTATGACGCGGTCAGCGTCGCGGACGTTACCGATGCGCTCGGCATCAATCCGCCCAGCTTCTATGCCGCCTTCGGCAGCAAGGCCGGCCTTTACCAGCGCGTGCTCGATCACTGGACCGATACCGAAGCGATCCCGCTCGCCGACATATTGCGCGCCGATGTCCCCGTTTCCACTGCCCTCGCGGCGATGCTCGAGGACGCCGCGCGCCGCTATGCGTCCGGTCCGGCCGCGGGCGGCTGCCTCGTGCTCGAAGGCACGCGCTGCAACGACGACGGCGCGCGCGAAGCTGCGCGGGTGCTCAATCTGGGTGCCGAAGCCTTTATTCGCGACTATGTCGCGGCCCGCCATCCCGATGCCGCCGACGAGGTCACCGATTTCGTCAGCACGACGATGTCGGGGCTGTCGGCAAAGGCGCGTAGCGGGCACGACCTGCCTCGTCTGCTCGCTACCGCTCGCCTCGCCGGCCGCGTCCTCGCGCAAATCCTTCCTGCATGAACGACGCTTCGGCTGCGACGCCGATGCCCCCTTGCGAAGCCGCGCGGACGCGGCATAGTCCGTTTCCATGCGCAACCTTACCGCTCCGCTCGCTCTCGCTGCCGCCTTGCTCGCCGCCGCGCCCGTCCACGCCAAGCCCGCCGATCCTGCGGTGGCGAAAAAGATACTAAAGGACAGCGTCGCGATCCCGACCGTCGAGGGCCGCGGCAAGGTGCCCGAACTCGCCGCCTATTATGCCGGGGTGCTCAAGGCGGCGGGTTATGCCGACAGCGACATCGAAATCACCCCGATGGGCGAAACCGCGACCTTCGCCGCGACGCTCCACGGCACGACGAAGGAAAAACCGATCGTGCTGCTCGGTCATATGGACGTCGTCGAGGCCGATCCCAAGGACTGGACGCGCGACCCCTTCGTGCCGGTCGAGGAAAATGGCTATATTTTCGGGCGCGGGTCGGAAGACAACAAGTTCGACATTTCGATGATGGTCGCGACGATGGCGCAGCTCAAAAAGGACGGGTTCAAGCCGAAGCGGTCGATCATCCTGCTTTTGTCGGGCGACGAGGAAACCTCAATGACGACGACGCGCGCGCTCGCGGCCAAATATAAGAACGCCGAATTCGCGTTGAACGGCGATGGCGGCGGCGGGCTGATCGCCGAGGACGGCAAGCCGCAATATTACGCCCTGCAGGCGGGCGAAAAAACCTATGCCGATTTCACGCTCGAAGTCACCAACCCCGGCGGCCACAGCTCGCGCCCGTCGGACGTCAATGCGATCGTCCAGCTCGCGAATGCGCTCGCCAAGGTCGGCGCCTATCGCTTCGCGCCGCAGCAGAACGAGCTGACCAAGGTCGGTATGCCGATCGTCGCCGAGCAGGTCGGCGGCGAGATCGGCGCGGCGTTGAAGGCGTTCGCCGCCAACCCGGCCGATGCAAAAGCGATCGCGACGATCCGCGCCGAGCCCGAATATGTCGGCCAGATCGGCACGACCTGCGTGCCGACTCTGGTCAAGGGCGGCCATGCCGAAAATGCGCTGCCCCAGCGCGCGACCGCGAACATCAACTGCCGCATCTTTCCCGGCGTGCCGGTCGAAACCGTGCGCGCCGAGCTCGAAAAGGTGATCGCCGACCCCGCGGTCAAGGTGAACACCGATCCCGACGCCAGCGCCAGCGATGCCTCGCCGCTGCGCCCCGATGTGATGGCGGCGGTGAAAAAGGCGGTGCACGCCCGCGCGTCCGGCCTGCCGATCATCCCGTCGATGAGCGCGGGGGCGACCGATAGCTATCATTTCCGCGCGCAGGGCGTGCCGAGCTACGGCGTCGCGGGGCTCTTCTCGAAAGCGAGCGACAGCTTCGCCCACGGCCTCAACGAGCGCGTCCCCGTCGACGCGATCGCCCCCGCGCTCGCGCATTGGGACAGCCTGCTGCGCGATTTGTCGAAGTGACTCCTTCTCCGCTTGGGGGAGAAGGATACGCAGCCTTGCCGCGAAGCGGCTAGGCGAAGTTGGATGAGGGTGAGGGCGGTTAGGGCAGCAACGCCCCCACCGCCCTTTCGACCATCTGCACCGCCGCCTCGGCGCCGAAACTTTCAGGGTCGAGCGACAATTCGAGCCACAGCCCATCGACCATCGCGGTGAGCATGATCGCGAGCCGCCCGGCGTCGGCTGCTCCGCAAAGGGCAAGCAGTTCGCCGAGCCGCGCGCGATAGCCCGCGTAACTTTCCGCATGGATTTCGGCCATGCGCGCGTCGCTGCGCGCTAACGCCCAGAAGGCGGTCCATGCGCCGAGCAGCTCGGGGTCGGTCACCGGCGGGCGGAAGCTCGCGGTCAGATAGGCGGTCAGCCGCGCGCGGGGATCGGCCCCGGCCGCGTCCTCCGACGCCGCGAAAATCGCGTCCATCCGGTCGCTCGTCGCCTGATAGGTCGCGGCGACCAGATCGTCGATGCCGCCGAAATAATGGCGCAGCAGACCCGGCGACACCCCCGCCTTTGCGCAGATCGCGCGCACGTTCGTTCCCGCAAGGCCATGTTCCGCGAGCACCGCAGCAGTCGCTTCGATCAGGTCCGCCCGGCGGGCATCGGCGCTTTCGCGCGTAAAGGCTTGGCGAGCGGCGGTCATATTGTTATACATATGTATAACAAGGATCCGACCATGGCAACGCTACGCGACACCTTCGACAACTTCCAGAACATCGACCCCCTCGACGGCTGGTCGCTCCCGGCGTGGACCTACAGCGACCCCGACTTCCACGCCGCAGAGATGGCGCGCATCTTCCGCCCGAGCTGGCAGGTCGTCTGCCACGACAGCGACATCCCGAATGCGGGCGACTGGCACAGCATCGACTATTGCGGCGAGAGCGTCATCCTCGTCCGCGGTACCGACCGCATCGTCCGCGCCTTTACCAACGTCTGCCGCCACCGCGGTTCGCGCCTCGTCGACGGTGCGGCGGGCTGCGCGAAAAAGCTCGTCTGTCCCTATCACGCGTGGACCTACGAGCTCGACGGCCGGCTGACCGGCGTGCCCGATTCGGCAAGCTACCCGACACTCGACAAGGGCAAGGCGGGGCTCGTTCCGGTCGGGCTCGAACAATGGCGCGGTTTCTGGTTCGTCCGGCTCGACGACGACGGCGGTCCGTCGGTCACATCGATGATGGCGCCCTATGAGGCAATGATCGAGCCTTATCGCTTCGAGGAACTCGGTGCGCTCGGCCGCGTCACGCTTCGCCCGCGCGAGGTGAACTGGAAGAATGTCGGCGACAATTATTCGGACGGTCTCCACATTCCAGTCGCGCATCCGGGCCTGACGCGCCTGTTCGGCAAAAGCTATGGTGTCGAGGCCGAGGAGCGCGTCGATCGCATGTGGGGCGATTTGAGCGACCGGCCGTCGGCGAACTGGTCCGAACGAATGTACCAGCGGCTGCTGCCTCCGGTGCCGCACCTGCCGGAAGCGAACCAGCGCCATTGGCTCTATTTCAAGCTCTGGCCGAACGTCGCCTTCGACATCTATCCCGACCAGGTCGATTTCATGCAGTGGCTGCCGACCGGCCCGACGAGCTGCCTGATCCGCGAGATCAGCTATGTCCTCCCCGATGCGCGCCGCGAGATGAAGGCGGCGCGCTACCTCAACTGGCGTATCAACCGCCAGGTCAATGCCGAGGATACGGCGCTGATCACGCGCGTCCAGCAGGGCATGGCGTCGAAGACATTCTCGATGGGTCCGCTCAGCGACAAGGAAGTGTGCCTCAAGCATTTCTGTTCGCGGATGCGCGACCTGATCCCCGAAGCACGACAGGAGCACGCCCCGCCGCCGGGGTGGAGCCGCTAACCGCTTGGTACGAGAGGAGAGGGTTATGAGCGATCCGGTTATCATCGTCGGCGGCGGACCCGCGGGCATGGTCGCGGGCCTGCTCTTTGCTCGTGCGGGCGTTCGCGTGACGGTTCTCGAAAAGCACGCCGATTTCCTCCGCGATTTTCGCGGCGACACGGTGCATCCCTCGACGCTCGAACTGTTCAACGAGATCGGGTTGCTCGAAGAACTGCTCGAGGAGCCGCACGCTGCGATCGACACGATGACGCTCAATCTGCTCGGGCGCCAATATACGATCGCGACGATGAAGCATCTGCCGGTCGCGGCGCGCTTCGTCGCGATGATGCCGCAATGGGATCTGCTCGATTTCATCGCAGGGCAGGGACGGCGCTATCCGACCTTCGACCTGCGCATGTCGACCGAGGCGGCTGGGCTGACATATGATGATGCGGGCCGCGTCAGCGGTGTGACGCTGGCGAGCGGCGAGGCTTTGCCCGCGCGACTCGTCATCGCCGCTGACGGGCGCCGTTCGGTGCTGCGCGATGCGGCCGAGTTGCCGCTTGAGGATTTGGGTGCGCCGATGGACGTGCTCTGGTTCCGCATTCCGGTCCCGGCGGGGGTGGATATGTTAGAAGTCGCGCTCGGCACGATCGACAAGGGCGGCATGGTCGTCGCGATCCCGCGCGGCGATTATTGGCAATGCGCGCAGATCATCGAAAAGGGCGGCTTCGCGCCGATCGAGGCGCAGGGGATCGCGGCCTTTCGGAACAAGGTTGTCGAGATCGCGCCGGGCCTCGCCGCCGGGATCGATGCGATCCGGAGCTTCGACGATGTGAAATTGCTCTCGGTCACGCTCGACCGGCTCACCCGCTGGTCGCGCCCCGGCCTGCTCGCGATCGGCGACGCGGCGCATGCGATGTCGCCCGTCGGCGGCGTCGGCATCAACCTTGCGGTGCAGGATGCGGTCGCGGCCGCGAACATTCTTGCCGTCCCCCTCGCGGCGGGCGCTGATCCCGACCCGCTGCTGGTCAAGGTCCAGGAGCGCCGGTGGAAACCGACGACGCGGATGCAGGCGATCCAGCGTTTCGCGCACCGGCGCGTGATCGAGCTGATGCTGCGCGGCGAGATTACGCGCGTGCCCTTCGCCGTCCGCCTGCTCGACGCCATCCCGCTGCTGCGCCGCATCCCCGGCCGCGTCCTCGGCCTCGGCTTCGGTCGTCAGCATGTCCAATCCCCGCTTGCGAAAGAGTTTCGATGACCAAAGCCTATGATGCGCTGATTATCGGCGCCGGCCACAACGGCCTCGTCTGCGCCTTCTATCTTGCCAAGGCAGGGCTGAAGGTGCGGATCGTCGAGGCGCGCGACGTTGTCGGCGGCGCGGCGGTGACCGAGGAATTCGCGCCGGGCTTCCGCAATTCGGTCGCGAGCTACACGGTCAGCCTGCTCCAGCCCAAGGTGATCGCCGACATGAAGCTCGCCGATCATGGCTATCGCGTGATCGAGCGGCCGATCAGCAACTTCTTGCCGCAGGAGGATGGCGGTTACCTGAAACTCGGCGGCGGGCTCGAACGCACCCAGGCCGAGTTCCGCAAATTCTCGGCGCGCGACGCCGAGGTGCTGCCGCAATATTATGACGCGCTCGAAAATGTCGCCGAACTGCTCCGCGACCTCGCGCTGCGCGTGCCGCCGAACGTCGGCGACGGGATGCGCACGCTGCTCGACGGCGCGCGGCAGGGGCGGCGCTTTGCCACGCTCAGCCTCGAACAACAGCGCGACGTGCTCGACCTCTTCACCAAATCGGCGCGGACGATGCTCGACAGCTGGTTCGAGAGCGAGGCTGTCAAGGCCGCCTTCGGTTTCGACGCGGTCGTCGGCAATTACGCCAGCCCCGACACGCCGGGCAGCGCCTATGTCCTCCTTCACCATGTCTTCGGAGAGGTGAACGGCAAGAAGGGTGCGTGGGGCCACAGCGTCGGCGGGATGGGCAAGATCACCGAGATCATGGCGAAGGTTTGCCGCGACATGGGGGTCGAGATCAGCCTCGAAAGCCCGGTCGCGAAGTTGCTGGTCGATGGCGGCAAGGCGGTCGGGGTCAAGCTTGTCGGCGGCGAGGAAATCCCGGCGGCGCGCGTGATCGCCAACGTCGGGCCGAAGCTGCTCTACGAACGGATGATGGATGCGAGCGACCTGCCCGCCGACTTCCAGCGCCGGATCAAGGGCTTCAAGGCAGGCAGCGGCACTTTCCGCATGAATGTCGCGCTCAGCGAGCTTCCCAAATTCACCTGCCTTCCCGAACCGGGTGAACACCACCAGTCGGGTATCATCCTTGCGCCGACGCTCGACTATATGGACCGCGCCTTCCTCGATGCGAAACAGCATGGCTGGTCAAAGGCGCCGATCGTCGAGATGCTGATCCCCTCGACCGTCGATGACAGCCTCGCGCCGCCGGGTTGCCACGTCGCCAGCCTCTTCTGCCAGCAGTTCGCGCCCGAGCTTCCGGACGGGCGCGACTGGGACGATGAGGAGGAAGCCGCCGCCGACTGCATCATCGACACGGTCGAGAAGCACGCGCCGGGCTTCCGCGCGAGCATCGTCGCGCAGACGCGCCTGTCGCCCAAGGGCCTCGAACGCAAGTTCGGGCTCGTCGGCGGCGACATCATGCACGGCAATATGAGCCTTGACCAGCTGTGGGCTGCGCGGCCGGTGCTGGGCAATGGCGGGTATCGCGGGCCGGTGCAGGGCCTCTATATGTGCGGCGCCGGGACGCATCCGGGCGGCGGCGTCACCGGGGCACCGGGACATAACGCCGCGCAGGTGATCCTACGCGACCGGGGATTCTTCGCCCCGCGCTGGCGCTGACAGTCGTGTCCAGACATAGAGCGGCAGCCCCGCGACCATCAGGATCAGGCTCATCGCGCTGACGCCGATCCCGGCGCCCCACAGCGTCCATATCGCATAGGCGAGCCCCGCGAGCGCGACCGGGATCGCGACGCGCAAGCGCAACGCCGCCGCGGCGCAGGCGAGGTAGAGCCACAAGGTCACCGAGGTCGAGAGGATCGCCATGAAGGTGAACATCTCGGCGGTCGATTTGCTGCTGTTGAGGATGACGCAGACGGTCGCGATGACGCTCGACAGCAGCAGCGCGGCGGCGGGGGTGCCGTGGCGGTTCGTCTTTGCGAACCAGGCGGGAAGCAGCCCCTGTTCGGCAAGCCGCGCGGGCTGTTCGGCCTGGATCAGCGTCCAGCCGTTGAGCGCGCCGAGCGCGCTCACCGCGGCAAAGGCGGCGATCCACACCGCGGGGCCGTGCCCCCAATAGGTTTCGGCGAACAGCGCGAAGGGCGCTTCAGACGTCGCGACCGCGGCGGCGGGGAGCATCAGCGCGATCGCCGAGCAGACGATCAGATAGAGGAGGCCGGTTGCGAGGGTGCCGATGATCGTCGCGCGCGGGATGGTGACCGTCGGATTCGCGACCTTGTCGGCGGCGACGCTCGCCGATTCGAAACCGAGTAGTGCCCATAAAGTCAAGATCGCCGAGCCGCTGACGGCGGTCAGCGACAGGCCCTCGGCGGGGAAAGGCGTGATTGCCACGGGTTCGCTACGTCCGAAGGCGATGGGGATCAGCACGACGATGGTGACGAGCGGGATCAGCTTGATCGCGAGCGTGAGGATCTGGAAGCGCCCCGCCGCGCGTGCGCCTTGCCAGTTGATCGCGGTGACGAGCCAGATCAGCGCGATCGTCGAGATCGCCATATGATCGCCGATCGCGGGAACGAAGAGGCTGAGGAAGGAAACGCTCGCCACCGCGAGCGTGACGTTCGCGGTCCACACCGACACCCAATAAGCCCAGCCGATCATAAAGCTGGGGACGCGCCCGAAGGCGCGTTCGACGAAACCCGTCGGCCCGCTCGCGGCGGGAAACGCTACCGTCAGCCGTGCGATGACGAAAGCGAGCGCGAGCGCGCCGGCGATCGTGATCGCCCAGCCGGCGACGCCATTCCAGCCGAAGGGCGCGAGGCTGGCGGGGAGCAGGAACACGCCCGACCCGATCATATTGCCCATCACCAGCGCGATGCACAACGAAAGGCCGAGCTTGCGGCCCGGCCCTTCATTAACGGTGGAGGAATCGGTCACCCGGTCAGAATTCCTTGCTGACCTTGATACCGATCAGGCGCGGCCGCACGACCGTATCATAGAAGACGCCGCCGTTCGCGGTGACCCCGTCGGGGTCGCCGCAGGTGGTTTCGAGGCACTGGACCCCCGCGTTGATCACACCGTTGCTGTCGAACAGGTTCGTCGCGAAAAGCTCGGCCTTCCAGCTCTCGCCCTTCACCCCGACGCTGACGTCCGCGGTTGTATAAGCGTCAAACATGCCCTTGATGCCGTTTTCGAGCGTGCGCACGTCGCTGCGTCTTTTTCCGATATGATTGACCGCGAACTGGACATGCGCGCCAAGGTCGCCGACGGGGAATTCGTAGCGCGCGACGATATTGCCCTTGAACTTTGGCGTCACCGGCAGGCTCGTGCCCTTCGGCGCGAGCAGCGCATTGTCGGCGCCGTCTGCGCCGGGCAGCGTACAGTCGAAGGCGTCATTGGCGATCGCGCAGAAATCGCGGCGGATCTCGGCGTCGTTGTAGCTCATGCCCGCGTTGATCGAGAAGCCGTTCTGCCGGTAACCGAGGTCGAGTTCGATGCCGCGGATGCGCGCGACACCCGCATTGCGGATCTCGCTGAGCCCGTTGAGGCCGAGGAAGGAGAGCTGGATGTCGTTCCAGTCCTGCTGATAGATCGCACCGTTGAAACGCACCGGCCCCCAGCTCGTCTTCCACCCGAATTCATAATTGTCGAGCGTGTCCGAGCCATAGGGCGGGAGCGATCCGCGCCGGTTGATTCCGCCCGGACGGAAGCCGCGCGACCAGGTCGCATAGACGAGCGCATCGTCGCTGAACTTGTAGGTCAGGTTAAGCTTGTGGATGAAGTCGGTCTTCTTCGTCCTTTTGTCGAGGTTGGTACAGGGCGATCCGTCGACCACCGCCGGTCCCTGGCACGCATAGACCGGATTGCTGCTGAAGCCGGGATTGTTGTAACCGAAGAAACCGACAAGGCTGTTGTCATATTTATACACGCGCCCGCCGCCGGTCAGCGTGAGCTTGTCGGTGATGTCGAAGCTGATCTCGCCGAAGGCGGCATAGTCGCGGTCGACGCGAATCTGCTTGGTCAGCCAGATATTGTCGACGGTGCCGGGCACCTGCAGGTCGTCGGAGAGGCCGTCGATGATATAATGCTGTTCGATGTTATGCTTCTGCCGCTGCCAGAAGACGCCGCCGATGAAGCGGATGCGCGCGTCGGCGGGCGAGGCGACGCGCGCTTCGAAGAAGTTGCGCCGATAGCGGTCGATGCCCCGGATATATTGGTTCGGGCTGATCTGGTCGCCCGCATTGTCGTAAAGATAGACCGCGGAGCCATAAAGCGCGTCGTAGAAATAGGCATAGTCCGAATAGTCGCTCTGGACGTCGGTCTTGCGGCGCAGGTGCCCGCCGGTGACGGTGAGGTCCCAGTTGCCGAGCTTGCCCTCGATCGTCAGCGCGGCCTGCAGCCATTTGTCCTTCGACGATTCGGGATTGTACTGGACGGTCTGGAGCTTGCCGGTGACCGCGCTCGAGCGTTCCTGCGCGAAGCTGCCGTTGGTTTTCTGGATCTGGCCCATGATCGTCGGGCGCAATGTCCAGTCGTCGTCGAGATCGATGCCGAGCGCGAGGCGCGCGCCATATGTGTCGGCATCGTTGTAATTTTTCTCGGCGAGGTCCGCATTGGTCTGCACGATGTCGTCGCCAGGCAGGTCAACCAGATCGTCGCCGACGAATCGCTTGATCGGATAGGTGCGGCTGCCCGGGATATTGTCGATATAACCCGCGTCGTGACGATACCAGCCGACGAGGCGCAGCGCCGCCCGCTCGCCGAGCGGGGCGTTGATGAAGCCCTCCACGACGCCGCCGAAATCGCCGTGCGCGACATTGTTGAGCTCGACTCCGACCTCGCCATAGGTGCCGCTGGTATCGGGCTGGTTGGTGACGAGCTTGATCGTGCCCGCCATCGAACTCGCGCCATAGAGCGTGCCCTGCGGCCCCGCGAGCGCCTCGACGCGCGCAAGGTCATAGGCGTGGATGTCGAGCGCGCCCTGGATCGTCGTGATCGGCATTTCGTCGAGATAGGTGCCGACCGTCGGCAGCGACGCCGAATGGTTGGCATTTTCGCCCGATGCGACGCCACGGAAATAGACCTGGCTGAAGCCGGGGGCGGCGGTCTGGATCGTCACCGACGGCAGGAATTTCACGACATCCTGGAATTCCTTGACCTGCAGCTCGTCGAGCCGTTCGGTCCCGATCGCGGTGATCGCGAGCGGCACATCCTGTAAATTCTGTTCGCGTTTCGACGCGGTGACCACGATATCGCGGTCGTCGTTGGTGTTGGCTTGCTGCGCGAGCGCGGTTCCCGACGAGCACAATATCGTGCTTCCGAGCAGGAAAACGCCGCTGGTCGTGAATACTGTCGATAGCTTCCGCATGAGATCCCCCTCAAATGACAGTCATGTGACGGAGAATGACCGAGTGCAGCACAAGCGCAAGCATTGTTGTGCGGCGCAGCGGCCGTTGGTCGAAAATGTCGCGTGCTGTTGCGTAAAGGCAACGTTTTGCCGCGGCTCGCTCAGCCGAAATCGGTGGGTGCGGCCGGATAGGCGGTGAGCACGGGGCCAAGCCCCTCTTTCAATGGATCGAGCCATTTTTCATAGGGTCGCCATTGGCCGACGCCATCGCGGTTGATCGGGCGGCGCACCTGTTCGCTCGACGCGGTACGGACGGCGCGTGCGTTGGCGTGGAAGCTCATGCAGGTGTCCTCGAACGGCTGCTCCAGCCAGGTGAGCAGCGCACGGACCTCGGCCTCGGGATCGTCGAGCAGGGCCTCGTGGATCACGCGGTGGACGCGGCCGGGCTGCACTGCATCGATATGCGCCATCAGCCGGACATAGTCGCGGTAATAGCTTCCGACATCTGCAAGGCCGTAGCTGAACGCCTGACCCTTGGCGAAATGTTGGCGGAAGTTGGAAAAGCAGCAGTCGAGCGGATGGCGCCGGGCGTCGATGATCTTTGCATTAGGCAGGATCAGGCGGATGAAGGCGATGTAGAGCCAGTTGTTCGGCAGCTTGTCGATATAGAATGGCTTGTCGGTCTTGCGCTGGATCGCGGTGCGCTCGAGGAACGCCGCGCCCAGTTCCGCAAGCTGCTCGTGCGGGGTTTCGGCCAGCGCCTCGATCCAGCGGCGGCCGTCCTGCTTCACCTCGCGGCCGAGTCCGAGCGCGAGTGCGGGGATGTCGGGCAGCTCCATCGTGCCCTCGATCGCCGAATGGCAGCTAAGGATCTGTTCGATCAGCGTCGATCCCGCGCGTGGCATGCCCAGGATGAAGATCGGGTCGGGCGCCGGATCACCAGCATCGGCGCGCGCGTCGAAGAATTCGGGGGTGCAGGCGGCGATGATCGCGTCGACCGCGGCGCTGGTCTCGACGGCGCGATAGCCGAGCTGACCCGACCGGATGGCGTTGCCCGCAACATAGTGGCGGAATGCGGGCTCATATTCGCGATCGTCGTCATAGGCCTTGCCGAGCGCGAAATGCAGGTGGAGCCGGTCGTCGGCGCGGGCGTCGCCTTGGGGTTTGGTGGCGACGAGCGCCGCCTCCATCGCTGCGCGCTCCTCCGGCCCAAAACGGATCGTCTTGAGATTGGCGAGGCTCCACCAGATTTCGCCGAGCCCGGGATCAGAGGCGAGCGCGCGGCGATAGGCGGCGATGCCGTCCTCCTGGCGCCCCACCGTCTTCAGCATATGGCCATAGCTCATCCACAGCTTGGCATGATCGGGAAAGCGGCGGGTCAGTTCCTCATAGAGCGCGAGCGCCTCGTCATAACCACCGATACGACCGAGCGCGGCGGCGCGGAGGTTGGCGTGCGCGGGATTTTCGGGATCGTCGCCGAGCACCGCATCGAGCGTTTCCGCGGCCTCGGCGAAGCGGTTTTGCTTGTAATAAACGGTTGCGAGATTGGCGCGCGCCGCGCCGAAGCCGGGCGCGAGCTGCAAGGCGCGCGACAGCAATTTTTCGGCGTCCTCATAACGCCCGATCCGGCCCGCGACCTCGGCGAGCATGCGGATCGCCGCGACGTCGGTCGCATCTTCGCGCAGCCGCTGCCGCAGCGCGCCCTCGGCATCGGGAAGCCGGTTTTCGGTCAGCGCCAGCGCCGCGGCGACCATCGCCTCGTCGTGGACCGTCGCTGACACCGCGGCAAGCGAGGCGGCCTGCGCCTCGTCCTCGCGGCCCAGCGCGCGCAGCGCCTGTGCGGCAAGCCGGTGCGCCGCCGCCGAGACCGGCACCGCGTCGATGATGGCCCGTGCCTGCGCGAGCGCCGCGCCGGGCTGGCCGTTCAAAAGCTGGCGGGCGTTGGCGAGCGCCTGGTCGAGCGTGACGGTCGCCAAGCTCAGCTTTTCGCCGCGCGGGCCTTGCCGACCGCTTGACGCAGCGCGTCATAGCCGATCTGGCCTTGGAACAGCTGATCGCCGACGATCCAGGTCGGGGTGGCGTTGAGCTGGAGCTGGGTCGCGATCGCGAGGTTGCTGTCGAGCTCGCGCTGGAACAGCGCCTCGTTCGCGGTCGCGTCGGCGCTGCCGTCGGTCACGACACCTGCCTTTTCCGCCGCGGCCGCGATGGCGGCGGGTTCGAGCGACGACGCCTGGAACATCGCATGGTGGAAGGCGTCATATTTGCCTTGCCGCGCGGCGGCGAGCGCCATGATCGCGGCGTCGCGGCTCTGCGGGGCGATGATCGGCAGTTCGCGGAATACGACCTTGAGGCGTCGGTCCTCGCGGATCAGCCGGTCGACGTCGGGCACGCTCGCGCGGCAGAAGCCGCAGGCATAGTCGGTGAAGACGACGAGGGTGACGTCGCCGTCGGCATTACCCGCCCACGCACCGGCATAGGGCTTCTCGAGCGCGGGACGGATCCCGTCGATCGCCTTCGCGATCTGGCTGTTGCGCTGGGCTTCGAGCGCCTCGGGAATGATCTGAGGGTTCGCCTTGATATAGTCGGCGACGATGGTCTCGACCTCGCCCTTGCTCATCCCGCCGCCGAACCGTCCGCCGAGCCAGAAGGCGAGCGCGATCAGCAACAGGCCGCCGAGCGTCAGACCCCATATGCGAGTGGAAACGCCTTCCATCCCGGTCCCCTTGATTTGCGGCAGATGCCGCGACGCCATCGCTTTGGCGGCTACAGGCTTTTTCGCCGATGGGGCGATCGGCGATCGGTCGTCGCCTTCCCTCCCGTTCGCCGTGCTTTCCGGCGCCGGCTTTGCCATCACCGGAATCGCGGTCTCGCCGGCGAACAGCGGCAGGTCGGGCGCGGCCGCCGTCGTGGTGGCGGCTTCCTCGCGCGCGAGCAATTGTTCGAGCCCCGACGGTGGCGGTGTCAGATCCTCGCGCGCCGCCGGGCGCAGCTTGGTCGCGGCGTCGCCCAGCTGCTCGCGAAGGCTTTCGCTGCCCGCCTTGGCGATATCGACGACGCCCGCCCTGGTTTTGCCTGCAACCGCGCCGAGCTCGCGCCCGGCGTCGCTCGACAGCTTCCGGGCCTTGTCTCCGAGCGCCATCTTCTCCCAGGCCTCGCCGCTCGCCTTGGCCGCGGCGCGGCCCGCCTGCGCCGATCCGCGCCCGGCGGCGCGCGCGGCGCGGACGGTGACAGCGCCGGTTTTCGCGGCGAGTTCGCGCGAGCGGCGCGGAATCTCCATCGCCTCGACGCGCGCGGGGATGTCGGCGCGTTCGCCGACGCGGATCGTCCAGTCGGCAAACGCCTCGGCGCCGTCGCGGATACGGTCCCACAGATTTGCGGCGCCTGCCTTGATCGCTTCAGGCTTCACCAGCGGCTCGCCGCGCGGCTTCTCGGGCTTGCTGTATCGCGTAAGGTCGATGCCGACGGGAGGCTCTTCCTTCGGTTTCGCCAGTCCTTCGCCCTGCGTCGGCGCGCCCATGCCCGGCTTCGGCGCGGGGTCGCGCAGCCATGGCTGATAATAATCGTCTTTCTTGTCGGTCACTTATCGCCCTCGAGCATCACGGTATTGCGATGCGCTACCCCTGTCTGCACCCGAATCTAACGCCGTTTGCGCTCGCGTTCCACCTCGGCGCGAGCCACCATCGAAATATCCTGTGCACGGATCCAGTCGGGGGAGCCTTGGGGCAGTCCCTGCATCGCCATTTCGGCATTACGCAGCGCGAGCCCCGCCTGTCCACCCTCAAGGCTGTAGCGCTCGGCCGAGGCGAGCGCCGCGCGCGCCTGATCGCCCTTGTTCGCATAGACGATGCCGAGTTGATACCAGGCAAAGGGATTCTGGTTGTCGAGTGCAACCGCGGTTTTCAGTACGCGCTCGGCCTCGGGATAGTTGGCCGGATCCTCGGTCGCGATCAGCGCATGGCCCAATGTCGCGCTGATCAATGGCTGCGAGCGCGACTGCGACACCGCCTTGCGCAAGGGGGGGATCGCCTCCTTGGGCCGCCCCGATTCGAGCAGCACCTGGCCTTCAAGCTCGAGAAAATAGGGATCGTTCGGATTCGTCGCGAGTAATCCCTCGACCTCTGCCAGAGCCTTTTGCGGATAGGCGCTCTTGTGCCAGGCATAGGCGCGGGCATAGCGCGCCGGGATGCTGCTGTTGCTTTCGGGGAATTTGCGCAACGTCCGCTCCGGCTCTGACATATAGCCCGACAGCTTGGCCTTGATCCGCTGGAATCTTTTCTCGATCGCGGGATCGGCGGGTTTGTCCCATGCCGGATCGATGACATAGACCTCGCGCAGCGTCTGGATGCGGTCGCCCGACATCGGGTGGGTGCGACCATAGGCCTGATCGTCGTCCTGCTTCACCGCATAGCGGAATTCGAGATTTTGCAGTTTCTTGAAGAAGGCGAGGCTGCCGCGGCCGCTAATCCCGGCCTTCGACAGATATTGCGCTCCTGCGGCGTCGGCCGTCGATTCCTGGACGCGGCTGAAGGCGAGAAACTTGCCGAGCGCAGCCTGCTGGCCCGCCATCATGATGCCCATGCCGGCTTCACCGCCGCCCGCCGCGATCGCCGCGGCGCCGAGCAGCAGGCTGAGCAACGAGATGCCGCTCGCCGCTTTCGCGCCTTCGTTGACGCGGATCGCGTGACCGCCCATCACATGTCCGAGTTCGTGGGCGAGCACCCCTTGCACCTCTTCGGCGCTGTCGGCGGCTTCGATCAAACCGCTAAAGACATAGATGTCCTGGCTGCCCGCGACGAAGGCGTTGATGCTGCGGTCGCCGAGCAGATGGACACGCACCTGCCCCGGCTGAAGCCCCGCCGCTACGGTGAGCGGGTCCATCATGTCCCGGAACAGCGCCTCGGTCTCGGCGTCGCGCAGGATCGATTGTGCCATTGCCGGGCGCATCGCGATCGCGAACATCGCCAGCAAGATCAGCAGGATACGAAAAAGGGGGCGCAACGTCGACGCCCCGGACGCGGGTTGCGGCGGGAAAGCGGTCATCCCTGCCCTTCTTGCGCCGCGCGCCTGAACCCCGAGTGAAGCCATGGGGCTTATTGGAGTTCAGGTCGCGCGGACGCAAGGTCAGCTTGCGATTTCTGCGATCAGTTGCCGCCGATCAGTTGCGGCCCGATCGGCCTGGATGATCAATTGCCAAAGGTGCGCTGCCACCAGCCGCGGCGCGGTTCCCCGTCGGGGCCTTCTTCTCCCTCGTCGCCGTTGGCGGCGACCGGTTCGGCGTCGCGCGCCGTGGCGGCTTCGGGCGCGGCCTCGGCGGCGACGGCCTTCTTGGCGCGGCTCGCGCGCTTTTTGGGCGCGGGCTTGGCGGGTTCGGCTTCGGGCTCGGGCGCTGCTTCGACCACCGGCGCTGCTGCCGCGGCCGCAGTCGCCGCTTCGGCTTCGGTCGCTGCCTTGGTTTTGCGCGGCGCCCGCTTGCGCTTCGGCTTCTCCTCGGCAACCGGTGCTTCTTCGGCGACCGGTTGGGCGGCTTCGGCTGCCTCGGCCGGTACCGCTTCGGCTTCGACTACCGCCTCGTCGGCGGCGTCCGCGGTATCGGCCTTCTTGCGGCCGCGTCCACCACGGCGGCGGCGGGGCTTGGCTTCGGCCTCCTCGGCATCCGCTTCCGAAGCAGCCTCGACAGTTTCGGCCGGCGCGGTTTCGGCTTCGGCTTCGTCGGCGCTGTCGCCATCGCGATCCTCGCCGCCGTCGCTGCCTTCACCGATTTCATTGCCTTCTTCGTCGCGGCGACCACGACGACCACGGCGTCGACGGCGGCGTCGCTTGCGCCCGTCACCATCGCCTTCGCCCTCCTCACGGTCGCGTGATCGCGCAGGACGTTCGTCGGCGACTTCCTCTTCGGCTTCTTCTTCCTCGTCCTCGGGATAGTCGTCGTCGTCATCCTCGATCGGCGTGATCGGTGCAAAGCTGCGGCGCGCGACCGGTGGCGGGCCGCTCACTTCGACTGCCATGCGCGCGCCTTCGGTTTCGCCGTCGGGCAGGATTTCGACCGTGACGCCATAGAGTTCTTCAATCTCACGCAATTCGCGGCGCTTCTCGTTGAGCAGGTAGAAGGTCGCTTCCTGGCTTGCGCGCAGCGTGATCTTGTTGCCCTTGCCGCGCGCGGCTTCCTCTTCGATCAGGCGCAGCGCGCTGAGACCCGCCGACGAAGCAGTGCGGACGAGGCCAGTGCCTTCGCAATGCGGGCACGGGCGCGTCGATGCCTCGAGCACGCCGGTGCGCAGGCGCTGGCGGCTCATCTCCATCAGCCCGAAGCCCGAGATGCGGCCGACCTGGATGCGCGCGCGGTCGTTCTTCAGCGCATCCTTCATCGCGCGCTCGACCTTTCGGACGTTCGAGCCATGATCCATGTCGATGAAGTCGATCACGACGAGGCCCGCCATGTCGCGCAGGCGCAATTGGCGCGCGATTTCGTGCGCGGCCTCGAGGTTGGTATTGAGCGCGGTCTGCTCGATATTATGCTCGCGTGTCGAGCGGCCCGAGTTGATGTCGATCGAAACCAGAGCCTCGGTCGGATTGATCACCAGATAGCCGCCCGATTTCAGCTGGACGACGGGATTGAGCATCCCCGCGAGCTGGTCCTCGACGCCGTAGCGCTGATAAAGCGAGACCGGATCGGCATATTGCTTCACGCGGCGGGCGTGGCTCGGCATCAGCAGCTTCATGAACTGTTTCGCCGCCTTATAGCCGTCGTCGCCCTCGACGAGCACTTCCTCGATGTCTTTGTGATAGATGTCGCGGATCGCGCGCTTGACGAGGTCGCTGTCCGAATGGATCAGCGCCGGCGCCGAGCTGCCCAGCGTATTCTCACGAATCTCGTCCCACAGGCGGGCGAGATAGTCGAAGTCGCGCTTGATCTCGACCTTGGTGCGGCTCATCC
This sequence comes from Sphingopyxis sp. PAMC25046, assembly GCF_004795895.1. NCBI lineage: Bacteria > Pseudomonadati > Pseudomonadota > Alphaproteobacteria > Sphingomonadales > Sphingopyxidaceae > Sphingopyxis > Sphingopyxis sp. PAMC25046. Next base: position 506,794 of record NZ_CP039250.1, read on the forward strand.
CCGCGGTGCGGACGATGCAGCCCATCGTCGGCGGCAGGTTGAGTTCGTCGATCATCGCTTTCAATTTGCGGCGATCGGCACCGTTCGAAATCTTGCGGCTGATCCCGCCGCCGTGCATCGTGTTCGGCATCAGCACGCAGTAACGGCCGGCGAGCGACAGATAGGTAGTCAGCGCCGCGCCCTTGTTGCCGCGCTCTTCCTTGACGACCTGCACCAGCATCACCTGGCGGCGACGGATGACGTCCTGGATCTTGTAGCGGCGGCGCAGCGACATGCGGCTCTCGCCGTCCTCGTCGTCATTGCGGCGGCCACGTCCGCGGCCCCGTCCGCCCTTGCGACCGTCACGCCCGCGGCGCTTGCGATCGCCGCGGCCATCCTTGCCTTCCTCGGTGCCTTCTTCGCTTTCGCCATCGTCGGCATCGCCGTTTTCGGCGGCCTCTTCCTCGTCGCCATCGCCATCTTCGCCGATGGTTTCGGGGGCGGGGGCATCGCCATTTTCGTCTTCGTCGTGATATTCGACGTCGGCGACATCGCCCTCGAGCTCGTCGAGATCCTCCTCGGCGCGCTGGGCGGCGGCGGCGGCATGTTCGGCCTCTTCGCGCAGCAGCGCGTCGCGGTCTTCCTTCGGAATCTGGTAATAGTCGGGGTGGATTTCGCTGAAAGCGAGGAAGCCGTGGCGATTGCCGCCATATTCGACGAACGCCGCCTGCAAGGACGGTTCGACGCGGGTTACCTTGGCCAGATAGATATTGCCCTTGAGCTGCTTGTGCTCGGCGGACTCGAAATCAAACTCCTCGATTCGGTTTCCCTTGGTGACGGCGACCCGGGTTTCTTCCCGGTGCCGCGCGTCGATCAACATGCGCGTGGTCATCAGATACACTCCAAGCGCGCCTCGGCGCGCCATCAAAAAATCCCGCTAACCCTCCTTGCGAGAGGCCGCGGCGGAAAAGGGTGAAAGAAAAAAAGACGTTATTGCCGAAAGGAGCCTGCGTCCGGTCCTGGACGCGCATGCGGTCTTCAAATCCGGCGACGACCGGGGCGAAAGTGCCCGCGTCGGGATTTGAAGAGGGCATGGCAAGCCTCATGCGGCATCAACCTGTTACGGGATGAGCGGGCAGGCAGGGCGGGCGTGCAAGCGAACGCCCCGACTGTCCGGTCAACCGGGTGGACTGGCGGCACATAGCCCTTCCCCGACTGTCCGGCGCCAAGGCGGCCTTGATCCGCATATCTGCGGAGCAGGCCTTCCCCTCAAAAGGCCGGACGGCACCGGGGAACGACACCGTCAGTGTGGGCGTGCTAGCATCGGCATAGGCCGACGGCAACCACAACCGCCCCAGAAAGATAGGTTGGCGCCAAGGTGTTGCAAGAAAACCATTCGGTCACGCGGCGGTCCGACTTCGCTTTGTCTCGCGATGGCGAACGGTGGATTCATCCTGTTGTCGCGCCGGAAAGCTCGCGCCTTCGAATAGGGCTGGACCATTGCTTGCCTTGGACGGCATAGACGCGCCATGAGCCCGCTGCTCGTCCTGATTGGCATGATCGGAGCCTCCCCGGCGGCATTGCCGGCGCTGACCCGCGCGATCGATGTCGACCCGCGCCCCGCCTCGGCCGGTGAATTCAACCCGGCATCGCAGGGCCTGAGCGGCGAATTGCAGCCGTTCACCCGCTTTCGTGCCAAGCGTCCGGAAAAACGCTATAGCGTGACGGTTCCGATCGGAAAGCCCAAGCCCGCGGTGGCGCTGCCCCCCATCGAAGGCCCCGCCGACGCGCGTATGCCGCTCGTGGTGATCGACGCGGGACACGGCGGCCACGACCCCGGTGCGATTTCTCCGCACGACGGCAGCCATGAAAAGGACATCACGTTGGCGCTCGCCCGCGCGATCCGTAAGGATTTGCTCGCCTCGGGGCGCGTACGTGTCGCGCTTACGCGTTCGGACGATCGCTTTCTCGTGCTCGAAGAGCGTTACGGCATCGCCCGGCGGTTGAAGGCCGATCTGTTTATCTCGGTTCACGCCGACGCGGCCGAGAACCAGGACGCCAGCGGCGCTTCGATCTATACGCTGGCCGAAGTCGCCTCCGACCGCGAGGCGGCGCGGCTGGCAGCGCGCGAGAACAAGGCGAATATCATCAACGGCGTCGATCTTGGCGCGCACAGCGGCGATGTGTCGGCGATCCTGCTCGACCTCACCCAGCGCGAGTCGATGAATGTCGCCTCCGACTTCGCGCGGCTGCTCCAGCGCGAGGCCTCCGACGAGGTCAAATTCCGCACCACCGCGCACCGCTTCGCCTCGTTCATCGTGCTGAAGGCGCCCGACACGCCGTCGGTGCTTTTCGAAACCGGCTTCATCTCGAACAAGGACGATGTCGAGTTTCTCGCTTCGCCCGCAGGACAGAAAAAGGTCGCGCGCGGCGTCCGCGACGCGGTGCAGATCCATTTCGCGCGGCGCAACGTGGCGCGCTGATGTCCGCGGCCGGGCCAGCGAAAGGCTGGTGGCGCTCGGGTTCTAGCCCCGGCTGACGATCATATGCGTCGCGCCCGCGCCCGCAACGTGCCGCGTCACGCGATAGCCGAGTTCGGGAAGGTCGATACCCGCGAACAGGCTCTCGCCGCCGCCGAGCAGGACGGGCGCGACCGCCAGATGCAGCTCGTCGATCAGACGCGCTTTCAGATATTGGCGGATCGTCGACACGCCGCCGCCGATGCGGACGTCGCGATCGCCGGCCGCGTCGCGCGCGCGTTCGAGCGCCGCCTCGACCCCGTCGGTGACGAAGTGGAAAGTCGTGCCGCCCGCCATGGTGACGGGCGCGCGCGGATGGTGCGTCAGGACGAAAACCGGGACATGATAAGGTGGATTGTCGCCCCACCAGCCCTTCCATTCGTTGTCGGGCCAGTCGCCGCGTACCGGGCCGAACATGTTGCGACCCATGATCCACGCGCCCAGATTTTCAAAGCTCTGCGCGCCGAAATCATCATCGACCCCGGTCGTCCCCTCCTCCTTGTCGGACATTTTCTGGAACGAGCGCGTTGGGACGAACCAGTCGTGCAGCCTTTCACCGTCGCGGCCCAGCGGGTCCTGCAAACTCTGTTCGCGTCCTGCGCCATAGCCATCGAGCGAGAGGCTGAATGCGGCAACCTTTACCTTGGACATGATCCTTCTCCAATGTGATTGTATTATGCAACCAGTTGCGTGTCGCTATGCAATCTGATTTCATATTGCAAGCAGTTTTGTTCGGCCCTACAGCGGATGCGTGACGAACCCACGCTCCGGATGCCCGATCAACCTGACGCTGGAGACGCTCGGCGACCGCTGGAGCCTGATCGTCATCCGCGACATCATGTTCGGCAATCGCCGCCATTTCCGCGAATTGCTGACCGGGTCGGACGAGCGAATCGCGTCGAATATCCTTGCCGATCGGCTGAAGCGGCTGGTCGAGGCCGGGCTGCTCACCAAGGCCGACGACCCGACCCACAAGCAGAAGGCCGTCTACAGCCTGACCGAACGGGCGATCGATCTCGTGCCGCTGCTCGTCCATATGGGCGCTTGGGGCCGGCGGCATCTTCCTGTGACGCACGAGATGTCGATCCGCCAAGAACTGCTGGAGGAGGGCGGTCCCATGCTTTGGGACGATTTCATGGACGAGTTGCGCACGCTCCATCTGGGCGCACCGGCGCGCGGCGATTCGGCGAACGTGCTCGAGAGATTGACCACGGCCTATCGCCGGGTCTTGAAGCAGAAATAATATAGTCTTGACTAACTTTTCTGCGGGCGCCAGCTTTGTGGCGCTGGTCGGGAGAGAAGCATGGTATGGAGCAACTGGTCGGGAAGCGTCACAGCCAGCGGACAGTTCGTCCGCCCGCAAAGCGAGGACGAGCTTTCGATGCTCGTCCGCAGCGCCCACAAGCTGCGCGTCACCGGCGCCGGACACAGTTTCATGCCGCTTTGCGAATCGGGCGAGCTGATCGTCAGCCTCGACGACATGGCGGGCGCGGTCCACATCGCCGCCGATCGCCGGACGGCGCGCATTCCCGCGGGCTGGAGCATCCGCCGGCTGACCTCGGCGCTGTGGGAGGAGGGATTGGCGCTCGCCAATCAGGGCGACGTCAATCCGCAATCGCTCGCCGGCGCGATGGCGACGGGGACGCATGGTACCGGCGTCGACCTCGGCTCCTTATCGACCTTCGCCCGCGGTTTCCGGCTCGTCGATGCCGAAGGCGAGCCGCATTGGTGCGATGCCGCGACGAACGCCGACCTCTATTAGGCGCAGCGCCTGTCGCTCGGGTTGTTCGGCGTCGCGACCGAAATCGAGGCCGCGGTCGTCCCCGCTTTTCACCTTGCCGAACGGATCGAGAAGCGCCGCTGGGAAGAGATACGCGAAAGCTATGATGAGTTGGCGCAGCAGCACCGCCATATCGAATTCTGGTTCTTCCCGCACAGCGACTATGTGATCCTCAAAACGCTCGATCCCTGCGACCCGTGCGACCCGCCGCCGAGCACGACCGACATGGAGGAGGCGACCTTTCGCCTTATCCTCGACATTTCGGCGCGGCTGCCGTTCCTGACGCCCGTGCTCCAGCGGTTGATGATGAAAAGCGGCATCTCGGGCAGCCGCCGCGGGCCAGCCCACAGCATCTTCCCGTCCGACCGCACGATTCGCTTCGAGGAGATGGAATATGAAATGCCGCGCGCCGTCGGACTCGAGGCGCTAGCTGAAGTCGTCGGCTGGATCCGCAAGAAACGGCTGCCGGTCACCTTCCCCTTCGAATATCGCACCGTTGCCGCCGACGATATCTGGATGAGCCCGATGAACGCCGGCCCGGTCGCCGCGATCTCGATGCACCAATATGCGAAAATGCCTTGGCAACAGCTCTTCGCCGCGGCCGAGGCGACCTTCCGCGGCGCCGGCGGGCGGCCGCACTGGGCGAAGCGTCATCGACTGAACCGCGCGGACGTCACCGCTCTCTATCCGATGGCGGGGCGCTATACTGCGGTGCGCCGCGCCGCTGATCCGCACGGCAAATTTCTCAATCCGCATCTGGAGACCTTGTTCGCATGACCAACGACCGTGAATTGCACGAGCATCTGATCGGCCGCCAGGGCTCGCGCGCCGACCTCAACACGCCGGCGCTGATCCTCGACGCCGACGCGCTCGACCGCAATATCGGCCGCATGGCGGCGCTCGCCGCCCGGCACGGCGTCGCGTTGCGCCCGCACGCCAAGACGCACAAGAGCATCGACATTGCGCTCCGCCAGATCGCTGCGGGCGCGGTCGGGGTCTGCTGCGCCAAGATCGGCGAGGCCGAGGTATTGGCCGGAGGCGGCGTGACCGGTATCCTCATCACTTCGCCCGTTGCAGCGCCCGCCGCGATCGAGCGGCTCGCGAAGCTCGCGGTGACCGCCGAAGGGCTGATGGCGGTTCTCGATCATCCGGGCGTCGCCAATCGGCTCCAGTCGGCGCTCGCCGCCGCCGGCGCGCGGCTCGACGTCGTCATCGATATCGACCCAGGCATCGCGCGCACCGGCGTCGCCTCGGCCGAAGCGGCCGTCGCGCTGGCAACGGCGATTTCGGCAGCGCCGAACCTCGTATATCGCGGCGTCCAATTCTATTGCGGGTCGCAGCAGCATATCGAAAGCTACACCGACCGCCGCGCCGCGATCGTCGAGCGCACCGCCTATTTGCAGGAGGTGATCGCGGCGCTGGCCGAAGCGGGCTTCGCGCCCGGCCTCGTCACCGGGTCGGGCACGGGCACGCACCGGATCGACCTCGACCTCGGCGCCTTCACCGAGCTGCAGGCGGGCTCTTACGTCTTCATGGACAAGCAATATCTCGATTGCGACCTGACCGGCGACGCCGAGCCGCCGTTCGAGGTTTCGCTGTCGGTCGATGCGCGGGTCGTCAGCGCGAATCACAGCGGTCTCGTCACGATCGACGCCGGGTACAAGTCGCTCTCGACCGACGGCGGCGTCGCGGTGGTCCAGCGCGGCGCGCCCGAAACCGCCTTCTTCGCTTTCATGGGCGACGAACATGCCGCGCTGATCGCGCCCGAAATCGGAAAGGAATTGCAGCCGGGCGATCCCGTCAGCCTGACCGTGCCGCACTGCGATCCGACGGTGAATCTCTATGACAGTTATCATGTCGTTTCCGGCGAAACGCTGGTCGACATCTGGCCGGTCAGCGCGCGCGGCCGCGCGCGATGAGCGTCGCCGCCCGCCGCCCGCCGCAGCAGGACCGCGCGCGCCAGACGCGCGAACGCTTGCTCGACGTTGCGGGCGAATTGCTCGCCGAGGTCGGGGTCGAGCGGATTTCGACCAATATGATCGCGGCGCGCGCCGGGCTGACGCCGCCCGCGCTCTACCGCTATTTCGGCGACAAATATGCGGTGCTCGAAGCGCTCGGGCGGCGGCTGATGGAGCGCCAGAATGCGGTGCTCGACGCCTGGCTCGCGCGCCACGCGCCGGCGGGAATCGCCGCCATGGCCGACCATATCGGCGAACTTCTGTCCGAAAACGCCGCGGTGACGCGCGCCGAACCGGGGGCGGTATGGATATTGCGGTCGCTCCACGCGTCGCCGCAACTCGTCCATGTCCGGCTCGAATCGCACCGCCATGTCGCCGACCGGCTGGCGGACGCTTGCCACGCGCATCTTCCCCGCATCGACCGCGCTATGCTGTGGTCGCGTCTGCGGCTGGCGGTCGAGATCGGCTTCGCGGCCGATGAAATGCTTTACGAGGAGGATCGGGTTTCGACCGACGCGGTGTTCGCCGAAGTCGCCGCGATGCTGCGGCGGGCGCTGCTCGACCTTTTAAGTCCCCCTCCCGATTGCGGGAGGGGCTAGGGGAGGGCATGTCGCGGAAGCTCCGGAAACAAGCCCTCCCCCGACCCCTCCCGCAATCGGGAGGGGAGTAGTAACCCGCCTTGCCGCAACCACGCTTCCCTTTCGGCGACACAGGCTTTAGAGGCGGGGGCATATGGCCGCCGACAGTCCGCCCGATTTCCGCCTTCGCCTTCGCCGCGACGGCAATGCCGTCATCGCCTGGCTGCGCGACATGTGGACGCGGCGCTGGTTCCGCTGGCTCGGCTATCTCGCGCTCGCCGGCCTCCTCGGTATCGCGCTGATCTGGGCGATTTTCGCGCGCGACCTCCCTTCGGTCGACCAGCTTCGCGACTATGAGCCGCCGTTGCCGACGATGGTCCGCGACGGCGAGGGCAAGCCGGTGCACGCCTATGCCCGCGAACGCCGCGTCCAGCTCGAATATAGCGAATATCCGCAGCTGCTCGTCCGTGCCTTTCTCGCCGCCGAGGACAAGACCTTCTTTAGCCACGGCGGCATCGATTATCCGGGGATTGCTTCGGCGATCATCACCAATCTTTCGAGTAGTGGCCGCCCCGTCGGCGCCTCGACGATTACGCAGCAGGTCGCGAAGAATCTGCTGCTCACCAACGAACTCAGCTATCGCCGCAAGGTGCGCGAGGCGATCCTTGCGATGCGCATCGAGGATGCGCTGACCAAGGAACAGATTCTCGAACTTTATCTCAACGAAATCCCGCTCGGCCGCCGCAGCTTCGGCGTGCAGGCGGCGAGCCGCGCCTATTTCGACAAGGATGTCGACCAGCTCGCGCTCCACGAAATGGCTTTCCTCGCGATCCTGCCCAAGGCGCCCGAGAAATACGGCCGCACCCGTTTCGAGCGCGAGGCGTTGGCGCGGCGCAACTTTGTGCTCGGGTCGATGGAGGACAATGGCTGGATCAACGCGGCGCAGCGCGACGCGGCGCGCGCGATGCCGCTGGGCCTGACCGACAGCGGCAACCGTGCGGTCGCACAGGTGGGCGGCTATTATATGGAAGAGGTCCGGCGCCAGCTGATCGCCGAATTCGGCGAAACGGCGGAGGATGGCCCCCACAGCGTCTATGCCGGCGGCCTCTGGGTGCGCACGCCCTATGACGGAAAGATGCAAGGGGCCGCGGCGATGGCGCTGCGCAAGGGCCTTCAGCGCTATGATGCTGGCAAGGGCTGGTCGGGGCCGATCGCGACGATCGAGGCCGACGACCAGTGGCAGAGCCGCCTCGCATCGAGCTTCATCGGCATCGATTACGACAATTGGCGCGTCGCCGCGGTGCTCTCGAAATCGGGCGGCGAGGCGCGGATCGGCTTTTCGAACGGCGACACCGGACGCCTGCCCGCGAGTTCGGCGGGGATGCGCTATCGCAAGACCGGCGGCAGCGCCTTTTCGGCGCTGCGCCCGGGCGATCTGATCGTCGTCAAATCGGCGGGCGGGGACGGCTACGCACTTCGCAATATTCCCGAAGTGTCGGGCGGCATGGTCGTCGAAAGCCCGCACTCGGGCCGTATCTATGCGATGCAGGGCGGCTTCGACGTCCGCCTGTCGTCGTTCAATCGCGCGACGCAGGCCGAACGCCAGCCGGGCTCGACGATCAAGCCCTTCGTCTATGCCGCCGCGCTCGACAACGGCATGACTCCCGCGACGATGATCGTCGACGGGTCCTTCTGCGTCTATCAGGGCGCGGCGCTCGGCAACAAATGCTTCCGCAACTTCGGCAATTCGGGCGGCAGCGGCGAACACACGATGCGCTGGGGCCTCGAACAGTCGCGCAACCTGATGACGGTGCGCGCGGCGAGCCTCGTCGGCATGGAACCGGTGGTCGAGATGATCAGCCGCATGGGCATCGGCCAGCACGAACCCTATCTTTCGACCGCGCTGGGCGCCGGGTCGACGACGGTCGAGAAGATCACCAACGCCTATGCTATGCTCGCCAATCACGGCCGCGCGCTGAAGCCGCGGGTGATCGATTACGCACAGGACCGTCGCGGCAAGGTGATCTTTCCGAAGAATTGGAAACCCTGTGAACGCTGCAACATGAAGGACTGGGACGGTCGGCCGATGCCGCGCTTCGCCAAGTCGGGCAAGCAGCTGATGGATCCGATCACCGCCTATCAGGTCGTCCATATGCTCGAAGGCGTCGTCCAGCGCGGCACCGCGGTGCGGCTGCGCGATCTGGACGTCCCGCTGTTCGGCAAGACCGGGACGACCTCGGGGCCGAACGATGTCTGGTTCGTCGGCGGCACGCCCGATGTCGTCGCGGGCATGTATATCGGTTTCGACCAGCCGCGCAGCATGGGCGGCTATGCCCAGGGCGGCAGCTATGCCGCGCCGATCTTCAAGGATTTCGCGCTCGCCGCGCTCGCCGACCGCCAGCCGATTCCCTTTTCGGCGCCGAAGGGCGTGCGGATGGTGCGGATCGATCGCCAGTCGGGACGCCGCGTCTATGGCGCCTGGCCGGTCACCGATCCCAAGGCATCGATCATCTGGGAAGCCTTCAAGCCCGAAAGCGAGCCGCGGCGGACGATCCGCGAGGAAGAGATCAAGCCGATCAAGGCGCCGCGGCGGCAGGATGTGCCCGTCCAGCAAAGCCCGGGTCGGCGCAGCGACAGCGAATTCCTGGAGGATCGCGGCGGCATCATCTGACGGCCGCGCACCTCCTTCCCCTGCGGCCTTCCAGGTCGTAAGGGCAAACCAAATAATTCAGGAGCAAGGACATGCGCGCCGAAGCGCAGGATCATATCGACAAGATTGGCGCCGCGCTGGCGCTGCTGCGCCGCTTTCTCGACTGGGACCGCGCGGTGCGGCGGCTCGACGAACTCAATGCGAAGGTCGAAGACCCGACGCTGTGGAACGACGCCAAGGCGGCGCAAGAAGTGATGCGCGAACGCCGCCGGCTCGACGAGGCGATCACCGCGACGCGTGCGATCGAGACCGAATGCGCCGACACCGCCGAACTGATCGAGCTCGCCGAGATGGAAGGCGACGAGGCGATGGTCGACGAGGCCGTGGCCTCCTTGGCGACGCTCGCCGCGCGTGCCGAGGAAGACAAGATCAAGGCGCTGCTCGCGGGCGAGGCCGACGGCAACGACTGCTATATCGAAGTCCATGCCGGCGCCGGCGGTACCGAAAGCCAGGACTGGGCCGAGATGCTCCAGCGCATGTATATGCGCTGGGCTGAAAAGCGCGGAATGAAGGTCGAACTTGTCGAATATCAGGCCGGCGAACAGGCGGGCATCAAGTCGGCGACGATGCTGGTCAAGGGCGAGAATGCCTATGGTTATGCCAAGACCGAAAGCGGCGTCCACCGCCTCGTCCGCATTTCGCCCTATGACAGTTCGGCGCGGCGCCACACGAGCTTTTCGAGCGTCTGGGTCTATCCGGTGATCGACGACAATATCGAGATCGAGATCAACGAGGGCGACCTCAAGATCGATACCTATCGCGCCTCGGGCGCGGGCGGGCAGCATGTCAACACGACCGATTCGGCGGTGCGCATCACGCACATCCCGACCGGGATCGTCGTCGCGAGCCAGAACGACCGGTCGCAGCACAAGAACCGCGCGACCGCGATGGGGATGCTGAAGGCGCGCATGTATGAGGCCGAGCTCCAGAAGCGCGAGGCCGCGGCGTCGGGCGAATATCAGGCGAAAACCGAAATCGGCTGGGGCCACCAGATCCGTTCCTATGTCCTCCAGCCCTATCAGCTGGTGAAGGACCTGCGCACCGGTGTGACCTCGACCGCCCCCGGCGACGTGCTCGACGGCGCGCTCGATCCCTTCATGGCGGCCGCCCTTTCGCAGAAGGTGACGGGCGAGAAGGTCGAGGTGGAGGACATCGATTGATGAAGCGCGCTGCCTTCGCCCTCGCGCTCCTGCCGCTGCTTAGCGGCTGCGAAGCGCCATGGGGCGACGACGGCGACCGCGCCACGAGCGCGCGCGACTTTCCGCCCGCCGATCGCCCGGTCGCCTCCACCGTTTCGACCAAATGGTCGACCGAGGAAGCGCGCGACCGCGTCAACGAGGCCGAGGATGTCATGGATTCGGCCGATGTCCGTCCCGGCATGACCGTCGCCGACATCGGTGCCGGCGACGGCTATTATACCGTGCGCCTCGCGCAGCGCGTCGGCGCCAACGGCCGTGTGCTCGCGCAGGACATCATGCCCGAGGTGATCGAACGGCTCGCCGACCGAGTCGCGCGCGAGCGGCTCGACAATGTCTCGCTGAAGCTCGGCGCGGTCGACGATCCGCGCCTGCCCGCGGCGAGCTTCGACCGCGTCTTCATGGTCCATATGTATCACGAGATCGGCGAACCCTACGCCTTCCTGTGGCGCCTGCGCCCGGCGTTGCGCCAAGGCGGGCAGGTGATCGTGGTCGACGGCGACCGTCCGATCGCGCAGCATGGCACGCCCTTCCGCCTGCTCGTCTGCGAATTTCAGGCGGTCGGCTACAAGCTCGTCTCTTACGACGACAAGCAGCATGCTGGCGGCTATCTCGCGCGTTTCGTGCCCAAGGGCAAACGCCCGGGGCCCGAGGCGATCAAGGTCTGCGACAATCCCTAGGGGGCTTTTGGGCCTTAATAGACGATCAGCCGGTCCTCGGCGCCAACGTCGGCGAGGAAGCTGACCAGCCCCGCGGTGCGGACGTGCGGGACCAGCTCGGTCGCCGTCGACCCGACGAGCGCCATGCCCGACTGGCAGACGAACAGCGCAACATCCATCGCGGCCGCTTCCTCGATTAACCAGGCGAGATCGGGCTGGCCCGCTGCGCGGCGTGCCTCGTCGCCGCCGAACAACACCGGGGCGCGCAGCAACGCCGCGGCCTCGCCTTGCAGGAAGACGCGCGCCGGGCGCCCCAGCGCTGCCGATGCCATTGCGGCTTCGAGCGCCGCATAGAGCCGCCGCCCCTCGGCGACCGCGACGATGATGTTCAGCTGCGACATGCCGGGCACCCCGGATCCTTGGCGACGCCGACCTCGCGCCAGCGCCGCTCGAGCATGTCGACGATGGCGAGCCGCCCCGCAAGCGGCGATCCCCAGCCGCTCAGCGCGCGCACCGCCTCGAGCGCCGCCATCGTCCCGACCATGCCCGCGAGCGCGCCCATCACTCCGGTCTCGGCACAATTGATCCCCTCCCGGTCGGGATCGGCGCCGACGAGGCACTGATAGCAAGGCGCGCCGGCGCGCCATCCCTCGTAGAGCGCGACCTGCCCCTCGAACGCGCCGATGGCAGCGGAGAGTAGCGGGCTTTCGAGCGCCAAGGCGGCGCGGTTGACGGCAAGCCGCGTGTCGAAATTGTCGCATCCGTCGAGAATCAGGCTGGCGCCCGCCAGCAGCGCTTTCGCGTTCGCGGCGACGAGGCGCTCCACGACCGCGACCGCCTCGACATGCGGATTGATCCGCCGCGCCGCATCGGCCGCGACCTCGGCCTTGGATGCGCCGATATCGGCGTCGGTGAACAAAGGCTGGCGCTGCAGGTTCGACAGCTCGACATGGTCATGGTCGATGATCGTCAGCCTGCCCACGCCGGCCGCCGCCAGATAGGTGATCGCCGGACAGCCGATCCCGCCCGCGCCGATCACCGCGACATGGCTCGCTTTCAGCTTCGCCTGCCCCGCGCCGCCGAACTGCGGCAGGATGATCTGGCGCGCGTAGCGATCAAGTTCGGCATCGCTGAGCACGGCCGGTCAGCGCAGCTTGATGCCCGAAAGCGAGGCAAGGCCGGCGGTGGCCGCGGTCTCGTCGATGGCGTCGCTTTCGACCCCGGTCGAGCCGAAGCCGCCCGCGCCGCGCGCCGTCTCGTCGAGCGTCGTCACTTCGGCGAAGGCGGCGCGCTGGACCGGGGCGGGGACGAGCTGGGCGATGCGGTCGCCGCGTTTGATGTCGAACGGCTCGTCGCCGAGGTTGGCGAGGATCACCTTCACTTCGCCGCGATAATCGCTGTCGATCGTCCCCGGCGTGTTGAGGCAGGTGACGCCATGCTTCAATGCGAGCCCCGAACGCGGGCGCACCTGCACCTCGTAACCGGCGGGGATCGCCATTGCGAAGCCCGTGGCGACCGCGTGGCGCGTGCCGGGGCGGAGCGTCAGCGTTTCCGCCGCGACAACGTCCATCCCGGCCGCACCGTCCGACGCATAGGCGGGGAGGGGCAGGCCGCCGCCGTTGGGCAGCCGCTGGATGGCGATTTCAATCTCTTTCAAGTGGGACACGTTTTTCGAGCTCATCGGCGATCTTTTCCATCAATTTGCGGGCGACGGCCTGTTTGGGCAGCCGGTCCCAACTGTCTACGCCGTCTTGGCTAACGATATGCACGCGGTTGCTTTCGCCGCCCATCGGGTCGGCGGAGACGTCATTGGCGACGATCCAGTCGCATCCCTTGCGCGCGAGCTTCGCTTCGGCGTGCGCGATCACATCGTTGGTCTCGGCGGCGAAACCGATCAGGAGGGGCGGGCGCGCGGCGCTTTTCGCGACGCTGGCGAGGATGTCGGGATTCTCGGCGAGCGCGAGCGGCGGGACCCGCCCGCTGCCATCCTTCTTGATCTTTTGCGCCTGCGTGTCGGCCGCGCGCCAGTCGGCGACTGCGGCGACCATGATCGCGGCATCGACGGGCAGGCCTTCGGCGACCTCGGCGGCCATCTCGACCGCAGTTTCGACATCGACGCGGATCACGCCGGGCGGGGTCGGGAGCGCGACGGGGCCTGCTATCAGCAGCACCTCGGCGCCGGCCTCGGCGGCGGCGGCGGCGATTGCGAAACCCTGCTTTCCGCTCGACCGGTTGGCGATGTAGCGCACCGGGTCGATCGGTTCGTGCGTCGGCCCCGCGGTGATCAGGATGCGCCGCCCGAACAGCGGGCGGTGGTTGGCAGGCGCAAAATCGGGCTGGCCGGTGAGCGGCACGAGGGCGGGCGCGTTGGCTAGCGCGGCGTCGATCGCATCCTTGATCGCCTGCGGATCGGGCAAGCGGCCGGGGCCATATTCGCCGCACGCCATCTCGCCCTCGTCGGGCTCCATCACCGTCACCCCGTCGCCGCGCAGCGTCGCGACATTGCGCCGGGTCGCGGCGTGCAGCCACATGCGCACATTCATCGCGGGTACCGCGAGCACAGGCTTGTCGGTCGCGAGCAACAGGGTGGTCGCCAAGTCGTCGGCGATTCCCCCCGCCATCTTCGCGAGCAGGTCGGCGGTCGCGGGCGCGACGACGACCAGATCGGCTTCGCGGCTCAATTGGATATGCCCCATCTCGACTTCGTCCTTGAGGTCGAAGAGGTTGGTATAAACCTTGTTTTCGCTGAGCGCGGCCAATGTCAGCGGCGTGACGAACTGCTCGCCCGCGCGCGTGAGCACGCAGCGTACGGTCATGCCGGCCTTGCGGAGCAGGCGGACAAGCTCGATGCTCTTATACGCGGCGATACCGCCGCCGATGATGAGCAGGATGCGCGGTGCGGCCATCAGCGGTGGCGGGCCAGCCCGGTGCGGGCGGCGATCGACAGGGGTTGATTCATCGCCGTCTCCTTCGCCATCCAGTTATGCGCTTCCTCGCCCCAGTTCAAGGACGCCTAAGCCGCAGCGGGACCGGCGCGCGCCGGGCGCAACAGCGAACGCGCCAGGGCGGCGAGCGCGGCGGGAGCGAAGGCGAGGCCGACGAACAGCGTCGGGGCGATGAGCATCGCCCAATAGAAATTGGCCGGGCGCGCGAAGAGCATCAGCAGGGCGGCATAGAAGAGCTGGATCAGCAACATCGCGAGCCCCAGCCGCGAACGCCACGCCGCCCAGCCGAGCAGCGCGAGCGGCACGAGCAGGGCGGCCGCCCAGCCTTCGAAGAAACGCAGGATCGAGGAGGCCTGAACGAAGGACAGATAGGCGATCCAGCCGCCCTGTCCGTGCCAGCCCTGGCTTGCAGGGTCGGCGGGGGTGGTGACCGCGGCGAGCGCCGCGACATGCGCAGCAACCCCCCCGGCGAAACACAGGCCAAGCACCAGCCAGCCCGCCACCGCGCGCCAGTCGCGATCGATGAGCGCGAACAGCCCGAACAGCATCGCGACGGGCAAAACCGTCTCGCGGATCGCCAGCGCGGCGGCGACGAGGAGCATCGTCGCCCATGGGCGCGCAGGGCGATAGAGCGCGAGGGCAAGCGCGAGAAGGACCCCCGCCGCGACCTCGTGAATATAGAGCCACTCGCGCGCGGCGAGCTGTGTCAGATTGACCGCGACGAACAGCGCGCCGATCGCGGCGTAGCGCGGGGCCTCGGGTTCGGTCCGTAATCGCCGATACCAGGCAAGGATCGCCGCGCCGCCGATCAGCACGAAGATGAGCATGGCCTTCCGCTCGCCCAGCGCGGCGACAATATGGGCGAGCGTCGGCAGGCGGACGGTCACAAAGGGGCGCAGCGGATAATGGCCGCTCCGATGTTCGGCCGCCGCCGCCGGATAATAGGATTCGCCTCCCGCAACGCGCTGCGCGATGCGCGCGTAAAGCGCATGATCGCCGACCAAGCCGTCGAAATGGACCGATGCCGGCTTGGCGACCGCGACATGATTGCCGCCGACGCCGCCCGCCGCGCCCCACGCCATCAGAAGCGCCAGCAGCGCCAGCACGGCAGCCGCGACCGGGCGCGAAATCCCCGCGAAGCGGTTCCAGCCGGGCGCGACCTCGTTCATTTGCGCCAGGTCAGTGCCGACGACATGGCGAAGTTCCAGATCGCGCCGACGACGACGCCCGCGACCCCGGCGACCCACCAGCGCTCGTCATGCCCCGCCATCCAGGTGCCGATGCCGATATTGGCCACCGCGCCCAGCGCCGAAATCGCATAGAAGCTCGCAAGACCGCCGATCAGGCGCCAGCCCTTCAGCTTGCGGTCGGCATAGGTGAAGCTGTTGTTGAGGAAGAAGTTGAAGGCGATCGCTGTCATCACCGCCGCGGTCTGCGCGGTGACGAACGCGCTGCCGGTGCCGAGGATCGTGCGCAGGACCGCGAGATGAACGAACACGCCGAGCCCGCCGACCATCAGGAATTTGAGCAAGCGCACGGGCATGAAGCGGCCGATAGTCTTGTCGGCGATCAGTTCGGCATATTCAGCGATCACGCGCACCCCCAACTTGCTCTCGCCCGCCTCGCGCGTGCGGAACTGATAGGGAATTTCGGCGACCTTCAGCGGCGCTGGGCTCGACGCCAATATGTCGATCAATATCTTGAAGCCGACCGCTGAGAGCCGGGGCAATGCGCGCTCGAACGCCTCACGGCGAACCGCAAAAAAGCCGCTCATCGGGTCGCTCACGTCGGTGCCGAGTGCGATCTGGCCGGCGCGCGTCGCGAGCCGGCTCATCCGCGCGCGGTCCTTGTCCCAATCGCCTATTCCGCCGCCCGCGACATAGCGGGTGCCGACGGCGATATCGGCGCCGCCGTTTGTGACCGCGTCGATCAGCCGCGGTAGCGCCTCCTCGCTATGCTGAAGGTCGCCGTCCATCACCGCGATAATCGGCGCCGCGGTCGCCAAAATGCCCTCGACCACTGCCGACGACAGCCCCCGCCGGCCGACGCGCTGGACGATCCGTATATGCCGCGATGTGCGGGCGATGCGGCGGACGAGTTCGCTCGTCCCGTCGGGCGAATCATCGTCGACGAACAGGACTTCCCAGCCGCGCCCCGCGAGCACGACCGAAAGTTTTGCGATCAGTTTTTCGACATTGGCGGCTTCGTTGCGCGTCGGCACGACGACCGCGACCTCGAGCGGCAGCGCGTCGATTGTTAGCGGCGAATCGGCAATCAGGATGTCGTGGCGCATGAAACCTCGGTTTTGTCCGGATTTCGCGTCCGGGGTTGGTCGAGGTCAGGTCCTAATGATTTAGGGTAAATGTCCGGTAACCAAGGCTGCGCGTGCGTCGGCTCAGCCGAGCCAGGTCAGGAGGCCGGCCCCCGCCGCGGCACCCGCAAGCGCGGTCAGCGCATAGCGCCACCAGCGTCGCCGTTCGCCCTTGTCCCACATCAGCGCGATGTCGGGCAGCGGCGGGGCGGGCGGGGCGGCGCCCTTCTTCGGCAATTGCGCGTCGAGGCGGCGAATGATGTCGGGGATCAGCGCGAGCGTCTTGCCCTGTTCGCGAATCCCGTCGGCGAGTGCGGCTTCGGGGCCGAGTTCGTCGCGAATCCACGCGCTGACGAAGGGCCCCGAGACATCCCACATATTGATCTTGGGATTGAGCATCGTCGCGACGCCCTCGACCATCACCATCGTCTTCTGGAGCAGCAGCAGGTGCGGCTGCGTCTGCATGTCGAAATCGCGCGTGATCGCGAACAGCCCGTCGAGCATCTGCCCGACCGAAAGCTCGCTCACCGGCTTGCCGCGCATCGGCTCGCCGACCGCGCGCAACGCCGTCGCGAATTCCTCGACGCTGTGATAATCGGGCACATATTGCGCCTCGAAATGGATTTCGGCGACGCGGCGGTAATTGCCCGTGGTCAGCCCATAGAGGATCTCGGCGAGCCAGTAGCGCGCCTGCCGGTTGATCCGCCCCATGATGCCGAAATCGACCGCGGCGATCGTGCCATCGGCCTTCACGAACAAATTGCCCTGGTGCATGTCGGCGTGGAAAAATCCCTCGGCGATCGCCTGCCGCAGAAAGGCGTGGACGAGGTTCGACGCCAGCGCCTCCATGTCGTGCCCCGCTGCGACGAGCCGGTCGCGGTGCGAGATTTTGACGCCGTCGATCCAGCTCATCGTCATCACGCGGCTCGCGGTGCGATCCCAGTCGATCGCCGGCACCTCATATTCGGGCACCGCGGTCATCGCGTCGGCGAGTTCGGATGCCGAGGCCGCTTCGCGGCGCAGGTCGAGTTCGCGCAAGGTCCAGCGGCGGAAATTGGCGATCACCTGCCGCGGGCGCAGGCGCGCGGCTTCACCGCCAAAGGCTTCGAGATGCGCGGCCGCCCATTCATAGGTTTCGATGTCGCGCGCGAATTGCTTGTCGATGCCCGGGCGGCGCACCTTGACCGCGACCTGCCGCCCGTCGGTCGTCACCGCGCGGTGGACCTGCGCGATCGACGCCGAACCGACGGGCTCGGGGTCGAACTCGCGGTAAAGGCTTTCGAGCGGCGCTTCGAAGGTCGCCTCGATTTCCTGCCGGATGCGGTCGAACGCGACGGGCGCGAGCGCGTCCTGCAGCGTCAGCAGGTTGCGCGCCGCCTCTTCGCCGACGAGGTCGGGGCGCGTCGCGAGCGTCTGTCCCAGCTTGACCGCCGCGGGGCCGATCGCCTGAAAGGCGGCGGCATAGTCGGGTAGCTTCGGCTGGATCGTGCCGAGCCGCGCAAGGCGGCACAACCGCTTGACCCCCGGCGGCGTCTGCGGCGCGGTTTCGATCCCGCGCAGCGCGCCGTGGCGTGCGAGAATGCGTCCCCACTTCAGCAGGCGGACGATATGGGTGACGGGTCGGGTCAAGCCTTCCACCCGCTGTGGATCGCGACGAGACCGCCGAGGATCGGCTCGACCTTGACCGCGGTGAAGCCGGCTTCGCGGATCATCTTCGCGAACTGCGGCATCGGCGGGAAACGGCGGATCGATTCGATCAGATAGCGATAGCTGTCCTCGTCGTCGGCAATCAGCTTGCCGAGCTTGGGGACGAGGTGATGCGAATAAGCGTCATAGGCCTGCGCGAAACCCGGCCATTCGTTGGTCGAAAATTCGAGGCAGAAGAAACGCCCGCCATAGCGCAGCACACGGTGCGCTTCCTTCAGTGCCGCGGGAATGTCGGTGACGTTGCGGATGCCGAAGGCGATCGTATAAGCGTCGAAGAATTGGTCCGGAAAGCTCAGCTTTTCGGCGTTCTGCTCGGACCACACGAGGCTGTCGATCCCGCGCTCTGCCGCGCGCTTCATGCCGACGCCGAGCATGTCGGGGTTGATGTCGGCGACCGTGATGCTCGCGCCGAAGCGCTCCATACGAAAGGCGATGTCGCCGGTGCCGCCCGCCATGTCGAGGATCGTCTCGCCTTCGCGCGGCTTCACGCGGCGTACGAAGCGGTCCTTCCACAGGCGGTGCATCCCCCCCGACATCGCGTCGTTCATGATGTCATATTTGCGCGCGACGCGGCTGAACACTTCGCCGACCATCGCGGTCTTCGCGCCCGCGGGGACCTGTTCATAGCCGAAGCTGACGGTGTCGGGAGTGGCCATGATGCGCGCGCCTTTGCGGGGGAGGGGTAAAGTCGAACGGCCTTTAGCCGGGCCTTGCCGCCCGCGCAAATGGCGCGTAGCCCGATGCGCGATATGCCCGAGCTACCCGAAGTCGAAACCACCGTCCGCGGGCTCGCGCCCTTCCTCGAGGGCCAGCGGTTGACCTCGGTCATCACCTTTCGCCCCGACCTGCGCCGGCCTTTTCCTGCCGATCTTGCACAGCGCCTGACCGGCGCGACGGTCACTACCCTGACGCGTCGCGCCAAATATGGCGTTATCTCGACCGACCGCGACGATCATATGATCTTCCACCTCGGCATGTCCGGGCGCTGGCGCACCGAAGGCGGCAAGGCCGGCAAACACGACCATCTGCTGCTCGAAACCGGGGTGGGGCACCGGCTCTTCCTCCACGACCCGCGCCGATTCGGCTCGGTCGATCTGGTGAGCGGCGATCCGCTCACGCGCTTTGCATCCTTTGTGACGCTGGGCCCCGAGCCGCTCTCGGACGAATTCGACGCGGCCTATCTGGCAAAGGCGCTCGCCGGACGCCGCGCGCCGGTCAAGGCGATGCTGCTCGATCAAACGATCGTTGCGGGGCTGGGCAATATCTATGTCTGCGAGGCACTCAACATGGCGAAAATAGCGCCGACGAAGCCCGCCGCCGACTTGCCGAGGGCGAAACTCGCGGCGCTCGTTCCCGCGATCAAAGAGGTGCTGATCGCGGCGATCGCGGCGGGGGGCTCGACTTTGCGCGACTTCCTCGGCCCCGAGGGCGAACTCGGCTATTTCGCCAAGGACTGGCGCGTCTATGGCCGCGAGAAAGAGGCCTGCGAATGCGGCGGGACGATCGCGCGGATCGTGCAGAGCGGCCGTTCGACCTTCTTTTGCCCCAAATGCCAACGATAATGCGGGATATTGCCCGCAAAGCCATTGACCAAATCGCCCTTCATCGCTATGCGCGCACCCTTCGAGCAGGGTCCGGTCGTCCGGAACCGGCCGCATCCGGACATTGATTCGCTGCATCTCGCGCGATTCGGCTGCTCCGTTTAGGCTGTGCTCCGACCATGTAGACCGTTTGAAAGACTAGAGGAATTTATGGCCAATACGCCGCAGGCAAAGAAGCGCATCCGCCGCAACACCGCGCGCACCGTCGTGAACAAGAATCGCGTTTCGCGCATTCGCACGCTGGTGAAGAAGGTCGAAACGGCCGTCGCCGCCGGTGACAAGGACGCCGCTGCTGCCGCGCTGAAGGCTGCGCAGCCCGAAATGGCGCGCGGCGTCGCCAAGGGCGTGCTCCACAAGAACACCGTCGCGCGCAAATATTCGCGCCTGACGAAGAGCGTGAACGCGATCGCCTGATCGCCGACGTCCCGAAAGGGAACAAAAAGGACCCGCTGGCATCTTGCCCGCGGGTCTTTTTTTGCGCCCGATATTGTGACAGCCCGGTGGCAATAGTGTTGCAGCGCGGTAAGTGACGGAATTGCCGCGATTCGTTGTTTGGCCGCCAGAATGTAACAAATAAGAACTTGATAATAAAAGATAAAATGGAGTTTTGACGCGATTCCGGCGGCCCCGGCGAGTCAAGATTTTTATTTCAGTATTTTTACACGGCGAGCCCTTGATAGACTCGCCGCGCCCTGACTAGACAGGTGCGTCGTCGGCCTTCGCCGGCGGCCGCTACATCGACATGATTCGCATCCTTTCGGGCTCCTTGCCCGGATGAGAACCTGTGCCCGGCGCAGGCGACGAATCGGCATGTGGCCGGCCGCCCGAAACTCCGGCGCAAAGGGGACCTGAGGGGGCGGCACGGCGTGACAGAGAGCGGCAATCGGCATGGGCATGAAGCAAAAGACAGAGCGATGAACGGCGACGCCGCCACGCTCTGGCCGCGCGTCGCCGAAGGGCTGCGCCGCGACCTCGGCGTGCGCACCTTCGACCATTGGCTGAAACCCGTACGCTTTGCCGATTATTGCGCGCTGTCGGGCGTCGTGACGCTCGAGACCGTCAGCCGCTTTTCGGCCAACTGGATCAACGAACGCTTCGGCGACCGGCTCGAACTCGCGTGGCGGCAGCAATTGCCCGCGGTGCGCAGCGTCATGGTGCGCGGCGGCGCCGCGGCGGACGACCGCGCGGCGAATCTTGCCGCCGCGCCGCTGCCGAGTTTCGACGCGCCGCCTGCGCCCGCCGCCAACCCCGCGCTCCTCGGTTTCGACCCGCGCCTGTCGTTCGACCGCTTCGTCGTTGCGCGCAGCAACATCCTCGCTGCCAACGCCGCGCGCCGCATGGCGATGGTCGAAGCGCCGCAGTTCAACCCGCTCTACCTCTGCTCAGGCACCGGGCAGGGCAAGACGCACCTCCTCCAGGCGATCGCCCAGGATTATGCCGCGGCGCACCCGACCGCGAACATCATCCTGATGTCGGCGGAGAAGTTCATGCTCGAGTTCGTCGGCGCAATGCGCGGCGGCGACATGATGGCGTTCAAGGCGCGGCTGCGCGCCGCCGACCTGCTGCTGCTCGATGACCTCCAGTTCGTGATCGGCAAGAATTCGACACAGGAGGAACTGCTCCACACGATCGACGATCTGATGACCGCCGGCAAGCGCCTCGTCGTTACGGCCGACCGCCCGCCCGCGATGCTCGACGGGGTCGAGGCGCGGCTGCTGTCGCGCCTGTCGGGCGGGCTCGTCGCCGATATCGAAGCGCCCGAGGACGATCTTCGCGAACGCATCATCCGCCAGCGGCTCGCCGCGATGCCGATGGTCGAGGTTCCCGATGCGGTCGTCGCCTATCTGGTCAAGCATTTCACGCGCAACATTCGCGAGCTTGAGGGCGCGCTCAACAAGCTGCTCGCCTATGCCGCGCTGACCGGCACAACGGTCGACCTCGCGCTTGCCGAAGACCGGCTCGCCGAAAATGTCCGCAGCGCGCGCCCGCGCATCACGATCGACGAGATCCAGCGCGCGGTCTGCGCGCACTACCGGCTCGACAAGTCTGAAATGGCGTCGAAGCGCCGCGTCCGCGCGGTCGCGCGCCCGCGCCAGGTCGCGATGTACCTCGCAAAGGAACTCACGCCGCGCTCCTATCCCGAAATCGGGCGCCGTTTCGGCGGGCGCGACCATTCGACGGTGATCCACGCGGTGCGCACGGTCGAGGCGCTGCGCGTCGCCGACAGCGAGCTCGACGCCGAGATCGCCGCGATCCGCCGCACTCTCAACAGCTGATCCACAGGGCTATGCCGGGGTTATCCCGGCTTTGCCCACAACGCACGCGCCGCTCGAACGGCTGCATTGGGGTGGAGAGCTGTCGTTGCTCTCCTCCACTTCCGTCATCCCGGGCTTGACCCGGGATCCCGCTTTTTGGGGCGTCGACTGGTCTTCGGCATCAAGCGGGACCCCGGATCAAGTCCGGGGTGACGAATAAAGAGACGGAAGCAAACCGCCCGAAAACAGCCATTCTCATTACCATAAAAAGGCCCGCCTTCCGTCTGGAGGGCGAGCCTTTTGTTTGGCCTTAAAGTCGTTCAGCCCCTTTCGGGCGGCGCGACCGTGATCCGTACGCGTTCGCCCGAGTTGCCCGGGAAGCCGGTAAACATCGCTTCGACGAGGTTCGGGACGATCGTCTGGAGGTTGTTGTCGCGCGACTGCGCCTCGGCATGGCCCTCGAACAGGCGCGAGCCGTCGGCGGCGCGGTCGATCTGAAGGTTCAGGCCGCTGGTATAGACGGTGTAGCTCGACACATCATTATAGCCCCAGCCGGGCCCGAAGCCGCCCCACAGGAAGGGGTCGCGATAGCCATAGACATAACGGCGCCCGCCGCGGCCGGTGACGATCACCGGACGATAGAAGCCACGGCCGTACCAGCCGCCGCCGTACCAGGGATCACCGAAGCCCGGGCTCGACACGACGCGTTCGCGGCCCTTGTCGACCCCATAGTCCATGCGGACGACCAGGTCGGCGCGTTCGCCGTTCGCGGCGGGGCGATAGCCGTAGCGCGTCAGTTCGCCCGCCACGATATTGGCATATTGGCCGAACTCGATGCCGCCCTGCAGCGCCGGGTTGCTGGCCTCGACGACAAAGCTCTGACCCTGCGGCGCAGGAAGCTGCGACTGGAAGCGCGCGACATCGGCCTTGAACGGCGTCGCACAGCCGGTCAAAGCGAGCGCGGCACCCGTCATGGCGGCAAGGCCCAGTCGCCGGAAATTGATCTTGCTCATCGTCTTGGCTCCGTGATTCGGGTGCGCGTTCATGCCGCGCTCTCATACCATAGACTATGCCAACGCGACTTAACCTTGGTTGAACCCGTTTCGTCGCATGGACGTTCTACTCCCAGGATATGGGGAACGGAAACGCAAAAACAAGAAATTCCGCTTGCGGAACAGCGTCCAAGCGATCCGGCGTCAGCGGCAGAGCCCCAGCGCGGCATAGGCCGCGTCGAGGGTCGGCTTCGCTAGCGCGCGCGCCTTCACGGCGCCCTTGTCAAGGATCGCGTCGAGCGCCGCGGCATCGTCCTTCAGCGCGACGAAGCGCGCGTTGATCGGCGCGAGCTTTTCGATCAGCAATTCGCCGAGCGCGGGCTTGAACGCCCCGAACCCTTGCCCCGCATGGTCGCGCAGCACCGCGTCGACGCTCGTATCGGCGAGCGCGGCATAGATGCCGACGAGGTTGCGCGCCTCGGGACGTCCTTCGAGCCCCGCCGCTTCGGACGGTAGTACCTCGGGATCGGTCTTCGCCTTGCGGACCTTCTGCATCATCGTGTCGGCGTCGTCGGTCAGGTTGATGCGGCTCATGTCCGACGGGTCGGACTTCGACATCTTCGCGGCGCCGTCGCGCAGGCTCATGATGCGCGCGAGACCCGCCGGGATGATTGGTTCGGGCAGCGTGAACACCGGTGCGTCGTCGCTGGCATAATCGTTGTTGAACTTCTGCGCGACGTCGCGCGCGAGTTCGAGATGCTGCTTCTGATCCTCGCCGACCGGCACGTGCGTCGTCTGATAGAGCAGCACGTCGGCGGCCTGCAGAACCGGGTAGGTATAAAGCGCCGCCGACGCGCTTTCGCGGTTTTTGCCCGACTTGTCCTTGAACTGCGTCATGCGGTTGAGCCAGCCGAGCCGCGCGGTGCCGTTGAGGAGCCATTGCAGCTCGGCGTGCGCGGGGACGCGCGCTTGATTGAACAGGATCGAGCGGTCGGTGTCGATCCCGCAGGCGACGAGCGCGGCGGTCATCGCGCGCGTGTTCGCGGTCAGCTCCGCCGGGACGTGCGGCATCGAAATCGCGTGCAGATCGGCGAGGAAATAGAGCTTGTCGCCCTCCATCTCGTCCTGCATGCGCACCCAGTTGCGGATCGCGCCCAGATAGTTGCCGAGGTGCAAATTTCCGGTGGGCTGAATGCCCGAAAGCGTCCGCATGTCGATCGTCCCGTCTGAAGTTCAGAGTTTGCGCCGGCGCAGCTGGCCGACGGTGTCGCGATTGACCACGCCGAACAGGAAGGCGCAACCAAAGAATATGATCGCGCCCGTCGCCACCAGCGCGCCCAGCGCTACGACCCGTTCGAACACCCCCCCGATGAAAGCGTCGCCTGCCAAGGGAATCGCATAATAGAGCGCCGCCGCCATCGCCGCCGCGGCCAGGACGATCCGGGCGATCCGCCCGGCTACCCGGCCGGAGAGGCGGAACAGTCCCTTGCGATGCAGGATCGTGTACAGCATCCCAACGTTGCACCAGGCCGCGATCGACCCTGCCAGCGCGAGCCCGACGATGCCGAGCGGCGGGATCAGCAACAGGTTGAGCGCAATATTGATCGCCAGCGAAACCGCGGCGGTCCACACCGGCGTGCGCGTATCCTTGCGCGCGAAGAAATTGGGGACGAGCACCTTTACCAGCACATAGGCGGGCAGGCCGACGACGAGCCCGCCGACGACCGCCCCGGTCGCAAGGCCGTCGGCGAAGCTATATTGTCCGCCGACATAGAAGGCGCTGGTGATCGCGGGCCCCGCGACGAACAGCGCGACCGCGGCGGGGAGGGTGAGCAGCATCGCGAGTTCAACCGCGTTGCTCTGCAGGCGCGCGGCGCCGTCGCGATCGTCCTGCGCGACGAAGCGCGACAACGCGGGCAGGATCGCGGTGCCGAGCGCGATGCCGATAATCCCGAGCGGCAGCTGGTTGAGCCGGTCGGCCATCGCAAGATAGGTGATGCTCTTGTCGGGGAGCGTCGCAATGAAGAAAAGGTCGATGAAGCGGCTGATCTGATAGACGCCGGCGCCGAAGACCGCGGGCAGGATCAGCACCCCCATCTCGCGCACATCGGCAGTCAGGCGCGGGCGGCGCAGCGCGGGGCGAAACCCTGACCGCCGAACCCAGTAATAGAGCCATCCGAGCTGAAACAGGCCCGAAAGCGAGACCGATATCGCCAGATAGAGCCCGGTCGCGGCCTTGGACGCTTCGCTGCTGTCGCCGGTAAAAAGGCCGAGCAGCAGCGCGCCGATCAGGCAGATGTTGAGCAGGATCGGCGCGGCGGCGGCGGCGGCGAAGCGCGACAGGCTGTTGAGGATCGCCGCGAACAAAGTCGCGACGCTCATGAAAGCGAGATAGGGAAAGGCGATGCGCGCCATCAGCACGGCGAGGTCGAAAGTTTCGCCGTCGGCCTGCAGCGCGCCGCTCGCGAACAGCCCCATCACCCACGGCATCACGATCAGCAGCAGCGCCGAAAAGACGATCAGGGTCGGGATCAGCACCGCGAGCACCGCGTCGGCAAAGGCGCGCGCTTCGCTGTGATCGCCCTCCTTGGTCATCCGCTGGTTGAACAGCGGGATAAAGGCGGCGGCGAATGCGCCTTCGGCAAACAGGCGGCGGAATATATTGGGCAGCTGGAAGGCGAGTTGCCAGGCGTCGGCGACGCCGCCGGCGCCGAGAATGCGGCTGAGCAGCATGTCGCGCGCGAAACCGAAAATGCGGCTGACCATCGTCAGCCCGCCGATCGTCCCCACGCTTTTGATGAGGCTGCTCAAGCCTTCAGCCCGCCCCCCACCCGGGTGCTTATGCCTGGCCGACCGTGACTTCGCCGGCCGTCTCGGCCTGCGTCGCCTGGACCTGCTGCATGAACAGGCCGTGGAAATCGATCGGTTCGAGCAGCAGCGGCGGAAAACCGCCATCCTGCACTGCATCGGCGACGACCCGGCGCGCGAAGGGGAAGAGGATGCGCGGCGCTTCGGCGAGGAAAAAGGGCTGAAGCTGGTCGTCGGGGACGTTGCGGACGCCGAACAGGCCGGCATATTTGAGGTCGATCACGAAGCTCGTTCCCTGCTCGGTCTTCGACGTTACGTCGATTTTGAGCGTCACTTCGTACAGATTGTCGCCGACGCTGTCGGCGGCGATGTTGAACTGGACGTCGACCTGCGGCGCTTCCTGCCACTGATAGACCGCGGGAGCGTTCGGGTTCTCGAACGAGAGATCCTTCACATATTGCGAGATCAAGCCGATCGCCGGGCTCGTGTCTTCGCCGTTCGGCTGCAGCGCGGGATTGTTGAGGTCGGGGCTCGTCTCGTCGGCCATGATGAAAGGAACTTTCGCTGAAAAGATGGAAACAATATCCGCATCCGCACATCCGTATCGGACCCGCGGCGGACGGTTGCCGCGGCGCTTAGCAGCGCCCGGCTGCCAGCACAATGGCTCCCGGTGCGGGCGATGGTTAAGGGCGAATCGTTGACCTGCTGCGCCGGAGCGGTCATGGCTATTTGAAACCGGGTGGCGTATCGCCTATGTATAAGCCGATATGTCTCCGTTCTCCGCATTGGACTTTTGCCCGTGACCGCTTTTTCGATCGTCCTGCTCGCCATGATCGCCGCCTTTCTCGGAATGCGTCTCTATTCGGTGCTCGGCAAGCGCACGGGACATGAGCAAGAGCCCGTGCTGCCGCGCGAGCGCGCGACCGCCTCGCCGGTCCGCCTCGACGATGGCGACGGCGCGCCGGCTGCCGCGCCGGCGCCCGCTGACACGTCGGGGCTGGTCTACGAGCCCGGTGCCGAGGCCGGCCTGCGCCAGTTGCTCGCGACCGACCGGAATTTCGACGCCGGCCGCTTCATGGAAGGCGCCGAGGCGGCGTATCGCATGATCCTTGAGGCCTATTGGAAGGGCGATCGCGACACGCTGCGCGACCTCTGCGACGATGACAGCTACGACGCTTTCGTCGAAGCGATCGAAGCGCGCGAAGCGCGCGGCGAAACGCTGGAAAATCGCTTGATCGGCATCGATTCGGCCAAGATCACCGCGGTCGAGATGAGCCGCAGCGAAGCGCGCATCACCGTGCGCTATCATGCCGATATCAGCGCGGTCACGCGCGATGCCGAAGGCAAGCTGATCGCCGGGTCGATGAGCGACGCGGCGCAGGCCGATGACCTCTGGACCTTCCGCCGCCAGATCGGCAGCAACGACCCCAATTGGGTGCTCGACGAAGCCGAATCGGCCTGATTCCGTGATCCTGACGGCGGGCGCGCCGCGCGTGCGGGCTTTCGGATTCGCCCTGCTGGCGGCGCTGCCGCTGCTGTCGGGCTGTGCATCGGCCATTCCCGCCGGCGAGGGCAGCCGCCCGGCGACCGCCGTCTCCACCGCATCGCGCCCGGCGGGCTCCCCGCGTCCCTATGTGCCGCGCCCGTCCGAGCGCCCCGGCGCCGCTGCACAGCCGATCCCGGCCACCCCGCGCGCACCGCTTCCCGCCGCCGCTCCTCCGGCCGAGGCGACGACCGCCATTGCCAGCGGCGTGATCGTCGGCCCCGATTTCGCGACGCTCGGCGTGAGCGCCGAACAGGCGGCCGCGGCGCTCGCCGCCTTTCGCATCAGCTGCCCATCGGTACTGCGGCGGACCGACACGAGCGGGCTGACGCTGAGCGCCGACTGGACCGAAAGCTGCACCGCGGCGAAAAACTGGGCGGACAAGGACGCGCTCGCCTTCTTCACCCGCTACTTCGGCACGGTACAGATCGGGGCGGGCACCGCCTTCGTCACCGGCTATTACGAACCTGAAATCGCTGCCTCGCGTGACGGGCGGCCGGGTTACGACGTTCCCATCTATCGCCGACCAGCCGACCTCGTCGAAGTCGACCTCGGCCAGTTCGCCGACGACTTGAAGGGCCGCAAGATCCGCGGGCGCGTCGAGGACGGCAATTTTGTCCGCTACTACGACCGCACGGCGATTGAGAGCGGCGCGCTCGAAGGGCGCGGGCTCGAAATCGCCTGGGCCGCCGACGCGGCCGAATTTTTCTTCCTGCAGGTGCAGGGCTCGGGCCGCCTCCGCCTCCCCGACGGCGGCATCATGCGTATCGGCTATGACACGCAAAACGGCCGCGGCTATGTCGGCATCGGCAAGTTGCTGCGCGATCGCGGAGAACTCCAGCCGGGGCAGGCGTCGATGCAGGGCATCCTCGATTATCTGCGCGCCGATCCGGTGCGCGGCGCCGCGGTGATGAACGAGAATCCGAGCTGGGTCTTCTTCCGCGAACTCACCGGCCCCGGTCCGCTCGGCGCTTTGGGCGTTCCGGTAGCCGGCCGTGCGAGCGTCGCCGCCGATCCCAAATATGTGCCGCTTGGCGCGCCCGTATTCCTGTCGCTTGACCGAGCCGAACCCAATGGCCTCTGGGTCGCGCAGGACACCGGCGGCGCGATCAAGGGCGCCAACCGCTTCGACAGCTTCTGGGGCGCGGGCGAAGAGGCGCGCGCGATCGCCGGCGGCATGTCGGCACGCGGCTCGGCGCTGCTCCTGCTTCCGCGCGCGAGCGTCGCGCGACTGATCCCGCCCCCGTTTCCGGCGCAGTGAGACGGCGATGCCACGGCGCCTCGATCCCGACGAAAGCGCGCTGTGGAAGAAGGTCACAGCGACGGTGAAGCCGCTCGCCAAGACCAAGGCGCCGCTCGCGCCTGCGTCCCCGCCGACCGTCAAGCCACCCAAGCCGACCGCGCGCAGCACCGCCGTCCCCGCTGCCGCGCCGCGCCCTACGCCGGCAAAACTCCCGCCGCCGCGCCGCACGCACCAGGCCGCGACGCTCGATGGCCATTGGGACCGGCGTTTGCGCAAGGGTCTCGTCCGCCCCGATATGAGCATCGACCTTCACGGCCATACGCTCGCCTCGGCGCAGGCGCTGCTCGACGAGGCGATCGGCCGCGCGCTGCTGCGCGGCGCGCGCGTGCTGCTCGTCGTCGCGGGGCGGCT
Organism: Sphingopyxis sp. PAMC25046; assembly: GCF_004795895.1. Classification (NCBI taxonomy): domain Bacteria; kingdom Pseudomonadati; phylum Pseudomonadota; class Alphaproteobacteria; order Sphingomonadales; family Sphingopyxidaceae; genus Sphingopyxis; species Sphingopyxis sp. PAMC25046. The sequence continues at coordinate 535,989 of NZ_CP039250.1, forward strand.
GCGTCCGGGTGCCGACCGCCTGCCGATGATGCACGGCGACCCGCGCCCGCGCGGCGCGATCCGCGCCTCGCTTCCCGACTGGCTTGCTTACTCGCTCCATGCGGACCAGATCGTCGCGCTCCGCCCCGCGCATATCAGCCATGGCGGGGCAGGGGCGGTCTATGTGTTCCTTCGGCGCGGCCGCGACGACTAGAGGAATACGCGCATCAAAATGCCGCGATAGATGGCAGTGAGCTTGTGCAAATCCTCGACTGCAACTGCCTCGTCGAGCTTGTGCATCGTCGCATTGGTCAGCCCGAATTCGACCACCGGGCACAGCGCATGCAGGAAGCGCGCGTCCGACGTGCCTCCGGTCGTCGACATTTCAGGTATCACGTCGGTCTCGGCATGGATCGCTTCGGCGACCAGGTCCGACAATTCGCCCGGCGGGGTCAGAAAGGCTTCGCCCGAAATCTTGCCCAAGATCTTGACCTGCGGTTCAACTTCATGCGCGATGCGCTCGATCATCGCGACGAGGTCGGCGCCCTTGTGCCCGTCGTTGAAGCGGATCGACAGCCGCGCGCGCGCCGACGCGGGAATGACGTTTGTCGCGCCATTGCCGACCTCGATGTCGGTGAATTCGATGTTCGACGGCTGGAACCAGTCATTGCCTTCGTCGAGCGCCACCGCATCGATCGCCGCCAATATCCTGACCAGCTTGGGGATCGGATTGTCGGCAAGGTGCGGATAGGCGACGTGCCCCTGCGTCCCCGGAACGTCGATCCAGATATTGACCGACCCCCGCCGCCCGATCTTCACCATATCGCCGAGCTTGTTCACCGAGGTCGGCTCGCCAACGACGATCATGTCGGGCTTCACCCCGCGGGCGTCCATATGCTCCATCAACGCGCGCGTGCCGAAGATCGCGGGGCCTTCTTCGTCGCCGGTGATGATCAGGCTGATCGTTCCGGCCTCGGCCGGGGTCGCCGCCGCCGCCGCGACGAAGGCCGCGATCGATCCCTTCATGTCGACCGCGCCGCGCCCATAGAGCAGATCGCCGCGGATCTCGGGCGCGAAGGCGTCGCCGGTCCAGCCGACCCCGGGCGGTACGACGTCAAGATGCCCGGCAAAGCCGAAATGCTTGGGCCCTTTTCCTGTCCGCACCGCGAGCAGATTCTCGACCGGCCCGTCGGGCTCGATGCCGTCGATGAAGCGCTCGACGGTGAAGCCAAGCGGCGTCAGCGCCGCTTCGAGCATGTCGAACACGGCGCCCATGGCGGGGGTGATGCTCGGCGCGGCGATCAATGCTTTGGCGAGTTCGACGGGATCGACATGATGGGTCATGCCCGCCCTTTACGCCTTCGCACGGCGCGAAGTCGAGGCTTTGCATCGCGTCGACTTTGTGCGAAACAAAGGAGGAATAAAATCCACGAGGACTGCCATGCCCAAGCTCGATCTCGAAACCATTCCGCAAACCAATACCACTGGCTACCCCGTGCCTTATGATGCGCCCGTGCAAGGCCGCTGGTACCGCCGCCTCGCACCGCCGACCGGCCTCAGCGATTTCGCCGCCAGTCACGTAGTGCTCAAACCCGGCGCCTGGTCGTCGCAGCGCCACTGGCACGACGGCGAGGACGAGATGCTCGTGATGATCGCGGGCGAGGCTGTGCTGGTCGAGGATGACGGCCGCTGGCCGATGCGGCCGGGCGATATCGCGGTGTGGCCGAAGGGCAGCACCAACGGCCACCACCTGATCAACGAATCGGACGCCGATTGCGTCTTCGTCGCGTTTGGCGGCGGCAAGGCGCATGACACCGGCGGCGGCTACTCGGACATCGACATGCTCTTCACCCCCGACGGCTATTTCCACAAGGACGGCACGCCCTACCCGACGTCGCGGATACCGTGACCGATCGAAGGTGACCGCCCCGGCCCAAGCTTTTATTCCCCTATGCTCCTAAGCAATTGCATATCGCGGCGGGAAGGCTTAACCGGCGGCGCATCGACCGTTTAGAGTCAAGACAGGGCTGATATGGCTGGCAACGAACCAAGCGCGCGTCCGCGCTCCCCGCATCTACAGGTGTATAAATGGACCCCTGCGATGGCGGTTTCCATCTTCCACCGCGTCAGTGGCGACGGTCTCGCGATCGTCGGCGGACTGATGTTCCTCTGGTGGCTCGGCGCGCTCGCTGCGGGGCCCGATGCCTATGCGGCGTTCGTCGCCTGTGTGTGGCACGACCCGAGTCCTGAGGTCGGCACCTTTCACCAGATAACCAACATCCTGGGCAAGGTCGTGCTGATCGGCCTGACCTGGGCCTTCTTCCAGCATCTCTTCTCGGGGTTGCGCCATTTCGTGCTCGACACCGGCGCGGGCTATGAACTCAAGACCAACAAGCTCTGGTCGATCCTCGTTTTCGTCGGCGCACTCACGGCCACCGCCGCGACCTGGCTCTATATCTTTGCGGAGACGCTCAATGGGTAACGGAACGCGTCTTGGCCGCGTGCGCGGGCTCGGCTCGTCGCATCATGGTTCGGCCCACTGGCTGCAACAGCGCCTGACCGCGCTCGGCAATTTGCTGCTCGTCGGCTTCCTCTTCGTGTCCTTCCTGCGCCTGCCGATGACCGATCATGCAGCGGTGTCGCGCTGGGCGTCGAACCCGACGGTCGCGCTGGCGCTGATCCTGATGACGGTCAGCGTCTTCTGGCACCTCAGGCTGGGGCTTCAGGTGATGATCGAGGACTATGTCCATGGCGAAGCGACGCGCCTGCTGTCGCTCGTCCTGCTCAATTTCTACGCGATCGGTGGCGCCGCTTACGGCATTTTCGCCATCGTCCGCATCGCGCTTGCGCCCGCCGCCGGGCTTGCTCCGGGGGGTATGTAAGATGACCGACGCCTACAAGATCATCGACCATGTCTACGACACCGTCGTCGTCGGTGCCGGCGGATCGGGCCTGCGCGCGACGATGGGAAGCGCTGAGGCCGGTCTCAAGACCGCCTGCATCACCAAGGTGTTCCCGACGCGCAGCCACACCGTCGCGGCGCAGGGCGGCATCGCCGCGTCGCTCGGCAACAATTCGCCCGACCACTGGCAATGGCACATGTACGATACCGTCAAGGGTTCCGACTGGCTCGGCGACCAGGACGCGATCGAATATATGGTGCGCGAGGCGCCGAACGCGGTCTACGAACTCGAGCACGCGGGCGTACCGTTCAGCCGCAACGCCGACGGCACCATCTACCAGCGCCCGTTCGGCGGCCATATGCAGAATATGGGCGAGGGTCCGCCGGTTCAGCGCACCTGCGCCGCGGCCGACCGCACCGGCCACGCGATGCTCCACGCGCTCTATCAGCAGTCGCTGAAATATGACGCGGACTTCTTCATCGAATATTTCGCGCTCGATTTGATCATGGAAAATGGTGAGTGCCGCGGCGTGATCGCGCTGTGCATGGAGGATGGCAGCATCCACCGTTTCCGCTCGCAGGCGGTCGTGCTCGCGACGGGCGGCTATGGCCGCTGCTATTTCACCGCAACCTCGGCGCATACCTGCACCGGCGACGGCGGCGGCATGGTGCTGCGCGCCGGCCTGCCGCTGCAGGACATGGAATTCGTCCAGTTCCACCCGACCGGCATCTATGGCGCGGGCGTGCTGATCACCGAGGGTGCGCGCGGCGAGGGCGGCTACCTCACCAACTCGGAAGGCGAACGCTTCATGGAGCGGTACGCCCCGTCGGCAAAGGATCTGGCGTCGCGCGACGTCGTTTCGCGCTCGATGGCGCTCGAAATCCGCGAAGGCCGCGGCGTCGGCCCGCACAACGACCATATCTATCTGCACCTCGACCATATCGATCCTGCGGTGCTCGCCGAGCGCCTGCCGGGGATCACCGAGAGCGGAAAGATTTTCGCGGGCGTGGATCTCACGCGCCAGCCGCTCCCCGTCGTGCCGACGGTCCATTACAATATGGGCGGTATCCCGTGTAACTATCATGGCGAAGTCGTCACGCTCGGCAAGGATGGCCCCGACACCGTCGTCCCCGGCCTGTTCGCGGTCGGCGAAGCGGCGTGCGTTTCGGTCCATGGGGCGAACCGTCTGGGCTCGAACAGCCTCATCGACCTCGTCGTCTTCGGCCGCGCGACGGGCCATCGCCTCAAGGAAATTCTGAAGCCCGGTGCCGCGCAGCAGCCACTGCCCAAGGACAGCGCCGACCTCGCGCTCGCGCGCCTCGACCATTTTCGCAACGCTAACGGGGGTTCGCCGACCGCCGAGATTCGCACCGAAATGCAGCGCGCGATGTCGCAGCACGCCGCGGTGTTCCGCACCGACGAGCTGATGGCCGAGGGCAAGGAAAAGCTCACGCAGACCTATAATCGGATGAACGACGTGCATGTCACCGACCGCAGCCTCATCTGGAACACCGATCTCGTCGAAACGCTCGAGCTCGACAATCTGATTGCCCAAGCGACGGTGACGATGCACTCGGCGTTCAATCGCAAGGAAAGCCGCGGCGCCCACGCGCATGAGGATTTCCCGAACCGCGACGATGCGACCTGGATGAAGCACACCGTCGCGTGGTTCGACGGCTGGGGCGGCAAGGGCGGCGGCGTCCGTCTCGACTACCGTCCGGTCCACGAATATACGCTGTCGGACGACGTCGACTATATCAAGCCGAAGGCGCGGGTCTATTGATCCGCGCCGGCGCGTCCGCCCGGGTTAATCCCCGAACAGGCTGCGCACCGGGTTGATGTCCGAAAAGGGCACGTCGACGTCCTGACCCATGATCCACAGTTTCTGGCATGCGATGGCGAAGAACATCAGCGCGATCGTCCAGACGATGAAGGTCTTGCGCGCGATCCAGCGGCGTTCGGCCTCTTCGGCGGCGGCGCGGGCCTTGTAATCGACGCCAAGCTCGCCTTCGAATTCGGCGACGAGCTGTGCACGGCGGGTACGCGAAATATTCGCGATACTCGCGTCACCCTCTTCGCGTGCCGATCGGCGTTTTGCCATGATCCACCTTGGCCCAGCTAGTCCTGGGTCCGACCATAACGCCCAGCCCCTGCCAATTGGTTAACCCGGCGCTATCGGCTCGTCGCAATTGCGATCAGCTTGATGCGCGCGGTTTCGCCGCGAAGCAGCGTCAAATCGCGCCGAGGGCAGCCGAGCGCGGCGGCGAGAATGCGCAGAACCGCTCCGTTCGCGGCGCCGTCAGCGGGTGGGGATGTGACGCGGATCTGCACGGCGTCGCTCTCAATCCGGATCTCGTCACGCCGCGCGCCGGGCGTTACCCGCACCTCGATCCGCCCCGGCGCGGCGAGCGCGCGAAGCGCCTCGGTCAGCGCCGGGTCGGGCCGGTATTTCAAACGGTGACGACCAGCTTGCCGACCGCGGTGCGGTCGCCAAGCTTGGCGATCGCCTTGCCGCCGTCTTCGAGACGGAAGCTTTCGGTGACGCGCGGGCTGATCTTGCCCTGCTCCCACAGCTGGAACAGCCGTGCGATATTGGCGCGGTTACGCGCGGGCTCACGCGCCACAAACGCGCCCCAGAAGACACCCGCGACGTCGCAGCTCTTGAGCAGGGTCAGGTTGAGCGGCAGGCGCGGAATGCCGGCGGGGAAGCCGACGACGAGATAGCGGCCCTCCCACGCGATCGAGCGCAGCGCGGGCTCGGCATAATCACCGCCGACCGCGTCATAAACGAGGTTCGCTCCGTTCGGACCGACGGCTTCCTTGAACTTGTTCGCGAGTTCCTTCGACTGGTCCTTGTCGAACGGCTGGCGGCCGTAGACGACCACCTCGTCGGCGCCGGCAGCCCGAGCAATCCCGGCCTTTTCTTCGCTCGACACACCTGCGACGACGCGCGCGCCGAACGCCTTGCCCAGCTCGACCGCGGCGATTCCGACCCCGCCCGATGCGCCGAGCACGAGCAGGGTATCGCCTTCCTTGATATGGCCGCGATCGACAAGCGCGTGAATGCTGGTGCCATAGGTCATCAGCAGCGACGCACCCTCGGCGAAGTCGTGACTTTCGGGAAGGTGATAGACATTGTGGACGCCGACCGCGACCGCTTCGGACATGCCGCCGTTGCCGCAGCCCGCGATCACGCGGTCGCCGACCTTGAATTCGGTCACACCCTCGCCGACTTCGGCGACGAGCCCCGCGACCTCGCCGCCGGGCGCGAAGGGACGTTCGGGTCGGAACTGATATTTATCCTCGATGATGAGCACGTCGGGGAAGTTGACCGCGCAAGCCTTCACGTCGATCACGATCTGGCCCTTGCCCGCGGTCGGGCGCGGCAGCTCGCCCAGCTGGAGCGTTTCGGGGCCGCCGGTTGCGGTCGACAAGAGAGCCTTCATCATCTTCTCCTCTTATGGTGTTTGTTGAGCCTTATGTTACGGGCCGCATCCACGGCCGGTCGGCGTCGAGTTTGGCCTCGTAGGCCCCGATCGCGGCGTCGCTTTTCTCAGTGAGCGAAATCTCGTCGAGCCCTTCGAGCAGGCACATCTTGCGGAACGGGTCGATCTCGAAATTGAAGCGGTCCTGATACTGCGTCGTCACGGTCTGATGCTCGAGGTCGACGAACACCGGATCGGTTATCGCGACCTCCATCAGCCGGTCGATCGCGGCCTGCGGCAGCACGACCGGCAAAATGCCGTTCTTGACCGCATTGCCCGAGAAGATGTCCGAATAGGAGGGCGCGATGACGACGCGAATGCCAAGGTCGCCGAGCGCCCACGCGGCATGTTCGCGGCTCGACCCGCAGCCGAAATTGTCACCCGCGATCAGGATCGGCGCGCCCTTATACTCTGCACTATCGAACAGATTGTCCGGGTCCTTGCGGATCGCCTCGAACGCGCCGCGTCCCATCCCCTCGCGCGTCGTGGTCTTGAGCCAATGCGCCGGGATGATCACGTCGGTGTCGACATTCTTGAGCCCGAACGGGATCGCGCGGCCTTCCACCTTGTCGAGCGGTGTCATGCCATCAGCTCCCTGACGTCGGTGAGCTTGCCCGTCACCGCCGCCGCTGCCGCCATCGCGGGACTGACGAGGTGGGTGCGCGCTCCCGGACCCTGGCGGCCAACGAAATTGCGGTTGCTCGTCGAGGCGCAGCGTTCGCCCGCGGGCACCTTGTCGGGGTTCATCGCAAGGCACGCCGAACAGCCCGGCTCGCGCCATTCGAGCCCCGCGTCGGTGAAGATGCGGTCGAGTCCCTCGGCCTCGGCCTGTGCCTTCACGAGGCCCGACCCCGGAACGACGATCGCCCATTTGACATTGCCGGCCTTGTGGCGGCCCTTGATCACCGCCGCGGCGGCGCGCAAATCCTCGATACGGCTGTTGGTACAACTGCCGATGAAGATATTCTCGATCGCGACGTCCTGCATCGGAGTGCCGGGCTCCAACCCCATATAGGCAAGGCTCTTGGCGGCCGCGGTCTGCTTCGACGGGTCGGCGAAGCTTTCGGGCGCGGGAACCACGCCGGTGATTGGCACGACATCCTCGGGGCTGGTGCCCCAGGTCACGCTCGGCGCGATGTCGGCGGCGTCGATGACGACACTCTTGGCATAGGTCGCCCCCGGATCGGTCGCGAGGCTCTTCCAATATGCGACTGCCGCCTCCCAGTCGGCACCCTTCGGCGCATAGGGGCGGCCCTTGAGGTACGCGAACGTCGTCTCGTCGGGCGCGATCAGCCCGGCGCGCGCGCCGCCCTCGATCGCCATGTTGCTGACGGTCAGGCGACCCTCGATGCTGAGCGCGCGGATCGCGCTGCCGGTATATTCGATGACATGGCCGGTGCCTCCCGCCGCGCCGATGACGCCGGTGATGTGGAGGATGATGTCCTTTGCCGACACGCCGGGGCCGACCTCGCCCTCGACACGTATTTCCATCGTTTTGGCGGGCTGCAGCAACAGCGTCTGCGTCGCCAGCACATGTTCGACCTCGCTCGTCCCGATGCCGAAGGCGAGTGCGCCGATACCACCGTGGCACGCCGTGTGACTGTCGCCGCAGACGATCGTCGTGCCAGGCAGCGAGAATCCCTGCTCGGGTCCGACGACATGGACGATGCCCTGCTCGGGCGCGACCGCGTCGATATAGCGGATGCCGAATTCTGGGGCGTTCTTTTCCAGCGCCGCCAATTGTGCGGCGCTTTCGGGGTCGGCGATCGGCAGCTTGTTGCCCGCCGCGTCGAGTCGCGGCGTCGTCGGCACGTTATGATCGGGCACCGCGAGCGTCAGGTCGGGGCGGCGCACCGTGCGGCCGTTCGCGCGAAGCCCGGCGAACGCCTGAGGGCTGGTGACTTCATGGACGAGGTGGCGGTCGATGAAGATCAGACAGGTACCGTCGGGGCGCTGTTCAACGACATGCGCGTCCCAGATTTTCTCATAAAGGGTGCGGGGCCGAGTCATGCGGTCCACTTACGCCAGTCGCATAACAATGCAAGCGAGTGGCGATCGAAAACGCAATTTTCGGTCGTCGAAAAGACGTCGCCCCCGCGAAGGCGGGGGCCGCTGTCGGCAATTGGCTGCAGCGGTTTAGAACGACAGCGGCCCCTGCCTTCGCAGGGGCGACGAGTTGGTCTATAATCCCCCGCATGTCGACGCCCGCTATCCTCGCGCTCATCCTTGCCACCGTCGTGGCGATGGAATTCGTCGCCTGGGCGAGCCACAAATATATCATGCACGGCTTCGGCTGGGCGTGGCACCGCGATCACCACGAACCGCACGGGCATATGCTCGAAAAGAACGATCTATTTGCTGTGTTCGGCGCCGCGATGAGCATCTCGATGTTTGCGCTCGGCAGTCCGATGATCCTCGGGGCGTCGGCGTGGGAACCGGGAACGTGGATCGGGCTCGGCATCCTCCTCTACGGCATCATCTATACGCTCGTGCACGACGGACTCGTCCACCAGCGCTATTTCCGCTGGGTGCCGCGCCGCGGCTATGCGAAGCGGCTCGTGCAGGCGCACAAGCTCCACCATGCGACGCTCGGCAAGGAAGGGGGGGTGAGTTTCGGCTTCGTCTTCGCGCGCGATCCGGCGAAGCTCAAGGCCGAACTCAAGGCCCAGCGTGAAGCGGGGATTGCCGTGGTGCGCGAGGCGCTCGCCGATTAAGCGGTGCGATAGTCGGCGGTGATCGCGCCGGCCGCCATCAACTCCGCTTCGTGGCTTTCCTCACGCCAGCTTTCGGCCAGCGCCTGCCGTTCCCAGTCCTGCATCGCCGGGTGCGCTAGCATATGGGCGACCCACGCCTGCCCGGCGCCGACGTCGAGGCCATAGGTGCGGATGCGGAAGGCGACAGGCGCAAAGAAGGCATCGGCAGCGGTGAAGCGATCGCCCGCGAGATACGGCCCGCCGAACCGTGATAGCCCTTCGGCGAACAGCTCGCGGATACGCGCGATGTCGAGCCGGAGCGCGCCCGACGGCGGCTTCGGGGTCACCCGCACCCCGACATTCATCGTGCAATCGTTCCGCAGCGCCGAAAAACCGCTGTGCATTTCGGCGACGGCGCACTGCGCCCAGGCCCGCGCGTCGGGATCGGCCGGCCATACGCCGTCGTGACGGTCGGCGAGATAGAGTGCGATCCCCAGCGAATCGTACACCGTGCGGCCTTCGTCGAGCAGCGCGGGCACCTGCCCGGTCGGCGAAAAGCTTCGGAATTCGTCATAGTTGACCGGATTGGTGAAGGGTTCGATCTGGTCCTCGAAGGGGATGGAAAGGCCCTTCATCAGCATCCACGGGCGGAGCGACCAGCTCGAATAATTGCGGTTGGCGGTGATCAGCACATACATGCGTCGCGCTCCTGTGCGATGATGGGAGAGGTGTAATCGGGGTCGTGTGCGAAGGGCAGCGGCGTCCGGTTGCGAAGCGCCGCGAGCACGCTGCCGAAGTCGGTCCGCGCGCGCCAGCCGAAGCGGCGTTCGGCGCCCGACGGGTCATAGACGCGGTCGATGCTCTCGGGGAGCATCCAGCCTTCGGCGGCGTAGAGTTCGGCGGCGTCGGGATGATGGCGCGCGATCACCGCACGCGCGTCGCGGGCAAGTTCCTCAGCCTCCTCGCGCGCGAAGGGGGGCGGGGCGGAGAGGATGAAGGTGTCGCAGCCGATCGCCGGTGCGGCCTCGAGCGCGGCGAGATGCGCGGCGGCGGCATCCTCGACCGTCAGGCGGCGATGAAGCAGCTCGTTGGCCTTGAGGTTCGGGCCGCTCGGTACCGCATGCGTATCGTCATCTTCGGGGAAGAAACGCCCGGTGCGCAATATCGCGACGTTGATCCCTTGCTCGCGGTGAACGAGTTTGCAGGCCTGCTCCGCCGCGAGCTTGGTGATGCCATAGATGTTGCGCGGTTCGATCGGACCGAAATCCTCATCCATCCACCACGCGCCCGCTTGGCCCGCGCCCGCGCGGACGTCGGCGCGCACCATCAGCGAGGTAGTCGACGTGAAGAGGAAGCGGTCGTTGCCCGCCGCGACGGCGGCCTCGATCAGGTTCAGCGTGCCGGTAACATTGACGTCGACGAACGCCTGCCGTGGATAGCGGACGATGTCGGGCTTGTGCAGCGCGCCGCCATGAATGATGGCCTCGATCCCATGCTCACCCATCGTGCGCTCGATGAGCGCGCGGTCGGCGACGGTGCCGATCACCTCGGTATACGTGCCGGGGACAATATCGAACCCGACGACCTTATGACCGTTTTCAGCGAGCAAAGGAGCCAGATAGCGCCCGAGCCAGCCCGACGATCCGGTCAGCAGCACGCGCATCGATGATTCTCCTCCCGGTCGTGGTCGCGCGCCTGATACACAGGCGATGGACGCCGGAGCAAGGAGCCTTATCCCTTCGGGGGTTCGACGATCGCTTTGGCGGCGGTGCGGGCGCTCGTCACCGGAGGCAGTTCGCCAAGGTCGAGCCAGCCCGCGTCGTCGCGCTGATGATAGCTGTCGATCGCGGCGAAGGGGATGCGGAAGGGAAATCCCCAGTCGCTGTTCCACATCGCGACGACGCCGGTGCGCGTCGCCGGTTCGAAAATCATCGTCGCGCGATAGCCCTCGACCGCCCCCGAATGACCTTCGAGCCGGCGCCCGGCATAAGTGAAGCTTCGCCAGCCGAGACCATAGGATGCGTCACTGGTGGCCTGACGCAACGGTCCGCCATAGAGCCGCCCCGTGTCGACGCGGGGGCGATGGGCAAGCTGCAACGCGGGCGCGGGCAGGACATCCGGGCGGCTGCCCATCATTGCCTGCATCCATGTCGCGAAATCGACGATATCGCTTTCGACGCCCGCGGCGGCGGGAACGCGCCAATAAGCTTCCTTGAGCGGCCGGACATGCGCGCCGCGGTGCGGCTTCGCCCAATCCTTGGCGCCCGTCAGCCGCGCCATTCCGTAACCCGCGCTGATCATGCCGAGCGGGCGGAAAAACCGGTTCTCGACCACATCGGCGAAAATCTCGTTCGCGGCCTCGCCCAATATCTCGCTCGCCGCGTCGAAGGCGACATTCTGATAGGTATAGCAAGTGCCGGGGTCGCATTGCAGCGGCGCGGCGCCAAGGCTCGCGCGCAGCAGGGCGGGATCGCGCCCTTCCTCCAGCTTTTCGTCATAGGCATGCCGGGTCAGGCCGGTGCGCTGCGCCAGCAGGTCGTCGAGCGTGAGGCGCGCTTCAGCGCCCCCGGGCAAGCGCAGCGACGTGCGCCAAGCGGCGATCGGACGGTCCAGGTCGACGGTGCCGTCGGCGGCGAGCGCGCCCGCCAGCGCGCCTGCTGCGGTTTTGGAAACTGAGGCCCAGCGGAACAAAGTATGCGGCGTCACAGGCGCGCCGGTTGCAGCGTCGGCGACGCCATAGCTGCGCACGAAGCTGAGTTTGCCGTCTTCGACCACCGCCACCGCCAGCCCCGCCATTTCGGGCCGCTGCGCCAGGTCGGCGAGTTGCCGGTCGAGCGCGGGATAGTCGATCCGGCCGCGCCATTCGGCGGGCGTGTCGGGCAGATTTTCGGCGGCCTTGATCGGGATCGGGACGCTGGCAAGGGGTTTGCCGCCGCCGAGGGCATGGATACCGAACCAGCCGGCCGATCCCAGCGCGGCGACAGCGATTAAAATAGTTACAACGCGCTTCATGGACTCGAGACTGGATTGCGACCTTTATCAGGCCGCTGTCATAGCCCCGACTTGCGCCGCCGTCACCCCCGGCGCGGTTCAGGGCGCCAGATGGCGCCAGGCCTTGAGTGTTCCCGCCGCATAAACCGCGCCATAGGCGAGGACGATCAGCGATGACCAGATCGCGAAACTGTCGCTATGCTGCGGCCGCCAGAAATGAAGCGGCAAGAACAGGAGCGCACGCAGCAGATAGACCGCCGTGATGACGATCAGTCCTGTCCGCAGCAACGGCAGGCGCGGAAGCGAACCGGCCCCCGAAAAGGCATAGGCCGCCCAGACCAGCAGGACCGTCGCAATCGCCAGCGTGATAAGCGTAGGCCGCAGTTCACCCCGCGCCGCCGCACGCGCCATGCCTTCGCCCGCCCCGAAGAATCGATACCAGTCGGGCCCGCCAAAGATGCAGGCGATATGGAGCAGCGCGGCCAGAACCGACAGCCATCCGCCGACGATCAGCCAGATGGAGCCGGGATTGGCCGCGACGTCAGGCAAGGTAATGTGCCGTCGTCTTTTCGGCGACTTCTTCGGCCGTAATCCCGGGAGCGAGCTCGATCAGCCGGAACGGGCTGTCATGATCGTCGCGCTTGAATACCGCGAGGTCGGTGATGATCATGTCGACGACATTCTTGCCGGTCAGCGGCAGCGTGCATGCGGGGATGAATTTGGGGCTTCCGTCCTTTGCGTTGTGTTCCATCACGACGATGATCTTCTTGACCCCGGCGACGAGATCCATCGCGCCGCCCATGCCCTTGATCATCTTGCCCGGGATCATCCAGTTCGCGATGTCGCCATTCTCGGCGATCTCCATCGCGCCGAGGACGGTGAGGTCGATATGCCCGCCGCGGATCATCGCGAAGCTGTCGGCGGAGCTGAAATAGGCCGATTGCGGCAGTTCGCTGATCGTCTGCTTGCCCGCGTTGATCAGGTCGGGATCCTCTTCGCCCTCATAGGGAAAGGGCCCGATGCCGAGCATGCCGTTTTCCGACTGCAGCGTGACCGTCATCCCGGCGGGGATATGGTTCGCGACCAAGGTCGGGATGCCGATGCCGAGGTTGACGTAATAGCCATCCTGCAGTTCCTTTGCGGCGCGCGCCGCCATGTCGTCTCGCGTCCAGGCCATTACTCGGGCTCCCATTGCTTGTCGGAGGGGAAGGCATCGTCCCAGCCCAGCTTTTCCCAGGGGCCGTAGACGGGGTTGGGAAAAAGGAACCAGCCCCTGTCCCATAGATTTTCGGCAGCAGCGCTCGTGGCGAGCGTCATGCGCTGCGCGGCGGGCAGGTCCTTGGCGTTGAACTGCTGGCTGAAATCGCCGAGCTGGTCCCCGCCGAGGATGATCACGCAATATTTCGACGCGATCGCGGCGCGGCGCCCGTCCTTGCTCGATCCGCCGGCGTCGTCGCCCATCAGGAACAGGGTCTCGCCATGCTTGAACTCGCCGAGCCCCGCGGCGCGCAGCGTGTCCTCGCTGCCCTTGGCGTTGGCGGCGCTGCGGTTGGTGTTGGCGATGACGGTGATTCCCGCGGCGCGCAGCCTGTTCACCATTTCGACGCTGCCCGGCATCGCGACAGCCTTGCCCGCGCCGGCCTTTTCCCACTGGTCCCAGATTTTGGGGTCGAACGCCGTACCCTTCTCGGCGAACCAGCGCATCGGGCCAAGGTTCCAGATCAACGTCTCGTCGGCGTCGAACACTGCGGCGAAAGGCTTGTCGCCGCACGGCTCGAACGCCGGCGCGTCCATCGTGGCGCCCGGCGCCAGCACAACGCTGTCCTTCGGCCGCTCCTTGATCCGCCACACGCCATAGTCGGCGATCCGCGCATTGGTCGCGCGCACCGCAACGGCGGCCTCGGGCGAGCCATAGAGATATTGCAGCTGGGCTGCCGGCTTGGCAGCCTCGGAGGGAGCAGCAGGCGGGACAGGGGCAGGGGCTAATTCTGCCGGCACGCTCGCGCACCCGGCAAGGAGCAGTGTGGCGCCAAGGGCGAGCCCGCGCATCACGCCGTCTCGCGCGGGCGCGTCGTGCGGAATTCGATCTTCTTGTCGTAAGGCGCCCCGAGGACGAGGCGCTTCACATAGATGCCGGGCAAATGAATCGCGTCGGGATCGAGGCTGCCGACGGGGACAATTTCCTCGACCTCGGCGACGCAGATCTTCGCGGCGGTCGCCATCGGCTGGTTGAAGTTGCGCGCGGTCTTGCGGAAGATGAGGTTGCCGCTTTCGTCGGCCTTCCACCCCTTGATGATCGCCAGATCGGCGAAGATGCCGCGTTCGAGGATATAATCCTGCCCGTCGAAATTCTTCACTTCCTTGCCCTCGGCGACGAGCGTGCCGACGCCGGTCTTGGTATAGAAGCCGGGGATGCCCGCGCCGCCGGCGCGGCAGCGTTCGGCGAGCGTCCCCTGCGGGCAGAATTCGACCTCGAGCTCGCCCGCCAGATATTGCCGCTCGAACTCCTTGTTCTCGCCGACGTAAGACGAGATCATCTTTTTGACCTGCTTGGTGCGGAGCAGCTTGCCGAGTCCTTCGCCGTCGATCCCCGCGTTGTTGCTGGCGATGGTGAGATCCTTCGTGCCCGCGTCGCGGATCGCGTCGATCAGCCGCTCGGGAATGCCGCACAGGCCGAAACCGCCCGCGCAAATCTGCATGCCGTCGAAGAGGAGGCCGTCGAGCGCGGCTGCTGCGTCGGGATATTGCTTGTTCGCCATGAGGGGGCCTCCTTGCCGGGATGTCGGGCGCGACCTTGGCGCATTTGATCCATCAATTCTAATTGTTCGATTTTTGGATTATACATAGACGATGTCTATTAATCGCGTGTCGCTCTATCATCTCGAGACCCTGCTCTGGATCGACCGGCTCGGCACCTTTTCCGCCGCGGCCGAGCGGCTCAACACGACGCAGCCGACGGTGTCGGCGCGGATGCGCGAACTCGAACAGCGATTGGGGACCGCGCTGTTCCGCCGCGAAGGCCGCGCGATGACGCTGACCGCGGCGGGGCGCAAGCTGGTGCGCGACTGCGACCCGCTTCTCCGCGACATGCAATATGCGCTGCTCGGCAGCGGCGGCTACGGCGAGGCGAGCGGCGTCGTGCGCATCGGCGCAGGCGAGATCGCGGCGGCGAGCTGTCTTCCCGCCTTTGTCGCGGGATTGAAGGCCGATATGCCCCACGTCGGGCTCGAGATCGAAATAGATCTCACCGCGAACCTGATCCAGCAGCTGCTCACCGGGCGCACCGACATGGCCTTTGCCGCGGGACCGATCGCGCACCCCGCGCTCAAGACCAGCCCGATCGGCGAGGTCGAGCTGGTGTGGCTCGCGAGCCCCGCGGTCGCTTCGGCCTTTGCCGGCGGCGAAGCCACGCTTCCCGTCTGGTCGCTCGCCAGTCATTCGCCGATCCACGGCCGGATGCGCGAGGCGATCGCCGCGTCGCGCATCGCACAGAAATCGCTCAACCTCTGCAACAATGCGCGCACGATGATCGACATCGCGAAGGCGGGCGGGGGTATCGGCATCTTTCCGCAGCCGATGGTGTGCGGCGAGGTGGCAAGCGGCGCGCTTGTGCCGATCGAGGCCATGCCCGCGCTGGCCCCGGTCGAGTTCCACGTCGCGATGCGCGTCGCCGACACCGAGCCGGTGCTGACGCAAATCTTCGCGCGCGCGGCAAGACTCAACCTCGCCGACGGATTAGGGTAAATCCATCTCCAGCGCCGCCGACAGGTCGGCGAGCGCCTGTTCGCCGCTCGTCACCTTGATCGCGTGCATGCCGAGCTGGCTCGCGGGTTTGCAGTTGATACCGAGGTCGTCGAGATAGATGCAGTTTTCGGGCCGGACGCCGAGCTTTTCGCACATCATTTCGTAAATCCGCGGGTCGGGCTTGCGTACGCCGACCTTGCTCGATTCGATCACATGGTCGAAGCGCGCCATGATCGCCGCGACCTCGGCGGCCAGCGCCTCGCTCCGCGCCATCCCCGCGCCTTTGCCGCTGGGGACGTTGTTGGTGATGCACGCGATCCCGAAGCCGCCAGCCTTGAGCGTATCGAGCGCCGCGACCATCGCGGGGCGCACCGCCCCCGCGAGAACGGCGAGCACCGCATCGCCCTCGAGCTCGTGCCCGAGCGCTTTCGCCTCGGACGCGAACAGCGCGTCGAACGCTGCGGCGTCGATTTCGGCACGTTCGAACCGTGCCCAGGCGTTGGTGTCGGGATCGGCGGCGTTGACACGGCGCACGAAGTCGCGCGGCAGCCCGCGCTCTTCCTCGAGCCGGTTGAAGGCTTCGAAGGGCGAGGCGGTGATGACGCCGCCGAAGTCGAAGATGACATGCGTATATTTGGACATGGCGCGGCTAGAGCGCAGATTGACGTTAACGTCAACCGGCCCGCTCGCTCGCTCTATTGCACGCGCGCGCCCGACCAGCTCGCATCGTCGATCGTCAGGTCGAGCCGGTCGGGCGAGCGCACCGTGTCGAGCAGGAACACCGACGGCCCGCTCGCTGCAAGGATCGTGTCCATCGCCTTTTCGAGCGGGATGGTAACGGTCGGGATGCGTGCATAGTCCGACCTGATCTCGACCTTGTTCGGACCGGTGCGCGTGACCGTGATCGTGACATCGCCGCGCGACGATCCGCGCGCGTCGGAGATCACATCACCCTTGTAGGTGCCCGCGACGCGGTCGGCGAGGTCGGCCTTGCGCGTGGGCGCGGCCTTGGGTGTTTCCGCGAGCGCCGCGCCCGCTGGCAGGAGCAGCGCGAGCGAGGCGGCGAAGGCAAAGATAGGACGCATGGCTTACCCTTCCGGCGGCTAGGAAAGGAACTGCTCCCACGCGACCCTCATGGGACGACGACGATCCCCTTTCTGGGGTCGGCCTGTCCCGAGAGCATCTCCCGATAGGCGGCAAGCGCCGCGTCGCCGCCGCTGCGCTTATCGACCGAAGTCAGGCGCGGCGCAACGTCCATGAAGGCGAGCCAGGCTTCGGCGACCTTCTGTCCGAACGCCGCGCCGCCCCAGTCGGCGATGCGTTTCTGGCTGCGGCCGGGCGCAAAGAAGCCCTGCCGCTCGGGGCCGGGTAGCGCCGCCTGTCCGCCATCGGCATCCCAATGCGATTTGCCGACGATGATCGAGGCCTTGAGGTTGTTGCCGAAATGGCTGTGCACCGCGCGCGTTACTGCGCCGTTGCCCGCCATGTCGACAAGCGCCGAGGGGGCGCCGGGATTGAGCGTCAATATGTCATCATAGGCCATGACGCGATCGTAGATGTGCTGCGCGCCGAGATCTGCGACATTCGCCTTGCTGGTGAGCCCGATCGTTTCGGGGCGGTGGCCGCCGCGCCGCGCGAGCGAGAAGCCGAGCCCGATCGCGGTCTTGCTCGACGCGCTCGCGATCAGGATTTGGCCCGCACCATAATCGCCCTCATCCTCGAACTGGTCGGCGATCAGCCAGCCCGTCAGGAACAGCGGGCGGAAGACGGGCCAATAATCATGGTCGGCGGCGCGATAGTCGGGGAGCGCCTCGACCCGCTGATAATTGTTGTAGATGGGGGGCAGGGTGGTGCGGCGCGGGGTGACGTCGGTGAAGCCGCTTGGCCCGGCCTTGCCGACGGTCAGCACCGCGTCTTCGGCCATGGGATAGTAGCCATAATATCGATCGCCGACCGCGACGCCCTCGGCATTGCTTTCGGTCACCGTCGCGAAGCCCCAGACCGGGAGCCGGCCGGGTTCGTTCCGTTCGGCGAAGAAATCCCAATAGCCCTGGTCCCCCCCATCTTTGTCTGGGCCGAACAGCCCCGCGGGCTTGCCGAACACCGCGTAAGTGATGTTGTTCGCGGTCATCGCATAGCTGTCGAGATGAACGCGGACCTGTCCTGGCGCGAGTGGCGTATCGGTGTCGACCACCAATTCGGCTTGCGTGATATCGTCGCGATCGATGTCGATCGCCCAGCGTGGTGCGCTCATTGTCCGGACCCCTCCGATTGGCTTGCCCGCGAATGCGGGATGGCCGATAGTCATACAGATGGCGCTGCCCCTGACAATCGCGGTCAAACGCATCCACGAACCGGCTGGTCCCGGGGACGGCACGCGCTTCCTTGTCGACCGGCTGTGGCCGCGCGGCGTGTCGAAGGAAAAAGCTGCGATCGCGGCCTGGCTCAAGCCACTGTCGCCGAGCGATACCTTGCGCAAGCGCTTCCATGGCGAGACCGCGGCTTCGGACGAGGCGTGGGACGCGTTCCGCTCCGATTATTTCGCCGAACTCGATGCGGGCGGCGATGCGGTCAAGGCGGCGCTCTTCACGCTCGACGCGGCGGCGCGGGCGGGCCCCGTGACGTTGCTCTATGCCGCTAAAAACGAGGTGCGCAACAATGCCGCCGCGCTCCGCGAATGGCTGGAGCGGCGCTAACCCACCGTCGTTCCGAGCAGCGAGCCGATCGCGATCGTCGCGGCCATGGCAAAGGCGCCCCAGAAGGTGACGCGCACGATGGGACGCAGCATCGGTGCCTTGCCTGCCCTAGCGCCGAGCGCGCCGAGGATCGCGAGGAATATAAGCGACGCGCCCGACACCGTGAAAGGCAGCGTGTCGCCCTGGTCGACCAGCACCGTCGCAAGCGGCAGCGCCGCGCCGGTTGCGAAGCTCGCCGCCGAAGCCGCCGCCGCCTGCACCGGCCGCGCCGCCATCACATCGGTCATGCCCAGTTCGTCACGCAAATGTGTGTCGAGCGCATTATGCGCGGTGAGCTGTTCCGCGACCTCTTCGGCGAGCGCGCGGGTCAGCCCGCGCTCCTGATAGATTTGCGTCAGCTCCTCGAGCTCAAACTCGGGATCGGCGGCGAGGTGGCGTTTCTCCAGCTCGTCGTCGGCTTTTTCGGCATCGCCCTGCGAACTGACCGAGACATATTCGCCCGCCGCCATCGACATCGCGCCCGCGACGAGCCCTGCTGTGCCTGTGACCAGGATCGACGATTGCGACGCGCCCGCCGCGGCGACCCCGGCGATCAGGCTCGCGGTCGACACGATCCCGTCGTTGGCGCCCAGGATCGCGGCGCGCAGCCAGCCGACGCGCGTGACGGCATGGGTTTCCTCGTGCATCGCTACCTCAATATTGCAGTTGCAGTCCGGGCCGCGCCCAGCGCGTCCTTACCAGCCGCCCGGTGCCCGACAGGGTGATATAAGCGTCCTGCCGGTCGGGCCCGCCAAATGCTATGTTGGTTGTGAAGATATCGTCGGTCACGACGAACTCGACCAGTTCGCCCTGCGGCGACACGACGCTGATCCCGCACTCGCCGATCGTCGCGACGCAGATATTGCCGTTCGCCTCCATGGCGAGGCTGTCGAAGAATTTATAGCCCGCGGGGCGGTAGAGAGGGATGCCGGGGCCGCCGGGCCCCGTGGCGTCGTCGACCTCGCCCGGCGCGATGATGTTGAACTGCGTCAGGCGGCAGGTGTAGGTTTCGGCGATGTAGAGCTTCGTCCCGTCGGGCGAAATGCCGATGCCGTTGGGGTTATAGCTCGGGAAGATCACTTCCTCGATAAGGCTGCCGTCGGCCTTGGCGTAGAAGATGCCGACGATGTCGTGGCAGCGCGCGGCATAATCGACCTTGCCATGGTCGGTGAACCAGAAACCGCCGTGGGCGTCGAACATGATATCGTTCGGGCCGCGCAGCGTGACGCCATGATCGCCCGATTTGTACAGCACTTCGACCGCGCCCGTTTCGATATCGATGCGCTCGATCCGCCCGCCCGAATAATCGTCGGCGATCCCGTGCGGCGCCAGATAGCCGTTCGATTCGACATAGTTGAACCCGCCGTTGTTGCAGCAATAAAGCTTGCCGTCGGGGCCGATCGCAAGGCCGTTGGGGCCGCCGCCGGGGGTTGCGATCACTTCCTTCTTCCCGCCGGGCCAGCAGCGAGTGATTCGCTTTGCTTCGATCTCGACGACGATGACGCTGCCGTCGTCCATCACGACCGGCGCCTCGGGGAAGCGCAATCCGTCGGCGATCAGTTCAAACTCGGCCATCCCCATCTCCCTTGCCCTTCGCTATCCGCTGTGCTTTGCGATCATCATGCCCGTTCGTACGCTGTTCGCCACCAATTTCTACGAGGCCGATATCGGCACGCCCGACCTGCTCGAAGAGCTGGAGGATAGCTGCCGCCTGTTCGCCGAAGAGGATGGCGCGGGCAAGGCGTGGAGCCGCGAGCATGGCTATAAGGGCTATACGAGCTATGCGAGCCTCGGCGACCTGCCCGAGCGCGACCCGGCTTTTTACGACCTCAAGAAGCTGCTCGACAAGCAGGTCAAGGCTTTTGCCAAAGCCTGCCACTTCGACCTCGCCAAGCCGCTCAAGCTCGACAGCCTGTGGGTCAATATCCTGAAACCCGGCGGCACCCACAGCGGCCATATCCACCCGCACAGCATCGTCTCGGGAACCTTCTACGTCACGGTCCCGCCGGGATCGGGCGCGCTCAAGCTCGAGGATCCGCGCCTCGCGATGTTGATGGCCGCGCCGGGGCGCACCGACGCCGCGCCCGAGCATCTCCATCCCTTCATCTATGCCGAACCCGCGGCGGGGCGCGTCTTCCTGTGGGAAAGCTGGTTGCGCCACGAGGTGATGCCCAACGCTGCCAAGGGCGAGCGAATCAGCATCAGCTTTAACTATCGCTGAGGCGGCCTATATGGGGCGCATCTGACCAACCCCCATCCCGTTCGAGTCGAGCGAAGTCGAGACACGCCGGCGCAGCGCGAGAGGCATCTCGACTTCGCTCGATGCGAACGGAATAGTTAGAAAGCCCCCCATGACCGACACCGCGACCTACGACGCCGACCTCCAGCTTTTCATCGCCGGTGCCTGGCGGAGCGGCGAGGGGCGCGAGGCGCGGCCGGTGTTCAACCCGGCGACCGCGGGCACGATCGCCGAACTGCCGGTGGCGACCGCCGCCGACCTCGACGAGGCGCTCGCCGCCGCCGAGCGCGGCTGGCCCGCCTGGCGCGCGAAGACCCCCGACGAGCGCGCCGCGCTGATGCACAAGGCCGCCGGGCTGATCCGCGAACGCGTCGAGCATATCGCGACGCTGATGACGCTCGAACAGGGCAAGCCGATCGGCGAGGCGCGCGGTGAAGTGCTCTCGGCGGCCGGCCTGTTCGACTATTTCGCCGAGCAGGGCAAACGCATCGAGGGGCGCGTGCTCCAGCGCCCGCTGGGCCAGCGCGCGATGGTCACCAAACATCCGGTCGGCCCCGTCGCGGGCTTCAGCCCGTGGAACTTCCCCGTCAACCTGATGGTCAAGAAGATCGCCCCCGCGCTCGCCGCGGGCTGCGTCGTGATCGCGAAAGCGCCCGAGGAAACCCCGGGCTGCACCAGCGCCATCATGCGCTGCATCGCCGACGCCGGCATTGCGGGAGATGTTGTGCAGCTCGTCTATGGCGACCCCGACATGATCAGCCGCCACCTGCTCGCCAGCCCGGTGATCCGCAAGGTCAGCTTCACCGGCTCGACCGCGGTCGGCAAGCATCTGATGAAGCTCGCCGCCGACCGCGTCCAGCGGATCACAATGGAACTCGGCGGCCATGCGCCGGTGCTGATCTTCGACGATTGCGACCTCGAAACCACGCTCGACAAGGTGGTGTGGCAGAAGTTCCGCAACGCTGGGCAGGTCTGCATCTCGCCGACGCGCTTCTATGTCCAGCAGGGCATCTACGATGCTTTCGTGAAGGGCTTCGCCGAGCGGACGGCGAAGGTGAAGATCGGCAGCGGCCTCGACGCCGAAACTCAGATGGGCCCACTCGCCAATGCGCGCCGCATTCCCGCATTGGAAGCGCTGGTTGCCGACGCCAAGGCCAAGGGCGCGCGCGTGATCGCGGGCGGCGAAGCGACGGGCGACGGCTATTTCTTCCAGCCGACCGCGATCGCCGACGTGCCGCTCGAGGCCGATGCGATGAGCCACGAACCCTTTGGCCCGATGGCGCTGATCCGTCCGTTCGGCACCGAGGAGGAGGCGCTCGAACAGGCGAACCGGCTGCCCTATGGCCTTGCGGCGTTCGCTTTCACCGAGAATGGCCGGCGCATCAACCGCATCGTCGATACGATCGAAAGCGGCATGGTCGGAGTGAACAGCTTCGTGATTTCAGCGCTCGACACGCCATTCGGCGGGATCAAGGAATCGGGCTTCGGCAGCGAAAGCGGGCCCGAAGGTCTCGACGGCTATCTCGTCAGCAAGGCGGTGCATATTTACTAAAGCCCAACTAACCCCGTTTCGTGCTGAGCTTGTCGAAGCACCGTCCTTCTCTTCGACGGCGCTGCAAAGAAAGAACGGCCCCTCGACAAGCTCAGGGCAAACGGTTTGGGGTGTGTCTAATCCCGCTCCAGCGCAACGAAATCGCGCCCCATCGGCGCCAGATGCGCGCCGCCGTCGACGAAGATCGTCTGGCCCGTCACCGCTTCGGCGCGTGCCAGATAGACGACAGCGTCGGCGATCTGTGCCGGCGTCGGCAGCGCGCCCAGCGGCATGCGCTTCGCCAGCCGCTCGACCTGCGCGCTCGAATAATCGTCGGTCGCCATCGTCAGCCCCGGCGCGACGGCATTGATCCGCGCGCGACCCCCGAAGGCCACCGCCAGCGTCGCCGTGGCCTGCCACAGCGCCGATTTCGACAGGCTGTACGCGATCTGGTCGGGCACCGGATGGACGACGCGCTGATCGACGATATTGACGATCGCGGGACGCCGGTCGTCGCTCGCCGCGACGAGCGCCTTGGCGAGCATCACCGGCGCCGACAGGTTGATCTGCATCATTTCGGCTATTGTGGCGGCCGAAAGGTCGGCCCATTCGCCCTCGGCGAACAGCGCGGCATTGTTGACGAGCAGATCGGGCGCGCGGCCGAACTTTTCGGCGACGGCGGGGATCAGTGCATCGGCCGCCGCCGGGTCGGCAAGGTCCGCGGCAAAGCGGTGGCTGATCGCGCCGGTCTCGGCCAGTGCCTCCGCAAGCACCGGATCGGCCTCGCCCGGGCTGCGTTTATGGATCGCCAGCGCATAGCCTTCGCGCGCCAGCCGCGCCGAAATCGCGGCGCCTACGCGGTGGAGCCCGCCCGTAACGAGAGCGAGCTTCTGCGTCACTTGCGCACTCGCCGCATGGTGATGCCAATCTCTTCGCCTTCCTCGGCGATCGCGAGCTTGACGATCTTCACCTCGACCTCCTCGACCTTGTCGTCCTGCAGGAACAGCGTGTCGATGATATGGTCGGCGACGCTTTCGATCAGCACGAAATGGACGTCCTTGGGAATGCCCTCGGTCGCCGCGAATTTGAGGTGCATATAGTTTTTTGAGCGACTGAGCGGGGTGGTCGGCTCATAATGATCGGCCATCGCCAGCTTCGCCCGCACCGATATGCGCAGCGGCTGCGGCAAATGCGTCTCTTCGGAATAAATGCCGGTCAATACGTCGACGGTCAGCCCGGTCACTTCCAGCCACAATATATCGGTCACAAGAAAATCCTGTCGAACGGGCGCGACATTCGGCTTTCCATCACCGGCGTCGGACCCTAAAGCGCCGCCGCATTAGCGAAAGGGTACGCGTTGGTCGAGTTACTTCCATTGTCCGATATCGAGCCGCAGGCGGTCGAGGCGCTCCTCGACGCCGCTTTCGGAACGGATCGCTTTGGACGAACCGCCTACCGCCTCCGCGAAGGCGTGGATGCGGTGCCGGCGCTTAGCTTCGCGCTCGTCGGGGACGGCGCGCTGATCGGTACGATCCAGTGCTGGCCGGTCGCGCATCGCGGCGCCGACGGAACCGCGACGTCGCTCGTGATGGTCGGACCGGTGGCGGTGCACCCTGACGCCCAGCGCGGCGGGCATGGCCGTATGTTGATGGCGTATATGCTCGAGGCCGCCGAGACGCGGGCCGACGGCGCGCTGATGATGATCGGCGATCCCGAATATTATGGCCGTTTCTTCGGCTTTACCGCCGACGCGACGGCGGCATGGGATCTGCCCGGACCATATGAGAAGCATCGCCTGCTCGCACGGGCGGTGAACGGGCACAGCCTGCCGACGGGTGCGGGGATGATCGGGCCGCGCTGAGCCGCCCGGGGTTGCACCGCCCGCCGGTCCGCCTATGTCGGATGGATGGTCACCCCCGCGCCCTCGCTTCCGGAGCATTTCTCGCAGCTCTCGCTCGCCGAAGCGGCCGAACTGCTCGCGGCGCGCAAGCTGCCGCCGGTCGAAAGCTGGCACCCCGAACGCAGCGGCGACAGCGCGATGGAAATCCGCGCCGACGGCAGCTGGTTTCACGAGGGAGGGCGCATCAACCGGCCGGCGATGGTCAAGCTGTTCTCGACGATCCTCCGCCGCGAACCGGACGGCGGCCATGTCCTCGTCACCCCGGCCGAAAAGCTGTCGATCGCGGTTGAGGACACCGCCTTCCGCGCGGTCGAAATGAAGAGCGAGGGCGACGGCACGCAGCGCAGGCTCATCTTCCGCCTCAACACCGACGACCTCGTCATGGCGGGCGCCGATCATCCCTTGAGCTTCGGCAGCGATCCCGACAACCCCGATCCGCGCCTGCATGTGCGCGGGACGATCGGCAACGGGCTCGAAGCCCGGATCGACCGTGCGCTCTATTATGAGATCGTCGACATGGCGCTGGCGGATGGAACCGAACCACCCGCGATCTGGTCGAACGGCACGCGTTTCCCGCTGGTGGACGCCTGATGCTCTCCGAAAAGCTGCGCGACGCGCTCGATAATCTGCTGCCCCATCCGGGCGAGGACGAGGCCTATCTCGGAACGCCGACGCTGCGCGACGCCGCGGTGCTCATTGCCTTCACCGACCGGGCCGATCCCGGCGTCATCCTGACCCAACGCCCGCAATGGCTGCGCAGCCACGCGGGACAGGTCGCCTTCCCGGGCGGCAAGATCGATCCGGGCGACCGCGACGCGATCGACGCGGCGCTGCGCGAAGCCGAAGAGGAGATCGGGCTCGACCGCCGCGACGTGATGATCGCGGGCGCGACCGAACCCTATCACTCGGGTAGCGGTTACCGGATCACGCCGGTGCTCGGCGTGATCCCGCCCGATCTCGTCTTCGATCCCAATCCCGACGAGGTCGAGGACTGGTTCGAGGTGCCGCTCGACATCCTCTTCGACCCCGACAATTATGCGCGGCAACATGCGAATTTTCAGGGGCACGACCGCCATTATTATGACATGGTCTGGCAGCGGCGGCGGATCTGGGGCGTGACGGCGGGAATCATCATCAATCTGGCGCGGCGCCTGCCGGCGGGATGGCACCGGTGATGCGGCTCCCGCCCGCCGAATGGCGCGAGCGTCCGGGGCTGCGCCGGATCGTCGCCGCGCTGACCGCCGATAGCGGCGCCGTCAAAGCTGTCGGCGGCGCGGTGCGCGACACGTTGCTCGGCCTGCCTGTCGCCGACATCGATCTCGCGACCCCGCTCCTGCCGGAAGAGGTTACGCGGCGACTCGCGGCGGCCGATATCAAGGTCATTCCGACTGGGATCGCGCACGGCACCGTCACCGCGATCGCCAACGGCGACCATCACGAGATTACGACGCTGCGCCGCGATGTCGAAACCGACGGCCGCCGCGCCACGGTCGCCTTCGCCAACAACTGGCGCGACGATGCTGCGCGCCGCGACTTCACGATCAACGCGCTTTATGCCGATCCCGACACGGGCGTGATCGACGACTGGTTCGGCGGCTTGGTCGACCTCGAAGCGGGGCGGGTCGCCTTTATCGGCGACGCCGCGACGCGCATCGCCGAGGATCATCTGCGCATCCTGCGCTTCTATCGCTTTGCGGCGCGTTTCGGGCGCGGCGACCTCGATCCCGCCAGCCACGCCGCGGTGGTGACCACGCGCCAGTCGCTCAAAAGCCTGTCGCGCGAGCGGATCGCCGACGAACTGCTCAAGATCCTCGCGCTGCCCGATCCCCGCGCGATCGTGGGGCAGATGGCGGCCGACGGCATCTTCGAGGTGTTGCTCCCCGAACTCGATGCGGGCTTTGCCGCCGCCTTCGATCGGCTCGTGGTCAATGAATGTGCGGCTGCCGCAGCCATCGCGCCGCTCCGCCGCCTGTCGGCGCTGCTACCGGCCGACGCTGAGGTCGCCGAACAGGTCGCAAGCCGCCTCCGTCTCTCGACACGGCACCGCAAGCATCTCGCCGCGCTCGGTCGACACCGTGCCGACGTCGAGCGACCGATCCGCCAGCTTGCGCACGCAATAGGCGTCGACGCCGCGCGCGACGTCCACCTTCTCGCCGGCGACCCCGCGGCTATCGGGGCCTTGTCAGGCTGGACGGTTCCCGCGCTGCCGCTGAAGGGGGGCGACATCGTCGCGCGCGGAATTGCGGCGGGCCCCGAGGTCGCGCGCATCCTGAAAGCGGTCGAGACCGAATGGGTGGCGGAGGATTTCCCCGGCGCGTCGCGCGTCGCCGAACTCGTCGATCAGAAGATCGGCCGCGCCAGCGACTGACGCCAATAATCGAGCGCCGCCTTGCCATCCATCGGCCGCGCGAACAGGAACCCCTGCCCGAAATCGCAGCCGAGCGCCGACAAGAGCCGCGCCTGGTCGGTCGTCTCGACCCCCTCGGCGGTGGTCTTCATTCCCAGCACTTCGGCGAGGCTCTGGATTGTGCGGACGATTGCGACCTTGTCGCGGTCGTCGACCATATGCTCGACGAAGCTGCGGTCGATCTTGAGCACGTCGATCGGCAGGCGCTGGAGATAGGCGAGGTTCGAATAGCCGGTGCCGAAATCGTCCATCGCGACGCGCGCGTCGAGCGCCTTCAGTTCGCTCAGCACCGACAGCGCGAGGTCGGGGTCGCCGATGATAGCGCTTTCGGTCAGTTCGATCATCAGCCGTTCGCCGCCGATCTTGTGTTTTTCGAGCGCTTGGCGGACGACACCGGCGACATCGTCGCGGACCAGCTGGATCGCCGAGACGTTGACCGAGAAATAGGCGTCGACGACCGCGCCGCCATTCTGCCGGTCCCATTCGGCGAGCACCGCCGCCGCCTTGCCGATCGCCCATTGGCCCAGCGGGACGATCAGCCCCGAATCCTCGGCGATCGGGATGAATTCGGTCGGCGAGACCGCATGCCCGCTGCTATTGTCCCAGCGCGCGAGCGCCTCGAATCCGGCGACGCGGCCGCTCGACAGTTCGATCAGCGGCTGAAAGGCGAGGTGGAGCCGGTCTTCCTCGATCGCGTTGCGCAGCTCGGTCTCGAGCCCGAAGCGATTGTCCGACAGCATCGCGGCTTCGGGTTCGTAGATTTCGATGCGGTCGGTCTGCTTCGCGCGCTTGAGCGCGATTTGCGCGTGACGGATCTGGTCGGCGATATCGGTGTCAATCGCGGGCTGGATCGCGCAGCCGAGCGCGCAGTCGACGCTGACCTTGAGTTCGCCGATGCGGAACGGATGATCGAAGCAGCCGCGGATACGCCGTGCCATTTCGCGCACATCGGCGCGGCCGCCCGCGATGCGCGACGAGATGGCGAACTCGTCGCCGCCGGTGCGCGCCAGCATGTCGCCGCTGCGCAGGCTCGACTTCAAGCGCCGCGCCACGGTGATGATCAGCTCGTCGCCCGCCATCGGGCCGATATGTTCGTTGATGCGCGAAAAGCGCGCGAGGTCGAGCAGCAGGATCGCATGGTCGCCGCCCGGTCCCTCGGTGCGTGCGCGCTGTTCGACCAGTTCCTCGAAGCCGGCGCGGTTGGGCAGCCCGGTCAGGCTGTCGGAGACGAGCTCGCGGCGCAGGTTGCGCTCGGTCATCATCTCCTGCGTCCGGTCGATCAGCGTCAGCAGGAACAGCCCGTCGTCGCCCGATTCGGTGGGCAGCGGGCCGATCGATCCGCGCAGGTCGCGCGCCGCCGGTCCTTCACCCAGCTGGCACGAGAATTCCTGCGATTCCTCGGGATATTGCGACGCCCGCTCGATCGCGCGGAGCAGTTCGATCGGCGCATCGACGCCCACGGGTGACAGGCTGAGCCTGTCAAAGGCGGCGTTGCTCGCATGAAGCCGGAAATTGCCGCGCGCCATCGGCCGGATCAGCGCGGCCGGTACCGGAAGAGCGTCGATCCAGCCGACGAACAACAAGGGCCGGTCTTCGCCGGTTCGATCAATAGGCATAACAGAGGGTTTTGTGCGACCTTTCCCCATTGCCCAGTGCCTAGGTCACGGGAAGTAAAGAAGGGATTTACGGCTACCTGTAAATACGGTCAGCCGAAGCGATTGTTCCGCGGGAAACCGGTCGGCGGCATCCGGCCCGCCGCGCCGCGCGCGACGCGCCAGGGCGCGAGGTCGGTTTCGGTCCGCGTCCGGCCGGTGTCGCCGCCCATCGCCCAGCTCAAACCCTCGGCAAAGGCGAAGCTGACCACGTCGGAGAGGCCGCCGTCGCGATAGCGCTGCAGCATCACGCCCTGGCCGCGCGCCATTACCGGCACCTCGGCAAGCGGAAAGACGACGAGCTTGCGGTTCTCGCCGACCGCCGCGACACTGTCGTCCTGCGTGCCGATCGAGCGGACGACGGCGAGTGACGCATTGGGCTTCAGATTGACGACGTTGCGTCCCTTGCGCGTCTCGGCGACCACTTCGCTCATCTGCGCGACGAAACCGTGGCCGCTCGTCGAGGCGAGCAGCAAGCGCCCGTCGGCGCTCGCCGGGATAAGCGCGACGATTCGCGCCTCGGGATCGATGTCGACCATCAGGCGCAGCGGCTCGCCGAAACCTCGACCGCCGGGCAATTTGTCAGCGCCGACGGTGAAGAAACGCCCGTCGCTCGCGGCGATCAGCAGCTTGTCGGTGGTCTGCGCGTGCGCGGCGAAGAGCAGCTCGTCGCCTTCCTTGAACTTGAACTCGCTCCACTGGTCGAGCGCGACATGACCGCGCTGGGCGCGAATCCAGCCGCGTTTCGACAGGATGACCGTCACCGGTTCCTTCTCGATCATCGCGTCGAGCGGGATTTCGCGCGTTGGCGCGGCTTCGGCGATCGTCGTGCGCCGCGCGCCGAGCAGGGTCTCGAGCCCATAGACGTCGCGCAGCTTTTCGAGGTCCTTGCGCAGCCGCGTCTTCTGCCGCGCCGGGCTCTCGACCAGCTTCGCGAGTTCCTCGCGTTCGGCGGTCAGGTCGGCCTGCTCGCGCTTCAGCTCCATTTCCTCGAGCTTGCGCAAGCTGCGCAGACGCATGTTAAGGATCGCTTCGGCCTGCCGGTCGGTGAGAATGAACTCTTCGATCATCACCGGCTTGGGCTCATCCTCGGTGCGGATGATCTCGATGATCCGGTCGAGGTTGAGGAAGGCAATGATGTAACCCGCGACGAGCTCGAGGCGGTCGTCGATCTTGGCGATCCGGTGCTGCGCACGGCGGACGAGGACGATGATCTGATGCTGCAGCCATTCGGTGAGCAGCTGTTTCAGCCCCATAACCTTGGGCGTGCGCGTCGCGTCGAGGACATTCAGATTGAGCGCGAAACGGCTTTCGAGGTCGGTCAGCCGGAACAGGCTCTCCTTCAGCACCTCGGGGTCGACGTTGCGGCTCTTGGGTTCGAGGACGATGCGCAGATCCTCGGCGCTTTCGTCGCGAACATCCTCGAGGATAGGGAGCTTCTTGTCGGCGATCAGCTGCGCGATCTGCTCGATCAGCTTGCCCTTGGCGACGCCATAGGGGATTTCGCTGATGACGAGCTGCCAGGTGCCGCCCGACAATTTCTCGATGCCGCTCTCTTCCCAGTCGCCGCCGGCAGTCTTGCCGATCGAGAAACGCGCCCGGACGCGAAAGCCGCCGCGTCCGGTTTCATAGGCGTGGGCGATCGTCTCGGCGCTGTCGACGACGATGCCGCCGGTCGGGAAGTCGGGGCCTCTCACATGTTCGAGCAGCTCGGAAAGCTCGGCATTCTGATTCTCGATCAGCAACAGCGCGGCGCCGATCACCTCGGCGGCATTGTGCGGCGGAATGTTCGTCGCCATACCGACCGCGATCCCGCTCGCGCCATTGGCGAGAAGGTTCGGGAAGAGGCCCGGCATGATTTCGGGTTCTTCGTCCTCGCCATTATAGGTCGGACGGAAATCGACCGTGCCTTCGTCGAGCCCTTGCATCAGGTCGATCGCGACGCGCGTCAGCCGTGCCTCGGTATAGCGGTATGCCGCGGCGTTATCGCCATCGATATTTCCGAAATTGCCCTGACCATCGACGAGCGGATAGCGAAGCGAGAAATCCTGCGCGAGACGGACCATCGCGTCGTAAACCGCCGTAT
The DNA here is from genome assembly GCF_004795895.1 of Sphingopyxis sp. PAMC25046. Taxonomy (NCBI): domain Bacteria; kingdom Pseudomonadati; phylum Pseudomonadota; class Alphaproteobacteria; order Sphingomonadales; family Sphingopyxidaceae; genus Sphingopyxis; species Sphingopyxis sp. PAMC25046. The sequence continues at coordinate 566,334 of NZ_CP039250.1, forward strand.
CGCCGTGCGGGTGGAATTTACCGATGACGTCGCCGACCACGCGCGCCGACTTCTTGTAACCCTGCGACGGATCGAGCCGCATCGCGCGCATCGCCCAGAGCAGGCGGCGGTGGACGGGCTTCAGCCCGTCGCGCAAATCCGGAAGCGAACGCGCGGTGATCGTCGAAAGTGCATAGACAAGATAGCGTTCGGACAGCGCGCTGTCGAACGGGGTATCAATGCTGTCACCGGGCTCTGAAGGGGGGAGGTCGTCTGTCGTGCTGGCCATTATCCACCGCCGATAGCAAGGCTGGCGCGCCAAGGCAAAGCCTTGCGTTTACGCGGCGCGATACGGGGCGCCATGTCGGGAAGGGAGCAGCAACGCGCCGAAGACCGTCAATCCGGCATCGCGTCCGAAAACTGCAAGCGTCTGGAATTGGACTTCTAGAATTTGCGGCCGGTAATCCGGCTGATTTCCTTAGCGACCATCGCTTCGACGAGCGGGGGCAGGTTGGCGTCGAGCCAGTCCTTGAGCATCGGGCGCAGCGCGTCGAGGACGACGTCTTCCATCGTGCGGCCGGCGGCTGCGGGCGGCGCGGCGACGGGTGCGGCAGCAGCGGCCGGCGCGACCGCGGCGGTCAAAGCTTCGAGCGACTGGCGCGCGGCATCGGCGCTCGCTTCGGAGACCAGCTCCTCGGCCTCGGATGCTTCCTCGGCGGCGCGATCTTCCTGCTCCTGAAGGTCGAGAATATCATCGGCTTCGGGGACACGCGCCTCGCGCACAGTACCCGGCGTTTCGTCGCGAGCGATCACGCGCCGAATCGACGACAAGATATCTTCCATCGACGGTTCCCGCGACATATCGCCCATAACCAGCCCCCTAAACCATCGCGATTACCGGATGGTTAACGCTTCTCTTACCGGTCCAGGGCGCATTTTGCCAAGACTTATTGTGGCGAGAGCGACGGCGGGCCTTCGGGAACGCCGGCATTGGCGGCCGGAACCGCGCGCGTGTCGTTCGCGACCTGTTGCGGCGCCGGGTCGTCGGCCCAGTCCCATAGCTCGCCCTTCACGCGCTTGTAGTTGACCTCGGGATCATAGAGCGCGCCGCCCTCGAGCCCCAGGTCGCGCGCCTCGGCCTTGCCCATCGCCGCGAGCACCGAGAAAGCGGCGACATAGGAGTTGCGCTGCGCCGAGACGAGCTGGACCTGGGTGTTCAGATATTCCTGTTCGGCGTTCAATATGTCGAGGATCGACCGCGTGCCGACGCTGTTTTCGGCGCGCACGCCCTCGAGCGAGAGCGCGTTCGCGCCGACCGCCTGCTGCGTCGCGGCGATGATGCGCTCGTTCGCCTGCCACGCGGCATAGGCGCCGCGCGTCTGCGCGATCACGCCGCGTTCGACCTCGATATATTGCTCGATCGCCTGGCTGCTGCGCGATTGCGCCTGGCGCACCTGCGCCGAACGGCGGCCGCCAGTGAAGATCGGCAGCGTGACTTGCACCCCGGCCGCGGCGCTTGACGTTTCCTGCGTAACGCTGACCCCGGGAACACCGCTGTTCAACGATCCGAGGTAATTATTGTAGCCGCCGTTGAGGATCGCCGAGACCTTGGGCGCACGGCTCGACTTGGCGGTGCCGATGTCGGCTTTCGACGCGTTGACCCGTTCGTTCGCCGATTCGATGTCGGGGTTGCTGTTCAGCGCGATCGCGACCGCCTCCTCGGCGGTGCCGGGCAGATTCGGGAGCTGCGGCGGCGCCTGCAGGTCGGCCGGCGCCTCGCCGACGAGGCGGATATAGCCCTCGCGACTGGCGATCAGATTGGCTTCGGAGGTGCGCAGGTCGCCTTCCGCCAGCGCGAGCCGCGCTTCGGACTGGGCGACATCGGTGCGCGTCAGGTCGCCGATCTCGAACCGGTCGCTCGTCGCCTGCAAATTGGTGCGCAGCACCGAGACATTCTTCTGGTTCAGCTGGACGATCGCCTGATCGCGGATGACATCCATATAGGCGCCGACAACTTGCGAGAAGACGCTCGCCTCGGTCGCGCGCAGGTCGGCCTGCCCCGCCTCGACGCGATATTTCGCGGCGCGCACCGCGTTGCGCACTGCGCCGCCCTGATAGAGTGGAACCGTCAGCTGCGCCCCCGCGGACAGCGACCGCGCGGGCGCGTTGAAGCTGTTGCCGGGAACGATGAGGTTTTCGTCGTAGCTCGCCTGCGTGCCGATGTCGGGAAGGCCGTAGCTCTTTTCGATCGGGACATTTTCGTCGTTCGCGCGCTGGCCGGCGCGCGCCGCGGTCAAGGTCGGGTTGTTTTCATAGGCCTTGGCGAGCGCCCCCTGCAATGTTTCCGCATGCGCACCCACAGGCAGCAGCAAAGCGCCCGCGGCAAGGCCGGCAAGCCAGTGGGCACGACGAAGGGATGGTTTCTTATCGGTATCGGTCATCGTGGTGTCAGCCTGAAACAAGGAAGGGTGGACCCGATCGTCAGAATTGAAAGCCCGCGGGTGAGGCAAAACCGGGCAAGGACGCGACATCCATGTCGGCGAAGCTGCGCAGCGCGACAGCGTCGCCGACCTTGACGCCCTCGACCAGCCGCGTGACCGCGCCTTCGCGGCGCGCAGCGACGAGCCGGCCGCCTTCGGCGAGCTGCGCGACGAGCGCGGCGGGCATCGTTTCGATCGCGCCTTCGACGATGATGCGGTCGAACGGGGCGGCATCGGGCGCGCCGGCAGCGAGCGGGCCCTGGATCCAATGGATATTGGCGTCGGCGGTCGCTGCCTGTGCGGTCGCCATCAACTCCGCATCTTCCTCGACCGCATGAACCTCGGCACCCAGCCGCGCGAGCAGCGCGGCGGTGTAGCCGGTCGCGCTGCCGACGAGCAGGACGCGCATGCCCGGGCGCACCGCCGCGGCGACGAGCATACGGCCAGCGACGAGCGGTGCGTTCAGCGCGCGGCCGTTCGCGAGCCCGATCGCGCGGTCCATATAGGCCACGCCGGCGAGCGCGGCGGGCACATGCGCCTCGCGCGGCACGACGGCCATCGCGCCGATCACCGCGGGATCGATGACATCGTTCGTCCTGAGCTGGCTGTCGATCATGGCGGAGCGCATCTCCGCCGCCGTGATTTCGCTAAACTTCGTCGCCATCAGTCTTTTCCGATTCCCTGGAATTTGAGCCTGTGCGGGGCCGCTTTAGCCGAAGCCGTGCTGTATTGCAATGGTAATACAGCCATGCCACCGCATGCTGCCGCGCATAGCTGGCAACGCGGGTGGCGCCAACCCCGCATCGCCCGCCCGTCGCGGCGCTTCCGGCGAATCCTTGACAAGCCGGCGAAAGGTCCTCACTAGCGGCGCCGTCCAACCCCCGGCCCATCCCTTGGCGATGCGGCATTTCGGATCGAGGCCCGATGGCGGAGTGGTGACGCAGCGGACTGCAAATCCGTATACGCCGGTTCGATTCCGGCTCGGGCCTCCAAAATTTCCCCAATATACCATCGCATCCCCCCGCGAAGGGGATAGCGGTCTTTCCTGACGGCAAGCTGACAGGAGGCGGCATTCATCGCAATTTGAGAGGGCGCCGCAACGACAAAGGGCCGCCCCTTTCGGGACGGCCCTTCCATTGTCGTGCCTGTCGCGGACAGCTTAGCCGAGCTTGACCCCCGCGAGGACGGTCATGCTCAAATCTGCCGCATGCGGCGTGTGACAATGAGACATTCGACCACCTCCTTTCGCTTGTTGACGATGGCCTCGATCTAGGGCTTTCCGTGATCGATTCAAGAGACGGCGAAAGCCGACCCTTGCCGTCTGTCCCTTGCAGCGGGAAAATAGCTTCCGGAACTAGACGGAAGGACAATCTGATGGCCCATGGAATCGCTCGCATCGGCAAGGATCATTATCGCACCGAGATCGAGGTCGGCGGCCACGCGCTGGTCGGCGACGAGGGGCCGGGACTTGGCGGGAAGAACCTGGGACCCGCGCCCTATGATTTCCTGCTTGCCGGGCTCGGCGCCTGCACCGCGATCACGCTGCGCATGTATGCCGACCGCAAGGACTGGCCGCTCGAATCGGTCGAGGTCGGGTTGAAGCTCGCCAATAAAGGCGGGCTGCGCATCGACCGGGTGCTGAGGATCGCCGGGCTCGACGAGGAGCAGAAGGCGCGGCTCGCCGACATTGCCGAACGGACGCCGGTCACGCTGACGCTGAAGGCCGGGCTGCCGATCGACACAAGCCTCGCCTGACCGGCGCGCCACTGGACATTTTGTCTCACCTCACTTATATACCAGCCGTTATGGAAATCGAAACCGCCCCAGCCTCCGCCCCGCACAAGGGCCGTCCGCGCGAATTTTGCGTCGATGCGGCGCTCGCGGCGGCGCTGCGCGTCTTCTGGTCGAAGGGCTATGAAGGCGCGTCGATGGCCGATCTGACCGAGGCGATGGGGATTACCAAGCCCAGCCTTTATGCCGCCTTCGGCAACAAGGAGGCGCTCTTCAATAAGGCACTCGATCTTTATGAGCGCGAAAAGGCTGACTATATGCACGCCGCGCTCGATGCGCCGACCGCGCGCGGCGTCGCCGAACGGCTGATGTACGGCGCGCTCGACATGTATACCTGTCCCGAGAATCCGAACGGCTGTCTTGGCGTGATCACCTCGGTCGCGTGCGGCGCGGAGGCGGAGTGCATCCGCGAGGCGGTGCTCGAACGCGGCGCCGCGGCGAAGCGCGCGATGCTCGAACGCTTCGCGCGGGCGAAGGAAGAGGGCGACTTTCCGCCCGACACCGACGCCGAAGGGCTTGCCGCCTTTCTGACCGCGGTCAATCAGGGCATGTCGGTGCAGGCGGGCGCGGGGGCGACGCGTGCCGAGCTCGAACGGCTGGTCGAAACCAGCCTGAAGCTGTGGCCGGGGCGTTAGAAGAAAAATTTTACTGCCCGGTACAGAATGCGCTTGACGCAGCGCAACATGACTTATATACCGTCTAGTATACAAAGTAGGCTCTCCCCCGAGACCGGCCGCCGCATGGCAAGAGCCATACGGCGGCCGGAAGTTTCTCCATCGAATATTTTCCCGGGAGCGGGTCTTGTTCCGGTCGGGCGCCCGGCGGCGTTCGCCCGCAAGATATAGACAGGGACCCCGCGCGCGCAGGGGATGCGTGCGACGGGACGGGGCGGTCTTCCTCTTCGAAGAGGCGCTCCGGCAACAAGGACCATGTGTGACACCAGCCGGGGGCGTGCGCTTCCGGCATCGGCCGCCTGCGCCCCCTCTCCCCCTCCCCCGGGGCGCAGGCAGCCGAAACGAACGAAAAGAAGAGGGCTATCCATGACCGTCCACACACCGATCGAAAAGCTCGACCCCGCCGATGCGAAGGTCCGCCGCGAACTCAAGACCCTGCTCCATCCCGGACGCGGCCGCCGCGCCGCGTGGATCGGCGCTTTCCTCGTGCTGATCGTCGGTGCTTGGTGGCTGCTTCGCGACGGCGCGCCGCCGGCGGCCGCCGCGCCCGCGCCGGTGCTCACGGTCGCCGCACCCATCGCGCGCGACGTGACCCTTTGGGATGAATATATCGGTCGCTTCGAAGCGTCGAAGGCGGTCGAAGTGCGCCCGCGCGTCTCGGGTGCGATCACCGCGATCCACTTCACCGACGGCCAGATCGTGCGCAAGGGCCAGCCGCTCTTCACCATCGATCCGCGTCCCTATCGCGCCGCGCTCGCCGAAGCGCGCGCGTCGGCGGCGAGCGCGCGAAGCGATCTTGCGCTCGCAAGGCTCGAACTCGACCGCGCCAGCCGCCTCGTCGACATCGAGGCGGTGTCGCAAAGCGAGATCGACCGCCTGCGCGCCCGCGTCAATGCGGCCAATGCGGCGCTCGCGGGTGCCGACGCCCGTATCGCGGCGCGCGCGCTCGACGTCGAATTCACCACCGTCCGCGCTCCCTTGAGCGGCCGCATTTCGGACCGCCAGATCGACGCGGGCAACCTCGTGTCGGCGGGCGATGCCGGCGGCACCTTGCTCACGACGATCAATGCGCTCGATCCGATCTATTTCACCTTCCAGGGGTCGGAGGCGCTGTTCCTCAAGACCAAGCGCGAGGGCGGACAGAAAGGCGCCGACGTCGAGGTCCGGCTGCAGGACGAAAATGATTATCGCTGGAAGGGCCGGATCGACTTCACCGACAATGGCCTCGATCCGCGGTCGGGCACGATCCGTGCGCGCGGCCGCTTCGACAATCCAGAGATGTTCCTGACCCCCGGCATGTTCGGAAACATGCGGCTGTCGACGGGCCAGACGGCGCGCGCGCTGCTCGTTCCGGCCGCCGCGGTGCAGACCGATCAGGCGCGCAAGATCGTCTATGTCGTCGGCAAGGACGGCATGGTCGCGGCGAAGCCGGTCGAGATCGGGCCCGAAGTCGATGGCCTGCGTGTCATTCGTTCGGGCCTGACACCGGCCGACCAGGTCGTCATCAACGGCTATCAGTTCGCACGTCCGGGCACCAAGGCGGTGACCAAGGTGGGCAAGATCGCCGCCGACGCGCCCGACAAGGCGGCGGCAGGCCCCAACGAGCCAGTGTCGGCGCAGGCGACCTTCGCGAAGTGATCATTCTTCTCCCCTCCCGCGTGCGGGAGGGGTCAGGGGAGGGCCTGTGGTCGCGCCCTCCCCGCTGCGACTAGCGAGCAAGCTCGCAAGTCTCGCTGCCCCTCCCGCACGCGGGAGGGGTGACCAGAACAGTTTTCCAGACAGGGGCTCTCCCATGCGCCTATCACGCTTCTTCATCGACCGGCCGATCTTCGCCGCCGTGCTCGCCGTCATCATCACCATCGTCGGTGCGGTCGCCTATATCGGGCTGCCCGTGTCGCAATATCCCGATATCGTCCCGCCCACGGTGACGGTGACCGCCAACTACCCCGGCGCGTCGGCCGAAACCGTCGCCGACACGGTGGCGGCGCCGATCGAGCAGGAAATCAACGGCGTCGACAATATGCTTTATATGAGCAGCCAGTCGACCGGCGACGGCAATGTCACGATCACCGTCACCTTCAAGATCGGTACCGACCTCGACGCCGCGCAGGTGCTCGTGCAGAACCGCGTCGCGATCGCGACCCCGCGCCTGCCCGAAACCGTGCAGCGTTTGGGCGTTGTGACGCGCAAGACATCGCCCGACTTTCTGATGGTCGTGAACCTCGTCTCGCCCGACAAGTCGCTCGATCGCGCCTATATCTCCAACTATGCGCTGACCCAGCTCCGCGATCGATTGAGCCGCATCGACGGTGTCGGCGACGTGCGGCTCTTCGGCAACCGCGACTATGCAATGCGCGTATGGATCGATCCCGGCCGTGCAGCCGCGCTCGACCTGACCGCGGGTGAGATCGTCGCCGCGCTCCGCCGCGAGAATGTGCAGGTTGCGGCAGGCACGCTCGGCCAGCCGCCCTATGCGAACGGGAGCGATTTCCAGCTCAACGTCGAAACGCAGGGCCGCCTCTCCGATCCCAAGGATTTCGCCAATATCGTCATCCGCAGCGATGCCGAGGGGCGGCAGGTCCGCGTCTCGGACGTCGCGCGCGTCGAACTCGGTGCGTCGGATTACAACAGCAACACCTATCTCTCGGGCGACCCGACCGTCATCATGGCGGTGTTCCAGCGCCCCGGTTCGAACGCGCTCGCCGCCGCCGAAGCGGTCGAGGCCGAAATGGCGGCATCGTCGAAGAATTTCCCCAAGGGCCTCGAATATCGCGTCATCTACAACCCCACCGAATTCATCGCCCAGTCGATCGACGCGGTGATGGACACGTTGCTCGAAGCCGTCGTGCTCGTCGTGATCGTGATCCTCGTTTTCTTGCAGAAGTGGCGCGCGGCGATCATTCCGGTGCTCGCGATCCCGGTGTCGCTGATCGGAACCTTCGCGGTGCTTGCGGCGGTCGGCTACAGCCTCAACAATCTGTCGCTCTTCGGGCTGGTGCTCGCGATCGGCATCGTCGTCGACGACGCGATCGTCGTCGTCGAAAATGTCGAGCGCAACCTCGAAAAGGGCATGTCCGCGCTCGAAGCCGCGCGCACTTCGATGGACGAGGTGTCGGCTGCCCTTGTCGCGATCGTGCTCGTGCTCTGTGCGGTGTTCGTGCCGACCTTATTCCTCACCGGCCTGTCGGGTGCCTTCTACCAGCAGTTCGCGGTGACGATCTCGACCGCGACGATCATCTCGCTGATCCTCTCGCTCACCCTGTCGCCCGCGCTCGCGGCGATCCTGCTGCGCGGCCATTCGGCGCCGGTGAACGAGGGCAGGGGCATGCAGATGCTCCGTCGCGCGGGCGACGCGTTCAACCGCGCCTTCGAACGGATGAGCGACGGCTATGCACGGCTGACCGGCCGGCTGGTACGCGCGCCGAGGAAGATGATGGTCTCCTACGCGGGCCTTATCGCTGCTACCGCGGCACTGTTCTGGGCGACGCCGACGGGCTTCATCCCGGCGCAGGACCAAGGCTATTTCCTCGTCGTTGCCAAGCTGCCCTCGGGCGCTTCGGTCGAACGCACCGACGAAGTGCTGCAAAAGGTCGCGCGGCGCGTGCTGCCCGTTGACGGCGTGCTCGGATCGGTGATGCTTGCGGGCTTCGACGGTCCATCGCAGACGCTCGCGCCCAACTCGGCCGCCGCCTACTTCCCGCTCAAATCCTTCGAGGAGCGCAAGAAACTCGGCGTCAAGTTCGAGGACATCATGGCCGAGGCGCAGAAGCGGACCGCCGACATCACCGAAGCGCAGATCGTGATCATCCCGCCGCCGCTGATCCAGGGGATCGGCTCGGCAGGTGGTTACCGGATGATCGTGCAGGATCGCGGCGGCCACGGCTATGCGGCGCTCGCGAACGAGGTGAACAATCTGATCGGCAAGGCGAACCAGACCCCCGGCCTTGCGAACGTCTTCACCTTCTTCGACCCGACCAATCCGCGCGTTTTCGCCGACATCGACCGGGCGAAGGCGAATGCGCTCGGCGTCCCGCCCGAGCGGGTGTTCGAGGCGCTGCAGGTCTATCTGGGCTCGGCGTTCGTGAACGACTTCAATTTGCTCGGTCGCACCTACCGCGTCACCGCGCAGGCCGATGCGCCATTCCGCCAGAGCGTCTCCGACATTGCCAATCTGCGCACGCGGTCGGATTCGGGTGCGATGGTGCCGATCGGGTCGGTCGCGAACTTCGAAGACCGCACGGGCCCCTACCGCGTCACGCGCTACAACCTCTTCCCAGCGGTCGAGATCGACGGCGACACCGCCCCCGGTTCGTCGTCGGGCGCGTCGCTGACGACGATGGAAAAGCTCGCATCCGAATCGCTGCCGGCGGGTTACGGCACCGAATGGACGGGCATCGCTTTCCAGCAAAAGGCGGCCGCGAACACCGCAGGGATCGTCTTCGCGCTCGCGGTGCTGTTCGTCTTCCTCGTGCTCGCGGCGCAATATGAAAGCCTCGTGCTGCCATTGGCGATCATCCTGATCGTGCCGATGTGTCTGCTCGCGGCCATGATCGGGGTGAATTTGCGCGGCATGGACAATAATGTCCTGACGCAGATCGGGCTCGTCGTGCTCATCGCGCTCGCGGCGAAAAATGCGATCCTGATCGTCGAATTCGCGAAACAGGCCGAGGAGCAGGATGGGCTGTCGCCGATCGACGCCGCAGTGCGCGCCGCGCGCGACCGCCTGCGCCCGATCCTGATGACGAGCTTTGCCTTCATCCTCGGCGCGGTGCCTCTGCTCATCGCGAGCGGGGCGGGCGCGGAACTGCGCCAGGCGCTCGGCACTGCGGTATTCTTCGGGATGCTCGGGGTGACGGCGTTCGGGCTTATCTTCACGCCGACCTTCTACGTCGTCTGCCGCGCGCTCGGCGACTGGTTCGCCGCGCGGCGCAAGCGCGGAGATGACGACCATGGCGCGGCGCTGCCCGTGCCCGCGGAATAAGGAGAAAAACAATGATGCTCCGCAACCTCGTCACCGCCGCATCGGCGCTCGCGCTCGCCGCTTGCGCCGTCGGCCCCGATTACAAGGCGCCGCAATCGGCCTCGGTGCCCGCCGCGACCGGCCCGTTCGTTTCGGCGAACGGCCCCGCGGTGTCGCTCGCGCCGGTCGCTGCCGACTGGTGGAGGCTTTATGATGATCCCGTGCTCGACGGCCTCGTTGCCGACGCGCTTTCGAACAACACCGACGTTCGTGTCGCGGTCGCAAACATAGCCAAGGCGCGCGCGGCGCTGCGGGGAGCCCGCTCCGATCGTTTGCCGCAGACGCAGATCGGCGCGGGGGCCAATTACGGCCGCAACCCCGAAGGCCAGCGCCTGCCCGGTGCGGATCGCGAGGATTGGACCGTCGATGTCGGTGCCAATATTTCCTATGAGGTCGACCTGTTCGGCCGCGTCAGTCGTTCGGTCGAAGCCGCGCGCGGCGACACCGAAGCCGCCGAAGCCAACGCCGATGCGGTGCGCGTCATCGTTGCCGCCGATACGACTCAAGCCTATGCGGACGCCGCCTCGGGCGCCGCCCGGCTCGATGTCGCGCGGCGGATCGTCGGCCTGCTCGATCAGCAGGTGAAGCTCACCGAGCGGCGCAAGGAGGTCGGCATGGCGACGGGGCTCGACCTTGCGCGCATCACGACGCTCCGCGATCAGCGCGCCGCAGACATTCCCTCCATCGAGGCCGAGCGGCAGGCGGCATTGTTCCGCCTCGCGACTCTGACCGGTCGCGCGCCCGCTGCGCTCCCCGCCATCGCGGGCGACCGCAACATCGGCCTCGAAATCACCGATCCCATCCCGGTCGGTGATGGGGCGGCGCTCCTGAAGCGCCGTCCCGACATTCGCGCCGCCGAGCGCCGCCTCGCCGCCGATACCGCGCGCATCGGGGTCGCAACCGCCGATCTTTATCCGCGCATCACGCTCGGCGGTTCGGTCGGCTCGACCGGCACGGGCTTCGGCGACATATTCGGCGGCGGTCCGCTGCGCTGGCTGCTCGGCCCATTGCTCAACTGGGCGTTCCCCAATCAGGAGCCCGCACGGGCACGGATCGCGGCGGCCGAGGCCGATACGCAGGCGTCGCTCGCCGAATTCGACGGCACAGTGCTGCGCGCGCTCGAGGAGACCGAGACGGCGCTCTCTTCATATGCACGGTCGCTCGAACAAAGGCAGGCGCTGCGCGCGGCGCGCGACCAGGCCGAACGCGCGGCGCGAATCGTGCGCGCGAAGCGGCAGGAAGGCGCGTCGGATTCGCTCGAATGGCTCGACGCCGAGCGCACCTTTGCCGAGACCGAAGCGGTGCTCGCGGCGCAGGACGGACAGATCTCGCGGCGCCAGGTCGCGCTGTTCCGCGCACTTGCGGGGGGCTGGTCGAGTTAAGGCCGCGCGGCCCGGTGCCGCGTCCCTGCCATCGTTTACGCCGCTTTTACCAGTCCCGGTGCATAAGATTTACCGATATTTATGGCTGGGGATAAATGATGGACAGCATGCGCGGACTGCTTTCGGGCAGCCACGACCAGGAGGATGGGGCGATCGATGCGCCCGCGTCGGTCGGCGTCGATGAACGGCGGATGCAGGTCCGAGCCTATAATTACTGGGCGTCGCTGCTCGGCGATCGCGCTTATCCTTCGGTTGAGGACCTTGATCTCGAGAGCGCCGATTTCGGGCCTTATTCGGTGCTGCTCGACTTTACCGCGGGCGTCGAAAATCCGGGCCTGGCCTATATTGGCGAGACCCTTCGTACCGAGTCGCACATCGACGAGGATGTCCATTATATCAGCCAGATTCCGGGCCGTTCGCTGCTGTCGCGGCTGACTGACCATTATCTCCAGATCATCGCCAACCGCGCGCCGATCGGCTTCGAAGCCGAGTATGAGAGCGATCGCGGCGTCACGATCATGTATCGCGGCATATTGCTGCCCTTTTCGTCCGACGACGACACGATCGATTTCATCATGGGCGTGATCAACTGGAAGGAAGCCGCCCCCGCCGATCAGGCCGAGGAATTGCAATTGTCGGTCGAACAAGCGCTACGCAGCGCCGCACCGCTGACTGCGCCGGTGCCGGTGTGGGCCGACGGCCCCGACTCGGGGCATCTGGGCGACGATGTCGACGCCGATGCCGCCCCCGGTTTTGCCGCGCTGCAGGGCGACGGCGACCTGTTCGCCGATATTCCTGCCGAGAGCGAAGTTCCGGGCGATCCCGGCGAGGATGCCGAACTCGCCGACTGGCTGGCGCTCGCGCGCGAAACCGCCGAGCGCGCGGTCGCCGCCGACAGCCGGAGTCGCGGCGCGCTCTATCAGGCGGTCGGCAAGGCGTGGGATTTCGCGCTGGCCGCCGAAGAGCAGCCCGAAGCCTTCGCCGAGCTGCTCGACGACGCCGGGCTGACGGTACAGGATCGCGCGCCGATGACGCCCGTCGTCAAGCTGGTGTTCGGCGCCTCCTATGACAAGACGCGGCTCGCCGAATATGCCTGCGTGCTCGGCCACGCAAAGGATGAGGCGGTCGGTCGCGGCGAACTCGCCGCCTATCTCGATCGCTATCCCGGCGGGCTCAAGGGTCTCGTCAAGGACGCGCGCGCGCGTCGCAAGCCGGCCGAGAGCGGCGAGCGCAAGGACGACAAGCTCGAAGCGCTGCGCCGCGCGCAGCCCGCACTGATCCTCGAACATGATGCCGGCGAGGCCGAATTCGTCGTGCTGATCGCGCGTGCGATGCCCGGCGGCCATATCGGGATCGTCGCCAAGGCGGCCGACGATCCGACGCTGGTCGCGAAGCTGGCGAAGAAGGCGGTCGCGATCGCGCCTGGCGCCTGATAGCGTTCACGCAACAGACAATCCCAAAATTGAAATATTTTTACGCAGGGCCGCGAACGAGGCCTTGAGCCGCGCGCCGCTCGGGCGCATAGGAGGCGCAGCGAACGGACCCCCGCCGATCGTCGGCTGGGATCCCCCTCTTTGGTTCGGGATGCTGCATTTTATGTCTCAGAAACTGTCCGATACGCCGGAAACGGACACGCCGACCCCCTCTACCGTCAAAATTCCCCCGAAAGTCGCCGCCGCCTATCTGGACGCGCTCGCCGGCAGCGCGCTGCCGGGCGAGGGCGACGATATGGACAAGGCCGCGCTGACCGACGCGAGCCAGTTCGCGGCGCGCGCCGCGCTCGACCGTGCCGCCGAAACGCCCTCGCTGCTGCTCGAACCGATTGCCGCCGACGGTACCGACCGCCGCATGCGGCTCGCTATCATCAACGACGACATGCCCTTCCTCGTCGATTCGACCTCGCAGGCGGTCGCCGCGCAGGGGCTTGCCGTTCACCGCATCCTTCACCCCGTCGTCGCGGTGAAGCGCGATGCGAAGGGGCATCTGCAGGAAGCCGGCGAAGACGGATCACGCGAGTCGGTCATCTATATGGAGCTTGAGCGCGGCGACGCGCGCGCGCGCCGGCGCCTGCTCGACGGCCTCGAAGCGGCACTGCGCGACGTTCGCGCCGCGGTGCGCGACTGGCGAGCGATGCGCGCCGCGATGCTCGCCGACGCCGCGATGCGCGTCGAAGGCGAAGGCGCCGAGCTGCTGCGCTGGTTCGAGGGCGGATCGATGACCCAGCTCGGCCACGAATGGCGGACGCGCGACGGCAAGCCACAGGATCCGCTGGGCATCAGCGAGAGCAGCGACAGCCAGCTCCTGTCGCCCGCGGCGCTCGAAGCCGCATTTGCCTGGTTCGACAAGGGAGGGCATGCGCCGCTGCTGATCAAATCGAACCGGCTGTCGGCGGTCCATCGCCGCGTGCTGCTCGACCTCGTCGTCGTCCCCGAACTCAAAGGCAAAAAGGTCGAACGCCTGTCGATCCACGCCGGTTTGTGGACCAGTCAGGCGCTGTCGACGCCGCCCGCCAAGGTACCGGTGCTGCGCGCGCAGCTCGAAGCCTTGATGACGAAATTCGGCTTCGATCCTACCGGCCATGCGGGCAAGGCGCTCGCCCATGCGCTTACCGCGTTGCCGCACGACCTGTTGATCGCGTTCGACAGCGCCTCGCTCGAGGAACTGGTGCTGACCTCGATGTCGATTACCGACCGGCCCCGGCCGAAGCTGGTGATGGTGCGCAGCGCGCTCGGTCGGCATCTGTTCGCCTTCGTCTGGCTGCCGCGCGACGAGGTATCGACCGGACGCCGCATCGCGGTCGAGGCGATGCTGGTGCGCGAAGCGAAAGCCGGGGTGATCGGCTGGACGATGGTGCTCGAGGATGGCGGCGCGGCGCTGCTACGCTACACGCTCGACCTGCGCAGCGGCGGCGTCGTCCCCGACACCGAGGCGCTGGGCGCGCAGCTCGAACAGATGGTGCGCGGCTGGCAGCCCGAAGTCGAGGCGGCGCTGGCGAAGCGCGGTGATCCGGGCCGCGCCGCAGCGCTCGCGGCGCGCTTCGCGCCCGCCTTCCCGCCCAACTACCGCAACCTCTATAATCCCGAGGAAGCGGCGCGCGACATCTTGCGGTTGCGCGACCTCGATGCCGACAATCCGCGCAGCGTCCGCCTCGCGAAAAAGAGCCTCGACGGCGACGATCGCCTGCGGCTGAAGGTCTACAGCGCCGCCGGTCCGCTGGCGCTGTCCGACGTCGTCCCCGCGCTCGAACATTTCGGGTTCGAAGTGCTCGAGGAAATTCCGACCGCGCTCGTCCCCGCGCGCCCTGCCGGCGCCGACGGCGACGACGACCTGCCGATCGTGATCCACGATTTCACCTTGCGGCTGCCCGCGAATGTCGACGAGCTGGCGCTGCTTCCCTATGCCGAAGTGCTCGAAGGCGCGATCGCCGCGGTGCTTGACGGCCGCGCCGAAAATGATGCGTTCAACGAGCTGGTGCTGACGAACCAGACCGACCCGCGCGCGATCATATGGCTGCGCGCCTGGTTCCGCTACATGCGCCAGGGTGGTTCGGCCTATGGTATGGACACGGTGGTCAGCGCGCTGCGCCACGCACCCAAGCTGACGGCGGCACTGATCGAGCGTTTTCGCGCGCTCCACGACCCCAAGGCGCGCGATGCGAAGCGCGCCGAGGCGCTCGCCGATGAAATCCTTGCCGACTTCGCCGACATCAAGTCGATCGACGAGGATCGCATCCTGCGCCTGTTCCACGCCGTGATCGGCGCGACGCTGCGCACCAACGCCTTTGCGCCCGCCGCCGAGGAAGCGCTGGCGTTCAAGATCGACAGCGCGCAGGTTCCCGGCCTGCCCAAGCCGCTGCCCTGGCGCGAGGTGTGGGTCTATTCGCCGCGGGTCGAGGGCATTCACCTGCGCGCCGGCCCGGTCGCGCGCGGCGGCCTCCGCTGGTCCGACCGCCGCGACGACTTCCGCACCGAAATCCTCGGTCTCATGAAAGCGCAACGCGTCAAGAATGCCGTGATCGTGCCGACCGGCGCGAAGGGCGGATTCTATCCCAAGGCGCTCCCCGACGTGTCGCTCGACCGCGACGCGTGGTTCGCCGAAGGCACCGAATGCTATCGCATCTTCATCCGCTCGCTTCTGTCGATCACCGACAATCTGGTGGGCGGCAAGGTCGTGCATCCGAAGGGCGTGGCGATCCTCGACGGCGACGACCCCTATTTCGTCGTCGCCGCCGACAAGGGGACCGCGACCTTCTCCGACGTCGCCAACGCGCTCGCGATGGAGCGCGACTTCTGGCTCGGCGATGCCTTCGCGAGCGGCGGGTCGAAAGGCTATGATCACAAGGCGATGGGCATCACCGCCAAGGGTGCGTGGATTTCGGTCCAGCGCCACTTTGCCGAAATGGGCGTCGATGTGCAGACCGATACGATCCGCGTCGTCGGCTGCGGCGACATGTCGGGCGACGTGTTCGGCAACGGCATGCTGCTGTCGAAGGCGATCAAGCTTTGTGCCGCCTTCGATCACCGCCACATCTTCCTCGACCCCGACCCCGATCCCGCGAAAAGCTGGAAGGAACGCGATCGGATGTTCGCGCTGCCGCGATCGAGCTGGGATGATTATGACAAGAAACTGATCTCGAAGGGCGGCGGCGTCTTCCCGCGCAGCCAAAAGAGCATTCCGCTCTCTCCCGAAGTGCAGGCGCTGCTCGGCCTGTCGGTCGGCGAAATCGACCCCGGCTCGCTGATCTCGGCGATCCTGAAAGCGCCGGTCGACCTGCTCTGGTTCGGCGGCATCGGCACCTATGTCAAAGCCGCGAGCCAGAACAATGCCGAGGTCGGCGATCCCGCCAACGACGCGCTGCGCGTCGATGCCGAGGATCTGCGCGTCCGCGCCGTGGGCGAGGGGGCGAACCTCGGCACCACCCAGGCGGCGCGTATCGCCTTCTCAGCGAAGGGCGGCCGCATCAACACCGACTTCATCGACAACAGCGCCGGGGTCGATTGCTCGGATAATGAGGTCAACATCAAGATCGCGCTGAACCGCGAGATGGCCGAAGGTCGCCTCGGCCAGGACGAGCGCGACGCGCTGCTCGTCCGGATGACCGATAATGTCGCCGACCTCGTGCTCGAGGATAACCGGCTGCAGGCGCTCGCGCTGTCGATCGCCGAAAAGGGCGGATCGGCGGCGGTGCCATCGCTGGTGCGGATCATGGAGACGTTCGAGGGCTCGGGCCGGCTCGACCGCAAGGTCGAGGGGCTCGCGGCGAACGACGAACTGCTGCGCCGCGCGGGCGAAGGACGCGGGCTGACGCGCCCCGAACTCGCGGTGCTGCTCTCGACCGCGAAGCTCGCGCTGCAGGACGCGATCGAGAATAGCGACCTGCCCGACGATCCGGCGCTGGCGAGCGATCTCGCCGCGGCCTTCCCCGATGAGATGCAGCGCGACTTCGCGCAGGCAATCGCTGATCACCAACTGCGCCGCGAGATCATCGCGACGAAGATTGCGAACCGCATCATCAACCGCATGGGTATCGTCCACCCGTTCGAGCTGGTCGAGGAGGAGGGCTGCGCGCTCGGCGACATCGCCGCGGCGTTCGTTGCGGTCGAACGATTGCTCGAAATGCCGGCGATCTGGGATGCGCTCGACGAAGCGAAGATCGACGAGGGCGTTCGCCTGTCGCTCTTCGCGCAGGCGGCGTCGGCGATGGCTTCGCAGATGGCGGACCTGCTGCGCGTCACCCAGACGCTGTCGCAGGCCGGGCCGGTCGTGGCGCGGCTCGAGCCGGGCGTCGACCGCCTGACCGCGGGCGTCGACGCGCTGCTCAGCCCCTCGGTCAAGCGCCAGTGGGACATGCTCGCCCAGCAACTGCTCGACGCTGGCGCGCCCGAAACGCTGACTTCAGCAGTCGTCCGCCTGTTCAAGACCGACGGCGCGATCGGCATCGTCGACCTTGCCGAACGGCGCGGCGACGACGAGGTCGCGGTGACACGCGCCTTCACCCATTTGGGCGAAGCGCTGGGGCTCGACTGGGCGCAGACGCTGGCGGCGCATATGAGCCCCGCCGATCCGTGGGAGCGCCTGCTCGTCAACAGCCTCGCGCGCGATTTCCAGCAGATGCGGCTGGCCTTTCTTGGCCAATTGCCGAAGGGCGATCTCGACGCTGCGGTGACCAAATGGCTGACCGACCATGCCCCGCGCGTCGAGCAGTTCCGGGCGACCGTCGACCGGGCGCGGATGATTCCGAACCCCAATGGCGCGATGCTGTCGCACATCGCTGGACAGGCGCGCGGATTGTTGGCGCGGTAACCAAATAGGGCCCTCCCCTGAAGGGGGCTTCAGGAAAGCTTCCCCTCCATGCCCTTCCAGCCCCGCGTCGCGATCCTCGTCCCGGCGCCCGATTATGAAGAAAAGTGGCAGCCCGCCTTTGCGCGCAAGGTGGCGGCACTGACCGCGGCCGGGCTAATCGTCGAGCAGCGCGTCTGGACCGATCCGGGCGATCTTGCGGGTTACGATCTGGTGTTGCCGCTCTTCGCTTGGGGGTATCAGCGCGAGGTTGTGACTTGGTATGCCTTGTTAGACCGGCTCGAGGCCGAGGCTCTGCCGGTGGTCAATCCCGTGCCGGTGCTGCGCTGGAACAGCGACAAGGCCTATCTCGCCGAACTCGGCGCCAAGGGCGTCGCGGTAGTGCCGACGGTCGAAGTCGCCGCGCTCGACGATGCGCGGCTCGCCGAAGCGATGGCCGAACTCGAGGTCGATGAAGTCGTGATCAAGCCGGCGATCTCGGGCGGCGCCGACGGCACGCACCGCATGGCGCCCGGCGCGCCGATCCCCGCCGACGCACTCGGCCAACGCCGACTCGTCCAGCCGCTGATGCCCGGCATCCTCACCGACGGCGAATATTCGCTTTTCTTCTTCGCCGGCAAATTCAGCCACGCGATCGTCAAGCGCCCCGCATCGGGCGATTTTCGCGTGCAGGAACAGTTCGGCGGGCGCGAGACGATGTGGGACGCGAGCGACGCGGCGCGGGCCCTCGCCGCCGCCGCGTTGGCGGCCGCGCCCGCGCCGCCGGTCTATGCGCGCGTCGACATGATCGGCGACGCGGCGGGGGTGTTGCACATCATGGAACTCGAACTGATCGAGCCCTCGCTGTTCCTGCACCATGCGTCCGACAAGGGCGCGGCGTTCGGGTCGGCCGTCTACGGCGCCATCTGACCGGATCGAATGCGCCACAGCCACTGCCGGATCGCCGAGGTCAGGTTCGGTGGGTCGTCCGCCTCCATCCGCTCGACATCGATCCGCGCGACGAGCGCGTTGACCGGTAACGCCAGCCGCGCCGCTTCGGCCTCGAGCGCGTCCCAGAAGACGGGTTCGAGGCTGATCGAGGTCGGATGGCCGGCGATCGTCACCGAACGTTTGACCGGAGGATGAAGCGGCGGCGCCATGACCCGGATTTATAGCGCCTGTCCGGCGAGGGGTACGATTTATTTGGGGGTGACCGCGATTCGGGCGGCGCATAGATTGGTGCGCCAATGGAAGCGAAACAGGCACGCCGATGACCTCGGGAATCCACACCCTCACCGAAAAGGAGAAAGAGACGCTGCGCCTGCTCGTGGACGGCCACGACGCGAAATCGATGGCGCGGCATTTGGGGCTGTCGGTCCATACGATCAACGAAAGGCTGCGCGACGCGCGGCGCAAGATGGCGGTGTCGAGCAGTCGCGAGGCGGCGCGGCAGCTGCGCGAGATCGAGCACCGGCTCCCCGAAAAATTGGCGGACAAGGCTTTGGGGGAAGCCGAGGCGGTACCCGGCGTGGAAGACAGGCCGACACCCGCCGAGGCGCCCCGCATGGTGCGGCCGCTCGGCTGGCTCGTTGGAGGTCTTCTGATGTCGCTTACCCTGGCTCTGTTCGCTCTTTCCTCTATGACCGGCACCTCCGATACGCCTGCGGCGGCGCCCTCGACCGCGCCAGCCGAAAGCGCCGCGGTCGCGGCGGCGCGCGACTGGCTCGCGCTGGTCGAGAAAGGCGACTGGAACGGGAGCTGGGAGGCGACCGGCCAGTCGTTCAAGGCGCTCAACTCGGTTGAGACCTGGGCGCGGGTCGCAAGCCAAGTGCAGGGGCCGCTGGGCGCCGTGAAGTCGCGGGTGCTGATGAGCGAAGAGGCGGTGCCCGCGCCGCCCTATGGCTATCAGATGGTCAAGTTCCGCACCGACTATGCCAACAAGGCGGGCACGATCGAGACGCTGTCGCTGGTGCGCGAGGGCGGAAGCTGGCGCGTCGTCGGAGTGACGGTGGAGTAACCCTGCCGTTACAGTTCCATCGTCATTCCCGCGTAGGCGGGAATCCACCTTTTCCCTCTTCGTATCTTGCTGGAACCCCGCCTACGCGGGAATGACGGATAGCGGATATGGGGAGGTCCGATCAGACCTCCCCTGCGACCGTCAATACATATGCTGCCCGCCATTAATCGACATCGTCGATCCGGTGACGAAGCCCGCATCCTCGCTGCACAGGAACGCCACGCCGCGCGCAATCTCGTCGGCCTGCCCCAGACGCCCGACCGGGATTTTCGCGACGATCTTTTCGAGCACCGGCGCGGGGACCGCGGCGACCATGTCGGTATCGATATAGCCCGGGGCGATCGCGTTCACCGTGACGCCCTTCTTCGCGCCTTCCTGCGCGAGCGCCTTGGTAAAGCCGTGGATGCCCGACTTGGCGGCGGCGTAATTGACCTGGCCATATTGGCCCGCCTGCCCGTTGATCGATCCGATGTTGACGATGCGGCCCCAGCCGCGCTCGACCATGCCGCCAAAGGTCGCTTTCGCCATGTTGAAACAGCCACCGAGGTTGACGCGCATCACGTCGTCCCAATCGTCGTAGCTCATGCGCGCGAGCGTGCCGTCGCGGGTGATGCCGGCGTTGTTGACGACGATGTCGATCGCGCCGAATTCCTCGGCGATGGCGGCGCAATTGTCGAGGCACGCCTGATGGTCGCCGACATCCCATTTGCGCGCGGCGATACCGGTGCGCTCGGTGAACTCGCGCGCCTTTTCGTCATTGCCGGCATAGTTGGCGACGACGGTGACGCCCTGTTCCTTCAGTTTCAGCGAAATCGCTTCCCCGATGCCGCGGCTGCCGCCGGTGACGATTGCGATGCGTGCCATAAATCAAGCTCTCCCACTGCGTTATCGCATCATGATTAGGCCGCGGCACGGGCCCCCGCAAGTTGACCGGAACGTCAATCGCAAAGCTATTCAGGAAGGCGTAGGGTCTGGCTGCCGAGCTGCGCCCGCGCCTTCGAAAAATTCCCGATCGCCAGATCGGCCCGGTCGATCGTCACGACCAGATCGGCGTCGTCGCCGAATCTCCGGCTCATCAGCCCGCTGCTCGGCAGTTCGAGCAACATCACGTCGCGGCCGGCGTCAAAACCGGGCAGGGGGCGGAGCGGTTCGCCGCCCATTCCCGCCATCTCGGACGCCGCCATCGCACGCCACCGGGGTTCATAGAATGCGCGCGCCGGCGCCGATAGATTGTCGGGATTGGCGCACCAGGCGTGCTTCGCGCGATCGAACAGAATCGTCCGATAGTCCTGAACCCACAGGTCGGCGCCGGGGCGATGCGTCGTCAGCGGCAGCGTGGCTATCTCGATCCGCGTGGCGCCCGTTTCGGGGTCGACGGCGCGAACCGTCCGCGCCCAGCGAATCGCGTGCAGCGCCGCCATCACAGCGGTCGCGTCGCCAGGCGAGAAGCTGTCGCGCGCCGCGCTGTCGTGGACGATTCCGATGATCTCGCGCGCGCGTTCGCAGGCGTCGCGGTTGATCGCGGCGCACCGGTTCGATGCCTCGTCATCGTCCGTGTCCGTCGCCGCTTCCTGTTCGAGCCCGCCGAGCCGCATTTCGAGCAGCGCGACCATTGCGGTCATGCTGCCCCAGTCGAAGGGATGGAAGGCGGGATCGGCGATGTCGTAGCCGCGGTCGGCGCGCTCGCCGCCCGCCACCTCGGCATCGCCCGCGTCGCGTGGATCGGCGTCGCCCGCGCGCACGGCGACCAGATCGACCGGCCATTCGGGAAAGGCGCGGATCGCGAAGGGCGCCAGATCGCCGTGGTCGAGGCCGCCATGCGGGCCGAACCAGCCTTCGGCATCGTTGAGCGTGAACGGGGGCAGGGCGGGGACGCCGGTCTCGCGAAGGTGGAGGACGCGCACCTCGGGCTTGCGGCGATGGATGAAGAAAGCGAGCGCCCCCTCGCGCGGCCCCAGCCCGCCCCACAGATCGGCGGGCAGGTCGGTGCAATCGATCTGCGCCAGGAAATCGGCCGGCTGGTCGTCGATCCTCGGCCACTCCATGCCCGCGGCGAGCCGCGGGCGGCCGCCAAGCCAGCTGTTGGTCGAAATCGCATCGCGCGGGGGAACCTGGGGGAGGAGCCGAAGCGCGACGGTTTCGGCCTCGTCGTGCTCGATACGGTTCGCCTGCTCCGCGACATCGGAAGCGAGCGTTTCGAGCGTCGTTTCGATCGCGACAGGCGATTCGGCCTCCAGGGGCGCAGCGGCGTCGGGTGCAGGGTCATAACCGCTCTCATCGACGATTTCGGGCGGCGTCTGGCGGCGGATCCGCGCGAGCCGCGACGGCGAGATTTCGACATCGTCGGGCGCGGCTTCGGCCCGGCGCGACAGTTTCGGCAAGCGATATTCGCGCGTCGCGGGCGCCGGGCCCGGCGCCGCCGCGGCGGAGCGCGGATGCCGCGACCGCCAGATGGCATAGGCAAGTCCGACGAAAGCCAGCGTGACTCCGGCCAGCGTCAATGCCGCCGTCAGAATCTGGTCCATCGCCTGTCTCCATATGCGCAGGGGTCACGCCCTTTTAGCGCCGCGCCGGATCAATTTAGCACATGGTCCTAAACAGTTGGTAAGCAGCGCGCGCGCGGGACGGTCAGAGCCATCCCGCAAGTTCGCGCCGTACCAGCGTTTCGATCGTCGCCATGCCCGGCGCATCGGCATTGAGGCAGGGGAGATAAGCGAAATTCCGCCCCCCCGCATCGGCGAATTGCTGTTTGCCGCGAATCGCGAGTTCTTCGAGCGTTTCGAGGCAGTCGGCGGCGAAGCCCGGGGCGAAGATCGCAACGCTCTTGTCCGCTCTCCCAAGCGTCTCGAGCCGCGTGTCGGTTGCGGGTTCGAGCCATTTGGCGCGGCCGAAGCGCGACTGGAACGCGACCTCGACCGGGCGCCCGAGCCTTTCGGACAGCAGGCGAGCGGTCTTTTGGCACTGGCAATGATAGGGATCGCCCAGCTGCAAAGTGCGCTCGGGCATGCCGTGGAAGCTCGCGAGCAGCACGTCGGGCGCGAAATCGAGCGCGGCCAGCCCCGACGCCACCGACGCCCCGAGCGCGTCCAGATAGGCGGGATCGTCGTGATAGGGCGGCAGAAAGCGCAGCGTGGGTTGCCACCGCAGCGTCTTCAGATGATCGCCCACCGCATCGACCACGGTCGCGGTCGTCGCGGCGCAATATTGCGGATAGAGCGGCGCGACCAGGATGCGGCGGCATCCCGCCGCGACCAGCGTGTCGATCGCCGGACCGATCGCGGGCTCGCCATAGCGCATCGCATGCGAGACCACCGCCGCTTCGCCCAGGGCGCGCTGCAGCGCCTCGCTTTGCGCACGCGTGATCGCGGCGAGCGGCGACCCTTCGTCGGTCCACACCTGCGCATAGGCGTGCGCCGATTTTTTCGGCCGGGTGGTCAGGATGAGGCCGCGCAGGATCGGCTGCCACAGGATCTGCGGGATTTCGACGACGCGGCGGTCGGACAGGAACTGGGCGAGGTAGCGCCGCACCGAGCGCGCATCGGGCGCGTCGGGGGTGCCGAGGTTGACGAGCAGCACGCCGATACGTTCCGCCGCGACGACGGGATGATCGGTCGGCAAGCTCACAGCGGATGCGCCGACAGCGGGATGCGACGAATGCGCCGTCCGGTGGCGGCGAACATCGCGTTGGCAATCGCGGGCGCGACGACCGGGACGCCGATCTCGCCGAGCCCGCCCGGTTCGCGGTCGCTCTCGACGAACTCGACCAATATTCGCGGCGTCTGCGCCAGCCGCGGCAGGCCGAGCTGGCCCAGCTTGCGCGCGGTCGCGAGGCCGCCTTGATAATCGGTGGTCGCGCCGACCGCGGCGGCGAGGCCGAAGATCAGCCCGCCCTCGACCTGCTGGCGTGCGATCGCCGGATTGACGAGCCGCCCCGCATCGACGACCGCGACCAATTGTTCGACCTGCAACCCCTTGTCGCTTTGCCGCGCGGTCGCCATCAGCGCGATATGGCTGCCGCGCATCGAGTGGCAGGCAAGGCCCTGCGCGCTCCCCGGCAAGCCGCCCTCCCAGCCGCCGATGCTGGTCGCGGTGAGCAGGCAGCGCGCGAGCAGCGGCGCGTCGCCGAGCATCGCCATGCGATAGGAAAGCGCGTCGCTTCCCGCCCGCGCCGCCATTTCGTCGATGAAGCATTCGGTGAAAAAGGCCGTGTAGCTGTCGGCGTTGCCGCGCCAGCGCCCGGTCGGCAGCCCGATGTCGGCGGGGCAATGGTCGACCGCGCGGTGCGGGATCGCATAGCGCGTCATCGCCCCCTCGACCGCGGCGGCGTCGGAGCGGCCCGCGGCGGTGCGCTGCGCTTCGTCGGCGGGGCTATTGTCGAACAATCGCGCGCGAACCTCGTGATTGGTCGCGGGCACCGCGATGCGCGCCACCAGCGCGTCGATCCCGCCCGCGGCGTTGAGCGTCGCGGTGAGTTTCGCGCGCGCGGGCGCACGTGGCGGCAGACGCATGATCTCTTCGGCGCGCGACCAGGCGAGCTGGACCGGTCGTTTCACCTGCAGCGCGATAATCGCCGCCTGCACCGCGACGCTGTGGTCGAGGCAGGCGTCGAACGACCCGCCCGCCATCATCGGAAACAGGGTGACGTTGGCGGGCGCCAGCCCGGTCGCGCGGGCGACCGCGTCGCGACACTGCTTGGGCGCCTGCGTCGCAACCCAGAGGCGCAGCCCGTCGCGGTCGGGCGCGGCGGTCGCGGTGCGCGTTTCGATGGGTGCGTGGAGCGCCGGGGCGACGGCATATTCGGCGGCGATCCGGTTGCGCCCTTCCATCGCCTCGCCCACGTCGCCCTCGCTCGCGATGCGATAGCCGTCACCCTTCAGCGCCGCCTTTAGCGCCGCGTTGATCCTGTCGGTCGAAATCGGCGTGCCTTCGGTCTCGAACACCGGCGCGAAATGGTCGAGCGCGTTGTTCGCCGCCCACCAGTTGCGCGCGACGGTCGCGACCCAGCGGTCGTGCGTGACGACATGCAGCAGGCCGGGCGACGCCATCCCGCGCTTGCGATTGATGTCCTTCAGCCGCGTCGCGCCGAGCGGCCCCTGCCGGATCGCGGCGAAGACCATGTCGGGAAGGCGGATGTCGCCGGCATAATTGGCCGACCCGTCGATCTTTGCCGGCAGGTCGAGCCGCGTCAATTCCTTGCCATAGAGCGGGTCGGCGCTCGATGCGCGATAGACGGGCTCGGCAGGCGGGTCGAGCAGCGCCGCCGCCGCCGCGACCTCGCCGAAACGCAGCCTTTTCTTGCCGTGAAGGACGAAACCGTCCTGTGTGTCGCATTCTTCCCAGTCGGCGTCCCAGCGATCGGCGGCCGCCATCATCAACAGCGCACGCGCCTGCGCCGCCGCCGCGCGGCACGGGCCTTCGAACATGCGGACCGACGAACTGTTCGCAGTCAGCATCACCGCGCCTCGCACCGCCCATTCGCGGCGCGCCCAGCTGCGTACATCGGACACGAAATCGGGGACGCCTGCCCGCGGCGTAAAGACCGCGCTATCCTCGTCGACGAGCAGCGTATTGGCATAAAGCGGACTGATCGGCGCAGTTTCGACCGCGATCGTCCGCCAGTCGGCGCCGAGTTCGTCGGCCATGATCTGCGGCAGCAGCGTCGTGACGCCTTGCCCCATTTCGCATTGCGGGACGATCGCGCTGATATGGCCGTCGTCGCCGATTTTCAGAAAGGCGTTGAAAATATGCTCGTCAGGCGCGGCGGTCAGATTGGGCTGGTAATCGCGCGGCCACAAGCTCCACGCGATGGCGAGCCCGCCCGCCGCGGTCGCGCCGATCAGCATCTGGCGGCGGCTGACCTGCGGCACGCGCGATGTCTTTTTCCCTACAGTGTCGCGAATGCCCACCATGCCCGCTGCTGATAGTCGGCGCGAGTCGGCGAGGCAAAGGCTTTCGATAGCCGCGCGGGGCCGCTTATCGCATCAGGCCGAGGCGCGGCACCTCGACCTTGGGGCAGCGGTCCATCACCACGACCAGCCCCGCAGCCTCGGCGCGCTTCGCGGCGGCTTCGTTGATGACGCCCATTTGCATCCACACCGCCTTCGCGCCATGGACGATCGCCTCGTCGACTGCGGCGCCAGCATCTTCGCTGTTGCGGAAGATGTCGACGATCTCGGCGGGCGGCTCGACATCGGCGAGCGTTGCGACGACGGGGGCGCCATGGATCGTCTTGCCCGCGTGGCCCGGGTTGACCGCGATCACATTGTGACCCTGCGCGATCAGGAAGGCGAGCACGCCGTTCGACGGGCGCGCCGGGTTGGGCGAGGCGCCGACCACCGCGATGCGGCGCGGCTGGCCCAGAAGTTCACGGATCTCGCTTTCGTCGTTGATCGCCATCATGTGCCCTTTCGTGCATCCAGCCATTCGGCGACCTTCGCCGCTATCGCGTGGAATGGTTCGCCCGCCGGATCGGTTCCCGCCGCGGGCGGCACCCCGCCGTCGCTCGCGAGGCGGATCCCCATCGACAGCGGCACCCGGCCGAGGAAGTCGAGCCCCATCGTCCTGGCCGCGGCTTCGGCGCCGCCGCTGCCGAACGGGTCGCTGACTTCGCCGCAATGCGGGCAGGAATAGCCCGCCATATTCTCGACCAGCCCGATGATCGGCACGTCGGCCTGTTCGAACAGACTGATCGCGCGCGTCGCGTCCATCAGCGCGAGATCCTGCGGGGTCGACACGATCACCGCGCCCGCGGGCTTGTGCTTCTGGATCATCGTCAGCTGGACGTCGCCGGTGCCGGGGGGCAGGTCGACCACCAGCGTGTCGATATCGCCCCAGCTCGCATCGACGAGCTGTTCGAGCGCGCGCCCCGCCATCGGCCCGCGCCACGCGATCGCCTGTCCGGGCTGGGCGATCTGCCCGGTCGACAGCATCGGCACGCCATAGGCGCTCTGGACGGGGGCGAGCTTCGATCCGCGCGCCTCGGGCTTCACATTTTCGCTGTCCATCAGGCGCGGCTGCGACGGGCCATAGATGTCGGCGTCGACCAGCCCGACCTTGACCCCCAGCCGGCGCAGCGCGACGGCGAGGTTGGCGGCAAGCGTCGATTTGCCGACCCCGCCCTTGCCGCTGCCGACCGCGATAATCGTCATCGCCTTTTTCTCGGCGGTCATCGCGACGCGCACTTCGTTCACACCCGTCTGGTCCAGCAGGCCGGCGCGCAGCTTGTCCTCGAGGGGCTTGCGTTCGTCGGCGGCGAGGCCGGTGACGTCGAGGACGATTGCGAGCACGCCCTTGTCGTCGAGAAAGCGAAGGCCCGAGGTGCGGCCGCCGGTGAGGTTGGCGGCGATGCTGGCGAGGGGAGCGGTGTCGGTCATGTCCGCGGCAGATAGGCATGACGAGGCCGATTGCCAGCCATTTTCGCGCGCACCCCCTGTTAATCGCGCCCGCCGCCCCTATAAAAGCAGGATGAGCAACGAAAATGACGCCAGCATGGCCGGCCGCCGTCCGGGGGGATTGCGGCAATTTCTCCAGCAGATCAGCCAGATGGCAAACAGCCCGTGGGGCAATGGCCCTAAAGACGGCGACGATGGCAAAGGTGACGGCAAGCGCCCCGGGCCGCGCAACCCCTGGGTGACCCCCGATCCCGCCGACCAGCGGCGCGGCCCAAAGCCGCGCGGCCCCTCGGCGCTCGACGAGCTGCTGCGCAAGGGACGCGGCGGTTTTGGCGGCGGCGGATCGGGCGGCAGCGGCGGTCAGTTCAATCTCGGCGATTCGGCGAAGTTCTGGAAGTGGGCCGTGCTCGCGGTGGTTGTCGCGTGGGTGGTCTTTTCCTCCTTCCACATCGTTCCGCCCGAAAAGGAAGGCGTGGTAACCCGCCTCGGCAGCTATTCGCGCACCGTCGGACCGGGCGTCAAATTCACCTGGCCCGCGCCGATCGAGCGCATCCGGATGGAAGACGTCCGTGCGATCCGCACGATGGCGATCGGTTCGCCGAACGCCACCGACGAGAATTTCGTGCTGACGCGCGACCAGAGCATCGTCGATCTCGCCTATGAGGTCCGCTGGTCAGTACGCGATCCCGAGCTGTTCTTCTTCCAGCTCGCCGATCCCGAAGGCACGATCCGCGAAGTCGCCGAAAGCGCGATGCGCGCGACGGTCGCCAATTTCGACCTCGTCCAGGCGATCGGCCCGGGCCGCGTCGAAATCGAGGCGCAAGTCCAGCAGCGGATGCAGGAACTGCTCGACCAGTATCGCGCGGGCGTGATGATTCAGGGCATCGCGATCCGCCAGGTCGATCCGCCGAGCCAGGTCGACGAGGCGTTCAAGGAAGTCACCGCGGCGCGCCAGGAACGCGAAGCGGCGATCAACCTCGCGCGCGCCTATGAACAGCAGGTGCTCGAGCGCGCGCGCGGCGACACCTCGGCGTTCGACCAGATTTACGCCCAATATCAACTGGCCCCCGAAGTGACGCGCCAGCGCCTTTACTATGAAACGATGGAGACGGTGTTGTCGAACGTCGACAAGACGATTGTCGAAGCGCGCGGGGTGACTCCCTATTTGCCGCTCAACGAAGTGCAGAAGCGGTTGAAGGCGTCCGAAGCCACCCAGAAGGGAGGCGAATGATGTTCGCCTCGCTGTTCCGGAACCCGATCCGCCTGCTCGTCGTCGTCGTCGCGCTGCTCGTCATCCTGTCGCAGTCGCTGGCGATCGTGCCCGAGGACAAGCAGGCGCTGATCCTGCGCTTCGGCGAGATCGAACGCACGGTGAACCGTTACAAGCCGAACGAGGATTTCGGCCGCTCGGGCGCCGGGCTCGTCCTGCGCGTGCCGTTCACCGACGGCATCCAATATATCGACAAGCGCATCCTTGGCATCAACATGGAGCGCCAGCAGGTGCTGTCGACCGACCAGCAGCGCTTGCAGGTCGACGCGTTCGCGCGCTTCCGGATCACCAATCCGGTGCGCATGTACACCGCGATCCGCACCGAGGATAAATTGCAGGCGCAGCTCGCGACGATCCTCGGCTCGTCGCTGCGCAACGAGCTCGGCAAGCGAACCTTCGCGACCCTCTTGTCGCCCGAGCGCGGTGCGGTGATGGACAATATCCAGGTCGCGCTCAATCGCGAGGCGCAGAAATATGGCGCCGAGATCATCGATGTGCGGATCAAGCGCGCCGACCTGCCCGAAGGCGCGACGCTGGAGGCGGCATACAACCGCATGCGCACCGCGCGGCAGCAGGAAGCGATCGCGATCCGCGCCGAAGGGCAGAAGGAAGCGCAGATCATCCGCGGCAGCGCCGATGGCGAGGCGGCGCGCATCTATGCCGCGAGTTTTGGCAAGGATCCCGAATTCTATGACTTCTATCGCGCGATGCAAAGCTATCGGCAGACCTTCCTCGGCGAAAACAACCAAGGCGGGACGTCGATCATCATGTCGCCTGACAACGAATATCTGAAGCGTTTCAGCGGCGGTTGAGGCGTTCGCGGCGAGTGGACAGCGCGATGAATGGAACCTGCAGCGTCCGTTCATGTTCAAACAGCGTTCAGCCGGCCCGTCGCAGAGAGCCGCAGCCGGGGTTATTGAGTTTTTCTGAAGAACGAAGAGGATTTCCGATCGTGCGTTATGTTTATGGCATCACTTCGGCCTTGCTGGCGGGTGGCACCGCGCTGGCGCTGGTCACCCAGTCTCCCGTCGGCGCGCAGGTTGCGCAGAATGAAAAGAGCGAGATGGCACGCGTCGTGCCGCGTGCCGGCGCCCCTGAAAGCTTCGCCGACCTTGTCGAACAGCTCCAGCCCGCCGTGGTTAACATCTCGACCAAGCAGGAAGTGACGCTCGGCGTCCGGCTCAATCCCTTCGCCGGGACGCGCGAGCCGATCACGCAGGAACAGCAGGGCGGCGGCTCGGGTTTCCTCATTTCGGCCGACGGTTATATCGTCACCAACAATCACGTCATCTCCGGCGGCCCGCGCGGCGAGGCGGTGAACGAAGTCACCGTCACGCTCACCAACCAGCGCGAATATAAGGCGAAGATCGTCGGCCGCGATGTCGCGTCGGACCTGGCGCTGCTCAAGATCGATGCGAGCGGCATGCCCTTTGTGAAATTCGCCGACGGCAGCCCGGCGCGCGTCGGCGACTGGGTTGTTGCGATCGGCAATCCGCTCGGCCTCGGTTCGACCGTGACCGCGGGGATCATCTCGGCGGTTCAGCGCAACATCGGCCAGGGCGGCGCCTATGACCGCTATATCCAGACCGATACCGCTATCAACCGCGGCAATTCGGGCGGCCCGTTGTTCGACCTTCAGGGCAATGTCGTCGGCATCAACAATATGCTGATCTCGCCCGTCGGCGCGAACATCGGCGTCAACTTCGCGATTCCCGCCGACGCCGCGATTCCGGTGATCAATGCGCTGCGCGCCGGCGAGGCGCCGCAACGCGGCTATCTCGGCATCGGCATCGTACCGGTCAGCGAGGATATGGCGGCGGCACTCGGCCTGCCCAAGGATCGCGGCGAGATCGTCCAGCGTATCGAGGACGGTCAGCCGGCGGCAAAAGCCGGGCTGAAGCGCGGCGACGTCGTGACCAAGATCAACGGCAAGGAAATCACGCCGCAGCAGACGCTGTCCTACATCGTCGCCAACATCAAACCGGGCACGCGCGTTCCGGTCGAGGTCATCCGCGAAGGCAAGACGCTGTCGCTGTCGGCCGTCGTCGGTACGCGGCCGCCCGAAAGCGAACTGACGGGCGAGAATTTCGACCCCGAAGCCGAACAGACGCTGCCCGAGGATCCGACGGGCACCGCCGATCAGGCGATCCAGGACCAGCTCGGCATGGCGGTCCAGCCGCTGACGAGCGCCATAGCGCGCTCGATCGGCGTCGAAGCCGACACCAAGGGGCTGGTGATCGCCGCCGTCGGCGGCAACAGCGACGCGGGCCGCAAGGGGCTGCGCCGCGGCGACATCATCCTCAGCGCCAACCGCAGCGCGGTGACAAGCAGCGAGGCGCTTTCGGGCATCCTCGCGGCGGCGAAGAAGGCGGGCCGCAATGCGGTGCTGCTCGAAATCCTGCGCCGCGGTCAGCCGCCGGCGTTCATCGCGATCCGCATCGCCGAATAGGCCGGCCGCAAGATGAATCGAAAAGGGCGCCGCGGTCTTGGTCGCGGCGCCCTTTTCATTTGCCCGGCGGGGCTAATGTTCCTATTATGTTCCATCTAGCGAGTCGGGAGATGGATGATGATCGGATATGTAACGCTCGGGACGAACGATCTGGCGCGCGCCGCCGCCTTTTACGATGCGATCGCCGCCGAACTCGAAACGCCGCGGATGATGGAATATGAAAGCTTCATCGCGTGGGGCAAGCCCGATGGCGGCGCGGGAATCGGCCTGACCAAGCCGTTCGACGGCAATGCCGCGTCGGTCGGAAACGGCGTGATGGTCGCGCTAGCGGCGAAGGATAAGGACCAAGTCCAGCGCCTCTACGACATCGCGCTGGCAAACGGCGGTACCTGCGAAGGTCCCCCGGGACCGCGCGGCGAAGGTTTCTACGCCGGCTATTTCCGCGATCCCGACGGCAATAAACTCAACGCCTTCATCATGGGCTGAACGCGCCGGCGCGCCTGAGCGGCTTTCTAGCTGTCGGCGGCTTCCTCTGCCACCGCGAGCCCGTTCTTGAGCATCACCGGCACCTGGCTCAGCGTGAAGAGGAAGGAGAGGGCGGTGACGCCCCAGACCTTGATCGTCAGCCACAGGTCGAAGCTCATCTGCTTCGTCTGAATGAGCTCGTACATGACGTGATTGGCGATGCCGAGTGCGCCGAAGAACAGCCCCCAGTTGCGCGAGAGCAGCAGCCAGCCCCGCTCGGTCAGCCCTTCGAGTGCCGACTGGAGCAGATATTTGAGCATCGGCCGCTTGAACCAGTAGCCGCTGAGCAGCAGTACGGCAAAGGCGGCGTAGATGATCGTCGGCTTCATCACGATGAAGCGTTCGTCGTGAAACCAGATCGTTAGCGCGCCGAAGCCGAGGACGAGGATGCTCGACATCCAGAGCATCGGCGAAATCTTGCCGAGCTTCCATTTCGACACCGCCATCGCGATGACGATCGCGACCATGAAGGCGACCGTGCCCTTGATCGCCGCGGTTGTCGCCGCAAACGCACCTTCGCCGCCCGACGAAAATTTATAGGCGAGGAAAAAGACGAGAAGCGGCCCGAAATCGATCACGAAGTTGAGCCAGCCATGCTTCGCGGGCGGCGGTGCCGGAACCGGCTCGGGACCGCTGGGGAGGACGTCGCTCATCGAATATTTCCTGCAATGATGCCCGCAATCTCGTCGGCGTCGAACGGGCGGAGGTCGTCGATGGTTTCGCCGATGCCGATCGCGTGGATCGGAAGCCCGTGGCGCTCGGCGGCGGACACGAGCACCCCGCCGCGCGCGGTGCCGTCGAGCTTGGTCATGACCAGCCCCGTAACCCCCGCGACCTCGCGGAACACGTCGATTTGCGACAGCGCATTCTGCCCCGTCGTCGCGTCGAGCACGAGCACGACATCGTGCGGCGCGGCGGGGTTGAGGCGGCCGAGCACGCGCTTGATCTTGGCGAGTTCGTCCATCAGTTCGCGCTTGTTCTGCAGCCGCCCGGCGGTGTCGACGATCAGCACGTCGATCCCCGTCGCGGTCGCCTGCTTCACCGCATCGAACACGATCCCTGCGCTGTCGCCACCTTCGGGCCCCGCCATGATCGGCACGCCGAGCCGCTCGGCCCAGACCTTGAGCTGGCCGATCGCCGCGGCTCGGAAGGTATCGCCCGCGACGAGCATCACGCCATAATCCTGTTCCTGGAACAGATGCGCGAGCTTGGCGATCGTCGTCGTCTTGCCCGACCCGTTGACCCCGATCACGAGGATGACCTGCGGGCGCGGGAAGGCGTCGATGTCGAGCGGCTCGGCGACCGGGCGCAGCACGGCGGCGATCTCCTCGGCGACGATCTTGCGCAACTCCTCGATCCCGCCCGCCACCGCATCGCGCCGTGCCGCGAGGCGCTCGCGGATACGCGCGGCCATTGCCGGGCCGAGGTCGGCGGTGATCAGCGCCTCCTCGATCCGGTCGAGATCGTCCTCGTCGAGCCGCGCCTTGCCGGTCAGCCCGGCCAGATTTTCCCCGAGCCGTTCCGACGTGCGGCGAAATCCGCCGAGCAGCCTTTCGCTCCAGCTTTGGCCGGTCATGCGGCGATGTCCTTTTCTGCGATTGGGATTGCGACCAGGCGGTCGCCGTCGCGCGCGAAGAGGCGCACGTCGATAATAGTGCCGGGGGCCGCGGGCGCGGTCAGCGTCACGGCGGCAAAATTTTCGGCGTGGCCGGTCGAGCCGTCGCGCTCGACGAGCATCGATGCGGTCCGGCCGGTTTGGGTATCGAGCCAATCCTGCCGCCGCCGCGTATTGGCTTCGCGCAGCGTCGCCGCACGTTCGCGTGCAACCGTGCGGCCGACCTGCGGCATCCGCGCGGCGGGCGTCCCGGCGCGCGGGCTGTACGGAAAGATGTGGCCGAAAACGATGTCGCAATCGTCGATCAGCGCCAGCGAGTTGGCGAACATCGCGTCATCCTCGGTCGGAAAGCCCGCGATCAGGTCGGCGCCGATCGCGATGTCGGCGCGCGCCGCCTTCAAGCGCTCGGTCAGGCGCACCGCATCGGCGCGGCGATGGCGCCGCTTCATCCGCGTCAGCACCATATCGTCGCCAGCTTGCAGCGACAGGTGGACATGCGGCATCACGCGCGTCTCCTGTGTCAGCAGCGCGAACAGCGGATCGTCGATCCGGTCGGGGTCGAGCGACGAGAGGCGGAGACGCTCGACCGGCAGCGCCAGCAGCGCTTCGACCAGCGCCGCAAGGTTGGTGCCGCTGTCGTCGCCATAGCTCGCAAGGTCGACCCCGGTCAGGACGATCTCGCGCTGCCCGCGGTCGAGCGCGGTGCGCGCGGCGGTCAGGACATCCTCCATGGTTGCCGAGCGCGCGGTGCCGCGCGCGAGCACGGTCGCGCAGAAGGTGCAGCTGTGCGAGCAGCCGGTCTGCACGCCGAGAAACGCCCGCGCATGGTCGGCGCCCGAGAGGGCGGGGGTGTAGGAAGGGCGGGGTTTCGACAAGCTCAGCCCGAACGGAGAATTTGAGGTCGCTTTCCCCAACTCCGTTCGCCCTGAGATTGTCGAAGGGCCGTTCTTTTCCTGTTCGAAGCGATAGCTCTCGGGCAAACCCTTCGCGTCATTGGACACTACCCGCGCGCCCATCGCAGCAAACGCCTCGCGTTCCAGCTCCGCCGCGCACCCCGTCACGACAACTTCGGCGCCCGGCCGCTCGCGCAAGCTCCGGCGCACGGCCTGTCGCGCCTGCCGCACTGCCTCGTCGGTCACCGCGCAGCTGTTGAAAACGATCGTGTCGCGCGCACCCGCGGCCTCGACGGCGGCCCGGATGGCCTCGCCCTCGGCGATATTCAGCCGGCAACCGAAATTGACGACCTGCTGGCGGTCGGCGGGGGCTGCGCTCATCCGAACTGCGCCCAGTCGGTCTCGCCCTCGTAGACGCGCGTCGCGGCGCCGCTCATCACGATCGGCTCGCCGGGCGCCCAGCGGATGACGAGGTCGCCGCCGGGCAGTGATATCGTCACCGGCGACTGGACCTTGCCCGCGCGGATCGCCGCGACCGCGGTCGCGCATGCGCCGGTGCCGCACGCCTGCGTCAGCCCGACGCCGCGCTCCCAGACGCGCAGCTGCAGCTGGTTCTCGCCGTCGAGGCTCGCCACATTGACGTTGACGCGCTCGGGAAACAGCGGGTCGGTCTCGATCCGCGGCCCCAGTTCGTCGAGCGCGACCGCGTCGGCCTCGGGCACGAAGAAGATGATATGCGGATTGCCGACATTGACCGCGGCGCCATGCTCCAGCTCGTCCCACGCGACGGGCATGTCACGCGTGTCCATCGGCATCGCGAGCGGTATATGCTCCCAGTCGAATTGGGGCTCGCCCAGC
Organism: Sphingopyxis sp. PAMC25046; assembly: GCF_004795895.1. Taxonomy (NCBI): domain Bacteria; kingdom Pseudomonadati; phylum Pseudomonadota; class Alphaproteobacteria; order Sphingomonadales; family Sphingopyxidaceae; genus Sphingopyxis; species Sphingopyxis sp. PAMC25046. Next base: position 600,957 of record NZ_CP039250.1, read on the forward strand.
GTCACTTCGGCACCGCCGTCGGCAGGGGTGACGCGTAGCATCCCGCCTAGCGTCTCGATCACCGCGGGTTTTCCGATCAGCGTCGCGACGCAGCGCGTCGCATTGCCGCACGCTTCGACCTCGCCACCGTCGGCATTGAAGATGCGCATCTTCACATCGGCGCTGGTCGAAGGCTCGAGCAGGATCAGCTGATCGCACCCGATGCCGTGGCGCCGGTCGGCGATCGCATGCGCGCGCGCCGGCGTCATCTCGACGCCATGCTCGCGCGCGTCGATCACGACAAAGTCGTTGCCGAGGCCGTGCATCTTGGTGAAGCGGTCTGCCATAGTCCGCGCATGTAAGGGCGCGCGGACGCGAAGTCTAGCGACGCGGCGGCATCACGCCGTCTTGCGCAGCGGTTCCTGCTCGCCGCTATCGGGTCCGGCGGGAGGAACCATCGGCGCGCGGAGCAGCCCCCGCTCGGCGAGCAGGCGGTCGGTGTCGGCGGCCGATGCGGCGCGGCCGAAATACCAGCCCTGGCCCTTCGAACAGCCGAGCCGCGTCAGTTCGATCGCGGTCGCCTCATCCTCGACGCCCTCGGCGGTGATCGGCATCGCCAGGCTTTCGCCCAGCCGCACGATCGCGACGACGATTGCTTGCGCATCGGGGCTGCCGCGCATTGCGGCGATGAAGCTGCGATCGATCTTGATGCGGTCGAACGGCAGCGCGCGGAGGTGCGACAGCGAGCTGTAGCCGGTGCCGAAATCGTCGAGACTCAAGGACACGCCCTGATTTTTGAGGCTGGTAACGATCGAGCGCACCAGTGGCAGATTCTCGAACAGCGAACTTTCGGTGATCTCGACCTCGAGCTGCGCGGCGGGGAAGCCCGTTTCGACGAGCAGCTTGGTCAGCTTCTGGCTGAACCACGGGTCCTTCAGCTGCTGCGGCGAGATGTTGACCGCGAGCATGATCGACGGGTCCCAGCGCTTGGCGATCTCCATCGCATCGCGGATGACCTGCAGCGACAGTTCACCGATCATCCCGCTTTCTTCGGCGACCGGGATGAAGCGTTCGGGCGGGATCATGCCATATTCGGGCGTTTCCCAGCGCATCAGCATCTCGAAACCGATCAGGCGTCCGCTCGCGATGTCGACCTGCGGCTCGAAATGCGGAACGAATTCGCCGCGCGGCATGCCGTCGCGAATCCCGGTTTCGATCTGATTGCGGACCTGCACTGCCATCTCCATCCCGGTCTCGAACCAGCAAAAGCGGTTCCGGCCCTCGTCCTTGCAATGATACATCGCGATGTCGGCTTGGCGGACCATCGTTTCCATCGTCATGCTCGCATCATTGGCGAGCGCGATGCCCAGCGACGCTCCGATCCGGATCTGCTGTGCGTCGTGCGCGACCATATTGTCGAGCGCCGCCACCAGTTCGGCGGCGAGCGCGTCGACATCGGCGCGCGCCGCGGGCTCGAAGGCCAGCATCGCGACGAATTCGTCGCCGCCGAGCCGCGCCTTGGTGGCGGTGGGCGGCAGGACGGCCGAGATGCGTTCGGCGGCGACCTGCAGCACGCGGTCGCCCGCGGCGTGGCCGTGGATGTCGTTGACGGTCTTGAAATGGTCGAGGTCGAGCAGGAACAGCGCGACCTGCCGTTTTTCGGCGGCGGCCTCCGCGATCATCCGCTGCCCTGTCGAAAGCAGCGCGCGGCGGTTGAGGAAACCGGTCAACGGGTCGGTGTCCGCAAGGTAGCGCGCGCGCTGCTCGGCCTCGGTGCGTTCGACGATTTCGCGGTTGAGATCCTTGTAGCGGCGCCAGCCGAAAAGGATCAGCGCGATGTTGAGCACCAGCGCCGTCGCGAGCGCGCGGTCGGGTCCGCCGCCGATGCCGATCAGCGCGCGGACTGCCGCCTGCATCACATTGCTGCCCGTGCCCACGAACAGCAGGATCGCGGCGACGACGATGCCGCCGGCGATGATGTCGCGTTTGGCGCCCTCGCTGCGGTCGAATGGCTTCGGCGTCGATGTCATATATATGGTCCCACCCTCGCGGGCTTTATCGGCGAAAGCGGTGAAATTTGGGTTAAGTGCGCGCCGGCGGGCCCGCCTTGCCTTTGCGCGCGTCTTTGTGTAGAGGCCGCCACGTCCGCGCGCATCTTGCGCACGGGCATATCGATGTCCGCGACGGAAAGTCTGTCCACGGATAGCCGCTGGTTGGCGAGGTTTCGCTCACCGGCGTCTTTTGCGTTGCGGGCCTCGAAACGAAGGATTTGAGGCGCATGTTCGACAGTCTGAGCAATCGGCTTGGCGATGTTTTCGGAAAGCTCCGCGGCCGCGGCGCGCTGACCGAGGCCGACGTGCGCGCGGCGATGCGCGAAGTGCGAATCGCGCTGCTCGAGGCCGACGTCGCGCTCCCCGTCGTGCGCAGCTTCGTCGATCAGGTCACGGAACTTGCGATCGGCCAGAATGTCCTGCGCTCGGTCACCCCGGGGCAGCAGGTGGTCAAGATCGTCAGCGACGCGCTGACCGAAATGCTCGGCTCCGAAACCGCCGAGCTCGACCTCGCCGTCACCCCGCCCGCCGTCATCATGATGGTCGGCCTCCAAGGGTCGGGTAAAACCACGACCACCGCGAAGATCGCGAAGCGGCTCAAGGACAAGGAGCGCAAGAAGGTGCTGATGGCGTCGCTCGACGTCAATCGCCCCGCCGCGCAGGAACAGCTTGCCGTGCTCGGCACCCAGATCGACGTCGCGACGCTGCCGATCGTCGCGGGCCAGCAGCCGGTCGAGATCGCGCAGCGCGCCATGCAGGCCGCGAAGCTGCAGGGCTATGACGTGCTGATGCTCGACACCGCGGGCCGCCTCCACGTCGATCAGCAGCTGATGGACGAAATGCAGGCGGTGTCGCGCACGGCGAACCCGGCCGAAACTTTGCTCGTCGTCGACAGCCTGACCGGTCAGGACGCGGTGCAGGTCGCGCAGCGTTTCACCGACCAGGTGCCGCTGACCGGCGTCGTGCTCACCCGCATGGACGGCGACGCGCGCGGTGGCGCGGCTCTGTCGATGCGCGCGGTCACCGGCAAGCCGATCAAATTCGCGGGCACGGGCGAAAAGCTCGACGGGCTCGAACTCTTCCAGCCCTCGCGCATCGCGGGCCGCATCCTCGGCATGGGCGATGTCGTCAGCCTTGTCGAGCGCGCCGCCGAAACGATCCAGGCCGAAGAGGCCGAGGCGATGGCCGCGAAGATGGCGAAGGGCCTCTTCGACCTCAACGACCTGCGCACCCAATTGAACCAGATGCGCCGCATGGGCGGCATCGGCGCGCTCGCGGGCATGATCCCGGGGATCAAGAAGGCACAGGCGGCGATGGCCGCGGGCGGCGCGGACGACAAGATGCTCGTTCATTTCGACGCGATCATGGGCTCGATGACCCCCAAGGAGCGCGCGAAGCCCGAACTGATCAACGCAAAGCGCAAGATCCGCATCGCCAACGGGTCGGGTACGACGGTGCAGCAGGTCAACAAGGTGCTCAAGATGCACCAGGAAATGGCCAGCGCGATGAAGAAGATCCGCAAGATGGGCGGGCTCAAGGGCCTCGGCGCGCTGTTCGGGCGCGGCGGCGGCATTCCGGGCATGCCCGGGATGGGCGGCGGCGGGCTGCCCGGCCTCGGCGGTGGCGGCATGCCCCCCGATCTCGCCAACCTGTTGAATAAAAAGAAGTGATTTAACCCGAATTTGAAGTTCAGACCTAGAAGGAATTACTCATGGCTACCTCCATTCGCCTCGCACGCGGCGGTTCGAAAAAGCGTCCCTATTACAAGATCGTCGTCGCCGATTCGCGCAGCCCGCGCGATGGCCGCTTCATCGAGCGCATCGGCAGCTATAACCCGCTGCTCGCCAAGGACAGCCCGGAGCGCGTCAAGCTCGACGCCGACCGCGCGAAGCATTGGCTGAGCGTCGGCGCCCAGCCGAGCGACCGCGTCGCCCGCTTCCTCGACGCTGCGGGCATCAAGGAACGCGCCGCGCGCAACAACCCGAACAAGGCTGTCCCGGGCGAAAAGGCCAAGGAACGCGCCGAGGAAAAGGCCCAGAAGCTGGCTGACGCCGAAGAAGCCGCAGCCGCCGCGGCCGCCGCTCCGGCGCCGGAACCCGAAGCGGTAGAAGAGGCCGCTCCGGCTGAAGAAGCTGCTGCCGAAGCGCCCGCGGCTGAAGAAACCGCCGCTCCGGAGACCGCCGAGTCGGATGCAACCGGTTCGGTGAAGAGCGAAGAAACCGCCGAAGCCGTTGCCGAAGCCGTCACCGACGAAACCCCGGCCGATGCGACTGCCGAAGACGCGACCGCGATCGCCGAGGAAGTCGCCGAAGGCGGTCCGGTGGCGCCCGAAGCCGAAGAAAAGGCCGAAGGCTAAGCCTTTATGAACGCCGATCGTCCTGTCACCCTCGCCGCCATCGCCGGCGCGCACGGGGTGCGGGGCGAGGTGCGTTTGAAGCTATTTGGCGAAGGCGCGGAGGCTCTCCGCGCCTTTTCCGTTTTCGATGCGGGGGATCGCAAACTGACCTTGAAGTCGGTGCGCCCCGCCAACCAGGGCGCGGTCGCGACCTTCGCCGAAGTCACCGACCGGAGCGCCGCAGAGGCGCTCCGCGGCACTGTCCTCACCGTCCCGCGCTCGGCGCTGCCCGCCTTGGGCGAGGGCGAATATTATCACCACGACCTGATCGGCCTGCCATGCGTCTCCACCGACGGCCAGGCCATTGGCCATGTCGCCGCGGTCGAAAATTTCGGCGCGGGCGACATCCTCGAAGTCGAGAAACCGGGCGGCAAACGCTTCATGGTCCCGATGACCGCGCAGGCGGTGCCGGCTTGGAACGCCGACGGCGTGACCGTCGACGCGGCGTTCGTCGAGTAACGCCGCTGTCCCATTTTTCGTCGTCCCGGACTTGATCCGGGATCCATTTTTCCCGCGCTGCGACAATGGACCCCGGATCAAGTCCGGGTGACGATTGTCTTTGTCGCTGATTGCCGGTGCCCCCCGGCGCTGTTAGCTTGACGGCGATTGGAGGGACTATGCGCTGGAAATCGGGTTTTGCTTTCGCTCTCCTGTTCGCAGGCGCGCTTCCAGCCGCCGCGCAAGAGCCCGCCTCCAAAACCCTCGACCAGCTCGCCCCCCAAATCGATAGGTTGTTCGCCAAATATCAGGCCGACCAGCATATCCCCGGCCTCGTCTATGGCGTCGTCCAAGACGGCAAGCTCGCCTATGTGAAGGGCGTCGGCGTCCAGTCCCTGACCGACAACAGCCCGGTCACGCCCGACAGCCTGTTCCGCATCGCCTCGATGACCAAGGCGTTCACCGCGCTCGCGATCCTGAAGCTGCGCGATGACGGCCGACTCCGCCTCGACGACCTCGCCGAAGACCATATCCCCGAAATGAAGGGCTGGACCTACCCGACCAGCGACAGCCCGCGCATCCGTATCCGCGACCTGCTCCAGCATGTCGCGGGCTTCGTCACCGACGATCCGTGGGGCGACCGGCAGCAGGTCTTGCCGCAGGAAGACTTCACCAAGATGATCGCCGCGGGCGTGCCGTTCAGCCGCGTGCCGCAAAGCCAACATGAATATTCGAACTTCGGCTATGCGCTGCTCGGCCGCATCATCGCCAATGCGTCGGGCATGACCTATGCCGGTTATGTCCGGCAGGCGATCCTGACCCCGCTCGGCATGACGGCGAGCGGCTTCGACGTCACCAAGGCGCCCAAGGCGCGCTATGCGCTCGGCTATCGCTGGGAAAACGGGCGCTGGTCGCCCGAGCCCGAAATGGCCGACGGCGCGTTCAATGCGATGGGCGGGCTGCAGGTCAGCGCCAATGATTATGCGAAATGGGTCGCCTTCCTGCTCTCCGCCTGGCCCGCGCGCGACGATGCCGACGCCGGTCCGGTGAAGCGGTCGACGGTGCGCGAGATAGCGCAGGGGCTCAATTTCGTGTCGGTGACCAATCGTACCGGTGCGAGCGGCGCCGACGCGTGCGAACTGTCGAGCGCCTATGGCATGGGATGGCGTGTCGCGCAGGATTGCGACCTCGGGCTCACGCTCGCGCACGGCGGCGGCTATCCGGGCTACGGCAGCCATGTGATGTTGATGCCCGATCATGGCGTCGGCGTCTTCGCGCTCTCGAATCGCACCTACGCCGGGCCGTCGGCGCCTGCGTGGGATACGGCGGTCGCGATGGACAGGGCCGGGCTGCTCGAACCGCGGACTGTCCCGGTGTCGCCTGCGGTGGCGGAGGCTTATGCGGCGGCAAAGGCCGCTTATGCAGCGGGGAATCTCGATCCGCTTCAGGGCAGGCTCGCGATGAATTTCCTGATGGACCGTTCGGCCGAAAATTGGGCGGCCGAACTTGCGGCGTTAAAGGAAGAGGTCGGCGAATGCCCGGCCGACGAGCCGCTCGCGCCGCTGGGCGCGATGTCGACCGCCTTCCGGCTCGACTGTGAAAAGGGCAAGCTCGATGGAGTCCTGCTGCTCGCCCCGACAACGCCGGCGACGATCCAGGCGCTGCGCCTTCGTGTCGTCCCGCTCGATAAGGAATGATGAAAACGGGACGGGGTCTTTGCAAGGGACGACCCCGTCCCGTTTCGCCCTGGACCTTTTGAGAGGGGAGGCAGGGACATTACCGCGCGCGGCGGCGCGGGCGGATGCCGCAACGCGCGGCGGCGCGGGTGAAGGCGCTGTCTTCGCCGGGCGCACTCGGCACCGCGATCCATTCGCCGAAGCGGCGGAACGGGGTTGCGAGCCAGTGGAGGCCGCGGGTGATATCGGCGCTGAAATGATCATGACCGTCATTCCAAACGCGCATGAATTGCTCGTCTTTCATCGCTCATCTCCTTTCGCTTGGGTGCAGCCTAGATGCGCCTTTCCGCGCCGCGACGCCAACAAAAGGCGTGGACCATATCATAAGCTAGGCTTATGATGTGTCATGCCCAAGATTCCGCCCCTCGCCGCCGTGCGCACCTTCGAAGCCGCAGGACGTCTGCAGAATTTCTCGCGCGCCGCCGAAGAACTCGGAATGACACAGGCGGCGGTAAGCTATCAGGTCCGCCAATTGGAGGACCGGCTTGGCCGCGCGCTCTTCGTGCGCGAAAAGGGGCGCGTGCGCCTCTCCGAAACGGGACAGCGGCTGCTCCCCGCGATCTCGGGCGCCTTCGCCGCGATGGGCGACGCCTTTGCCGCATTGGGCAGCGACGAGGCCGAAGTGCTGACGATCAACGCTGCGACCAGCTTTGGCGGCACTTGGCTCAGCGCGCGGATCGGAGGCTTCCAGCTCGCCTATCCCGAACTTGCGGTGCGCATGTCGATGAGCAACGAACTGGTCGACTTCGACGCGTCGAACGTCGATGTCGCGATCCGCATCGGCCGGGGAGGCTGGCCGGGGCTGCGCGGCGATTTCCTGATGCGCCAATATCTTGCCCCCATGGCCTCGCCTGCCTTTATCGAGGCGCATGATATTCGCGAGCCCGCCGACCTCTTGCGCGTCCAGCGGCTCGCACCCAACGACAGCTGGTGGGCCGAATGGTTCACCGCCGCTGGCGTCGACACGCCGCCCGCGCCGTCGCGGCGCGGGATCGAGCTCGACAGCCAGCTTCAGGAAGCGAGCGCGGTGCAGGCGGGCTTCGGCGTCGCGATGATGACCCCGCTCTATTGGCACGCCGAACTCGCGAGCGGGCGCATCGTCCAGCCCTTCGACACGCTCTATGTTTCGGCGACATCGGGCATGTGGCTCGTGCACCGCGAGAATAGGTTGGGCGTGCGCAAGATCGAACGCTTCCGCGAATGGCTGCGTGCCGAGCTCGCCAAGGATCGCCACCTGCTCCCTGACGCGCTATGGCAGCCGCCGTCATGAGTTTCACCGCCGTCCCTCTCACCCTCTATCCCGACATGTTCCCCGGCCCGCTTGGGCACAGCATGGCGGGGCGTGCGCTCGAAAGCGGGACGTGGCACTGCACGCCCGTGCAGATCCGCGATTTCGCGACCGACAAGCACCGCACCGTCGATGACACCCCCGCGGGCGGGGGAGCGGGCATGGTGCTCAAGGCCGACGTGCTCGCCGCCGCCGTCGACCATGCACTGATGGCGCATCCGGGCCTGCCGATCCTCGCGATGACCCCACGCGGCGCGCCGGTCACGCAGGCGCGCGTGCGCCAGCTCGCGGCGGGTCCCGGCGCGATCATCCTCTGCGGCCGCTTCGAGGGATTCGACGAACGCATCTTCGACGCGCGGCCGATCGAAGAAATCTCTATGGGCGACGTCATATTGTCGGGCGGAGAGATGGGGGCGCTGCTGCTGCTCGACGCTTGCATTCGGCTGCTTCCCGGCGTAATGGGCGCGGCTTCAAGCGGCGACGACGAATCGTTCGAAAACGGTTTGCTCGAATATCCGCACTATACCCGACCCGTCGAATGGGAAGGGCGCACGATCCCCGAAGTGCTGCGATCGGGGGATCATGCGAAGATCGCCGCCTGGCGGAAACAACAGGCGGAAGATCATACACGGTTACGCAGGCCGGACCTTTGGGAGCGTCATGTCGATGCTCGGGACCGACCTGCCTCTGGCGCGCGGCGAAAAGAAAAGGACTAGAGGACATGAACCTCATCCAGACGATCGAAGCCGAAGAAATTGCCAAAGCGGCGAAGACCATTCCGACCTTCCGTCCCGGCGACACGCTGAAAGTCGGCGTGAAGGTGGTCGAAGGCGAACGCACCCGCGTCCAGAATTTCGAAGGCGTGTGCATCGCACGCTCGAACAAGGGCATGGGCTCCAACTTCACCGTGCGCAAAATGTCGTTCGGCGAAGGTGTCGAGCGCGTGTTCCCGCTCTATTCGCCCAACATCGATTCGATTACCGTCGTCCGCAAGGGCGCTGTCCGTCGTGCGAAGCTTTACTATCTGCGTGGGCGCACTGGTAAATCGGCACGTATTGCGGAGCGCCGCGATTACCGGTCGGAAGCCGGCGAAGGCTAAGGAGAGCTTCTCTCACCCAAAGCCGAAACAGCTTTCAAAAACGACCGGTTCCGCCAACAGGCAGAGCCGGTCGTTTTCTTTTGGGCAAAGCGAATCTGATGCGAGCATCCTCATCCTTCCAGCCGACACGGCGCGCCTTTCTCGGCGCGGTGCTCGCATTCGGCGTGTCGGGCGAGGCGATGGCGCTCACGCCTGCGCAGCGCCTGGTGCGTGCGGCGCGGCGTCAGGTCGGGGTGACGCTGACTTATGATCCTGCCTACAGCGTCCTGCGTTTTCCCAACGGTGACGTCGACCGCGCCAAGGGCGTGTGCACCGACGTCGTGATCCGCGCGTTCCGCGATGCGCTCGGCGTCGACCTGCAGGCCCTTGTAAATACCGACATGCGTGCCAATTTCGGGGCCTATCCGAAGAACTGGGGTCTCGGCCGCCCCGACCGCAACATCGACCATCGCCGCGTGCCCAATCTCGCGACCTTTTGGCGCAGACAGGGCGCGGCGGTGCCCGTCACCGACGATCCCGCCGACTGGCGGCCGGGCGATATCTTCACCCAGATGGTCGGCGGGCGGATGCCGCACACGGGCATCGTGTCCGATCGCAAGGACACCACCGGCGTGCCGCTCGTCCTCCACAATATCGGCGGCGGCACGCGCGAGGAGGACGCGCTGTTCGACCACCCGCTGACCGGCCATTTCCGCTGGAAAGTCTGACCAGAGTTTCAACCGAATTTTACACCGAGGAGTGAGTAGATGGGTTATCGTATCGTAGTCGCCGGAGCCACGGGCAATGTCGGGCGCGAAGTGCTCGCCATTCTCGCCGAGCGCGAATTTCCATACGACGAACTGGCGGCGGTCGCATCGTCGCGCAGCCAGGGAGACGAGATCGAAATCGGCGATACGGGCAAGACCGTCAAATGCCAGAATATCGAGAATTTTGACTGGTCGGGCTGGGATATGGCGATCTTCGCGATCGGCAGCGACGCGACCGCGATCCACGCGCCCAAGGCGGCGGCGGCCGGCTGCGTCGTGATCGACAATAGCTCGCTCTATCGCATGGACCCCGACGTGCCGCTGATCGTGCCCGAGGTGAACCCCGAGGCGATCGACGGCTACACCGCAAAGAACATCATCGCGAACCCCAATTGCTCGACCGCGCAGATGGTCGTCGCGTTGAAGCCGCTCCACGATGCCGCGACGATCAAGCGCGTCGTCGTTTCGACCTATCAGTCGGTCTCGGGCGCGGGCAAGGCGGGTATGGACGAGCTGTGGAACCAGACGCGCCAGATATTCGTCGGCGACGAAAAGGACATAGCCAAGTTCACCAAGCAGATCGCCTTCAACGTCATCCCGCACATCGACAAATTCCTCGACGACGGCTCGACCAAGGAAGAATGGAAGATGGTCGTCGAAACCAAGAAGATCCTTGATCCGAAGGTCAAGGTCACCGCGACCTGCGTCCGCGTCCCGGTTTTCGTCGGCCACTCCGAAGCAATCAATATCGAGACCGAAGAGGAACTGTCGGCCGAGGACGCGCAGCGTATTCTGCGCGAGGCGCCGGGCGTCGTGCTCCACGACAAGCGCGAAGACGGCGGCTACACCACCCCCGTCGAATGCGTGGGCGATTTCGCGACCTTCGTGTCGCGCGTCCGCGAAGATCCGACGGTCGAAAACGGTCTCAACCTCTGGTGCGTCAGCGACAATCTCCGCAAGGGCGCGGCGCTCAACGCGGTGCAGATCGCCGAACTTCTCGGCCGTCGCCACCTGAAGAAGGGGTAATACCGCCTTCTAAATTCCGTTTGTGTCGAGCGAAGTCGAGACACCCGTCGTCGGTGTATGCCCTCGCGGCATCTCGACTTCGCTCGATGCGAACGGATAGGAGGGGCAGATGACCAGCCCCTATGCCTTCACTCATGCTCTCTGCCGCGCTCCCGCGCGTTCGGCCGTCAAGGGCATCCGCGCCGATGGCGGCCCCGATCCCGATTTCACCGGCCTCCTTGCCGAGCATGAGGCCTATGTCGCGACGCTGCGTGACCTCGGCCTCGCGGTCGAGGTTCTCGAACCGCTCGACGATTTCCCCGATGCACTGTTCACCGAAGATGTCGCGCTGACCTTTCCCGAAGGTGCGATCCTGCTCCGTCCCGGTGCGCCGCGTCGCGCCGGGGAGGTCGCGCATATTCGCGAGCCCCTCGCTGCGCGTCACAACCGCCTCCTCGAAATGACCGGCCCCGGCTACGCCGACGGCGGCGACATATTGCGCCTCGCCGACCGCGTGATCATCGGCCTCTCGGCGCGCACCGACCGCGCCGGCGCCGAGGAGCTTGCGGGCTTGCTCGGCCGGCTCGGATACCGCGCCGAGATCGCCGAAACGCCGTCCGGCGTGCTCCACTTCAAGACCGGTTGCGGGTTGATCGACGCGCGCACGATCCTCGCCGTTCCCGCGCTGGCGGGCTGTCCGCAGTTCGAGGGGCTCGAAGTCGTCATAGCGCCGCCCGGCGAAGAGCCCGCCGCCAATATCCTGCGCATTCGCGAGACCGTGCTCATGGGCGACCGCTGGTCCGCGACGCATGCACTGCTCACCGCGCGCGACATCGAAATCCGCCTGTTGCCGACCGACCAGATCGCGCATATCGACGCCGGCCTCAGCTGCATGTCGCTGCGCTGGTGACGCATCGAAAACCGCTGTCCTACAATATCTTGGTGGATTAGGTCGTCGGCATGATATCAGTCCCGACCTCCTGCCCGATACATGCATTTGCGAGTGAAGTTAGGCGGTTTTCCGCCATTTATGCTCCGACGGATTTTGGTCGATGACGGGGGGCTCGTCGCAGCTCAGGTCGCAAAAACGTCTTCTCGGCGCGCTTCTCGTCCTGCTTCTCCTCGCGCAGATCGACCAGCCCTATCCCGAGGTCGCGCTGCTCCAGCATATCCCGACGATGCTGCTGATCGTCGCCGCGCCATGGCTGCTTCGCCGTTGGCCGCTGTCGACCGCATCGGTTGCGTGCATCATTGCCTTCATGGCGCTCCATACACTCGGCGGCCGCTACGCATACAGCAATGTCCCCTATGACGACTGGGCGCGCGCGCTGACCGGCAGCAGCCTGTCCGACGCCTTCGGCTGGACGCGCAACCATTACGACCGCCTCGTCCATTTCGCGTTCGGCGCGCTGTCGGTGACCCCCGTGACCGAGATCGGACGGCGTTGGGGCGGGCTCGGCCCGCGCGGCGCGGCGTTGACCGTGCTGGGCTGGGTATTGGCGATATCCTGCCTCTACGAAATCTTCGAATGGCTGCTCACGATCGTCGCGGCGGGCGAGACCGCCGACCGTTACAACGGGCAACAGGGCGACATCTGGGACGCGCAAAAGGATATGGCGCTCGCGATGCTGGGTGCGATACTGGTGCTCGTGATCCCGCACGGCGACAGGAGATAGGCATGCGCAAGTTTATGACCCTCGCAATGATCGGCCTGCTCGCTGCGTGCAAACCGACGGCCGAGAAAGCGCCTGTGGACGCCGATCCTGTCGCGCCGCCCGTGCCCGTGGCAAAAGCCGATGGTCCGAACGCGGCAACCACCGCGGTCAGCCTCGACGGCGAAGGACTGCGCTTTATCGACAAGACTAGCGGCAAGACCAGCCTGCTCGCCTTCGGCGTCCCGCGCGCGCAGGCCGAAACCGCCTTGGCGAACGTCGCTGGCAGGGAAGACGACCGCAGTACCAATGCGGAATGCGGCGCGGGAATGATGGAATTCACCCGCTACGACGCGATGACGCTCAATTTCCAGGACGGCAAATTCGCCGGCTGGTTTCTCGGCAACGAACCCGGCGCCGATAGCTATTCAACGATGAACGGCATCGCGGTCGGAACGACGCGCGCCAAGGCCAAGGAATCGGTGACGATCATCGACGTCGACGACAGCACGCTCGGCGAGGAATTCAGCATTGGTACCGGTGACAGGGTCATCGGCGGGATGTTCGCCGCGCCGGGGGATGCGGCGACGATCGACGCACTGTTCGCCGGCGCGAACTGCTTCTTCCGGTAACGGCCGGGCGTGGACGTAAACTCCGCTCCCGCGAGGGGCAATCAGATCACGACCAGACGTCCGCCTCTCTACCGCAAGGCGGTCTTATGCGTTGCGCGCTGTCAGTCCGCCGTCGACCGGGATCACGGCGCCGGTGATGTAGCTTGCCGCGGGGAGCACGAGGCCGAGTGTTACATGCGCGACTTCCTCGGGCTCGCCATAGCGGCGGAGCGCGGTGCGGCGTCTCGCGAAAATGGCCTTGTCCTCTTCGGAGACCTTGTCGGTCATGCCGGTGCGGATCGGTCCCGGACAGATGCAGTTGACTGTGATACCCTCCTTGCCGAGATCGACCGCGAGCCCGCGCGTCAGCCCGGTGACGCCGGTCTTGGCGGCGACATAGGGCGTGTCGCCCGGCGTCGCGCCAAGTCCCTCGGTCGAGGCGATGTTGACGACCCGCGGGGCGTCGCTCTCGCGAAGAAATGGCAGTGCGGCGCGGACCATGCGCTGGTGTGCGGTCAGCATCACCGCGATCGCGCGGTGCCAGATCGCCTCATATTCGTCCTCCGCGTCGAGCGAGGCAAAGCTCGAGACGCCGGCGTTGTTGACGAGGATGTCGATGCCGCCGAAATGCGCGGCGATGGCGGCGACGGTGCGTTTGATTGCCTCGCCGTCGGCGACGTCGAGCGCGAAGGCTTTCGCATTGGGACCGGCCTCGGCGGCGACGGCTTCACAAGCAGAGAGATCGAGGTCGGTGATTGCGACCTTCGCGCCTTCGTTTGCGAGGAGAAGCGCGGTCGCGCGGCCCATGCCGCTCGCGGCGCCGGTGACGATCGCGGTTCGGCCGGCGATGGAGCGCGAGCGGTCCGACGCCAAGCTCACCGGAACGGCGGCTCGTTGAACGCGCGCAATTTGCGGCTGTGGAGCTTGGCGCCTTCGTCGCGGAGCAGTTCGCAGGTGCGGATGCCGATCTGGAGATGCGCGGCGATCGCTTCCTCGTAGAAGCGGTTTGCCTGTCCGGGTAGCTTGAGTTCGCCGTGGAGCGGTTTGTCGGAGACGCAGAGCAGGGTGCCGTAGGGGACGCGGAAGCGATAGCCCTGCGCTGCGATCGTCGCCGATTCCATATCAATGCCGATCGCGCGCGATTGCGAAAAGCGCAGCGCGCTGTCGGTGTAGCGCAGCTCCCAGTTGCGGTCGTCGGTGGTGACGACGGTGCCGGTGCGCATGCGTTTCTTGAGGTCGGCGCCGCTGGTGCCCGACACGGCCTCGGCGGCACTGGCGAGCGCGACCTGGACTTCGGCGATCGGCGGGATCGGGATCGCGACCGGCAGCACCGCGTCGAGGATATGATCGTCGCGGAGATAGGCGTGCGCGAGCACATAGTCGCCGATGCGCTGGCTTGGGCGGAGGCCGCCGCAGTGGCCGATCATCAGCCACGCCTCGGGCCGCAGCACCGCGAGATGGTCGCAGATCGTCTTGGCATTCGACGGGCCGACGCCGATGTTGACAAGCGTGATGCCGCCGCCGTCGGGGGCGATGAGGTGATACGCCGGCATCTGGTGCCGCCGCCACGCGCTGTCGGCGACGAGCGCGCTGGCGTTGACGCCGGGCTGGTCGACATAAAGCCCTGCCGCGCCCGCGAGCGCGGTATATTTGCCCTGGCCGACCTGCGCCCCCGCCCAGGCGACGAATTCGTCGACATAGCGGTGATAGTTGGTGAACAGGATATAACGCTGGAAATGCTCGGGCGCGGTGCCGGTGTAATGGCGAAGGCGCGCAAGGCTGAAGTCGGTGCGCAGCGCGTCGAACAGCGCGAGCGGTTGCTGCTCGGTCGGATCGAGACCGAAGAGGCCGTCGGCAAGTTCGTCGCCGATGTCGGCGAGCTCGGTCGTCGGGAAATGGCGCGCGAGTTCGAGCGGCGTCACGCCGCCCATGTCCGACCCGTCGCTCGCGTCGAGTACATAGGGGAAGGGGATTTGCTGCCCGGTGCGCGTGACTTCGAGCGCGATGTCGTAGTGGCGGGCGAGAAGCATGAGCTGTTCGCGGAGATAATCGGCGAAGAGGTCGGGGCGCGTCACCGTCGTGACGAAGGTGCCCGCACGCTCGAAGCGGCCAAAGGCGAGATTATGGCCCTCCTGCCCCTCGCGCTGCTCGCCCGTCGTCGTGAGGCGGATCGCGGGATAGTCGAACAGGCCCTTGGCGGCGGCATCCGCCGGCGGCAGCGTGCGGTCGCGCACATAGGCTGCGATGGCCGATTTGAGATTGGATACCGAGGTGCGGAACTTGTCCTGAAGCTCGGCGATGATGCCCTCGACGATATCGTCTGTGGGGGCGGTGGTTTCGCGCGATGAATTGGATGTCATCGCGTCGCTGTTGCACGAAAATGTGACAGAAGGAAAGGGGGGGCTCTGCGACGCCTCTCGGTCGTCATCCGGACTTAATCCGGGATCCACTGGCTCGACGTTTGCTTGAATGGACCCCGGATCAAGTCCGGGGTGACGATGAAATGGGAAGGCAGCGCGGCAGCGCGCCGCCCTCCCCCATGATCAGAGCTGTTCCAGCATATGATCGGCGCTCGACACCTTGAATTCGCCGGGCGCTTCGACGTTGAGCTGTTCTACAACGCCGTCGTTGACGATCATCGAGAAACGCTGGCCGCGCTTGCCCATGCCGAAGGCGGTGCCGTCCATGGTGAGACCCACGGCTTCGGCGAAGGTGCCGTTGCCGTCGGCGAGCATGGTGACGCTGTCGCCGGCATTGGCATTTTTGCCCCACGCGCCCATCACGAAGGCGTCATTGACCGCGGTGCAGGCGATCTCATCGACGCCTTTGGCTTTCAGTTCGTCGGCCTTGTCGACGAAACCCGGCAGGTGCTTGGCCGAGCAGGTCGGGGTGAACGCTCCCGGGACCGAGAAGAGCGCGACCTTGCGACCCTTGAAATAATCGGTGGTATTGACCTGTTCGGGGCCGTTTTCGGTGACCTTTACGAAGGTCGCGTCGGGCAGCTTGTCGCCGGTCTGGATCGTCATGGTCGGCATCCTTTTCGCTTGAGGGGATTGGGTTCGGACGCGACATTGGGTGCGACGGCGCGCGAGTCAAGGACGGGAGGGGCGGGGCGGTCGATTTGGAGGGCGACGGCTGGCGGCCGAAATCCTTCGCCCGTCGTCCGCAGCAAAGAGGCTGGACCCTTTTGGTCTGTCGCGGCATTGTACCGATATGGAAACCGTCCCCACCTGGTTCACCGGTCAGCTGCTGCTCGCGCTGCCGGGCATCGGCGATCCCCGCTTCGAACATTCGGTGATCGCGATGATCAGCCATGACGAGGAGGGCGCGATGGGGATTGGCATCGGCGACCCGATCGACGGAATGACCGTTGGCGCGGTGCTCGACCAGCTCGAGATCGAGCATGACGAACCGCTCGACCAGCCGGTCTTCCTCGGCGGTCCGGTCGAGCCGTCGCGCGGTTTCGTGCTCCACAGCCGCGATTGGGGCGGGCAGGAAGCGGTGCAGGTCGGCGATCGCTGGATGGTGTCGAGCTCGCACGACATCTTGCGCGCGATCGGCGAAGGGCGCGGCCCGTCGCGTTGGCTGGTGGCGCTCGGCTATGCGGGATGGTCGCCGGGGCAGCTCGAAGACGAGATGGTGCGCCACGGTTGGCATGTCACGCCGGGCAGTGATGGCCTGCTGTTCGAAACGCCGCCCGCCGAAAGATGGCAGGCGGCGTTTGCCGAAGCGGGAGTGGACGCCCGCCTGCTAACGACCGAAGGCGGCGAGGCTTAGCGCGCGAGAGCGAGAAGCGGTTTGCCCTGATTGAGTTTCGCGAGTGCGGCGCGTGCAGCCCAGCGCGAATCCATGTAGCGGCCGCTCGCCAGCTCGACATCGTAGCGGATCGGGCTGCCGATCGCGGCGTCATAGGCGGCGGCGGCTTCGGCGGTGCGACCCAGACGAGCGTAAGCGGTGCCAAGATTGATCAGGCGCGAGGGGTCGCGCGCGTCGAGCGTCGTTTCGCCGGTCAGCTTTTCGACCGCGGCGTCGTTTTCGCCTGCCTTCAGTTCGGCATAGGCGACCGGCAGAATTTCCGAACCGGTCTGCGGCGCGGTCACGACGACGATCGATTGCGCCGCAGCAGGGCTCGAAAGCGCCAAGGCGATCAGCGGCAGCAGAATTTTTTTCATCTAGGTATCTCCCCGAAAACTTGGGCCGATTTTCTCGCGCGCCAAGTAAAAAGTCAATGTTTTCTGGGGTTTGTAACATAGCTGTCACAAAGAGCGATTATGCTCAGCGCAAGGCGCATTATAAGTCCGATTTTTCAGAATCTTGGGCTTTGCGACTCCGTGTCACAATCGGGACCTCCCGATTGTCACAATTGATGCGCGCAAAAATTATTTTTGCGGCCGGTGCGTTTTTGCGCCGCCGATTCGCGCATCCGTTCGCGAGGCGAGCGGTGCCGCGAGAGCGATATAAAGAAAAGTTTATATTTGATCCGCAGCGTGCTTTCGGATAGGGGCCGGACATGTTTTTCGTGGCCGCTCGCCTGCGGTCGACCTTAGCCAATATTGGAGAATCTCCCGTGGCCACTCTCGCCGCCGACACCCGTGATTATGTCGTTGCCGACATCAGCCTCGCCGATTTCGGGCGCAAGGAAATCAACATCGCCGAAACCGAAATGCCGGGCCTGATGGCGCTGCGCGCTGAATATGGCGCGACGCAGCCGCTGAAGGGCGCGCGCATCACCGGTTCGCTGCACATGACGATCCAGACCGCGGTGCTGATCGAGACGCTGACTGCGCTCGGCGCCGAAGTCCGCTGGGCGACGTGCAACATCTTCTCGACGCAGGATCATGCCGCCGCCGCGATCGCCGCGACGGGCGTGCCGGTGTTCGCTGTGAAGGGTGAGAGCCTTGCCGACTATTGGGATTATGTCGGCCGCATTTTCGACTGGGGCGTCGAAGACGGCACGACCTGCAACCTGATCCTCGACGATGGCGGCGACGCCACGATGTTCGCGCTGTGGGGTGCGAAGCTCGAGGCCGGCGAAACCATGCCGGCGCCCGAGAATGAGGAAGAAATCGAAATGCAGCGCGCGCTGAAGGCGTTCGTCGCGGCGAACCCCGGCTACCTCACCAAGACGGTCAAGGCGATCAAGGGCGTGTCGGAAGAAACGACCACCGGCGTCCACCGCCTGTACCATATCGCCAAGAAGGGCGAACTGCCCTTCCCCGCGATCAACGTCAACGATAGCGTCACCAAGTCGAAGTTCGACAACCTCTATGGCTGTAAAGAGTCGCTCGTCGACGCGATCCGCCGCGGCACCGACGTGATGCTCGCGGGCAAGGTCGCCACGGTTGCCGGCTTCGGCGACGTCGGCAAGGGTAGCGCCCAGAGCCTCCGCAACGGCGGCGCGCGCGTTCTCGTCACCGAAATTGATCCGATTTGCGCGCTGCAAGCGGCGATGGAAGGCTTCGAGGTCGTGTCGATGGACGAGGCCGTGAAGCGTTCGGACATCTTCGTCACCGCGACGGGCAACGCCGACGTGATCACCGCCGAGCATATGGCGGCGATGAAGAATATGGCGATCGTCTGCAACATCGGCCACTTCGACAGCGAGATCCAGATCGCGGCGCTCGCCAACTACAAGTGGACCGAAGTCAAGCCGCAGGTCGACTTGGTTGAATTTCCCGACGGCAAGCAAATCATCATCCTGTCGAAGGGCCGCCTCGTGAACCTTGGCAACGCGACGGGCCACCCGAGCTTCGTGATGTCGGCGAGCTTCACCAACCAAACGCTCGCGCAGATCGAACTGTGGACGCGCAGCGAGCAGTATAAGAACGACGTCTATGTCCTGCCGAAGCATCTCGACGAGAAGGTCGCGGCGCTGCACCTCGAAAAGCTGGGCGTGCATCTGTCGAAGCTGAGCCAGAAGCAGGCCGATTACATCGGCGTGCCGGTCGAAGGTCCGTTCAAGCCCGAGCATTATCGGTATTGATTTCTTCGCCTGACGGCGAAGGCGGCGGCGGCACCGGGCCGCTCCCCCTCCCGGCCTCCCATAGGCTACTATCGCCGGGGAGGCCCTTCGACGCCACGCGTCGTCTTCGGGCGGTGGGGGAGCGGGCCGGTGCCGCAGCGTTTCCGCATCGCGGAAACTCGGACGAAACTGTGGACGGCGCGCTCATCGGAAGATGTGGCGCGCCGTTTCGCTGTGACATGCGATTGAAACATGACTCCATCGCCTTTAGGGCAAGCGATCATGCGCGCGCGATATCCGGATAAACGAGGGCTTGAGGCGGGATGAGCGACACGCTTTCGCCGACCCTGTTGTTCGCGCTCGGCTTGTTCGCGGCACTGTGGTTGCTCGCCGGATTGTGGGCGACGCTGCGGGGGATCGCGATGCAGCGCCGCTCGGCGTTCGTCGCGGGGCAGGCCGAACGGCTCGCTAGCCTTGTCGAAGCCTCGCCCCAGCTTCCGGTGATTGTGCGCGCCGACTGGCGCGTCGAGGCGAGCGAGCGGCTCGGGCGCTGGCTGGGGCTCGACCGTGGGCCGCGCAATTTCGACGAGCTTCGCGGGCTCGGCAGCGGGCTCGATGCGCAGGCGCATGACGCGCTGCGTCAGGCGATCCTCGGCGCGCAGCGCGGCGCGAAGCCCTTCGTGCTGAGCCTGAAACCCGACGGCAGCCACCGCACGATTATCGTCCATGGCGCCGCGGCACCGGAGGCGGTCGGCGGGCCGGGCAGCGTGCTGCTCTGGCTCAGCGATGCGACCGACGGCCAGCACGCGCTCGCGCACGCGCGCGGCGAACGCGACGAGGCGATGGCGGCGTTCGAAGCTTTATCGGGGCTGATCGAGGCGGCACCCTTCCCGATGTGGTTCCGTGACACCGACCTGTCGCTCGCGCTCGTCAACGGCGCCTATGTTCGCGCGGTCGAGGCGAAGAGCGCCGCAGCGGTGATCGACGGCGGTGTCGAGCTGTGCGAGACCGTCGCCGGGGTGAGCGCCGCCGACGCCGCCGACGCGGCGCGCGCCGCCGAATCGGCGCAGATGCGCACCATTCCGGTGACGATCGAGGGCGAACGGCGGATCATGCGCGTCGTCGACGTGCCGCTCGCGCCTGAGGGCGGGCGGGTGATCGGCGTCGCGGGCTATGCGATCGACATTCAGGAACTCGAGACCGAGCGCGGCGCGCATCGGCGCTTCGTCGACACGCAGCGCGAACTGCTCGACCGGCTGTCGGCGGCGGTAGCGCAATTCGGTCCCGACCAGGGGCTGAGCTTCGCGAATTTGCCGTTCCGCCGCCTGTTCGGGGTCGAGGCCGACGATATCGCCGAGGCGTTGCCCTTCGCCCGGTTGCTCGACGGGTGGCGCGAACGCGGGCGGACCCCCGAAGTGCGCAACTATCCCGAATGGCGGCAGGCGCATGTCGACTGGTTCGCGCAGGCTGAGGCGAGCGAAGAAGACTGGCTGCTGCGCGACGGCACGCACCTCCACGTCGTCGCGCAGCCGACTCCCGACGGCGGCATGCTGCTGATCGCCGAGGACAAGACCGAACAGGTGCAACTCGCGGGCGCGCGCGACACGCTGCTCCGCGTCCGCACCGCGACCTTTGACAATCTGTTCGAGGCGGTCGCGGTCTTCGCCCCCGACGGGCGGCTTCACCTTTGGAACCAGCGTTTCCGCCGCCTGTGGGGCATCGACGAACTGACGCTCGCGGCGCATCCGCGCGTCGATACGCTGATGGAGGGGCTCGCCGACCGGCTGGTGAAGCCGAACCAGATCAGCATCGTGCAGGAAGTCATCCGCGCCGCGACGCTGGAACGCCAGCAACGCGGCGGCGAGATCGGTTTCGCCGACGGCCGCTATTTCGATTTCGCGTCGATCCCGCTGCCCGACGGCAATGCGCTGCTTATCATGCTCGACATCACGCCGAGCCGGAAGATGGAGGGCGCGCTGCGCGAACGCAACGAGGCGCTCGAGGCCGCCGACAAGGCCAAGACCGCCTTCCTGTCGCGGATGAGCTATGAACTCCGCACGCCGCTGACCTCGATCGGGGGCTTCGGCGAGATGCTGCAGGCGGGCTATGCCGGCAAGCTGGGCGACCAGCAGCGCGCCTATATCGACGCGATCATGGATTCGGTGGGCGTGCTCGGCCGCCAGATCGACAATGTGCTCGACCTTGCGCAGGGCGAGGCGGGGACGCTCGCGATCGAGCGCGCGCCGGTCGATGTGAAAATATTGCTCGAAGGCGCGCTCGCCGAAGCCAGACTCTTTGCGAAGAGCGAAAAGGTCGAGCTTGTCGGCAATATTGCGGCGAACCTCGGCAGCATCGAAGGCGACGCGCCGCGGCTGTCGCGGCTCGTCGCGGGGCTGCTCGACAATGCGGTGCGCTTTACCGTGCCGTCACGCAAGACGGGCGCGCGCGTGCTGCTCCATGCCGACGGCGATGCGCGCGGCGTCGACATCATCGTGTCCGACAATGGCCCGGGAATGCCCGACGCGGCGGTCGCGGTCGCCAAAGGGCAGCAGGCGGGCACCGCAGCCGGCGGTATCGGCCTCGCGCTCGCGCGCCAGCTCGTCGCGGCGCACGGCGGGACGATGGAAGTGGTAAGCGAAGAGGGGCAGGGCACGCTCGTGCGGATCAGCCTGCCGCGCGGCGCATGACGGGTTTTTCGGTGCGCTACGACCTCGCCGATGCCGAACGGATCGGGGCCGCGATCGGCGCTATCTTGCGACCGGGCGATGTCGTGCTGCTGTCGGGCGACCTCGGCGCCGGCAAGACGACGCTGGCGCGCGCGATGCTGAAGACGCGCGGGCTGGCGGGCGAAGCACCTAGCCCGACCTTTGCGATCGTCCAGCCCTATGCGCCGCCCGAGGTCGACCTGCCCGTCGCGCACGTCGATCTCTACCGGATCGACGACGAGGAGGAACTGATGGAACTCGGGCTCGACGACTATCTTTACGACGGCGCCTTGCTGATCGAATGGCCAGAGCGGCTGGGCGGCGAAGGCTGGCCGGACGCGCTGAGCCTGCGCATTTCGGGCGAGGGCAGCGCGCGCGTCTTGACAGCCGATGTGCCTGCGGCTTGGGGAGCAAGATGGCCGCTCCGATGATTCCGCCTCCCCATGCCCCGGCTTTCCTGGCTGCGCATGGTTGGGGCGATGCCGAGATTTTGCCGCTCGCCGGCGATGCGTCTTTTCGCCGCTATTTCCGTGTCGTCGACAAGGGGCGACAGGCGGTACTCATGGACGCGCCGCCGCCGCACGAAGACCCGCGCCCGTTCATCGCGGTCGCCGAATATCTGTGCGAACAGGGGCTGACCGCACCGACGATCCTCGCGCGCGATCTGGAGCGCGGCCTGCTTCTGATCGACGATTTCGGCGACGTGCGGCTGCGGGAAACGGTCGATGAGGCGCTGCACGAGGAGGCCGACTATTATGCGGGGGTGACCGACCTGCTCGTTCACCTCCACGCGCGCCCGCCAATGACAGGGCTGCCGGTTCATGGACTCGACCAGTGGCTCGACGAGGTCATGCTGTTTACCGACTGGTATTGCCCCGCCTTCGATCTGGAGGTTGACCGCGATGCGTTCCGCGCCGCTTGGGCCGAAGTACTGACCCCGGTCGAGCATGACGGCCTCCCGCGCGTCACCGTGCTGCGCGACTATCATGCCGAAAATATCATGCTGGTGCCCGGCAAGCGGGGCATCGCGCATTATGGCCTGCTCGATTTCCAGGACGCACTTGTCGGCCATCCGGCTTATGACCTCGCCTCGGTGCTCGAGGATGCGCGGCGCGACGTTAGTCCCGCGGTTGAGGCGGCGATGCTCGCGCGCTACGAGGCGGCGACGGGGCAGCACATCGAAGACGCCTACTGGGCGCTAGCGGCGCAGCGCAACACGCGTATTCTCGGCGTCTTCGTTCGGCTGTGGAAACGCGATAACAAGCCGCATTACAAGAGCTTCCAACCGCGCATGTGGGGACTGCTCGAACGCGACCTTGCGCATCCGGCGCTTGTCCCGGTTCGGCAATGGTTCGACGCCAATGTCCCCGCTTCAAAGCGGGCGGAGGCGTGGTTGTGAGTACAAGGATCGAAAGCGCGATGGTGATGGCGGCGGGGCTCGGCAAGCGGATGCGTCCGTTGACGGCTACCCGGCCCAAGCCGCTGGTGCGCGTCGCGGGCAAGGCGCTGATCGATCACAGCCTCGACCGGATCGAGGCGGCGGGAGTCAAGCATGTCGTCGTCAACGTCCATTATCTCGCCGACGCGCTCGAAGCCCATCTGGCGGCGCAGAAGCGCAAGTTCACGATCGCGATTTCGAACGAGCGCGACCTGCTGCTCGAAACCGGGGGCGGGATGGTCAAGGCGCTGCCGCAGCTTACGGGCGACCCGATCCTGATCGTCAACAGCGACAACATCTGGACCGACGGGCCGCAGGACAGCATCCGGCACCTCGCGCGCCATTGGGACGGCGAGCGGATGGACGCGTTGCTGCTGCTGATCCGGCAGGCGAGCGCGACGGGGCACGGCGGGCGCGGCGATTTCCACATGGACCCGGCGGGCCGGCTGTCGCGGCGCAAGCCGGGGCGGATCGCGCCCTTCGTTTATACCGGAATCCAGCTCATCTCGCCGCGGTTGCTCGATGGCGCCCCCGAGGGACCGTTCTCGACCAACATACTCTGGGATCGCGCGATCGCGGCGGGGCGGCTCTACGGCCTGTCGCACATGGGCCAGTGGTTCGACGTCGGCACCCCGGCGAGCATCGCGCCGACCGAAGCCGCGCTGACGGATGGTTGATGCAAGGCCCACGCTTTTTTCCATTCCGGTCCAGCGGGCCTTCGCCGATGCGCTCGCGGCGGGGCTGATCGACCGCTTTGCCGACGGCGCGCTCGGACTCGCGCAGGGGTTGATCCTGCTGCCGAGCAACCGCGCGCGGAGCGCGGTGCAGGCGGCGTTCGTGCGCGCAGGCGGCGCGGGGCTGCTGATGCCGCGGCTCGCGGTGATCGGCGATGCCGACCTCGACGAGAATGTCGCGCTCGCGCTCGACCCGATCGACGAGAGCGACGCGATTCCACCCGCGATCGACGCGCTCAAGCGGCGGCTGATGCTCGCAGCGCTGATCGAAAAGCACGATCCGCCGGGCGAGGCGCCGATCGCCGGCGCCGCGGCCTTCCAGCTCGCCGAGGGGCTGGGACGCGTGATCGACCAGCTCCATTATGAGGAGGTCGCGCCGGCGCGGCTCGCCGATATCGAAAGCGCGCTCGGCGACCTCGCCGGGCATTGGCAGGCGTCGTGGCGGCGGCTGTCGCTGCTCGTCGGGGAATGGCCGAAGCTGCTCGCGGCGACGGGGCATATCGACCGCGCCGACCGCCGCAACCGGTTGCTCGATCGCGTGGCGCGGGGATGGCGCGCCGCGCCGCCGGCGCGCTTCGTTGTCGCGGCGGGCGTGACGACCGCGGCGCCCGCGATCGCGCGGTTGCTGCGCACCGTCGCCGACCTGCCGCAGGGCATGGTGGTGCTGCCGGGGCTCGACCTCGGCATGGCGGACGAGGAGTGGGAAGCGCTCGGCCCGGTGAAAGCCGATCCCGAAAAGCCCGGAGAGCGCCCATTCGAAACGCATCCGCAATATCATCTGAAGCTGCTGCTCGGGCGGATGAGCGTTTCGCGCGAAGAGGTGCAGCCGTGGGATGGAACATCGCCGTTCGACGGCCCCGATGCGCGCGCGTCCTTCACCTCGCTGCTCTTCGCACCCGCTGCCTATACCGCGCGCTGGCAGCAGACGGGCGACTTGCGTGCGGGCATCGCGGGGGTGAGCGCCGCGGTGTTCGCCGACGACGGGCAGGAGGCGCAGGGGATCGCGCTGATGATGCGCGCCGCGCTCGAAACCCCCGCACGCACCGCGGCGCTGGTGACCCCCGACCGCGCGCTTGCCACTAGGGTGGCGGCGGCGCTCGCGCGCTGGGGCATCGCGGTCGACGACAGCGCAGGGCAGCCGCTGGGGCAGACGCCGCCGGGGGCGGTGCTGCTCGCGCTCGCTGAATTCGCCGCGGCTTTCGATCCGGTGCGGCTTATCGCGCTGCTCGGGCATCCGTTGGTGCGCGCGGGCGAGGCGCGGTTGGGTTGGCTCGACCAGGTGCGGCGGCTCGATCTGGTGCTGCGCGGGCCGGGACTGGTGCCGGGCTGGGACGGGGTGACGATGCGGATCGCCGAGCGCGCCGCCGATCCGCAAGCGCGCAGCCACGACGCGGCGAAGCTGATCGACCTATGGTGGGCCGACGTCGCCTCCGCGCTGCAGGCGACGCTCGCACCGTTCGCGGCGGGCGCGCCGGCGCCGCCCGCGATGCTGCTCGGGGCGTTGCAGGACGCGCTCGGCTGGCTGACGGGCGAGGGGGTGTGGACGGGCCATGCCGGGCGCGCGCTGTCCGAGCTGTTCGACCGCTGGGCGCTGGCGAAGGGCGACGGCCCGGCGCTCGTCGCGCCCGCCGATTTCCCGGCGATGCTGGCCGATTTGCTCGGGGGCGAAAGCGTGCGGCCGCCCTATGGCGGGCATCCGCGGCTGTTCATCTGGGGGTTGCTCGAAGCGCGGCTGCAGCGCGCCGACCTGATGATTTTGGGCGGCCTCGACGAGGGGCGCTGGCCGCCGCAGCAAAACCCCGATCCGTGGCTTGCGCCGGGCATCCGCCGGATGCTCGGGCTCGCGGCGCCCGAGCGCCAGCAGGGCGCGGCGGCGCATGACTTCGCGGGCGCCTTCGCGGCGCGCGAGGTGGTGGTGACGCGCGCGCAGCGTAGCGGCGGCGACCCCGCGGTCGCGTCGCGCTTCTGGCTGCGGCTCGCGGCGCTCGCGGGCGAACTGCCCGAGGCGCGGCTGGGGGACGCAAGCGTGACCGCGCTCGCGGCGGCGCTCGACGTGCCGCCGGGCGCGATCGAGCCCGCGCAGATGCCGCAACCGCGCCCGCCCGCCGACGCGCGGCCGGGCCAGATCAGCGTCACCGGCGTCGACCTGCTCGCGAAGGACCCCTACGCATTTTACGCGGGGCGCATCCTGCGGCTTTCGGTTCTCGACCCGCTGCGCGCCGGGCCCGATCCGCGCTGGCTGGGCACGCGCATTCACGCGTTCATGGAGGACTGGCAGCGGGCGGGGGCGACGCCAGAGGCGCTGAGGATCGAACTCGACCACCTCTATTGCGACCCGGCGCTCGATGCGCTCGCGCGCGCTTTCTGGTTTCCGCGGATCGAGCCTGCGTTGCGCTGGGCGGCCGAACGCGTGTGGGAAGCGCGCGCCGAGGGGCGCGAACCGGTCGCGGCCGAGGTGCCCGGCGTGCATGAACTCAACGGCATTCGGCTGTCGGGCAAGGCCGACCGGATCGACCGGCTTGCCGACTCCAGTCTTGCGATCGTCGATTACAAGACCGGTGCGGCGCCGAGCGGCAGCGCGGCCGCGGAAGGGCTCGACAATCAATTGGGGCTGCTCGGGCTGCTCGCCGAAATGGGCAAGGTCGAGGGGGTCGCGGCGGGGCCGGTCGCGAGCCTCGAATATTGGAGCCTCAAGGCCGACCGCGCCAAGGGGACGGACGGCAGCATCGCGCCGACGCACGGATCGCGGCGCAAACTCAAGACCGCCGAGGATGCGGTCGCGCGCGCCTATGACGCCTTCGCGGAGCTTACTGCACTCTACCTGCTGGGCGACGCGCCATTCGCGCCGGGCGACGCGGTGAAGCGCTTCACCGATTACGACCAGCTGATGCGCCGCGACGAATGGTTCGGGCGTGGGCGCGATGCGGATGGGGACGCGCCATGACCCGGCTCCACGACCTCGATCCCGCGCAGCAGGCGGCCGCGCAGCCGGACGAGCATGTCTGGCTCGGCGCATCGGCAGGGACGGGCAAGACGCAGGTGCTCTCGGCGCGCGTGCTGCGGCTGATGCTCGCGGGCGTGGCGCCCGAGGCGATCCTGTGCATTACCTTCACCAAGGCGGGCGCCGCCGAAATGGCGCACCGCATCCACGAGCGGCTCGCGCTCTGGGTGCGGATGGACGACGGCGATTTGCGGCTCGACCTTCGCGCGCTCGGCGCCGATTGGGACCAGCCCGCCATTCTCGATCGGGCGCGGTCGCTGTTCGCGACGGTGATCGACAGCGCGGCGGGCGCGATCCGCGTCCAGACGATCCACAGCTTTTGCCAGACCCTGCTCGCGAGCTTCCCGCTCGAGGCGAAGATCATGCCGGGCTTTCGCGCGCTCGAGGAGGGCGAGGCGGCCGATCTGCAGCGGCGGGTGCTGAGCGAATTGCTCGCGCAGCCGGGCGCGGAAGGCGACACGATGCGCGGACAGGCGGCGATGCTGTCGCGGCGGATGGGGCAGGATGCGGCAATCGCGTTTCTCGTCCGCTGCGCCCATGCCTTTGCCGCGCCGTTCCGCGAGCGCATCCTGCCGCCGCGCGCGCAGGATCTGCGCGCGGCGCTGGGGCTGCCGGACGGCGATCCCGAGGCGTGGTTGGCGGCGCAGATTGCCGATGGGGGGGTATCTGATGCGAGCATCGTAGCTATCCAAGCTGGCGCGGCAGATTGGGTGACCAAGAAGGGAGAGCCCCATAGTCGCGCCGTGCCGATCAACAAGATGATGGCTGGTTGGCTGGCTGCCGACGATACGGCGCGGACGAGTATGCTGGGCGACCTTCGTGGCGCGCTGGTGACCAAAGTCAAATCCGAATGGCTTCTGCGGGCCTGCTTTTCGAACGACAAGGAGCTCGGCTCGGTAGGCGATCACGCGACGCGTCTGCTGGCCAATATTGATGAGTTGCTCGCCGCCGTCGCCGGCATGCGCGTCGCCGACGAACTGGCGGCGGCGTGGAATCTAGGCTCGCGCTTTGCCGAAGCCTATGCACTCGCCAAGCGCGAAGGCGGGCTCGCCGATTTCGACGATCTTATCGCGATCGCAGGGTCGCTGCTGCGGCTCGGGCAGTTCGGCGAATGGGTGCGCTTCAAGCTCGACCAGCGCACCGACCATATCCTCGTCGACGAGGCGCAGGATACCAACACGCGGCAATGGGCGATCGTCGCTGCGCTCGCCGAGGAATTTTTCGCCGGGGTGGGCGCGAAGGACGAGCGTGTGCGCACGATGTTCACCGTCGGCGACCGCAAGCAGGCGATCTTCGGTTTTCAGGGCACCGAGCCCGCGGCGTTCGAGGCGGCGCGCATCCGTTTCGGCGAATGGGCGGCAGAAGGCGGCCAGCCCTTTGCCGAGGTCGACCTGATCACCAACTACCGGTCGAGCCCCGCGGTGCTCGACGTCGTCGACGCGTGGGTGGCGGGCGGCGGCACCGAAGCGATGGGGCTGGCGAGCGACGAGCCGCCGCATTTGCCGTTCCGCAGCGCGCATCCGGGGCGGGTCGAGCTGTGGCAGCCGCTGCCGGTCGGCAAGGCGCTCGCGGCCGAAGGCGAGAGCGAGGAAGCGGGCGAAGAGGGTGTCGCCGAAGGCGGCGATCCGCTCGCCCCAGCGAACGACCCCGCCAGCCTGCGGCTGTCGCGCGCGATCGCCGACGAGGTGCAGGAGTGGATCCTCCACGGCAAGGACGGGCGCAGCGTCGCGCCGGGCGACATATTGATCCTCGTCCGCCGCCGCCGCGATCTGGCGGCGCGGATCGTCGCGCGGTTGCAGTCATTGGGCGTGCCGGTGGCGGGGGTCGACCGCTTCGCGCTGACCCAGCCGCTCGGGGTGCAGGATCTGCTGTCGGCGATGCGCTTCGCGGTGCAGCCGCTCGACGACCTCAATCTCGCTTCGCTGCTCGTGTCGCCGCTGATCGGCTGGTCGCAGGACGATCTCTTCGCCTTCGCGCACGGGCGCGGCAGGCGCGCGCTGTGGGAGCGGCTCCGCGATCGCGAGGCCGAGGTGCCGGCGAGAACGATGGCCGCGTTGCGCCACCTGCTCGGCATGGCCGATTTCACCACGCCCTATCGTTTCCTCGACCGCGTGCTGTCGGGGCCGATGCAGGGGCGACGGCGGCTTTATGCGCGGCTCGGGCGCGAGGCGCGGGATCCGATCGACGAACTGCTCAACCAGGCGCTGAATTTCGAGCGCCAGCACACCCCCTCGCTGCTCGCCTTTCTGAGCGAGGTCGAGGCGAGCCGCGCCGACATCAAGCGCCAGACCGAGGCGCGGAGCGATGTCGTGCGCGTGATGACGGTGCATGGGTCGAAGGGCTTGCAAGCGCCGATCGTCATCCTCGCCGACGCGACCGACGATCCGATGCAGCGCCAGCGCGGCTTCGACCTGTCGCTGGAGGGCTGGGACCGGCTGCCCGTCTTCGGCCTGCCGAAGGAAGAGCGGCACGGGCCGGTCGCCGCCGCGCACGACGCGAAGGCCGCGGCCGAGATCGAGGAGCATTGGCGGCTGCTCTACGTTGCGATGACGCGCGCCGAGGAGTTGCTGGTGGTCGCCGGGGTCACCAAGAAGGAGGATCGCTCGCTGCCCGAACTCTGCTGGTACGCGGCGGTCGACGGGGTGATGGAGAATATGGGGCTCGGCTGGCAGGATGCCGGGCCGCGCTGGGGGCAGAAGCGCGTTCATGCGGTCAATGCGAAGGCGTGGGCGCGGCAACGCGAAAAGCCGGTCCGCGCCGCGCCGGTGACCACGATTCCAGACTGGGCGACCAAGCCCGCCCCCGAGGAAGCGCGCCCGCCGCGGCCGCTCGCGCCGTCGGCATTGGGCGAGGATGATGTCGCGTCGCCGCCGCAGGGGGGCGAGCGCGGGGCGGCTGTTGAGCGCGGACTTCTGCTTCATGCGCTGTTCGAGCGGTTGCCGCCGGTGCGGCCCGGGCGTCGCCGCGCCGCCGCGCTGCACTGGCTGTCGATGCAGGCGGCGGCGCTGGGCGATGCCGAACGCGCGGCGATGGTGGACGAGGTGCTGGCGGTGCTGGACGATCCGGCGCACGCGGCGCTGTTCGGACCCGGCAGCCTCGCCGAAGTTCCGCTGTCGGCGGTGGTCGACGGCGTCGTCGTCGCGGGGATCGTCGACCGGCTACTGGTGGCGGGCGATACGGTGGCGGTGATCGATTACAAGACCGGGCGGCATGTGCCGGCGAGCGGCGCCGAGGTTGCGCCCGCCTATCTGCGCCAGATGGCGGCCTATCGCGATGCGCTTGCGGCGATCTTTCCCAGGCGGCGGGTTGAGGCGGCCTTGCTCTATACTGCGGCGCCGCGGCTGCTCCGCCTCGGCGATGCGCTGCTCGACGCGCACAAGCCGGGCTTGGCGGCAACCAAGGCGAATTTGCCGGGTTCTACCCTTGAGCCCGGCGCGCCGACGCCCTAGCTTGGAACCAACAGAATTTCAGGAGTTCAGACTATGGGTACCAAGGCCATCACCGACGCGAGCTTTCAGTCCGACGTGCTCGACAGCGACACTCCGGTGCTCGTCGATTTCTGGGCCGAATGGTGCGGTCCGTGCAAGATGATCGGCCCGGCGCTCGAGGAAATTTCGGACGAACTCGCGGGCAAGGTCGTAATCGCCAAGCTCAACATCGACGATCATCCCGACGCGCCGAGCAAATATGGCGTGCGTGGCATCCCGACGATGATCCTGTTCAAAAATGGCGAGATCGCCGACACCAAAGTCGGCGCGGCGCCGAAAAGCGCACTCAAAGGCTGGCTCGAAGGCGCGCTTTAGGGGCCGAGCCTTCTCTCCCCGATCATCATCCGGGCGAAACCCGGGATGACGATCGGGGCGGGGAAGATTTCTAGATCGCCCCCGCCTTCAGCTGCTTGACCGCATAATCGGCTGCGCGCGCCGTCAGCGCCATGAAGGTGAGCGACGGGTTGACGCACGAGATCGACGCCATCTGGGCGCCGTCGGTGACGAACAGATTGGCCGCGTCGTGCGCCTGGCTCCATTTGTTGAGCACCGACTGGCGCGGATCGGCGCCCATGCGCGCGCCGCCCATTTCGTGGATCGCGTCGCCGGGCACATGTTCGCTGCGTCCGCTGGTGACGTTGGTCAGGCCCGCTCGGCGCAGCATCGCTTCGCCTTCGCTGCGGGCATCGTCCATCATGCGGATCTCGTTGTCGCGGAAGGTGACGTCGAAACGCATCAGCGGGATGCCGAAGCGGTCGACCTTGCCCGCATGCAGGCTGACGCGGTTGTCTTCATAGGGCAGGCATTCACCGAACGCGCCCATCCCGAATTTCCACGGCCCATAGCCGCGCATGCCGTGCTTCATCGACGCGCCGAAGCCCTCGGGCGGTAGCGGATCGCGCCGCGCGCTGCCCTGATAGCCATAGCCACGCCGGAACCCCACGCCTTCCTCGCCCCCGACATTGCGGAAGCGCGGGACATAGACGCCGCCGGGACGGCGGCCATATTCGATAAAATCGGTCATCCCCGGAATATCGCCCGAGATACCGACGCGGAAGATATGGTCCATGACGTAGCGGCCAAGGGTGCCGCTGGCGTCGAAATGGCTCTTGGCCGTTCCCGCTATGCGCGAGTTCATCAGGATCTGGGTCGAGGCCATCGCAGAGGCGCAGAGGAAGACGAGGCGAGCAGGGATCACTTCGGCCTGCTTCGTCTTGGTGTCGACGACGCGAACGCCCGTGACCCGCTTCGTCTTCGGGTCATATTCGAGGTTGGAGACGACCGCGTCCGAACGCAGCGTCAGCCGCCCGGTGGCGCGCGCCGCGGGCAGGGTGACCGCCTGGGTCGAGAAATAGGCACCGAACGAGCAGCCGCGCCCGCACTGATTGCGGAACTGGCATTTGCTGCGG
The DNA here is from genome assembly GCF_004795895.1 of Sphingopyxis sp. PAMC25046. Lineage (NCBI taxonomy): Bacteria > Pseudomonadati > Pseudomonadota > Alphaproteobacteria > Sphingomonadales > Sphingopyxidaceae > Sphingopyxis > Sphingopyxis sp. PAMC25046. The sequence goes on from NZ_CP039250.1 coordinate 632,694, forward strand.
CCCTGATCCTCCTTGTCCTCGGTCATGTTCGACAGGCGCGTGTTGATCAGCTTGCGCCCCGGTGAGGTCGCCTCGAGCCGCTCCTTCACCCATTTTTCCGCGACGTTCATCTGGATCGGCGGCTGGAACGCGCTGTCGGGGAGTTGCGGCAGATTTTCGCGCGATCCCGACACGCCGATATAATTTTCGACATAGTCGTACCAGGGCGCGATGTCCTCGTAGCGGATCGGCCAGTCGATCCCGACATTCTCGCGCTTGTTCGCCTCGAAGTCCTCGGGCGACCAGCGGAAACTCCAGCGCCCCCAGATCAGCGACTTGCCGCCGACCGCGGCGGGCCGGATCCAGTAGAATTTTTCGCCCTCGCCATAGGCATAGGGGTTGAGCCGGTCGTTATTGTAGAATTTCCGGTTCGACGGCGAGACATAGCCATGCTTGGCGATGAAATAATCGCTTTCCATCAGCGCCTTGGGCATCATGTCGCGCGCCGGGACCTCATAGGCCGGTTTGCCGTCATAGTCGTAATCGCCATGCTCGACCATCACCCCGCGGTCGAGCATCAGCACCTTGAGGCCCTTTTCGGTCAATTCCTTTGCGGCCCATCCGCCGCTGACTCCGGAACCGATGACGATCGCATCGAACTGGTCTGTCATGTCTTGTCCTCGAATATTAGGCGCGAAGCCGGCGCAGCGCGCTGAAGCTGGCGGCGATGTCGGGCAGGTAAGGCGCGGGCGACTGGTCGTTCTCGACATAGAAATGCTTCACGCCGGCGGTCTGGTTGAGCGTGAAGATGTCGGCGAAATCGATGACGCCCTTGCCGACGCTGGTCATCCTGCCCTCGGCGGTGCGGTCCTTGACATGATAGGCGTAGATCCGTCCCGCAAGGCGCTTGATGATCGCCTTGGGGTCCTCGCCCGCGGCGACCGCCCAGAACAGGTCGAGTTCGAGTCCGACGAGCGCCGGGTCGGCGTCGGCGATCAGCGTGTCGAACAGGCTGGTGCCGCCCGGCCTCAGCGTGAATTCGAAATCATGATTGTGATAGGCGAAGCCCAGCCCGGCCTTTTTGAGCCGCTCGGCGTAGCGGTTGAAATCGGCGACCGCGGCCTTCCAGCCTTCGGCGCTGCGATGCGCCTCGCCCATATAGGGGACGATCAGCGTATCAGCGCCGAGCGCCTTGGTCATCGCAACCGCGCCGTCGAAATCGCTCGCGAGCGCTTCATAGCCGACATGGATCGAAGGCGACTTCAGCCCCAGCCGGTCCATTGTCTTGCGGAGCGCGGCGTGGTCCATCTGGTCGTAACCGCCGCCGCCATATTCGACTTCGCGATAGCCGATCGCGGCGACCTGCTCGAGCGTCCCCATCGGGTCCTTCGCGAAGAGCTCGCGCACCGTGTAGAGCTGGATGCCGACCGGCTTTGATTTGAGGCTCTTTGCCATGAGTGGCCCCGCTGCGAGTGTCGCTCCAAGCGCGGCGCCGCCCGCCATCCATTGCCGCCTGCCGATCATCATGACGAAAACACCTTCTTGATCTCGGAATAGGGATAGGCGCCGTCGTAGCGCCCGGGGACGGGCAGATATTCGCGCTCCTGCATGATGCCGACCTCCGACGTGAAATAGCCGGTGAGCACGAGCTGGCGGAACTTGTCGAAAAAGTCGGCGCCGCCGGGGAGCTTGTCTTCCATCGCGAGCGTCAGCAGCGCGTCCTGCTGCGCCGGCGTCGCCTTGGCGGCGGCGACCTTGTAATCCGCCCGGCTGCGCGTCTCGATCGCGTCGAGCCCGGCGAGGATCGGCTTGCGGTCGTCGGGGCTGGCCCAGTCGGCGAGCAGCTTCTCGATAAACTCGGGGACGCCGGCGGCGATTGCGCCCGGGGTGTCGGTCGTCGGCATCACGCGCTCGCTGAGTGCGGTCATCAGCGCGCGCTGCTGTGCGCTGAAAACCGGCGAGGAGGGCGGGCCGTCGCTGATCGGCGTCATCTGCATCGCCGCCGCGCGCGCGATCGGCGCAAACAGGCTGGCGCCGAACATCGCGGCCATCCCGGCCAGGGCGTCTCTGCGGTCGATGATCATTTCACTTCGCCTTCGAAATCATGGCTCGCCGCCGCTGCGGGCAGCGGGCGCACCCAGATGTTGCGGAACGAAACCGGGGAATGATGATCCTGAAGCTGGATCGGCGCCGCATCGCCATGCGCTTCATACGTAGCGACCTTGCGCCAGACCGTGCTGCCGAGCCACGGCTGGCGGTTCTGCACGAGCACGCCGTTGAGGAAGGCGGTGATATAGGCAGGACGAACGAGTTTGCCGTTGGATGCGAAGTGCGGCCGCTCGAAAATAATGTCGTAGCTCTGCCACTCGCCGGGCGCCCGCGACGGATTCACGAGCGGCGGCTTCCAGGCATAGATCGATCCAACGGTGCCGTCGGCGTAGGTGGGGTTCCGGTAGCCGTCGAGAATCTGGATCTCGTAACGCTGCATGAACCAGATGCCGCTGTTGCCGCGATCCTGCGAGGTCTTGCTCGGCGGATTGGGCGAGGCGAATTCGAGGTGAAGCTGGACGTCGCCGAAGCTTTGTTTGCTGACCAGTGCATTTTCACCCTTGCCGTCGGCGCGGGGGACCGAGGTTGCCGCACCGTCCTTGACGATCCACGGCGTCGCCTGCGGCTGCCACGCGTCAAGCGACGTGCCGTCGAACAGGACGGTCGCGTCGGAGGGCGGAGCGCCCGGGACGGTGCCCGGGGTCACGACGGTCGGGTGGGGACGGTCCGAATCGTGCACATGCCACTTGCCGCCGGGCAGCATCGGCGTGTCCTTGAATCCGGGCTTTTCCTCTGCGGCGGCGGGGCTGACCGCCGCCACCGCGGCTGCGATGACCGCGGCCCCTGCGAAACGCTTCACTTGTCTCTCCCTCATGCCGCGTCGATCGCGCGATAGGCGGCGACGAGCCGCTCTTCACCCGCGCGCCCGTCGACCGAATTACTGTGCTCCATGCCGATCACGCCGCCGAATTTCCTCGCGCGCAGCCAGCGGACGATATTGCGATAGTTGATCTCGCCGCTTCCAGGCTCGTTGCGGCCGGGGTTGTCGCCGAACTGGATATAGCCGATCTCGTCCCAGCAGTTTTCGAGCGTGTTGATGAGATTTCCGGCCTGAATCTGCTCGTGATAGAGATCCGCCAATATCTTGATCGCGGAGCTGTTCACCGCGCGCGCGACCGCAAAGCCCTGCGGCACGGTCGACATGAAGACGCCGGGATGGTTCACCAGCGTATTGAGCGGCTCCATAACCATGACGAGTCCGTGCGGTTCGTAGATTTCGGCGGCGCGGCGCAGCACGTCGATCACGCGCGCGGTCTGGATCTCGACCGGCAGCTTGCGGTCCATGAAGCCGGGGACGATCGTCATATGTTTGGAATTCAGCCGCTTGGCGACGTCGACCGAGCTTCGAATATCGGCAAGGAAGCGCTCGCGATCGCCATCGTCGTTGCCGCCGAGCTGCGGCCGGAAATCGCCCCAGCGCGGCATGCTGGCGACGAACACGCCCATCGTCATGCCGCGCTGCTGCAGCGCGCGCGCCATCGCGCTCTGGTCGGCGACCGAACGACCGGCCGCCTCATTATCCTCCCACGCGGTAAAGCCCTGATCGGCGGCGAACGCGATTTGTTCGAGCCGCCCGCCGCGACTGTTGAAGCTGCCTTCGTGCGGTGCATATTTCAGCGAAAAGCGCGCGGCGTTCGATGGCGCCGCACCGCTCGCCGCAGTCGTGGCGGCGGCCGCGACGCCGCTCGCCAACAGGGTTCGCCGTGAAAGCGTCACGCAGCCTCGCCCGCGAGCGCCGCGCGCGACTTGCCGCGCTCGCGCAGCCAGATGAAGCCGAACACCGCGAGCAGCACGACGGGCAGGATCGCCAGCCGCTGGAACGACAGCGACGCGGCGGCATCCTCGACCGCGAGCTTCGCGGCGCCAGTCAGCCGCGCAAAGGCTTCAGGGCCGCCGGCGAACTCGATCTTGGCGCGGTCGAACATCGCGCCGAGCTGGGGCAGAACGAAGAAGCTGGCGAGCGCACCCGCCGATCCGACGAGGCCCATCGCCCACGATCCGCCGCGCGGATAGCGTTCGGCGACCGAGGCGAGCATCGTCGGCCACATCACGCAGACGCCGAGACCCCAGACGGTCGAGGCGAGGATCGCCGCCGCCGGCGACTGCGCCTGGCTCAGCATGAAGAGGCCGATCGCCGCGAGCAGGCTCGATACCCAGAGCAGCCCGGGGTTCGAGATTTTGTTGGCGAGCCGCCCCGCGAAATGACGGAAGACGAACATCAACGCGTTGACATAGACGAGCAGCAATATGCCGCGCATGCCGACGCGGTTCGACAGCGCAACGTCGATCCACTGACCGGGAGCCAGCTCCGACGCCGCGGTCAGGAACATCGCGCCGAACCAGATGAAGAAGCTCGGGCGGCGGAACACCTCGCTCATCATCTCGCCGAAGCTGACGCCGCTTTGCTCGCGCAGCGGCGGCGGGAACGTCGTCGTCGCGGCGATGATAACGGTCGCGACGGCAGGGATCATCACCAGCGCCATGATGCCTTGCCAGGGCAGCGCGACCGAGAGGAAGAAGCCAGCGAGCCCGCCGACGATGATGCCGCCGGGGAACCACGCATGCAGCACGTTGAGCCGGTGCGTCGTGTCTTCGGGGTAAAGCTGCGCGGTCAGCGGATTGATCGCCGCCTCGGTCAGCCCCCAGCCGATGCCGCTGAGCAGCATGCCCGCCCATACGAGCCAATAGACGGTCATGCCCGTCGCGACATGACCCGCGGTGACGATCATCAACGGGCCAAGGATGAAGCATAGCCCGGCTCCCGCCAGACACCGCTTCATCCCGATCTGGTCGAGCAGCGCGCTCGCGACGAACAACGTGATTGCGAAGCTGAGGAACGCGGCGCCGAGCGCGGCGGCGATCAACTCGCCCGCCTGCAGCGGCGCGATCGGGTCGATCCATTCGGCCTTGAGCCCGCTGGCGATCGCGCCGCGGATCGCGAGGCTCGCCGCGGCGGTAAACAGCGCGAGCACGCCCAGCCAGAATAATCGGCCCTTGTGCAATGTCGTGGTCATGCGTCCCTCTCCCCGCTTGTCGGTTATTTTTTTAGATTATCTTTTCAGTCGAGCCCCAGCATCGCGCGATTGAGCGCCGGATCGCTGCCGCCCGCGAAATCGTCGAACGCCTTGTCGGCCTTGCGGATCATGTGCGCGGCGATGAAGGGCGCGCCTTCGCGCGCGCCGTCCTCGGGATGCTTCAGGCAGCATTCCCATTCGAGCACGGCCCAGCCGGCATAGCCATATTGCGTGAGCTTGGAGAAAATCCCGCCGAAATCGACTTGGCCGTCGCCCAGCGAGCGGAAGCGGCCAGGACGGTCGACCCAGTCCTGAAAGCCGCCGTAAACACCCGAGCGCCCGGTCGGATTGAGCTCCGCATCCTTGACGTGAAACATGCGGATGCGCTCGTGATAAATGTCGATGAACTGAAGATAGTCGAGCGCCTGCAGCACATAATGGCTGGGGTCATAGAGGATGTTGGCGCGCGGATGATTGTCGACGCCCGCGAGGAAGCGTTCGAAGGTCACGCCGTCGTGGAGGTCCTCGCCCGGATGTATCTCGTAAGCGAGATCGACGCCCTGTTCGTCGAAAGCGTCGAGGATCGGCCGCCAGCGCTTCGCGAGTTCGGCGAAGGCTTCCTCGACCAGTCCTGCGGGGCGCTGCGGCCAAGGGTAGAGATAGGGCCAGGCGAGCGCCCCCGAAAAAGTCGCATGGGCATTCAGGCCGAGCCGCCGGCTTGCTTTCGCCGCAAGGCCGAGTTGCTCGACCGCCCATTTCTGCCGTTCGGCCGGCTTGCCCTTCAGCGCGTCGGGCGCGAACGCATCGAACTGGGCGTCGTAGGCAGGATGCACCGCGACCAGCTGGCCCTGCAGATGCGTCGACAGCTCGGTGATCTCGACCCCCGCTTCGCGGCAGGTGCCGGCGAACTCGTCGCAATAATCCTGACTCTCGGCCGCCCGCGCGAGATCGATGCAGCGGCTGTCCCAAGTCGGAATCTGGATGCCGACATAGCCCGCCTCCGCCATCCAGCGCGCCGCCGAGGGCAGGGTGTCGAAGGGCGCCGCGTCGCCCATGAACTGCGCAAGGAAGACAGCCGGGCCCTTCATGCGACAGCCCTTCCGGTCACTTGGTTTCGGCCTTGAGATAGGCGATCAGCGCCGCGCGGCGCGCGGAATCGGCCACTTTGACGACCATGCGGGTGCCCGGCACCTTCTTGGTCGGCGCGGCGAGATATTCGTCGAGCGATTTTTCATCCCAGCGAATTTTCGAGGCCTTGAGCGCCGGGCTGTAGTTGAACCCGGCGACCGAGCCCGCCGTCCGGCCGATCAGGCCGTGCAGATTGGGGCCCATCACGCTTTTGCCGCCCGCTTCGAGCGTATGGCAGGCCTTGCACGCGGCGAACGCCTGCGCACCGGCGCCTGTCGGTCCGGCATGGGCCGTGGGCGACGGCATCATCATCGCGGCGGTTAATATTGCACCCGCCAATGGCAGGGCGAACAGAAATTTCATTATCCTCTCCCGTCTGGCAACAGCCGGTGCGATGATGTAACCGTTTAAAAGCGAATAATGCAAACAATTTTATGAATTCTGGCAGAGGGAATGCGATGAACGGTCGGTCGAAAATTCGCTATGGTATGGTGGGTGGCGGCGAGGGCGCTTTCATCGGTGCGGTGCACCGTATGGCCGCCGCGCTCGATAGCGAATATGAATTGGTATGCGGTGCGTTCAGCACCGATGCCGACCGCAACCGGCGGAGCGCCAAAGCGCTGAGAATCGAGCCGGGCCGCGGCTACCCGACCTTCGACGCCTTGCTTGTCGCGGAAGCCGCGCTGCCCGCGGACGAGCGGATGGAAGTGCTGGCGATCGTCACCCCGAACCACCTCCACGCCCCGATGGCGATCGCAGCGCTCGACGCCGGCTTTCACATCCTGTCCGAAAAGCCGATGGCGCTGAATTTGGCCGAGGCGCAGGCGATCGCCGCGGCGGCAGAGCGTAGCGGCAAGCTTTATGGCCTTGCCTTCACCTACAGCAGCTATCCGCTGATCGAAGAGGCGCGCGTGCGCGTCGCGCGCGGCGATTTCGGCAAGATCCGGCTGGTGCAGGCCGAATATTCGCAAGGCTGGCTGAGCCGGCCGATCGACGCGGACGGTAACAAGCAGGCCGAATGGCGCACCGATCCCGCGCGGGCCGGACTCGGCGGCTGCCTCGGCGACATCGGGACGCACGCTTTCCAGCTTGCCGAGCATGTCTCGGGGCTGGCGGTCGAATCGCTGAGCGCCGAACTGACCACGCATGTTGCGGGTCGCCGCCTCGACGACGATGTGGCGGCGCTGCTGCGCTTTGCGGGCGGTGCGCGCGGGATGCTGAAAGCCAGTCAGGTCGCGGCGGGCGACGAGAATGGCCTGCGGCTGCGCATCCATGGCGAGGAAGGCGGTCTCGAATGGTCGCAGATGGAACCGAACAGCCTGACGCTCCGCTGGCTCGACCGCCCAACCGAGGTGATCCGCGCCGGCGGGCCGGGGCTCGACCCCTTGGCGATGGCGCGGCTGCGCACCCCGGCGGGGCATCCCGAGGGCTATATCGAGGCGTTCGCGAACCTCTATCGCAGTTTTGCCCGGGCCCTGCGCGCCGGAGCCGCGAGCCCGCCGCCGCGCGGCGCGGCCGACTGGTTCCCCGGAATCGCCGACGGTTTGCGGACGATGACCTTCGTCGAAGCGGTGGTCAAAAATGCATCCGGCGACGCGAAATGGACCGCGCTCACGGACTGACGATCGCGCGGGTTCAGCTCCGGTAATCGGCGTTGATGCTGATGTAGCCGTGGGTGAGGTCGCAGGTCCAGACGGTAGCGCGACCTTCGCCGAGGCCCAGGTCGGCGCCGACGCGGATGTCCTGACCCTTGAGATGCGCGGCGACGGGCACTTCGTCATAGCCGTCGACGGGAAGGCCGTCCTTCGCGACCCAGTGATCGCCGAAGCGGATCGCGAGCTTGTCGCGGTCGGCGGGTTCGCCGGCCTTGCCGACCGCCATCACGACGCGGCCCCAGTTCGCATCCTCGCCCGCGATCGCGGTCTTCACCAGCGGCGAATTGGCGATGGCGAGCGCGACGCGCTTCGCGCTGTCGTCGCTGGTAGCGCCGGTGACCTGGATTTCGATGAATTTAGACGCGCCCTCGCCATCGCGCACCACCTGATGCGCGAGGTCGAGCGCGACGGCGCGGATCGCGGCGTAAAGCGCGTCGGCGCCCGGATCGTCGCGGGTCGTGAGCGGCGTATTGCCAGCCTGCCCAGTTGCGAAGAGCAACACCGTGTCGCTGGTCGAGGTGTCGCTGTCGACGGTGATGGAATTGAATGTCCCGCCGGTCGCCTCGCTCAGCATCGCCTGCAACAGCGCGGGCACGACGGCGGCGTCGGTGAAGATATAGCCAAGCATCGTCGCCATGTCGGGCGCGATCATGCCCGATCCCTTGACGATCCCCGTGATGTGGACGGTCGTGCCGCCGACGACCGCACTGGAAGCTGCGCCCTTGGCGAAGGTGTCGGTGGTGCCGATCGTTTCGGCGGCGGCTTCCCACGAGCAGGGCTCGGCGGTGAGCGCGGCGTCGACGCCCGCGCGCGCCTTGTCCTTCGGCAGCGGAACGCCGATGACGCCGGTCGAGCTGACGAACACTTCCTTCGCATCGCAGCCGAGATGGTCCGCGACTTGCGCCATGATCTGTTCGACCGCCTCGCGCCCGCGATAGCCGGTGAAGGCGTTACTGTTGCCCGCGTTGACGATCAGCGCGCGGCCGGTGCCGCCCTTCACTTGTTCGCGGCCGAGCTCGACCTCGGACGAGCAGCAGACATTGCGCGTGAAGACGCCCGCGACCGTGGTGCCCGGCGCGAGCTCGACAAAAGTGAGGTCGCAGCGGTCCCAATTCTTATAGTGCGCGCGCGCGACGCGGCGCGTGACCCCGGCGATGTCGGGGAGGGCCGGAAAAGAGTCGGGGGCGAGCGGCGAGCGGGTGGTCATGCCGCCCGCTTAACCGCTACGCCCCCTACGTCAATCAGGCTTTGGATGCGCTCAGGCGGGAATGCCGCTGATCGACTTCACTTCCATGAAATCCTTGAGGCCGAACACTCCGCCTTCGCGGCCGTTGCCCGACGCCTTGTAGCCGCCGAACGCCGCGCCCGGTCCGGGACCCCAGGCATTGACCGCGACCATGCCGGCGCGCAGCTTCGGTGCGACTTCGGCGGCCTTGGCGGGGTCGCCGGAGACGACGGCCGACAGGCCATATTCGGTGTCGTTGGCGATATCGACCGCCTGTTCGAGCGTGTCATAGGCCATGATCGTCGCGACGGGGCCGAACACCTCTTCCTTCGCGATGCGCATGTCGGGAGTGACGCCAGAGAAGACGGTCGGTTTGATATAATAGCCGCGGTTGACGTTCGAGGGCAGGCCGGTACCGCCGGTCTCGAGCGTCGCGCCTTCGTCGATCGCCGACTGGATCAGGCCCTGAATCTTGTCGAACTGCGCCTTGTTGACGACGGGGCCGATGTGGCCGCCCTCGGCCTGAGGGTCGCCAACCTGCGTGCCGTCGAACATCGCCTTGATCACGCCGACGGCTTCGGCCTCGCGCTCCTTCTGGACGAGGATGCGCGTCGGCGCGATGCAGCTCTGCCCGGTGTTGACGAGCACGCCCTGCACCGTCGGGGGCAGCACGGCGGCGAAGTCGGCGTCGGGCAGGACGATGTTCGGCGACTTGCCGCCGAGTTCCTGATGGACGCGCTTGACCGTATCGGCGGCAGCCTTGGCGACAAGGATGCCCGCACGGGTCGAGCCGGTGAAGCTCACCATTTCGATGCCCGGGTGCGCGCTGATCGCGTTGCCGACGGTCGGGCCGTCACCCTGCACGAGGTTGAAGACGCCGGCGGGAACGCCCGCGGCCTCGAGAATTTCGGTGAAGATCACGGCATTGCCAGGGCATTCTTCGGACGGCTTGAGCACCATCGTGTTGCCCGCGGCGAGCGCCGGGGCGACTTTCAGCGCGATCTGGTTGAGCGGCCAGTTCCACGGCGTGATCATGCCGACGACGCCGATCGGTTCATAGGCGATCATGCCCGCGGCATATTTTTCGGTGAAGCTGAAATCCTTGAGCGCGGCGATCGTGCCGAGGAAACCGCCGATGCCGGCGCCGACCTGCGCGGTGCCCGCGAAGCTGACCGGCGCGCCCATTTCCGCAGCCATCGACTTGGCGAGGTCGGGCGCGCGCTTCTTATACTCCTCGACGATGCGACCCAGCAGCTCGAGGCGTTCCTCGCGGGTGGTCTGCGAGAAGCTCTTGAACGCTTCCTTCGCTGCGGCGACCGCATCATCGACGTCGGCGGCGGTACCGAGCACGACGGTCGAGGCCGCTTCCTCCGTCGCCGGGTTGATGACGTCGTGGAGCTTGCCGCCCTTCGAGTCGACCCAGCGGCCGCCGATATAATGTTGTTTGAGGTGCGTTTCGGTGCTCATGTCCTGTCTCCCATCGGCGGTCTATTCCGTCTCGGATTGCTACCTAATCACTGTGCCCGATGAATCAAGCACGGCCAACTGCCAAATCTGGCGGGTCAGCGTTTTTCGGCCGCGAGCCGCGACATCAATATGGCGGCGCGCGTCGCCTGACGCGCGATGCTGGGGATGTCGACCGTTTCCTCGGGGCCGTGATCGCCCGTCGAATAGGCGCCGAGTCCCGCGAGGCTGTCGACGTGCGGCGCGACGAAGCTGATGTCGGCGGCGCCGCGCTTCAAGGGATCGAGCGCCGCCATTTCGGCGAGGCCGAGGTCGCGGTTGATTGCGTTGAGCCGGGTCAGCAGCGCGCGGTTGCCGTCGGTCGGCGCCATTGCCGGATAGCCGCCGGGGTCGAAGGCGAGCGTCGCGCCGGTGCCGGGGGCATGATCGGCGACGATCGCTGCCATCTTGTCCTTCACGCGCGCGGCCTGCTCGGCCGAAAGCGTGCGCAGGTCGCCGCGCGCGATCGCTGTTGCGGCAATGATATTGGTCTTTCCGTTCGCGCTCGCGCGAATCTTGCCCTCGTCGAGCGACACCTGCTCGCCGCCCGCGACCAGCCCGACGTTGAAGGTCAGATTCGGTTCGGGCAGCTCGGTGCGAAAGCGGTGGATGATCCGCGCGAGCTCATAGATCGCGCCATCGCCGGCATCGGCGCTGAAAACGCCCGAGCTGTGCCCCGTCTTGCCGGTCGCGGTGACCTGCCAGCTTTCCGACGAGCGCCGCGCGATCGAGCTCATGTCGGCGCCGCTATCGCGGACCAGCCCCTCGAACCCCAGCGCGACGTCGACGCGCTTGCCCGCGGCGATCAGGTCGGCCCGGGCCTTGGCGAGCGGATCGCCGGTGTCTTCCTCGTCGCCGGTCATGTGAAATTCGATGTTCGCGCCCTTGAGCGTCCCTGCCTTGTGCATCGCGCGCAGCGCCGCGACGACGACGACCATTCCGCCCTTGTCGTCGCCGACCCCCGGACCCTTCGCCTTGTCGCCCATGCGTTCGAATTTCTGAAAGGGCGAGTCTGGTTCGAACACCGTGTCGAGATGCGCGATGAGGAGCAGGCGCTTGGTATCGGGCTTGCCGGCGTGCGTCGCGATCAGATGGCCGGCGCGACCGGTCTCGCGCATCGGCTTCCATTCTACCTTGAAGCCGAGGGGCTCGAGTTCGGTGCGCATCATCGCACCGACCTTTTCGACCCCTTCGAGATTGAGCGAACCGCTGTTCTGGTTGACGAGTTTTTCGAGCAGCGCGAGGCTGCGTGTCTGTTCGGCCTCGATCGTCTGGGCCATGCCGCTCTCGGCTTTGCTGAGCTTCGCCGCGGCGGCGGGCGCGAGGGCAAGCTGGAGGGCGATGAGCGCGGCAAAGGGCAATGATTTCATGGGGGCTCCGAACGATCCAAACGTCGCCCCCGAAGGCGGGGGCCGCCGGCAACCCTGCGCTACCTCTCTAGCGGCCCCGCCTTCGCGGGGCGACGGTCAGTTTGTGCCTCGCTTGAGGCCTTCGCGCAACCTCGTCAGCCCGGATAGGGCGCCTCCTTCAGCAGCCGCGCGAGATGCGCGGCGTTGGCGGCGACCATCTTCGCGGTTTCGTTGACCTTGCGCGGGCGGTGGTCGAGGTCCTTGAAATCGACCGACCCCATCGCCTCGCCGACCCAATAGCAGGCCGCGACCGCGGGGATCGTCCAGCCGACGTCGTTTAGCGCCTGGAAGATCTGCGACGCGACATTGTGCGCGCCATCCTCGTTGCCGACGATCGCGGCGACCGCGACCTTCGAATAGCTCGGCATCCGGCCCTTGTCGTCGGTCTCGGAGAGGAAGGCGTCCATCCGCTCCATCACGAGCTTGGCGACGCTTGATGCCTGTCCCATCCAGATCGGCGTGCCGAAGATCAATATATCGGCGGCGAGTATCTGTTCGCGGATTCGCGGCCAGTCGTCGCCTTCGCCTTCGTCCGATTTGACGCCCCATTTGATGCTGTGCGCGGCGATGCGGATCGGGTCCGCGACCGACACGTCGTGCGCGGCGAAATGTTCGGCGAGCACCGCGAGCATCGCGTCGGTCGAGCTTTTCCGTCCGCGGCTTGAGAGAGAGCAGTTGATGGCGGTGGCGGTGAGGGGGGCGGCCATGATGCCTCCTTTGCGGGTTAGTCCCCCGCTTGAAAAAGCCGCGCCGCCGCGCTCAGGTTCCTTGGCGCACCATGAAAATGTCGCCGCCGAGGCTGACGAGAAACAGATTGCCCGCGCTGTCCTCGCCGAAGGAGGCGATCGAGTTCAGCGTCCCCGCGTCGGGCACGAAATCCTCGTTCCGCCGCGCGAAACGCGATGAGGCGAGCGTCTGGCCGGGGACAAGGCTGGAAAATGGGACTGTCCAGATATTGTCCGAGACGAAGTCGGCGAAGACATATTGACCCTGAAGCGAGGTCACCGGGCCGCGATAGACATAGCCGCCGGTGATCGAATTGCCCTGCCGCGGACCGTCGCCGTGACCATATTCGGCGACCGGATCGATCAGGCCGCCGGGCGGCGCGCCGGTATAGGACCGGGTGCCTTCCCTGAACCGCCAGCCGAAATTGAGGCCCGGCTGGGTGGTCGTCACCATATCGATTTCTTCGACCGCACCCTGGCCGACGTCACCTATGATCAGGGTCGATCCCGAGAAGGAAAAACGGAACGGATTGCGCAAGCCGGTCGCGTAGACATAGCGGTCGCCGCCGCCAGCCAGATAGGGATTGCCCGGGGCGGGCGCCAGGAAACCCTCATCGCTGGGAACCGATGCACCCGCATAGGGGTCTTCGACCACCCGGATCCGCAATATCTTGCCGAGCCGCGAATCGGGATTCTGGGCATTGTTGCCGGGGTCGCCAACGCCACCGCCATCGCCCACCCCGACATAGAGCAAGCCGTCGGGACCAAAGGCCATCGCGCCGCCATTGTGGTTGTTCGCCCCGGGATGCGGTATCGTAAGCCTCGCCAACACACGGGGCGATCCAGAGAGGCTTCCATATTCGCGAATCTCGATGTCACCGGAGGCATTGGTGCAATAGATCACGAAGCGATCCGAATTCGCCGGGTTGGGCAGCAGCGCCATGCCGAGCAGCCCGCGCTCGCCGTCGGTCGACAGATCGCCGATCGTGAAGAGCAGCGACTTCGCACCGGTCGAAGGGGTCAGGCGATAAACGCCCCCGGCCTTTTCCAGCACATAGACGTCGCCGCTGCCCGGAATGCCGAGAAGGAAGGTCGGCTGATTAAAGCCGGTGCCGACGCGCTGGACGGATATGCCTTCCTTCGAATTGCTCACCGTGACATTGATCGTCTGGCTGACGTCCGCTCTGCCGTCGCTGACGCTGAGCCGGACCGAATAGACATTGTCGCCGTCGGCATCCCCCGGAAGATCATAATCGGGAGCTGCGTTGAAGCGCAGCGCGCCGGCGGCGGTGATCGAAAAGCGCGCCGCGTCGGCGCCGCCGTCGATGGTGAAGGTTAACGCATCGCCGTCTGGATCGGTCGCCGTTGCCTGATAGGCGGCCGTGCTGTTTTCGGCGACGCTGGCGGTCTGGAGCGAGGTGAATGCTGGAGACCTGTTTGCGGCGGGGGGCGTTCCGCCATCGCTTCCACCTCCGCCGCAACCGGTCAGAACCAGCGAGGAGAGTAAATAGACGTGCATCCGCATGATCCAGAACACCTTTTCGCGATCTACGTCAGAGCAGGGTGACACTTGCCGGCGCAGCGCGCAAGCTCGGGTCTTGGCCGAAGGATCGGAAAAAGTGCGTCAGGCGGCCGCGTCGATTTCCTCGAAATCGTCGAGCTTGCCGAGCGCGTCGCGAGCGATCCGCTTCAGCGCGGACCGGTTGACCTGAAGACCTTTCGCGCCGCCGCCCGTCAATTCGTCGATGGTGAATGCGACCCGCGTGCGATCCGGCGCCAGTTCCTCGAAAGTGAACTTCAGCCCTGTCGTAAGTGCGCCGTCATCGACGCTGTAGATCAGATGTGCCTCACGCGGGATCTCCATCGCGACCGCGACCTTGACCTTGTATGCTTCGGGCCGTTCGTCGGGTACCAGCTTTTCGAACCCGGGCTCGCCCTTTTCGGCGACGAGTTCGTAGAGCCGCGTTGATCCGCCGTTGGTGACGAGCGGCAGGCCGGCGAAAGCGCCATCATCGCCGAACATCTTCGCGAACACTTCCTCGCGTGGTGCGGCGACGGTGCGTGTCTGGTTCACCAGTTCGATCATCTTGCCGCAGCCGGCGGCGAGCAGGGTCGCGGCCGCCAGAATCAGGATACGCACCATCGAACACCCTCCTCGCTCTCGTCCGCCCTTTAGCCGTGCCGGCTTACCAAAGCGTAATCGCGGCGCGGCGAAGGATAAATGTAAAGAGTGTTTGACAGTTCGGCACTGCGTCTGTAAAGAGATCTTGACAGGCGAAGGAATGCGCGTTGGAAAATCGGGTGCGCGAATATCGCGAAGGAGCGGGATGGAGCCAGGGCGAACTGGCCCGCCGGCTCGGTGTGTCGCGCCAGACGATCAACGCGGTCGAAACCGACAAATACGACCCCAGCCTGCCTCTCGCCCTGCGCATGGCCCGCCTGTTCGGGCTCGAAGTGCGCGAGCTGTTTATCGATCACTGGATTCCGGAGAATGAAGAATGAGCCATTCGACGATCGACGACCGGACACCGCGGTGGAAAAAGACGGCATTCAGCGCGCTTGTCGGCATGGCGTTCGGCGGGGGCAGCTTTTCGCTGCTGATGTGGCTCGCGGGCGAGGGGCTGCTCGTCGCCATGCAGCCTTCGCGCGTGGCGTTGGCGGGTGTGGGGCTGGTCTATCTCCTGGCCACCGTGATGATCGGCTTCGGCCTCGCCGTGCCGCGTGCCGGGGCGCGACTGCTCAATGTCGGCGATGCCGAGGAAATGGTCGACGACCGGCCCAAGCTGCTGCGCTCGGCGCTCTATATGGGATGGGCGGGCGTCACGCTCATGCTGGTCTCGCTCGCGCGGTCGCCCGGTTTCGCGGCCGGCCCGGTGGCACCCGCCGTCGCGCTCGCGGCACTGGCGGTCCTGCTCGTGGTAAGCCTCGCGTCGTTCCGCTGGCTCCGCGTCTATGACGAGTTCGACCGGCAGCTCGGGCTGGAGGGCGGTTCATGGGCCTTTTTGATCGCCCGCGCGATCCTCCTGCCCTGGGGGGCGCTCGACGCGCTCGGCTGGAACGCGTCGCTTTCGCCGATCGACGTCATCGCGGTGCTTGCGGCTTCGCTGATCGGCGGCAGCTTCGTAGCGGTCGGCAAGCGCGGCATGATGGTGCGCTAACCGCCATCCGGATCGGGGGTTTCGGGCAGCGGCGTCACCTGAGCATAGACCAGCCGCCAGCCGCCGTCGCGCCACAGCCAGTGATCGGCAAAGCGATGGCGATCGACGAAGGGGGCGCCATCGGCCGTGCCGCGCAATTCGTTGGTCGCGGCCAGCAGCGCGCTATTGCCTGAGATAATCCAGCGCGCTTCGCTCGCACGGAAGGGTTCGATGCGAATTGCGGGTGCCGTCAGCGCGCCGATGAAAGCCGCTTTGTCGCCCTTTGCGCCGCTACCGCGAACCCAGAGAAAATCCTCCGCGATCAGCCGTTCAAGCGCTGCTTCATCCTTTGCCGCAATCGCCGCGTCGAGCGCCGAAGCTGCCTCGCGATAGCCCGCTGGAGTGGTCGCAGGTTCCGCCCGATCGTTCGCGGGGGCGCACGCGGCCGCCAGAAGAAACGTCGTCGCCGCCATATGGAGCCGCTTCACCAACTGTCTCTCCTCCTCGCGCGTCTGCAAAGGCTTGCCCGGGCTTGCCACCGCGCGCAACTACGTCGGGGGTAAGCGGGCAGGGCTCGGCGGGCAAGCGCATAAGCAAAAAGGGGCGCCCGGTTCCCCCGAACCGGACGCCCCGCTACAAAGCCCCCTGTTGGTCAGGCGCTGTAGTACATGTCGAACTCGACCGGGCTCGGCGTCTGCTCGAAGCGGTAAACCTCGTCCCACTTCAGCTCGACATAGGCCTCGATCTGGTCCTTGCTGAACACGTCGCCCTTCAGGAGGAAGTCGTGGTCGGCCATCAGGCTGTCGAGCGCCTCGCGAAGCGAGCCGCACACGGTCGGGACTTCCGAGAGTTCCTCGGGCGGCAGGTCGTAGAGGTTCTTGTCCATCGCATCGCCGGGGTGGATCTTGTTCTGGATTCCATCGAGCCCCGCCATCAGCAGCGCCGAATAGCAGAGATAGGGGTTTGCCATTGCGTCGGGGAAGCGGAACTCGACGCGCTTCGCCTTGGCCCCCGCACCGTAAGGGATGCGGCACGAGGCAGAGCGGTTGCGCGACGAATAAGCGAGCAGCACCGGCGCTTCGAAGCCCGGGACGAGGCGCTTATAGCTATTCGTAGTCGGGTTGGTGAAGGCGTTCAAGGCCTTGGCGTGCTTGATCACGCCGCCGATGAAATAGAGGCACATGTCCGAAAGGCCGGCATAGCCGTTGCCGGCGAAGAGCGGCTTGCCCTTTTCCCAGATCGAGATGTGCGTGTGCATGCCGCTGCCGTTATCGTCCTTGATCGGCTTCGGCATGAAGGTCGCGGTCTTGCCATAGGCATGCGCGACCTGATGAACCACGTACTTGTAGATCTGCATGCGGTCGGCGGTTTCGGTGAGGGTGCCGAAGGTCAGGCCGAGTTCGTGCTGCGCCGCAGCGACTTCATGGTGATGCTTGTCGCAGGGCAGGCCCATTTCGAGCATCGTGGAGACCATTTCGGCGCGGATATCGACTGCGCTGTCGACCGGCGCGACCGGGAAGTAACCCCCCTTGGCGCGCGGACGGTGCGCGAGGTTGCCGCCTTCATAGCTGCGGCCGGTGTTGGTCGGCAGTTCGATGTCGTCGATCTCGAAGCCCGACTTGTTGTAGCTGGTTTCGAAACGCACGTCGTCGAACATGAAGAATTCGGCTTCGGGGCCGACATAGACGGTGTCGCCGATGCCGGTCGAGGCGACATAAGCCTCGGCGCGCTTCGCCGTGGTGCGCGGGTCGCGGGCATAGCCTTCGCCGGTCGACGGCTCGACGATGTCGCAGAACATCACGAGCATCGGAGTGGCCGAGAAGGGATCGTCATAGACCGCGTCGAGGTCGGGCTTCAGGATCATGTCCGACTCGTTGATCGCTTTCCAGCCTTCGATCGACGAACCGTCGAACATCAGCCCGTCTTCGAGTTCGTCCTCTCCGAGGACCGAGGCGACCATGGTCAGGTGCTGCCATTTGCCCTTGGGGTCGGTGAAACGCAGATCGACCCACTCGATGTCGTTTTCCTTGATCCGCGCGATGATGTCCTTGGGCTTCGTAGCCATGGTCTATGCTTCCTTCTTGCGAAATGATCCGGCGTGCCGGGAATTATCGGGTTTCTGAAAATATGAGGGGCTAAAGCGCATCCTCGTTGCGTTCGCCGGTGCGAATGCGGAGCGCGGTCTCGACCGGGATGACGAAGATCTTGCCATCGCCGATCCGGCCGGTCTGCGCGGCCGCGGCGATTGCTTCCACGACGCGCTCCGCCATCGAGTCCTCGACGATGACCTCGAGCTTCACCTTGGGCAGAAAGTCGACGACATATTCGGCGCCGCGATAAAGTTCGGTGTGACCTTTTTGCCGGCCGAAGCCCTTGGCTTCGGTTACGGTGATACCGCTGACACCCACTTCGTGCAGCGCTTCCTTCACTTCGTCGAGCTTGAACGGCTTGATGATCGCCTCAATCTTCTTCACGCTTCTCGTCCCCCTTTGGGCTGGTCGCCGCTTTCGCGCGTCAAGCCGGATCAGGCCTGCCTGTCCGGTCTGCCGTCGAGTCGGTGCGGTGTCCCGCCATCTTGCACCAATCAAAAGCCGTGCCAATTGGCGAATCGCGGGGATTTGGTAAGAATTTTGAAAGGAAATGAGGCCGCTGCCCAAGGCGTGAGCAACAGCTTTATCCGGGTGCCTAAAATTTGGGCAATCAGCGTCCCATGGGCGCCGACGCGTCGGGCAGATTGGCCTTGGTCCAGTTCGACCGGTCGATGACATAGGCGCGCAACGCTTCCGCATCGGTGGGGCTCAGCACGTTGGCGAAGCTCACCATGCCGCGGTCCTTGAGTGCCCCGCCGATGATGACCGATTTCCACGCATCGGCGCTGGCCAGCGTGCCCGAGACGCGCAGGTCGGGGGTGAAGCCGTTGCCGATCGCGCTGTCGCCGTGACAGACGATACAATAGCGCCCGAAATGCGCCTTGCCCACCGCGACTTGAGCGGGCGTGCCGAACTGCGGCGGCGGGTTCCAGGCGAGCGCCGCCGAGGCGGGCGCGGCGGGGAGTTTTACCGTCCCGTCGATCTTCATTACGACGAGGCGGGGGATATTGGGCACCTTGCGCGTCACACCGCCCGCAACCCCGGCGACGAGCGGAAAGGCGCCGCCCTTGCTCGTCTGGAAGGCGACATATTGGACGCCGCCGACGCGGAAGGTCGAGGGCGCGCTGACGATCCCCGACTGCATGTCGAGGTCGAGCAATTGCTTGCCGGTGTCGGCGGCATAGGCACGGAAGCGACCGGTGCTCGTCCCCTGGAAAACGAGATTGCCCGCGGTCGTCATCGTGCCGCCGTTCCACGCCGCGGGATAGTCGACGCCCCACGCGACCTTGCCCGTGCGCGGGTCGAAGGCGACGAGGCGGCCGGTCGTGGCCGCGACCGCGGCGCGGAACGCCGCCTTGTCATCGGGCAGCAGCGTCCCGGTGAGCGAGGTGCCGACGTTGAAGCCGAGCACCTTGCGGCGATCGAGTTCGTTCATGTCGGCGAGATAGCCCTGCGGGATCTGTTGTGCCGGGATATAGACGAGCCCCGTCGCGGGGTTGTAGCTCATCGGATGCCAGTTGTGCGCACCGAGTGCGCCGGGGATCGCGATGAAAGGCTTGCCGGTCTTGTAGAAGCGCGCCTCGGGATTCTCGACCGGGCGACCGGTCGCCATGTCGTAGCCGGTGGCCCAGTTGATCCCGTCGACGAAGGGTTTGGCATCGATCAGCTTGCCGTTCGTACGGTCGATCGTGAAGAAGAAGCCGTTCTTGGGCGCATGGTACAGCACCTTGGTCGGCTTGCCGTCCACCGCCTGCTCGGCGAGGATGATCGGCTGGGTTGCGGTATAGTCCCACGTCTCTGCCGGGGTCTCTTGATAATGCCATTTGTAGGCACCGGTCGATGCGTCGAGCGCGACGATCGAGGAGAGGAACCAGTTGTCGCCCTCGCCGTTCGAGCGCGTGCCATGGTTCCAGGGATTGCCATTGCCGACGCCCAAATAGACCTGGTCGAGATCCTTGTCATAGACGATCGCGTCCCACACGGTGCCGCCGCCGCCCGAGGTCTGCCACTCGCCCTCGTCGGACCAGGTCGCATTGCCCTTGCTCGCGAAGATGTCGTCGGAGGCAGCGCCGTCCTTCGCCTTGGTCGGGTTCGGCGCGGTGTAGAAGCGCCAGCGCTCCTTGCCGGTGTCGGCGTCGTAGGCGGTGACATAGCCGCGCACGCCGAATTCGGCGCCGCCGTTGCCGATCAGAACCATGTCCTTCACGACGCGTGGCGCGCCGGTGATCGTATAGGGCTTGCGCTTGTCGAAGGTCTGCGTCGACCAGATTTGCGTGCCGGTCTTGCGGTCGAGCGCGATCAGCCGGCCGTCGAGCGTCGCAAAGATGACCTTGTCGCCCCAGACGGCAACGCCGCGATTGACGACGTCGCAGCAAGCCGAAACCGCGCGCTCACCGGGCACCTCGGGGTCGAATTTCCACAGCGATTTGCCGGTCGCGGCGTCCCACGCGCTGACTTTCGACCATGCGTGGGTGACGTACATGACGCCGTCGACGACGACGGGCGTCGCTTCCTGCCCGCGCGCATCGTCGAGGTCGGCGAACCAGGCGATGCCGAGCTCGCCCACATTCTTGTCGTTGATGTCGGTCAGCGGGCTGAAGCGTTGCTCGTCATAGCTATAGCCGATGGCGCCCCAGTCATCGCCGCTGCCGCCGGTCTTGAGCAGGGTCTCGCTGGCTTTTTCGGCCGCGTCGAGCGATCCGCCCGACAGGCTCTCATTCTTCGATGCGTTGCATGAAGCCAATGCCAGTGCCGCGCAGCCCAGCAGCGCGGCCGTCCAGACCCGTTTCGCCATCTCGCTCTCCCTGTACGCCTATCGTTGACGTTAACGTCAAGACTGCGCCTGCGATGACGGAATGGCAAGCGGGAAAGTCGCGGGCTGGCGTTACTGCCAGGGCGGCGCGTTCAGGCCCTTGGGGCTGGCGGTGAAGATTTCGCAGCCGGTTTCGGTGATGCCGATGCTGTGTTCGAACTGTGCCGAGAGCGAACGGTCGCGGGTGACCGCGGTCCAGCCGTCACTCAGCATCTTCACCGCATATTTGCCGGTGTTGATCATCGGCTCGATCGTGAAGAACATGCCGGGGCGGAGTTCGGGGCCCGTGCCGGGGCGGCCGGCGTGGACCACTTCGGGCGCGTCGTGGAACATCTGGCCGAGGCCGTGGCCGCAGAAATCGCGGACGACCGAATAGCGATGCTTTTCGGCGTGGGTCTGGATCGCGTGCGCGACGTCGCCCATGCGGTTGCCGGGCTTCGCCTGCTCGATGCCGAGCATCAGGCATTCGTAAGTGACTTCGACGAGGCGCTTCGCCTTTACGCCCACGTCGCCGACCAGATACATGCGACTGGTATCGCCGTGCCAGCCGTCGACGATGCTCGTGACGTCGATGTTGACGATATCGCCCTCGCGCACCGGCTTGTCGTCGGGAATGCCGTGGCAGACGACATGGTTGATGCTGGTGCAGCAGCTATGTGTGAAACCGCGGTAGCCCAATGTCGCGGGAATGCCGCCGCCATCGAGCATCATCGTGCGGACGAGGTCGTCGATTTCGGCCGTGGTCACGCCGGGCTGAACGAAGGGAACGAGCGCGTCGAGGATTTCGGCCGAAAGGCGGCCCGCCTTGCGCATCCCGGCAAAGCCCGCCTCGTCGTGGAGCTTGATCGTGCCATCGCGAACGCGGGCGGGCGCCGATGCTTCGTCGGCGGTTACGGTGACATAGTCGTACATAAAAGGGGATATAGGCGATGTGGCGCCGAATTGCGAGGGCAGTAAGCCCCTCCCGCCTGCGGGCGGGGTTTGGGGTGGGCAAGCACCGTTGCAGGACCCACCCCGCTGCGACTGGCGGGCAAGCCCGCAAGTCTCGCTACCCCTCCCGCAAGCGGGAGGGGAGCTAGTTACTCCGCCGCCTTCTTGGCCTTGTCGGCTTTCGGTTTGCCCTTGCCGGCCTTGGGCGCGGCGGGGGTGATTTCAAAGGCGAGCGGATTGCCGACATGGGCGTCCTCGCCGGTCTTCATCTTCACCTTGACCTCGCCGCCATGGACGAGCTTGCCGAAGAGCAGTTCCTCGGCAAGCGGCTGCTTGATCTTCTCCTGGATCAGGCGGCCCATCGGACGCGCGCCATAGAGCTTGTCATAGCCCTTGCCGGTCAGCCATTCGCGCGCCGCCTCGTCGAGCTGGATGTGGACGTTGCGGTCGGCAAGCTGCAGCTCGAGTTCGAGGATGAACTTGTCGACGACGCGCGCGACCACTTCGGGCGGCAGGTAGCCGAAAGGCACGATCGCATCGAGGCGGTTGCGGAATTCGGGGGTGAACATGCGCTTCACCGCCTCTTCCTGCACATCCTCGCGCGTCGACTGGCCGAAACCGATCGACTCGCGCGCCATGTCGCTCGCGCCCGCGTTGGTCGTCATGATCAGGATGACGTTGCGGAAATCGACCGTCTTGCCGTGGTGGTCGGTCAGGCGGCCGTTATCCATCACCTGCAACAGAATGTTGAAAAGGTCGGGATGCGCCTTTTCGATCTCGTCGAGCAGCAGCACGCAATGCGGGTTCTGGTCGATCGCATCGGTGAGCAGACCGCCCTGATCGTAACCGACATAGCCTGGAGGCGCGCCGATCAGGCGGCTGACCGAATGGCGCTCCATATATTCGGACATGTCGAAACGCTGGAGCGGGATGCCCATGATCGACGCGAGCTGCTTCGCGACCTCGGTCTTGCCGACGCCGGTCGGGCCCGAGAAGAGATAGTTGCCGATCGGCTTCTCGGGGTCGCGGAGGCCCGCGCGCGACAGCTTGATCGCCGACGACAGCACCTCGATCGCGGTGTTCTGGCCGAACACGACGCGCTTCAAATCGGTCTCGAGGCTGGCGAGCGTCGCCTTGTCATCGGTCGACACCGACTTGGGCGGAATGCGCGCCATTGTTGCGATAACCGCCTCGATCTCCTTCGCGGTGATCGTCTTTTTGCGCTTCGACGGGGCGACGAGCATCTGCATCGCGCCGACCTCGTCGATCACGTCGATCGCCTTGTCGGGCAGCTTGCGGTCGTTGATATAGCGCGCCGACAGGTCGACCGCGGCGTTGATCGCGTCGGGTGTATAGCGCACCTGATGATGCGCCTCGAACGCGCTGCGCAGACCCGCGAGGATTTTCTTGGTATCCTCGAGGCTCGGCTCGATCACGTCGATCTTCTGGAAGCGGCGGAGCAGCGCGCGATCCTTTTCGAAATGGTTGCGGAACTCCTTGTAGGTCGTCGAGCCGATACAGCGGATCACGCCGCCCGACAGCGCGGGTTTCAAGAGGTTCGAAGCGTCCATCGCGCCGCCCGACGTCGCGCCCGCGCCGATGACGGTGTGGATTTCGTCGATGAACAGGATCGCGTGCGGCAGGCCTTCGAGTTCGGTGACCACCTGCTTCAGCCGCTCCTCGAAATCGCCGCGATAGCGCGTGCCCGCGAGCAGCGCGCCCATGTCGAGCGAATAGATGACCGCGGGCAGCAGAACCTCGGGCACGTCGCCTTCGATGATCTTGCGCGCGAGGCCTTCGGCGATCGCGGTCTTGCCGACGCCGGGATCGCCGACATAGAGCGGGTTGTTCTTGCTGCGGCGGCAGAGGATCTGGATCGTGCGGTCGACCTCGGCGCTGCGGCCGATCAGCGGGTCGACCTTGCCGCCCTTGGCTTTCTCATTGAGGTTGACGGTGAACTGGTCGAGCGCGGTTTCCTTCTTCGACTTGCCTTCGCTCTTGTCCTTCGTCTCTTCCTTTTCCTCGGGCTCGGCCTGCGGCGAAGGCTTGCCGCCCTTGCCGACGCCGTGGCTGAGGTAGGAGACCGCATCGAGGCGCGTCAGATCCTGCTGCTGGAGGAAATAGACGGCATAGCTCTCGCGTTCGGAGAAGAGCGCGACGAGGACGTTGGCGCCAGTCACCTCATCCTTGCCCGACGACTGGACGTGCAGGATCGCGCGCTGGACGACGCGCTGAAAGCCGCTGGTGGGGGAGGGGTCGCTGTGCCCCTCGACCTTCAGGCTGTCGAGTTCGGTGTCGAGATAATGGACCACCGCCGACTGGAGGTCGTCGAGTGCGACGCCGCACGCGCGCATCACTTCGGCGGCATGATCGTCGTCGATCAGCGCGAAGAGCAGATGCTCGAGCGTCGCATATTCGTGATGGCGCTCCGAAGCAGCCTTCAGCGCGTTATGGAGGGTCTTTTCGAGGCTTTCCGAAAAGGACGGCATGGTCATTCATCTCCTTGCGGGGACCAGGCCGGGGAGATGGCGGCCCCCTTAGAAATGCAACGTGGCGATGCCGCCGCCCCACCGCAAGGGAAAAGCGGTCGGCTTTGTGAAATTACGATGACGGGGTTGTCTTATGGTTAACGGGGCGTTGCGATTTTGGCATCGTGGAGGGGGTGTATCGGGATCGGACAAAGCTTCAGCCGCTTGAAGCGCGACGCCGAACCACAAATACCAGCCAAAGAATGAGAGTGGCGGCAAATATCCCGACGATCTGCGCAGCATCGATGAGAAGCCCGCCAGGCCAATAGCCGGGAGGTGATTGTAAGCCGGCTCCCAAAGCAAACAGCCCAAGGAACACGAGGCAGGTGGCCGCATGGACGAGCAGAGAAGTTTTCCAGCTGTCGCGAGCCTTTTTTATCAGAATCAGAGGCCCGAGCATGAAGCCGAGCAAAATCAGCGTACCCGGCCAATATTCAAGCATCTCGCTCACGGGTCATCCTCGCTCACCCGCCCGGTCGACCATATCCATAAAGTCGCGCGCCATATTGCGCTCGTCTTCGTCCTTGAACGCGACATCGAGGTCGGGCGCGACGCCGAGCATGTACATCAATGCCCACAGCGCGAAGCGGCGGCCGGGGTTGGTTTCGAGGCCGAAGTCGACGCGCATGCGTTCGGTGCCCGCGGCGTGCGCTTCGGGGTGGATCGCTGCGATGTCGGCGGTACCGAAATAGCGGCGGAGCTGGTCGTCGAAATCCATGCCGCCCTTTTTGGCGCCTTAGTCCCGCTTGGCAAGGTTACGCGGCAAAATCGGGCGATCCGAAGACCCGCCCGGTTGTCTTTGCCCAAGCGCCCCGATAGGGCGGCCAGCGTGAAGACCAGCATCGACATCGGGACCGACACCGCGGGGCAGGGCGTGCGCATCGACGTGCAGGAACTGCTCGCGACGCGGCTGCTCGTGCAGGGCAATTCGGGGTCGGGCAAGTCGCACCTTTTGCGCCGCATCCTCGAGGAAAGCGCCGAGCTGGTGCAGCAGATCGTGATCGATCCCGAGGGCGATTTCGTGACGCTCGCCGACGCGTACAGCCATGTCGTGATCAACGGCGGCGATTACAACGAGCGTGAGATCGCGGCGATGGGCGCGCGCATCCGCGAACATCGCGCGTCGATCATCCTCAGCCTCGAATCGCTCGATATCGAGGCGCAGATGACGTGCGCCGCGGCGTTCCTCAACGCGCTGTTCGACGCGCCGCGTGAGCATTGGTTTCCCGTGCTCGTGGTGGTCGACGAGGCGCAGATGTTCGCGCCGAGCGTCGCGGGCGACGTCGCCGACAATGTTCGCCGCGCGAGCCTGGGCGCGATGACGAACCTGATGTGCCGCGGGCGCAAGCGCGGGCTCGCGGGCGCGATCGCGACGCAGCGGCTTGCCAAGCTCGCGAAGAATGTCGCCGCCGAGGCGAGCAATTTCCTGATGGGGCGCACCTTCCTCGACATCGACATGGCGCGTGCCGCCGACCTGCTCGGCATGGAGCGACGACAGGCCGAGACGATCCGCGACCTCGAACGCGGGCATTTCCTCGGGCTCGGCCCCGCAATCTCGCGGCGGCCGATCGCGGTGCGGATCGGGTCGACGCAGACCTCGACGCGCATGGGGACGCACGGGCTGATGCCGCTTCCGCAAGCGGGCGGCGAGGATATGCGCTCGATGCTCTTCACCGAATTGGAAGCGCCGGCGCAGCCCCGCTTCTTTCCGCCCGAACCCGAACCGGTCGCGGCCAGCGAAGTGCTGGAGCGGATCGCCGCGAGCGAGGGGCTGCACGAGGATGTCGATGCGCCGCCGGTGCTCGATATCCTCGAAGCGGTCGAGGAAGCCGAGCAGGGCGACGCGGTGGTGATCGCGACATTGCAGGACATGCTTTCGGATCCCGACTGCGCCTTCCAGCCCGAATCCTTCCTCTATCAGGATTTTTCGGTGCGCTGCCGGATGCAGAAGCTGAAGAAGGTGCCGCTCGATCTCGCCGCTTTCCGCCGCCGCTTCGCTTTGGCCAAGGGCGGGGTGTTCGACCCCGCCGAGCCGCGCTGGCGCGAGATGCTGGCCGTCGCCGACCGGCTGCCGCACGACATGTTCGCGCCCTTCCTGCAGATTGCGCGCGCCGCGATGGAAGGCGAGCCCTGTCCCGACGACGAGATCCTCGGCCGCGCCTATGGCAGCCGCTCGCCCGGACGCATCCGCCGCCTCGTCGAATATATGGAAAAGCAGGGGGTGATTGTCGTGCGCGCCGATTTCGGCGGGCGACGCTCGATCGGTATTCCCGAACTCGGGCTCAGCACCGAAGCCGAATAGCTAAGTCTTCCGGAACAGCGCCTCGGCCGCCGCCTTCTGGCTCGTCGCCGCGGCGCGGTGCGCCTTGATCCGCGCGATCTCGCCTTCCAGAGCGGCGATGCGGTCGTCGAGTTCGTCGACCGACAGCGGATCGAGCGGCTGTCTGGTCAGCGCCGTCAACACATCGTCGCGGCGGCGGGGAAGGTCGTCATCGTCCATGGCGCATCCTCCTGGTCCCTGGGTTCAAGCCCTAAGGGGCTAATAAGGCGCGCGACTGTTGACCCGTGTCGCCGCACTGTCAATAAGGCGGCGCAGGGGTGATGGAACCGGGACCAGTGGGGGAATGAAGTGACCAGCGTGCCAGCAGAAATGACCGCCATCGCCATCAGTGCGCCGGGCGGGCCCGAAATGTTGCGGCCCGAAACGCGGCCGGTGCCGCAGCCGGGGCCGGGTGAGGTGCTGATCCGCGTCGCCGCGGCGGGGGTGAACCGCCCCGATGTGCTGCAGCGTATGGGTTTCTACCCGCCGCCGCCGGGTGCGTCGGACCTGCCGGGGCTCGAGATCGCAGGGGTAATCGCGGCGGTCGGTCCGGCGGGCGATCCCGAACTGCTGGGGCAGGCGGTGTGCGCGCTCGTCGCGGGCGGCGGCTACGCCGAATATTGCACCGCGCCGGTCGGCAGCTGCCTGCCAGTTCCAAAGGGTTTTTCGATGGCGGAGGCGGCGGCGCTGCCCGAGACCATCTTCACCGTGTGGCATAATCTCTTCGAGCGCGCTTATGTGCGCGAAGGCGAAACGGTGCTGGTCCATGGCGGTACCAGCGGCATCGGGACGACCGCGATCGGGCTGTGCAAATTGTTCGACATCAAGGTGATTGTGACCTGCGGCAGCGCCGACAAATGTGCCGCCGCGACCGCCCTTGGCGCCGACCTGGCCGTCGACTATTCGAGCGAGGATTATGTCGAGGCGGTCAAGGCCTTCACCGGCGGCCGCGGCGCCCATGTCGTGCTCGACATGGTCGGCGGCGACTATGTGCCGCGCAACCTCGAGTGCCTGGCCGACGACGGCCGTCATGTGACGATCGCCTTCCAGCGCGGCGCGAAGGTCGAGATCGACATATCGCAGGTCATGCGCCGCCGGCTGACGCTGACCGGGTCAACGCTGCGTGCGCGGAGCGCCGAGTTCAAGGCGGCGCTTGCCGACGAGATTCACGGCACGCTCTGGCCGCGGCTCGCCGAGGGCGCGTGGAAGCCCGCGATGGATCAGAGCTTCGCGCTGACCGAGGCCGCCGCGGCGCATGAGCGGATGCAGGCGGGCGCGCATGTGGGGAAGATCGTGCTCCTCGTGGGATGAGCCGAGGGAACGACCCGCACTTTTCGGCGGTTGGGAAACGGGGGGCAATCAAGAGGATGATCTTTCCGAATGAACATGCGTAATCTTTTGTTTCCCGTTACAAGCCTTGCTCTTGCTCTCGCTGCTTGTTCGCAGCCATCCCAGACCGAAACGTCGCCGACCGGATCCGCCGACGACCCCAAGGCGGCCGAGGCGCCGCCGCCTCCGATCAAACCGACCGACGTTCCGACACGCGGGGGCGACGGCTCGCCGATCGAGCTGACCACGCTGACCGAGGCCGACGTCAGCGGCGCCAAGCTGAAGGGCGAACTCGCGTGCAGCTTCGCCGATGACGAAGGCGCGCAGCCGATCCTGCTCGCACAGGGTGACGTCGCGTCGGAGGAGCCGTCGCGCGGCATCGTCAAGGTTGGCGAGTCGATTGAGACGGTCTCCGCCAATGGCGGTTTCGATGCGATGGCGAAGGGAACGAAATTCTACGCGAAGGGGCTGGAGCTTCGCGTCGCGCTGACGGGCCCGGCGCAGGGCGAGGGTGAATCGCCGCCGCGCCCCGCGACGCTGACCGCCGATCGTGCCGACGGCGCGCGGCGCGTCTTCGCCGGGCTCTGGCAGTGCGGTCCGTAGGCGCGCCGCGGCCCGGGGCGCCGACGCGATAGCGGTCAGGCGGCCACGCTTTCGTCCATTCCCGCGATCATCCGATCCACCAGCGCGTCGACGGCGACTTCGGCGGCGGCGATCGATTGTGCAAGGCGGGCATCGGCGAACTCGTCATATTCAATCGCGATCGAGGTGGTGTCGCGAAGGCCGATATAGGCGAGGGGTGCTTTCAGGCCGGCTTCGACGAAATTGACATCTGCCTGGCGCCCGCCGGCATCATAGCCGTAATCGCCGCGCGCGCCGAGGACGACCAGCCGTTTTCCCGAAGGCAGCATCGGCCAATAGGGCTCGCCGTCGCGTTTCCGGTCGAAACCGAAAGTGACGCCGACGCGCACGATATTGTCTACCCAGGCCTTCAACGGCGCCGGCATGCCGAAATTATACATCGGTGCCCCGACGACGAGGAGATCGGCCGCCACGAGCTCGGCGATCAGCGTGTCGCTTTCGGCCAGCCGGGCGCGCTGGTCGTCGCTGCGCTTTTCGGGCGGCGAGAAGGCGGCGGCGATCCATTCGGCGTCGACATGCGATGGCGGGACCGCGCCGACATCGCGGTAGGCGACGCGGTCTTGCGGCCGCGCGTCCGACCATCGGCGCACGAACCGCTCGCTCAAACGCCGGCTGTGCGAGCCGTGCCGGTCCCGACCCGACAGGCCCGGCCGGGCGCTGGAATCGATGTGGAGTATGCGGAATGCTGGCGGTTCAGGAAGAGTCATGAGATAATCCAGTTCATTTGTTTTGATGACTGGATGAACCTATCTCTTTATAAACCATCCGGTCGAACGCGAATATCTCAGCCAATGGATCAAATTATCTCATCCATGATGCGAAACCGGAAACTTCCGCCGCTGGGTGCCTTGCGCGCATTCGAGGCTGCTGCGCGCCATCTCAGTTTTCGAAAGGCCGCGGACGAGCTTGGGGTGACGCCGACCGCGATCAGCCACCAGATCCGGTTGCTGGAGGATATATTGGGCTTCGTACTGTTCATTCGTCAGGTGCGGCAGGTCGCGCTGACCGAAGCGGGCGAACGGCTTTATCCGACATTGCGCGACGGCTTCGATATGTTCGAACGGGCGCTTGCCGATCTTGCGCCGGTTCCGCGTCGCGCGGCAGTCACATTGACCGCGACGATACAATTTACCGCGCGCAGGCTTCTGCCCGCGCTCGGTTCGTTTCGCGAACGCTTTCCCGAATTCGATCTGCGGCTGTATTCCTCCGATGAGCCTGTCGATCTGATCGCGGGGCAAGCCGATGTGGCGGTTCGATATGGCCGGGGTCCTTTCGACGGGCTGGTCGGCCAACCGCTTTTTTCGGAACGGTTCGGATTGCTTTGCAGCCCGAAGCTGAGCCTGTCCGGGCCGCAAGACCTTCTGCGCGCCACCTTGCTGCATGTCGAGTGGCGTCGGCCCGCGAACGCACCCGATTGGCGGCGATGGGCGCGGCTCGCCGGGGTGGACGGGCTGGCGGTCGACCAAGGGCCGCGTTTCAATTCGGACGATCATGCGCTGCAGGCCGCGGTCGCGGGGCATGGCGTCGCGATCGGCAGCCTGATCCTTGCCCGGCCCGAAATCGACGCGGGGTTGCTGGTGCACCCCTTTGGCCCCGTCATCGAGGGCGACAGCTATCAGATGCTCGCGACGCCGGCGAATATGGGCTGTGCCGATGTGCTCGCGGTCTGTGCCTGGCTCGCCGAATCGGTCGCAGGGCTCCCCCCTGCCGCCCACCCCTTGCCCGCAGCCTAAAACAGGTCTACATCGACCGCCGAACGGCCGCCCCGCGAGGGGCGGCCCTTATTATTTCCGCTTGGAGACTTTATCGTCATGGCCAATGCCAATCCGACCCCGCTGATGCCGCATGCGACCGCCGCCTGGCTGGTCGATAATACCGGGCTCACCTTCGGCCAGATCGCCGAATATTGCGGGATTCATATCCTCGAAGTGCAGGCGATCGCGGATGAGACCGCCGCGACCAAATATACCGGCCGCGACCCCGTTCGCGCGCACGAACTGTCGATGGAAGAGATCGAAAAGGGCCAGAAGGATCCCAATTACAAGCTCAAGATGAGCGTGCAGGCGCAGGACACGATTCGCCGCACCCGCGGCCCGCGCTACACGCCGGTCAGCAAGCGTCAGGACAAGCCCGACGGCATCGCCTGGATCCTGAAGAACCATCCCGAGGTTTCGGACGGCGCGATCGGCAAGCTGATCGGCACCACCCGCAACACGATCGGCGCGATCCGCGATCGCAGCCACTGGAACAGCGCGAATATCGTGCCCAAGGATCCGGTGACGCTCGGCCTCTGCTCGCAGCGCGAACTCGACGCGCTCGTCGCCAAGGCGGCGAAGAAGGCCGGCATCAAGGCGCCCGAAGACAGCCGCTTCGAGGGCGACCGTGAAGCGCTGCTCGAAGAGTTGCGCGCCGAACGCACAGCGGCCGCGGAAGCGCGCGCCGCCGAGGAAACCGAAACCGACGGCGAAGACTGAGGCATGGCGGGGACGGACGAGGACAATATCCCGGCGGCCAGCGGCTCGCCGGACGCCTCGCTCACCCAGGACGACAGCTTCACCGCGACGAGCCATGCCGGCCTCACCTATCCGTGGGGCGAGGCGGCGCCGGGGGCGGGCGAGACGATCCGCATCGCCGATGGCATCAGCTGGGCGCGCATCCCGATGCCGGGCTCGCTCGGCCATATCAACAGCTGGTTGCTCGACGACGCCGATGAGCGCGGCGACGGCATGGCGGTGGTCGACACGGGCATCTGCCTCACCATGTGTTCCGACGCGTGGAAGGCGCTCTATGCAGGCGCGCTCAAGGACCGGCGGATCACGCGCGTCATCGGTACGCATCTTCACCCCGATCACATCGGTCTCGCAGGCTGGATCGCGAAGAAACAGGGTGTGAAGCTATGGATGACGCGCGGCGAGATGCTGACCGCGCGTGCGATCGTTGCCGATTCGTCCGACTCCGCGCCCGACGAAGTGCTCGCGCAGTCGCGCGCCGCGGGCTGGGACGCGGCGGCGATCGAGGCGCAGCGCGAGCGCGGCTGGAACATGTTCCAGCGCATGATCTTTGCGCTGCCGCGTTCCTACGTACGGATCGCCGACGGACAGACGCTCGACATGGGCGCACACCGGTGGCGCGTCGTCACCGGATCGGGGCACAGTCCCGAGCACGCATGCCTGTGGAACGAGCGTGAGGGCGTGCTGGTGTCGGGCGATCAGGTATTGCCGCGGATCAGCTCGAACGTGTCGGTCAACATTACCGAGCCCGACGCCGACCCGCTCGGCGAATGGCTCGCATCGATCGACAAATTGCTTGCCACGGTGCCTGCTGACGTCACCGTTTGCCCCGCGCATGGCGAGCCGTTCAGGGGGCTGCACGTCCGCCTGATGGCGCTGCGCGACGAACATCGCATGCGGCTCTACAATCTGGCCGAAGCCGCGGCGAAGGCGCCGATGCGCGCGGTCGACAGCTTTCCGTTGCTCTTCAACCGCCCGATCGGCGAGCATAATCAGGGGCTGGCAACCGGCGAGGCGCTCGCGCACCTCAAGCGGCTCGAGGTCGAAGGGCGCGTGAAGCGCGAGGAGCGCGACGGCGTATGGTGGTACCACGGGGCGGCGTGAGGCCCACGGACCGGGCGTCGGCTTTGCGGTGATGAGCGGACGCTTTTCCAATATTGGTCATCCCGGACTTGATCCGGGATCCATGGCTTCAACGCTGCGAGAATGGATCCCGGATCAAGCCCGGGATGACGATATAAGGACGGCAACTCCCCGGCCGAACCCGTCCGCTCCGTTTATCGCGGCCTTTGCATGATCCAGCTGAACGCCATCGCGTTGAAGATCGTATAGAGGCCATAGAGCATCAGCGCGGCGAACCAGTTCCGCGTCGCGATCGCCATCGCGCCGACGAGCAGCAGGAATTCGAAGACGTAGGTGATGTTCGGTCCGACCTTGTCCGCAAGCGGCTTCACCATCTGCTGGATCAGCGGATCGTCGCTTTCCATGAAGGCGCGGTGCATCGCGAAATTGCCGATACCGGCGCAGAAAATGGCGATGATGGCTATCAGCATAGGTTTGCAGATGGGGCAGCCGGGGTGGAAATGCCAGAAACTTTCGGGTTATAGGAGCGCGTCGTCCGCGCGCCGGCCCCGCGCGAACGATCGAACGAACCCGGCTTCCGCCCCCGCAAGAAGGACGTCTTCGTTGACCGCTCTCCCCCGCTTGGCCGCGCTTTGTCTGCCCCTCGTGTTCGCCGTGGTTCCCTCGCATGCCGCGCAGGAACCTGCCGATCCGGCGCAGCCCGAGCCGCTGGAGATTAATCCCCTGCTCGTCGACCCGGTGGTGGCGGCCCCGCTCCCGGTCGTGCTCGTGCCGCCCGATCCGCCGCTGCCCGATGCGCTGCGCGCAATGATCGACGCCGCCTTCGCGAGCGGCGACAATGACGATGTCGAAGCGGTAGCAAAGTTCGCCCGGCAGACGCATCCGGCAAACATCGGCGAAATCGACGCGCTGCTCGCTTATTACCGCAGCGGGCACCCGCCCGATGTTCCGTTCAACCCGGTGCGCAACATGCTCGCTGCCGCGATGGCGAGCGGCAGGGACGCCGACGTCGAGGCGGTGGCAAAGCTTGCCAAGGCCACTATTCCGGAGGACGCCGCCGAAATCGAGGAGCAGGTCGTCGCCTATCGCGCCGAACGGCAGCGGCAGAAGGACGAGGCGGCGGCGGCCGCGCGCGCAAAACTGGCGGCGGCAAAATTCTGGGAGAATTGGAAAGGCGAGGGGCAGATCGGCGCGTCGCACAGTAGCGGCAACACCAGCTCCGCCGGCCTCAGCGCGGGCCTTTCGCTCGCGCGCAAGGGGATCGACTGGACGCACAAGCTGCGCGCGCAGGCCGATTACCAGCGCACGAACGGCAAGACGTCGGTCGAACGCTACCTGGCCGAGCTCGAACCGCAGTACCGGATCGATGAGCGTACTTTTGCTTATGGCCTTACCCGCTGGGAACATGACCGGATCCTCGGCTATGACACGCGCTGGAACCTGTCGGGCGGGCTTGGCTACAAGGTGGTCGACAACAAGAAGATGACGCTGAGCCTGAAAGGCGGCCCGGCGTTTCGCCAGACCGACTTCATCGATGGCAGCAACGATACCGAATTGACCGCGCTCGCGGGGCTGGATTTCGGTTGGCAATTGTCGCCGACGCTGCGGCTGACGCAGGTCGCCTCGACGATTATCGGCACGACCAACAGCTCGACCAACTCGCAAACCGCGCTCAACGCCAAGCTGACCGGCGCGCTGTCGGCGCGCATCGCCTATTCGGCGCAGATCGACACCAGTCCGCCGCCGGGGATCGAAAGCGTCGACACGCAGACGCGCTTCACTTTGGTCTACGGCTTTTAATCGAAGGCGTTCGCGCTGCCGATCCGCTCGCCCTCGGCGAGCAGGCCGACGCCGGGGACATGGTTGAATTCGATGCGGATGCCGTCGGGGTCTTCGAACAGCACCGAATAATAGCCCGGTGCCCACGGCTCCTCCTGCGGCGCATGGACGATATGGATATCGTCACGCGCCGCCAGAAACGCATGCACCGCGTCGATCGCGGCGCGGTCGCGCATCCGGAAACAGGCGTGATGCAGCCCCGGTGCGCCCTGATCGAAACGCTTGCCGGCATTTTCGGGGCTGCCGGTGCGGATACCGATCGCGGTGCGCCCGCCGACGCCATAGAGCATATGCTCGCTGTCGAGCACGAGCTTCAATTCGAGATAGGCGATCATTGCGCGCCAGAAGGCGGTCGATCGTTTGAAGTCTCCTGCGGTCAGGATGACGTGCGCGACGCCGTTGAGGTCGCTCATTTGATCGCCGCGAGGACATAGAGGAATTCGGCGAAACCCATCGTCGCGTCGACCAGCCCCGCGACCTTCGGATTGATCGAATCGATCAGATAATATTCGTCGGGGGCGTGCGCGCCCGATCCGTGGCCGATACCGAAATGCGCGGCGGGGATCGACACCGGCGGCGCGGTGAAGGTCGAGCCCGGCCAGCTGCCCGCCATGCGCGGGTTGACGCTCGTCGCGACGCCGAGCCTTTTATAGCTCGCGAGTTCGGAGCGGACGAGGCGGCTGTCCTCGGCGACCTCGGTCGGGTCGTAACCGCCCGAGACATTGATCTCGACATCGGTGAAGCCATGCTTGTCGAGATGCGCGCGGAGCTTCTTCTCGGCCTCGGCGCGCGTCTGGTTGGGGACGAGGCGGAGGTCGAGTTTGGCGACCGCGCGGCCGGGCAGGATCGTCTTGCCGCCGGGGCCGGTATAGCCCGCGACGAGTCCCTCGATATTGACCGTCGGTTCCTGCGCGAGGCGGATCAGCGCGTCGTCATAGGTCAGATTGTCGATCCAGTGGGTGATGCCGAGCGCCTGTTTCTGCGCGGCTTCGTCGCCCGCCTTCGCGGCTTCGCGGATCAGCGTCTTTTCGCGCTCGGTCAGCGGGCGGACATTTTCGTACCAGCCCTCGATCGCGGGCTTGTTGCCGTCGGGGGTGACGAGCGTCTGAAGCGCCTGCACGAGGCGCCATGCCGGCGAATCGACCATGGCTTTGAGGCTCGAATGGACGTCGCCCTTCGGCCCGCGGCCCCATTTCTCCCCGCTCGCGACGAGTTCGAGTTCGATGATGCCTTTGGAGCCGAGATTGACGGTGACGTTGCCGGTCTTGCCCTGCGAGGCGAAGGGGATGAAGATGCCTTCGCACTTCTTCAAAGCGGCGAGAATTTTGGGCTTGGTCGCGATCTGGCGAAAGTGCGGCGAGCCGATTTCCTCCTCGCCCTCGCACACGAGCACGATGTTCACCGGCAGCTTGCGTCCGGCGGCGCGGATCGCGTGGAGTGCGGCGAGAAAACTCGCCTCGGGGCCCTTCTGGTTGACCGCACCACGACCCATGATCGCCTGTCCGAACCCGGGGCGATCGACCATCTTGCCTTCGAGCGGTGGCGACGACCATTCGGCCGGGTCGAACTGTTTGACGTCGTACATGAAATAGATGCCGAGCGTTCGGGCTGCGCCGGCATCGATCGTGCCGAACACGCCCGGATGGCCGTCGGTGGGGACGATCTCGACATTGGTGAAGCCCGCATCTTTCGCGAGTTCGGCCATATAGGCCGCGCCCTCGGTCATGTTGCGGTTCTCGGCGGCGATCGAGGGGAGCGCGATCCAGTCGCGGATACGCTTGATCGAGGCGGCCTTGCCGGCCTCGGCGGCCTTGCGGATATCCGCCATGCTGCCCGACTGCGCCCAGAGCGGAATGGGCTGCATGAACGCCGCGCCCGCGCCGAGCATCGCGGTGCCGCGAATCATGTCGCGGCGGTTCAGCTTGTCGACGTTACGGAAATCCATGCTGCGTCCCCTGGCTGTTTATGTAGTGCAGGAGTGTTCTTCAAATTGAAGGGGATGGCAAGGACGCACCGGCGAGACCCCCGGCCTTCAGCCTCTGGCCGAAGTTTATCCCGAACGCCTGCAAGGCAGTCGAGGGGGGTGACGTTGGAGGAGAGGCGTAGCGCTACGCCTTCTCCAGCAGTCCCTCGTCCGAGATCCTTTTCTTCCACACCAGTGGCGCGTTGACGTGGACATTCTGGCCTTCGCTGTCGACCGCGACAGTCACCGGGAAGTCGCTTACCTCGAACTCGTAGATCGCCTCCATGCCAAGGTCGGCGAAGCCGACGACCTTGCTGCCCTTGATCGCGCGCGCGACGAGATAGGCCGCGCCGCCGACGGCCATCAGATAGGCGCTCTTGTGTTTGGCGATCGATTGCGTTGCGGCGGGGCCGCGTTCGGCTTTGCCGACGCAGGCGAGCAGGCCCTGACCCAGCATCATTTCCATGAACTTGTCCATGCGCGTCGCGGTCGTCGGACCCGCGGGACCGACGATTTCCTCGCCGACCGGGTCGACCGGGCCGACATAATAGATCACGCGGCCCTTGAACTCGACCGGCAGCTGCTCGCCCTTCGCGAGCATGTCGGCGATCCGCTTGTGCGCGGCGTCGCGGCCCGTGAGCATCTTGCCGCTCAAGAGCAGGCGGTCGCCCTGTTTCCAGCTGGCCACTACTTCAGGGGTCAGATTATCGAGATCGACGCGGATCGCCCCCTTGTCGGGCGCCCAGTCGATCTGCGGATAATCGGAGAGCACCGGCGGTTCGAGGAAGGCGGGGCCGCTGCCGTCGAGCGTTACATGAGCATGTCTTGTCGCGGCACAGTTCGGGATCATCGCGACGGGCTTCGACGCCGCGTGCGTCGGCCAGTCGGCGATCTTGACGTCGAGCACGGTCGCGAGGCCGCCGAGACCCTGCGCGCCGATGCCGAGCGCGTTGACCTTTTCATAGAGTTCGATGCGCAGTTCCTCGGTCGGGTTC
Source organism: Sphingopyxis sp. PAMC25046 (assembly GCF_004795895.1). Classification (NCBI taxonomy): domain Bacteria; kingdom Pseudomonadati; phylum Pseudomonadota; class Alphaproteobacteria; order Sphingomonadales; family Sphingopyxidaceae; genus Sphingopyxis; species Sphingopyxis sp. PAMC25046. The sequence goes on from NZ_CP039250.1 coordinate 669,619, forward strand.
GACGGGCCGCGCGCGAGCAGCTCGGTCATGTCGATCGGGTCCATCAGCGACTGTTTGGCGAGCAGCATCGCCTTTTCGGCGGTGCCGCCGATGCCGATGCCGAGCATGCCCGGCGGGCACCAGCCGGCGCCCATCTGCGGCACCATTTCGAGCACCCAGTCGACGATCGAATCCGACGGGTTCATCATCTTGAACTTTGACTTGTTCTCGCTGCCACCGCCCTTCGCAGCGACGTCGATCACGACCTTGCTCCCCGGCACCATCTCCACGTTGAGCACCGACGGCGTGTTGTCCTTGGTGTTCACGCGGCTGAACGCGGGGTCGGCAAGGATCGAGGCGCGAAGCTTGTTTTCGGGGTGGAGATAGGCCTTGCGCACCCCCTCGTCGACGACCTGCTGCAGGCTGCGCGGACTGTCGAGGCGGCAATCCATGCCCCATTTGATGAAGACCGTGACGATGCCCGTATCCTGGCAGATCGGGCGGTGCCCCTCGGCGCACATGCGGCTGTTCGACAAAATCTGCGCCATCGCGTCCTTTGCGGCGGGCGAGACTTCGCGTTCATAGGCCGCGCCCAGCGCGCGGATATAGTCCATCGGATGGAAATAGCTGATGTACTGGAGCGCGTCGGCGATCGTTTCTATGAGGTCGTCTTCGCGGATGATCACGGTGTTCATGTGCAGCCTTTCGCCCTTTTTCGGGATTCGCGGGCTTCCTAGACCTGCATTGCCGGAGTGGAAAGGGGGTCAGGTGCGGCGGCGGCCGAAGACGCGGCGGGCGGGCGGCGCGGCATCAGGGATGGCGGATGCGGGCGCCGTATTGCCGAAATCGACGAGCGGGCGTTTGCGCGCCGCGGCTTGCCAGCTGCCGGCCGCCGCCAGCGCGAGGAGGAGGAGCCAGCCGCCCGCAGCCGACGGGATCAGCGCCCAGGCGAAGGCGGCGGGGGTGACGATCGCCATCGCGGTGGGGATGGCGGCGAGGATCGCGAGCGTGCCGAACAGCGCCCACCAGCGCCCGAGTTGCGTCGCGGCGGCGCCGATCACGACATTGGTGAGGCTAAGCAGCAGGAATTTGGCGGCGACGGGGTATGGAAGGCTCGCCATCGCGGGCGAATAGTCGCCGAGCGTGAAGGCGGCCTGGATGTCGAAGAGCAAGTAATTCTCCCACGCGTCGCACAGCGCCGCGGCGACCGGCAGCACCGCGGCGGCGAGCAGCGCGCGATGCCGGAGCTCGCGCCACAAGGCAATGCAGCCGCTGACGAGAAAGCCCGCGTAGAGGAGCATATAGAGATAGTCGCGCTCGTTGCCGGTGCGCATCGCGGCGAGGCGCGTCACCTGCTGCGGGTCGGTGAAGAAACCGAAGATCGCTTCGAGGTCGGACTGGCTGCCCGCGAATTCGAACGCCAGCACCGGGGGGCCATAGCCGGGGGCGATATCATGGCCGGCCTGCGGGAAGACCTGTGTCAGATAGAGGCCGAAGAGCAGGGTCGCGATCCCGAACGCCAGCGTCCAGACCCACGCGCGCGTCGGCGCGGCCGGGCGCGCGTGCTGCGTCTCGATCCAATGCTGAAGCCCCCCGAACATGCTCTAACCGTCCGTGGGAGCGCGGCGGCTCACCTTATTGGCACTCGGCGCATTTGCCGCGCACCTCGATCACCGGGCGTTCGGCAGCGAAGCCGGTGGCGTTCGCGGCGGCGCGGACCCCGGTCGACAGCTTGTCGTCGTCGACATGCACCGCGGTGCCGCAGCTGTCGCAGATCAGGAAGATGCAGTCGTGGAGGCAGCCGGGATGGCTGTTCGCGACGAAGGCGTTTGCGCTCTCGACCCGGCGGACGAGGTTGTTTGCGACGAACAGGTCAAGGATGCGGTAAACGCTGTTCGGTGCGACGCGCTTGCCGCGCTTCTGCGACACGATATCGGCGATTTCATAGGCGCTCGCAGGCTTGCCGATTTCGGCGACCGCGTCGAAAATCTCGGCGCGCATGTCGGTCCACGCTTCGCCCGCGCCTTCGAGCGCGGTCTGCGCTGCCTTGGCGAGCGAGGCGCCGCTGGCCTCGACGTGCGGATGATCATGCTTGCCCATTGGCTATTCCTCGGGCGCGGATAATCCCGCGCTAACTATCATCCAATGTAGGCTCTTTATGGGGTCCCCGCAAGCCGCGGACCGGTCCGTTTCGGCGGACGCGTCAGTGGCGGGCGCGACGGTTGAGATCGTGGCCGAGCGCGACGACCGCAACGCCGATCATCGTCGCGATGACTTCGCTGCCGTCGTGCGGCCGCGACAGCGCGCCCGCCATCATGCCGAGCCCGAAGCTGCCGACCGCGAAGGGCATCATATAGCCATGGCTGAGCACACCCGAGACGAGCGTGATCAGCGCGAAGCCGATCGCGATGACGAGGCCGATCTCGTGGAACAGGTGATTGTCGAGGAAGACGCCGCCGACCGAGGCGATCGAGGCGAAGAAAATCGTCGTCGCGAGACAGTGGACGAGGCAGAGCCCCGACAGCCCCATGGCAAGCTGGTCACCCGACAGCGACGTCAGCGGCCGCGAATCGCGCGCAGCCCGGACCAGCGCGCCGAGGCGCGTCAGGACAGGGGCAGGGCTGGCGACATGGGTCACCCGATTCTCCGATGAAGCAATTGCGAGAGTTGATATGGCATAACATGACAGAGGTTACAATGTCTCATTGCTGGGCATGAAACATCGCCATTTTTGGCAGGCACGGCCGACGCCGGAAAAATTTACGCAGTCTATTGCGCAATTACCTGCATAAATCTATTTGATGAGTATGAACCAGCGCGATTTCTACGATAACCCGGTCATTCAGAAAGCCTATACGGCCAAAAAGCTGCTCGATCTGGCATTTCTGATCCAGAGCCAGGTGACCGAGGTTTACGCCCACAAAGGCATGATCTTTCCGGTGAGCTGCTCGTCCACCCTGCTTTTCCTCAGCAAGCGGGGGCCGGCGTCGGTGACCGAAGTGGCGCGCGCGCTGCGGCATCCGCATCAAACGGTCGCGCAACATATCGCGACACTCCGAAAGCTGCACATCATCGACAAACGCGCCGACGAAGCCGATCGGCGCCGCATCGAATATGTGCTGACCGATGTCGGCACCGCGCAGGCCGGCCTTCTCGATGCGTACAACATGGAGGCTGCCGAGGTCTTCGAGCGGCTGAACCGCGATATCGGCACCGACCTCGGCGATGTGCTCGACATCGCCATCGCCGCCCTCAGCCGCCAGACCATGGCCGACCGCTTTTGGGATTTGTTCGAGCTGGGTTCTGCGAAATGATGAAAAAACTGCTCAGCTTCCTTCTTGTCCTTGTCGTCGCCGCCATCGGCTATTGGTTTGTAGCGCCACGGCAGCCGGTGATTTCGGACGCGGCAACAGGCTTCGAAGGCTTTGCAACAGCGCTGATCGACGAACAGGCGATCCCCGGCCTCGCGATCGCCGTCGTGAAGGACCGGAAAATCGTTCACATGCGGGGTTATGGCTTCGCCGACCTTCGCTCGCGCAAGCCGATGACACCCGACACGCCGATGAACATCGCCTCGATCAGCAAACCGATCCTGGGCATCGTCCTGTTGCAATTGCGCGCTAAGGGACGGCTGGATCTGGATGCCGATATCAACGGCCTGCTGCCGTTTCGTGTCGAGAATCCCCACGCTGGGGGGCGCCCGATCACTATCCGCCAATTGGCGACGCACACGTCGAGCATCGCCGACTATTATGACACCGCAGATTATCAGGCCGGCGCGGATTCACCGAAGCCGCTGACCATGCATCTGCGAAGCCTCCTGTCGCCCGGAGGTGCCCAATACGACGGAGGCGCCCATTATCTCGATGCGAAGCCCGGGACGGTGCGCGAATATAGCAACCTCGGCGCGGGCGTTGCGGGGGCGGCCGCCGAGCGCGCGGGCGGCGCGCCGCTCGCTGCGTTGGCGCGAGACAATATATTTGAACCGCTGGGAATGACGAACAGTTCATGGTTGCTCGCGGACTATCCAGCCGGCAAGCTCGCGACCCGGTACGAGGTGTATCAATGCCTTCCTTACACCAGCCTTTGCGCGAGCACCAGGGAGCCCAAGCGCAATTACCTGATCGGCAAGATATTCCGTCCGGCGCGCGCGGATCGCCGCATCGAACCCTATCCGCAATTCGGCAATCCCAATTATCCCGATGGCGGAGTGAACGCATCGGCGCGCGATCTGACGCTGCTGGCGCAAAGCCTGTTGGCAGGGGGCAAGACGGGCAGCGGCCGGCTGCTTTCGCCTGCCTCGTTCGACGAGATGCTGAAGCTACAGCTGCCGCCCAGCATCGACGGCCGGCAGCGGTTCTTCTGGCGTGACCGCGACGGGATGACCGGTCATGCCGGATCGGACGAAGGGGTTTACACCAGCTTCTATTTTGACAGGGCAAAGGGCGACGCCATCGTCGTGCTGATGAACCGCACACCGGACCTGGAGACCGAGAATGCGATGGCCCGCCTGTTTGCGCGCATCAAGACCGACCTGTTGCGCCGATAGGCACGGCGAAGCCGAAAGAGGCGCTATCCGCCCGCAACGCCTTCCGGTCGAGTTTGCCGATCATCGTCTTGGGCAGGTTCAGCCGCACCTCGACTTCCTTCACCCGCTCATGCTTGCCGAGCTGGGGGTTGAGCCAGGCGGCGAGCGCTTCGCCGCTGACGTCGAAACCGTCCTCGAGTGTCACGAACGCTTTCGGCGCCTCGCCGCGATAGGCGTCGGGAACGCCGAGCACGATCGCTTCCTTGACCGCGGGATGTTCATGGAGATGCGCTTCGATCACGCTCGGATAGACCTTGAACCCGCCGACCGCGATCATGTCCTTCAGCCGGTCGACGATGCGGATATAACCGCCCTCTTCGACCACCGCGACATCGCCGGTGCGCAGCCAGCCGTCGTCGGTGAAGCTGTCCCTGTCGGCGTCGGGGCGGTTCCAATAGCCCTGCATGATCTGCGGCCCCTTGACCGCGAGTTCGCCGGGCTCGCCGTCGGGTGCGTCCTTGGTCGGGTCTTCCTTGTCGAGCAGCCGGATGTGCGTCGCCGGGATCGGCTGGCCGATCGTGCCCGGGCGCACCGGGCCTTCATAAGGGTTGGTCGCGACGACGCCCGAGCTTTCGGTGAGGCCATAGCCCTCGACGAGCGACGCGCCGGTCGCGGCGATGAATTTCTCGCGCAGCTCGGCGGGCATCGGCGCGCCGCCCGAGATGCAGACGCGCAGGCTGGAGAAGTCGGTGGCGGCGAGCGACGGGTGATCGAGCAGCGCCTGGTACATTGTCGGCACGCCGGGCAGCGCGGTGGTTTTCGTCCGCGTGATCGCCTGAAGCGCCTGTTTCGCGTCGAAGCGCGGCAGCATCGTGATCGTGCCGCCGTTGAGTATCGTCCGGTTGAGCACGCAGGTGTTCGCGAAGACGTGGAAGAAGGGGAGGACGCCGAGGATGCGGTCCTCGGCATCATGGTCGGGGTCGATCGCGTTCACCTGCCGCGCGTTGGCGGTGAGATTCTGGTGCGTCAGCTTGGCGCCCTTCGGCGTCCCCGTCGTGCCCCCGGTATATTGGATGAGCGCGATGTCCTTTTCGGGATCAATCGCGACGGGGTCGGGGCGGCCGTCATTGTCGGTCAGCGCGGAAAAGCGGATGACGCGCGGATCGGCGGGAAGCGGCGCGACCTCGCTGCGCTTGAACAGGCGATAGAGCACCGATTTCGCCGCCGGCAAACCGCCCGCGACCGATCCGACGACGAGGCGTTTGAGGCTCGACCCGTCAAGCACTTTCAAGGCGGTGGGGAGGAGCGCGGTGGCGCTCAGCGTGAAGAGCGTGTCGGTGCCCGAATCCTCGACCTGCGCCTCAAGCTCGGCGACCGTATAGAGCGGCGAGAAGTTCACGACGGTCGCGCCCGCCATAAGCGCGCCATAATAGGCCGCGACATAATGCGGGACGTTGGGGAGGAAAAGGCCGACGCGGCTGTCCTTGCCGAGCCCCAGCTGCTGGAGCCCGCGCGCGACGCGCGCCGCGCCGCGCGCGACCTCGGCATAGCCGAACTCGCGGCCCAGAAAGTCGAGCATCGGCGCGTCGCCTTTTCGCGCCACGCTGGCGGCGAGCATGTCGGGGAGCGAGAGCGGCGGAAATTCCTGGTCCCAGGCCGTCGGATGGTGATAATCGGTCGACCAGGAAAAGCGGCTGTCCATCGCGGGCGGGATCCTCTCGAATGTTGTTCGGCTTCCTGACACTAGGGTCAGTAAGCGGCGACCGCAACCGGGCTCGCTTGCGGCGCGGCGCCGCTGCGGCTAGGCAGCGCATATTGTTCTCGCCAGGGGTTTTTGCCATGCTGCAGCTGTCACCGCGCGTCGCCGCGCCGCTCGTCCTTCTTGCCGGCGCGCTCGCCGTTCCGGCCGTGGCGAAGGACAAGCTGCCCTCCGAACGCCCGGCGCAGATCCAGGAACTCTACGCGTGCCGCGATATCGCCGATGCGGCGGCGCGGCTCGCCTGTTTCGACCGCGAGGTCGGCGAATTGTCGAGCGCCGACCAGGCGCGCGAAATCACCTTTACCGACCGCGAAACGGCAAAAAAGGCACGGCGCGGCCTGTTCGGTTTTTCCTTTCCCAAACTCGGCGGAATTTTCGGCGGCGACGAGGATGAGGTCAAGGAGATCGAAACGACGATCCGCTCGGTGAGCATGGACCGCTCGGGCAAATATACGCTGGCGATGGAAGATGACGCGGTGTGGACGCAGATCGACACGACGCGGCTGCCGCGCCAGCCCAAGGCGGGGCAGAAGGTCAAGATCAAGGTCGCGACGATGGGCAGCTATTTCGCGTCGATCGAGGGCGGCCGCACGATCCGCATGAAGCGCGACCGCTGATCGCCGCCGGCGCGCGATCGACCGTGAGATAGCCATGGCGGGCGGCGACGCGATCCCCGTTCCGGGGCCGGGCTGTCCGCCCTTTGTGCTGCTCGACGATGCACGCGCCGAGGGCGCGGCGGCGGCGCGGCTGTTCGTCGAGCCCGTCGAGATACTCACCGCCTGCTCCGCCGCGGATGTACCGGGCCTGCTTGCGGCGCTGGAAAGCGCGCAGAGGCGCGGGCTCCATGCTGCGGGTTATCTGTCGTACGAAGCGGGCAAGGGGCTCGGCCCCGCATGGAGGGGCGCGGTGGATACCGCGGCCGGCGCGGCGCCGGTCGGCTGGTTCGGCCTGTTCGAACACGCCCGGCGGATCGCCGCCGACGCGGTGCCCGCCCTGCTGCCCGATCCCGATGCGGCATGGGTCGGCAGGCCGCGGCCGCGCGTGGCACGCACCGACTATCTCGCGGCGGTGGAAGCCGTGCTGCGGCTGATCCGCGCGGGCGACATCTATCAGGCAAATTTGACCTTTCGCGCCGACGTGCCGGTGTTTGGCAATCCGCTTGCCGTCCATGCGCGGCTGCGGCGGACGGCGCGCGCGGGCTATGGCGGGGTGATCTGGACGGGCGAGCAGGCGATCGTTTCGCATTCGCCCGAGCTTTTCTTTGCGCTGAAGGGTGGCCAGGTGATGGCGCGGCCGATGAAGGGGACGGCGGCGCGCCTTACCGATCCCGAAGCCGACGCGGCGGCCGCCCGCGCGCTTGCCGAAGACCCCAAGCAGCGCGCCGAAAATCTGATGATCGTCGACCTGATTCGCAACGACCTGTCGCGCGTCGCGGTGCCGGGGTCGGTCGCGGTGCCCGATCTGTTCCGCGTCGAAAGCTTTCCAACGATCCACCAGCTCGTCTCGGACGTCGGTGCGCGGCTGCCCGAGGGTGCCGGCGCGGTCGATGTGCTGCGCGCCGCCTTTCCGTGCGGGTCGATCACCGGCGCGCCCAAGGTGCGCGCGATGGAAATCATCGACGAACTCGAAACCGACGCCCGCGGACTTTACACGGGATCGATCGGCTTTATCGAACCGGAAGGCGATGCTGCGTTCAACGTCGCGATCCGCACGCTCGTCTTCCCGCAAGGCGGGTTGCACGACAGGCCGGCTTGCGCCACGCTGGGACTCGGTTCTGGAATCGTTGCCGACAGCCAACCGGCTGAAGAATGGCGCGAATGTCTGGCCAAGGGGGAATTTGTGGTTGCAGCGGGCGAAAGCTTCGACCTGATCGAAACGATGCTCTTCGATCCCGTCGAGGGCATCCAGCGGCTCGAGGGGCATCTCGCGCGGATGAAGGCGAGCGCCGAAGCCCTGAGCTTTACCTTCGACCGGCACGGTGCGCGCAACAGCCTGCAATCGGCGACCTTCCGCTTGCGCAGCGCCGCGCGGGTGCGGATGCGTCTCGCGCCCTCGGGGGCGCTCGCGATCGAGGTGTCGCCGCTGCCTCGCCTTGCCGAACTGCCGGTGCCGGTCGCGGTGCGCTCGGCGCCGATGGTGGCGGGCGACTTTCGCCTCGCGCACAAGACGAGCCTGCGCGCCGTCTATGATAGAGCGCGGCACGAAAGCGGCGCGGCCGAGGTCGTGTTCGTCGACGAGCCGGGCTTCGTCACCGAAGGCAGCTGGAGCAATATCTTTGTCGAGCGCGAGGGGCAGTTGCTCACCCCGCCGCTGGCGCTGGGGCTGCTCCCCGGTGTGTTGCGCGCCGAGCTGATCGACAAGGGGCGCGCGGTCGAATCGCACCTGCGCCTCGCCGACCTCGCGAGCGGCTTCTTCATCGGCAACAGCTTGCGCGGCCTGGTGCCGGCGCGGCTCGCGGACGCTGCGGCATCTGCCATAGGCTGAATCTGCCCGCCGCATAGGTAAATTATCAAGCTGCGCGCTTGCGAAGATCGGCCGGAGGCTTTAGGCGCGGCCGCGCGCAATTTCCTGTCCCTTTGCAGCCCGACCGCGCAAGCCACGGAAGATATCGTCATGTCGCTGAAGCCCCATGTCTCCGCCGCCCTCAACCGCATCCAGCCCTCGGCGACGCTCGCGATGACCGCGCGCGTCTCGGCACTGAAAGCGTCGGGTGTCGATGTCATCGGGCTCAGCGCGGGCGAGCCCGATTTCGACACCCCCGATTTCGTCAAGGAAGCGGCGATCGAGGCGATCCGGAACGGGCAGACCAAATATACGCTGGTCGACGGCACGGTGGCGCTGAAGGAAGCGATCCGCGGCAAATTCCGCCGCGACAACGGCCTCGATTTCGGGCTCGACCAGATTTCGGTCAATGTCGGCGGCAAGCATACCTTGTTCAACGCGCTCGTCGCGACGGTCGATCCGGGCGACGAGGTGATCATCCCGGCGCCCTATTGGGTCAGCTATCCCGACATCGTCGCCTTTGCGGGCGGCACGCCGGTGATCGTCGAGGGCACCGCGGCGCAGAACTACAAGATTACCCCCGCGCAGCTCGAGGCGGCGATCACCAGCAAGACGCGCTGGGTGATGCTGAACTCGCCGTCGAACCCGTCGGGCGCAGCCTATTCGGGCGAGGAGCTCGACGCGCTCGGCGAGGTTGTCCGCCGCCATCCGCACGTCATGGTGATGACCGACGATATGTACGAGCATGTCTGGTACGCCGATTTCGAATTCACGACCTTCGCGCAGCGCTGCCCCGACCTGATCGACCGCATCCTGACGGTGAACGGCTGTTCGAAGGCCTATGCGATGACGGGCTGGCGTATCGGTTATGCGGGCGGGCCCGCGTGGATCATCAAGGCGATGGGCAAGCTGCAGTCGCAGTCGACGTCGAACCCCTGTTCGATCGCGCAGGCCGCCGCCGCCGCCGCACTCGGCGGGCCGCAGCAGTTCCTCGACGATCGCAACGCCGCGTTCCGGAAGCGCCGCGACATGGTCGTCGCGATGCTCAACGACGCGCCGGGGCTGAACTGTCCGGTCCCCGACGGCGCCTTCTATGTCTATCCCGACGCGTCGGGCTGCATCGGCAAGAAGACGCCCGCGGGCCATGTCATCGACAGCGACGAGGCACTCATCGACTATTTCCTCGATTCGGCGCGCGTCGCGGCGGTGCATGGCGGCGCCTTCGGCCTGTCGCCGGCGTTCCGCGTCTCCTACGCGACGTCCGAAGCGGTGCTCAAGGAGGCGTGCGTGCGAATCCAGCAGGCGTGTGCGGCGCTGAGCTAAGCGTCGATTTACCGCCGCATAGGAATTTTATACCGATCGGTCTTGTAATGTCGGCGGACCGGCCTATTTGAACCTGAACGCCGGTTAAGCGCCCGGTTCACCGGATGGTAAGTCATACCGTATAGAGTGACTCCCATCACTGACGGATGGCAGGGGCGCGTCATATCGCCGGTGTAACCAGGGCGGCTTCGGCCGCGAACAAGATAATATGACACGAGGCCCCTATGCTCTCCATGCTCCGCTCCGACTGGTTTTTGACCATGCTCGCCGGCTTCGCGATTGGCGCGACTTACATCGTTCTCAATCAGCCGGCGTTGCCGATTCCCGCATGACGCCGCTGCGGCGGGCGTTGTCGCTTCGCGCCGTCGCGGTGCTGACGGCGGGCGCGATCGTCGCGCAATGCGCGCCCGCGCAGGCCGAAAGCGTCGTCAAGCTCCCCGCCGCCACCATCGATCCCGCCGTCAAGGCCAAGCGTGCGACCGCCGTGCTCGCGGGCGGCTGTTTCTGGGGCGTCGAAGGCGTCTTTTCGCATGTGAAGGGCGTGATTTCGGTCGAATCGGGCTATCATGGCGGCAGCGCCGCCACCGCCAAATATGAGCTGACGCACGACGGCAAATCGGGCCACGCCGAGGCGGTGCGTATCGTCTATGACCCCTCGCAGGTCAGCTATGGCACGCTGCTCCGCATCCTCTTTTCGGTGGTCGCCGACCCGACCTTGAAAAACCGCCAGGGCCCCGATGTGGGCTCGCAATATCGCGCCGCGATCGTGCCAATGGACGCGAACCAGCGGCGCGTCGCCAGCGCCTATCTGGCGCAGATCGGCCGCGGCAAATATTTCGCAAAGCCGATTGTGGTGCCCGTCGAGGCGTATAAGCGCTTCTATCGCGCCGAGGCGAGCCATCAGGATTTCATGCGCCGCAATCCGCGCAACGGCTACATCCTGCGCTGGGACGCGCCCAAGCTCGCGGCGCTGAAGCGCCTCTATCCCGACAAGGTGCGCGCGACCCCGGCACCCTGACACCGCGTAAAAACCCCCATCGGTTCCGCCATTGGTCGCGGGAGAAGAATCGTTCACCGCAAAACGCTGGCCCGTCCCGCGCGCCTGCGTGACGTGGGGACATGTCCGCGAGGGGTCGGGACAAGATATAAAAGTCGCAAGTGCGGGGTTTGAATGAAGCTTAGATTATCCGGCAGGCCGCTCCTCGCTGTGACGATGGGTGCCGCGGTTCTGGCAGGTTGTGTTAGCAGCGTCGCAATCGTGCCGCAGCCACGCGCGCAGCAACAACAGCAACCGGCGCCGGTGCGCGGCCCGGCCGGTTCGGTCACGGTACCGATCGGCGAGCCCGTTCGCTCGGCGATGCCGCGGCCCGCGGGGCCGATCGACCCCGGTTTCCGCCGCGCGCCCGCCGGGCTCGACGATCGTATTTTCCAGTTGTGGCGCGCCTTTCCCGGCAAGACCGGCATCGCGGTGCAGCGCATCGACGGCGAATGGTCGCTTTCGCAGCGCGGCGACGAGCTGTTTCCGCAGCAGAGCGTGTCGAAGCTGTGGGTTGCGCTGACGGTGCTCGACGCGGTCGATCAGGGGCGCCTGACGCTTGATCAGCGGGTGCGCATCGGTCCCGAGGACCTGACCCTGTTCCACCAGCCGCTCGCCGCGCGGGTGCGCTCCGAAGGTTCGGTGACGATGAGCGTCCGCGACCTTATCGAAACCGCGATCACCCACAGCGACAATACCGCGAACGACAGCCTGCTGCGCACCGTCGGCGGCCCCGACGCGGTGCGCGCCTTCATCGACAAGAAGGATCTGGGCGCAATCCGCTTCGGCCCCGGCGAACGTCTGTTGCAGGCGGGAACCGCGGGACTCAAATGGCAGCAGGCCTATTCGGTCGGGCGCGCCTTCTATCAGGCGCGCGCCGCGCTTCCCGACGCGACGCGCCTCGCGGCGCGCGACGCCTATCTCGCCAATCCGCCCGACGGCGCGAGCCCCGAAGCGATCGCGAGCGCGCTGACCCGGCTGGCGCGCGGGACGTTGCTGTCGCCCGATTCGACCGAATATCTGCTGGGCGTGATGAGCCGGACTCGAAGCGGCCCGCGCCGATTGAAGGCCGGTCTGCCCGCGGGCTGGAAATTCCTGCACAAGACCGGAACGGGGCAGGATTACAAGGGCTCGACCGCCGGTTATAACGACATCGGTATCGCGACCGCGCCCGACGGCACCCGCTACGCCATCGTCGTGCTGCTTGGCGACACCAGCGCGTCGGTGCCCGCGCGCATGGCGCTGATGCAGGCGGTGTCGGGGGCCGTCGCCGACTATCACGGAAGGTAGGGGTGCCATGAAGCGCGTTCTTTTGCCGGTGCTCGCACTGGCGCTGTCGCTCGCAGGCTGCGCGACCCCCGAAACGCGGCTGCGCACGGGGCTCCAGAATGCCGGCCTGTCGAAGGCGATGTCGGCGTGCATGGCCGAACGCATGGTCGACCGCCTCTCGCTGCTCCAGCTGAGGCGCCTGTCGGCGCTCGGCAGCCTCAAGGACAAGCATGTCGCCGACCTGACGCTCGACCAATTTTTCCGCAAGGTGCGCGCGCTCAAGGACCCCGAAATATTGACCGTCTCGACGAGTTCGGCGGCGGTCTGCGCGCTGCGCTGACAGTCATTCGCCGGGGAAGCGGACGACGAGGTTCGGCGGAGGCAAGCTGTCGCGCACGGTTTTGGGCGCGTTCGCCGCGGGCCATTTTTCGCCGCGCCCGAAGGCCTCGATCGAGGGATATTGCCCCAGGCTGACGAGCGAGGACAGGACATAAGGCTGTCCCTCGGCGCCGAGGATCGCCGCGCGGTCGGCGAGGTGGAAATGCAGGTGTGGCGCACTCGCCTGGCCGGTAAAGCCGAGGAAGCCGACGACCTCCCCCGCCTTGACGCGATCCCCGACGGCGACCGGCGCGCCCTGTTTCAGATGTTCGTAGGTGGCGATGCGTCCGCCGCCGATGTCGAGCATGACGTAGTTTCCGCTGGCGTCCGCGATCGATGGATTCGCCCTGCCCGACCGCGTCGCGGGGTCCGGCACATCGTCGCGCAGCGCGACAACGGTTCCATCGGCGACCGCGAGTACCTCGGCGCCGTAGCCATAGTGGTTCGCCGGATTGTCGGCGTCGCCCGATGACAGCTTTCCGTTAGCATCGACCTTCATCCAGTCGATCGCAAAGCGGCCGGGCAGGGTCGCCGATCCTTCGGTGGCATAGAAGACGCGGCGGTGGCCGCGCTCCATGCCGGGGTCGTAGACCGCTACCCACGGCCCGCCGCGCAGCGGCGGCGACAGGCGGGAGAGGGCGGTCGTGTCCGGCGTCGCCGCGCCGCCTGAAAGCGTAAAGCTGGCCCCGTCGCCGCCGATCTTGCCGAGCGTGAAGCCGTGCGAGATCGACCGGGGCGCGGAGGCGGCCGCGACCGGCGCGTTGATATAAAGCACCGCGCGGCGGCCCGGCGGAATGATTCGCGTATCGGCCTCGGCTGGCCCGACGAGCCCGGTCGCCTTGGCGAGCTCGTCGTCGGCATAGCTTTTGAGTGGGGCGCCCGTGTCGTCGGCGATCGAAAGCCGGTCCAGCCGAAGCGGCAAGCTGGAAAAATTGGTGAGGTGCAGCTCGTAAACGAGCTGATCCGCCGCGCCGACGCGGAGGATATGCGGGGCTTCGGGAATCGCGATGTCGAGCGCCTGGTTCACCTGCGCCTTCGCCGGGCTGGCGCCGGCGAACGTCAACAATGCAAAAACAAGAAGCTTTATCCGCATCTTCGGCTCCCTCATTCCGATCCTCGAGTCCACCCGACTATCAGCCCGGGCGCGGGACGTCACCCGGAAGACGGACCGGCTGGCCGCAAGCCTTAGCCGCACACAAGAATATCTGCGGTTTCCGGGGGTGGCGTTGCGGGCGAACTTGTGCTTAGGCGGCCCCGATCCTCTCCCTTACAGAGTCGAAAGGCCCGGTAGACCTCATGAACATCCACGAATATCAGGCGAAAGAACTGCTCGCGAAATTTGGCGTCGCCGTGCCCAAGGGCATCGCAGCGATGAGCGTCGAAGAGGCTGTTGCAGCCGCGAAGCAGCTCCCCGGGCCGCTCTATGTCGTGAAGTCCCAGATCCACGCCGGCGGCCGCGGCAAGGGCAAGTTCAAGGAACTCGGCCCCGACGCCAAGGGCGGCGTCCGCCTAGCCAAGACCCTTGAGGAAGTTGAAGCGCACGCCAAGGACATGCTCGGCAACACGCTGGTGACGATCCAGACCGGCGAAGCGGGCAAGCAGGTCAACCGTCTCTACATCACCGACGGCGCGGACATCAAAAAGGAATATTATCTCGCGCTCCTCGTCGACCGCGCGTCGAGCCGCATCGCGGTGGTCGCTTCGACCGAAGGCGGGATGGACATCGAAACCGTCGCGCACAACACGCCCGAGAAAATCCACACGATCGTCATCGATCCCGCGACCGGGCTGATGCCGCACCACGGCCGCAGCGTCGCCGCCGCGCTCGAACTCGAAGGCGATCTTGCCAAGCAGGCGGCGAAGGTGCTCGCCGGCCTCTACAACGCCTTTCTCGCGACCGATGCCGAGCAGATCGAGATCAACCCGCTTGCCGTCTGCGAAGGCGCGAACGGCGACGAGTTGCTCGTGCTCGACGCCAAATTGGGCTTCGATGGCAATGCGATGTTCCGCCACAAGGATATCGCCGAACTGCGCGACCTGACCGAGGAAGACCCGGCCGAGGTCGAGGCGTCCGAATATGACCTCGCCTATATCAAGCTCGACGGCAACATCGGCTGCATGGTCAACGGCGCCGGTCTTGCGATGGCGACGATGGACATTATCAAATTGAATGGCGCCTTCCCGGCCAACTTCCTCGACGTCGGCGGTGGCGCGTCGAAGGAAAAGGTGACGGCGGCGTTCAAGATCATCCTGAAGGACCCCGCGGTTGAGGGCATCCTCGTCAACATCTTTGGCGGCATCATGAAGTGCGACATCATCGCCGACGGCATCGTTGCAGCGGCGAAGGAGGTGAATCTGTCGGTGCCGCTCGTCGTCCGCCTCGAAGGCACCAACGTTCAGCAGGGCAAGGATATCCTTGCGAACTCGGGTCTGCCGATCGTTGCGGCCAACGATCTGGGCGACGCGGCAAAGAAAATCGTCGCCGAGGTTGCCAAGGCGGCGTGATAGAAATTGCCTCTCCCCTTGGGGGAGAGGCAGCGAGACTTGGCGGCTTGCCGCCTAGTCGCAGCGGTGAGGGCGGCGACGTCCGGACCCTCACCAAGTCCGACTAGGTCCTGCGGACCAAGTCTTCCTATCCTCTCCCCAAGGGGAGAGGAATGAGGGACTGCTGGTTGACGTTTACGTAAACGCCAATTATGGCGCAGTGCACAATTTACTGAGAGGAGCTTTGAGCCCATGAAAATCCTCGTCCCCGTAAAGCGGGTGCTCGATTACAACGTGAAGCCGCGGGTGAAAGCCGACGGCACCGGCGTCGACCTCGCCAATGTGAAGATGTCGATGAACCCGTTCGACGAAATCTCGGTCGAAGAAGCGATCCGGCTGAAGGAAAAGGGCGTCGCGACCGAAGTCGTCGCCGTCTCCGTCGGCCCGGCGAAGGCGCAGGAAACGCTGCGCACCGCACTCGCGATGGGCGCCGACCGCGCGATCCTCGTCCAGACCGACGATGCCGTCGAGCCGCTGGCGCTCGCGAAAATCTTCAAAGCCATCGCCGACGCCGAACAGCCGGGTCTGGTGATCCTCGGCAAGCAGGCGATCGACGACGACAACAACCAGACCGGCCAGATGCTTGCCGCGCTGACCGGCTGGGCGCAGGGCACCTTCGCCAGCGCGGTGAACGTCGAGGGCGACAGCGTCAATGTGACGCGCGAAGTCGACGGCGGCCTCGAGACGGTGAAGCTGAAGCTTCCCGCGATCGTCACCACAGACCTTCGCCTGAACGAGCCGCGCTATGCGTCGCTGCCGAACATCATGAAGGCGAAGTCGAAGCCGCTCGATACCAAGTCGCCCGCCGACTACGGCGTCGACACCGCGCCGCGCGTCAAGACGGTCAAGGTTTCGGAACCGCCCGTCCGCTCGGCCGGCGTCAAGGTCGCCGATGTCGATGAACTGGTTGCCAAGCTGAAGGCGATGGGAGTGCATTCATGAAAACGCTCGTTTGGGTCGAACATGACGGCAGCGCCGTCAAGGATGCCACGCTCGCCGCGGTGACCGCCGCCGCGAAGCTTGGCGAAGTCCATCTGCTCGTCGCCGGTGAAGGCGTCGATGGCGTAGCAAAGGCCGCGTCGGAAATCGCCGGTGTCGGCAAGGTGCATGTCGCCGATGGTGCCGCCTTCGGTCACAACCTGCCCGAAAATGTCGCGCCGCTCGTTGCCGAACTGATGGCGAGCCACGACGCGTTCGTCGCACCTGCTACCACGACGGGCAAGAATATCGCACCGCGCGTCGCCGCGTTGCTCGACGTGATGCAGATTTCGGAAATCCTGTCGGTCGAGGGACCCAAGACCTTCACCCGCCCGATCTATGCCGGCAACGCGATCGCGACCGTCGAATCGTCGGACGCGAAGCTCGTCCTCACCGTCCGCGGCACCGCCTTTGAAAAGGCCGCCACCTCGGGTGGTTCGGGTGCGGTCGAAGCCGTCTCGGCGGGCGGCGACGCCGGCATCTCGAGCTTTGTCGGCGCCGAAATCGCCAAGCAGGATCGTCCCGAGTTGACCTCGGCGAAGATCATCGTGTCGGGCGGCCGTGCGCTGGGTTCGAGCGAGAAGTATGAGGAAGTCATCGTTCCGCTCGCCGACAAGCTCGGCGCCGCGCTCGGCGCCAGCCGCGCCGCGGTCGATGCGGGCTACGTACCCAACGACTATCAGGTCGGCCAGACCGGCAAGATCGTCGCGCCGGAAGTCTATTTCGCGATCGGCATTTCGGGCGCGATCCAGCACCTTGCGGGCATGAAGGATTCGAAGACGATCGTCGCGATCAACAAGGACGAAGACGCGCCGATCTTTCAGGTCGCCGACCTCGGCCTCGTCGCTGACCTGTTCAGCGCCGTGCCCGAACTGACCGGCAAGATCTAAACGTCCGCCCATATGGCCGGCAATCATCCCGGGGTGCCCGGACTGGGCGACGCACCGTTCAACGCGGGTGGTCGCCGGTCCGCGCGCCCGGGCGCCGGGCGCGAGGTCGACGACGACGACAATGGCATCGGCGACGACGATGTCCACGGCCGCGCGCTCGTCCTCGCGAGCGTCGCGCGCGATGCGCGGCTCAATCAGAAATTCCTGCTGCTGATCACGCTGTCGGCGGCGATCGCCACATTGGGCCTGCTTCAGGGATCGGCGGCAGTCGTCATCGGCGCGATGCTCGTGTCGCCGCTGCTCGGTCCGATCATGGGCGTCGGCTTCGGGCTCGCGACGCTCGAAAGCAATCTGATCAAACGCTCGCTGATCACCATGGCGGCGGGGATGGCGGTTGCAGTGATCGTCGCGATGCTGATCATCTGGCTGTCGCCGATCAACGACGTCACCCCCGAACTCCGCGCACGGACGCAGCCGACATTGCTCGACCTCGGCGTCGCGGTGGTCGGCGGCATCGCCGGCGTTTATGCGATCATGCGCAAGCTGTCGGGGGTGATGGTCGGCGTGGCGATTGCTACCGCGCTCGTCCCGCCGCTCTCGACGATCGGCTTCGGCCTTGCGACCGGGCGTTTCGATTTCGCGCTCGGTTCGGCGCTGCTCTTCCTCACCAACACGCTTGCCATCGCCTTCGCCGCGACGATCGTCGCGCGCGTCAATCGCTTCGGGCCGTCGCTGACCGCGCAGCATACGATGATGCAGGTCGCGGGGATCGTCGTGACGCTAGGTATCCTCTCGATCCCGCTTGCGCTTTCGCTCAATGCCATCGTCCGCGAGATCGGCGCGCGCAATGCGGTGCAAACCGAACTCGACCGGTTGCTCGACCCCAGCGACCGCGTCGACAGCCTCAATGTGCGGATGGAAGGCGACGATGTATCGGTCGACGGTGTCGTACTGGTCGACCAATATGCCGCGCAGCTCAATCCCGCTCTGGCGCGGCAGGTACAACGCAAGCTCAAGCGGTCGGTGCGGGTGAATATCGTCCAGCTCCGGCAGCAGACCAACGCCGCGGCGCAGGTCGAAGAGCAGCTCAATCGCCGCGTCACGACGCTCGAACAGCGCGAGGGCGACAGCCGCAACATCATTGCCGGGCTCACCGTCGGCGAGCTGGTGCCGCGCGAGCGGGTGCTGGTCGATGCGCAGGCGCGCCGCGTCGTCGTGCAGCGCGACCGCGAGGCGGAGGGCGAACAGGTCGCCGCCGCGATCGACCGCATCATGGCGTCGGTGCAGGCGAACCATCCGCAATGGCTGATCCAGAACGGCGCGCTGACGGTGGCGGAAGCACCCGCTGCGGAAGAGGCCGCGGCCGAATAGCCTTTCGCAGACCTATTCGAGTTGATCTGTGGCACTCAATCCCGTGGGATAGGCGCCGATCCTTGGCGAATGTCGGAAAAGGGGGAGGCGATATGCACGGCAAGCGACTGGCATTGGCGATGATGTTGGCGTGCGCCGGTTTTGGCGCGATCGCCAAACCGGCGCAGGCAATGGTTTCTGCGGCCGAAAGCGTCAAAATCGACAAGGCGCGGATCGATGCCGCGATCGAGGCGATGATCGCCGACGGCCGCGCCGCCGGCACCTCGGCGCTGATCTGGCAGGACGGTCGGGAGGTCTATTTCGGCGCGGCGGGCATGGCCGACCGCCAAGCGAAGCGCCCGATGCGCCGCGACACGATCGCCCAAATCTATTCGATGACCAAGCCGGTTACCGGCGTCGCCCTGATGCAGCTTTGGGAGGCGGGCAAGTTCCGGCTCGACGATCCGCTGGCGAAATATCTGCCCGAATATACGAATATGCGTGTCTATGCGGGTAAGGATGCGGCGGGCCAGCCGCGCTACCTCCCCGACGAGCGGCCGATCAGCGTGCGCGATATCCTGCGCCACACCGCGGGCTTCGCCTATGGCGCCGGACCGACGCCCGCGCACGACGCCTATGTCGCCGCTGATCCGCTCGCGCTGACTGTCCCGCTTGCCGAGACGAGCCGGCGCCTCGCGACGGTGCCGCTGCTCTATCAACCGGGGAGGCAGTGGGAATATAGTATCGCGGTCGACGTGCAGGCGGCGCTTGTGGAGAAGCTGTCGGGCCAGCCCTTCGCCGATTATGTCCGCACGCATATCTTCGAACCGCTCGGGATGGCCGAGACCGCGTGGCGCCAGCCCGACGCGCGACTGGCGCGCTTCGCGGCGATGAATGTGAAGCAGGACGGCAAGCTGGTTCAGCAGCCGGCGGCGGAAGCGCAGAAGCTCAATTTCGAAGATCACGCGCTGACACCGGGCGGCTTCGGCCTTGCCTCGACCCTCGACGATTATTCGCGTTTCGCGCGGATGCTGCTGAACAAGGGCAGCCTCGACGGCGTGCGCATCCTCAAACCCTCGACGGTCGAGTTGATGGCGACCGACCAGCTCGACCCCGCTATCACGGAGCGCGCGTGGCTTCCCGGCAAGGGTGCGGTCGGCTTCGGCGTCGACTTTGCTGTACGCAAGTCGCCGCCGCAAACCGCTGAGGAAAATCGCGGCGCGGTCGGCGAGTTTTTCTGGGACGGCATGGCCTCGACGCTCTTCTGGGTCGATCCGGCGAACCGCCTGACCGCCGTCTTCTTCGTCCAGACCATCCCCTATGATGGCACGCTGCACCGCGATTTCCGCGCGGCGGTTTACGGGCCAGACTATAAAGGGCCGGCAGGCGACTAGACTGTCATATGTCGGTCATGGACAGGCGCTTGAGCGGGTTCGAGGAATTTCCGATGTCGCAACCTGACAAACGCGCCCTGCTTGCCGGCTGACTGTCCTTTCGATCCGTGCGATAATCCGGCTTCCCAACCACAGAGGGGCGGCACTGACCGCTGTCCCGCCCGCACAGACTTCACCGTTTCCGTACGAACTCGGCGCGCAGCACCAGCCCCTTGATCCCCGCGTGGCGGCAATCGATTTCCTGCGCGTCGCCGGTCAGTCGGATCGATTTGATGACAGTCCCGACCTTCAACGTCTGCCCCGCGCCTTTAACGTTGAGGTCCTTAACCAAAACGACCGAATCGCCGTCGGCTAGCAGGTTGCCAACCGCGTCGCGCACTTCGGGGGCGGCCGCTTCGGCTGCGTTGCGCGCGGCAACATCGCTCACCGACAGCCACTCGCCGCTCGCTTCGTCATAGACATAATCGTCGTCGGCCATGGTTTTCCTATTTGGGTTTGCGAAAGCGCAGCGCGAACTGGTCGGTCTTGCCGCGGATTTCCTTGTCGAAGACATTGGCGGTACGCGGATCGTCGGGGCGGCGATAGAGGTCGTTTTCGGCTTCGAGTTTGAACCCCGCGCCGGTCAGCGCTGCGACGACCGCATCCTTGTCGATCCGGTGCAGGCTGTCGGACAAGGACGTGCCGCTGCCATCGGCGGCGCTATGGTCGACGACGACCAGCGTGCCGCCGGGTTTGAGCGCCGCGAACAAGGCTGCGCTCGCCCTGGCGCCGGTGCCTTCGGGGAAGGGCTTCAGATAAAGGTCGTGGAAATTCTGCACGGTGATGATCGTGTCGAGCGGCTCGGGAAAGGCGGGCGCCGCGAATGGCCCCGCGACGGCATCGACATTGGCGTAAGCCGCGTCCACAGCGGCCTGGTCGTCGCCATATTGTTTCTTGAAGGCGATGAATTCGGCGGGCTGGAAGCCATAGACCTTGCCCGCCGGGCCGACGGCAGCGGCGAGCAGGCGCGTGACATAGCCCCCGCCCATGACGAAATCGCCGACCTTTTCGCCCGGCGCAATCTGCGCAAAGGCGAGCAGGTCGGCGGGTTTGCGCGCGGCGTCGCGCTCGCGGTCGGCGGCGGGGCGCGCGGGGTCGTCGAGCGCGGCCTTGTAGCTGACGGTGCTTTCCTTGGCGGCGAGTGGGGTCGCCGAAATGGCGAGTAGGACGGCGAGGGCAAGCGGACGGATCATGGCATCGACTCCCTTTGGTGTATCGCGTGAGCATAACAGCATCGCGCCGCCTTCGCCCGATTATTTGCATCTCGCTAATTTGATGATAGGTTTTTCTGTGAAACTAAAAATCGGGAGACGGACATGCATGATCTGGTGATTCGCGGCGGCACCGTCGTCGATGGTTCGGGCGGCGCGCCCTTCGTCGCCGATGTTGCGGTCGATGGCGACCGCATCGTCGCGGTGGGCAAGAATCTTGGGCTCGCGCGCGAAGAAATCGACGCCAGCGGCAAGATCGTCACACCCGGCTTCGTCGACGTACATACCCATTATGACGGGCAGGCGACGTGGGACGCCGAAATGGCGCCGTCGAGCTGGCACGGCGTCACCACGGTCGTGATGGGCAATTGCGGCGTGGGCTTTGCGCCCGCCAAGCCCGATCGCCACGACTGGCTGATTTCGCTGATGGAAGGCGTCGAGGACATCCCCGGCACCGCGCTCGCCGAGGGCATGTCGTGGGATTGGGAGACGTTTCCCGAATATATGGACGCGCTCGAAAAGCTGCCGCGCACGGTCGACGTCGCGTGCCACGTCCCGCACGGCGCGGTGCGCGCCTATGTGCTCGGCGACCGCGAAAAGCCCGGCGCGATCCCGACCGAGGCGGACATCGCCGAAATGTCGCGCATCGTCGAGGAAGGCGTGCGTGCCGGCGCGCTCGGTTTCTCGACCAGCCGCACCGTCCTCCACAAGTCGGTCGACGGCGAACTTGTTCCCGGCACGACCGCGACCGCCGAGGAGCTGATTGCGATCGGCCGCGCGATGGGGCGCGTCGGTTACGGCGTGTTCGAAATGGCGAGCGACCTCAAGCGCGAGTGGAACGAATTTCAGTGGATGGGCGATTTGAGCCGCGAAACCGGGCTGCCGGTGACCTTTGCCGCGCTCCAGTCGATTGCCAAGGAATTGCCGCTCGAAGAGCAGATCGAGGAGATGCGGCGCCAGAATGCGAGCGGCGCGAACATCGTCGCGCAGATCGCGCTGCGCGGCAACGGCGTGATCATGGCGTGGCAGGGCACCGTCCACCCGTTCCGCTTCAAGCCCGCGTGGGAAGAGATCATCGACCTGCCGTGGGACGCGCAGCTCGCGAAGCTCAAAGACCCCGCCTTCAAGAAACGCATGATCGAAGAGGAGAATGTCTGGCCCGAAAGCGACATCATCGATTTTCTGAAGATCGTCGCGCTGGGCTGGCCGGTCCAGTTCGAAATGGACCCCGACTTCAATTACGAGCCGAAGATGGACGAAAGCATCATGGCGCGCGCGGCCTCCGCTGGGGTTTCGCCAGCCGAATATGCGTATGACCTGCTGATGAAGGACGACGGCAAGGGCTTCATCTACTTCCCCATCCTCAACTACCGCGACGGCAACCTCAATTTCCTCGAGGATCTGCAGGCGGCCGACGACACGGTGAACAGCCTGTCCGATGGCGGCGCGCATTGCGGGACGATCTGCGACGCCGCATCGCCGACCTTCATGCTCCAGCATTGGGTGCGCGACCGGGCCGGCAAGCGCATCGCGCTCGAACATGCGGTGAAGCGCCAGTGCCGCGACACCGCGATCCTCTATGGCCTCGAAGATCGCGGCGTGCTCGCGCCGGGCTATCTCGCCGATTTGAACGTGATCGACATGGATGCGATCAAGCTCGGCAAGCCCTGGCTCGCCTTCGATCTGCCCGCGGGTGGCAAGCGCCTGCTGCAAAAGGCCGACGGTTATGTCGCGACGGTGAAGTCCGGGGTCGTGACCTTCAGGGACGGCCAAATGCAGGGGCCGACGCCGGGCGGCGTGATACGCGGCCCGCAACGCGTCGAAATGGCGATGGCCGCGGAGTGATGCGGGGCGTCCAGCTTCGCGCACCCGCTTCGCTCGACAATCTGACGCTCGTCGACCTGCCCGACCCGGGCGATCCGGGGCCGGGCGAGATTCGTGTGCGGCTGGCGGCCTCCTCGCTCAATTTCCACGACTATGCCGTCGTGACCGGAATGATCCCCGCCGCCGACGGTCGGATCCCGATGTCCGACGGCGCCGGGACGGTCGAAGCGGTCGGAGAGGGCGTGACGCAGTTCAAACCCGGAGACACGGCGGTGTCGATCTTCTTCCCCGAATGGACCGACGGCGCGCCGCCCGCAACGGCGTTTCGCGGCGTGCCCGGTGACGGCGTCGACGGCTACGCGCGCGAGGCAGTGGTGACGCCGGAACATTGGTTCACCCCCGCGCCGGATGGCTATTCGGCGGGCGAGGCGGCGACGCTGACCTGCGCCGGGCTGACCGCGTGGCGCGCGCTGTTCGTCGATGGCCGGACGCGGCCGGGTTCGACCGTGTTGGTACAGGGCAGCGGCGGTGTTTCGGTGTTCGCTTTGCAATTTGCGAAGGCCGCGGGCGCGCGGGTGATTGCGACCAGCTCGTCCGATGCCAAACTCGATCGGCTGAAGGCGCTCGGTGCCGATGAGCTGATCAACTACAAGCAGGTGCCCGCATGGGGTGCAAAGGCGCTCGAACTGACCGGCGGCGGCGGGGTCGATACCGTTGTCGAAATCGGCGGCGCCGGCACGCTCGACCAGTCGATGGTCGCAGCGCGTGTCGGCGGGCATGTCGCGCTGATCGGCGTGCTCGCCGGATTCGCGGGACCGGTTCAGACGGCGTTGCTGATGGCCAAGAATCTGCGTGTGCAGGGGCTGACCGTCGGCAGCCGCCAGCAACAGATCGATATGATCGCGGGAATCGAAGCAAACGGAATCCGGCCTGTCATCAGCGACCATTTCCCGCTCGAAAAGCTGGCCGATGCTTTTCGGCATCAGGCGGCGAACGCCCATTTCGGCAAGATCGTCGTCGATATTTAGCGGGCCAGCAGATCCGAAGGCAAAGTCGGTTCGCTGACGAGTTTCGCCATGCGCCGCCACATCTCGTCGCGCGTGGGCCGGCCTCGCTCGACATAAGCGCGCACCATCGTCTCGCCGAGACCATAGTTGATCACATAGCTGCGATACTGATCGGTGAAGCCGATCGACTGTTCGGCGCGCTTTGCGGAGACGAGCATATATTTTTGCGTCAGCGCGATCGCGGTCGGTCGGTCGATCTCGCCGTCGAGATATTGCTGCGCAATCGTCAGCCGCGCGCCCGACGCGCGCTTGATCGCTTTCAATAGCTGCCAATAGCGGTCGTCCGACGGCACCGCGATCCCGGCGATCGGCATCAGCACGTCGCGTTCGGTGTCGGCCTTGCTGCGTTCGGGAAAGGCGAGGTCGATGCCGTAATTGGCGCTCCCCTCCGCGATCAGGCTTTGCGGGCTGTAGAGGGGATAGACGCTGAATTCGATCCAGCCGTTTTCCCTCACCAGCCTCTCTTCGAGCTTCATGTTGAGGAGGTGGTGCCCCGGATAACCCTCGTGACAGCCGAGATCGAGCGCGCGCGACAGGCGGATCGGCAGGTCGGTGTTGACCTGGATCAGGCTGTGATAGCCGCCCTGATAATAGTTGTAGCCGCTCCAGCTCTTGCCGGTGACGAATTCGAGGCGAAAGCTCTCGTCCGCCGGCATCGGAATATGCGCCATGCTGCGCCCGCGGCAGCGCGCGATCGCGGCGTCGAAGGTCTTTTGCAGCCGATCCTTGGGAATGGTGAAGCCGTCGAGATAGGCCTCGACACGGTCGGCGAGCGCGCCGTCGCCGGGGACGAGCTCTTCGATCTTCGCGAGTTCGGGGTCGTAACTCGCGAGCGGTTTGAGCTGGGGGCGGACCCCGAACAGCCGCTCGGCTTCGTCGGCGAAAGCGAAACGCGTACCCTGCATCATCTGCAATCGCGTCTCGGCGGCGCGAAGCTGCGCGCGGAGGAAGGCGGCGCGGCGCTTGGCGAGGGGGCCGGAGAGGCGGCGCGCGGCAAGGTCGGCCGCCGCCATCAACTCACGCGTCGCCGCGAGCAGCGCGGCCTTGTCGCGCGGCGCGGCCTCGGCCGCCTTCTGCAGTTCGGGCGGGCCATAATAGGCGTCGATATAGCCCGGCTCGTGCGTCCCGATTTCGAGGCTGAGGCGCAGATAGGCGGCGGCGATTTCATCGAGCGCCTTGGTCGAGGCGGCGGTGCGGCGCACGTCGAGCGTTGCGACGCCCGGTCCGGGGGCAGGCTGCTCGACCCCCGTGGCGGCGCAGCCCGAGAGGAGCGCGGCAGCAACCAGCGACGGCGAAATCAGTGTCTTCATGCCCGGCTGCTTAGCCGTGCGCTTCGGACGTGTCACGCACATCGCCGTCGGTGGCGATCTCGCCGTTCGAGGCGCTTTCGACCGCGCTATGCTGCGGATGAAGCGGCGCGAAGCGGAGCACGGCGAAGCCGACGAGCGCGGCCACCAGCGACCCCATCAAAATGCCGATCTTCGCTTCCTCGATCAGCAGCGCGTCGCCGGGGAACGCGAGCCCGCCGATGAAAAGGCTCATCGTGAAGCCGATCCCGCACAGCATCGCGACGCCATAGACCTGTAGCCAGGTCGCACCGCGGAGGCGGCCCGCAATGCCGAGTTTGACCGAAAGCCAGACGCTGCCGAAGATACCGATCTGCTTGCCGAGGAACAGGCCTGCGGCGATGCCGAGCGGTAGCGGCGCAAGGATCTGGTCGATGCCGAGGCCTCGGATGTCGACCCCGGCGTTGGCGAAACCGAACAGTGGCACGATCGCGAAGGCGACCCATGGGTGCAGCGCATGTTCGAGCCGGTGCAGCGGCGAGGTCTGGCTATCGGGCGCGCCGGGCGTGCGCTCGAAAGGGATCGTCATTGCCGCGAGCACGCCGGCGATCGTTGCATGCACGCCCGAAAGCAGCATGGCGTACCAGAGGAGGAGGAACATCAGCAGATAGAGGATGAGGCTCTTCACCCCCGCGCGGTTCATCGCGTACATGAAGGCGAGGATCGCGGCGGCCGCACCGAGCGCCATGACATTGATCTTGGCGGTGTAGAAAAGTGCGATGATCGCGACCGCCCCCATGTCGTCGACGATCGCGACGGTAACGAGGAACAGTTTGAGCGAGGTCGGCGCGCGCTTGCCGAGCAGCGCGAGCACCCCCATCGCAAAGGCGATGTCGGTCGCTGCCGGAATCGCCCAGCCCTGCGCGAGCCCCGGCTCCTTCCCGGCGAAGAGCATGTAGAGCGCCGCCGGCACCGCCATACCTGCCGCCGCAGCGATGAAAGGCAACCGCCGCCGGTCCCAGCTCGCGAGCCGGCCATCGACGAACTCGCGCTTGATCTCGAGCCCGACAAGCAGGAAAAACACCGCCATCAGCCCGTCGTTGATCCACAGGTGAACCGTCATCGGACCGAGCTTCTCCGTGAGAACAGGGCCGGTCACCGCATGAATAGCGTGTTCGTAAGTCTCGGCGAACGCTGAATTGGCGACAATCATCGCCAAAATGGCGGCGAAAATGAGCAGCATGCCGCCGGCGCTCTCGCTTTCAAGAAAATCACGCAATGCAGAACGAGGCGGAAAACTGCGAGTCATGGGTAAGCTATTTCCTTATTTCGTCAGCGAATTTGACAGTTGAGCGTTGATATGGGCCCGGCTTTACAAACCGGGCCCATTCACTAGCACTATAGATGGAAATGACATTAGGTCATCGAGGGGCGCGGGGCTAGCATATTGGGGCTATCGACCGCATGGCTGGAATGGCTGGTGCTGGGAGCCGGCCATGAACTGATGCTGTTCGCATCGGTCGGCATATTGCTGATCGGGCTCGACGACTTGCTGCTCGACGCCTTGTGGCTGGCGACGCGCCGCCGCGACCCTGCGGCGCTCCCCGACGCGCCGCCGATCGACGGGCGCTTCGCGGTGTTCGTGCCCGCTTGGGACGAAGCCGAAGTGCTTCCCGCGATGCTGCACCGCACGCTCGCGGCATGGCAGGGGGAGGATTTCCGGTTGTATGTCGGCTGCTACCCCAACGACGCCGCGACGCTGTTCGCCGTGTCGCCGCTGGTCGCGCGCGACCGGCGGCTGCGGCTGGTGATCGGGGGTCGCGAGGGGCCGACGACCAAGGGCGACAATCTTAATCATCTGTGGGCGGCGCTCGCCGAGGACGAACGCGCCGAAGGCATGCGGTTCGCCGCCATCGTCCTCCACGATGCCGAAGATCATGTCCATCGGGGCGAACTTGCGCTCTATCGCCGCTATCTCGGTGAAAATGCGATGGTGCAAATTCCCGTAGTCCCGCTGATCAAGCGCGAGGAACGCTGGGTCGGCGGGCATTATGGCGACGAATTTGCCGAAGCGCATGGCAAGGAGCTGGTCGTGCGCTCGCGGCTCGGCCTGCCCCTTCCGTCGGCCGGGGTCGGCTGTGCGCTGACCCGTACCGCGCTGGCGCTGCTGGCGATCGAGCGCGGCGGCGAACCCTTTCGCTGCGACAGCCTGACCGAAGATTATGAGATCGGGATGGTGATCGGCGCCTATGGCCTTGGCACGCGCTTCATCGACACGGTCGGATCCGCCGGCGACCGGATCGTGTCGCGTGGCGCTTTTCCGGGCGAGGTTGAAAAGGCGGTGCGGCAAAAATCGCGCTGGATTGCTGGAATCTCGCTTGCCGGATGGGATCATCTGGGCTGGCCGGGTTCGCGGCAGGTCGACGCGGGGGGCTCCGCGAACCGCACCTGGCTCGCGCGGTGGATGCTGTGGCGCGATCGCCGTGCGCCGCTCGCCGCCCTCGTCCTCCTCGCCGCCTATGTCGGGGCGATCCTGACCGGGCTGGGTCTGGCGGGGGGCGCGCTTCTCGGCTGGAATGCGATCGTCGTCGGAGAGGATATGCGGCTGCTCCTCGCGCTCAATCTGCTGCTGCTCTGTTGGCGACTGGGCATGCGCGGTCATTTCACGGCGCGCTGGTATGGCCTTGGCGAAGCGCTGCTTTCGGTGCCGCGCGCCTTTGTCGCGAACATCATCGCGATTCTCGCGGCGCGCCGTGCGGTCACCCTCTACTGGCGAATGCTGCGATCGGGCGAAGTGGTGTGGGACAAGACCGACCATTGCCGAAGCGAGCCGGTCCAAGAGGATGCGTTCGTCCGGAGGGCCGCGCGATGATGGCGCGGCGCATCGGCGCGCGTCGCGACGCACCGGCGCTGCGCTTCCTGCTGCTGTGCGTCGGCGGCTGGATCGCCCTGCGCATCATGATGACGTGGAATCCCGCCATGTCGGTGCCCCCCGATGGGCCGGCGGTGCCGTGGGCGCCGCCTTCACCCTTTGCAACCGGAGGCGGCCTGGCGGACAGCGGGTCCTTTGCCGATGGCGTGCCGGAGAAGGGCATGTCGGCGCAACGCGCGGGCCTCGCGCGTCCTTTGGCGGCACCGCGGCCAGATGACTCCGATGCACCGCCCCCCGCGGAGGTCCGGACACCTTCGGGAGGCTTCGCCGCCGACCGCCACAACCTTCGCCTTGCGCTGATGGCGCGCCTATTACCGTCGCGGCCGGGAGAGGGGGCGCGTTCGGCGGTGGGCGGGAGCGCGCCCTTGTGGTTCCCGCCGGCCGCGACGACGACAGCTGCGCCCGGACAGGGCGCGCCCTTCTGGATCCGGCGTCAGCTTTCGAGCTGGTCGCTCGGAAGCTGGCTCTATCTGCGCCAGGGGTCGGGGGATGCGCCCGAAACCATCGTCGGTGCCGGCCAGCTCGGGGGCAGCCAGGCGGGCCTTCGGCTCGCTTATGGTTTCGGGGACACCGGCCGTTTGCGCGCCTTTGGCCGTGCGACGATCGCGCTGCAACGGACGCGCCAGCGCGAGCTGGCCTTCGGTCTCGCCTTTGCCCCGCTGGCGCAATTGCCGGTCGATCTCGCGATCGAGCAGCGCGTTGCGGCCGGACCCGAAGGCCGCACCGCGCTCGCCGTCATGGCCAGCGGCGGTGTTTCGGATGTCGCACTTCCCGCCGGCTTCCGGCTCGATGCCTATGCGCAGGCCGGCATCGTCGGCGCGCGGCGGCGCGACGGCTTCGCCGACGGGGCTATCGTCGTCGATCATCGCCTCGGCGCCCGCGAGACCTCGCTGCGGCTTGGCGCGCTTGCCGCGGGCGCGGTGCAGCCCGGCGTGGCGCGCGTCGATGTCGGGCCGCGGCTGACGCTGCGCCTTCCCGACGTGGGCGAAGGCAGCCGGATCGCGCTCGACTGGCGTCAGCGCGTCGCGGGCGACGCGCGCCCCGAAAGCGGCCTTGCCCTGACCCTCGCCGCGGACTTCTGATTGAGCACGAAATAAGGCGCTACAGCCGATTCCCCGTGCTGGAAAAATGGTCTAGGGTCCTTGGAATCGGCGCTCTTCCGGCGTCGTCGATACGCATTCGGGGCCCATGGATCTCTATCTCCCAGTTGCCAATCTTTCGGTCAATGCGCTGGTCATCATCCTGCTCGGTGGCGGGGTGGGCTTTCTGTCGGGCATGTTCGGCGTCGGCGGCGGCTTCCTCACCACGCCGCTGCTCATCTTCTATGGCATTCCGCCGACGGTCGCCGCCGCTTCGGCCGCGACGCAGGTCACGGGCGCCAGCGTGTCGGGCGCGCTCGCGCATCTCGAGCGCGGCGGGGTCGACCTGCGCATGGGAACGGTGCTCGTCGCGGGCGGCCTCGTCGGCTCGCTGATCGGCGCGGGACTGTTCGAACTGCTCACCGCATGGGGTCAGATCGATACGGTGATCAACATACTCTATGTCGTGCTGCTCGGCTCGGTCGGCGGGATCATGGCGCGCGAGGCGTTGAGCGCGCTGCGCACCATGCGCGCCGGGCTGCCCGCGCCGGCGCGCAAACGGCGCCACCACCCGATGGTCGCCAACCTGCCGCTGCGCTGGCGCTTCTATCGTTCGGGCCTCTATATCTCGCCGCTCGCGCCGCTGATCCTCGGCATGGCGGTCGGCATATTGACGATGCTGCTCGGCGTCGGCGGCGGCTTCATCATGGTGCCCGCGATGATCTTCCTGCTCGGCATGGGGACGCAGGTGGTCGTCGGGACCTCGCTGTTCCAGATCTTGTTCGTGACGATCGCGACGACGATGGTCCACGCGATGACGACGGGCGCGGTCGACATCGTGCTCGCCGGACTGCTGCTGCTCGGCAGCGTCACCGGGGCGCAGATCGGCGCGCGCTTCGCCCAGCGGGTGAAACCCGAATATCTGCGCATGGCGCTGGCGGTCATCGTGCTGCTCGTCGCGGCGCGCATGGCGGTCGACCTCTTCATACGCCCCGACGAAATCTACACGGTGCAATGACCCGGGTTCGCGCCTTTGTCCTTGCGCTCGCATTCGCGCTGCTGCCAACAGCCGCGGCGAGCGCCGCCGATCCGCGGCTCGTCCCCGACGTATCGAGCCGCGCGATCGACATCCAGTACAGCTTCACCGGCGAGGAACTGCTGCTGTTCGGCGCGATCCTCTATCCCGGCCAGCGCCTGCCCGACGACCGCGCCGACATCGTTGTCGTGCTCAAGGGGCCGGTGCGGCCGATCGTGCTGCGCGAAAAGCGCCGTGTGGCGGGGATATGGGTTAATGCGAACAGCATCCGGCTGCGCACCTCGCCCGGCTTCTATGCGATCGGATCGTCGCGGCCGATCGACAAGCTGGTCGACGAACGGACCGCGGCAATCTTCGAGCTCGGCCTTGCCAATCTGTCGATGTCGCCGACCGGATTTCCGGAAGCGAAAACGCTCGGACGGTTCGAAGCGGGGCTCATCGACCTTTATCGCCGCGCGGGGCTATTCGTCGAAAACCCCGCCGCGGTCGAAATCACCGAGGGCGTGCTCTATCGCGCCCGCATTCCCGTGCCGGCGCGCGTGCCGGTGGGTACCTATCGCGCCGAAACCTATCTGATCAGCCGCGGCCGGGTGCTCGCGGTCGCGGCGCGCGACGTCCAGATCCGCAAGGCCGGGTTCGAACGCTTCGTCGCGCTCGCGGCGGAGCGCCATGGCTTTCTCTATGGTCTTTCCGCGGTGCTCCTGTCGCTCGTGCTCGGCTATGGCGCATCTGCGATTTTCCGCCGCCGTTAGACACAAGCTTTTAGTCCTAAGTTCACGGCCTATTTACCCTCGTCTGCGATAGCTGGAGCCGGGACCACAATAGGCGGGGCGGATATATGGACATGCAGGGTGGCGGATTCGGCGCCGGGGATTTGACGGCGGCGCAGCATGTGCGTCTGGCGGGCGGTGGCGTGGCGGCGCCGGTCGTGCCGGTAGCCAACCATCATCGCGATGACCTGATGATCGGCGAAGTCGTCGATATTTCCGGCTCGGCCTCGCGCATCCTGCTCGATTCCGCGGTGATCGGAAAATTGGCGTCGTCGACCGATGCTGCGGTGGCGATGGCCGGGCAGGTCGGGGCGCAGGTAAAGGTGCGCGTCGGCAATGTCTGGCTGATCGCGAGCATCCGCGACCAGCAACTCGACACGCGCGGTGAAGGGCTGATTATCGCGACGATCGATTTTCTTGGCGAGGGCGAAGAGGAAAAGATCACCGGCCGCATCCATAATTTCCGCCGCGGCGTCACGCGCTATCCGATCCCGGGCAGCCAGGTTTTTGCCGCGACCAGCGCCGACCTCAAACAGATTTACGCCGCCGACGAGCGCGCGCATGTCGAGATCGGCACCGTCTATCCGACCAAGGATATTCGCGGTTCGCTCTATGTCGATGCGATGCTCGGCAAGCATTTCGCGCTGCTGGGGTCGACCGGTACCGGCAAGTCGACGAGCGCCGCGCTGATCCTCCACAAGATTTGCGAACTCGCGCCACAGGGCCATATCGTGATGGTCGACCCGCACGGCGAATATTCGGCCGCCTTCAAGGGCACCGGCGCGCTGTTCGACGTCGACAATCTCGCGATGCCCTACTGGCTGATGAATTTCGAGGAACATTGCGAAGTGTTCGTCACCGCCGAAGGACGCGACCGCCAGGCCGACTGCGACGTGCTCGCGCGCTGCCTGCTCCAGGCGCGGACCAAGAACCGGCTGGCAGAGGGCATGACCAAGATCACGGTCGATTCGCCGATTCCCTATCTGCTCTCCGATCTGCTCAACATCCTCCAGAACGAAATGGGCAAGCTCGACAAGGCGACCTCGTCGGCGCCGTTCATGCGCATCAAGGGCAAGATCGAGGAAATGCGCGCCGACCCGCGCTATAATTTCATGTTCTCGGGGATGCTCGTCGCCGACACGATGGCGAACTTCCTCGGCAAGATCTTCCGCCTGCCGTCGGACGGGCGGCCGATCTCGATCATCGACGTGTCGGGGGTGCCGTCGGACATCACCGGCGTCGTCGTCGCGGTGCTGTCGCGCCTGACCTTCGACTATGCGATCTGGTCGCGCGGCGAGCCGCAGCGCCCGATCCTGCTCGTCTGCGAGGAAGCGCACCGCTACATTCCGTCGAAGGACGTCGGGACCGGGCAGGCGGTGCGCAAGATCCTCGAACGCATCGCCAAGGAAGGCCGCAAATATGGCGTGTCGCTGGGGCTCATCACCCAGCGCCCGTCGGATCTTGCCGAAGGCGTGCTGTCGCAGTGCGGCACGATCATTTCGATGCGCCTCAACAACGAACGCGACCAGCATTTCGTCAAAGCGGCAATGCCCGAAGGCGCACGCGGCTTCATCGATTCGATCCCGGCGCTGCGCAACCGCGAATGTATCATCTGCGGTGAAGGCGTCTCGATCCCGATCCGCGTTCATCTCGACACGCTCGAAGAGGAAAAACGGCCGGCGTCGAGCGATCCGCTCTTCTCGAAGCTGTGGCGCGAAACCGGCGGTGAGGCGGAAATCCTGGAACGCGTCGTCAAGCGGTGGCGCAGTCAGGGGCGGTAAGTCGC
The DNA here is from genome assembly GCF_004795895.1 of Sphingopyxis sp. PAMC25046. Taxonomy (NCBI): domain Bacteria; kingdom Pseudomonadati; phylum Pseudomonadota; class Alphaproteobacteria; order Sphingomonadales; family Sphingopyxidaceae; genus Sphingopyxis; species Sphingopyxis sp. PAMC25046. Next base: position 702,579 of record NZ_CP039250.1, read on the forward strand.
TTCACCCACCTCGCGAAAACCGCGAGCGCTGCGTTCAGCCCGAGCCGAAAGCCTCAGCCTTTCCACTCACCGCTCTTGAGGAATTCCTCGCGAATCTGGCCTGACTGGTTGAGCCGCGGATCGGTGTAGGTCGGCGTCGAGGCGGGCGGCGGCGCGGTGGTCGCCGGCGGCGTCATCGCGCCGGGCAGCGGCGTCGGGGTGACATCGGGCAGCGGCGCGGCGGGACCGCCGAGCATCGGTGCGGGACCCGCGCCGGGGGCGAGGCCCTGGCCCTTGAGGATCGCGAGCTGCTGCGCGAGCGGCAGATAGGGACCGGGAACAGGTTCGCGGCCCGGATAGGGCGCACGGAACGCGTCGGGCATTCCCCAGCGGCCGCGCCAGCGATGAAAGATGTGCGCGCCGACGATATTGGTCATCACCAGGCTTTTGCCCCAGCGCGGCCAGATCGCCTGCGTGTGATAATGGGTCGCCAGCCCGACTTTCGGGAAGACAAAGCCTCCCAGCGCGGCCGATGCGATACGGCTCGCGCGCAGCCAGTTCCGCCGTTCGGGCGCGCGCGCCATCGCACCGTCGCAGCTGAAGGTGAATTGGCACACGCCCGCGCGCTGCGATCCCTGGAAGACGACACCGCACACGGTGTTGGGAAAGCTCGGATGGCGGACGCGATTGATCACCGTCTGCGCGACCCCGCGCATGCCGTCGTCGGTCTCGGACGCCGCCTCATAATAGAGGGCGGCGGTCAGGCAATAATGCGCGCGCTCGCGATCGAGCGCGGTGACCCCGCGAAAGACATAGGGTTTGGCGGCCGGTCCGACGAAGGCCTCCTCGCGCAGCAGCGCGGGATCGGCGGGGGGCAGCGCGGTTGCATTGCTATATCCGATGCTCGTCGGATCGGGCAGCGACGGGTCGATTTTCAGCGCCGCCTGATAATCTTCGGCATTCATGATCGCCCAGCGTTCGGGGTCATAGGCCCGGAAATCGATCGGCACCGACACGCTGTACGGGCCGAAGACCGCGGGTGCGCGCATTTGACCGCTCGACAGCAGGAAGGCGAGGCACGCGACCGCAACCACTCCGACGATCGCCGCCCAAAAAGCGCGCCCCGGCCCTGCCGGTTTTTCCGGCACCGGGTCGCGCCACGTCGAGCGGGCGGTGAGGGACAGTTCGGGCTTCATGCGCGTTTCAAATTCCGTCGGCGCTCGGCGCGCGATTCGCGCGAAGCGGCCAACCCGCCTTATACGCGGAAACGCCAATAAAATGTTTCGCCGTCGTCAGGCACGTTCGGCAAGCGCGACGACGAACAGGATCAGGGCCGCGGTCGAGGCGAGTGTGCGGATATGATTCCAGGCCGTCCACTCCTTGAGAAAGCGTACCCAGACCGTCTGCCCCCCGGCTGTCATGGGATCGCTCGCGTCGAGCGCATTGTTGCGCGGGACGTTGAAGATCATCGTCACGACGAACATGCCGAGGAAATAGACCACGCCCCCGGCCAGCGCCGCGCAGGCGCCCGCTTCGTCCCAATGCAGCGCGCTGATCACCGCGAGCGCGAGGCTCGACAGGCTCGATCCAGCGAAAAGCGGCATGAAAAGCGAGCGCTGGATCACGCGATTGATGCTGTTCATTGCCGCGGCGCCCGCGGGGATGTCGATGCGCGCGAACGCTGTCATCACGAAGGCAGAGAACGCGAAATAGAGTCCGGCGAGCAGCCCGCAGGCGACGATCGAGAACCAGAGCAGCGCGGTGATCAAAGTGTCGGCCATGTTGAACTCCAATATGACAGGGGCAACGCATACCCGCTTTCGCCGATCGCGCGAAGGCGGTCGACCGGCGTCGATCCATTCCCCCTTGCCGACTCACCGTAGCAAGCCTATATGCGGCCTACTTCTTGACATGGTTAGCCAGTTGGGACGTCGGGGCCGCGGGCCGCGGCGGCCAAAGCTGCATGGCTTTCCGGTCATCCTATTTGGGATAATGACTTGGTCGATTTCGACGCCCTCAATGCGATCATTGCGCCCGAAGCCGAGGCGATGGGCCTTGCGCTCGTGCGCGTCGCCTTTTTTGGCGGCGAGAGCGACCCGACGCTGCAGGTGATGGCCGAACGCCCCAACACGCGCCAGTTGACGATCGACGATTGCGCCGACCTGTCGCGCCGCATTTCGGACCGGCTCGACGCGCTCGAGGAGGCGGGCAAGGACCCGATCGACGTCGCCTACCGGCTCGAGGTTTCGTCGCCCGGCATTGACCGCCCGCTGACGCGCCGCGCCGATTTCGCCGACTGGGCGGGGCATGAAGCGAAGATCGCGCTGAAAGAGAAGCGCGACGGACGCCAGCGCTTCAACGGCGAGCTCGCCGGTATCGACGGCGACACCGTCACGATTTTCGACAAGGAAGGGGTGGAGCATCAACTGCCGTTCGACGCGATCGACACGGCGAAGCTCGTCCTCACCGACAAATTGATTGCCGCAACCGTTCCGCTCTCGATCGAGGGCGCCGACGAAATGGAAGAAGAAGGACAGGACTGATGGCCACTGCCATTTCCGCCAACAAGGCCGAACTGCTCGCGATTGCCAACAGCGTCGCTAGCGAGAAGATGATCGACAAGGGCATCGTCATCGAGGCGATCGAGGAAGCGATCCAGCGCGCGGCGCGCGCGCGCTATGGCGCCGAGAACGACATTCGTGCCAAGCTCGACGCGCAGACCGGCGATCTCCGTTTGTGGCGCGTCGTCGAGGTCGTCGAACAGGTCGAGGATTATTTCAAGCAGGTCGACTTGGCCTCGGGCCAGAAGCTGCAGAAGGATGCCAAGATCGGTGACTTCATCGTCGACCCGCTGCCCGCGGTCGACCTCGGCCGCATCGACGCCCAGTCGGCGAAGCAGGTCATCTTCCAGAAGGTCCGCGAAGCCGATCGCGAGCGCCAGTATGAAGAGTTCAAGGACCGCGCGGGCGAGATCATTACCGGCGTCGTGAAGTCGGTCGAATTCGGCCACATCGTCGTCAACCTCGGCCGCGCCGAAGGCGTGATCCGCCGCGACCAGCAGATCCCGCGCGAACTGATGCGCGTCGGTGATCGCGTCCGCGCGCTGATCCTGTCGGTGCGCCGCGAGAACCGCGGTCCGCAGATTTTCCTCAGCCGCGCGCACCCCGACTTCATGAAGAAGCTGTTCGCGCAGGAGGTGCCCGAAATCTATGACGGCATCATCGAGATCAAGGCGGCCGCCCGCGACCCGGGTTCGCGCGCGAAGATCGGCGTCATCAGCTACGACGGCTCGATCGACCCTGTCGGCGCCTGCGTCGGCATGAAGGGCAGCCGCGTCCAGGCGGTCGTCCAGGAAATGCAGGGCGAAAAGATCGACATCATCCCCTGGTCCGAAGATACCGCGACCTTCGTCGTCAACGCGCTCCAGCCCGCCACGGTGCAGCGCGTCGTCATCGACGAGGATGACAGCCGCATCGAAGTCGTCGTTCCCGACGACCAGTTGTCGCTCGCCATCGGCCGCCGCGGCCAGAACGTCCGTCTCGCCAGCCAGCTGACCGGCAGCCAGATCGACATCATGACCGAGGCCGACGCGAGCGAGAAGCGCCAGCGCGAATTCGTCGAGCGTTCGACGATGTTCCAGGAAGAACTCGACGTCGACGAGACGCTCGCGCAGCTGCTCGTCGCCGAAGGTTTCGGCGAACTCGAGGAAGTCGCCTATGTGCCGCTCGACGAACTGGCGAGCATCGAGGGCTTCGACGAGGAACTCGCCGAGGAACTGCAAAGCCGCGCTGCCGAGGGGCTCGAGCGCCGCGAGGAAGCGTCGCGCGCCGAACGCCGCGAACTCGGCGTCGAAGATGCGCTCGCCGATATTCCGCATCTGACCGAAGCGATGCTCGTCGTGCTCGGCAAGGCGGGGATCAAGACGCTCGACGACCTCGCCGACCTCGCGACCGACGAACTGATCGCCAAGAAGCGCGCCGACAACCGCCGCGGCCCGCCGCGCAGCGAGCGCGCCGAGGACAAGGGCGGCGTGCTCGGCGAATATGGCCTGAGCGAAGAGCAGGGCAACGAGATCATCATGGCGGCGCGCGCGCACTGGTTCGACGACGAACCTGAAGCCGCGGCGGAGTCGCAAACCGGGGAGGCCGCCGATGCGGACCCCGCGCAATGATCAGCTGACCGAAACCGACCGCGCAAAGGGGCGCGGCCAGCATGTGCCCGAGCGGCGCTGCGTCGTGACCGGTGAGGTTTCGCCGGCGGAGCAGCTCGTGCGCCTGGCGCTCGGGCCCGACGGCAGCATCGCCCCCGACGTGCATGGCAAGGCGCCGGGGCGCGGCGCATGGATCGGCGTAACGCGCGCCGACCTCGAGGTCGCGCATGCCAAGGGCAAGCTCAAGAGCGGGCTCGCGCGCGCCTTGCACGAAGGCAAAATCACGATTCCCGACGATCTCGGCGCGCGGATCGAGGCACAGCTCGCCCGCGCGACGCTCGACCGGCTGGGCCTTGAATCGCGCGCGGGCACGCTGATCAGCGGCAATGACAAGATCGAGCAGGCGGCGCGTCGCGGGCAGGTGCGCCTGCTCCTCCACACGAGCGATGCGGGCGAGGACGGCCGCAAGAAACTGGCGCAGGCGTGGCGCGTCGGCGAGGACGACGAAGGCTCGGGCCGCGAGGGTCTGGTCTTGCCGGTGGACCGCGGCACCCTATCTATGGCATTGGGGCGCGAGAATGCGGTGCATCTGGCGATTGTCGACGCCCGCGCCGCCGACCGGGTGCTGGCGCATTTGAGCCGCTGGCAGTTTTTCACCGGATGGAGTAGGGACGCGGCCAATCGCGTTTCGAACACAGCTTCCCGCACGTCGGGGACAGGGGATACGTCCGCGGCTTCCGCCGTTTCGGACGCGTTTTGAAGGAATGATGGTTTTCGATGAGTGACGAACAGGACAAGCCGACCCTTAGCCGCAAGCCGCTCGGGCTGAAGCGGACGGTCGAGGCCGGACAGGTGCAGCAGCAATTCAGCCACGGCCGCCGCAATACGGTGGTGGTCGAGGTGAAGCGTCGCCGCGTGCTTGGCCGTCCGGGCGAAGCCGCCCCGGCACCCGAGGCCGAAGAGGCCCAGGCCGCCCCGGCGCCTGCGCCCGCGCCTGCGCCTGCGCCGGCTCCCAAGCCCGCCGCGCCGAAGCCCGCGCCCGACAGCCTGATGACGCGTCAGGAACGTCAGGCGCAGCTGCTGCGCGAGGCCGAGGAAGCGCGCATGGCCGCGCTCGAAGAAAATCGCCGCCGCGACGAAGCCGCGCGTGCGCGTGCTGCCGAAGAAGAAAAGGCCCGCGCCGAAGCGCGTCAGGAACAGGCTGCCGCGAAGACGGCCGAACCTGCGCCTGCGCCCGCTGCGAGCGAACCCGTGGCCGAGGCGCCTGCTGCTGCCGCTGCCGAACCGCAGGGCGAGGAGGCCGCGCCGCGTCCGGCGACGACGAGCAGCGCCGCCCCGGCGCCGCGCCGCTTCACCCCGGTCGAGGCGCCGAAGCGCCCCGAACCCAAGCGCCCCGAGCCGAAAGCGAACCGCGGCGCCGACAATCGCCGCCAGTCGGGCAAGCTCACCGTCACGCGCGCGCTCAACGAGGATGAAGGTGCGCGTGCGCGCAGCCTTGCGGCGCTGAAGCGCGCTCGCGAAAAGGAAAAGCGTTCGCATATGACCTCTTCGGGTCCACGCGAAAAGCAGGTCCGCGAAGTCGTCGTGCCCGACACGATCACCGTGCAGGAACTGGCGAACCGCATGGCCGAAAAGGGCGCCGATCTGGTCAAGGCGCTGTTCAAGATGGGTATGCCCGTCACGGTCAACCAGACGATCGATCAGGACACCGCCGAGCTGCTCGTCACCGAATTCGGGCACGAGATCAAGCGCGTCAGCGAAGGCGATATCGACATCCGCCACGATCAGGATGTCGACGATGCCACGCAGCTCAAGCCGCGCGCACCGGTTGTCACGATCATGGGTCACGTCGATCACGGCAAGACCAGCCTGCTCGACGCGTTGCGAGGCGCCAATGTCGTTGCGGGCGAAGCCGGCGGCATCACCCAGCATATCGGCGCCTATCAGGTGAAGGCAAAGGACGGCAGCGTCATCACCTTCCTCGATACGCCGGGCCACGAAGCCTTTACCGAGATGCGCCAGCGCGGCGCCAATGTCACCGACATCGTCATCCTCGTGGTGGCGGCCGACGATGGTCTCAAGCCGCAGTCGATCGAGGCGATTGCCCATGCGAAGGCGGCCGGCGTGCCGATCATCGTCGCGATCAACAAGGTCGACAAGGATGGCGCCAATCCGCAGCGCGTCCGCGAACGCCTGCTCGAGCATGAGCTGGTGGTCGAGGAAATGGGCGGCGACGTCCAGAATGTCGAAGTGTCGGCGCTCAAGAAAACGGGTCTCGACAAGCTGCTCGACGCAATCGCGCTGCAGGCCGAGATCATGGAATTGAAGGCCAATCCCGATCGCGCCGCCGAAGGCACGGTGATCGAGGCGAAGCTCGACAAGGGCCGCGGCCCGGTGGCGACGATCCTCGTTCGTCGCGGCACGCTCAACGTCGGCGACATCTTCGTCTGCGGTGCCGAAAGCGGCCGCGTCCGCGCGCTCGTCGACGATCATGGCAAGCAGATCAAACAGGCCGGTCCCTCGATGCCGGTCGAGGTCCTCGGCCTCGGCGGTGTGCCGATGGCAGGCGACACGCTGACCGTCGTCGAGAATGAGGCGCGCGCGCGCGAAGTCGCCGCCTATCGTCAGGAACAGGCGCTCAAGAAGCGGACGGCGCAGGCGCCCGTCAGCCTCGAAGGCATGTTCTCGGCGCTCGCCGACAAGGCGAAGGTCATCGAATATCCGGTGGTCATCAAGGGCGACGTACAGGGCTCGGTCGAAGCGATCGTCAACGCGCTCAACCGCTTGTCGACCGACGAGATCCGCGTTCGCGTGCTCCAGTCGGGCGCCGGCGCGATCACCGAGAGCGATGTGACGCTGGCGGCCGCCACGGGCGCGCCGATCATCGGCTTCAACGTCCGCCCGAACGCCAAGGCACGCGAGATCGCGAACCGCGAAAAAGTGCGCTTCATGTATTATGATGTCATCTATCACCTGACCGCCGACGTGGCGAAGGAGATGGCGGGCGAGCTGGGCCCGGAGCGTATCGAAAACGTCGTTGGCCGCGCCGAGGTCAAGGAAGTCTTCCCGGCCGGCAAGCGCGACAAGGCCGCAGGCCTGCTCGTGCTCGAAGGTTCGATCCGCAAGGGGCTCCACGCGCGCCTCACGCGCGAGGATGTCATCGTCTCGGCAACGACGATCGCATCGCTGCGCCGCTTCAAGGACGACGTTGCCGAAGTGCGCGCGGGCCTCGAATGCGGTGTCGTGCTGGCGGACACCAACGACATCAAGGCGGGCGACCATCTCGAAGTCTTCGAGGTCGAGCTGCGCGAACGTACGCTGTAACTGTGCCATCCCTGCACTCCCGCCGGCGCGGGGGTGCAGGAGGAATTGACCGATGCGCCACAAGGAACAATCCGAAGGCCCCTCCGTCCGCGTGCTGCGCGTGGGCGAACAGGTGCGCCATGTGCTGAGCGAGATCCTCGCGCGCGGCGACGTGCACGACGACGTGCTGGCGACGCACCCGGTCAGCGTGACCGAGGTGCGCATGTCGCCCGACCTCCGCCACGCGACCGTGTTCGTGAAGCCGTTGCTCGGCAAGGATGAGGAGGCGGTGCTGAAGGCGCTGCGCACCAACACAGCCTATCTGCAGCGCGAGGTCGCGCACCGCATCCGCATGAAATATGCCGCGAAACTCAAATTCCTGGCCGACGAAAGCTTCGACGAGGCGAGCCATATCGACAAATTGCTTCGCGATCCGAAGGTGATGCGGGATCTGGAGAGCGGCGAGGGCGAATGAAGCAGGTTGCGCCGCTCGTGATCGCGACGCTTGCGGCGATCGGAGTAGCCTTGTCGCTTGCTTTCCTGCCCCCGCAGTTTGTGCGGCCGTCGCTCGACGATGCACTCGATATCATCGAAGCTGCGTCCGACTACAACCTGTCGATCCAGAACGCTGAGGCCGGCGGCGGTGCCGCGCCGCCCATGGCTGCCGAGGCGAAGCCAGCCCATATCAAGTTTATCGAAACGAAGCCGTGCGGCGCGACGTCGACATCCGCGGATTGCGTAGCCATCGACGTCCATCTGGGCGAGGAAAAGGGTCGGTGGCTGGAAATGTCGTGGCACGATGCCGCAGTAAATTTCGAGCGCTATGCAGGCATTACCCCCGAAAACCCCCTTCCCAAGGCAATCGATATTTCCCGCTTGCAGTCACCCAGCGCAGCAGGGATCGCACGATTGCAGATCGCTGCATCGCAGCAGAAGTTCGATTCCATCGACCCGTCCGGGCTGGCGATAGCTGATGTTCGGGCGCGTGTATCGCTGCGCGACGATATGCCAGCGCATCACATGATGGTCTATTCGGCCCCGTGGGTCGCGGGCGATACCGCCTTCATCAAGGTCGGTTTGATTTGCGGCGATCTCTGCGGGCGCGGGGAAAACTACGCACTCCGCAAGACCAACGAAACATGGCGCGTCATAGCGGTTCAGCCCAGCTGGGTTTCTTGAGCGTCTACGGCTATTTTCCCTTCCTGATCCCCACTGCCGCCTCAAGCTCGACCAGCGCTTCCTCCAGATAGTCGATCATCCGCTGCGCGTGCGGTACGCTGCGGCGGCAGGCGGTGATGCCGAAGTCGATATTTCTGAAGTTCGAGACCTGCGTGATGTTCATCGCCATGCCGTCGACGGGGATGCTCGCGGGATACATGCCGTCGAGGCGCGCGCCGTTCCAGTACATCTGCTCGCGCGGGCCGGGAACGTTCGAGATCGTCACCGAATAGGCCGGGAATTTGTCGGCCGTGCGCGTCAGCGCGGTGAGCATCATCGGGAAGCTGGTGATCGCGGTATAGAGCTGGATTTGCGCCGCGGTCATCGCGCGAAGCTGCGCCTTTGCGGAATTCATCGATTCCTGGATCATCGCCATGCGCGTCGCGGGGTCGTCGATATGCGTCGCGAGGTTCGCGGTGACCGACGCCACCGAATTGCCCGAATCGATATCGTCCTTCGGGCGGATCGATACGGGCGCCATGGCCTTCAGCGGCTTGTCGGGGAGCTCGTTCAGCGACTGAAGATATTTGCGCATCGCCCCCGCGCACATGCCGAGCACCGCGTCGTTGATCGTTCCGTCATAGGCCTTGCCCATCGCGCGCACACGTTCCAGCGACCAGCTTTGCGCGACGAAACGCCGCGCGCCGGTGATGTTGCGGTTGAAGCTGGTGCGCGGCACCCCGGCAAAGGGGGTCGCAAGGCCATCGCCGCCGATGCCGAACATCGCGGCGAGATACTGGTTCATCGCCTTGGTCACGCCGACGCTGTTGCCCCATTGCTCCTTCAGGAAATCGCCGATCGCCTTGATGTCGGTGAGGTTCGGGCGCGCCGGCTTTTTGGGGGGCGGAAAGAGGCGCTTGTACGCTTCATAGGCCTCGACCGAGAGCGGCGAGGCGGCGCGGCGTTCCTTGGGATCTGCCGACAGCATCGAATTATAGAAATGGATGCTTGCGGCGCCGTCCATCAGGGCGTGGTGAACCTTCTTGAAAGTCGCGATCTGGCGGTTGGGCAGGCCGGAGATCAGCGTGATTTCCCATAAGGGCCGCGTCCGGTCGAGCAGTCCCGAATGGAGCCGTGAGGCGAGTTCGAACATCTCGCGGTAGCGCCCCGGCTTGGGCAGCGCCGCTGCGCGGACATGGTAATGCATGTCGATGTCGCGGTCGGGGATGAGGCGGATCGGACCGTACTGGCCGAGCGGGGTCAGCTTCAGCACTTCGCTGAACGGCCGCCTGAGGCCCTCCGACTGGCGGAGCAGCGCGAGCTGTTCGTTCAGCCATTCGGTTTCGTCGGCGCCCTCGGGCAGAGTGTAGAGATTGATGCCGCCGATGTGCATCGGCATCTCGCGGCTCTCCCCCCACAGGAACATCGCGTCGGTCACCGGCATCAACCGCATCGGCAGCTCTCCCACTGTTTATGCTGCATCTCTTGCGCGCAGCATGGCACCCGCCGGGAACGAGTCAAGCGAGGCATAATAGTTGACATCGGCAATTAATAGCACGAGGGTCGAGTCATGGCCCTTTCTCCTGATCCTAGCCCGACGCTCGTGCCCGCCGTTGCAGCGCTGCGACGCTTCAACCGCTTCTATACCCGGCGGATGGGTGCGCTCGATCCGCACTATATGGGCAGCGAACTGTCGCTCGTCGAAGCGCGGATCTTGTATGAGATCGCGGTAGGCGAGCCGGCCCTCGCCAAACAAATTCAGCGAGAGCTGGGCGTCGACGCCGGTTATCTCAGCCGGATTATCGGCAAGTTCGTGCGGCGCGGCTGGATCGCGCGTGGGCGCGGTGTCGACGCGCGCGAGCGGCCGATCGTGCTGACCGACGAAGGTCGCGCGGCCTTTGCCGCGCTCGATGCGCGAACCTTCGACCAGACGGCACAGCTTCTGGGCGGGTTGCCCGATCCGGATATGGCGACGCTGAGCGCCGCCATCGACTGGATCGCCGACCGGCTGGGCCGCGCCGGGAGTGAGCCCTATCGCGTCAGGACGTGGGCGGTGGGCGACATGGGCATGATCACCGCGCGGCAGGCGATTCTCTACCACCAGGTCTATGGCTGGGGATCCGGGATGGAAGCGCTGATCGGCGAGATTACCGCCGCCTTCATTCGCGGTTTCCAGCCCGGCCGCGAGCAATGCTGGATCGCCGAGCGTGCTGGGCGCATGATGGGTTCGGTCTTTCTGGTTGCCGAGGATGAGCGCGTCGCGCGGCTGCGCCTCCTCTTTGTCGAGCCCGAAGCGCGCGGGCTCGGGATCGGTGCCGACCTCGTCGCGCGCTGCGTCGAATTTGCCCGCGCGGCGGGGTATCGCGAGATCGTGCTCTGGACACACGCCGTGCTGACCAGCGCGCGCAAAATCTACGCGGCGCAGGGGTTCACGGTCGAGTCGGTCGAAACGCATGACGATTTCGGCAAGCCCGAAGTGAGCGAAAGCTGGCGGTTGCGGCTCACCGCCTGAACGGGGTGGAACGCCGCCCGGATTGCTCCTAAGCACCGGCCATGGCCAAGCTCTATTTCTACTACGCCAGCATGAATGCGGGCAAGTCGACGACGCTGCTGCAGGCGGATTTCAACTATCGCGAGCGCGGCATGGAAACGATGTTATGGACCGCGGCGCTCGACGACCGTTATGGCGCCGGTCAGATCACCAGCCGCATCGGTCTGCTTGCCGAGGCGCATAAATTCGACCCCGACAGCGACATGTTCGCGGCGGCGACCGGGGAGAGCTGCCGGCGCCCGCTCGCTTGCGTGCTCGTCGACGAGGCACAATTCCTGTCGCGCGAACAGGTGCTGCAATTGGCGCGGCTCGCCGACGAGGCGGACATCCCGGTGCTCTGTTACGGCCTCCGCACCGATTTTTCGGCCGAGCTCTTTCCCGGATCGGCTGCGCTGCTTGGGCTCGCCGATGCGCTAGTCGAACTGAAGGCGGTGTGCGAATGCGGGCGCAAGGCGACGATGAACCTGCGCGTCGACGAAAACGGCCGCGCGGTGGTCGAGGGCGCGCAGACCGAGATCGGCGGCAACGACCGCTATGTCGCGATGTGCCGGCGTCACTTCATGGCGAAACGGCGCGAAGCAGCGGAGGCGCTTGCCGATGCTTGATCGTCTTTACACCGAACTCGCCGACGGTGACCTGCGGCTTGTCAAGCTGGCCGAGTCCCACCGGGAAGCGCTCCGCGCCGCTTGCGCCGCCGATGCCGACGTCTGGCCGATCTATTCGTCGAGTTTCGATCCGGAGCATTTCGACCGGAGCTTCGACACGCTGATCGGCGGCAAGTTCCGCATGCCCTATGCGATCTTCGACGGCGAGCGGCTCGTCGGCATGACCGCCTGGCTGCGTCCCGACATGTCGGCGCAGACGGTCGAGATCGGCAACTCCTATATCCACCCCGAAGCGCGCGGCACGGGCCTCAACGGGCGGCTCAAGAAGCTGATGATCGATCACGCCTTCGCGGCGGGCATCCGCCGCATCGAATTTCGCATCGACGAACGCAACAAGCGCAGCCAGGCGGCCGTCGCCAAACTTGGCTGCACCAAGGAGGGCGTGCTGCGCTCCGAACGCGTCACCTGGACAGGCTATGTGCGCGACACCGGCCTCTGGTCGCTGCTAGCGGACGAATGGGGGCGATAACCGCCGGAAGGGGTCAGCACGGGTTCAGACTCGGTCTGCTATGCGCATCGTCATCATGAAACCGAAACTCGCACTCTCCCTGGCCGCCTTGCTGCTTCCCCTTTCTGCGGCGGCGGCCATCGAGCCTACTGAAGAAAAGCGTGCGCTGGGTGTCGAGGCCAGCATCGTATTCCCCAGCGACAGCTCGATCCGCAACTGGCAGGCCGACCGCGGCCGCGGCATCTGGATTCAGGACCGCCAGCGCAACTGGTATTATGGCATCTTTGCCGGCTTTTGCCGCGACGTCGATTTCGCCCAGGCGATCGGCGTCGAAACACGCGGCGCCGGGCGGCTCGACAAATTCGCATCGATCATCGTGCGCGGCGAACGCTGCCCGCTGACCTCTTTCGTCACCTCGGCCCCGCCACCGTCGAAGCGCGACAAGTCGAAGGACATCATGGGCGAAAAGCCCGCAGCAAATTGACAATCGCCGCCCGGCGCGCCTAGCGGCGCTTCGATGAACGGCTGGATCATTCTCGACAAACCCGTAGGGCTCGGCTCGACGCAGGCGGTGGGCGCGGTGAAGCGCGTGTGCCGCGAGGCGGGGCTCGGCAAGGTCAAGGTCGGCCATGGCGGCACGCTCGATCCGCTCGCGTCGGGGGTACTGCCGATCGCGCTCGGCGAGGCGACCAAGCTCTGCGGGCGGATGCTCGATGCGAGCAAGGTTTACGATTTCACCATCGCCTTCGGGACGGAGACGGCGGGACTCGACGCCGAGGGCGAGGTGGTCGCGACGAGCGATGCGCGACCGACGCTTGCCGAGGTAGAGGCAGTGCTGCCGCGTTTCACCGGACCGATCGAGCAGGTGCCGCCGGCCTATTCGGCGATCAAGATCGACGGCGAGCGGGCGTATGACCGCGCGCGCAAGGGCGAAGCGGTCGAGATGAAGGCGCGGAGCGTGACGATCTACTCTCTTCGTCACCCCGGACTTGATCCGGGGTCCCGCTCAGCGACGGTGAAAAGCGGGACCCCGGATCAAGTCCGGGGTGACGAGGCAGGGGGGCGGCTCGAATCGATCACCCTCACTGCCCATGTCTCGAAGGGCACCTATATCCGCAGCCTCGCGCGCGACATCGCGCGCGCGGTCGGCAGCGTTGGTCACGTCACGATGCTCCGCCGCACCAAGGCGGGCCCCTTCGCGCTCGAACAGGCGATTTCGCTGGACAAATTGAACGCATTCGGCCAAGGGGCCGCCCAATCAGAAATATTTCTGCCGCTCGAGGCAGGGCTGGTCGACATCCCGGCTCTGAACCTTTCCCCGGAAGCGGCAGGGGCGATCCGTCAGGGTCGCGTCTGGACCGGGGGTAGCACCGAAGACGGGCTCTATTGGGGAAGGGACAGCGAAATGCGTCCCGTTGCCCTGATTGAGGCTTTGGCGGGAACGCTGAAGGTCGTCCGGGGCTTCAATCTGTAAACAAGGATGTTCGAGGAAAAAAGATATGTCGATTACCGCCGAGCGCAAAGCCGAAGTCATCAAGGACAATGCCCGCGAAAAGGGTGATACCGGTTCGCCGGAAGTCCAGGTCGCGATCCTGACCGACCGCATCAACACGCTGACCGAGCATTTCAAGGCGCACCACAAGGACAACCACAGCCGCCGCGGCCTTCTGATGATGGTCAACAAGCGCCGCAGCCTCCTCGACTATCTTCGCAAGAAGGACGAGGGTCGCTATCAGGCTCTCATCGCGAAGCTGGGTCTCCGCAAGTAAGAATTTCTGGCGGCCCCGGATTTCCGGGGCCGCTGTCATATTGGCTCCGCGCAAAATGCCGGACCACAGGGCCGCTCCCGCATCCGGCGGGACCGCCATAAGGGCAGACAGACGCCCTGAACCGCCCCGGGCCGGACTGCCCGGAATCAGAGGCCCCGCCCGGCATAGGGCCCGGCGGGCGAAGGAAACCACATGTTTGACGTGAAAAAAGTATCGATCGAGTGGGGCGGTGAAACGCTGACGCTCGAAACGGGCAAGGTTGCCCGCCAGGCCGACGGCGCCGTGATGGCGACGCTGGGCGAAACGGTCGTCCTGTGCGCCGTGACCGCCGCGAAGTCGGTGAAGGAGGGGCAGGACTTCTTCCCGCTCACCGTCCATTATCAGGAAAAATATTCGGCCGCCGGCCGCATCCCGGGCGGCTTCTTCAAGCGCGAGCGCGGCGCGACCGAAAAGGAAACGCTGGTCAGCCGCCTGATCGACCGCCCGATCCGCCCGCTGTTCCCCGAAGGTTTCTACAACGAAATCAACGCCATCGCTCAGGTGCTGAGCTATGACGGCCACAACGAGCCCGACATCCTCGCGATGGTCGCGGCGTCAGCCGCGCTCACCATTTCGGGCGTGCCCTTCATGGGCCCGATCGGCGCCGCGCGCGTCGGCTACGTCGACGGCGAATATATCCTCAACCCGACCGACGAACAGGTTGCCGAAGGCGACCTCGATCTTGTGGTTGCTGCGACCTACGACGCGGTGATGATGGTCGAATCCGAAGCCAATGAACTCTCGGAAGAGGTCATGCTCGGCGCCGTCCTGTTCGCGCACGACGCGTGCAAGGAAGTCGTCAAGGCGATCGTCAAGCTCGCCGAACAGGCGGCCAAGGATCCGTGGGAAGTCGCCGCCGGCGACGACAACGCCGGACTCAAGGACAAGCTCAAGAAGCTGATCGGCAAGGACATCGCCGCCGCTTACAAGCTGACCGATAAATCGGCCCGTTCGAACGCGCTCAACGAGGCGCGCGCGAAGGCGAAGGAAAGCTTCGCCGCCGACGGCCTGTCCCCGCAGGAAGTCATGGCCGGCATCAAGCTGACCAAGAAGCTCGAAGCCGAAATCGTTCGCACCGCCATCCTGAAGGACGGCAAGCGCATCGACGGCCGCACGACGACGCAGATCCGTCCGATCGTCGCCGAAACGCACTTCCTGCCCCGCGCGCATGGTTCGGCGCTGTTCACCCGCGGCGAAACGCAGACGATTGCCACGGCTACCCTTGGCACCAAGGAAAGCGAACAGATGGTCGACGGCCTCAATGGCCTGTCGTACCAGAACTTCATGCTGCACTATAACTTCCCGCCCTATTCGGTCGGCGAAGTCGGCCGCTTCGGCGCGCCGGGCCGCCGCGAAGTCGGTCATGGCAAGCTCGCATGGCGTGCGCTGCACCCCGTGCTGCCGACGAAGGAGGACTTCCCCTACACGATCCGCCTCACCAGCGACATCACCGAGTCGAACGGCTCGTCGTCGATGGCGTCGGTCTGCGGTGGTTCGCTCGCGATGATGGACGCCGGTGTACCGATCAAGCGCCCCGTCTCGGGCATCGCGATGGGCCTGATCCTCGAAGGCAAGGACTATGCGATCCTGTCGGACATCCTGGGCGACGAGGATCACCTCGGCGACATGGACTTCAAGGTCGCGGGCACGTCCGAAGGCATCACCACGATGCAGATGGACATCAAGATCGCGGGCATCACGCGCGAGATCTTCGAGGCCGCGCTCAACCAGGCCAAGGAAGGCCGCGCGCACATCCTGGGTGAAATGAACAAGGCGCTCGGCGAAACCCGCAGCGAATTGTCGGCGCACGCACCGCGCATCGAGACGATGCAGATCGACAAGTCGAAGATCCGCGACGTCATCGGCACCGGCGGCAAGGTGATCCGCGAGATCGTCGCGACCACCGGCGCCAAGGTCGACATCGACGACGAAGGCGTGATCAAGATCTCGTCGAGCGACCTCGATCAGATCGAAGCCGCGCGCAAGTGGATCGCGGGCATCGTCGAGGAAGCCGAAGTCGGCAAGATCTACGACGGCAAGGTCGTCAACCTCGTCGATTTCGGGGCGTTCGTGAATTTCATGGGCGGCAAGGACGGCCTCGTTCACGTCAGCGAAATCAAGAACGAACGCGTCGAGAAGGTCGCCGACGTCCTGAGCGAAGGCCAGGAAGTCAAGGTCAAGGTCCTCGAGATCGATCCGCGCGGCAAGGTTCGCCTGTCGATGCGCGTCGTCGACCAGGAAACCGGCGAAGAGCTGGAAGACACCCGTCCGGCCCGCGAACCGCGCGAACGTGGTGACCGTGGCGATCGTGGTCCGCGCCGTGATGGCGGCGACCGTGGCCGTGGCGGCCGTGACCGTGGTCCCCGCCGCGATGGTGGCGACCGCGGCGATCGCGGTCCGCGCCGCGAGCGCAGCGAAGACGGTCCGGAAGATCAGGGCCATGTGCCCGACTTCCTGAAGGACTAAGTCTTTCCGATACCGGAACAGAGAAGGGGTCGCCGAAAGGCGGCCCCTTTTTTGTCGCCACAGAATGTCGGCGTCGGGGTGGAGAGCTGTCGTTCCTCCCCACCCTCGTCATTCCCGCGAAAGCGGGAACCCAGTGGCTGCGCTGGCTCGCTGGGTTCCCGCTTTCGCGGGAATGACGAAGACAGGGAATGGCAACTAACGATCGTTTTTTAGACCTTCGTCATCCCGGACTTGATCCGGGATCCACTGCGGCGTCGAAGTCGTGGACCCCGGATCAAGTCCGGGGTGACGGTTCAAAAGAATGCCCACTTCCGGTCGCTAGCCGTAGAACGGTCCTTGAAATCGTCACGGCGGCTATTTCTAGATTGCAAATGACTTGCAATAACATATAAGCCCGCCGACACCGCACACATGCGCGTTGTAAAGGGAATCGATGTACGCCTTCGTTGACCGGCCGGTGGAAAGTCTCTGCAACAGCGGGCGCTTCCTGCTATGGGCGATGCGGGGGTGGGTCTCGGCCGCCGAGCGCGGTCAGTGTTCGCCGCGGAAGCTGCACCGCGGATTTGCCGCCGTGAATGCGGCGGACGCGCTGCCCGATTTCCATGTCGCGATGGCGCTGCTCGGCGGCGATGCGGTGGACACGCTCGTCCTTGCCCCGATGCCATGCCTCCAGATTTCAGAGGATGAAGCAATTCTGCTTGGACTCTGGCGCGATATTTCGCTTGGGGAAACCGCAAATGCCCATGCGACGCTGGCCTTGCTGGCCTTGCTGGCCGAGGGAGACAGCGTCGGCTCGATCGCAAAGGCGATGGGCGCCGCGGCCGACCGGTTGGTAGCGGCGGGTTTCGATATGCCGGTCCTCGCGGCCAGCGCCATGACACATCAGGAAAGTTCAAAGTGATGAGTGACCGTATCGCCGAAGCCGCCAAGCTCGCCCCCTCCGCCTCGCTGACCGTCGAGGAGGTGCGTTCGGTGCGCCATTGGAACGAGCATCTGTTCAGCTTCACCATCACCCGCCCGCCGAGCTTTCGCTTTCGCTCGGGCGAGTTCGTGATGATCGGTCTGCCGGGTGAGGGGCGTCCCTTGCTGCGCGCCTATTCGATCGCCAGCCCCGCCTATGCCGACGAACTTGAATTCCTGTCGATCAAGGTGCCCGACGGCCCGCTGACCTCGCGGCTGCAGAAGATCCAGCCGGGCGACCCCGTCTATCTCGGCCGCAAGCCGACCGGCACGCTCGTCGCCGACGCGCTTACCCCCGGACGGCGCCTGTTCATGCTGTCGACTGGAACCGGGCTCGCGCCGTTCCTCAGCCTCGCGCGCGATCCCGACATCTACGATCGCTTCAACCAGATCGTGATCGTCCATTGCGTGCGGCAGGTCAGCGACCTTGCTTTCCGCGAAGAGCTCGAAAGCCAGCTCGCCGGGGATCCGCTGGTGCAGGATCAGGCGCTGCTGCAATTCCATTATCTGCCGACGGTGACCCGCGAGCCCTTCCGCACCACCGGCCGCATCGACGCGCTGATTGAGGACGGTTCGCTCTTCGGTCATCCGCTGACCGGCCCGACCGCCTTCGACCCCGCGACCGACCGCGTCATGATGTGCGGCAGCATGGCGATGATCCGCGACCTGCAGGCGCGCTTCGAGGAGCTGGGCTTCAAAGAAGGCTCGAACGCCGCGCCCGGCGACTTCGTGATCGAGCGCGCGTTCGTCGGCTGATCCGCCGCCCCTTCCTCGCCCCTTGCGCGGCGCGCGGCTTTCGCGCAATCGGTGCCGAGGGAAGGGGAGGAGGCGTGACACCGATGGAAGACGACCCGCCGGGGCTGGTGGCGCGCGCCGTGCGCCGGCTGCTGCTTCTGTTGTACCGGCTGCGCGGCTGGAAAGCCGCGGGCGTGGTGCCCAAGCCGCGGCGCTTCATCCTGATTGCGGCGCCCCACACCAGCAATTGGGATTTCGTCAATTTCCTTGGCCTGACCGCCGACCTCGGTGTCCGCCCGCATTTCATGGCCAAGCTGTCGCTGTTCCGCTGGCCGCTCGGCGGCTTCATCCGCCAGATGGGCGGCGTTCCCGTCGACCGCCGCGGCGGCGGCAATGTCGTCGAGCAGATGGTGCGGGAATTTGCGCGCCGAAGCGAATTCATGCTCACCGTCGCGCCAGAGGGAACGCGCGGCAAGGCCAAAAAATGGCGCACCGGATTTTACCAGATCGCGCTCGCGGCCAAGGTGCCGATGGTCGTCGGGCTGATGGATTATGGCACCAGGACAGGGGGGATCGGCCCGCTGATCTGGCCGAGTGGCGATTTTCGGGCCGACATGGTGAAGGTGCTGGAAAGCTATAAAAATTGCGTTCCCCGATTTCCCGAGCGTGCGGTCCGCTCGATCGATGATATAGTCGGCGCCGATGAGGAACCGGACATGCGTGCATGAGTGACGCCCTTTCGCTGCTCGGCGTCAATTTCGCGGGATTGCTCGGCGTAATCCTGCTGTTGTGGGGCGTCGCGACGTTGATCCGCGACGTCTCGTTCATCGATGCCTTCTGGGCGTTCGGCATGGTGCTTCTCGCATGGGGCACCGCGTGGCAGGCCGGTTTCGAGGCGCCGCATGCGAAGCTGCTTCTCGGCCTCACGACGCTTTGGGGGCTGCGGCTTGCGATCCACCTCATAATCCGCTGGGCGCGCGACGGCGAAGATCCGCGCTACAGAAAAATGCTCGCGAACAGGATCGAGAAGCGCAAGTGGAGCTGGGCAAAGACCGCGCTGCTCACCGTTTTCCTGACGCAGGCGCCCTTGCTCTTCCTCACCTGCCTGCCCGCGCAGATCGGCATCTGGGCGAGCGCGAGCGCCCCTCAGGGCATCGGGTTCGTCGGCTGGCTTGGCGCCGCTGCGGCGCTCGCGGGCGTCGCGTTCGAAAGCATCGGCGATGCACAGCTCGACGCGTTCCGCAAGGATCCCGCGAACAGGGGCAGAGTGCTCGACACGGGCCTGTGGCGCTATACGCGCCATCCCAATTATTTCGGCGACGCGCTGACCTGGTGGGGCATCTGGCTCGTCGTGCTCGATCTCGGCTGGGGACCCGCGCTCGCGAGCCTCATCGGGCCGGTCTTCCTGACCTTCACTCTTACCAGATGGTCGGGCAAGGCCTTGCTCGAAAAGGGGCTGCACAAGACGCGGCCCGCTTATGCCGACTATGTGAAACGTACGTCGGGCTTCATTCCATGGCCGCCAAAGACCGGGGCTTAGGCGGCGATGAACGCCCGGCGGATGTGTCGGCGCTCGGCGACGCGCCGCGCATCCGCGCGATCCTGATCGAGGCGGCGCGCGCGGGGCGCAGCGTCAGCTACTCCGAACTGCTCGGCGACCTCGGCTTTCGCTTCACGCGGCCCAAGATGCGCGCGGTGTGCCGGACGCTCGAAGAGGTCGACCGGCTGAGCGCGGCGGACGGCGAACCCGATCTTGCGGTGCTGGTCGTCCGCGAGTCCGACCGCTTGCCGGGGCAGGGCTGGTGGGTCGGCGGCACCGCGCTGCTCCTCGGCTATGACGGGCCGTGGGAGGGTGCCGCGGCGGCACGCTTCATCCGCGAGCAGCAGCAGGCAGTGTTCGATTATTGGGCGGGGCGATAGGAGGAAACCTCAGTCGCCGGTGAAGCCCCGCGCTGCCAGCCAACTCGCCAGCAGCGCGAAATATTCGGGCGAATCGGGACGTTCGGTGCCGTCGTACTTGGGGTCCAGCGATGTTTCGAGGTCCGCGGACATCTGCATCGCATGGTCGGCGCCGGCAATCACATGCACCTCGATATTGGGCATTTGCGGCGCGACGGCCTTCAGGCGCTTGGCCGAATCGGCGACCGGGACGACCGCATCGTCGGCGCCAAACAGGATGAGGGTCGGCACGGTGACCGCCTTCAGATTGACCAGCGGATCATTTTCGATCTCCTTGCGCCAACCCGATACGTCGCGGTCGCGGAAGGTTTCGCCCATATAGAGATATTTGAACCACGGCTTGGCCTTGATCCCGTCGAGCTTCGCCTGCGCTTCGGCGCGGCTCACGGTGCCGCGCATATAATCGTCGACCGCCTTGCGCGCCGCGACCATCTGCTCGATGTCGGCCGCGGAATAACCATTGGATTTCAGATGGTTCGTTGAGGAAAAGATCATCTGGACGTCGGCGGTCACGATCGGCGCCGACACCGCCACGACGAAGGCGATGTCGGGGCTGCGCGACGCGGCGAGCGGCGAGATCCAGCCACCCTGGCTCAGCCCCCAGGTGCCGATGCGGCGCGGATCGATCCGCGGATCGCTCTTCAGGCTCCGCGCGGCGGCGATGGCGTCGTCGGCGAGGAGCGTGAAATCGCCCCCGGCATTCTGGCTGCCCGACTGGCCCGATCCGCGCCGGTCGTAAGTGAAGACGGCGATGCCGAGCACCGGCAGAATCGTCTTGAGATGATCGTAGAGCGACGCCGAGCGCAGCGGCGACGAGGCGCTGTGCGTTACGACGATCGCCGCGACGGGCTTGCCGCTGCGCGGCATGTGCAGCGTTCCCGACAGCTCGCGGTCGCCGTTCGTGAACTTGCGCTCCTCCACCACGACCTCGGTCGTTGCGGGCGCGCTCCACGGCAGGCCGGGTGAGGTTTCCGCCGCCGCGGCGGGTTGCAGCGCACCGAGCGCCGCGACGAAGGCGAAACAGATGGCGGCGGGTCGCATAAATATCTCCGGGAACGGCCGCGGCCGGACGTCGGCGCGAGCGGGGGACCGACGTCTTCTGGCATCGCTGCCGGCGAAGGGCAATCGATCGTCGGCGAACGCGCGATTCCAACCGGCGAACGGTGACCCGTCAAGCCCTTGCTACCCGTTGATTTCGGTTATTTTTTTAGCCCGATCTCGCGCAGCCGCTCCTGCAGATAGTCGTCGGCGGTGATCGGCGTCGGGTAGAGGTTCGGGTGCGACGCGTCGATGCAGCTTTCGAGCGTTTCGATCGGGTAGTCCGAACGGAAGTGGAGGAAAAAGGGCATCGAATAACGCGCGACGCTCGCGCGGCCCGCGTCGGGATTGCGGACGCGATGGGTGGTCGAGGGCAGGCGGTTGTTGGTCAGCCGCTGGAGCATGTCGCCAACATTGACCGCCATCGCGCCGGGCGGCGGCGACACGGGAAGCCAGCTGCCGTCCTTGTCGAGGATTTCGAGGCCCGCTTCCTCGGCGCCGAGGAGGAGGGTGATCGTGTTGATGTCCTCATGCGCCTCGGCGCGGATGCCCTTCGCGGGCGCCTCGACCGGCGGATAATGGAGCAGGCGCATCACGCTGTTACCGTCGGCGACGGTGTCGTCGAAGAAATCGGGCGCGAGGCCGAGATAGCGCGCGATGCCCGACAGAAGGCGCGCGCCGACGCGGTCGAATTCGGCGAACAGCTTGTCATAGGCGGCGCGGAAACCGTCGACTTCCTTCGGCCAGACATTGTTCGGCTGCTGCGCGGCGAGGCGGTGGCCTGGGGGCAGGTCGCGGCCGACGTGCCAGAATTCCTTGAGGTCGACCTCCTTCGCGCCCTTGGCGATCTCGGTCCCGAACGGCGTGTAGCCGCGCGCGCCGCCGCCGCCCGCGATATGATAGGCGCGCTTGACCTCCTCGGGCAGCGCAAAGAAGGCCTTCGCCTTCGCCCAAGCCTCGTCGATCAGGTCGGGGGCGATGCCGTGATCGGTGATCATCGCGAAACCGAAGCGTTCGAACGACGCCCCGAAATCCTTCGCGAACTGGTCGGCGGGAAGCGACATGGAAATGACGGGAACGGCAGCGGTCATGCGGGGTAAGTCCATCTGATAAGGGGCGGCGCCACGGGCGCATCATGAGTCGCGATTTAGGCGCTGCGCGGCGACGGTTAAAGGGAAAAAGGCGGTTCCGTCCGCCGCGCGGGTCGGCTAAGCCCGCCGCCATGGCAAAGCAATATTGGCTGATGAAATCCGAACCCGACGCCTATGCGTGGGACCAGCTGGTCAAGGACGGCACCGGCATCTGGGACGGGGTGCGCAACCACACCGCGAAACTCAACATGATGGCGATGAAGAAGGGTGACGAAGCCTTTTTCTATCACAGCAATATCGGCAAGGAATGCGTCGGGATCATGGAGATCACCGAGGAAAGTTTTCCCGACCCGACCGCCGACAAGGGCTCGCCCTGGGTGGTGGTGCGCGTCGCGCCGGTGCGCGCGTTCGCCCATCCGGTGACGCTCGCGGCAATCAAGGCCGATCCGAAGCTCGCCGACATGGACCTCATCCGCCAGTCGCGGCTGTCGGTCGGGCGCGTGACGCCCGCCGAGTGGAAACATATATTGAAGAAGTCGGAGAAGCCCGAGGGCTGACCGCTTACTGGCCGCGCAATTTCGCCTGCAGATGCTGGGCGACCGACACATGGAGCGGGTGCACGAACTCGCAGCCGTAATTATTGCCGTCGGCGCGGCGGACGACTGCCTCCAGCGGTTGGAGCCCAGGCAGGTTGACCCAGATATGCTTGCCGATCTGCGGCCGGAAAGACGTTACCATGCGAAAGCCGGTCGATGACAGGTCGAACAATTCGACGTCGAAGGGGTTGAGTCCCGGTTCGCGGAAGCGCGCACGCGCAGTCACCGGCGCGCGTTCGGCGCCGCGCCCGCCCTTGGGCGCCTTTACGGTTTCGATGGTGTGATTCCCCAACACAGTTCGGTCCCTGCATGTCATTCTTGGTCGCGGCAGATTTAGGGCACCGCTGGTTACCGCAAAGTGAAGCGATATGGTGAAATCGGTCTATACCGGCGGCGCTTCGCCGACCGCCATCGACTGGCCGGGAAAGGGAACGGCAAGCGCCTCGGCGGCGCGCCATTCGCCGCAGAGCCAGGTCGCATGATCGTCGCGGTGCAGGATCACCGGCATAGCCTTGGGCTGGTGATGTCCGACAAGCCGGTTGGCGTCGGTTGTCAGCATCGCGAAGCACGGCCAATCCTCCCCCTGCCGCACCACCCCGGCAAAGGCGAAGATCGGCTGCGACGGCACCCAAAACCAGTGCTGCCGCCGCGCGCCGTCCGCGCCCGACCAATAGGCAAAGGCGGTCGCGGGGATCAGGCAGCGCAGTTCGGCATGGCGCAAGGTGCCGATCCAGAAGGGGCTGGTCAGATTGCGGACGTGCGTGACGGGCTCGGTGCCCTGCGGCGGCGGCGGCACCCCCCACAGCTTCGGGCGCAGCCAGCGCCGCGATCCGCCGCGCCCGTCGCTGACGATCACCGGCGCGGGGCGTGCGGGCGCGACATAATCGCCGATCCACGGGTCATCGCCCGCCTCGGCGCCGAACGTTGCGGCGATCATGCTCGCGGGCGCATCGAGGCGGTAGAGGCTGGTCAACAGGTCGCCTAGTCGATGCCGCGCACCCGTCCGCGTCCGGCCTTGATGCTGCTGCGTGCCTTCTTGCTATCGACGCGCTTCGCCTTGGCGGCCTTGCTCGGCTTGGTCTTGATGCGGCGTTCGGGACGCACGAGCGCGGCATCGACCAGCTCGTTCAGCCGCGCGCGTGCATCGGCGCGGTTCGCTTCCTGCGTGCGAAAACTGCGCGCGAGAATGACGAGTTCGCCCGCCGAAGTCATCTTGCTCCCGGCGAGCGCCTTGAGGCGGCGATAGGCATCGGGCGCGAGGCCGAGCGCAAAAACATCGACGCGTAGCTGGCACGCGGTCGCGACCTTGTTGACATTCTGGCCCCCAGGACCCGACCCCGCGAGAAACTTCTCGGTGATCGCGCTTTCGGGGATTTCAGCCACGCGTCGGCTCCGCTCCTTCGGGCACCGCGAACCCCAACGCGACGAACGCGTCGGGGAAGGGCGCCTCGGCAATTATCGACGGCTTGACGTCACGTTTTACGACCAGCCTTTCGGCATGAAGCAGCGTGCGCGTCTTCGTGCCGCCGCGCCCGTAAACGGGATCGCCGACGAGCGGGAAGCCGAGTCCTTCGAGCGCGTGGACGCGCAGCTGGTGGGTGCGGCCGGTTTCGGGACGAAAGCGGAGCAGCGCGCGGCCCTCGACGACCGCGAGCTTCTCCCAGTGCGAGACCGACGGCTTGCCTTTCGGGTCGCCGACCATGCGCCAGCCGGTCTCGGCGGTCGAGGTCTTGGCAAGCGGCAGGTCGATCGTGCCGCTGTCCCCCTCCGGCACGCCGTCGACGATCGCCAGATATTGCTTCTCGACCTCGCGGCTTTCGAACGCGCGGGTGAAGCGGCCGTGCGCCTTGGGATTGCGCGCGAGGAGCAGGCAGCCCGACGTATCGCGGTCGAGCCGGTGGACGGCGAGCGGCCAGCGCTTGAAGCCGAACCGCAAGGAATCGAGATGGTTTTCGAGGCTGAGGCTGCCGTCGCGCGGCGCGTCGACGGGAAGGCCCGCTGGCTTGTCGATGACGAGGGCCTCGCCGTCGAGGAATAGGACACGATCTGAAAGGAGCATGGCGCGCTATAGGCGGCTGTCCCCTTAGTCGAAAGCGTAAACGTCCATCGCGAGCACGGCGTAGGTCGTGCTGGCGTGCAGCCGTTCGGCCTTGAGCGGCGCGTCTCCGGCGCCCATCGCAACGAACAGTGGCAATATATGATCGGGGGTCGGATGATTGTCCGCGCCGTGCGGCGCGTGCTGGACGCTGTTCAGCACGTCGTGGATGGCCCCCGCAGACATCCGTTCCGCGATCCAGTCGGTGAAGTCGGTGACCCATGCCGGGGCAGGCGCGTCGATCGGCGGGCGCGCCGAAAACACCGCGCGCAGGTTGTGGGTGATACTGCCCGACCCGACGATCAGTACGCCTTCGTCGCGCAGCGGCGCGAGCGCCTGGCCAAGCGCGTAATGCCATTCGGGCGTGGCATTCGAGGCGATCGAGAGCTGGACGACGGGAATGTCGGCGTCGGGATAGATGAGTGAGAGCGGCACCCACGCGCCATGATCGAGGCCGCGGTCCGCATCGGCGGTGACATGAAGACCGTGGCCGGCGAGCAACTCGGCAACCCGTGCCGCCAGCGCCGGATCGCCCGGCGCGGGATAGCGCATCGCGAACAGTTCGTCGGGGAAGCCGCCGAAGTCGTGGATCGTCGGCGGCGCGGTCGACGCGGTCACCGTTGCCCGCCCGCCCTGATACGCCGCGTCGTGATGCGCCGACACGACGAGGATCGCGCGCGGGCGCGGCAAATGGGCACCCAGCCCGGCGAGGAAGTCCCGCGCCGGGCTGGGCTCGAGCGCCATCATCGGCGAGCCGTGCGAAAGGAAAAGGCTCGGCAGGCGGCGCATCGGGTCAGGCCGCTTGGCTCAGCTCGCCGATCGCGGCGGTTGCGCGATTGAGGGCGTCGCCGTCCATCAGATGTCCGTCGGCAGCGATGATGGTGACATCAGTGATGCCGACGAAACGAAGGATGTGTTTGAGATAACCGCTCGCGAAATCGACCTCGCTGCCCAGCGGCACGCCGCCCGAGGCGAAGACGATGAAAGCGCGCTTGCCCTTCAGCAACCCTTCGGGACCGGCTTCGGTATAGCGGAAGGTACGGCGCGCGCGGGCGATCAGGTCGACCCAGGCCTTGAGCGACGCGGGGATCGCAAAATTATAGATGGGAGCGGTGATGACGATCGTGTCAGCGGCTTCGAGTTCGGCGATCAACTCATCCGAGCCGGCAAGCAGCGCCTTCTGTTCGTCGCTGCGCTCGGCCTCGTCGGTGAAATTGGCGCCGACCCAGCCTTCGGTCAGCAGCGCCGGCGGCGCGGCGTTGAGATCGCGGCGGGTCAGCGTCGCGCCGTAATTCTGTTCGACGAGGCGGTTGACGAGCCGGTCGGCAAGCAAGCGGGTGGTCGACCCTTCGTTGCGGGCGCTGGCATCGATGCGAAGAATATGGGCCATCGTAAATACTCCTTTTGCGGTCGGGGGAGAGGGGGGCCGCGAGCCGTCCGTTTCCGGAGAGGCCCGCGGCGGGGTGGCCGCCGCCGGGGGAGGGGGAGGGCGGCGGCCGGGGGTTTCGTCAGAGGCTGTCGACGAGTACCAGTTCGGCGTCGTCGAGCGCCTCGACGCTGATCGTGCCGACATCGCGGAGCGCGATGCCGTCGCGGGGGTCGGCCGCCTCGCCGTTGACGCGGATGCGGCCCTTGGCGGCGACCAGATAGGCGTGGCGTCCGGCCTCGAGTTCGTAAGAGACAGTTTCGCCGGCGTTCACCGTTGCCGCGGCGACGCGGGCATCGGCGCGGATCGGCAGCGCGTCATCATCGCCCTCGATACCGCTCGCCAGCGTCACGAACTGGCCCGAACGGTCGGCCTTGGGGAACTGGCGCGCGCCCCAGCCGGGGTTTCCGCCTTCGCGATCGGGGATGATCCAGATCTGAAACAGCGTCGTTTCCTCGTCCTCGAGGTTGAACTCGCTGTGTGTAACGCCCGTCCCGGCGCTCATCACCTGGACGTCGCCCGCGGCGGTGCGACCGGCGTTGCCCATGGAGTCGCGGTGGCTGATCGCGCCGGTGCGGACATAGGTGATGATTTCCATGTCGCGGTGCGGGTGCGGGGGGAAACCCGACTGCGCCGCGATGGCGTCGTCGTTCCAGACGCGCAGCGCGCCCCAGCCCATCCGCTTCGGATCATGGTAGTTTGCGAAGGAAAAATGGTGACGGGCGTCGAGCCAGCCATGGTCGGCGTGGCCCAGCGTGTCGAATTTGCGAATATCGATCATTGGCCTTGTCCTTTGCTTGCCGCCCCTTGGGCCTGGGTGCCCTGCGGCTCATCTGTTGAAGACAAGATAGGCGCTTGGATCGTTTCGAAAATAGCGTAGATGGAAAACCATCGTTTCCAATCAGGAGCTATTGCGTGGCACTTCCCGACTATGAAGGCTGGGCCTGTTTCGTTGCCGTCGCCGACGGCGGCAGCTTCACCGCCGCCGCCGCCGCGCTCGGCCTGTCGAAGGCGAGCGTGTCGAAGGCGGTGACGCGGCTCGAGGCGTCGCTCGGCATCACCCTGCTGCATCGGAGCTCGCGCGTCGTCGCGGTGTCGACCGCGGGCGCGGGCCTGCTCGACGAGGCACGCACGATGGTCGCGGCGGCGACCGCGGCGACCGAGGCGGCGCGCGGCGACCGGCTCGACCTCGCCGGCCCGATCCGCCTCGCGGCTCCGATGAGTTTCGGCATCAAGGTGCTCGGCCCGCCGCTTGCGGCCTTCCTCGACCAGCATCCCGCGGTCGAGATCGAGGTGCTGTTGAGCGACGCGCGCAACGACCCCGTCGCCGAGGGCATCGACCTGACGCTGCGCATCGCGCCGCTTGCCGATTCAAGCCTACTCGCACGGACGATCGCGCCCGTCGCGGCTTCGGTGATCGCGAGCCCCGCCTATCTGGAAAGGCACGGCGTGCCAAAGCATCCGCTCGATCTCGCGAGGCATCGGTTGATCGGTTACGGCCACCGTCAGCGGGCGATGCCGCTCCATTTTCACCGCAAGGATGAGGAAGCGACGGTGCTCCCCACCGGCCCCTTGTTCGCGAACAATGGCGATATCGCGGTGCCGCTCGTCGTCGCGGGGGTCGGGATCGCCCTCCTGCCCGACTTCATCGCCGCCGACGCGCTGGCGTCGGGCGCGGTTGTCCCGATCCTCACCGACTGGTCGCCACCGCAGTCGCATCTGCACCTTTTGTCGCCGCCGTCGCGGCTGCGTCCAGCGCGCGTGCGCGCGCTTTCGGACCATCTTGTCGACACGCTCAAAATGTCCTGTACCGGGGCACATGATCGCTATGTGACGCTTCACCATGATCCGAAAACGGTCTGAGCGAGTGTTGCAAATTGGACGCGACTCGCGGACTTCCGCGGGTTAAATCAAAATTAACCTTTTCCCTTCATTGCTTTCATGGTTAATGTTCCGGCAGTCCTGCAACGGGGGTTGGTCGGTGACATCCTTGATGGTCATGCGATCGGTTCGCGGGATTATCGTGGGAAAAAGGGGTGCCCAATGCGCGTACTGCTGATCGAGGACGAGCCGACGACCGCGAAAGCGATCGACACGATGCTCACGACCGAAGGCTTCAACGTCTACACCACCGATCTTGGTGAGGAAGGCCTGGATCTCGGCAAGCTCTATGATTACGACATCATTCTGCTCGACTTGAACCTGCCCGACATGCACGGCTATGACGTGCTGAAAAAGCTGCGCACTGCAAAGGTGCAGACGCCGGTGCTGATCCTGTCGGGCGTTTCCGAAATGGATTCGAAGGTGCGCTCGTTCGGCTTCGGCGCCGACGATTATGTCACCAAACCGTTCCACCGCGACGAGCTGGTCGCGCGCATCCATGCGGTCGTCCGCCGCTCGAAGGGCCATAGCCAGAGCGTCATCAAGACCGGCAAGCTCGCGGTCAATCTCGACACGAAGACGGTCGAGGTTGACAGCATCCGCGTGCATCTGACCGGCAAGGAATATCAGATGCTCGAGTTGCTTAGCTTGCGCAAGGGTACGACGCTGACCAAGGAAATGTTCCTCAACCACCTTTATGGCGGCATGGACGAACCCGAGCTGAAGATCATCGACGTCTTCATCTGCAAGCTCAGGAAGAAGCTGGCGCTCGCCTGCGGCGGCGAAAACTACATCGAGACGGTCTGGGGCCGCGGCTATGTCCTTCGCGACATCGACGACGAAGGCAATGAGGTGCGCCGCGTCGCCTGACGCGTAACGCTTCAACTATTACCCGAGGGAACCCGGCGCGGAGCGATCCGCGCCGGTTTTCTTTTTGGCGGTAGCGGCTTGTGCGCTGGAAGGCGGCTACCGGCCGATTGCGGACATTCCCGTTACCGTCACCCCGGGCTTGACCCGGGGCCTGCCTTGCCTTTTCGCCGTCGTCGGGAAGAAAAGGCGGGTCCCGGGTCAAGCCCGGGATGACGAAAGTGAGAGCATGCAATGGCAGCTCTCCACCCCAAAGCCGGCGGCGCCTTAGAAGCTCAGTTCGTCATAGATTTTCGAAAGATCGTGGTTCCACGGTCCTTCGTAGCGGTCGAGCAGGTCGTGCGCGGGCGATTTGCCGCTTTTGGCGATGCGGCGGAGCGGTTCGAGGAAGCCGACCTCGTTGTCGCCCATCGAATTGACCTCGCCGCGCGCCTTGAGCCCCGCAGCCGCGATGTCGAGCACGTGATGCGCCAGCTCGCCGACCGTGCTGCCGCCGGGCGCGAGCGCGTCGAGGCCTTCGCTTGGCACTGCGTCGCGCAAGCTCTGCTGCTCCTCGATGCTCCAGCCCTTGACAAGATCCCACGCCGCGTCGAGCGCGCCTTGGTCGTAGAGCAGCCCCACCCACAGCGCCGGCAGCGCGCAGATGCGGTTCCACGGGCCCCCGTCGGCGCCGCGCATTTCGAGGAAGCTTTTGAGGCGCACTTCGGGAAAGGCGGTCGACAGATGGTCGTTCCAGTCGGAGAGACGCGGCTTCTCGCCCGGAAGCGCGGGCAGTTCGCCCTTCAGAAAGTCACGAAAGCTTTGCCCCGCGGCGTCGATATATTTGCCGTCACGGAAGACGAAATACATCGGGACGTCGAGCATATAATCGACATAGCGCTCGTAGCCGAAGCCCTCGTCGAACACGAAGGGCAGCATGCCCGTGCGCGCGGGGTCGGTGTCGGTCCAGATATGGCTGCGATACGACATGAAACCGTTGGGCCGTCCTTCGGTGAAGGGCGAGCTGGCGAAGAGCGCGGTCGCGAGCGGCTGCAGAGCCAGGCTGACGCGGAATTTCTGCACCATGTCGGCCTCGCTCGCATAGTCGAGGTTGGTCTGGATCGTACAGGTGCGCAGCATCATGTCGAGCCCGAGGCTGCCGACGCGCGGCATATGGTCGAGCATGATCTTGTAGCGCCCCTTGGGCATGATCGGCAGTTC
The DNA here is from genome assembly GCF_004795895.1 of Sphingopyxis sp. PAMC25046. Taxonomy (NCBI): domain Bacteria; kingdom Pseudomonadati; phylum Pseudomonadota; class Alphaproteobacteria; order Sphingomonadales; family Sphingopyxidaceae; genus Sphingopyxis; species Sphingopyxis sp. PAMC25046. Next base: position 732,955 of record NZ_CP039250.1, read on the forward strand.
TTCGCGCGTCTTGTCGGGCCACATGCCGAGCCCGAGGAAACCGAGCCCGAGTTCGGCGCCGACTTCCTTCACCTGCTTCAGATGCCGCCCGGTCTCGGCGCAGGTCTGGTGGAGGTTTTCGAGCGGCGCGCCGGACAGTTCCAATTGGCCCGCAGGTTCGAGGCTGACGGTGCCGTCGCTGCCCGCCAGCGCGATCACCTTTCCGCCCTCGATCACCGGTTCCCAGCCGAAGCGGGTGAGCGCCATCAACAAATCGTGGATACCGCCGGGTTCGTCATATGAGGGAGCGCGATTGTCGGCGGTGCGATAGACGAATTTCTCGTGCTCGGTGCCGATACGCCAGCGGTCCCTTGGCTTTTCGCCCTTGATCATGGGCGCCGCGAGCTGGTCGCGGGTTTCGACGATGGGGTCGTTGCTGTCGGAGGCGGTGCGCGTGCTCATGCCGCGCATTTAGACTATCCGGTATAGAATGCAATCGGGGCCGATCGTCAGTCGATCACGACCTCGAACGCGATCGCCATCGCGGCAGCGGGCAACAGCGTCGCGGTGGTCGCGGCGATGGTGGTGCCAGCGACCGACGCGCCGAACGGATCGCTCTCGTCGGTGCCGCTCGCATTATCGTCTTCCACGGTCGTCGCGCCTGCGCAACTCGTGCCGCTGCGCAGCGATCCGGCGACGAAGCTCGTGCCGGCGGGCAGCGGATCGGCGAGGGTGATACCCGTCGCGGTGCCGCTGCCATTGTTGGTGACGAGGATGCAATATCGCATCCGGGCGCCTGGAATCGCCTTGGGATTTGTCGTGCCGTTGACCGGATCGCTGACGATGCTGTTCGTCTTCGCGATCACCAGATTCGTGGCCGGGCGGCAGAAAATGATGTCGTGGAGCGCCATGCCTTGCTGGCCCGGATTGGTGGGGGCGAGAGCGTGGCTGCCATATTCGATGGTGATGCCATCGACGGGCGTATTGAAGGTCACGGTTACGGTGCCGTCGGCGCTGCCGTCGGCCGACAATATGTCGCCATAGGCGCTGTTGCCGATCACATAATTGGCGGAGCCGTTGGTGAGCACAGGATAGATGGTTGCGCCATTGTATGTGCCGGTGACGGTGACGCGGTCGGCGAACTGGCCCGAGGCATAATCGACGTCGAACAGCCGGAACTGTGCACCGGGCACCGCGGTCGGCAGCGCGATCGTCGTGGTGACGGTTCCCGCCTGACTGGTGAAATCGACGAGCTCGAAGATCGAATATTGTGCGGGCGCCAGTCCGCCGGTGACGGCATTCTGTCGCGTCGGCGATTGGCCGCCATAGGTCGCGTTGCTGAGGAAACTGCCGCCGCTGACCGCAATGTTGAAGCTCGCCGTCCCGATCGCAGTCAGCGCCGCGCTGGCGCTCGTGGTCCCCGCGGGCCAGCTGACGCCGTCCCAGTCGTGCGTCGTCGTGCCGACCGGGCAGACGAGCGCCGGCGGCGTCCCCGCGACGCGCGTCCCCGATACGGTGAAGCTCGCGTTGTCCTGATCATCTTCGCCCGCTGCGCCGTTGCCGGGGGTTGAATCGAAATCGAACGCCGAGGAGGCGCTGATCTCGGCGCCGTTGGTGACGGTCGCGCCCGCGGTCGCCGCGACGGTCCCGCTGATCGTCAAGGTCCGCGTGGTCCCCGCCGGGATAGTCCCCACCGTCCACACGCCGGTGGTGCTGTTATAGCTGCCGAAGCCCGACGCGCCCGTAAAGCTGAAGCCCGCAGGCAAATTATCCTGCACCGTCACTCCCGTCGCAGTCAGCGTCGACCCGCTCGCGTTGGTGACGCTCAGCACATAGTTGATGCTAGCTCCGGACGCCGGCGCCGCGTTGCTGACCGATTTGGTCAGTGACAAGTCGGCGTAGCTCGACGGCACGCTGGTGAGATAAAGGTCGGCGCGGACGAAATTGCCGTTGTCGGCCGAAGGATATTGGTCGCAAATCTCAAGCCGCCAGGTCCCCGCGCTGTTCTGGCCGTTGAAAGCCGACAACGGCGAATTGGGGCGGAAGACATTCTGATAGGGCGGCGCGCTGTTCGAATGATTGGTATCGTTGCCGTCGGTATTGACCGTCTGCGACGCATCGTCGTCGAGGCGGACGTTGAAATTATTACCGTCGATGCTGCCGGTATCACCATTGACCAGCTGGACGCGCGTTCCGGCGGGCGACTGCAACGTGACGCGCAGATCGCCGCGCCAGCTGTGCGTCGCGAGCAGACCAAGATCGACGTCGCCGACCGTATAGCTGGTGCCGACGGTGAAATTGCGCACGAGCGGGGCGGTGCAGGTCGTCGCGGCGTTGATCGTGCCCGCGGTCACGTTGCTGTAGGTCGTGGTGGTCTGCGCGGCGGCGGGATTGGCGGCAAGCGTAAACGCCAGCCAGACGAGCATGATACAGGCTCGCGCAGACTGCAAACACTGGCCCCCCAGCCAGCGGTATCGGCTCTGGTCCCGCCGTTGCATGACGCCGCTATGGAGCCGGGATAGCTAATATCGGGTTAAAATGACGGTTTAGAGGTGATTATGTCCGATAACGGAACAGTTTGTCGGGATCGGGAGAGAGCAGCGACCAGGAACGGACCCCTAGTTCATCGTCACCAGCGACCACCGTTCCCCATCCCGAAACCGGCCACATCGCATGAAAAAGGGCGGCTGTCCTTTTGGACGCCGCCCTTGATCCATTGGCGAAGAGACGAAGCTCAGGCTTCGGCCATATCCTCGTCAAACTGTTCGACCGGACCCGAATCCTGGCCCTTGGCGTCGACGTCGCGGTCGACGAATTCGATGACGGCCATCGGTGCCGCGTCCGAGGCGCGGATACCGGCCTTGATGATGCGGGTATAGCCGCCGTTGCGGTCCTTGTAGCGCTCGGCGAGGACGTCGAACAGCTTCTTGAGCTGCGTGTCGTCCAGCAGGCGGCTGTTCGCGAGGCGGCGGTTGGCAAGGCCACCGCGCTTCGCCAGCGTCACCAGCTTTTCGACATAGGGGCGCAGTTCCTTCGCCTTGGCGACGGTCGTCGTGATCTGCTCATGCTTGATGAGCGAAGCCGACATGTTGCGGAACAGGGCCGTGCGATGCGCGCTCGTGCGCTGAAGCTTCCGGCCACCCGATTTATGACGCATGTTTCTTTCCTTCGTTCGTTAAGGGCCCGTGTGAGGTAGCCCAGACCAGGTCGATTGCGGGCCGACCCTTCCCCGCCCCGTCGCCCCCGCGAAGGCGGGGGCCGCTGGAAGCATAGCGCAAGGCAGCAAGCGGCCCCCGCCTTCGCGGGGGCGACGCGCTGTTATCCGAGAAGTTCCTGTTCGAGCTTCTTGGCCATTTCCTCGATATTCTCCGGCGGCCAGCCGGGGATGTCCATGCCGAGGCGCAGGCCCATCGACGACAACACTTCCTTGATTTCGTTCAAGGACTTGCGGCCGAAGTTCGGCGTGCGGAGCATTTCGGCTTCGGTCTTCTGAACGAGGTCACCGATATAGATGATGTTGTCGTTCTTGAGGCAGTTCGCCGAGCGGACCGACAGTTCGAGCTCGTCGACCTTCTTCAGAAGGAAACGGTTGAGCTGGTTGACGTCCGACTCGTCGGCGGTGGTCGACGGTGCCGCCATGCCGATGAGGCCGCTGTCGTTCATCGCCTCTTCGAAGTGGACGAAGACCTGGAGCTGGTCCTGAAGGATGCGCGCGGCATAGGCGACGGCATCTTCGGGGGTCACCGTGCCGTCGGTTTCGACGGTGAGGTTCAGCTTGTCATAGTCCAGTTCCTGACCGATGCGCGCATTGTCGACCTTGTAGGCGACCTGACGCACGGGCGAGTAGAGCGAGTCGACCGGGATCAGGCCGATCGGCGCGTCGACCGGACGGTTGGCGGTCGCGGGGACATAACCCTTGCCGGTGTCGGCAACGAGTTCCATGTTCAGCGTCGCGCCATCGTCGAGGTGGCAGATGACATGGTTCGGGTTCATCACCTTGATGTCGCCCGACACCATGATGTCGCCGGCCTTGACGGTCGCGGGACCGGTCGCCGAAAGCTGGAGCCGCTTCGGGCCTTCGCCTTCCATCTTGAGCGCGATCTGTTTCACGTTGAGTACGATGTCGGTGACGTCTTCACGCACGCCGGCGAGGCTCGAGAATTCGTGGAGGACGTTCTCGATCTTGATCGACGTGATTGCCGCACCCTGGAGCGACGAGAGCAGCACGCGGCGCAGCGCGTTGCCGAGCGTCAGGCCGAAACCGCGCTCGAGCGGCTCGGCGACGAAGGTCGCCTTGCGCTTGCCGTCGCTGCCAGCCTTGATTTCCAGGTTGCTGGGCTTCTTCAATTCCTGCCAGTTCCGGATATTGACAGTCATGGATTTCCCTTTGCTTTGGGCGGGACGGGCGGGGGTCGGCCACCTGTCCAGCGAGGAGTTTTATGCGGGCGGCGCCCCGGCTGGGGCGCGCCCGAAAAGACGTCAGACGCGGCGGCGCTTGGCCGGGCGGACGCCATTGTGCGGGATCGGCGTCACGTCGCGGATCGACGTGATGTGAAAACCGACCGCCTGCAGCGCGCGCAGCGCCGATTCACGGCCGGCACCGGGGCCCTTGACTTCGACTTCGAGGGTACGGACGCCATGTTCGGCGGCCTTTTTGCCCGCGTCTTCGGCGCAAACCTGCGCCGCGTAAGGGGTCGACTTGCGGCTGCCCTTGAAGCCCATCATGCCGGCGCTCGACCATGCGATTGCATTGCCCTGCGCGTCGGTGATGGTGATCATCGTGTTGTTGAAGGTCGCGTTGACGTGGGCCACACCCGACGAGATATTCTTGCGTTCGCGCCGACGAAGGCGCTGCGGTTCACGAGCCATGATGAAATCCTAACCTAAATCCTGAATGGCCGGTGGCTGGCTGTCGAAGCTGCCCCGGCTGGGGAAATAAGGAAGCGCGCCAACAGGGACGCGCTCGACCTTACTTCTTCTTACCGGCGATCGGCTTTGCCTTGCCCTTGCGGGTGCGCGCATTGGTGTGCGTGCGCTGGCCGCGGACGGGAAGGCCCTTGCGATGACGCAGGCCGCGATAGCAGGCGAGGTCCATCAGGCGCTTGATGTTCATCGCCGTGTTGCGGCGCAGGTCGCCCTCGACCGTGTGGTCGGCGTCCAGCGTTTCGCGGATCTGCAGGACTTCGGCGTCCGACAGGTCCTGAACGCGGCGGCTGTGGTCGATGCCCAGCTTGTCGGCGATGTCGACGGCGGTCTTGCGACCGATGCCGTGGATATAGGTGAGCGCGATGATAACGCGCTTGTTGGTGGGCAGGTTGACGCCCGCGATACGTGCCATTGGTAACTTTCTCCTGCTCCACAGGGCGCGCTGGCAATCGGCCCCATCTCAAAGCGTCTGAATTTCCAACGCAAAAAACGGACCACGATGCGCACGAAGACGCTTCGCCGTCCGGTCAGGCTGTCGGAATGTCCGAGCAGTTAGGGTGAGTCGCCCCGAAAGTCAAGCAGACTGCGGTGAATGGCTTGTCCGAAGATGCGATCACGAACGGGATGTAAGCGCTACCGCGCGATCGTTCAAGCGCGAGACGACCGCCCGATGAATCCCGGGAGCGCAGGCGATGACGCCAAAGGCCTGCGCGCGCGGCGTGTTGAACCTCAGCGGCTCGCCAAAGGCATCGGTGACCGCCGCGCCCGCCTCGGCCGCGATCAGCGCCGCCGCCGCGACGTCCCACTCGAATCCCCAGCGCAGCGTCGCGACGAGGTCGGCGCGGTCGTCGGCGACGAGCGCCATGCGGAGCGCAATACTGTTCGGCTTGGTCACCATGATCAGGTCGCGGTCGATCCTGGGCAGGCTGTCGGCGGGCACGCGCGACCCGTCGAAGATCATGCGGCGGCTGGCGCGCAGCGCTTCGCCGTTGAGCGTCGCGCCCTTGCCCTTTTGCGCGACCCACAGCTCGTCGAGCGCGGGAGCATAGAGCACGCCGAGTTCGGGGGTGCCGTCGACGACGAGCGCGACCGACACGCACCAGCCCGGACGGCCGCGGATGAAGTCGCGCGTGCCGTCGATCGGGTCGACGCACCACATGGCGCGACACGCAAGCCGGTCTTCATTGTCGGCGGTTTCCTCGGACAGCCACCCCGCTTCGGGCACCATCGCGCCGAGCACGGCTTTGAGCCGCGCGTCGACCGCTAGGTCGACGTCGCTCACCGGGTTGTCGTGCGACTTGTGCCACACGTCGACCGCCTTGCCCTCGCCCCGCCAGCGCGCCATCGCCATGTCGCCGACCTCGCGCGTTGCGGCGATCATCGCTTCGAGGTTGCGCGCGGGCATCCTGCCGTCCTTTTAGCTGCTCGCGACGGTCATGCCGTCGATGCGCAGCGTCGGCGCATTGGTGCCGTGGCGGAATTCAAGGTCGTTCGCCGGAGTGAGCGCGGCGAACATGTCGATCAGATTGCCCGCGATCGTGAATTCGGCGATCGGCCCCGCGAGCGCGCCGTCCCTGATCAGGAAACCCGAGGCGCCGCGGCTGTAATCGCCGGTCACCGGATTGACCCCCTGGCCGATCAGCTCGGTGATATAGACGCCCTCGGATATGCCCTCCATCAGCGCTGCCGGCGTCGCACCGCCCGCAGCGAGGTGCAAGTTGCTCGCGCCGACCCCGGAGGCGCCGCCGCCGCGGCTCGCGTGGCCGGTCGGCGTCAGGCCGAGCTGTTTCGCCGACGCGGTGTCGAGCAACCAGCCGGTGATCCTGCCGTCGGCCACGATGTCGCGCGCCGCGGTCGGCAGGCCCTCGCCGTCGAAGGCGCGGCTGCGCAGGCCGCGCGGCCGATGCGGCTCGTCGCGGATGACGATGCCGCTGTCGAACAGCATCGCCTCTTCCTTGCCGAGCAGAAAGCTCGTCCCGCGCGCGATCGCGGGACCGGCGATAGCGCCGAGCAGATGGCCGACGATGCTGCTGCTGATCCGCGGGTCGAGCAGCACCGGAAGCTTGCCCGTCGGCGCCTTGCCCGGATTCAACCGCGCGACCGCGCGCGTGCCGGCGCGTATCCCGATGTCGGCTGCGCTTTCGAGATCTGACAGATGGTGCGCGCTGTGCCATCCGTAATCGCGCTGCATCGCCGCGCCTTCGCCTGCGATGACGCTCGCCGACAGGCTGTGGCCGCTCGATCCGTATCCGCCGGCAAAGCCGTGGCTGGTCGCGAGCGCGAAGCGCGTGCGGCTGTGGCTCGCGCTGCCGCCTTCGCTGTTGGTGACCCCCGCGACAGCACGCGCCGCTTCCTCGACCATCAGCGCGGCTTCGCGCAAGGACTGGGGATCGGCGTCGCTGCCGTCGTCGAGGTCGAGATCGGGCACGGGCCCCTTGAACAGCAATTCTTCAGGCGCGAGCCCGGCATAGGGATCCTCGGGCGCCTCGCGCGCCATGGCGACGCAGCGGGTCACGAGCTTCGCAAGCTCGCCCGCGTCCATGTCGGCGGTGGACACGCTCGCGCTCCGCTGCCCCACGAAGACGCGCAGCGAAATATCCTGCCCCTCCGACCGCTCGACATCCTCGAGCGCGCCGAGCCGCATCGAGACCGAGGTCGCGGCGTTGCAATAATAAAGGGCATCGGCGGCGTCGGCGCCGGCCTGGGTCGCGGCGTCGCACAGCATGCGCGCGCGATCGAGAGCTTCGGAAACGGTCAGCATTGCCGCGCCCTATACGGCGCGCGGGCTAGCGTCAAACCTGGCTGCGGGCGATCAGCCGGTGATCGCCGCGATCGCGTCGGTCGCGGCGATCGCGCCGCTGATCCACAGGAAGGGCAGCGTCAGCGCGGCGAACCACAGGCGGCGAACGTCACGGCGGAAGCGCGCGTGCAGGCCCCAACTCGCGAGCGCCTGACGGCTCAGACGATACCAGTGGCGTTCGGTCGAGCGCGCGACGGGAAGCGCGAGCGCGAGCAGCATGACCAGCGCGACGACGATGAAGGCGGATGGCGCGCCGGCGGCGACCACGCTCATCACGAGCCAGATCTGCAGCGCGGCGAAGGCGATGAGGGCGGCGGCGGCATGCCATGTCATTCGGCGACCGAGGCTTCGTGCCGGCGGCACGCTGACTGCCGTGCGCCTCCACAGGCGCGGTCCGAATGCTGATGCCATGTTACAGCCCCCTAGGCTGGCGATTCCCAGAACCGCACGTTTTGCCCCAAAAATTCCTAAGTCAAGACAGCTTGCCAGCGATTCGTTAATTTTTGCACTCGGTTCGGCGCGGATTCACAACAAAATCGCGTCGGGCCGCTAGAATCATTGCGAATCTGGCCCTCTTTGATCCGTCCGGCACGACGGTAGGGGTGGAAAATACCCTCAGCCGAACGGAAACGGCGGGCTTGACCGCGCCGCGGGCCGCGGCGTAGCGCCATCGCGTTCCCTCGATCGACGGAGACGCGATGCGCCGGCCCAAATTGCTCGATACGGCAACCGATTATAGCTGGCCGCTCTTTCGCGCCGATGCGCTGGCCGGGGTCAGCGTTGCGCTTGTTGCCTTGCCGCTCTGCATCGCGATTGCCATCGCATCGGGCAGCACGCCGTTTGTGGGACTGGTTACCGCGATCGTCGGTGGCTTCGTCATTTCAGCAACCAGCGGCAGCCGGGTGCAGATCGGCGGGCCGACCGGCGCGTTCATCGTCGTCGTCTATGGCGTAATTCAGGATCATGGCATGGACGGGCTGATCGTCGCGACGATTATGGCGGGCATCCTGCTGATCGTCGCCGGCTTCTTCCGCGCCGGCCGGCTGATCGCGCTGGTCCCCGAACCGGTGATCGACGGCTTCACTATCGGCATCGCAGTGATCATCGCCGCCAGCCAGTTTCAGGACGCGCTCGGCCTGTCGGCGGGAAAGGTTCCCGCCGCCATGCTTCCGAAACTGGAGGCGCTGTGGGCGGCGCGCGCCACGCTCAGCTTTGCGGCGCTGGGGATAACCGCGGCGACGGTCGCCGCCATCCTGCTGCTGCGTCGCTGGCGTCCGCGCTGGCCGGTGCTGGTGATTGCCGTCGGCGCGGCTTCGTTCGCGGTTCTCCTGTTCCACCTGCCGGTCGATACGGTCGGTTCGCGTTTTGGTGCGTTGCCGACCGGATTTCCTGCTCCCCACTGGCCCGATGTGACGCCGGAGCGGATCGTCGCCTTGCTTCCGTCCGCGATCACGATCGCCTTTCTGGCGGGCGTCGAATCGCTGTTGTCGGCGATCGTCGCCGACCGCATGTTCGACGGCCGCCACCGCCCCAGCGCCGAGCTGCTCGCGCAGGGCTATGCCAATGTCGTGACGCCGCTGTTCGGCGGACTGCCGGTCACCGGCGCGATCGCGCGCACAGCGACCAACGTCCGCGCGGGCGGGCGCACGCCGGTCGCGGGCATGGTCCATGCGGCGGTAATCCTGATCGTCGTGCTCGCTGCCGGAGGACTCGCGGGTGCGCTCGCGCTGCCCGCGCTGGCAGCGGTGCTGCTGGTGACCGCCTATAATATGGCGGAACCCGAAAAATGGCGCGAGCATGCGGCGCTGCCGCGGGACGAGCTCATCCTGTTGCTCATTACCTTGCTGCTGACGGTATTCGCCGACCTGACGATCGCGATCGGTACTGGCGTGGCGCTCGGTTTCATCCTGCGCTGGCGGAAAGGGCGCGGCGCGGGGCGCTGGACCCCGCGTGAGCACTAGCTTCCGGCCCTAGGGCTGCGGCGGGACCGGCAGCGGCTCGGTATCGGCTTCGTCGGGGGCGGTCGGCGCGGCCGGAGCCTCGCCGTTCGCCTGCCGCTCGAGATCCTCGGCCGCCTTCTGCCGTTCGGCGAGCGCGCGCTCTTCGGCTACGACCGCCGCCTCCACCTCTTCGGCCGCGGCGTCGATACCCGCCAGGCGCTTGGCGCGCTCGTCGGCGATCATCGCCTGCCAGTCGGTCTTGTCGGCGGCGCGTCGTTCGGCGCGCGCGCCCGCGAGCAGCGCCTGCGTACAGCCCGTGAAGCCGCCGAGGCCGGTCGGCGAGCAGCTGTCGGTGCCGAAGCGGCCGACGCGTTCGAGAGCGACGACCTTGTTCGCCCAGGCTTCGTTGCGCGGATCGAGCGGGTTGCCGCGCAGCATCTCGGGCACGCGATAGCGTTCGGTTTCGGGCAGGCGATTACAGACGACGATTTCGTCGGGGCTCGACTGTTCGCACTTGTCGTTGCCGTAGACGATGACCTGATTGATCTTTTCGGCGTCGACCGTGGCTTCCTGTGCGGCGGCGGGCAGGGCGGCGGCGCTGCCGGCGAGGATCAGCGCGAACAGGGGGAGGCGGGTCATCGGATCTTCCTTTGTCAATTTGACGCGGCGTGGCACCGCGACCCTGCATCGGTCATGAACGACGCGGGGGCTTTTTCTGTATCAGATACGTTTCGACAGCGCGATGGCTGCACGGCAACCCGCGCGAATCGCCAGGCTGAGGATCGGGTATCCCGGCGCGCTTTCGGCGCCCGCCTTCAGCGCGGCTTCCTTATGTTCGAGCTCTTCGGCGCGGAAATCCTCGACAGCGGCGCTGAGTTCGGGGTCGCGGTCGCCGAGTTCGTTCAGCTGATGCTGATAATGGCGGTCGATCTCGGTCTCGACCGCGGCGGTGCACGCCATCGCCGCGCGCGGCCCCATCGCGGCGGTCACCGCGCCGAGCGCGAAGCCCGCGACGTTCCAGACCGGCTGGAGAGCGGTCGGGCGCACGCCGCGTCGCGCGATCATCGCGTCGAAGAACTTGCGGTGTCGCTCCTCCTGTTCGGCCATATGCGCGATCTCGCGCGCCATCGGGTGGCGGTCGCCCATCACCGCGAGCTGGCCCGCGTAGATGCGCGTCGCGCCATATTCGCCCGCTTGGTCGACGCGGATCATCGATGCGGTGCGCTTATTGGTCATGCCGCCGATGTGCGCCCGCGCCGCAGTAAGGTCAAGACGAGCACGGCGGCGGCGAAGGAGAAGATCGCGTTGAAGCCCGCGAGCGAGATGCCGAACAGCGACCATTGCACCGCGTCGCAGCGGATCAGCGGCGCGTTCATGATCGAATCGAGCGTGACGGGGCCGCCGGCGCCGGTCGCGCATGTCGTGACGCCTTCCCAGAATCCATATTCGACCCCGGCGTGGAAGACGCCGATCGCGCCGCTGACCGCGATCGCGATCGCGGCGAGCAAGGTGAGCGCGCGCATCGCCTTGTCGTTCCGGCGAAGCAGCAGCGCGGCGAGCGCCAGCAGGATCGCCGCCTGATGCGGCCAGCGCTGCCAATAGCACATCTCGCACGGATGAAGGCCAAAGCCATATTGAGACACGAGCGCCCCGCCATAGAGGAGGAGCGGTGCCGCGAACGCGACGATGGGCGCGGCGAGGCGCGATGTCAGCATGTCCGAAACGCCCTCAGTTGCGGCGCGCGGGCTTGGCGCCGGGTTTGCCGGCCTGCGCCATGCGCGCCGTGCCCGGTCCGATCCGCCCGATCGTCTGCAGCGCATAATGGAGCTGGAAATCCTCGATGCCCTTTTCTTTGAGCTCGGCCGCGGTCGCGGTGAAGCGCGGATCGGCCTTTTCATCCTTTTCGAGCAGGCCGTCGTCGACCTTCTTCTCGTTGATTAGGTGACGGCGCAGGTCGCTTTCCCGGAATTTGGGCCGCGAGGCGTAATCGGGGTCGCTGAGCTGCGGCACCTGGATGTCGGGGTCGATCCCGCCTTCCTGCACGCTGCGACCCGACGGCGTGTAATAACGCGCGGTGGTCAGGCGGAGCGCGGTGGTGTCGGTCAGCGGCAGCACCGTCTGCACCGATCCCTTGCCGAAGCTGCGTTCGCCCATCACGACCGCGCGATGCTGATCCTGCAGCGCGCCCGCGACGATCTCGGAGGCTGAGGCCGATCCCGAATCGATCAGCACGATCACCGGCGCGCCGCCGGCGGCGTCGCCCGGTTCGGCGAAATAGCGTTCGATGTCGCCCTTCTTGCGGCCGCGCTGCGAGACGATCTCGCCGCGTTCGAGGAACAGGTCGCTGATCCCGACGGCTTCGTCGAGCAGGCCGCCGGGGTTCGAGCGCAGGTCGAGGATCCAGCCGCGCGGCTTCTTGCCCAGCGACTTTTCGACCGCCATCATCGCCGCCTTGAGGTCGGCGGTCGCGTCGGCCGAGAAATTGGTGACGGTGAGCACGCCGACGTCGCCGCTGACTTCCCATTTCACGGGTTTCAGATCGATGATCTCGCGCGTCAGCGTCATCTCGATCGGCTTGTCCTGGCCTTCGCGCACGACGGTCACCTCGATCTGCGTGCCGGGGCGGCCGCGCATCTGCTCGACCGCTTCGTCGAGCGTCATGCCGAAGATCAGTTCCTTGTTGATATGGGTGATATAATCGCCCGCCTTGATCCCCGCCTTGTCGGCGGGCGTATCGGCGGTCGGCGCGATCACCTTGACGACGCCGTCCTCCATCGTCACCGACAGGCCCAGCCCGCCATATTCGCCGTCGGTCTGGGTTCTGAGGTTCGAAAAGCCGCGTGCGTCGAGATAGCCCGAATGCGGATCGAGGCTGGCGAGCATGCCGTTGATCGCGCCTTCGATCAGCTTCGAATCCTCGACCGGCTCGACATAATTCGATTTCACTTCGAGATAGACGTCCATGAAGCGCGCGATTTCTTCCTGCGTCTTCGAATCGACGGTCGCCATCGCGCCGGTCGCGAGCGGGACGAGAGCCAGCGTCGAAAGCGCGGCGGCGCCCTGCCACAAGGCGAAGCGGCGTTTCGGAGAAGCGGCGGTCTTGGTCGAGTCGGTCATTTCCATCTTTCACTCGGGCGAGAGCAATTTCGCCTTATAATCCCCGGCGCGCCATCATCCTACGCAAATCTGTGGGGGTCAAGCGGTGCATCCCTCTGCGGGACAGCGGCCGAACGGGCGATGAACCGCACGATCAGCCGATCATCGCGACGACGTCGACCGGACGGCCCGCGCGGCGAAGTTCGACGGTGATGCGGCTGTCGTCCGATCCCGCGCGGCCGACCGGGGCGCCGGCATCGACCGTATCGCCGACCCCCACCGACAGCGCGATCATACCGGTAAGCAGCGAGACCCAGCCGCCGCCATGGTCGATGATGACGATCTTGCCATAGCCGCGATAATCGCCGGCGAAGCCGACGCGGCCGGGTGCGGGAGCGACGACCTGTCCGCCGGGACGCGCGGCGATCGTGATCCCGCGCGATCGCACGCCGCTTTCATTGACCTCGCCAAGCCCGGCGACGATGCGCCCGACGACGGGCAGGCGATAGGCGCCTCGGGTCAGCTCGGCCTCTGCGGTGGCGGGCGGCGCGGCGCTTCCGGTTACGCTCGCTTCGGGGTTGCGGGGGCGCGGGATCGGCCCGGCGAGCTCAGCGAGTTGGGCGCGGACCGCGCCGTCGGCTTCGAGCGAATCCATCAGTTCGACGATGTCGCGCGCCTTCTCGCCGAGCCCCAGCGCGCGGTCGGCCTCGAGCTGCGCGCTACTCATCAGCTCGCGCGAGCGCAGCCGGCCTTCGTTTTCGAGCCGGGTGAGCGCGTCGCGGCGACGCGCGAGCTGCGCCTTGCTCGTCGACAGCGCCTTCAGTGCGATCGCCTGCTGCCGCCGCGTTGTGTCGAGCGCGGTCAGCTCGCGGCGGACGCCCGCGGTGCGCCGTTCGATCACGGGCATCGCGGCGTCGATCACCGCGCGCGCGTGGATCATGTCGGACAGCGAGCCCGGCTGCGCGAGGACGCTGACCGGCGGCTGACGGCTCAATTGCTGGAGCGAGGCGGCGAGTTCGAGCAAGGGTTGCTGTTGCTCGGCGAGCCGCGCACGCTGGCCCGCGAGGCGGCGGTTGACGAGCGCGACGCGCGCCTCGCCCGCGCTGATGTCGGCCTCGGCCGACTGGATGCGCGCGGCGAGCGCGGCGCTCTGCTTCTTGAGCCGGTCGGCCTCGCTGCTCGCGGCTTCCGCCTGTTTTTCGAGCAGCGCGCTCCGCGCCATCGCCGCCGCCGATTGCTGCTTCGCGTCGATAAGCTGTTCGCGCTCGCGCGTCGCGATGGCGGCGGGGTCGAAAATATCGCTCTGCGCCAGCGCGAGCGCGCCGCCTGCGAAGACGGCGGTCGCCGCAAGCCCCGCGAGCACGCGTCTCATTGGCGGCCTTCGCGGTGATAGGGGTGGCCGGCGACGATGCTCGTCGCGCGCCACAATTGTTCGGCGAGCATCGCGCGTGCCATCAGATGCGGCCAGGTGGCGCGACCGAAGGCGATAATCTTGTCGGCGCCCTCGCGCTCCTCGGGGGTGAAGCCGTCGGCGGCACCGAGGCAGAAACGCGCCTCGCGCACCCCGCCGTCGCGCCACTTTTCGAGGAGCCTTGCGAATTCGAGCGACGACATCTGCTCGCCGCCCTCGTCGAGCAGGATGGTGCGGCTATTGTCGGCCGCGGCGGGCATCCGCCCGCCGGTGTCGGGAAGTTCCGAAATCTTCTGCGCCCAGGTCACGCGCTTCATATAGCGCTCGACCAGTTCGGCCTCGGGCCCGCGCCCGATGCGCCCGCGCGCGATGATGTGCAGCAACATAGCGTTTTCGTTCACCTTTGGTGAAAGCGGCACCAGCCCGCTCCCCCGCCCGGCCTCCCCGACGATAGTAGCCTATGGGAGGCCGGGTAGGGGAGCGGGCTGGTGCCGCTTCTGTTCGGGCTCTAGGCCGAACAGAACAAAAACGTCAATTCGCTGCGGCGACCGGCGGCGCATCGCCGAACGACCACATGCGCTCGAGGTTGTAGAAGCTGCGCACCTCGGGGCGGAACAGGTGGACGATGACGTCGCCCGCATCGATCAGCACCCAATCGGCATTGGGCAGGCCCTCGACGCGAACGCTGCGGCCCGCTTCCTGCTTGATCCGCTGCGCCAGCTTCTCGGCGATCGCCGAGACGTGGCGCGTCGAACGGCCGCTCGCGATCACCATATGGTCGGCGATGCTGCTCTTGCCGGCAAGCGGGATGGAGATGGTTTCCTGGGCCTGATCCTCGTCCAGCTGGTGGAGAATCAGCGCGTGGAGCGAGTCCACGCTGTCGTCCGAAGACGTCGGGGCGGGTGCGGCGCCGGGCGCGTCACCCTTGTCGGCGGAGATCAAATGCGTCCTTTCTCGGTCGGTTCCACCAGCCATGAACGCGTCAGCGGGTCGCGCATCGCGCGGCCTTCATAGCGTTCGAACCAGCGGGGGTTGGCCTGCCGTATCGCAGTCGCGGATCGCACATCGGGCGAAAATCGCAAGAACACGAGGGCGGGCGGTCTCCAGTCTGTCCAATGGCTTTTCTGGTCTGCGGGCCGGACAAAACGCCGCAGCCATCCCATCGCACGTCTTGCATGGGCGCGGTCGTTATAGCCCGGACGCGCGACAACCGCAATCGGCATCAATCGCGCGATCTCCCGCCAGTCGCGCCATTGGGGCAGCTGAACCAGATTGTCGGCGCCCATGATCCAGATGAACCGGCGGTTCGGGTAACGCCGGACGAGCCTTTTGAGCGTATCGACCGTATAGCGCGTGCCGAGCTCGGCCTCGATCGCGGTCGCGCGGATCGGCGACCGCCGCGCCATCCGCCGCGCCGAACCGAGCCGGGCGGGGAGTGGGGCCATGCCCGCCTTCGGCTTCAAAGGATTGCCGGGCGAGACGAGCCACCACAGCTCGTCGAGCCCCAGCGCCTCGATCACATTGAGGCTGATCGCGCGATGCCCGCCATGCGCGGGATTGAAGCTGCCGCCGAGGAGGCCGGTGGGGATTTTCCGGTTCAGGGCCGGACCTGCCCCGTCCCGCGCACGAGCCATTTGTACGTCGTCAGCCCTTCGAGCGCGACGGGGCCGCGCGCGTGGAGGCGCCCCGTCGCGATGCCGATTTCGGCGCCGAGGCCGAATTCGCCGCCGTCGGCGAACTGCGTCGAGGCATTGTGCATGACGATCGCGCTGTCGACCCCGGTAAGGAAGCGTTCGGCGGTTGCGGCGTCCTCGGTGACGATCGCGTCGGTGTGGCGGCTCGAATGCGCGTCGATATGCGAAAGCGCCCCTGCGAGCCCGTCGACCAGTGCGACCGAGACGATCGCGTCGAGATATTCGCAGTCCCAGTCGCCGGTTGCCGCAGTCTCGACGTGCGGGCTCAGCGCCGCGATGTCCTTGTCGCCGCGGACTTCGCAGCCCGCGGCGATCAGCGCGTCGACAATCGCGAGCGGGGCGGGATAGGCGCGATCGATCAGGATCGTCTCGGTCGCGCCGCAGACGCCGGTACGGCGCATCTTGGCATTCACCGCCAGCGCCACCGCCTTTTGGGGATCGGCCGCACCGTCGATATAGAGATGATTGATCCCGTCGAGATGCGCGAGCACGGGCACGCGCGCCTCGTCCTGCACGCGCGCGACAAGGCCCTTGCCGCCGCGCGGGATGATGATGTCGATCAGCCCCTGCGCGCGCAGCATCGCGCCGACCGCGACGCGGTCCTGCGTCGGGACGAGCTGCACCGCATCGGAGGAGAGGCCCGCTTCGACCAGCCCCGCCGCGAAGGCCGCGTGAATGGCGCGGTTCGAATGCACCGCTTCGCTTCCGCCGCGCAGGATCACGGCATTGCCCGACATCAGCCCTAGCGCCGCCGCATCGGCGGTCACATTCGGGCGGCTTTCATAGATGATGCCGACGACGCCCAGGGGCACGCGCACGCGGCTCAGCACCAGGCCGTTGGGGCGGGTCACGCGGTCGATCTCGGCGCCCGACGGATCGGGGAGCTTCGCAACATCGTCGATCGCATGGGCGATCGCGCCAAGGCGACCCTCGTCGAGCCGCAGCCGGTCGAGCATCGCGCCCGACAGGCCGTTTTTCTGCCCGGCCGCCATATCCTCTTCATTGGCGGCGAGGATGTGCGCGGCTTGCGCGCGGATCGTCGCCGCCGCCGCGACCAGCGCCGCCGCCTTATCGGCGGTCGGCGTCAGCGCGACCCGTTTCGCGGCGGCACGCGCGCGCGCGCCCATGTCGGCGATCAGGGCGGCAGCGTCGCCGGGCAGGGGCGGGGCGGTCAGGGCTTCGGCGTTCATGGCGCGGCCACTACCATGTTTCGCCCGACTCTCGAAAGCCCCGTTGCGCCTCGCGCCCGGCATCTTTAGGCATGGCGCCATGACAGGGGATATCGAGGGTATCGGCAGCGCGGTAACCGCGGGCCTCGCGGCGCGCGCGGTCGAATCGCGGCATGGCGAGGGCAAAGCGCACGGCCACGCGCCGCCGCGCTGCCTCAATTGCGGTACCAGCCTGAAGGGCCCGCATTGCCACCATTGCGGACAGCGCGCCGACGTCCACCGCAGCTTCGGCGCGATCGGACACGACCTCGTTCACGCGATCTTCCACTTCGAAGGCAAGATCTGGAACACGTTGCCGCTGCTGGCGTGGCGGCCGGGCGACCTGACGCGGCGCTACATCCATGGCGAACGCGCGCGCTTCATTTCGCCGCTCGCTTTATTCCTGTTCGCGGTATTCCTGACCTATGCCGTGCTCGCGATGGTCGGCAGCGGCGGCGGCTTCGGCGAGGTGATCGCGAAGGAGGCGGCGGCGCAAACGCAATCGAACGCGCTCAAGGTCAGTTTCGAGGAAGAAATCGACCGGGTCGATGCGCGGTTGGCGCTGAAAGACTTGTCCGCGGCCGAACGAGAGCAGCTGAAGCAGGAACGCGAAACGCTTTTGAAAAGCGCCGACTATCTTGGCGTCGAGCGGCGCATGACGCGGGAGGAACGCGAGAGGGGGCCACCGGTTCTGGACGATCCCGCAGAGCAGGTGATGACGAGCGTGGATTTCGTGACGCGAACAAAGGTCGATACGGGTATCCCCGCCATCGACGAGGCGGCCGCAAAGGCGATCGCGAACCCCGGGCTGCTGCTCTACAAGCTCCAGGCCAACGCCTATAAATTCGCCTGGGCGCTGATCCCGCTGTCACTGCCCTTCATGTGGTTGCTCTATCCGTTCAGCCGCCGATTCCATACTTATGACCATTTCGTCTTCGTCACTTACTCGATTTCGTTCATGCTGCTGCTGTTCGTGGTCGTGCGGCTTTTGAACCTGACGATCTTCGGCGATCTCGCGATCTTTTTCGCGATGCTCTATGTGCCTTTCCACATGTATCGCCAGTTGCGCGGCGCCTATCGCTCGTCGCGGTTCGGCGCGTTCGTGCGCGCCAACCTGCTGCTCTTTTTCAGCCTGTTTGCGGTGATCTGGTTCATGCTGCTGCTGCTTGCGCTCGGGATCAGCGGCTAGAGGTGAAGCTGTAACAAAGACCGGCCACAAACCCGGCGATGCGGGAGGACATGCAAGTGCATCCATTGTGGCACGAAATCGATCGCCGTCTGCTCATCAAGCTCGGCACCGCGGGGCTCGCCGCGCTTTCCTTGCCCGGCGCCGCGGCCGCCGCGATGGCGCGGGGCTTTACCCACGGCGTTGCGAGCGGCGAACCCGGCGCCAATTCGGTGCTGCTGTGGACGCGCTATGCCGCGGCAAGCGACACGGCGCTGACCGTCGAGCTGTCCGAAAGCGCCGACTTCGCGCGCATCGCGGCGGGCGGCAGCGTCACCGCGACGGGCGATCGCGATCACACCGCGAAAATCGCCATCGATGGGCTCGAACCCGGCCGCTGGTATTTCTACCGCTTCGTCGCGCCCGACGGGACGAAGTCGGTCACCGGCCGCACGCGCACACTGCCCGCCGGGCCGACGAGCGCCTTCACCATCGCGCTCTTCTCCTGTTCGAACCTGCCCTTCGGCTGGTTCAACGCCTATGCCCATGCCGCGGCGCGGAACGATATCGACCTCGTCGCGCATGTCGGCGATTATCTCTACGAATATCGCGTCGGCGAATATCCCTCGCTGAAGGATGCGCTGCCCGGCCGCGAAATCCAGCCGACGCACGAGATGGTGAGCCTCGCCGACTATCGGCTCCGCTACGCCGCCTATCGCGCCGACCCCGATCTCCAGCGCCTCCATGCGCTGTTCCCGATGATCGCGCAGTGGGACGATCATGAGTTCGCGAATGACGTGTGGAAAGGCGGCGCCGAAAATCACAACGAAGGCGAGGGCGACTGGCGCGTTCGCGAAGCGGCGGCCGAGTGCGCCTATCGCGAATGGATGCCCGTCGCCGAAACGCGCTGGCGCCATTATCAGGCGGGCGACCTCGCGACGATTTTCCTGCCCGAAACGCGCATTACCGCCCGCGACCGCCCTTTTCAGCTCGGCGAGATATTGGAGGGCAAGGCCGACCCCGCGGCGGCGCTGAAGCAATTCGCCGAAAGCGATTATCGCGACCCGGCACGCCAATTGCTGGGCGCCGATCAGGAACGATGGCTGTTCGACGGATTGGCGCAATCGGTGAAGAGCGGCACGCGCTGGCAAGTCTGCGCGCAGCAGATCGTGATGGGCAGCCTGTTCACCCCGCCCGAATCGCGGGGCTGGTTCGGCGCCGACCAGCCCGATACTGTCCGCCGCCGCGTCGAGACGGCGCAACTCGCAGCCAAGGCCGGCCTGCCGCTCAACATGGACAGCTGGGACGGTTATCCCGCGGCGCGCGGCCGCCTGCTCGCGGCGGCGCAGCGCGCCGATGCCGATCTGGTCACCTTGTCGGGCGACAGCCACAACGCCTGGGCGTTCGACCTGACGCACGATCGCCGCCCCGCTGGGGTCGAGATCGCGGGCCACAGCGTCACCTCGCCGGGCTTCGAGGCCTATACGCCCGGCATTTCGGACGCCGCGCGCGTGTCTGCGCTGCGCGCGGTGTCGCCGCAGCTCAAATGGGCGAACACCGCGGATCGCGGCTATGTGACGGTGCAACTGACGCGTGAGCGGGTGACCGCGAGCTGGCACAGCGTCGAAACGATTCACAGCCATACGCCTGGGCTCAAAGGCACGCACAGCATGACTGCGACGCGCGGGCGCAGGAAATACGACGCTTGACACATTCATAACTCGATGGTTATGAAAAATCCATAGCTATGGAGTTATGGATTAAATGACGTCGTCACCCGACCAGCTGTTCAGGGCGCTCGCCGATCCGACGCGGCGCGCGCTGTTCGAGCGGATTTGTCTCGAAGGCGAGCAGACGGTCGGTGCGCTCACCGCCGAAGCCGGCATTTCGCAGCCCGCGGTGTCGAAGCATCTCGGCATTCTCAAACAGGCGGGGCTGGTGCGCGATCGGCACGAAGGCCGCCAGACGCATTACAGCGCGCAGCAACGCGCGCTCGCGCCGCTCGTCGACTGGACGGGGCGCATGAGCCGCTTTTGGGAAGCGCGGTTCGACGATCTCGAAGATTTGCTCAAAAGGATGGATCAATGACCGATAGCGATGTGCGCAGCGTGACTGTGGAGCGCGAGATTCCGCACCCGCCCGAAAAGATCTGGCGCGCGCTGACGACGCAGCATCTGATCGAGGAATGGCTGATGAAGAACGACTTCGGCCTCGACCTCGGTCACCGGTTCCAGATGCGCGGCGACTGGGGCCATGTCGACTGCGAGATTCTCGACGTCGATCCGGGGCGGAGCCTGTCCTATTCATGGAACCACGCGCACGACGATCCTGCTTACCGCCTTGAAAGCACCGTCACCTTCACGCTCGAACCCACCGCGGCCGGCACCTTGCTGCGCATGGAACAGACCGGCTTCCGCCCCGATCAGAAACAGGCGTTCGGCGGTGCCAAGGGCGGCTGGAAGATCCACCTCGAAAATCTCGAGAAGGTCGTGGCGACGCTCGACTGACCGTCAGACAGGGAGAAGATTATGAACTGGAGCCTTTGGATCCGGCGGTTTCACCGCTGGGTATCGATCCTCTTTTCGGCGATCGTCCTCGCCATTTTCGTGATGCTCGGCATCGGCCAGCAGCCGCCCGAATGGGTCTATTATCTACCGCTGCCGCCGCTCTTCCTGCTGATATTCTCGGGCCTCTACATGTTTTTCCGGCCTTATTTCAGGAAGCACGGCGGCGCGGCGGGCTGACGCTCAGCTATAGGGCGGCGCGTCCTCGAACTCGTCGAACGAAGGATAATCGTTCGCGACGCTCGCGGTGAAATTGGGCGCGCGCTTTTCGAGGAAGCTCGTCACGCCCTCGGCGGCGTCGGGGCTGCGGCCGCGCGAAAAGATCACGCGGCTGTCCCAGCGGTGTGCGCTCATCGGATGGGCGGCGCCCATCATCCGCCACAGCATATGTCGTGTCAGCGCGACCGACACCGGGGCGCTGTCGGCGGTCATTTCGCGCGCCTTGGCGATCGCGGCGTCGATCAGCTCGCCCGGCGCGTGGACCGACTGGACGAGGCCTTTTTTCTTCGCTTCGGCGGCGGAAATCAGGCGCCCCGAATAGCAAAGATCGACCGCGTTCGCGATGCCGACAAGGCGCGGCAGGAACCAGCTCGAGGCGGCTTCGGGCACGATCCCGCGGCGCGCGAAGACGAACCCGTAGCGCGCAGTGTCGCTCGCCAGCCGCGCGTCCATCGGTAGCGTCATCGTCGCGCCGATCCCGACCGCCGCGCCGTTGATCGCGCCGAGCACGGGCTTTTTCGCCTCGAAGATACGCATCGACACGCGCCCGCCGCCGTCGCGGATCAGCGGGTGCGACCAGTCGATCGAGCCGTCCTCGGCGACCGGGCTTGCTGACATGCCTTCGGGTAGCATCGCCAGCTTGTCGCTGCGCTTGTCGTAATCGAAGGTCGCGGCGCCGCCGCCGAGGTCGGCGCCCGCGCAATAGGCCTTGTCGCCATGACCGGTGAAGATGACCGCGCGCACGCTATCGTCGGCGTCGCACTCTTCGAGCGCGGCGATGATCTCGAGCATCATCTCGCCGGTAAAGGCGTTCATCCGGTCGGGCCGGTACAGCGTCAGCAGCGCGATGCCCTCATGCTTGTCGAGGCGAATCTGGTCGAAGCTCATCTTCTCTCTCCTTGGTTTTGGTCGCAGCGTTGCAAGCGACGGCGTCGAGTGCAAGCACTTTACGTAAACGTAAAGAAAGATCCTCCCCATCGCTGCCCGACAGGGAGGATCGCTTTCAACCCGGGGATGACGCGCCCTCGCTTTGTCGCTATAGGCCGCCGACCACCCCGGTGCCGCGCTCGCCTATGAGTCGCTTTGCCGGGGTCATTCATTTGGTTCCGACAGAAAGTTTGCGCCCATGGCCCGCCGCCGCCAGATCTACGAAGGCAAAGCCAAGATCCTTTACGAAGGCCCCGAACCGGGCACGCTCATCCAATATTTCAAGGATGATGCGACCGCGTTCAACGCGCAGAAGCGCGGGACGATCAACGGCAAGGGCGTGCTCAACAACCGGATTTCGGAGCATGTCTTCACGCTGCTCGGCAATATCGGCGTGCCGACGCACTTCATCCGCCGCCTCAACATGCGCGAACAGCTGATCCGCCAGGTCGAGATCGTGCCGATCGAGGTGATCGTGCGCAACGTCGCCGCGGGCACGCTGTCGAAGCGGCTCGGGATCGAGGAGGGGACGCAGCTTCCCCGCACCCTGATCGAATATTGCTACAAGGACGACGCGCTCGGCGATCCGCTCGTCGCCGAGGAGCATATCGCCTGCTTCAACTGGTGCAGCCAGGACGAGCTTCACGACATTCAGGACATGGCGATCCGCATCAACGACTTCATGTCGGGTATGTTCGCCGCGGTCGGCATTCGCCTCGTCGACTTCAAGCTCGAGTTCGGCCGCCTTTACGAGGGCGACTTCAGCCGCATCATCCTCGCCGACGAAATCAGCCCCGACGGCTGCCGTCTGTGGGACATGACGACGAACGAAAAGCTCGACAAAGACCGCTTCCGCCGCGACCTCGGCGGCGAGGTCGAAGCCTATCAGGAAGTCGCGCGCCGGCTGGGGCTGATGCCCGAAGGCGGCGAGAATGCGGTGCTCGACCTCGAAAGCCACCGCAAGAAAAAGGGCAGCTGAGGCTGCTTGATAGACCGTCGCCCCCGCGAAGGCGGGGGCGACGGGGTTCTCTAAATATTGATGCTCGTCGGGATCAGGCTCGGCTGCAGATAGGGATAGGGCTGCATCCGCCCGGCGTTGCGCCGCACGATCTCCGCCTCGACGCCCGCAAGCGCCGCCTGAAACCATGCCAGCGGCCCCTCCGCTCCCGTCACCCGCGGGTCCTGAAACCATAGCGGATAGGGAAAGGCGTTGCTGCGATAGTCGCCGAGCGGGCGGTAGTGCACCGACCCCAGCAGTTCGAGCACATTCAATTGTTCGAGCGCGAGCGCCATCGGCGGCATCATCGCGAGCCAGCCGGCCTTGTCGTGCCCGCGCTGGCCGTTCGGCGCCGCCTGCCAGCCCGCGCCGGTAATCGCGGGGGCAAAGGCCATGATGTCCTTTTGCGGAAAATTGACCGCGGCGTGCTGCGCGCTCGCGGTGAACATCACCATCGCGCACACGTCGGCAAGCTGCTTGCGCGTCGTTACGGGGCCGAAGCCCCTGATCTTCGCCGCGCCGGCAAGGCACGCCGCCCATGCGCCAAGTTCGGTGTCGGCGACAACGTCGGCGTCATGCGCATAATATAGGTCGATATATTGCCGCGCCCATTCGTGGATCGCATCCCACACGAGCAGCGCGTCGTCGCGGTAGGGATAGTCGGCGAGCGCTGAATCGACGCCGACGCCGCGCGCGGCGAAATCGGCGTGCGGCATCTTGCCATAGAAATCGAACGCGAGCCGCGCGTCGACCGCGGCGAGCTGGCTCGATGCGATCGTGCCCGCGAAAATATGGTCGATCGGGCCGTTCGCTGCGATCAGCGAGGTCGCCGCCGCTTCGTTGATGAAGAGCGTGCCCTCGAAATGCGGGACGAGCAGCGCCCAGACCGGATGGACTTCGGCAAGATGGCGGTGCGTCGCGACCGCGAACGCCTCGATCACCAGATGCGTCCGCGCGAGGTGCGTGAACAGCTCGTGATAATTGCCGTCGGCGACCTCGACGACGAACTTCGCCATTTCCCAGCCCCAAAGCTTGTCGGCGGCGGGCGAGGGGGTGAAGATCGGCCAGTCGGCGGGGTCCTGCCCGCACTGGATCGCGACCGGCACGAGCGACGATCCGCCCGGCGGGACCGCGAACAGCGCCATCGGCTGCCAGGCATATTTGGCGAGGCTCCCATAGGTGCCTGGGTCGAGGACTTCGAGCGGCTTGTAATCGAGCAGGAACAGCCGACCGTCGGCGAGCGCGGCCGCCAGCGTGTCGCCGTTCACGACCGCGGCATATTGGGCGGCGCTCAGCGGGAAGTTGGCGGGCAGGGCGCCGCCGACCGCAGCAATCAGCATGCAGTTCGGCCCCTGCACGCGCAGCCGCGCGAACTCGGCATCGCCCTCGAACATATAGGAGATCCCCGGGACGGGCAGCGTCGCGAACAGCGCGCGATAGGCTTCGATGCTGCGCACCGTCTTGCTGCCGAGGCCGAGCGCTTCGTCGACCTTCATCAACTCCTCGATCCGCTCCTTATAGCCCTTGAGCAACGCGACATGCGCGTCGCGCTCGGCGGCGGCGACGGCTTGCTGGACGTCGCCGATCATCCGTTCGAAGATGTTGCCGCCGCTGTGGACGCCATGCTCGGCCGCGATCTTGGCGGTCGAGGCCTCGATCGCGTCGCATTCGGCGAGCGCGGCCTCATATTCGGCGCGCGGGCTATCGAGTTCGCCCTTATCGACCCCGCCGAGCTTCACCGTCAGCGCGTTGCGCACGATCTCCAGCCCGACGCCGATCAGGATCGCGAACCAGGCGATCGTCGGCTCGTCATTTCGCGGAACGGCCGTCGCCAGCGGCACGCCGGGCAGGGTGGGGACGTCGGTCGTCCATGTATAGATCGCCTGCGTCGCGGTCAGCTGCGCCGCGCGCGCGGCCTGTTCGGCGGGCGTGTCGTCCTGCGGCAACGTGGGCGCGGCGGACGGCATCGGCACCGCCGGCGCGGCGCTGGATGGGGCAAGCGGCGGCATCGGATAAGACATGGCGTGGCTCCTGTCGGGCGCGAGACTTGTAAGAAACTATGGGACCGCGCGTATCGGCGAACATGGTTAATATTTCGCAAGCTATCCGCCCCCGATACGTCCCTAGAGCCGTGATAAGACGGGCTTTCATTCCTTAACCCCTGCTTTACCCGGCCTTGCTATCCCGCCCCCATGACGGGGGTCTTTCACACGCTGCAGGCGCGCTTCTTTCCGCCGATTCCGGACGCGATTCGGGACGATATCGCCGTTCTTCGCGCCAATCGCGTCGAGACGCTGACGCCGATGCTGTTCCTGATGCTCGCGGCGACGACGCCGACCGCCATCTACGCCGGGGTCGATACCGTCCATCCGGTGATCCGCATCGGTTTTCCGGTCACCCTCGCCATTGTCGGCGTGCTCGGCTTCCTGTTCCTGCGCCACAATCGTGGCCGCCGGATGAGCCCGCGCCGCGCGCGGCGCGTCATTCGCGAGGCAAGCTGGGTGTCGGGCATCACCGGTGCGATGTGCAGCCTGTGGACCGTGACCAACTGGCTCGCCGCGCCGCCCGAGGCGCACAGCTATTATGCGATGATCATGGCGATGGGCTCGCTCGCGACCGCCTATTGCCTGTCTTCGATCCGCTTCGCGACCTTCCTCAACCTCGGCGTCGGGCTGGCGCCGGTGTCGGCGCTGATGCTGACCTCGGGCAATCCGCCCGAAATTGCGGCGGGCACCAGTCTCGTCATCGCGACCCTGTTCCTGCTGCGCATGGTCGTCCAGCAGCACGGACAGGTGATCGACCTTCTCGAACTGCAGCGCCAGATGCGCGAGCTCGCGCATACCGACCCGCTCACCGGCCTTGCCAATCGCCGCGAATTCGACCTCAGGCTCGACGAGGCGATCGCCCGGGCCGACGGCGCCGGCCGCTTTGCGATCGCGCTGCTCGATCTCAACGGGTTCAAGCCGATCAACGACCGGCACGGCCACGCGATCGGCGACGGGGTTCTGTGCGAGCTCGCCGACCGCCTGCGCCGCGCCTGCGGTCATCACGCGATCGTTGCACGCCAGGGCGGCGACGAATTCGCCATCCTCGTGCCCGCCGGATCGCCACTGCTCGGAACCGCGCTCGCCGACCATATTCTCGCCGCCCTGGCGGCGCCCTACCGCATCGATGGGCGCTCGATCGGGGTCGGGGCGGGCATCGGCACCGCCTATTGGCCCGAACATGGCGACAGCGCCCGCCAATTGCTCGAAGTCGCCGACCGCGCGCTCTATGCCGCCAAGGCCGCCAGTCGCCCCCCGACGTCGTCTGTCGAAAGCGTCGGCCGGGTCGCATGACGACGGCTTGACCGCCCGCGGGGCGGCCGCCACATCGGGGGTCATGACCAAAAACCTCGTCCGGCGCGCCGCAACCGCGCTGTCGCCCCTCGTCCTCCTCATCGCCAGCACTGCGCCAGTCTATGCCAAAGAGGCTCCCGCCTCGGCGCCCGCAGCGGTCAATCCGCAGGACGCAGCGGCAAAGGCATGGAATTTCGCGGCCAGCGACATTGCGGTCGACCCGAACATCGTCTTCGGCGTGCTGCCGAACGGGATGAAATATGCGCTGCTCAAAAACAGCACACCCAAGGACAGCGTCGTGCTCCGCATGCGCTTCGACGTCGGAAGCTTCGCCGAAGCCGACGACCAGCGCGGCCTCGCCCATTTCCTCGAACATATGGCGTTCAACGGATCGACCAACGTGCCCGAGGGGGAGATGATCAAGCTGCTCGAACGCAAGGGCCTCGCCTTCGGCGCCGACACCAATGCCTCGACCGGCTTCGACGAGACGGTCTACAAGCTCGACCTGCCCAACGCCTCCGACGATCTGATCGACACCGGGCTGATGCTGATGCGCGAAACCGCGAGCGAACTGACGATCGATCCGGCGGCGGTCGACCGCGAACGCGGCATCATCCTCTCCGAACGCCGCGCGCGCGACACCTATCAGCTGCGCAGCCTGATCGATCAGCTCGACTTCCAGATGCAGGGGATGACGGTGGCGAGCCGCATCCCCGTCGGGACCGAAGAGGTGATCAAGACCGCGCCGGCGTCGCGTATCCGCGATCTTTACGAGCGCTATTACCGTCCCGAACGCGCGACGCTGGTGATGGTCGGCGATTTCGATCCCGCGGCGGTCGAGGCGAAGATCAAGGCGCGCTTTGCCGACTGGCAGGGGCGTGGCACCGCGGGCGCCGACCCCGATATCGGCAATGTCGATTACAGCCGCGCCGCCGCCGCCGACGATTTTGTCGACCCCGCGATCCAGGATTCAGTGACGATCGCGGCCTTCAAGCCATGGGTGGACGAGCCCGACAGCAGGGCGAAGCGCGCGCGCAAACTCGCCGAGGATGTCGGCGAGGCGATCGTCAGCCGCCGGCTCGCGAAGATCGCGCTCCGGGAAGATTCGCCGATCCTCACCGGCTATTTCAGCGACGCCGAGGGGTGGAGGATTTTCGATCAGGTCACCGTCGGCGCGGTCGCCAAGGAAGGCGCGTGGAAAGAGGCGTTGGCGCTCGTCGAGCAGGAACAGCGCCGCGCCGTCGAGCATGGCTTCACCGAGGCCGAGGTCGACGAGCAGCTCGCGATCCGCCGCACCGCCTTCCGCAATGCCGTGGCGGGCGTGACGACGCGGCGCAGCGAGACGCTCGCCGACGCGCTGGTCACGGCGGCCGAGGGAGATTTCGTTTTCACGCGCCCCGAAACTTCGCAGGCGCTGTTCGAGGCGGCCGCGCCGTCGCTCGACGCCGCCGCGGTCACCGCCGCCTTTCGGGCGCGGATGGAGGGGCTCAGCCCGCCGCTCGCGCGCGTGACGACGAAGATCCCGGTCGAGGGCGGCACCGCCGCGATCCTCGCCGACCTTCAGGCTTCGGCCAAAATCGCGGTCGCGCCGCCGTCAGAGGCCGCGAATGCCGCCTTCGCTTATGATGATTTCGGCACGCCCGGAAAAATCGTCAGCGACGAACGCGTCGAGGATCTCAATATCCGCCGCATCCGCTTCGCGAACAATGTGATGCTCAACATCAAGACCACCGATTTCCAGAAGGACAAGGTCATGCTGTCGCTGCGCGTCGACGGCGGCAACCTGCTCGCGACGAAGGACGATCCGACGAAGGTGTCGCTCGCGGGGTCGCTGATGCTCGGCGGGCTCGAGGCGCACAGCTATGACGAGCTGCGCTCGATCCTCGCGGGCAAGACGATCAGCCCGGTTTTCGGCAACGCCACCGACAGCTTTGGGGGCAGCGCGGTGACCTCGCCCGAGGATTTCGCGCTGCAGGCGAAGCTGATGGCCGCCTATATCACGCACCCCGGCTATCGCGCCGACGGGCTCGCACTGATCCGCCGCGTGCTGCCGCAGCAATATGCCGCGAACGACGCGACCCCGGCGGCAGTGCTCGGCCGCGATGCAGGCGGCATTCTCGCGAACGACGATCCGCGGTCGCAGACCCCGCCGCTGGGAAGCGTGATGGCGCTCGACTGGGCGCAGCTCAAACCCGTGGTCGCCGACAGCTTCGCGCATGGCGCGATCGAAATCGGCGTCGTCGGCGACATCGGCGAACAGGCGGCGATCGACGCGATCGCGGCGACCTTCGGCGCCTTGCCCCAGCGGCGCGCCGCCTTCGATCCACGGACCGAGGCGCGCGTTCGCCAATATGCGACCGACCGCAGCGAACGCACGCTGATCCACAAGGGGCCGGCCGAACAGGCCGAACTGCGCGTCTATTGGCCCGCGCGCGACGACAGCGATCTTGCCGAGGCGATGCGGCTCAATCTGCTCGCGCGCGTGATGCAGCTCAAGCTCACCGAGGAACTGCGCGAGCGGCTCGGCGAAAGCTACAGCCCCGGCGCGGCGGCGAGCCTGTCGGACGAATTTCCGGGCTACGGCCATCTCTTCGCCGCGAGCAACGTCGATTATCAGGATCTCGCGACGACGCGCGCGGCGATCTTCGCGATCGCGAAGGAACTGCGCGACCAGCCCGTCGATGCCGACCTCATCGACCGCGCGCGCCGGCCGCTCGTCGAGGCGATGGTCAAGGCGCGGCGCGAGAACAGCTATTGGCTGAACTATGTCGCCGAAGCCGCGACCCACGCCGACCGCCTCGACCGCAGCCGCAACGGGATAGCCGAAGTCGAGGCGGCGACCCCCGCCGAGCTTCAGGCGCTGGCGCGCCGCTACCTCGTCGATGATAAGGCGCTGGTGATCAAGGCGGTCAGCGACAAGGCAGGGGCCTGATCGACCGGGTTCCGCCGGCTGCGGACCTATCCTGCATCGTCACCCCGGACTTGATCCGGGGTCCACGACTTCGACGCCGCAGTGGATCCCGGATCAAGTCCGGGATGACGAAGGTCTAAAAACGATCGAACCTAGCCGTCGCCCCGCGAAGGCGGGGGCCGCTGTCGGTTTACACAATGGCGCTGAATAAGGCCGCTAGCGGCCCCCGCCTTCGCGGGGGCGACGGTTGTGGAATGTCCGCTTTCCACCCCAAAGCCGCCGTTACAGCATATCGGCGCACGCCAATCCGCACCGCCGATACTGCCCTGTCTCCCAAACCCGACTATCCCCTTGGAACGGACGACAAATACGGGCATCGTCGACGAACGGATTTGAACGCGCCGACGTGACGTTCCGATTCCGATGGTCAAGACAGGGGAGCAGCAAGATGACGACGCGTTCGCACCATAAGCCTTTCATAGCCGGGGGCCTCATCCTCACCGGGGCGCTGGCGCTTGCCGGCTGCGCCGGGATGGGCGGGAAGGCGACGAGCACGCTGCCGCCCGCCGACGCCTATGCCCAGCTTACCGATTCGAAGGGTGCCGACCGCGGCCGCGCCGACATCTATCGCGACGCATCGGGCCTGCGCATCGAACTCGTCGCGCGCGGCTTCGGTCCCGGCACTTACGGCATGCACGTCCACGCGGTCGGCCAGTGCACGCCGCCCGACTTCGCGAGCGCGGGCCCGCACTGGAACCCGACCGGCGCGCAGCATGGCCGCGAAAACCCGATGGGCGCGCATCATGGCGACCTGCCCAATCTCGTGATCGAACCCGACCAGATCGGCCGTGCGACCTTGCGTCTCGTCGGATCGCGCTTCGAGGGCGACGGCGGGCTGCTCGACGCCGATGGCGCCGCCTTCGTCATCCACGCCGGGCCCGACGATTACAAGACCGACCCCAGCGGCAACAGCGGCGGCCGCGTCGCCTGCGGCGTGATCGTTCGCGGCGACAGCGAGTAACGCCGCTGCCCGCGCGCCGGCTCTAGGTTCCTGACCCTAGGCTGGCGCGCCCGCCGCGGCCGCGCGCTCGGCGATCGTCGCTTCGGCCTCCGGCACCGCGCGATAGGCATAGAGCAGTAGCGCGACCGCGATCGGCGCGACGCCGATCAGCGACAGGATGCCTGTGCGCAGGTCGCCGACGGGCTTGCCATCCACCATCGTTCCGGCAAGGTCCGAAATCTGCCCGACCAGATAGGGGCCGAACGACAGCCCGACCAGCGTGGTGCCGAGGAAGAAGGCGGCGGTCGCCGTGCCGCGCATCCGCGGCAATACCAGGTCCTGCGTCGTCGCCGCCGCCGCGCCGAGCGCCGCCGCGCCGAACATGCCGGCGAGGAAGTTCATGACATAGAAGAGCGTGCCGTTCGCAGTGGTATAGCCGATCCAGATCGGGACGATCGGCGCGATCACGCCGAACAGGATCATCAGGATGCGCCCGGCGGGGTTGCGCGCGCGCAGCGCGTCGGCGATGCGGCCGCCGATGATCACCCCGACGAAGCCCGCGAGCGCGCCATTGGCGCCGAGGATGAAGGCGAGTTCCTGCTTGGGCAGCCCGAGCACGATTTCGGCATAGGGCGCCGACCAGAAGGCGAGCCCGTACGCCGCGAGCGCAACGAGGCCATAGCCCAGCGTCGTGCAGAGGAACGCCGGGGTCCCCCAGATCAGCCGGAAGGTCGCGGGGTCGTGCGCGCGCAACGTGCAGGCCCAGGAAAAGACCGCATAATAGCCGAGCGCGACCGCCGACCATTGCGGGAAATTGCCGGTCAGCTCGATCATCCACCACGCGAAAGCGGCGATGGCGGCGGCGAAGCCGAGGTTGATCGCCAACGCTGCCGGACCGCGCTTCCACGCTCCCCAGAGCGTCAGTGGCGGCACGATCATCGCCAGATCCTTGCCGAACTCGCGGAACGGGGCGGGCGAGCTCGGGCTCGGGGTGCCGTCCATCGCGCCGCGTACCGGTTCGCGCAGGCTTGCAACCCACAGCGCAAGCAACAGGCCGGGGATGCCGACCGCGAGGAAGGCGGCCTGCCAGCCGACGAGGCCCAGCGGGCCGCCGGCGGGATAGGCGTTGTTCCACGCCTCGACGATCAGCGCGCCGATGAACAGCGACACGCCGCCGCCCAGATAGAGCCCCGACGAATAGATGGCGAGTGCGGTCGCCTTTTGCCGTTTGGGGAAATAGTCCGAGATCAGCGAATAGGCGGTCGGGCTCGCGGTCGCCTCGCCGACGCCGACGCCCATGCGCGCGAGCGTCAGCGTGAGCTGGTTATAGGCGAGGCCTGAAAACGCGGTCATCGCCGACCACAAGGTCAGCCCGATCGACAGCAGCTTGACGCGGTTCCAATTGTCGGCGAGCCGGCCGAGCGGAATGCCGAACAGCGCATAGAAGACCGCGAAGGCCGCGCCGCCGAGGAAGCCCATGTCGCCGTCGGACAGGCCGAGGTCGGCCTTGATGTCGACCGCGAGGATGCTGATGATCTGCCGGTCGATGAAATTGAGGATATAGACGACGACGAGCACCGACAGGACGTACCAACTGTAACCGGTGGCTTTCGGCTCGGCGGCGGCGGGCGCACCCGGCATGTCGTTTTCGCTGGCGGTATCGGCCATCTGGCAACCCTCTCCCTCACCGATTATCTCTTTTGTCGCTCATGGCTAGCAGAGCCGGAGGCGGGCGCAAGTTGAAAGTCGGTTCAACTTTATACGGAGGCAAGTCGAATATGCGTGAAGATGGTGAAATTGCGAAACCCGCGATCCTTTTCCTCTGCCTCGGCAACATTTGCCGCTCGCCACTCGCCGAAGGCGCAGCACGCGCCGCCTTCGCGCGCGCCGGCATCGACGTCACGCTCGATTCGGCAGGCACCGGCGACTGGCACGTCGGCTATGCCCCCGACGACCGCGCGCAGGCCGAGGCTCGCCGTCGCGGCATCGACATTTCGGCGCTGCGCGCGCGGCAACTATCGCCCGACGATTTTTACGGTTTCGATCTGATCCTCGCCGCCGACGAAACGAACCTGCGCGACGCGCGGGCGATCCGTCCGGCCGATGCGACGGCCGACCTCAGGCTGATGCTCGACCTCCTCCCCGGCCGCAAAGGGCAGGGCGTGACCGACCCCTATTATGGCAAGGATGACGGCTTTGCGGCGACATGGGACGACGTCGATGCGATCGCGTCGGCGCTCGTCGCCGAATTTTCGCCCAAGGGGTAGCGCACCACCGGATGATAGCGCGCGCCGCCATGTCCCATCTCGCTTTCGTACAGCGTGACATGGCCGAATTCGAACGATGGGCTCGCAAGATCGCTGTTCAGCGCAAGGAAGGGCTCGACTGCTCCCGACCCCCGGTTCAGCCGCGCCAGCGTTATATGCGGCACGAAGGCGCGCGTTTCGGGTGCGATCCCGACGCGCGTGAGCAACTGATCGACCTTGCGGTGCAGCGCGCCAAGCGGTTCGTGCGGCTCGACTCCCGCCCACAGCATATGCGGGCGCCCCTGCCGTTGGAACAGGTCGACGCCAGCGATCCGCACCGTGACGGCGGGCGCGTAAATCGCGCCGAGCGCCGCCGCGACATCCTCCGCCCGATGGCGGTCGACCTCGCCGATGAAGCGCAGGGTCAGGTGAAGCTGGTCGTCGCTTTGCCAGCGCGCGCCCGAAACGCCGTGCATCGCGGAAATCAGCATTTCGCGGATCGGACGCGGCGGGCGCAGCGCGACGAACAGGCGGTGCGAGGACATGCCGGCAACATAAGCGGCGATCTTCCGCGCCGCGACCCTTGTTTGCACGCGGGACAATAATATTGCTGGAATATTGCTGATGTCCGGTTTCGCTTGAAACGCGCGGGCAAACCCCCGATATTGTCGATACGGCCGGTATGGGCTGGCCAGTTATGGAGATGAAAAATGGCGAATTGGAACGACCCCAATATGGCGGCTTCCGGTTTCGGCGCCGGCGCGAACGCAATGGACCAGGCCGTCGATGCCGGTCTGCGGTCGTACATGCTGTCGGTTTACAATTATATGGGCTCGGGCGTGCTGCTGACCGGCATCGTCGCGATGCTGGCGTTCAACTCGGGCTTTACCGCCTCGATGATCGGCAGCCCGCTGATGTGGGTGGTGATGCTCGCGCCGCTGGCCTTCGTGCTGGTGCTGAGCTTCGGCATCAACAAGCTTTCGACCGGCGCCGCACAGGCGCTGTTCTGGGTCTATGCCGCTGTGATGGGCCTGTCGATGTCGACGATCTTTCTGGCCTTTACCGCAACGTCGATCGCGACAACCTTCTTCGCGACCGCCGCGGCCTTCCTTGGCCTCAGCCTCTATGGCTACACGACCAAGAAGGATCTGTCGGGCTTCGGCACCTTCCTGATCATGGGCGTCGTCGGCATCCTCGTCGCGATGGTCATCAACATGTTCGTGCAGTCGAGTGCGCTCAGCCTTGCGATCAGCGTCATCGGCGTGCTGCTCTTCGCGGGTCTCACCGCCTATGATACGCAGAAGATCAAGAGCATGTACTTCTATGTCCGCGGGACCGACTTTGTCGGCAAGTCGGTGGTCATGGGCGCGCTGACGCTCTATCTCGACTTCGTCAACATGTTCACCTTCCTGCTCAACCTGCTCGGCAGCCGCGAATAAGCGGGCCGGACACGGACGACATCGGCGAGCCCGGCGGAGCGATCCGCCGGGCTCTTTCGTTTTTGGGGAGCGCGCGGGAGCTTTCGTTCGGCCTGCGCGCGCGTGACCGCCGTTCGACGAACGGTGTGTATTGTTCGAACAAAACCCCTTGCCAAGCATGCGCTACAAATGTAGCACGCTACAAATGTAGCGCATGAGGTGATTCGAATGCTGTCCAGTCTGCCCCCACGCGAACGCGAAATCGTCGACATATTGTACGAGCGCGGCGCATCCACGGTCACCGAGATCGGCGACGCGCTCGCCGACCCGTTGTCGGGTTCGGCGATCCGCGCGATGCTGAAGCGGCTTGAGACCAAAGGCTTTGTCGCGCGCGAAGCGTCGGAGCGCGGCTTTGTCTATGCGCCGAGCGTGTCGGACAAGACCGCGCGCAAGTCGGCGCTGAGCCAGGTCGTGCGGGTCTTCTTCAACGGATCGGCGACGAGCGCCGCGGCAGCGCTGCTCGGCATGCAGGACGAGATGACCGGCGACGAGCTCGACGAGCTCGAAAAAATGATTGCCAAGGCACGCGAAGGGAGAGGGTGATGCTGACCACCGCCATGTTGCTGGGCCTCGCCTGGAAATCCGCCGTCGTCGCGGCGCTGACGCTGGCGCTGCTCCGCCTCGCGCGGGCGCGTTCGGCGGGCGAGCGGTCGATGATCGCGCATGCGGGGCTTGCGGCGCTGCTCGCGCTGCCCGCCGCAATCCTGCTGCTGCCGCAATGGGCGCCGCTTCCGGCTAACTGGTTCGCGGCGCCCGCCTCGCTCGCCCTCGAAACACAGGCAACCGGGGGATCGGTGATCGATCCGGCCGCCGCCACGACGTCAGTCCCTGTCGTGGTCGATGGCGCCGGATCGACACCGATCGTCGTCGACTGGAGCGACCTTGCCCCCTTTCTCTATCTTGTCCCGCTCGTCCTGCTGTGCGGAGTGATGGCGCTGGCGGTCGTGCGGCTGTTCGCGATGCGTGGACGCGCCGAGATCCTCGTCGAACGCTCGTGGCTGTCGGCACTCGCCGAGGCGCAGCGGCGGATGGGGTTCAAGCATGGCACCGCGCTTCTGGTCAGCAAGGAGCTGCGTTCGCCGATCAGCTGGGGCGTGCTGCGCCCGACGATCGTGCTGAGCCCGAAAGCCGTCGCGGCGGCGGGCGAGGCCGAGGCGATCATCGCGCACGAACTGGCGCATGTCGCACGGCTCGACTGGGCGAAATTGCTCGGCG
Source organism: Sphingopyxis sp. PAMC25046 (assembly GCF_004795895.1). Classification (NCBI taxonomy): domain Bacteria; kingdom Pseudomonadati; phylum Pseudomonadota; class Alphaproteobacteria; order Sphingomonadales; family Sphingopyxidaceae; genus Sphingopyxis; species Sphingopyxis sp. PAMC25046. The sequence goes on from NZ_CP039250.1 coordinate 768,069, forward strand.
CACGCGTCGCCTGCGCGGTCTTCTGGTTCAATCCGCTGGTGTGGATGCTGGCGCGCGAGAGCCATCAATTGCGCGAGGAAGCCGCCGACGATGCGGTGCTGATGGCCGACATCGATGGCCCCGACTATGCGACGCTGCTCGTCGGCGCGGCGCGCCATGACAATCAGGGCGCGCTGCTCGCCGCGCACGGCGTCGCGCCGGGCAAGGACAGCCTGAAACGCCGCATCACGCGCGTTCTCGACGGTAGCCTGCGGCGCGGCCCGGCAAGCGCGAGCTGGATGCTGATGAGCCTTGTGCTGCTCGCCGGCGTCACCGCGCCGCTCGCCGCCTTTTCGGCGACGGCGAAGCCCGAGGCGGCGGCGGGCGTCCACCCTGTCGCCGCCTCGACCACCAGGACGGCGACGACTGTGACGTCGCGGTCGGCAGCGGCCGCCAAGGATGCTGGGGTCGAGGGGGTCGCCACCGCCAACGCGAAGCCGCTGACCGCCGAACAGCTCGTCGGCATGCGCGCGGTCGGCGTGACCCCCGAATATGTCGAGAAAATCCGCGAGAGTGGGGGGTCGATCGACGCCGACGACATCATCTCGGCCAAGGCGAGCGGGATCGACCCCGCCTATATCCGGCAGATGCGCGCCATCATTCCCGGCGCCGATTTCGACGATCTGGTCGGTGCGCGCCACGTCGGGGTCGACGCGGCTTTTGCCCGCGACATGCGCTCGCATTTCCCGGCGGTCGGCATCGATGATCTGATCGCGCTGAAGGCGATGGGGGTCGACTGCGATTTCGTCACCGAGATGCAGCGGTCGGGCGTCAGGATGCGCGATGCCGACGATGCGATCGAATTGCGTGCGGTGGGCGCGTTCCGGCCGAGCGCGAAAGCCCGCCCCCCGGCAACGCCGCGACCGGTCGCAAAGGCGGTGCGCGGCGGCGATGTCGCGGTCCTCGACATGGAACGCGGCGTGATCGAGGCGCGCCGCGCCGACGGCCGCACCGCGCGGATCGAAATGCCGATGACGCCCGAACCCCCGGCGCCGCCGACGGGCCCCGACGATTAGGGTCCTAACGCCCGGACATTCGTCCGAACGCACCGCCGATTGATCGAAACCTTGTTTGAAAAACGCCGCTGCGGCGGCGAGCGATGGCGCTCGCCTGGCGCACGGAGGGAGGAGTGCACCATATGAAGGCCCTGTTTTTTGCTAGCGGCGCCGCGCTGCTGTCGATCCTCGCCTGTTCGGCGCCGACCGCCGCCGCCGATCCGCTGGTGCTGACCGACGTGCGCTGGATCGCCGAGCCCGCGAGCGGGAAGAAGAGCGCCCCGCGCATCCGCATCCAGCACCGCAAGTCGAGCAGCGACCAGAGCTTCGACGGATCGCGACCCTATTTCGCCGGTGCCGAGGCGGCGCTGCGGCGCAAAACACCCGGACCCGTCAGCTTTGAGGTCACGCACGACGCGGGGACGCTGTCGTGCACCGGCACGCTCACGGCCGCCTTCGAAGGGCGGGGCGCGTGCCGCTTTACCTCCGATCCCGCGTTCGAGCGGGCGCTCGGCGAGCGCGGGCTCGCACCCGAGCAGCGCTCGTCGTTGCTCGCGATGCTCCTCGTCGATGCCTCGATCGAGCTGGCCGACGGGCTGACGCGCGAGGGCGTTCGGCCGAAGGACGCCGACGACCTGATCGCCGCCGCCGCGCTCGACGTGCGGCCCGAATATGTGCGCGATCTCAGGTCCGAGGCGCTGGTGCTCACCGATGTCGAGGATGCGATCGCGTGCAAGGCGCTTGGCGTCGATGGCGCCTATGTGCGCGGGCTCGCCGCTGCGGGATACCGCAAGTTGAGCGCCGACGAGGTCGTAAGCATGAAGGCGATGGGCGTGACGGGCGAATATGCGCAGGCGATGAACCGCGCGGCGGGGGGAAAAGCCAAGTGATGCGATGGACCAGCTTCGCGGCGATCGCCACCGCGCTTTCCAACCCGGCGCTGGCGCAGGAAACGCCCGCGCCGAGCGGTGACACCCCGCCGCCCGCTGCGACCGAGGTCGCCCCGACCGCGACCACGCCGGCGCGGCAGGTCTACACCCCGGCCGACTTCGCGCGCTATGCGCCCGTCAACGCCTATGACATGCTGATCCAGGTGCCGGGTTTCCAGATCCGCGACAGCGAGGAGCTGCGCGGGCTGGGGCAGGCGACGGGCAATGTCCTGTTCAACGGCAAGCGGCCGTCGAACAAGGCCGACGACATGTATACCCAGCTGTCGCGTATCCCCGGCGGCAATGTCGAGCGGATCGAGATCGTAGACGGCGCGACGCTCGATATTCCGGGCCTGTCGGGGCAGGTCGCCAACATCGTCTATCGCGCCGACGGTATTTCGGGGCAATTTTCGTGGAAGCCGCAGTTCCGCCCGCATTACACCGACCCGCTGTTCACGCGCGGCGACGTGTCGGTGCGCGGGCGGTCGGGCGAGATCGAATATGAAGCGTCGCTCAACAACGACGATTCGGCGCGGAGCGGCGCGGGCGGCCCGACTTTGATCTATGACGGCGCGGGCAATATCATCGAGCGGCGCAAGGATATCTGGCACACCCATTATGACACGCCGAAGCTTTCGGGGCGCATCACATGGGATCCGGCGGGGGACACCGTCGCCAATCTCGGCGGCCATTATCAGCGCAAATATGATCGCTATTACGAGGACGGCGTGCGCATCGCGCCGGGGCTGCCGGACAGCATCCGCACCGTGCGCGAAAATGCCGACAGCTGGAATTACGAGATCAATGGCGACTACCAGCTCGGGCTCGGACCGGGGAAGCTTAAGCTGATCGGGCTCCGCCGCTTCAGCCACGAACCCTATCGCCAGGAAATCGTGACCACCCCCGAAGGTGGCGTCGCCATCGGCGACCGCTTCATGCAGACGGGCGACCTCGGCGAGACGATCGGGCGCGGCGAATATCAGTGGAAGATGTTCGGCGGCGACTGGCAGCTCTCGGGCGAAGCGGCGTTCAACACGCTCGACAACGTCGCGTCGCTCGCGGTGCTCGATCCCTCCGGCGATTTCGTCGATATTCCGTTCGAGGGCGGCACCGGCGGGGTGAGCGAGGATCGCTATGAAGGACTTTTGAGCTTCGGCCGCAAGCTGACCGACAAGCTCAATTTCCAGATCATCGCGGGCGCCGAGCATTCGACGATCACCCAGACCGGCGTGAATGGCCTCACCCGCAGCTTCTTCCGCCCCAAGGGGTCGATTTCGCTCGCCTGGGCGCCTTCGGCCGATTTCGACATATCGGTGAAGCTCCGGCGGCGGGTGCTTCAGCTGTCCTTCTATGACTTTCTCGCGCGCGCCTTTCTGAACGACGGCAACCAGAATGCGAGCAACAATGACCTGCGCCCTCAGCAGGACTGGACCTATGAGGGCGAGATCAACAAGAAGTTCGGTCCGTGGGGGTCGACCAAGCTGATCTTCATCTATCGCGACGTCGAGGATCGCGTCGACGTGATCCCGATCGGCGAGAACGGCGAGGCGGTCGGCAATATCGCGAAGGCGAGGGCGGGCGCGATCGACTGGACCTCGACCATCAACCTCGACCCTGCGGGGCTGAAGGGGGTACGGCTCAACACGCGCGTGCTGTTGCAGAAGAGCTCGCTGCGCGATCCCTTTACCGGCGAAAAGCGGCAGTGGAGCGGCTTCACCGACACCGTCGTCGAGCTGGGCCTGCGTCACGATATTCCCGCGAGCGACTGGGCGTGGGGCGGCGACCTCGAATATTCGCATTACCAGCCAAATTATCGCCGCAACCAGACCGACAAGGTCTGGGAAGGGCCGGTGTGGGCGTCGCTGTTTGTCGAGAACAAGGATGTGTTTGGCCTGACCGTCCGCGCGCAGGTTTCGAACATCGTCAATGCGCGTTCGAGGCGCGACCGCACCGTCTATACAGGGGTGCGCGGCGACAGCCCGATTTCCTTCATCGAACAGCGCGACCGGTTGATCGGGCCGATCTTTGTCTTTTCGGTGCGCGGGACATTCTGACGCGTTAGGAGCTCCCGGTGACGAAGCGACGCATCAAAATCTATTTCGACGGCGGATGCCGGCCCAATCCGGGAAAGATGGAAACCGCCGTCGTGACCGGCGGTGCGGCCATCGTCGTGCGCGATGCGGGGATCGGCAGCAGCCAGGACGCTGAATGGCTGGCGCTGATCGCGGCGCTGCGGCTCGCGCAGGACATGGAGCTCGCTCATTATATCCTGCTCGGCGATGCCGCGGCGGTGATCGAGCAGGCGAACGGCATCGTGCGCGCACGCGGCGAAGCGGCCGAGCATCTCGCCGCCTTTCGGGCGCTGGCCGGCGACGGGCCGATGCCTGCGGTGCGCCATATCAAACGTACGCAGAATCTCGCGGGGATCGCGCTGGCGCGGGGGCGGTAGCGCCCAGAAGGGCTGTCCAACACCCAAACCAGTTGTTAAGCGACGCGCGCCTATCCTGGGCGGACTTAAAGGAAGCCGAGCGCGTTGAAGCCGACCCATCCCTTGCCCGTTCACCACAGCTGGCCGCTGTACGAACGCGCGCGCTTTTTCGAATTGGGACAGCTGCACCGCTGCGAAACGCTCGACCCGATTCCCGACGTCGTCGATGTCGCGGCGCGGCTGGCGCCCGGGCGCGTCCGCGTCGGGCAATGGGAATGCGACCTCACCGATAACGACCGGCTGAGCTGGTCGGACGAAGTCTATGACATTTTCGGCATTCCGCGCGGCGCCGCCGTCGCGCGCGCCGAAGCGGTGGCGCTTTATGCCGAGGGGTCGCGCGCGGTGATGGAGAAGCTCCGCGCCTATGCGATCAAGCATCGGCGCGGCTTCACGCTCGACGTCGAAATCTGTCCCGCAGAGGCGCCGCGCCGCTGGATGCGGCTGATCGCAGCCCCGGTGTGCGAGGGCGATCGGATCGTCAGGCTGCAGGGCCTCAAATTGCTCGTTCCGGACTCGGCTGGCCCCGAATTTTGAACCGTTCGATCAACCGAGCCTGAGAAACAACCGTTCTGGCAGTATTGGCGGCGGCTTTCGTTGACGCGTCGGCGGCTTCGACGCAGTCGATCATCGGACCAGACGTTGTGGGCGCCGAAGGGCCGGCACGCCTGATTCTTCCGTTCATTTCCGAAGGCATTTGCCCCGCATATGAAGTTTTTTAATCGGTTTGCGTCGGCCGCGCACAATATGGCCATCGACCTGGGTACCGTGAATACCGTCGTCTATGTGCGCGACAAGGGCATCGTTCTCAACGAACCGTCGGTCGTGGCGCTGGAAACGCGCGACGGCATCCGCCGGGTCAAGGTCGTCGGCAACGAAGCCAAGCCGATGATGGGCAAGACCCCCGACAATATCCAGGCGATCCGCCCCTTGCGCGACGGGGTGATCGCCGACATCGACGTCGCCGAACAGATGCTCAAGCATTTCATGGACAAGGCGCAGGGCGGGCCGAGCCGTTTCGTCCAGCGCAGCCATGTCGTGATTTGCGTGCCGTCGGGATCGACGATGGTCGAGCGCCGCGCGATCCGCGATGCGGCGAGCAACGCGGGCGCGGCATCGGTGCAACTGATCGAGGAATCGCTTGCCGCCGCAATCGGCGCCGGGCTACAGGTCGCCGAGCCCAGAGGGGCCATGGTCGTCGACATCGGCGGCGGCACCACCGAGGTCGCGATACTGTCGCTCAGCGGCATCGCCTACAGCAATTCGGTGCGCGTCGGCGGCGACAAGATGGACGACATGATTTCGTCGTTCATCCGCCGCAAGCATAATCTGATGGTGGGCGAAATGACCGCCGAGCGCGTCAAGCTGACGATCGGCTGCGCGACGCCGCCGACGGGCGACGGCATGGTCATGGGGGTCAAGGGTCGCGACCTGGTGACCGGGCGCCCGGCCGAGGTGCGCGTGACCGAAGCCGAAATCGCCGAAGCGCTCGCCGAACCGGTCGGACAGATCGTCGGCGCGGTGCGCGCGGCGCTCGAACAGACGCCGCCCGAACTGTCGGCCGACATCATCGACGAAGGCATCACGCTGACCGGCGGCGGCGCGCTGCTGCGCCGCATGGACGAAGCGATCGCGCGCGCGACCGGGCTGCCCGTCGTGGTCGCCGACGACGCGCTGATCTGCGTTGCGATGGGCGCGGGGCGCGCGTTCGAGGACCGCACCTATCATGGCGTGCTGATTGCCGCCTGACGCGGGTCAGGCGTAAGCGTCGATCGCGGCGAGGTGCTTCGCCTTATCGGCGTCGTCGAGGAACGAGCCGGCGAAGCTGTTGCGCGCGAGCGCGAGGAGTTCGCCCTTCGACAGGTCAAGCGCGTCGGCAACCGCCTGATAATTGGCGTTCACATAGCCGCCGAAATAGCTGGGATCATCGCTGTTCACGGTGGCCTTGAGGCCCGCGTCGAGCATGGTTTTCAGCGGATGGGCGGCGATGTCGTCGACGACGCAGAGCTTGAGGTTCGAGAGCGGGCAAACGGTGAGGGCCATGCCCTCGGCGGCGAGGCGCGCGACGAGCGCAGGGTCTTCGAGGCTGCGGTTGCCATGGTCGATGCGGTCGACCTTCAAGAGGTCGAGCGCTTCGCGAACATAGTCGGGCGGTCCCTCCTCGCCGGCGTGCGCGACGATCTTGAGGCCCAGTCTCTTCGCGCGCGCGAAGACACGTTCGAATTTCGACGGCGGATGCCCGACTTCGGACGAGTCGAGCCCGACGCCGTCGATGCGGTCCAGATACGGCAGCGCCGCGTCGAGCGTCGCTTCGGCCTCGGCTTCGCTGAGGTGGCGGAGGAAGCACATGATGAGCTTCGACGTCATGCCGTAACCGGCTTCGGCATCGTCGAGCGCGCGCGTGATGCCGGTGATGACGGTTTCAAACGCAACGCCACGCTCCGTATGCCCCTGCGGATCGAAGAAAATCTCGACGTGCCGGACATTGTCGGCGTTGGCTTGCGCGAGGTAGGCGGCGGTCAGGTCGTAAAAATCCTGCTCGCGGTGGAGCACGTCCATGCCCTGGTAATAGATATCGAGAAAATCCTGGAGGTTCGAAAAGGCATAGGCAGCGCGTACCTCCTCGACGCTGGCAAAGGGCATGGCGACCTGGTTGCGCTGCGCCAGCTCGAACATCAGTTCGGGTTCGAGCGAGCCTTCGATATGCAGGTGAAGCTCCGCCTTTGGCAGGCGGGCGATGAAGGCGGCGCGATCCGCGCGTGAAGCGAAACCGTCAGGCACCGGGCGCGTTCTCCTCCTGCCCGAGGATGATCGCCGCCTCGGGCTTGTGGCGGCGGATTTCCTCGACCGTCAGCCCGTCGATCTCGTGCGGGAAGATCAGCCACCGGTCGGTCTCATGGACGAAGAAATCGGGGCGGAGGTCGGTGACGTTGCGTCCCGGCTTGAACCAGACAGTCGCGATGCGAATGTCGCGCGGCATGTTGTGGCGGCAGCGCGCCCTGAGTTCGGCGATAAAGGCACGAATGCTGCGGCCGCTATCGAAGACATCGTCGATGATGAGCAGGCGGTCGTCGGGGTTCAGCGTGTCGATCAGATAGCCCAATGCGAAGACCTTTACCTGCGGATCCTGTTGGTCGATGCCTTTATAGGAAGAGGTTCGGATCGCGATATGGTCGCAGTGGTGGCCGTGGTAGTCGAGCAGTTCCTGCACCGCGATCCCGACCGGCGCGCCACCGCGCCAGATGCCGACGAGGTGGGTCGGCTGGAAGCCACTGTCGATGACCTGCATCCCGAGACGCAGCGAGTCGGCGAGCAGTTCGTTCGCGCTGATGAAGATTTTCTCGGCGGTCATATAAAGCGGAGTAATCCTCCGGGCGGGACGTCGCAAGATGGAGCGGCTTCGGGGCGGGGAGGAGACGCTAGCTCTTGATCGTCACCCCCGCGAAAGCGGCGGGCCGTTAGCGACCCTGCTCGGCGAAGTTGCGTAAGACGACCGCCGCCCGGCCTTCGCGGCGGCGACGGCTGTTATCGGCCGTCAGCCGCCTTCAAGCCATCACGCGCTACTTCCGCGCCGCAGCACTCTTGTCGCGGATCGCCTTGAATTCGCTGCCGGCCTTCCAGCCCGGCCAGCGCGCCGTGCGCGCGAGTTCGTCACCGATCCGGTAGAAAACATCGATATCCTGAACCGCTCCCTCGAGGTTCCAGTCGGGACCCCAGGCGTCGCACGCCTGATGATAGCATTTGCCCGTATAGGCATCGACCCACGCCTGCCCCGCTTGCTTGCCGCCATCGACAAGGTCGGACGCGCCCGCAATGCCCATCATCAACAGGACGGGGACACCCCGCTTGGCGAGGCTGAAATGGTCGGCGCGATAGAAGAGGCCGCGTTCGGGAAGGCTCTCGACGCTGACCGTGCGGCTCTGCGTCGCGGCGACGCGCGCGAGATCGTCTTCGAGCGTGCCTTGCCCCTTGCCGACCAGGACGACGTCCTTGGCACGGCCGGCGGTCTGAAGGATGTCGAGGCCGAGATTGGCGACGGTCTTTTCGAGCGGGAAGATCGGCTGCGCGGCATAGGCTTCGGACCCCAGCAGACCGCGCTCTTCGGCGGTCCAGAAAGCGAAGGCGACCGTGCGGTCGGGCGGCGGCGCGGCCTTGAACAGCCGGGCGATCTCGAACAGCCCCGCGACGCCGAGCGCATCGTCGTTGGCGCCCGCGCGATAGATGCGGCCCTGCGCATCGGGCGGACCCTCTCCATAGGCGTCCCAGTGCGCGCCATAGATCACCACCTCGTCGGGGCGTTTCGCGCCCGATATCTTGGCGAGCACATTCTGGCTCTGCACCACCTCCTGCGTCACGGGGATCGCGGCGTCGAAGCCGGTGCCGAGATCGACGGGCCTGAAATCCTTGCGGCGTGCCGCGACGCGTAATTTCGCCAGATCCTGCCCGGCGTCTGCGAACATCTTTGTCGCCATTTCGCCCGAGATCCAGCCCTGCAGCGCGAGGCTCGTCACCTTGTCGGGCGGCACGACGAGGCCGTAATTTTCGCCGCCGGCGCTTTTGACGACATTCCAGCCATAGCCGACACCCTCGGCATCGTGGACGATCAGCGCCGCGACCGCCCCGCGGCGCGCGGCTTCCTCGAACTTGTAGGTCCAACGGCCGTAATAGGTCATCGTGCGGCCGCCGAATTTGCCGAACGGATCCTCGCCCTTCGCCGCGACGAAATCGGGGTCGTTGATCAGGAAGACCGCGACCTTGCCTTTCAAATCCTGCCCCTTGAAATCGTCCCAGCCGCGTTCGGGGGCGCTGACACCATAGCCGACGAACACCATCGGCGCGTTCGCGACGACCGCCTTATCCTTGGGCTGGAGCGTCGAGACATAGATGTCGGTGCCGAAAGTCAGCGACGTCGCGGCGCCCTTGCGGTCGAAGGCGAGCGTTTCCGGCGTGCCAAGGCGCGTGTGGAGCAGCGGCACGGGCTGGGTCCAGCCGCCGTCGACCCCCGCGGGTTCGAGCCCCATCGCCTCCAGCCGCCCGATGAGATAGCCGATCGTACGCTCCTCGCCGACCGTGCCGGGGGCGCGGCCCTGAAACTGGTCGGACGCGAGCGTGCGGACGGTTTCGGTCAGGTTGGCGGCGTCGATCCCCGTTTGCGCCGAGGCCGGTGCGGCGAAGGCAGTCGAGAGAAGGAGGGCGGCAGCAAGGTGCGTTTTCATGAGGCGTTCCGGTTTGGCAGCGGTCGAGGCGGTTCGAAACCCGGGTCTTAGCACGGCGACGCGCATTGTGAACCGCTGGCGCGGGTTATCGGGCGCGGGCGGCGCGCGGTGGGATGGAAGCCTGCTAGAGTGCCGCCACCAATGCGGTCAGCGTGGCGGCCGCGATCGCGAACAGCACCGCTATGCGCGGTCCATAGATGCGCACGAGGTGCGCCGTTCGAGGCTCGGCGGGCGGCCAATCGGCGATGCCGGCGGGCTCGGCTTCGTCCCGCACGCTGGTGGTGCGCCCCGAAACACCGGGTCGCGACGAAAGATCCGGCCCGCTCATCCCGCTTGCCAGCGCAAGCTTTTCGAAGGCGACCGCCATCTTCCCTTCCTTGAGAAGACGGGCGATGCGCCCCTGTCGCGGATCGTCGAACGAGACGGGGAGTGCGCCGACGAGGCGTTCGACCTCGCTATCGAGCGCGTGGAGATCGTCGATCGCCTCCATCGCGCGCGACCGGTCGCCGCGTTCGAGCGCGAGTTGCAGCCGCGTCAACGACAGAAAGCCCACGCGGCAGAACTGGAGCCCCAGCGCGTAATCCTCGGCCGTCGGCGGACCGCCGTGACGGACAGCGTCGGGCTCGTGCCGGATCGAAAGGGCGCTCATAATCCTTGCTCCTGCCTTCACCCGCCCCTGTGGGATCGACTAGAGAGAAAATGCGCGGGCGCGGAAGCCCCGATCAGGCCCGCTGTGCCCCGGATGCGCCGGACGGTGGCGAGATTGGGGGCTTCAGTTTGAAAGCAAGAAACGGAGCGCGGGCCAGCGCGCGCGATGGCATGGCCGCCGCATGATGGAGACCATGGAAACACGCATCGGCGCGCATATCGACGTGCCGGATGGGGACCCGATCGCCGCGGCGCTCGATCGCGACGGATGGGCGGTGCTGCCGGGGTTGCTGAGCGCCGCCGATTGCGACCACACCGCGGCGCTGTATACGCAGGACACAGGGTTTCGCAGCCATGTGTCTATGGCGCGGCACGGCTTCGGACGCGGCGAATATCGTTATTTCGCCTATCCGCTGCCGCCGCTGGTCGAGGCGCTGCGGGGGATGCTCTATGCGCGGCTCGCGCCGATCGCCAATCGCTGGCACGAACGGATGGGGATGGTGACGCGCTTTCCGGCCGATCATGCCGAATTTCTCGCACGATGCCATGAAGCGGGACAAAGGCGACCGACGCCCTTGCTGCTGCGATATGGCGCGGACGACTATAATTGCCTGCACCAGGATTTATATGGCGAGCATGTCTTCCCGTTGCAGATCGCGGTGCTGCTGTCGGCGCCGGGGGAAGATTTCACCGGCGGCGAGTTCGTGCTGACCGAACAGCGCCCGCGGATGCAATCAAGGGCCGCGGTCGTGCCGCTGGTGAAGGGCGATGCGGTCGTCTTCGCGGTGAACGCGCGGCCGGTGCAGGGGAGCCGCGGCGATTATCGCGTGGCGATGCGCCACGGGGTGAGCGCGATCCGGTCGGGGCGGCGGCACACGCTGGGGCTGATCTTCCACGATGCGGCGTGAGGGGCGCGGGTCGGTCGAAAGCGCCGGAATGGGGTAGAACCGGAAACGGCCGAAGACCGACCTTTATCGCATCGTCGCCCCGGACTTGATCCGGGGTCCATGACGTCGGCGCTATGGATCCCGGATCAAGTCCGGGGTGACGAAAGTGGGGAACCTCCGCTCACGACCCCCAATTCAACCTGATCGGTGACCCGGCTATTCCCCCGCCGGGCGCGTCCACCCCTTCTTGTATTTTTCGAACCAGGCAAGGATCGCCGAGGCTTTGGCTGCCGCTTGCGACGGGCGCGCGGCGATGCCGCCGTGGCTGGCGCCGGGCACCTTGACCAGCGCGGTAGGCACACCGCGGAGGCGGAGCGCGGTGTAATATTGTTCGGATTCGCTGACCGGGGTGCGATAATCCTCGGCGCCGACGACGACCATCGTCGGGGTTTGGACATTGCCGACAAGCGAGAGCGGCGAACGCGACCAGTAAAGTTCGGGATTCTCCCACGGTTGCGCGCCGAGCCAATAGCGGCCGAAAAAGGCGGGCCCGTCGGCGGTGAGCGCCTGCGTCGTCCAGTTGATCACTGGCTTTTGCGTGACCGCGGCCTTGAAGCGGTTGGTCTTGCCGACGATCCAGCTCGTCAGCACACCGCCGCCCGAGCCACCGGTGACGAACAGCGCGTCCGGGTCGGCAACGCCAAGCTCGATCGCGCGATCGACGATGGAAATGAGGTCGAAATAATCATTGCCCGGATAGGCCTTGTCGATCTCGTTCGCGAAGGCTTCGCCATAGCTGGTCGAACCGCGCGGATTCGCCGAAAGCACGGCATAGCCCGCTGCGGCATAAAGCTGGTTGTCGGTCGAAAAATGGCCGCCATAGGCCGCGAAGGGCCCGCCGTGGATTTCGAGGATCAGCGGGACGCGCTGCCCCTCGCGATAGCCGGGCGGGAGGGTGAGCCAACCTTCGATCGTCTTGCCGTCGTGGCTCGAGGCGACGGTGATCTTGCGGACTTCGCCGAGCGACTTCACTTCGCGAAGCGAGCGGTTGAGGTCGGTGAGGATGCGCGCGTCGCCGCCGCGCGTCAACTGCACCTCGGCGGGGCGCGTCGCGGTGCCGCCGGTGAAGGCGATCGCGCCGCCGTCGGACACGGTGAAGCTGCCCCCGGTGTACGGCCGGTCCATCCCGCCGCCCGAAAGGCCGGTCGCGGCGGTACGCGCCACACCGTCGAGGCCGATGCGCGCGACCTTTGTTTCGCCATGGTCGTCATATTGCGCATAGACGCTGCGACCGTCGGCAGCCCATTCGATCGCATCGATGCCATAGTCCCAATCGGCGGTCAGGCTGCGCTTGCCCGAGCCATCGCGGTTCATGACGTAGAGCTGGGTGTTCTCATAGGCGCGCAGCGCGTCGTCGAAACCGAGATAGGCGATCTTGCCGCCGTCGGGCGAAACGAGCGGGCTCGCGTCGGGGCCGTTGCGGTCGGTGAGCGCGGTGACCCCGCCGCTCGCCACGTCGAGCGCATAGACTTCGCTTTCGACCGGGTCGCTTTCCCAGTCGGGGCGGCGGTTGGCGGCGAAATAAAGCGTGCGGCCGTCGCGCGACCAACTCAGCGGGCCGCCGTCGTGATAGGGGCCGAAGGTCAGCTGGCGCGGCGCGCCGCCGGTCGCGGGGACAAGGAAGATCTTCTCGAAGCCGGGTTCGAGATAGCCCTCGCCATCGGCGCGATAGGTGAGGAGGTCGCGGATCTCGAGCGGCTCGGCCCATTTCGCGCCCTCGGGCTTGTTCGCGGGGGCGCTGCCGAATTTCGGCCCCTCGTCCTTGACCAGCATCGTGTAGGCTATCGAGCGGCCGTCGGGCGACCAGGCGATGCTCGACGGGCTGGTCGGCAGGCCGGTGAGGCGAACCGCCTCGCCACCGTCCATCCAGCGCACCCAGAGCTGCGCGCTGCCGCCCTCGGTCGAGGCGAAGGCGAGGCGTTTGCCATCGGGCGACCAGCGCGGCGAAAAGGCGCCGCCCTGCCGGCCGGCGACCGGGGTTTCCACGCCGGTCTGGGTGTCGATCAGCCAGATCGAGCTGACCGCCCGGTCGGTCATGATGTCGTTCGCGCGGCGGACATAGGCGATGTGGCGGCCATCGGGACTGATTTGCGGATCGGCGGCGATCGCGAGGTCGAAAAGATCGGCGCCGGTGAAGCGGCGGTTGGGGGCGATCCTGGCGCTGCCTACGGCGGAGGCCGACATGGCGGGCGGCGCGTCGGTTTCAGCGGGCGGGGTGACGGGCGGCTGTTCCTCCTGCGCAAGCGTGATCTGCGAGGTAAGGGCGAGAAGACTCGCCCCGAACAATGCCAGTTTGCGCATGAAATACTTCCCCTTTTTTGGTTGGGCATGGTCTGGCCCTTTCGCGCCGGACGGTCAACTACCTGTCCGATCATCCCCCGGACTTGATCCGGGGTCCATTCGCGCGACATCTGGAAATGGATCCCGGATCACGTCCGGGATGACGAAAGCTGGTCGCCCGCGGCGACTGCGGGCCAGTCGATTTCCGATTGTTTGAGTTTGCGGGGGTTGGTCCCCAGTCGGAGAGCGCCTCCATACGCAGCGACGCGAGGCTGCGGCCCGCGAACACCTTGGGCGCGATGCTTTTCTGCGCGAGATGGTCGGGGACGTTGACCATCCCGCGATCAGGGGTGGTTTTTGAACAATGATCTGCGCCATAAGTTCCCGGCGTCCCGACCGGGGCGGCGGACATGGCGATGCGCATCGCTAAGCCGGCCGCGCGGCCCGATCACAAGTGAAGGGAAAGACATGGATTTTTCGCGATTGCAGACGTCGAGCAAGATCGGCGACGACTGGGTCTATCCGCAGCCGCCGTGCCTCAATTTCGGCTGGCTCGAGGTCGATCGCGATCCCGCGCACCGCATCTATTGGGAGGAATATGGCAATCCCGCGGGCGAGCCGGTGATGTTCCTCCACGGCGGCCCGGGCGGCGCCTGCGCACCCGTCATGGCGCGTTTCTTCGACCCGAAACGCTATCGCGTCATCCTGTTCGACCAGCGCGGCTGCGGCAAGAGCGAGCCCAATGTCGCCTCGGCGGGACCGGCGGTGGCACTCGCCAAGAACAGCACCGCCGACCTGATCGGCGACATCGTGAAGCTGCGGGAGAAGCTGGAGATCGCGGGGCCGATGCACGTTTTCGGCGGCAGCTGGGGCAGCACGCTCGCGATGGCCTATGCGATCGCGCATCCCGAGCATTGCGCAAGCCTGATCCTGCGCGGCATCTTTCTGGGTGCGCCCGAGGATCTGCTCTATCTCTATCAGGGCAATGCCGCGACATGGGAGGCCGATCCATACGGTCTCACCGAGCCCGGGGCCTACATGAAATATCCCGCGGAGTGGGCCGAACTGCTGTCAGTGCTGACCCTCGAAGAGCGCGGCGACGTGATGAAATCCTACAAGGCGATCTTCGATATGGTCCCGGCGAACGAGGCCGAGAAGGAACGCCAGCTGAAGGCGGCGCTGACCTGGTCCTTGTGGGAAGGTGTCATCTCGAACATGATCCCCGAGACGGCGGACACGGGCAAGTTCGGCGAGGCCGATTTCGCGCTCTGCTTTGCGCAGATCGAGGCGCATTATTTCGCCAACGCGCTGTTCCTCCCCGCGGGGCATTTCTTCGACAATATCGCCACGCTCGCCCGCGTCCCTACCCATATCGTCCATGGCCGCTTCGACGAGGTGTGTCCGCTGACGCAGGCGTCGCGGCTCGTCGCGGCGCTGCGCGGGGCGGGGGCGGAACCCGCGACTTACGTCGTCACCAATGCGGGGCATAGCGCGATGGAACGCGAGAATGCGTTGGCGCTGACCGCGGTGATGGACGGCCTGGACAGGCTCGGAGCATGATGGCGCCGCCCCTCCGGTAATCTGCGGGAATTCGCCTCAAATTTCACTCCATGGCACGGTGTTACCGGCTTCGTTATTTTTATTCACACACGCGATAGTGAATATTGACTCGCGCGAGAATCTTGCCGATAAGCTGGGCCCAGATCGGCGGCAATGACCGCTGACGGGAGGGAGAGTTTGATATGAAGGCTCAGCTTTTTGCGTCCGCCTCGGCGGCCGCGCTGTTCGCGTCGCCTGTTGCCGCCATGGCCCAGGAGGTCGAGGCGCCGCCCGCCGATGCGGCGGCATCGGATCAGCAGAGGGACGATAACGACATCATCGTCACCGCGACCCGCCGTACCGCCCGCTTGCAGGACGTGCCGCTCAGCGTCACCGCGTTCGGGCAGGAGGAACTCGACGACCTCGGCATCGTCGGGTTCGAGGGCATCGCCCAGAATACGCCGGGCATCGTCGTCAACCGTCCGACGCAGAATTTCAACAATTTCACCGCGCGCGGCATCAACACCAACGGCTATTCGGCCGGCCTGCAGAGCGCGGTCGCCATCTATGTCGACGAGCTGCCGATTTCGGCGAACGGCAATTCGACGATCCTCGACCCCAATCTCTACGATGTCGAGCGCGTCGAGTTCCTGCGCGGGCCGCAGGGCACTTTGTTCGGGTCGAATTCGCTCGCGGGTGCGATGCGGATCATCACCAAGAGCCCCGATCTCGACGATTTCGAGGCCTCGGCGAGCGTCGACCTCGGCCTCACCGGGTCGAGCTCGGTGCGCCAGCGCTATAATGCGATGGTCAATTTGCCGATCATGAAGGACGAGATCGGGCTGCGCGTCACCGGCTATTATCGCAACGAGGACGGCTGGGTCGACAATATCGGCACCGGCGTCGAGGATGCGAACAGCCTCGAGGCGTTCGGCGGCCGCGCGATCCTGCTCCTCCAGCCGACCGACCGGATGAAGGTCAAGCTTCTCGCGTCGTATGAAAACAGCAAGCCCGCCGATTCGGGGCTGACCAACCCGCTGCTCGGAAAGTTCGTGCGCCGCTCGGACCGTCCCGACCTGTTTCAGGGCAAGCTCACCAATTATAACGTGACGATCAATTACGAGTTCGATTTCGCCGAGCTGATCAGTTCGACCACGCTGTCGGATTATGACGCCTCCTTCTATGTCGACCTCGCGGGCACCTTCGGACAGGCCTTTCCCTTCGCGCTCGACGCCTATGGCTATGACGATCTGTTCGTTCAGGAAACGCGGCTGGTGTCGCGCCACGACGGGCCGATCGAATGGGTCGCGGGCTTTTTCTATTACGACAAACGCCGCACCGTCGATTTCGCCTATCGCTCGACGCAGGAGTTTCTCGACGCGCGCGGGCTGACGGGGCTGCCGGACGAATATTATCAGCGCTTCAACAGCTATACCGACCAGACCGAAATCGCCGGCTTCGGCGAGGTGACCGCGCGCTTCAGCGACAATTTCTGGATCACCGGCGGGCTGCGCTACGGCAGCACCGAGGTGCAGAGCTTTACCCGCGGCGGCGGTTATAACAGCAATTATCTGACGCTCGCGCTGTTCGGCCTGTCGAACCTCCCCGTCACGATCACCCCGATCAACTATGCCGAAGGGTTGAAGGTTACCGATGACCGCCTCTCGTACAAGGCGAGCGTGTCGTGGAAGCCGGTCGACAGCCTGACCACCTATGCGACGATTTCTACGGGCTTTCGTACGCCCGTCGTCAATGCACGCGCCGGACTCGCCAGCACCGTCGATCCGACCGACATCATCATCCCCGACGGCGCGAAATCGGACAGCGTCACCAATTACGAACTCGGGCTGAAAGGACGCTGGCTCGGCGGCGATCTCGTCGCCAATATCGCGGCCTATTATATCGACTGGAAGGATATTCAGGTCCAGGCGAACCGCGTCTCGGACTCGATCCAGTTCGCGACCAACATCGGCGGCGCCGAAAGCTACGGCCTCGAGTTCGAGTTCATCGCGCGGCCGGTGCAGGGGTTGAGTCTCGCGCTCAACGGCTCGTTCAACCGCGCAAAGGTGACCGATCTGACCCCGGGCGAAGCCGCGATTTCGGGCGCCGAACTCGGCACGCGCCTTGCCTCGCCGCATTTCCAGGGGTCGGGCACGCTGCGTTACGATTTCGCGATCGGCGGCGCCGATACCGCTTATGCCGCGGTCAATGTGTCGCACGCGGGGGCCTTCCCGAACCAGTTCCCCAATGTGCCGGGCAATCCCGCTGCGGTCGCCCCGACCTATGACTTCACCGAGGCGTGGACCAATGTGAACCTTTATGCCGGGGCAAAGCTGGGGCCGCTCGATCTCGGCGCCTATGTCGAAAATCTCTTCGACGACAGCAAGGTCACCTATGTCCATCCCGAGGCTTTCCTCGATGGCCGCTATGCGCGCATGCGTCCGCGCACCATCGGCGTCCGCGCCAACTACCGCTTCTGATCGGGGCGGGGAGATGAAAGGTCCGATGATCCGCCGCCTGTCCCGTTTCGTCGTTGCCGCCGCCGCCGCATGTGCGGCGCCGGCCTTGGCCGCGGGGCCGGTGGTCGACGCGCCTGCGGGCAAGGTCGAGGGCAGCGAGACGAAGGATATCCGCGCCTTTAAGGGCATCCCCTATGCCGCGCCGCCGGTCGGCGAGCTGCGCTGGGCGCCGCCGCAGCCGGCGAAGGGCTGGGACGGCGTGCGCGACGCGACGCGCTTCGGCGCGGCGTGCATGCAGCCGGGGCCGCGCGGCCCCAGCATCTATGCCTGGGACCTGCCGGCGATGAGCGAGGATTGCCTGTCGCTCAACATCTGGGCGCCCAGGCAAGCGAAGGACGCACCGGTGTTCGTCTGGATCCACGGCGGCGCGCTGACCGGCGGGTCGGGCGGTGATCCGATATACGACGGCAGCGCGCTCGCCGAACGCGGTATCGTCGTCGTGTCGATCAATTACCGGCTCGGCGCGCTCGGCTGGTTCGCGCATCCGCAGCTCAGCGCCGAATCGGCCGACGGTGTGTCGGGCAATTACGGGCTGCTCGACCAGATTGCGGCGCTCGAATGGGTCAAGCGCAACATCGGCGCCTTCGGCGGCAGCGCGGCCAATGTGACGATCGCGGGCGAGTCGGCGGGCGCGCTCAGCGTCATGTATCTGATGACCGCGCCCGCTGCGCGCGGGCTGTTCCACAAGGCGGTCGCGCAAAGCGCCTATATGGTCTCGGCGCCGGGGCTGCGTGCGCCGCTGAACGGGATGGTGCCCGCCGAGACGCAGGGCGCCGACCTCGCTGCCAAGCTCGGCGCCGCCGACCTCGCGGCGCTGCGCGCGATGCCCGCAAAGGACATAGCCGAAAAGGCGCCGGCGACGGGCTATTTCCCTTTCCCCGTTGTCGACGGCAAGATCGTGCCGCGTCAGCTCGTCGACAGCTTCGACCGGAACGAGCAGGCGCCGGTGCCGATCCTCGCGGGCTTCAATGCCGGTGAAATTCGCTCGCTGCGCTTCCTGCTGCCCAAGCCGCCCGCCGATGCCGCGGCCTATGAAGCCGCGATCCGAGCCAATTACGGCGAATTCGCCGACGCCTTCCTTGCGCGCTATCCGGCAAAGAATATCGAGGAAAGCATGCTCGCTGCGACGCGCGACGCGATGTATGGATGGACCTCCGAACGGCTGGTGTCGAACCAGGCGGCGTTGGGGCAAGGCGCGTATCTCTATTATTTCGACCATGGCTATCCGGCGACCGCCGAATGGAAGCTCCACGCCTTTCATGCCGCCGAACTGCCCTATATCTTCGGCACCGCGGGCAAGACGCCGCCGCTGTGGCCGAAAATTCCGGACGACCTCGCCGAGCGCAAACTGGCGGGTGCGATGGGCGATTATTGGGCGAGCTTCGCGCGCAGCGGCCGCCCGCAGGCGAAGGGGCAGCCCGACTGGCCCGACTATTCGGACGACGCCGGTTTCCTCCATATCGCCGATGCGCCGAAGGCCGGGCACCGCCTGCTCCCCGGCACCGCGGCGCTGCACGAGGCGGTGATGTGCCGCCGCCGCGCTGCGGGCGACATATCGTGGAACTGGAACATCGGCGTGATTTCGCCGTCGCTGCCGCCGAAAGCCGCGGGGTGCCAATGATCGACGGTTCGATGCAGTCCTATGGCCTGACGCTCGACAAATTCCTTTCCCACGCCGCCAAATGGCACGCGCAAGCCGAAACCGTATCGGCCGCGGCGGACGGAAGCATCGCGCGCATCGGCTATGCCGCGCTTTACGAACGCGCGCGCGCGGTGTCGGGCGCGCTCTATGCAATGGGCGTGCGCGCGGGGCACCGCGTCGCGACGCTCGCGTGGAACACGCAGGGGCATCTCGAAAGCTGGTACGGGATCATCGGCATGGGCGCGGTGTGCCACACGCTGAACCCGCGGCTGACGCCCGCGCAGATCGGCGCGATGCTGGTGCAGTCGGAAGCGGGCATAATTCTCGTCAGCCCGGACTTGCTGCCGCTCGCTGAAGCGGCGACGCGCAATGTCGGCACCGTGCGGCAGATACTCCTGCTCGACGCCGACGCCGCAGAAACCGATACGGCCGAGGGGACCGGCCGCATCGCGGTCGCTGCGCTCGAACCGGCGCTCGCCGCGGCGTCGACCGACGTCGCATGGGGGCAGTTCGATGAGAACAGCCCCTCTGGGCTTTGTTTCACCTCGGGCACCACCGGCGCACCGAAGGGCGTCACCTACACCCATCGCGGATGCTACCTCCACACGATGCGGCAGTTGCAGGCCGATGTGATGGGCGTGCGCGCGCGCGACGCGGTGCTCGCGGTGGTGCCGATGTTCCACGCCAACGCCTGGGGGCTGCCCTTTTCGGTGCCCGCGGCGGGCGGCAAGCTCGTGCTGCCCGGCCGCCACAGCGACGGCGCGCATCTGGCGGCGCTGATCCGCAGCGAGGGCGTGACTGCGGGGGTCGGCGTGCCGACCGTGTGGCTGGGGCTGGTCGAACATCTCGAGCGCGAGGGGGGCGAGGTGCCGACGCTCGAGCGCATCCTCGTGGGCGGCGCGCCGATGCCGCCGGCGCTGATGGAGCGGATCGAGCGGCGGCTCGGCGCCGAGGTGCAGACGAGCTGGGGCATGACCGAGCTGTCGCCGCTCGGCACCGCGGCGGTCCCGGGCGATCCCGATCGCACTGCCGGCGTGTCGGGAAAACCCGCGATCGGCGTCGACCTGCTGCTCACCGATGCCGAGGGACGCGCGCTCGCCGAACAGCGCGGCGTGGAAGGACATTTGCGCGTTCGTGGGCCGAGCGTCGTCGAACGCTATTTCGGGCAGGATGCGCCCGCGACCGACGCCGATGGCTGGTTCGACACCGGCGACCTCGCGCGGCTCGACAGCGCGGGCTATCTCACCATCACCGGGCGGTCGAAGGATCTGATCAAATCGGGCGGCGAATGGATCAACCCCGCCGAGATCGAGGCGCTGGTCGGCGCGCTGCCGCAGGTGTCGCTCGCGGCGGTGATCGGGCGCAGCGATCCCAAATGGGGCGAGCGACCGATTCTGCTGGTCGAGACCAACGACGGATCGGTCAGCGACGAGGATCTGCTCGCGCCGCTGCGCGAACGCGTTGCCTCCTGGTGGATTCCCGACGCGATCGTGCGGCTCGACGCGATGCCGCTCGCGCCGACGGGCAAGATCGACAAAATGCAATTGCGGGCCGATTACGGTCAGGTGTAGGCCGGTCGCGTCGCGGCGGCATGACGAAACTGATGAAGTGCGGAAGGACAGGAATTTGGCGTCGAAGGCAAAGAGTGCGGTGAAACGCCCGTCGAAGGCGGAACAGCGCGCCGAAATGATGGAGCAGATCCTCGACACCGCCGAACTCCTGTTTTCGAAACACGGCTTTCACGGCGTGACGCTGAAGGATGTCGCAAAACAGGTCGGGGTCCACCACACGCTGCTCAACTATTATTTCGACGACAAAAGGACCTTGTTCGACGCGGTGTTCGCGCGGCGCGCGGTGGTGACGATCGACAAACGGATGCAGGCGCTCGACGATTATGACCGCGCGGCGGGCGGCAAGCCGACGGTCGAGGGCGCGCTCCACGCCTTCCTCGACACCGACCTCGACCTCTATATCCAGGGCGGCGAGGGCTGGAAAAATTATGGCGCGTTCGGCGCGCAGGCGTCGAACAGCCCCGAGGGCGCCGAATTCATGGACAAATATTTCGACCCGGTCGTGCTCCGCCTGATCGAGATACTGAAAAAGGCGCTGCCCGACGCCGCCGAGGAAGATATTTTCTGGGGCTATCATTTCGTCACCGGCGCGCTGATGCTGACGCTTGCGCGCACCGGGCGCATCGACAAATTGTCGCACGGCCTGTGCCACTCGGACGATTATGAAGCGGTCAAGGCGCGCATGGCGCGCTTCATGGCCGCGGGTTTCCGCGAAATCTGCGACCAGCGCAAGCAGGACAGAATTTAACAGCCCTTCGTGGACGGCGCGGATCGGGCCGTCCTCCCGACGATTATATTCACTCACAAGTGAGTTATGATATGACAAGAGGAAATGGCATGACGAACGAGCTGAAGGACAGGGTGGCGATCGTGACGGGTGCGGGCGGCGGGCTCGGCCGTGCGCATGCGCTGATGCTCGCGCGGCACGGCGCGCGCGTCGTGGTCAACGATCGCGACGGCGCCGCCGCCGCGCGCGTCGCGGCCGAGATCGCCGAAGCCGGTGGCGGTGCGATGGCGGCGGCCGCCTCGGTGACCGACGAGGCCGAGGTCGCGGCGATGGTCGATAGCGCGACGAGGGCATGGGGCGGCGTCGATATATTGATCAACAATGCCGGCATCCTGCGCGACAAGAGCTTCGCGAAGATGGACCTCGCCGACTTCCGCCTCGTCGTCGACGTCCACCTCATCGGCGCCGCGGTCTGTTCGAAGGCGGTGTGGGACCAGATGCGCGAGCGCCGTTTCGGCCGCATCGTGATGACGACCTCGTCGTCGGGGCTCTACGGCAATTTCGGGCAGGCCAATTACGGCGCGGCGAAGATGGCGCTCGTTGGGCTGATGCAGACGCTGGCGATCGAGGGCGAAAAATACAACGTTCGCGTCAACTGTCTCGCACCGACCGCGGCGACGGCGATGACCGACGGCGTGCTCGCACCCGACGCGCTTGCCCGGCTCGCGCCCGAAGCTGTGAGCCCCGGGCTGCTCGCGCTGATCGGCGAGGATGCGCCGACGCGCGCGATCTTGTGCGCCGGCGCGGGGCATTTCGCGACCGCAAATATCACGTTGACCGAAGGCGTCTTCATCGGGCGCGGGGACGATGCGGCCCAGCGGCTGGTCGCGGCCTGGGACGAAGTATCGGACCGCGCGGGCGAAAGCGTCCCCGCCTATGGCTTCACGCAGGCCGAACGCGAGCTGGCAAGCGCCGGCTTCACCGCGCCGACGATGGCGGCCGCACGCTAGGGATTCCCCGGGGGCATGGCGGACGGGCCGATGAAGAGCCCGCCGCCGTCGCCGGGCAAAATGGGAGAAGGATATGGCAACCGACAGCGAAGCCTTGCCTGCCGCGGATGCGGCGCAAAAGGGGCAGAATGAAAAGCTCGTCATCGGCGCGTCGTCGCTGGGGACGGTGTTCGAATGGTATGATTTCTACCTCTACGGGCTGCTCGCCAGCGCCCTGTCGCACCATTTCTTCTCGGGCGTGAACGAGACGACGGGCTTCATCCTCGCGCTGATGGCCTTTGCCGCGGGTTTTGCGGTGCGGCCGTTCGGCGCGCTCGTCTTCGGGCGCGTCGGCGATATCGTCGGGCGCAAGAACACCTTTCTCGTCACCATGGCGATCATGGGGCTGTCGACCTTTGCCGTCGGTTTCCTGCCCGGCTACGACACGATCGGCGTCGCGGCGCCGATCATCCTGATGATCCTGCGGCTGCTCCAGGGGCTGGCGATCGGCGGCGAATATGGCGGCGCGGCGGTCTATATCGCCGAACATGCACCGCCCGGAAAGCGCGGTTTCTATACCAGCTTCATCCAGACCACGGCGATGATCGGGCTCATCCTTGCCTCGACCTTCGTCGTGTCGCTGCGGCTGTTCATGGATGCCGACACGTTCAACGACTGGGGCTGGCGCCTGCCCTTCATCTTCTCGATCGTCCTCCTGTCGGTCGCGCTGTGGATCCGCCTCCAGCTCGAAGAGAGCCCGGTCTTCCAGCGCATGAAGGCGGCGGGCGAAACGTCGAAGGCGCCGCTCAAGGAAGCCTTCGGCGAATGGCGCAACCTGAAGATCGTGCTGATCGCGCTCTTCGGCGCGGTCGCGGGGCAGGCGGTGATCGGCTTCGCCGCGCATCTCTATCCGCTCTTCTATCTCGAACGGATCGCGCGGGTCGACGGCGCGACCGCCAATTTCCTGGTCGCCGCGGCGCTGACGATCATCATCCCAAGCTTCGTCTTCTTCGGCTGGCTCAGCGACAAGATCGGGCGCAAGCCGATCATGATGACCGCCTGCGTCATCGCGGTCTTTGTCTATTTCCCGCTCTACAAGGCGCTCGTCGTCGCGGCGAACCCGGCGATGGCGGCGGCGATCGAGCGGGCGCCGGTCGCCGTGGTCGTCGATGGCGGCGAATGTTCGTTCCAGTTCGATCCGATCGGCAAGAACAGCTTCGACACCACGAGCTGCGACATCGCCAAATCCTATCTCGCCAGGAACGGCATCAACTATGCGAATGTCGAGGCGCCGGCGGGAACGCGCGCATCGGTGCGGGTCGGCGACCGGGCGGTCGCGGTCCCCGACCCCGCGGGGCTGGACAAGGAGGCGCGCGCCGCGGCGGTCGCCGCCTTTAGCGCCGAGGCGAAGGCAGCGCTCGACGCCGCGGGCTATCCCGACAAGGCCGACCCGGCGCAGGTGAACAAGACGAAGGTAATCCTGATCCTCTGCATCTTCGGCCTGCTCGCGACGATGGTCTATGGCCCGCTCGCGGCCTTGCTCGTCGAACTGTTCCCGGCGCGCATCCGCTACAGCTCGCTGTCCTTGCCCTATCATATCGGCAACGGCTGGATCGGCGGTTTCATGCCGACGATCGGCTTCGCGATGGTCGCGGCGACGGGCAATATCTATCAGGGGCTGTGGTATGCGGTGGTGATCGCGGCGGTCACCGCGGTGGTCGGCATCCTCTTCCTGCCCGAAACCTTCAGGCGGGACATCGAAGCGTAGAAGTCAGGCGGCGGCGGTGACGAGCAATTGCCGGAACGCCGCCGTCGTTGCGGCGACTGCCGCCGCATCGACGCAGCGCGCGTCGTCGCCTTCGACATGGTGAAAGCGATGCACCCCGAACAGCCCGGCCACCGAGGGATAGCCCGCCTTGATGATCGCGGTCAGTTCGCCGGCCGAAATCCGGTCGCTGGCATAGGGCGCCTCGAGACCCGCAAGGCCCGCGAACAGCCGCCGCGCCGCGGGTAGCAGCGGCGGGCTGACCACCAGATAGCGCTGCGAATCGGTGCCGGGAAGCGGTGCAAGGCCGAACAGCCCCTCGTGCCAGTCGCGGGCCGCCAGATTGGCGCCGAGGTGCAGCCAGAAATGCGTTTCGGCGGGTTTGGGCGCGACGGCCTTCAGCGATTCTTCGGCGCCCAGATTTTCATACTCATGTCCGCTGTTGCACAGAAAAGCGATGTCATGGTCCGGAAAGGCCGCCGGCGCCCGGCGCGCGAGGTCGAGCCATGCGGCAACGCCGCCGCCGCGCTCGCCGCCGCAGACGGTCCAGCCCGAGCGCGGAGTCGAGACGACGAGCCAGCGCCGCTTGCCGCGGTCGAGCCGGCCGATGACGTTGAACGCTGCCCGCCGCCCGCCGCGGCCCGCCAGCGTCACGCGCGCGGGCTCGCGCCGCATCGCGGCGGCAAGGAAGGGCGCGGCCTCGGCAGGGGCAAGCAGCCCGACCGGTCCCGCGAACATCGGCGCGCGGCCGTCGGCGTTGAGCGCGATTACCTGTCCGGTCGGGCCGTTGGTGATAATCACCGCCGCCTTTGCGCCGCCCGCGAAGGCGGCGTCGACCGGCGCGCGGACCGGCTTCGACAGCGCCGACGACCAGCGCCCATAGGGCAGGTCGACAAGCGCGAGCGCGCCCGCAAGCGGCGCGTCGGCCTGGCCATGCGCATCGACGCGGACGAGTGGCCCGGATACGCCTCCGTTGGGGGTCGGGGTGACGATCGGCTGCGCGCGCAACGGCGCGCGCGCCTCGCCCAGGGCGATCTCGCACCGCTCCTCATCGAACCAGGGGACGCTGATCGGAACCTTCTCGACCGCGAAACCGGCTCTTTCCAGCTCGGTCGCCAGCCAATGGCCGCAGGCGGTGTCGCCCGCACCGCCCGACTGCTTGTTGCCGAACCCGATATAGGTCGAGAGGTCGGCGGCGATCGCATCCGGCGCGGTCGCCGCATCCACATGCGCCGCAGCTACGATCGGTAACGCCGTCGCCCCGGCCAGAAAGCCGCGCCGCGTGGGTTTCGTCATCTCGCCTCTCCCGCATCCATTCGATCGCCTGCTGTCCGCGCTTGATATTCACTAACGTGTGAGCGTAAGTCGGGTGCAGGACGATGGCAAGCATCGCCGACGGGAGAGACATGTTGATGAAGGATATTGCGGCATTGCGCCGGCATTTCGCCTCGACCCTTTTCCTGCTCGCGGTCGTTGGGGGCAGCACAGCCTTCGCCGCCGAAGCGCCGGCCGCGACGGTCGCCGAGGGTCGCGTTGCGGGCGTCCGCGAGGACGGGCTGCGCGTCTTTCGCGGCATCCCCTATGCCGCGGCGCCGGTCGGCGAACGCCGCTGGCGTCCGCCCGCACCCCCCGCGACGTGGGAGGGGGAACGCCAGGCGCGTGCCTTCGGCGCCGACTGCATCCAGCCTTCCTATCCTGCCGCCAGCGTCTATTTCGAGCCGCCGCGTCCGATGAGCGAGGATTGCCTGACGCTCAATGTATGGGCGCCCGAACGCACCGATGGCGCGCCGGTGATCGTCTGGATCCACGGCGGCGCGCTGCAATTCGGATCGAGCGCCAGCCCGATGTACGACGGCGGCGAATTTGCGAGGCGCGGAATTGTCTTCGTGTCGATCAATTACCGGCTCGGCGTCTTCGGCTGGCTCGCGCATCCCGCGCTCAGCGCCGAATCGGCCGAGGGCGTATCGGGCAATTACGGTCTGCTCGACCAGATCGCGGCGCTGCGATGGGTGCGGCGCAATATCGGCGCGTTCGGCGGCGATCCGGCGAATGTCACCGTGATGGGCGAGTCCGCGGGCGCGCTCAGCGCCACCTATCTGCTCGCCAGCCCGCGCGCGAAGGGGTTGTTCGCGAAAGCGATCGTCCAGAGCACGAACATGCGCGCCGTACCGCATCTCCGCGATGCGGCCTTCGGCATGCCGTCCGCCGAGGCGACCGGAACCGCGCTCGCCGAGAACCTGGGCGCCGCCGACCTCGCGGCGCTCCGCCGCGCCGATCCAGAGGCGCTTGTCGCCGCCGGGCTGCGCGCGCGCTTCACCGCGCAACCGGTGATCGACGGCGCGGTCGTGCCCGCCCAGCTGGTCGATATTTTCGACCGCGGCGAACAGGCGAAGGTGCCCGTGCTCGCGGGCTTCAACAGCGGAGAGGTGCGCAGCCAGCGTGCGCTGGTCCCTCCGGTTCCCGCCGATGCCGTGACCTACGAGGCCGAAATCGCGCGGCGCTACGGCGACCTCGCACCGGCTTACCTGCGGCTCTATCCCGCGTCGCACCGCGAAGAGAGCCTGCTCGCCGCGACGCGCGACGCCGTTTACGGCTGGGCGACCGAGCGGCTCGTGCGGCAACAGGCGCGCGCCGGGCAGCCCGCCTATCTCTATCTTTTCGACCATTGCTACGCCGCAGCGCGTGCGCGGGGCCTCTGCGCCTTTCACGCCGGCGAATTGCCCTTCGCTTTCGGCGTTGCAGGACGTCCGTTCGACGGCCTCTCCAACTGGCCGATGCCGGCCGGTGAAGAGGATCGCGCGCTGGCGCGGCAGATGGTGGGCTATTGGGCGGCGTTCGCCGCGTACGGCACCCCTTCGGCGGACGGTGCGCCGGCATGGCCCGCCTATGGCAAGGCGGAGAATTTCATGCGGTTCGGCGCTCGTCCGGTGGCGGGGCGCGATATGCTGCCGGGCATGTTCGAATTTCAGGAGGAAATCATGCAGCGCCGCCGCAGCGCCGGCGAGCAATGGTTCACCAACATGAGCCCCCTCCAGCACCAAAGACTGATGGATTAGCGCCCGCCGCTATGCTTTACTCGGCGTGCAATGGCCGAGCAGAAACCCCGGTACAAAACCTATGACAGCCCCGCCGGTGGCTGGGGCGCCGCGGCGGCGACCGCGAAGGTTCTGCTCGAACAGAGCGTCGTCACCAAGGGGTCGCGCGCGCTGCTCTCGATGAACCAGCCGGGCGGTTTCAAATGCCCGAGCTGCGCCTTCCCCGATGCGAGCTGTACCAAGAAGCTAGAATTTTGCGAAAATGGTGCAAAGGCGCTCGCGCACGAGGCGACGAAATTCCGTGTGACGCGCGAATTTTTCGCGCAGCACAGCGTGACCGAGTTGATGGAACAGTCGGATTATTGGCTCGAGATGCAGGGCCGGCTGACCGAACCGATGCGTTACGACGCGGCGACCGATCATTATGTGCCGGTCAGCTGGGAGGACGCTTTCGCGCTCATCGGCGGCCATCTCCGCGCGCTCGAAAGCCCCGATCAGGCCGAATTCTACACCTCGGGCCGCACCGCGAACGAGACCGCCTTCCTCTATTCGATCTTCGTGCGCGAATATGGCACCAACAATTTTCCCGATTGTTCGAACATGTGCCATGAACCAACGAGCCGCGGGCTGCCGCCGTCGATCGGGGTCGGCAAGGGCACGGTGATCCTGGGCGACTTCGAACATGCCGAGGCGATTTTCCTGATCGGTCACAACGCCGGGACCAATGCGCCGCGGATGATGACGCCGCTCGTCGAGGCGCGAAAGCGCGGAGTGCCGATCGTCGCGGTCAACCCGATGCCCGAACGCGCGCTGATCAAATTCACCGAGCCGCAGGACATCGTCCAGATGGCGACCTTCGGTTCGACCGAGATCAGCAGCGAATTCGTGCACATCAAGGTCGGCGGCGACCTCGCGCTCCTGAAAGGCATGATGAAGGTGCTGTTCGAGCGCGAGGCGGCGGGCGAGCCGGTGCTCGATCACGCCTTCATCGCCGAACATACGTCGGGTTTCGACGCACTCAAGGCCGATATCGAGGCGCAACACTGGCCCGACCTTGTCGCTGCGGCGGGGATCGACGAGGCGCAGATCCGCCGCTGCGCCGAAATCTATATCGCCTCGAACGCGACGCTCATCTGCTACGGCATGGGCGTGACCCAGCATCAGCAGGGGTCACAGCTCGTCCAGCAGATCGCCAACCTGCTCTTGCTCAAGGGCAATTTCGGCAAGCCCGGCGCGGGCATTTCGCCGATCCGCGGCCATTCGAACGTGCAGGGCGATCGCACCGTCGGCATCGATGAAAAGCCCGGCCAGGCCTATCTCGACCGGGTGCGCGACGTCTTCGGTTTCGAACCGCCGCGCGCGCACGGCCATCATGCGGTCGAGTCGGTGGAGGCGATGCTCGCGGGCACCGCGAAGGTCTTCATCGGCCTCGGCGGCAATTTCGTCCGTGCGGTGCCCGACACCGAGCGGTCCTACGCGGCGATGCGAAAGCTCGACCTGACCGTCGGCATCGCGACCAAGCTCAACCGTGGGCACCTCGTCCACGGCAGGGATGCGCTGATCCTCCCCGTCGTCGCGCGCTCCGAACGCATCGAGACCGCGAAGGGCGAGCAGTTCGTGACGATCGAGGATTCGATGTCGAACGTCACCGCCTCGCGCGGCGTGCTCGACCTCGCGAGCGAGCATCTGTTGCCCGAGACCGAGATCGTCTGCCGGATGGCGATTGCGACATTGCCGGAGAGCAAGGTCGATTGGGCCAGTTATATCGATGATTACGGCCTGATCCGCGACAAGATCGCCGAGGTCTATCCCGCGCTCTACGAAGGATTTTCGGAGCGCATCAAGGCGCCGATGGGGTTTCACCTCGACATTCCGCCGCGCCGCCGCGTCTGGGCGACGCGGGACGGCAAGGCGAATTTTCTCGTCCTGCCGGGGCTCGACGTCAACGCGCCGGTCGCCGATCCCGCCATGTTGCGGCTCGCGACGGTGCGTTCGCACGACCAGTTCAACACGACGATCTACAGCTATAACGACCGCTATCGCGGCGTGTATAACGACCGAATGATCCTCTTCATGAACGCCGACGACATCGCCGATCGGGGACTCGAGGCAGGCGCGAAGGTTGCGCTCGAAACGATCGGAACCGACGGCATCGCGCGCCGTGTCGACGGGCTCACGATCATCGACTATCCGATGTCGCGCGGCTCGGTCGCGGGCTATTATCCCGAACTCAACCCGCTGCTCCCGCTCACCTTCTACGACAAGGTCAGCGGCTGTCCGGCGGCAAAATCGGTCCCCGTGCGCGTCGTCGCGGCGCGCTAGCCCGCCTCGCCCGCCAGCCGGTCGAGATCGGCGGTGTTGTTGATATTGGGCGGCACGAAATCGCATGTCACCGCGTGCGCGCCGATCCGCCGGGCAAAGGCACGCACCGCCAGGTCGCTTTCGTCCTCGATCATCGCCCGCAGCATATCCAGCGCCGAAACCGGCCACAGTCCGATCACCGGCTGGCTGTCCAGAAAGGCGGGCGCGGGTTTGAGCAGCGCGCGCAGATCGGGGGGCAGGCGCACGCAGTCGACCGATACGGTCAGCAACTGGTCGAATCCGCCGGCCGCCGCATGGCCGAGCGCGCCCGCAAAGGCGCCGAGCGGCCCCATGCCAGGGCGTGGCCAGTCGGCGATTCCGCCGTCGCGGCCGACGATGACCAGCGCGTCGCAGTGCGGCGCAAGCGCCGCCGACGCATGATCGAGCAGCGTCCGCCCCTCCAGCATGGCGAGTGCCTTGTCCGACCCGAAGCGGCTCGACCGCCCGCCCGCAAGCACCGCGCCGAGCGTCCTCATGCGATCATCCCGTGCGGATCGCTGAGGATCAGCGCCGAGTCCGTCCGCGCCAGCGCGACGAGCGTCAGCCCCGCCGCCGCCGCGCGCTCCGCCGCAAGGCTCGTCGGCGCCGAGATGGTGACGAGCATCGGGCACCCCGCGCGCACCGTCTTTTCGACGAGCTCATAACTGCACCGCGCCGACAGCAGGATAAAGCCGGTTCCCGGATCGACCCCCGCGCGCGCCATGGCGCCGATCAATTTGTCGAGCGCATTGTGCCGCCCGACATCCTCGCGCACCAGCCCGATCGCGCCGCCCGGCGAACAGAAGGCCGCGGCATGCACCGCGCCCGTCGCGCGCCCGAGCGGCTGATGTTCGCCAAGCGCCGCCAATGCCGCCGCAATGGCGCCACGGTCGGTGGCGATCCGCGCGGTGACAGCGGGCAGGGGGCGCAGCACCTCTTCGATATTCTCGATCCCGCAGAGGCCGCAACTGCTCTCGCTCACCCGTTTGCGCGCGCGCTCGAGCGCGATCGCATTGCGCTCGGGCGGCAACCAGATGCGCAGCGCCCAGCCGCCCTCGATTCGATGCACATCGACCCGCCCGATCTGGCCCGCCGTCTCGATCAGCCCCTCGCCCAGCGCGAAGCCGACCGCATAATCCTCCAGATCGGCGGGAGTCGCCATCATCACCGCATAGGCGATGCCGCCGACCTCGACCGACACCGGCGCCTCAGTTGCAATACTGCGCGTCAGGTCGGCGTCGCCGGGTTCGGCAAGGCCGAGGCGGCGGACGGGGAGGTCGATTGTCTCGCTGGTCATGATTGCACGATAGCCCATCGGTATCGGCTTGTCCCGACCGCGCCGGAGGTGTGGTAGCATTGGGGTGGAAAGCTGCCATTGCATGCTCTCACTTTCGTCATCCCGGGCTTGACCCGGGACCCGCCTTTTCTTCCTGACGACGGCGAAAAGGCAAGGCAGGCCCCGGGTCAAGCCCGGGGTGACGGTAATGGGAATGCCCGCAGCCGGTCAAAACCAGCCACATCCATACCCCGGTCTGTCCCGGAGAAGCGTCCGTCTCACCCCCCACGCAGCCGCTCGACAAGGAAGTCCACAAACACCCGCACCCGCGCCGGCGTGTTCGCGCCGCCCGCGAACACGGCGTGGATCGCCTCGATATCGCCGGGGTTGTAATCCTCCAATATCGGCACCAACGCTCCGGCGGCGATCTGGTCGGCGATGCTGAACGCGCCGACGCGCGCGATGCCGACCCCCGCGGCGGCAAGCTGCCCCAGCGTCTCGCCATTGTTGGCCTCGATATTGCCCTGCACCGACAGGGCGTACTCCCGCTCGCCGTCGCGGAAGGGCCAGACCGGCTCGGCGCGGCGGAAGTTGAAGTTGAGGCAATTATGATCGTGCAGATCCTCGGGGCTACGCGGCGTGCCGTGCGCCGCCAGATAGGCGGGTGAGGCGACGATGACGCGGCGGCTTTCGCCGAGTTTGCGCGCAGTGAGCGGGCTGTCGGCGAGCGGGCCGAAGCGGATCGCGACGTCGGCCTGTCCCGCGGCGATATCGACGAGCCGGTCGGCAAGGCTGATGTCGACGAGGATATGCGGATAGAGTGTCACGAACTCGCCGATCAGCGGCACGATCGTCAGCCGCCCGTGCGCCTGCGCCGCGCTGACGCGCAGCCGCCCGCGCGGCGCGCCCTGATCTGCGATCGCCTGTTCGGCATCGCCCAGATCGGCAAGGATGCGCCGCGCCGCGCGCAGATAGGCCTCGCCCTCGGGGGTCAGCGTCAGCGCGCGCGTCGAACGCAGCAACAGGCGGACGCCCAGCCGCGCCTCGATCCGGTCGATCGTCCGGCTCACCGCCGACGGTGTGAGGCCAAGACAGCGCCCGGCGGCTGAAAAACTCCCTTCGGCGACCGTCGCGGCAAAGACTTCCATCGACCGCGCGCGGTCGCTGCTTCCCTCCATCTTTGCGTTCATTTCAAAAATCCTTCGCTTTGTTCGACGCTACTCCAGCGATGCACGCGCGTCCATCTATGCATTCGACACGCAATCGAAAGGGCAGGAACATGGATTATCGCCAATTGGGATCGTCGGGGCTGCGCGTTCCGGCCTTGAGCTTCGGAACCGGCACCTTCGGCGGGCAGGGACCTTTGTTCAGCGCGTGGGGCACCAGCGATGCGGCCGAGGCGCGGCGTCTGATCGACATCAGCCTCGATGCCGGGGTCACGCTGTTCGACACCGCCGACGTCTATTCGAACGGCGCGTCGGAGGAGATTTTGGGCGAAGCGATCAAGGGGCGCCGCGATGCAGTGCTGATCTCGACCAAGACCGGGCTGCCGACGGGCGACGGGCCGCAGGACTGGGGTGCGTCGCGCAGCCGGCTGATCCGCGCGGTCGAGGATGCGCTCCGCCGGCTCGGCACCGATCATATCGACCTGCTCCAGCTCCACGCCTTCGACGCCTCGACCCCGGTCGAAGAATTGATGGATACGCTCGCGACGCTGATCGCGGCGGGCAAGCTGCGCTACGCCGGCGTCTCCAACTATCCCGGCTGGCAACTCATGAAGGCACAGGCCGCCGCCGACCGGTTCGGCACCCCTCGCTTCGTCGCGCATCAGGTCTATTATTCGCTGATCGGGCGTGCCTATGAAGCCGACCTGATGCCGCTCGCCGCCGATCAGGGTATCGGTGCGCTCGTCTGGAGCCCGCTCGGCTGGGGACGCCTCACCGGCAAGATCGGCCGCGACCGCCCGGTACCCGCGGGCAGCCGCCTCCACGAAACCGAACAGTTCGCGCCGCCGGTCGCCGAAGATTTGCTCTACCGCGTGATCGACGCGCTCGAAGCCGTCGCCGCCGAAACCGGCAAGACGGTGCCGCAGGTCGCGATCAACTGGCTGCTGCGGCGCCCCACCGTGTCGTCGGTGATCATCGGCGCGCGCAACGAGGAGCAGCTTCGCCAGAATCTCGGCGCGGTCGGCTGGGAACTGACCGCCGACCAAGTGGCGGCGCTCGACGCCGCAAGCGATGTCCTGCCGCCCTATCCGCACACACCCTACCGGCAACAGGCGGGCTTCGCGCGCCTCAATCCGCCGCTCGTCTGATCGGAACAACCGACATGAAAATCAACTTTCCCCTCCTTGCGCTCGCCACGGGCGCCTTCGGCATCGGCATCACCGAATTTGCCCCGATGGGGCTGCTCCCCGACATGGCCGAAGGGCTGGGGGTGTCGATCCCCGCCGCCGGTCTGCTCGTCTCGGCCTATGCGCTCGGCGTCATGCTCGGCGCGCCGTTGATGACGCTCACCACCGCTAAGATGAACCGCCGCACGCTGCTGATCGGCCTGATGGCGATCTTCACGCTCGGCAATTTCCTGTCCGCGATTGCGGGCGATTACACGACCTTGATGGTCGCGCGCGTCATCACCTCCTTGAATCACGGCGCCTTCTTCGGCGTCGGTTCGGTCGTCGCGGCGAGCCTCGTCCCGCCCGAAAAGCGCGCCAGCGCGGTCGCGGCGATGTTCATGGGGCTGACGCTCGCCAATGTCATCGGCGTGCCGCTCGCGCCGTGGGTCGGCGAGACGTTCGGCTGGCGCACCGCCTTCGGCGCGATTGCCGTCTGGGGGCTGATTACCATGGCGGCGCTGCGTTTTGCGCTGCCCGATATCGGCCGCGATAGGGGCGGCAACATGCTCGCCGAACTCGGCGTGCTGAAGCGGCGTGAGGTGCTGATCGCGCTTGCGCTCACCGCGATCGGTTCGTCGGCGATGTTCACCGTCTTCACCTATATCGCGCCGATCCTTCGCGACGCGGCGGGGGCGGGGACGCTGTTCGTGACCGCGATGCTTGTCGTCTACGGGCTCGGGCTCACCGTGGGAAACTGGCTCGGCGGCGTCTTCGCCGACAGGTCGATCGACCGCACCCTGATCGTCTCGCTCGCCGGGCTCGCCGCGACGCTCGTCATCTTCGCGGGCGCGATGTTCCAGCCGCTCGCCGCCGCGGTCACCATCTTCGTCTGGGGCGTCGCGACCTTTGCCATCGTCCCGCCGCTCCAGATGCGCGTGATGGAGGCGGCGTCCGACGCGCCCAATCTGGCGTCGGCGGTCAATATAGGTGCCTTCAACCTCGGCAATGCCGTCGGCGCAGCGGTCGGGGGCGGGGTGATCGGCCTTGGGCTCGGCTATCCGGCGGTGTCGTTCGCGGGGGCGGCAATGGCGGTGGCGGGACTCGCGATCGTGCTGGCGACCCGGACGCAAAAGGCACCCGCGCTGGCCAAAGCCTGATGATTGCCATTTCTGCGGCGGGCCCTATGCAATCGGCGGCATGAAAACCCCGATTCTCGCCGTCCTGACTGGCAAGGCGCGCCCCTTTCGCGGCGACGAGCCCAGCGCGATCGGCAAGCTGCCGGTTACCGATGCCGTCGCGGTCGACGCGATGGGGCTCGTCGGCGACGAACAGGCCGACCGTAGCGTCCATGGCGGCATCGACAAGGCGATCCACCATTATCCCGCCGACCATTATGACTGGTGGCGCGGCCAGCTCGGCGCCGCGCCGCTGCTCGATGCGGCGGGCGCGTTCGGCGAGAATATCTCGACCATCGGGCTCGACGAAAACAGCGTCTTCCTCGGCGACCGCTTCCGCCTCGGCAGTGCGCTCGTCGAAGTGACGCAGGCGCGCCAGCCGTGCTGGAAGCTCGACCATCGGTTCGGGACGAAGGGCGTGATGGCGGGGGTGGTGAAGACGCGGCGTTCGGGCTGGTATTACCGCGTGCTCGAACCCGGCACCGTGCGCGCGGGCGACGATCTGGAGCTGGTCGACCGGCCCTATCCCGAATGGCCGCTCGCCTCGCTCTTCGGCCTGCTGATCGGCGGCGAGGCGAAGGATCGCGTCGCCGACCTCCGCGCGCTCCGCGACGTGCCCGTGCTCGCCGAAACATGGAAAGTCCGCCGCGCCAAGCTCGCCGAACAGTTCGGCGCGGATTAGGCGGTCATCGCAAAACGCTTCGGCGGCAACCCGACATGGCGGGTAAAGGCGGTGCTGAACGCGCTCGCCGAGCCATAACCGACGCGCGCGGCAATCTCGTCGAGCTTGCCCGCGCGGCGGCGCAGCAGATCCTTGGCGATGCTCATCCGCCAGCCCTGCAGATATTCCATCGGCGGCACGCCGACGGTGCGTGCAAAGCGCTCGAAAAAGGCCGAGCGCGACAGCGCGGCTTCCTTCGCGAGCGCCGCGACCGTCCACGGCCGCGCGGGCGCCCCGTGGATCTGCCGGATCGCCGCCGCGAGCCGCGGATCGCTTAGGCCGCGCAGCAGCCCCGGCGGCGCGTCGTCGCCCTCGACCGATCGCAGCGCCTCGACGATCAGCACCTCGACCAGCCGCGACAGGATCAGGTCGCATCCCGGCCGCTCTTCGCCCGCCTCTTCGCGCACCAGCCGCACCAGCGTGGCCAGCCGCTCGGCGCCGCGCAGATGGATCAGCGCGGGAAGCTGCGACACCAGCAGCCCGGCGTCGGGCGATTCAAAGACGAAATAGCCGCCGAGCATCGTCACATCGGGCGCGCCCTCGTGCCGGCCGTGGCGCACTTCGCCGGTCAGGTCCGCCGCCGCGTGCGGATCGATCTCGACCGGCTCGGCGGGCTCGAACCCGCCCATGGTGAAGCCCGGCGTCGCGGGCAGGAAGGCGAAATCGCCCGCCTCGATCGTCACCGGATCGGCCCCATCGACCGACAGGCGGCAGCGTCCCTCGGTCACCGTGCAGAACCCCGGATGCCCGAAATCGCCATAGCGCACCGCCCAGCGACCGGCGCCGCTGATAGCTTTCGCAAAGACGGTGCGCGGGCGCAGCAGCGCGATCAGGTCGGACAAGGGATCGGCCATATGGACTATCTCGAATGAAATATGGATTTCAGATTATAGATAGTCCGGTATGCGCCGTCTAGCGTCCTTTCATCACCCCGAGAAAGGAACATCCATGAAAACCATCCTCATCACCGGCTGCTCGTCGGGATATGGTCTTGAAATTGCGCGTCATTTCCACGCGCTCGGCTGAACGTGGTTGCCACCATGCGCAATCCCGCCGCGGCACCTTTGACACCTTCGGACCGTCTCCGCATCCTCCCCCTCGACGTCACCGATCCCTGCAGCATCGCGCTTGCACTCGAACTGGCCGGCCCGATCGACGCCCTCGTCAACAATGCCGGGATCGGCCTGTTCGGCGCGCTCGAACATTCGCCGTTTCAGAAGATCCGCGACATTTTCGAAACCAATACGCTCGGCACGATCGCGATGACGCAGGCGGTGATCCCGCAGATGCGCAATCGCGGTTCGGGCGTCATCGTCAACATCACCTCGTCGGCAACGCTCGCGCCCTTTCCGCTCGCCGCCGCCTATACGGGCAGCAAGACGGCTATCCAGGGTTTCACGCGCAGCCTTGCGCACGAACTGCTGCCGCTCGGCATCGCGGTGAAGCTGGTCGAGCCCGGCTATGGCCCGACGACCGCTTTTGCGCAGAACACCGAGATCCGCCTCGAGGACGTGCTGCCCGAACCCTATTGGTCCTATGCGCAGCCGATCCTCGCGGGCATGGCCGAACCGCCGCTGTTCACGACCGAGGCCGATGTCGCCGAGGCGGTGTGGCAGGCGGTGCACGACCGGAGCGGCCGTCCCCATTTTCCCGCCGGTGCCGATGCGCTCGCGCTGGTCGAATGAGA
Source organism: Sphingopyxis sp. PAMC25046 (assembly GCF_004795895.1). Classification (NCBI taxonomy): domain Bacteria; kingdom Pseudomonadati; phylum Pseudomonadota; class Alphaproteobacteria; order Sphingomonadales; family Sphingopyxidaceae; genus Sphingopyxis; species Sphingopyxis sp. PAMC25046. Next base: position 804,929 of record NZ_CP039250.1, read on the forward strand.
GCGATCAAGCGGTCGAGCGTTCGTCGAAATGAGCGGGGTCGGCGACTCGGGCTTCGACGACGAGCCGCTCAGCCTGTTCGGCGAGGCGTGCGACCTCACCGGGCGTGAAATGCAGCCCCAGCTTGCTCCGCCGCCAGAGGATGTCGTCGGTCGTACGCGCCCATTCGTGCCGAACCATCCAGCGGACTTCGGCGACGCTCAGCCCATGCGCAATCTCGCCGCCGAGATCGTCCCAGCCCGTCGCCCCCGCCAGCCATTCGCGCGCGTCGGTACCATAGGCCTTGACGATGCGGTCGACCGTCGCGGCGGGAAGAAACGGGTAAGCGAGTTTATATTCGGCCTTCAGTAAGGCGGCGCCATCGGCGGGGAAATCTCCGCCGGGCAGCGGGGCTTTCGCCGTCCAGCGCTTTCCCGAAAGCGCGGAAACATGGGCGGCCAGCCGGTCGACCGCCTCTTCGGCGACATGGCGGTAGCTGGTGATCTTGCCGCCATAGATGGTGAGCAATGGCGCCCCCTCATCCATGTCGAGGTCGATGCGGTATCCGCGCGTCGCCGCCTCGGGGCGTCCCGATCCATCCTCGATCAGCGGCCGGACACCCGAATAGGTCCAGACGACATCGGCAGGGGTTACGGGCGCGCGGAAATAGAGGCTCGCGCCTTCGCAAAGATAGGCGATCTCTTCCGCGCTCGCTTCGGCCTCGCTCGCCGGGCCGTCGTGATCCTGGTCGGTCGTCCCGATCAGCGTGAAGTCGCGTTCATAGGGAATGGCAAAGAAAATGCGCCCGTCGGGAAGCTGGAAGAAATAGGCATAATCATGGTCGAACAATTTTCGCACGACGATATGCGACCCACGGACGAGGCGCATTCGGTGGTCGGGCTCGGCGTCGGCGCGCTGCAGCAGGTCGAGAACCGCCGGCCCCGCGGCATTGACAACGCTTCGGCCGGTGAAGCGATATTGATGGCCCTGATCGCCCACCGCATCGACGACCCAAAGTCCGTCCTCGCAGCGCAGCATTTCGGCGCGCGTTCGCGTTCGCACCCGCGCGCCGCGGTCGGCGGCGTCGCGCGCGTTGAGCGCGACGAGCCGGGCGTCGTCGACCCAGCCGTCCGAATATTCGAAGCCGCGAATATATTGCGGCTGGAGCGGCCCGCCCGCGGCATGGCGGCGCAAGTCGACCGAGCGCGTCGCGGGCAACTTCTCGCGGCCCCCGATATGGTCATAGAGAAACAGCCCGAGCCGCAGCAGCCAGCGCGGGCGCAGCCCGTCGCGATAGGGCAGGACAAAGCGCATCGGATGGATGATATGCGGCGCGATACGCCACAATCGCTCGCGTTCCTTCAGCGCTTCGCGTACCAGGCCGAATTCATAATGTTCGAGATAGCGCAGCCCGCCGTGGATGAGCTTGGTCGATTTCGACGACGTGCCCTGCGCAAGGTCGTCTGCCTCGAGCAGCAGGACCCGCGCGCCGCGCCCCGCGGCATCGCGCGCGACGCCCGCGCCGTTGACGCCGCCGCCGACGACGATGACATCATAAGGGGGCGTGCTGTCGGGCATCATTTTTCCCTATGGCAGCGTTACCCGATTTGCCAAGCTCTCGACATCGTATGCGGCTTACGTATGCGCGTTGCATTCGCAGGGTGCATCCTCCAATTCTGAAAAACTGTCGAAGGGGATTATAGTGAGCGTGAAAGTCGAAACCCTGATCCTGTTCGGCGCGACGGGCGACCTTGCGCAGCGCATGCTCTTTCCCTCGCTCTACAATCTCCACGTCGACGGGCTGCTCGAAGACGCGCTGACGATCGTCGCGTCGGGGCGGTCGAAGATGGATCGCGCGGCGTGTCACCACATGGTGCGCGAAGCGCTGACCGATCATCTGTCCGACGACCGGCTCGACGAAGCGCAGGTTGCGAGCTTTCTGGAACGCGTGGACTATTGTCCGGTCGATGCCGGTGCCGGGACGGGTTACGACGCGCTGGCGGCAATGCTCGGCGACCGGCTCGGCCGCCCGATCGGCGCCTATCTCTCGACCCCGCCGTCGATGTTCGGCCCGATCGCACAGGGCCTCAAGGCCGCGAATATCGCGTGCGCCGAATGCCGCATCGCGATGGAAAAGCCGATCGGCCACGATCTCGCCTCGTCGCGCGCGGTGAATGCCGAGGTCGGCGACGCCTTTGCCGAGGACCGGGTTTTCCGCATCGACCATTATCTCGGCAAGGAAACGGTCCAGAACCTGCTCGCGCTGCGCTTCGCCAACATGCTCTTCGAGCCGCTGTGGAATGCGCAGGCGATCGACCATGTGCAGATCACCGTCGCCGAGACGGTCGGGCTCGAAGGCCGCGTCTCCTATTATGACGGCGTCGGCGCGCTCAAGGACATGGTGCAGAACCATATGCTCCAATTGCTCGCGATCATCGCGATGGAGCCGCCGGCGAGCGTGTCGTCGACCGCGGTGCGCGACGAAAAGGTCAAGCTGCTGCGCTCACTCCGCAAAATGACTGCCGAGGATGTGAAAGCGCACAGCGTGAAAGGCCAGTACACCAGCGGCGCGGTGAACGGCGGCGCGGTCGCGGGCTATGCCGACGAACTCGGCGATCCATCGAACACCGAAACCTTCGTCGCGCTAAAGGCCTATATCGACAATTGGCGCTGGAAGGGCGTGCCCTTTTACCTTCGCACCGGCAAAAGGATGCCGCAGCGCAAGTCCGAAGTGCTGATCCAGTTCAAACCGGTGCCGCACAATATTTTCGCGCGCGTCGGCGCGGGCAAGCTCAACGCGAACAGCATGATCATCAACCTGCAGCCCGAGGAGAATATCCGGGTCAAGGTGATGGCGAAGCAGCCGGGGCTCGACCGCGAGGGCGTGAAGCTCAAAGAAGTGACGATGGACGTCTCGCTCTCGCACAGCTTTGCGGGCGAGCGGCGGCGTATTGCGTACGAACGCCTGCTGCTCGATTTCATCGAGGGCGACCAGACTTTGTTCGTGCGCCGCGACGAGGTCGAGGCGCAGTGGCAGTGGATCGATTCGATCCGCGATGCCTGGGCGGCGATCGATATGGCGCCGCAGAATTACACCGCGGGAAGCTGGGGCCCGTCGAGCGCGATCGCGCTGATCGAACGCGACGGAGCGAGCTGGCATGATTGAGGAGATAAACCCCCTCTCCCCTTGCGGGAGAGGGTTGCGCAGACTTGCCAGCTTGCTGGCTAGTTGTAGCTGGGTGAGGGGTATGCGCTCGCATGGCGAGCGCGCGAGCCCTTGGCTCGCAACCCCTCATCCAACTCCGCCTAGCGCCAAAGGCGCAAGGCTTCGTATCCTTCTCCCGCAAGGGGAGAAGGGATTGAGTATTGCACTATGACTGATCTCCACCCCACCATCGCCGCGGTCACCGACCGCATCACCCGCCGCAGCGCGCCGCGCCGCGCCGCCTATCTCGACCTCATGGACCGCCAGCGCGATGCCGGCACCAACCGCGGCAACCTGTCGTGCGGCAATCTCGCGCACGGCTTCGCGGCGTCGGGCGAGGACAAGCCCGCGATCCGCACCGGCGCAGCGATGAACATCGGCATCGTCACCAGCTATAACGACATGCTGTCGGCGCATCAGCCCTATGGTCGCTATCCCGAGCAGATCAAACTGTTCGCGCGCGAGGTTGGCGTTACCGCGCAGGTCGCCGGCGGCGTTCCCGCGATGTGTGATGGCGTGACGCAGGGGCAGGCGGGCATGGACCTGTCGCTGTTCAGCCGCGACAATATCGCGCAGGGCACGGTGATTGCGCTGAGCCATGCGATGTTCGAGGGCGCACTGCTGCTCGGCATCTGCGACAAGATCGTTCCCGGACTGCTGATCGGCGCGCTGCGCTTCGGTCACCTGCCGCAGATTCTCGTTCCCGCGGGGCCGATGCCTTCGGGGCTCGCGAACAAGGAAAAGCAGCGCGTCCGCCAGCTCTATGCCGAGGGCAAGGCGAGCCGCGACGAGCTGCTCGAGGCCGAAGCCGCGTCCTATCATGGCGCGGGCACCTGCACCTTCTACGGCACCGCGAACTCGAACCAGATGATGATGGAGCTGATGGGGCTGCACATCCCCGGCAGCGCCTTCACCAACCCCGGTACGAAGCTGCGGCAGGAACTGACGCGCGCCGCGACGCACCGGATCGCCGAGATCGGCTGGGACGGCGACGATTATCGCCCGCTTGGTCGCTGCATCGACGAGAAAGCGATCGTCAACGCCGCGATCGGCCTCCTCGCGACCGGCGGCTCGACCAACCATGCGATTCATCTGCCCGCGATCGCCCGCGCGGCGGGGATCGTCATCGACTGGCAGGATTTCGATGAGCTCAGCCACGCGGTGCCTTTGCTCGCGCGCGTCTATCCGAACGGCGCGGGCGACGTGAACAATTTCCACGCCGCGGGCGGGATCGGCTATGTCGTGCGCGAACTGCTCGGTGCGGGATTGCTCCACGGCGACGTGCTGACCGTCGGCGGAACGATGGCCGACTATGCAGCCGAGCCCGTGCTCGTGGATGACGAACTTAACTGGCAGGCGGCGCCCGAAACGAGCCGCGACGATACGATGCTGCGCCCGGTCGCCGCGCCCTTCTCGGCCGATGGCGGGATGCGCCTGCTCGCGGGCAATCTCGGCCGCGCGATCATCAAGACGAGCGCGGTCGCCGAAGACCGCTGGACGATCGAGGCGCCGTGCCGGATCTTCGACGACCAGAACCAGGTGCTGACCGCGTTCAAGGCGGGCGAGCTCGAACGCGACGTCGTCGTCGTCGTCCGCTTCCAGGGCCCGCGTGCCAACGGCATGCCCGAACTGCACAAGCTGACCCCGGCGCTCGGCGTGCTACAGGACAAGGGCTTTCGCGTTGCCTTGCTCACCGACGGCCGCATGTCGGGCGCGAGCGGCAAGGTGCCTGCGGTGATCCACCTCTCGCCCGAAGCCTTGCCCGGCCCCGACGGGGTGAGCGGCCCGCTCGCCTATCTGCAGGACGGCGACATCGTCCGCGTTTGCGCGGTGAAGGGCGAAGTCGTCGCGCTCGTCGACGCAGCTGAATGGGTGGCGCGCCAGCCCGCTGCCGCGCCACCCCCCGCCGTCGGCGTCGGTCGCGAACTCTTCGCGCTGTTTCGCCATCACGCCGACGAGGCGGAAAAGGGCGGCTCGGCAGTGCTCGCGGCGATGGAAACCGTAACTTAATCCGTCGCCCCCGCGAAGGCGGGGGCCGCCACCGGCCTAGCGCCACCCTGCCAACGGCCCCCGCCCTCGCGGGGGCGACGAAGGAAAAAGACATGACCGACCACAGCATCGAACAGATCATGGCGCTCGCCCCCGTCATCCCGGTGATCGTCATCGACCGTGTCGAGGATGCGGTGCCGATGGCCGAGGCGCTCGTCGCGGGCGGGCTCAAGGTGCTCGAGGTGACGATGCGCACCCCCGCCGCGCTCGACGCGATCCGGGCGATGAAGAAGGTCCCGGGCGCCGTCGTCGGCGCGGGCACGGTGCTCAACCCGCGGATGCTCAAGGATGCGATCGACGCGGGCTCCGAATTCATCGTCTCGCCCGGCCTCACCGACAGTCTCGGCGAAGCCGCAGTCGCGAGCGGCGTTCCCTTCCTGCCCGGCGTCGCCAATGCGTCGAACATCATGGCGGGGCTCGACCTCGGCCTCGACAGCTTCAAATTCTTCCCCGCGGCGACGAGCGGCGGCATCCCGGCGCTGAAGGCGCTCGCTGGCCCGTTCGGCGGCATCAATTTCTGCCCGACCGGCGGCATCAGCGCCGCGACCGCGCCCGACTGGCTCGCGCTGGGTCCGGTGCTCTGCGTCGGCGGCAGCTGGGTCGTTCCGTCGGGGCCGCTCGACACGGTCAAGATCGAGGCCTTGGCGCGCGAGGCATCGGCACTTTCGGGCCATTGATTAACCCCATTTTACCTGTCATCGTGCAGGGACAAGGCGGCAATAAGCCGTTGGTGGGGAGATGCGCGTGCCGAGGCCGCAGCCGCATTTGGAAGAAGTTCTGGCGTCCGAACCCGGACCGCATATCGCCGCGCTGTTCGATTTCGACGGCACGATCATCTCGGGCTATTCGGCGACCGCGATGCTGCGCGAGAAATTCCAGCGCCGCGAAATGTCGGTCGAGGAAATCGCCGAGACAGCGAACGTCCTCGCGCAGCACAGTCTCGGCAGCATCGGCTTCTCGGGGCTGATGACCGCCGCGGCGAAGTTCATGAAGGGCGTCGACGAGGAGAGTTTCGTCGAGTTCGGCGAGGAGCTTTACCGAAAGCATATCGCGCGCAAAATCTATCCCGAAACGCGCGCGATCATCGAGGCGCATCAGGCGAAGGGGCACCGCGTCGCGATCATCTCGTCGGCGACGATCTACCAGATCGAGCCGACCGCGCGCGACCTCGGCATCACCGACGTCAAATGCTCGTCGTACGAGATCGAGGATGGGGTCTTCACCGGCGAAATCATCCGTCCGCTCTGTTTCGGCGAGGGCAAGGTGCTCGCCGCCGAAGAACTTGCCGCCGAATATGGCCTCGATCTCGACCAGAGCTTTTTCTATTCGGACAGCGACGACGATATCGAATTGCTCGAACGCGTCGGCAAGCCGCGCCCGCTCAATCCCAACATGAAGCTGAAGGGCATCGCCGACGAACGGAACTGGCCGGTCCAGCGCTTCGCGAGCCGCGGCACGCCGTCGTGGGTCGATTACACGCGCACCATCTATGCCACGGGCTCGCTCGTCGGTGCCTTTGCCGCGGGGCTGCCGATCTGGGCGCTCACGCGTTCGCAGCGCGAGGCGGTCAATTTCTCGATGGGGCTGTTCGGCGATTTCGCAACCGCGATCACCGGCGTCGAGCTCGAGGTCGAGGATGAACGCCACCTCTGGTCGTCGCGCCCGTGCGTCTTCATCTTCAATCACCAGAGCAAGGCCGATGTGATGATCCTCGCCAAGCTCATCCGCCGCGACATGGGCGGGGTAGGGAAGAAAGAGATCAAGGACATCCCCATCCTGGGAAAACTGATGGAATGGGGGGGCACCGTGTTCGTCGACCGCGCCGACGGCAAGAGCGCGATCAAGGCAATGGAGCCGCTGGTTGACGCGATCCAGCAGGAAGGCAAGTCGATCTGCATCGCGCCCGAGGGCACGCGCAGCCTGACGCCGAAGCTCGAACCCTTCAAGAAGGGCGCGTTCCACCTCGCGATGCAGGCGAGGGTGCCGATCGTCCCGATCGTCATCCATAACGCGACCGACGTCGCGCCCAAGAATGAGTTCGTGATGCGCCCCGCGACGGTGCGCGTCACCGTGCTGCCGCCGGTCGATACGTCGAAGTGGACACCGAAGACGATCAGCAACCATGTGCGCGACGTGCGCAACATGTTCCTGCGCACGCTCGGGCAGCCCGAGGAAAGCGTGGCGGAATCGGTCGCGACCGAGACCGCTCCGCCCAAGGAAAAGGCCGCGAAAGCGAAGCCTGAAAAGGTGACTGAGAAGAAGCCTGCCCCAAAGAAAAAGGCGCCGGCGAAAAAGCCGGCCGCGCGCAAGGGAAAGACCGGCTAAGCGGTGGCCGACGGAACGCCCCGCAACCCGATCGTGGCGGAGGAGGCGGCCGACCGGCTTTACATCATCGACGCGCGCAACGGCGTCGAACGGCGCATATTGCTCGACTGGATCCATTCGACCTGTGACGGGTCGGGCGGCGATGACGAGCCTGCCTGGGCGAGCCTCGACATCGAGGACGGCGATCACGCCCTGCCCGTCGATGTTTTACAGGCGCGGCTCGACGGCGCGCCGTCGCGGCTGATCGTGCCGCTGCGCGTCGCGTGGCGCATCCCGGGCTTCGACAAGGACCGGGCGCTCAAATTCCGTCACCTGATTTTCGGCGATCCCCGCCATCCGGGGCCGCTCAGGTCGCGGCTGATCCTGCTCCGCGACCGACGGCGCGCGCAGATTTTGGTGGGCGAGGCGGCAACGCTCGACGCGCTACGCGACCGTTTCTGCGAGCAGACCGGCGGGGGCGACGGCGAGGGGGCGGACAGCCCCGAATTCGCCGGCTTCGTCGCGCGGCAGGCGGCGCTCGCGCTCGATGTCGCCGAGCGCGGGATTCGCGGCACACGCTACAAGGTCCCGCGCTTCGTCGCCGATGGCCTGCGTACCAGTCCCAAATTCCGCGCCGCGCTTGCCGAACTCGCGGAGAAGACGGGCCGCCCCGTCGCGGACCTGTATCGTGAAGCGCGCCCGCTGATGAAAGAGGCCATTGCGCGGCCGTCGGCGCTGTTCCTCGACCTGCGCGCGCGGCTCGACCGCATGATGTTCGGCGGTTACGCGCCCGAGATGGAGATCGACGCGGCCGAGTTGGCCAGGCTTCGCAATATCCTGCGCGAGCATCCGACCGCGATCCTCTTCACGCACAAGACCTATATCGACGGCGCGACGCCCAGCCGGCTGACCTATGAAAAGGACATGCCGATGTTGCACAGCTTCGGCGGCGCCAACCTCGACTTCGCGATCATGGGCGAGTTCTTCCGCCGTTCGGGAATGATCTTCATCCGCCGCAGCTTTCAGGACCAGCCCGTCTACAAGCTGGTGCTGCGCCACTATATCGCCTGGCTGCTCGCCAAGCGCTTTCCGCTGAGCTGGGCGTTCGAGGGGACGCGTTCACGCCTCGGCAAGCTGATGCCGCCCAAATATGGCCTGATGAAATATGTGCTCGATGCGGCGCATGCGACGGGGACGCGCGGCGTGCATTTCGTGCCCTTCGTCACCAGCTTCGACCTGATCCGCGACGTCGAGGAATATGCCGCCGAGCAGACGGGACGGAACAAGAAGCCCGAGAGCCTGTCGTGGTTCATCGGCTATATGAAGAGCCTCAAGGAACCGTCGGGCCGCATCCGCCTCGACATCGGCGAGCCCGTAGTGATCGACACGGCGCCCGGGCCCGACGACAAGCGCGCGCTCGAGCAGATCGCCTTTGCGGTGGCGGTCGAGGCGAACCGCGTCACGCCGCTCACCGTCACGTCGGTGATGTGCCTGATCCTGCTCGGCATGGCGCCGCGCGGCGCGACCTCGGCCGAATTGCTGGGCGCGATCGGCGCGGTGACCGACTGGGCGCGCGCGCGCGGGATAAGGCTCAGCAAGGAACTCGAAAGCGGCGACGATGCCGCGCTGTCCGCCACGGTCGATACGCTCGTCGCGAGCGGGCTGCTGACGCGTTACGAGGCGGGCAGCGAAAATGTCTATTCGATCGACCCCGCCAAACATCCGATGGCGAGTTATTATCGCAACATCATCGCGCATCATTTCCTCGATCGCGCGATGATCGAACTCGCGCTGTTCGAACTGCGTGACGCCGACAGCGGCGATGCGACCGCCGCCTTCTGGACGAAGATCGACCGCCTGCGCGACCTGTTCAAATTCGAATTCTTCTATCCGCCGCGCGATGAGCATCGCGCCGCGATCGAGGCCGAACTGGGGCGCATCGACCCCGTCTGGGACCGCCGCCTCGCGAGCGGCGACCGCGGCATCGCGCAATTGCTCCGCCGGTGCCAGCCGGTCGTCGGCCACGCGATCCTGCTGCCCTTCGCCGAGGCCTATTCGGTCGTCGCCGACCTGCTCGCGCGCGCCAAGCCCGGCGATGCGGTCGATGAAAAGGCGCTGCTCGACGCGGCGCTCGTCGAGGGACGGCAGGCCTATCTGCTCCGCCGGATCAGCAGCGAGGCGGCGATCGGCAAATTGCTCTTTGCCAATGGGCTGTCGCTGATGCGTCACATGGGGCTCGCCGAGGAGGCGACGCCTGACACGCTCGCCGTGCGCCGCGCACTGCTGATGGAACTGCGCGGCCTTGCCAACGTCATGGAAACGATGCGGCTTTCGACCGTCGCGCTTGCGGACCGATTGCCGGGTTCAGGAGAGCGGGCGTGACTTTCCTTCCTTCGTCATTCCCGCGAAAGCGGGAACCCAGTTGCAACGGCAGCTCGCTGGGTTCCCGCTTCCGCGGGAATGACGAGATGTTTTTTGGTTTCAGGGGATAGGTCCAAATGCTCAAACAGCTCAGCGCGCAGGACGCCCAGTTCCTTTATACCCAGACCGCGAACAATCTGACGCACATCATGGGGGTCTATATCTACGACCCCTCGACCGCGCCGGGCGGCTTCGTGCGTTTCAAGGACATCATCCGCCACGTCGAAAGCCGCGTCGACACCTCGCCCTTGTTCAAGCGTCGCCTCCACCGGCTGCCGTTCGACATGGACCATCCCTATTGGGTCGAGGACGAGCATTTCGATATCGAGGCGCATATGAGCCACGCGCGCCTGCCCGAACCCGGCGACTGGCGGCAATTCTGCATCGCGGTGGCGCGTTGGTTCTCGAAGCCGATGGATATGAACCGGCCGCTCTGGGACATCTATATCATCGAGGGGCTCGACCGCATCCCCGGCATTCCGAAGGGCAGCTTTGCGATGCTCCACCGCGTCCACCATGCCGCCGTCGACGGCGCGTCGGGCGCGCACGCCTTTATCGCGATGAGCGATATCGATGCGAAGGGCACGCCCGCGATACCCGAGCCGCCGCCGGTCGAGGAACTGGGCAAGGCGCCATCGAGCGCCGAAACGCTCTCGCGCGCCTGGTCGGCGTCGATGCAGTCGCCGGTCAAATTCATGAACGCGCTGATGAAGATGTCGCCCGCGATCATCTCGTCGGCGCGCAAGTCGATCGCCGAGGGCGGCATGACCGCGGGCGTCCCCGAAACGCGCTTCAACGTCCCCGTCGGCCCGCACAAGATGTTCGACGCGACGACGGTCGCGCTCGCCGACGTCGCCGAAATCCGCAAGAAGGTGCCCGGCGCGACGGTCAACGACGTCGTGCTCACCACCGTCGGCGGCGCGCTGCGCAAATATCTTCAGAAGCATAAGGAATTGCCGAAGGAAAGCCTCGTCGCGGTCGCGCCGGTCAATCTGCGCGGCAAAGGCGGCAAGGCCAGTACGCCGGGCAATCAGGTCTCGGCGATGAGTGTGCCGATCCGCACCGATATCGCCGATCCGCTCGAACGGCTCGCGGCGGTGCGCGACTACACGGTCGAGGCGAAGGAGGCCAAAGCGGGGGTCAGCGCGCGGATCATGACCGACCTGTCGCAGCACATCCCGGGCGCGACGATGGCGGCGGTCGCGCGCCTCGTCACCAGCGAGCGGTTCGCGGTGCGCGGCACCAACCTCTTCATCTCGAACGTCCCCGGCGCGCAGGTGCCGCTGTATCTCGCGGGCGCGCAGCTCGTGCAGCAGCACGGCATGGCGCCGCTCGCGAACAATATGGGGCTGTTCGTCGCGACGCCGAGCTATAACGGCCGCATCGCCTTTTCGATCATCGGCGAACGATCGATCATGCCCGACATCGCTTTTTTCCGCGAATGTATCGACGAAAGTTTCGCCGACCTGATGACGGCGGCGCCGAAACCCGAAAAAGCAAAAGCCGCTACGGCAAAGCCGAAAGCGGCGCCGCAGCCTGCTCCGAAACCCAAGACGAAACCAAAGATGGCGGCCCAAACTGCAACAAAGGACAGGGTGAAACCGGTTGCTAAAGCGAACGCAACCGGCAAGACTCGCAAAAAATAACGATGCTCTCGCAGGACTACCGAATGCTTTTCACCCCGACGCTCAGCGCCGACCGCGACCTTGTGACCGCCCCCGATTATGCCGCCTGGACCAAAGCGGCGCACGAGCATGACCGGAAATCGGGGATGCAGGCGTGGCGCGACGCCGACGAAAGCAAGCATTTCGATTACAGGGCGATCCGCGCGCGGCTCGAAAAGCTGCGCAAGCTGTCGGCGGCGGGCGACGTCAAGGGCCTGCTCTTTGTCCTCAACGAAGGCATCCACGGCAATATCGACGGCATGGGGCACGAGCGGCTGTATCAAAAAGCGCGCTTCGGCACGAAAAAGTTGGTCGAGGATTATGTCGCCGAGGTCGTCGCATCCTTGGACAAGATCGCCGCCGCACGCAGCATCGGCCGCGAGGAAAAGCGCGATTTCTTCCGCCGTGCGCAGCATTGCTATGGCCGCTCGGCGCTCTTGCTCTCGGGTTCGGGCAGCTTCCTTTTCTTCCATATCGGCGTCGTCAAGGCCTTGTGGGAAGAGGGCGTGCTCCCCGCGATCATGTCGGGCGCGAGCGGCGGGTCGATCGTCGCTGCGGTCGTCTGCACGCGCAAGAATGCCGACATCGGCGCCTTCCTCGAAAGCGACCGCCTTGCCAATCCCGACCGCGATCCCGAGGGACGCCGCCTCGCGCCCGACGAGGTACGCGAGCGGCTGGCCGGCCTGATCCCCGACCTGACCTTCCAGGAAGCCTATGAGGTCAGCGGCCGCCATCTCAACGTCTCGGTCGCGCCAGCCGAAAAGCATCAGAACGGCCGCCTGCTCAATGCGATTACCGCGCCGAACGTGCTGATCCGCGAAGCGGTGCTCGCATCGTGCGCGGTCCCCGGCGTCTTTCCGCCGGTGATGCTGATGGCGCGCGACGATGCGGGCGAGCGCGTCCCCTACCAGCCCGACCGGCGCTGGGTCGACGGTTCGGTGACGCACGATATCCCGACCAAGCGGCTCGAACGCCTTTATGGCGTCAACCATCATATCGTCAGCCAGGCGAACCCGATCGCGCTGCCCTTCGCGACCGACACGCGCAAGCAGATGGCGCCGGTCGAGGCGATCCAGCACGCGTCGATGACGACCTTCAAGGCTTGGCTTAACGCCAATATGGTGATTTTTCAGAAGCCGCTCGAGCTGATCCCGCCCCTGAACAGCATCGCCAATATGGCGCGCTCGGTGATCAACCAGGAATATACCGGCGACATCAACATCATACGCCCACCCAAATTCTGGTCGCCGGCGAAGATATTGTCGGATCTGGGGCAGGACGACATCGACGAGCTGATCGACACCGGCATGCGGACCGCCTGGCCGAAGATCGAAATGGTCCGCACCCAGACCGCGATCAGCCGCGCGCTCGAAGCGATACTGGCGAAGATCGACAAGGCGGGGGATGACGGCCCGGGACATCGCAGCGCGGCGCTCAAGAAGGCGGTGCGCTGAATATGACAAGCGGCGCGGTGATCCTGCCCGCCGAATCGGCCGGCGCCGGCGCGAAGCTCCACGTCACCCACTGGCTTCCCGAAGGGCGCCCGCGCGCCATCGTCCTGCTCGCGCACGGCTACGCCGAACATGCCGGGCGTTACGCCCATGTCGCGAAAAGGTTGACCGACGCCGGCTATGCGATCTACGCCGTCGATCATTGGGGGCATGGCCAATCGGATGGGGAGGGCGGCTACGTCCCGCGCTTTTCGGCCTTTCTCGACGGGATGAGCGAACTGCTGACGCTCGTCGAAATCAACCATGGCGATACGCCGCGCCTGCTCCTCGGCCATAGCATGGGCGGGCTGATCGCGACGCTGTTCCTCGTCGAGCGCCAGCAGGCCTTCGTCGCCGCGGCCCTGTCGGGCCCCGCGATCCTGCCCGCCGAGCCGCCGTCGCGCTTTACCGTCTGGATCAGCCGCTTCCTGTCGCGCTTCTTCCCGCGCCTGGGCGTGTTATCGCTCGACGCCAATGGCGTCAGCCGCGATCCGGCGGTAGTCGAGGCCTATCGCGCCGACCCGCTCGTCTATGACGGCAAGATCGGCGCGCGCTTGGGCAAGGAATTCATGGACGCGATGGCGGTCGCACAGGCCGACGCGTCCAAGATCCGCCTGCCGATCCTGATCCAGCACGGCGAGGCCGACCGCCTCACCGCCCCGGCGGGCTCGCGCTATCTCTTTGCGAATGTCGCGTCGAAGGACAAACGGCTCGAAATCTACCCCGGGCTATTCCACGAAATCTACAACGAGCCCGAACAGGGTGCGGTGCTGGGCGATCTGGTCGGATGGTTCGACGCGCATGTGGGGCAGTCCTAAACGGCGTGGGGAGTTCGGAGTTAGTTTGACATGAAAATCCTCCTCGTCCTGATCTTCGCGCCGCTCATCACGCTTGCGCTGCTCTATTTCCTCTTCCCCGAACAGCTGGTGCAGCTGATGCGCTGGCTGATGCGGAAACGCGCGCGGGTCGTGCGCAAGACGGTCGCGGTCGACGGCCGCCGTTGGCCCTATCTCGAAGGCGGCGATCCGGCCAAGCCCACCCTCGTCATGGTCCACGGCTTCGGTGCCGACAAGGATCACTGGACCTTCTACGCGCCATGGCTGACGAAGGATTATCACCTGATCGCGCCCGACCTCCCCGGCTTTGGCGAGAATGACCGCGACGGCGAACTGCCTTTCGACGTCGGCAGCCAGGCCACCCGGCTGAAGGGATTTCTGGAAGCGCTCGGCATCGATCGCCCGCATCTCGGCGGCAACAGCATGGGCGGCTGGATCGCGCTGCGCTTCGCGATCGATTATCCCGGCGCGCTGCGCACGCTGACGCTGATGAACAATGCCGGCATCCTTGGCGCGAACGAAAGCGAGTTGCAAAGGCTCGCGGCCGACCGCGACTATAACCCGCTCGTACTCGCCAATCTCGAGGATGCCGACCGCCTCATCGCCTTCGTCGTGCACAAGCCGACCTACGTTCCTACGCGGCTGAAGCCCGTGATCTACGCCGATGCGCTGCGGCACCGCGACCTGCTCGACAAGATTTTCTGGGTCATCGCCGACGAGATGGAGCAGGCGCCGCTCAACGGCGAGCTCGGCAAGGTGCAGGTGCCGACGCTCATCCTCTGGGGACGCCACGACAAGCTGATCGACGTCAGCTGCGTCGCGGTGCTCGAAGCCGGGATCGCGGGCAGCCGCAGCCACATTTTCGACCATGTCGCGCATGTGCCGATGATCGAGGATCCGAAAGCGACGGCAGAAATTCAACGCGCGTTCCTGGCCGAGCATTCCTCCTGAAGATTCGTCATCCCGGACTTGATCCGGGATCCATGACGCCGATGCGATGGTGGACCCGGATCAATCCGGGGTGACGATGGATGGCTTGCCAACCCCCCAATCCGGCGTCACTCTCCCCCAAAACAGGGGAGAGACATATGCGCCTCAAAGTGGGCCTGCTCGGTGGGGGGAGCTGGGGCACGACGGTCGCGGCACTGGTGTCGCGCAACGCGCCGATCACGCTCTGGGCACGCGATGCCGAAACCGTCGACGGCATCAATGCCGATAACGAAAATCGCAAATATCTTCCCGGCATCAAGCTGCCCTCGACGCTCTGCGCGACGAACGACATGGCCGAGGTCGTCGCGGGCGCCGATGTGCTCGTCATGGGGGTGCCGTCGCACAGCTTCCGCAGCGTGCTCGAAGAGGCGCGTAATCATCTGCGCCCGTGGGTGCCTGTCATCAGCCTCACCAAAGGCCTCGAACTCGCCTCGGGCAAGCGGATGACCGAGCTGATCGAGGAAGTGCTCCCCGGCCACCCCGTCGGCGTGCTCACCGGGCCCAATCTCGCGCGCGAGATCATGACCGGGCAGGCGGCGGCGAGCGTGCTGTCGATGGAGGACGAGATCGTCGTCCGCGCGCTCCAGCCGGTGTTTCACTCGGGGTTGTTCCGCGTCTACACCAACACCGACCTGCTTGGCTGCGAGCTCGGCGGGGTGCTCAAGAATATCATCGCGATCGCGGTTGGCATGGGCGACGGGCTCGGCGCCGGCGACAACACGCGCGCCGGGTTGATGACGCGCGGGCTTGCCGAAATCACCCGACTGGGCGTTGCGATGGGGGGACGCCCCGAAACCTTCGCGGGTCTCACCGGAATGGGCGACCTGATCGCGACCTGCACCAGCCCCTTGTCGCGCAACCGCCACGTCGGGGTCGAACTGGGCAAGGGGCGGCCGATCGACGAGATCATCGCGGGGATGAACATGGTGGCAGAGGGGGTGAAGAGCGCGCCGACGGTGATGGCGCTCGCGGATCAACATGGTCTCGATATGCCGATCGCGCGCGACGTGTTCGACGTGACGCAGGGCCGGCGCAGCGCGCTCGACGTGTTTCGCGGGCTTCTGAAATCGAGCGTCGGCGACGAGGCGCATCCCGGCTGAAATCTGCCGAATAGGACGATTCCACCGCGAACCGTGCCGAATCATCGTCGAGCGGGGAATAAATCGCGCCGCTCCTTCGTTTCTCTCCTGTCCAACAGGATCCAGAAGGAGACGAAAAATGAAAAAATGGACGACTCTGGCGATGCTTGCCGCTCTCCCCGCCACGGCCGCGGTTGCCGCCGTTCCCTATCATGCGATGCCCCCCGGCTTCGAAGCGCCGCAGATCCGCGCCGAACCGATCGCCGGTATCGTGAACCAATATTGGTACAATTATAAAGCCGATATCCTCGAAGCCGAGAAGGAGCTGCGCAGCGACCTTCACCGCGCGACCGACCGCGAAGACCGCTGGGACGCGTGGGATGAATGGACCGTCGAGGTCGTCGACGCCGACAAGGATTATGTGAAGAAAATGCGCAAGAAGGGGTATCGCACCGGCCGCGTGACGGTCGGCGGATAACGCCCCCGATTTCCCCGAGCCCTGCTCGGGTCGCAGGGAAGGGCGGGTGTCATGGGCACCCGCCCTTTCTTTGCGTCATAATCCTCCCTGCGGCGAAGCCGTGAGGAGGGGGACCGTTCGCGAAGCGAATGGTGGAGGGACCGCGACGTCAGTGCTATCGCCCCTCCGTCAGCGCTTCGCGCTGCCACCTCCCCATCGCTACGCGACGGGGAGGATCAAGCACCCTCCGCCAACAGCGCCGCCGCTTCCTTGCCCTGCCAGTCGATCGCGCCGATCACCCGCCAGATTTCGCGGCCTTCGGCGTCGTAATAGATGCTCGTCGGCAGCGCGCTGTTCGCGGCGTCGAGCAGGCCGTTCTCGGGATCGATATAGGGCTGGAGCGCCTTCAGCCCCGCCTTCTGGAACCAGGGGTCGACGACCTCGGCGCCCTTCAGATCCTGCGCGACCGCGATCACGCGCATCGCTTCGCTATTCTTCGCCGCGAGCGCGTCGAGCGTCGGCATTTCGGCGACGCACGGCGCGCACCAGGTCGCCCACAGGTTGACGAGCAGCGGCTGGCCGCGGAACGACGCCAGCGTCACCGGCGCGTCGTCGGGACCGCGAAACGCCGCGGTGGGCGCCGCTTCGCCCTTGTGGCTGCGATCGATCACATATTCGAACTGGTCGATACCCTTCGCTTGGCCCGCCGAAACATTTGCTTGGCCCTGCGCCGCTTGCCCGTCCGGCTGCTTTTCCCTATCGCAGCCCGCGATCGATCCGGCCAGAAACACGGCGAGGATCGCAAGGGACGGATTCGGGACGCGGCGGATGGCGAATACTCCGGACAGTAACAGCATGTGGGGCGGCCGCTTCGGTGGCGGACCCGCGGCGATCATGCAAGAGATTAACGCATCGATCCCCGTCGACAAGCGCCTTTGGGAAGAAGATATCACCGCCAGCCGCGCGCATGCGGCGATGCTCGGCGCGACCGGAATCATCGCCGCCGAGGACGCCGCCCAAATCGACCGCGGCCTCGCACAGATCGCCGACGAGTTTGCCGCGAACGGCGTTCCGGTCGATCTCGCGCTCGAAGACATCCACATGACCGTCGAATCGCGCCTGAAGGAGCTGGTCGGCGAAGCCGCCGGGCGGCTCCACACCGCGCGCTCGCGCAATGATCAGGTCGCGACCGATTTTCGCCTGTGGACGCGCACCGCGTGCGAACGGATCGATGCGGGGCTGAGGGCGATCCAGGCCGCGCTGCTCGCGCGCGCCGACGAACATGCCGACAGCATCATGCCGGGCTTCACGCACCTGCAGGTCGCGCAGCCGGTGACGCTCGGCCATCACCTGCTCGCCTATGTCGAAATGTTCGGCCGCGACCGCTCGCGCTTCGCCGATGCGCGGGCGCGCCTCAACGAATCGCCGCTCGGCGCCGCGGCGCTCGCGGGCACCAGCTTTCCGCTCGATCGCGACGCGACGGCATCGGCGCTCGGCTTCGACCGCCCGATGGCGAACAGCATCGACGCGGTCTCGGATCGCGATTTCGCGCTCGAATTCTGCGCCTCGGCGTCGATCGCCGCGATCCATTTGTCGCGGCTTGCCGAAGAGGTCGTGATCTGGGCGAGCCAGCCCTTCGGTTTCGTGGCTTTGCCCGACGCGTGGTCGACGGGCAGCTCGATCATGCCGCAAAAGCGCAATCCCGACGCCGCCGAACTGGTGCGCGGGCGCGCGGGGCTGCTGCTCGGCGCGTTCCAGCGGCTGGCGGTGATCGTGAAAGGGCTGCCGCTCACTTATTCGAAGGATCTGCAGGACGACAAGGAGACCGTGTTCGGTGCCTTCGATGCGCTCGCCCTGTCGCTCGCCGCGATGACCGGCATGGTCGAAACGCTGGCCTTCCGCACCGACCGGATGCGCGCGCTCGCCGCATCGGGCTATTCGACCGCGACCGACCTCGCCGACTGGCTGGTGCGCGAAAACGGCCTGCCGTTCCGCGAGGCGCATCATGTCGTCGGCGCCTGCGTCAAGCGCGCCGAGGAACTCGGCGTCGAACTGTCGGCGCTGCCCGCGGCCGACGCCGCCGCAATCCATGCGGCGGTCACGCCCGATGTACTCGCCGCGCTCACCGTCGAAGCGTCGGTCGCCAGTCGCATGAGCTATGGCGGCACGGCGCCCGAACGGGTAAGGCAGGCCGTCGTCGCGGCCCGCGCGGCGCTCGAAGGGACGAATATACGGTGAAGAACCACCTCGTCATGACGACATTGGTTGCGACCGCGCTGCTCGGCGCTTGCGGCAGCAAGCAGGATCTGAAGCCGGTGGCGGGCCAGCCTGCCCCGGTCATTCCCGTCGGCGCGACCCGCGCCCCGACCACGGAGGAGCTTACGACGCCTGACGCGCAGGCCCGGCCCGCGCGCAGCGACGAACTTCTCAAACGATCCGAACAACGCGAACCCGACGATTTCGACTTGCCGCCCCCGGGCTGAGCAAAGCTAGTTTATCCGCTCGTGTCGAGCGAAGTCGAGACACCCATCGGTGTGGCTCTGACCTTCGGGGCATCTCGACTTCGCTCGATGCGAACGGACATGATAAACAGGACTTTCCTTCGATGGACCATTTTGAACTTCGTGACGGCGTGATGCACGCCGAAGATATTCCGCTGCCGCGTATTGCCGAGGAAATCGGCACTCCCGTCTATGTCTATTCGCGCGCGACGCTCGAGCGCCATGCGCAGACGTTCCGCGACGGGTTGAAGGATGTGCCCAGAAAGCACCTCGCCTTCGCGATCAAGAGCAATCCCAACCTCGGCGTGCTGCGCGTGCTCGCGCGGCAGGGCTATGGCGCCGACGTCGTCTCGGGCGGTGAACTCGAACGCGCGCTCGCGGCGGGCATGGCGGCCGAGGACATCGTCTTTTCGGGCGTCGGCAAGACGCGCGCCGAGCTGGCGCTCGGCCTCGACCGCGGCATCGGCCAGTTCAACATCGAGCATGAACCCGAGGGCGTCGCGCTTGCCGAGATTGCGCTGCGCAAGGAAATGACCGCGCCCGCGGTGCTGCGCGTCAACCCCGACGTCGATGCGGGCACCCACGCCAAGATCTCGACCGGCAAGGCCGATAACAAGTTCGGGGTCGGCATCGACGTCGCGCCCGAAATCTTCGCGCGCCTCGCGGCGCTGCCGGGTCTCAATCTGCGCGGCGTCGCGGTGCATATCGGCAGCCAGCTCACCAGCCTCGCGCCGTTCGAGGCGGCGTTCAAGCGCGTGGGCGAGCTCGTCGCCGATCTTCGCGCCGCAGGGCACAGCATCACCCATGTCGATCTCGGCGGCGGGCTTGGCGTGCCCTATCGCGCGGGCGACAATATCCTTCCGCCGTCGCCCGCCGATTATGGCGCGATGGTCGCGCGGGTCACCCGCGACTGGGACGTCACGCTGATGTTCGAGCCCGGCCGCATCATCGCGGGCAATTCGGGGGTGTTGCTGACGGAAGTCTTGTGGGTGAAGCCCGGCGCAACGCATCCCTTTGTGATCGTCGATGCGGCGATGAACGATCTTGCACGGCCCGCACTCTATGATGCCTGGCACGATTTCGCCGCGGTGAAACCCTCGGGCGAGACGATGACCGCCTCGATCGTCGGCCCGGTCTGCGAAACCGGCGACACCTTTGCGCGCGACCGGCTGATCGACAAGGTCGAGTCGGGCGACCTCGCAATCTTCCGCAGCGCGGGCGCCTATGGCGCGACGATGGCGTCGACCTATAACAGTCGCAGCCTCGTTCCCGAGGTGCTCGTCGACGGCGACCGCTATGTCGTCGTCGCCGACCGCATCGCTGCCGGGACGATCATGGCCGCCGAGCGCGTCCCCGACTGGATCGACTGACGATGGAGCAGCTTCCTATCTTCCTGAACCTCGCGCGCCGCACGGTCGTGCTGGTCGGGGAGGGGGAAGCCGCCGACGCCAAGGCGCGGCTGATCGCCCGAGCCGGCGGCCGGGTCGTCACGGGGTGGGAGCAAGGCGCGACGATCGCTTTCGTCGCGCTCGACGACGAAACCGAAGCGCGCGTCGCCGCCGAAGCGCTGCGCGCGCGCGGGCTGCTCGTCAACGTCGTCGACCGCCCGGACCTTTGCGACTTCACCACCCCCGCGATCGTCGACCGCGCGCCGCTGACGATCGCGATTGGCACCGGCGGTGCATCGGCGGGGCTCGCGAAAGCGATCCGGCAGCGCATCGAAGCTCTGCTGCCCGCGCGGCTGGGCGCGCTCGCATCGGCGCTCCACGCGGCGCGGGGGGCGATGAAGGCGCGCTGGCCCGACGCCGCCAGCCGCCGCCGCGCGATCGACGCCGCGCTCGCGCCGGGCGGCGCGCTCGATCCGCTCGACGGCGATGCGGTCGACAAGGTCGATGGCTGGCTTGCGGACGAAACGCCCGCATCGTCATCGCGCCTCGAAACGATCCGCCTGACGAGCGCCGACCCCGACGAATTGACGCTGCGCGCCGCGCGCCTGCTCGGCGAGGCCGACCATGTCTTCCATTCCGCGACCGTCGCGCCGGCGATCCTCGACCGCGCGCGCGCCGATGCGGTGCGCCACCTCGCGGACTCTGCGCCCGCCAACTCGCCCGCGGGCTTGTCGCTATGGCTGGATATGCCAACGGTTCCTAACGACAGCTAGCGGCCGAAGGCAGACCTTTATTGCATCGTCACCCCGGAGGTTGGAGTAGCGCCGTCCGCTCCCCATCCCAAAACAGCGCAACGGTTCAGGGCGCGATCGCCAGCCCGTCGCCCTGCTTGCCCGCCGCCATCCGGCGCAGCACCTTGGCCGTAGCGACGTCGATCTCGGCGACCTTGTCGTGCCCCGTCTCGGCGGCATAGAGCCGCTTCGAATCGGCGCTGAACAGCAAGGTCACCTGTCCCTTCGCCGCGTCGCCCGACACTTTGATCGTCTTCAGCGGCGCGCGGGTTTCGGCGTCGAACAGGCTGATCGTGCCCGACGCGATATTGCTCGTCGCGACGAGCCTGCCGTCGGGGCTCGCGAGCACACGGATCGCGACCGGATCGACCGGCAATTCGGCGATCGTCTCGCCCGCCTGCGTATCCCAAATCGACACGCGCGGCGCGTCGAGGTCGCCGACCCACAGCTCGCGCCCGCCCTTCGTCAGCGCCAGCCCCTCGGGCTTGCCGCCGACGGCCAGGTCGCGCAGCTTCTTCCCGTCCTTCAGGTCGAGCACGCTCACCGTCCCCGACCCGATATTGGCGGTATAGGCGGTGCGATTGTCGGGCGCGACGGCGATCATGTGCGTGCCCTTCTGCCCGGTCGCGATCGAGGTCAGCTTGCCGCCCGGCGCGACGACCGCGACCGACTCGCTGCCCTCCGCGGTCGCGACGAGCCGACCGTCGGCCAGCCAGAGCAGTCCGTGCGGCCGCTGGTTGGGACTGATGTCGATCGTCCGGAGCTTGATGCGCTTCGCGACGTCGAATATATCGATCGTCGTCCCGCCATAAGCGACGACCGCCGCCTGCTTGCCGTCGGGGGAGATCGCGATCTCGTGCGGCATCTTGCCCGTCGGGAGCCGCGCGAGTTCGGCGCCGCTACCCAGCGCGATGACGCTCAGCGTATCCTCGCCCTTGTTGCCGACGAGGAGCGTTTCGGCGGCCGCCGGACTGGCGAGGAGGACGCCGGAAAGGGCGGCGAGGACGGCGCGGCGCATGAACAATCTCCCGGTTGTGACGGCGCATCCTATCCCGCGGGCGCGGCGCCGCAACCGCGCTTCGACCGACGACATACGCAAATTACGCAAAGTTAACTCGGCGATCGGCGCACGCCCGCCTAGCCCTGACCGCGGCGGCAGGTCGCGTCGCCGGTCAGAACAGGAGGGGGACTATGGAACTGCCGCCCATTGATATCGCCGCGTTGCCGTTGCTCGATACCGCGGTCGGGTTGTTCGGGTCGCTGATGGGCGAAAGCGTCACGTCGGGGCCGTCGGTCTTCGAGATCGCGGTCACCATCGCGCTGATCGTTCACGACTGATCGCGGGCGGGGGCGGGCGGCGGCGCGTTCCGTCCCCGTCCCCGCGCTTTTCATATGATAGCGGCCCGCTCGCGCCACGACCATTTCCCCCGCACCGACCGCGCGCGCCGCCAGCGCATCGGCGAAGCGGTCGCCGCCGCCGACGCGGCGTGGCGCACCGCCGATGGCGCGCCCGGCGGCCTGTTCGCCGCGATCGATGCGGCCCTGGGCACTGCGCCGGCGGTCGCGGTCGCGCGCCTCCTCGCATGGCTCGATGATACGACATGGCTGCAGGCCCGCCTCGACGCCGCGCTCGCGCTCCTCGCCGCCGACCCCTTCACGCGCCCGCCGCTACGGCTCGTCGGCGGCGGCGATGGCGGCCCGGGCGGGCTCGTCCTCGCCGATCGCGGCGGCGTTCGGCTGACGCTCCTCGTCCGCCCCGCGGGCAGCTGCATCGCGTCGCCCGCGACCGCCGTCTTCGTCCCCGGCCGCGCCGCGATCCGCGTCCTCGCAAGCGGCGGCGCCGCGCTCGTCGCGCACGAGGTGGCGGTCAGCGAAGCCGAGGAAGCGGGCGGCTTCACCGCCGCCGCCGCCGCGCCGTGCCACAGCCACCCGCCGCGCGCGCTCGGTCCCGGCGAACTCATCCACCTCGACACCGCGCGCCAAAGCTACAGCCTCGCCGGCGCCCGCCGCGACATATTGCTGCTCGAACTCGCGGTGCAACCGCCGTCTCCGCTCCCCATACGCGCCTATGACGTCGCGACCGGCCGGCTGATCCATATCAGCGCCTCGCGCCGCGACAGCAGCTTTCGCGCGATGGCGCTGACCCTTCTCCGCCACCTCGGCCGCACCGACGCCGCGCCGCTCTTCGCCGCCGAAACCAAGGCCGCGGATTTCGCCGCGCGCTGGCACGCGATGCGCGAACTGGTCGCGCTCGATCCCGCCGCCGCGCACCCGCCTCTCGCGGCGATGGCGGCGAGCGATCCGCATCCCGAGGTGCGCCGTGCCGCCGCGGCAACGCTGACGCTCTTAACCCCCCCTCCCGCTGGCGGGAGGGGTTGGGGAGGGCCTGTTTCGGTCCATGCCGGCGAACATGCCCCACCCAAACCCTCCCCTGAAGGGGAGGGCTTAAGCGCGTCATGCCCCGCCTGATCGACCCGCCCGCCGGCCCCGCGCTCGACCTCGCCGAAGTCGCAGCGCGCCTCGACGAAAGCGGCGTCGACCTCGCCGGCGAAGCAAGCGTCGCGCATTGCGCCGCCCTCCTCGCCGGGCTCGGGCGCAACCGCGACTTTCTCGCAACCCAGGTCATCGCCGCGCTCAAGGCAAGCTACGCCGACCAGCTCGAAATCAATCGCTATTCGGCGCAGGTCTTCCTCCTCCACCGCGGCGCGCGCGGCTATTACCTCCGCGCCAACCTCTGGCCCGCCGCGACCGACGCGGTCTATTCCGCGAGCGGCGCCGCCGCCTTCTCCTACGGCGTCCCCCACGACCATAATTTCAGCTTCCTCACGACGGGCTATTTCGGCCCCGGCTATGTCAGCGACTATTATGATTACGACCCCGAAGCCGTCGACGGCCGCCTCGGCGAGCCGCTGAACCTGCAATTCGTCGAGCGCAGCCAGCTCGACGAAGGCAAAATGCTCCTCTACCGCGCCCACCGCGACATCCACAGCCAGCTCCCGCCCGAAAGCCTGTCGGTCAGCCTCAACATCATGGACGAAGGCGAGCATGTCCCCTGGCGCGACCAATATATCGTCGATCTCGACGCGGGCACGATCGCCAGGCGCCCGACCCTGACCAGCAGCGAAATGCTGCTCCGCTGCGCGGTGCATCTGACCGAAAACGGCAAGGACATCGCCGACCATTTCGCGAAAGCGCATCCGGTACCGCGGGTGCGGGCGAATGCGATTGCCGCGCTGGCGGCGGTGGAGGAGGGCGCGGGAAGGGCCGCGGTGCTGGAGCGGGGCATGTGCGATAGCGATGCGCGGGTGCGCGATGATTGTAGGCGGTGGCTGGCGCTCTGATCCTCTCGATCGCTGAGGCTCTCGAGCCTGTCGTCCTCGGACTTGATCCGGTGTCCATATTTCGACGCCGGCTGAAGGGACCCCGGATCGAGTCCGGGGTGACGATGATAAAGATGTCCTCCCTGTCGCGAAGCGATGGGGAGGGGGGACCGCCCGAAGGGTGGTGGAGGGGCAATGACGTTGCGTTATAGCCCCTCCGTCAGCGCTGGCGCTGCCACCTCCCCATCGCTGCGCGACAGGGAGGACTACGGCGAAACGCTGGAGGATGTTGCCGGTGCCTACTCAGGCAGGAAGCCCAGCTCATACACCATTGGCCGCAGCTTTTCGCCGAGCGCGGTATAGGCGGCCTTGAACGGATCGAAATCGGTCAATTCGGTATCGCCATAGGCTTCGAGCGCGCGGCGCACTTGATACCACCCGGCATCGGCCGCGTTCGCTGGCGAGCTCATATTGCTCGGAACCGATAATAAACACCGGCTTATCGCCGCTGAACAGCAACCGCGCTGGCAGATTGCGCATCGCTTCGTTGCGGCCATCGTGCATGATGTCGGCGAAGAACAGCACAGCATAATCCGCTTCGCGCTTCACTCCGAGTTCGAGCGCCGCTTTCTCGCGGTCGATCACACAAAGGAAACCGGGGATCGCCTCGCCCCGCTTGCGCGCCGCGCGGACATAGACGAGCAATTGCGCGAACATGAGCAGCGGCGGTGTAGAGGCCTCCTTCGCCTCGAACCAGATTTCGGGAGTCTGGATATCAACCAGCCCCTTGAACACGCCCTTGAGACCAAGCGCCGCGATATAGGCGTCCTTGACGTCCTCCTCAGTGCGGGGCGCGTGCCAAGGTATCGAACAGGCTCACGCGATGGCTCCGTCGCGGATGCACTCGAAATCGCGCACTTCTTTAAGGCAAGCAGTAATATCCATTCGTCTTTTCGCCCCCGATGCGTCGCACTTGCGTCAACCCGCAGTGGCGGCCATCGCGAACCTGGGCAAGCCCCTCCGCGCGCTCCGCGTCTCCGCGCGAAAAACCCCTTTCCTACATTATCCTGCCATGCCAGCCTCGCCTTTCCGGCTCTTTGACTCGTCCGAAACCGCTGCCGCGTCGCCGCGCCAAACATCGCGGCCGGGTGCGACCTTTGCGATCTTTCGCCCACGCACGTCGTGGGCGTCCTTCGCGACCTTTGGCCCGCGCTTAAAGCGACAAAGGAGACAGTTTCGCGCCGCACGTCCGTATCCTTTGTCTCCTTAAGCCTGCCCTGAGCCAGTCGAACGGGCCGCAAAGCCCCGAAACCGCCTCGCGCATGTGGGGTCATGCGGCTTTAAGACCCTTGCTGACAGCGGCGCAAACCCCTGCTAGTGCGCCGCGCATGACCACGCCCATGTCTCATATCCGCAATTTTTCGATCATCGCGCACATCGACCATGGCAAGTCGACGCTCGCCGACCGGCTGATCCAGTTCACCGGCGGGCTGACCGCGCGTGAGATGTCGGCGCAAGTCCTCGATAATATGGATATCGAGAAGGAGCGAGGGATCACGATCAAGGCGCAGACGGTACGCCTGAAATATACCGCGAAGGACGGCGAAACCTATGAGTTGAACCTCATGGACACGCCCGGCCACGTCGACTTCGCTTATGAAGTCTCGCGCAGCCTTGCCGCGTGCGAGGGCGCCTTGCTCGTCGTCGATGCCGCGCAGGGGGTCGAGGCGCAGACGCTGGCGAACGTCTATCAGTCGATCGAGCATGACCATGAAATCGTGCCGGTGATCAACAAGATCGACCTGCCCGCCGCCGACGTCGACAAGGTGAAGGCAGAGATCGAGGATATCATCGGCCTTCCCGCCGACGACGCGGTGCTCGCCAGCGCCAAGGCCGGGATCGGGATCGAGGAAGCCCTCGAAGCGATCGTCACCAAGATCCCGCCGCCGAAGGGCGACGCCGCGGCGCCGCTCGTCGCGATGCTCGTCGATAGCTGGTACGACCCCTATCTGGGCGTCGTCATCCTCGTCCGCGTCGTCGACGGGGTGCTGAAAAAAGGCCAGCAGATCAAGTTCATGCAGGCGGGTACCACCCACCTGATCGATCGCGTCGGCTGCTTCACGCCGAAGCGCGAGGAGCTGACCGAGATCGGCCCCGGCGAGATCGGCTTCATCACCGCGCAGATCAAGGACGTCGCGCAGGCGCGCGTTGGCGACACGGTTACCGACGCGAAGAAACCCGCCGCGGCGCCGCTGCCGGGGTTCAAGGAAGTCCAGCCGGTCGTCTTCTGCGGCCTGTTTCCGACCGACGCGAACGACTTCGAGAAGCTGCGCGAAAGCATCCAGAAGCTCCGCCTCAACGACGCGAGCTTCTCGTTCGAGATGGAAAGCTCGGCCGCATTGGGCTTCGGCTTCCGCTGCGGCTTCCTCGGCCTCCTGCACCTCGAGATCATCCAGGAGCGGCTGACGCGCGAATATGACCTCGACCTCATCACCACCGCGCCGTCGGTGGTGTACAAGCTCAAGCTTTCCCATACGAAGAATGAAGCGGCGAAGGAGATCGAGCTCCACAACCCCGCCGACATGCCCGATCCCAACCGCATCGACGAGATCGAGGAGCCGTGGATCGAGGCGGTGATTTACGTGCCTGACGAATATCTCGGCCCGATCCTCAAGCTCTGCCAGGACCGCCGCGGGGTGCAGAAGAACCTCACTTATGTGGGCGGCCGCGCGCAGATCACCTATGAACTGCCGCTCAACGAGGTGGTGTTCGATTTCTACGACCGGCTGAAGAGCATCAGCCGCGGTTACGCGTCGTTCGACTATCACCAGGTCGGCCACCGCGCCGGCGACCTCGTCAAGATGAGCATCCTCGTCAATAACGAGCCGGTCGATGCGCTGAGCATGATCGTCCACCGCGGCAGCGCCGAGTCACGCGGCCGCGGCATGTGCGAGCGTTTGAAGGACCTGATCCCGCGCCACATGTTCAAGATCCCGATCCAGGCCGCGATCGGCGGCAAGGTGATCGCGCGCGAAACCATCGCCGCGCTGCGCAAGGACGTGACCGCCAAATGCTACGGCGGCGACGCGACCCGCAAGAAAAAGCTCCTCGAAAAACAGAAAGAGGGCAAAAAGCGGATGCGCGAATATGGCAATGTGAACATCCCGCAGGAGGCGTTTATCGCCGCGCTGCGGATGGGGGACGACGCCTAGGCTCGACAGATCGAGCCCCGAAAAACTGGCGAAAAGCCCGGGGTTTGGGCGCCCCAGCTTTCGTGATAAGGAACGCGTGCTGCTTCGGTTCGCCTTGGGGAAGGGGAATTGTCATGCGTCATCCGTTCAAGACTGCGGCGATCGTCGCCATCGGCCTGTCGACTGCGAGTTTCACGCCGCCTATTCCGGGCTTTTCGGTCGCGGCGCTCGACGCGCTAGACCCGAGCCGGCTCGCCAACCTGTCGTGCGGCGCGCGGCGCGCGGGGGCGATGCTCGCGAACGAGTTGTTGATCGCGGCAGCGGTTGCCGCGCCGGCGAGCGCGGGGCGGACGATCCCGCTCTATCCCGATCTCGCGAAATCGCGCTTTCCGGTGACGACGCGCGACGAACGGGCGCGGCGCTATTTCAGCCAGGGCTTGCTGATGAGCTATGGCTTCAACCACGCGGGCGCGGTGCGATCGTTCCGTGAGGCGCAGCGCGCCGATCCCGGATGCGCGATGTGCTGGTGGGGCGAGGCGGCGGCGCTGGGCCCGAACATCAACGCGCCGATGGACGAGCGCGACCGGGACGCGGCGCTGGGTGCGATGGACCGCGCGATGGCGCTGCGCGAGGGCGCGACGCCGATCGAGCGCGCGCTGATCGAGGCGGTGGCGCTACGCTATTCGCGCGATGCGGCGCAGGACCGCGTGGCGCTCGACGCCGCCTATGCCGATGCGATGCTGGACGTCGCGCGGCGCTTTCCAGGCGACGACGATGTCGCGGTGCTTGCGGCCGAAGCGGCGATGAACACGACGCCGTGGAATTATTGGGAAGCCGACGGGAAGACGCCGGTCGGGCGGAGCGGCGCGGCAGTGCGGCTGGTCGAGGGGGTGCTCGCGCGTAATCCCGACCATGTGCAGGCGAACCATCTTTATATCCACCTCGTCGAATCGACCGACCCGGCGCGCGCCGAGGCGGCGGCCGACCGGCTGGCGAACCCGTTGGCGCCGAGCGCGGCGCACCTCGTCCATATGCCGGGGCATATCTTTCAGCGGCGCGGGCGGCATGCCGACTCGATCCGCGTCAATGTCGCCGCGGCGCGGGCGGACGAGGCCTATATCCGCGATGCGGGCGATCAGGGGCTCGTGCGTTACGGCTATTATCCGCACAATGTCCATTTCATCGTGACCTCGGCGCAGATGGCGGGCGACCTTCGCACCGCGATCGAGGAGGCGCGGCGGCTTCGGAGCCTGCTCGACCCCGACACGTCGGCGACGATCGCGTGGATCCAGTCGATCGACGCGGCGCCTTACTTTGCGATGGCGCAATTCGCCGAGCCCAAGGCGATCCTCGCGATGCCGACGCCCGACGCGCGGCTGCCCTATCCGAGCGCGATGCGCCATTATGCGCGCGCCACCGCCTTTGCGCAGCTGCGCGATCGCAAGGGGTTCGAGGGCGAGCTGGCGGCGATGGCGAGGCTTCGGACGTCGGACGCGTTCAAGGCGATGGTCGACCAAGGGGTTCCAGGCCCCGACCTCGTGTTGCTCGCCGAAACGGTCGCGCGCGGGCGCTTTGCCGCGGCTGAGGGGCGTCACGACGCGGCGGCAGGCTTCTACCGCGAAGCGATCGGGATCGAGGCCAAGCTGCCCTATCAGGAGCCGCCCTACTGGTATTTCCCGGTGAAACAATCGCTGGGCGCCGCGCTGTTCGAGCAGCGCCGCTATGCCGAGGCGAGCGAGGCGTTCCGCGGCGCGCTGGCACAGACGCCGAACAATGGCTGGGCGCTCTATGGCCTCCAGCGCAGCGAGGCTATGCAGGGCAAAAGGCTCGAGGCGGCGGCGGCGGGCAAGGCGCTGACGAAGGCGTGGCTCGGCGACCGGCGCTGGCTGCGCATGGACCGGCTGTAGGCGGCCGTTACATCTCGATCGTGATGCGTACCTTCGATGGGGTGGTGCCTGCGGCATGGGCGATTTCGGCGCGCATCCGGCCGACGAGGTCGGCGAGATGGTCGCCGCCGGGCGCGCTGTCGCGGCTTAGCAGCTCGGCCGGCGAGGTTCCGAGGAGGTCGGCGAGCGCCTGAAGCCGCGCCAGCCGCGGGCGCGAGCGACCCTGTTCCCAATAGCAGATCGAGGTGACGGTGACGCCGAGCCGGTCGGCGAGATCGGTCTTGCTCAGCCCCCGGCTTCGGCGCAGCCGCGCGAGGCGGTCGCCCAGCACTTCGTAAGACGGGTTGATGTCTGGGTGGGCGGGGATCACGGGGGCGCAACCTTTTCGACTTCGAGGCGCAACATTAGCAAAGTTAAGCATGGTTCGGCTTTCAACATTTCACCGAGCCGGGCGGGAGAAATTGCTGAGGGTTTGGCGGTGCAACGATTGCCGCGATGCCTTGCACTGCCTATCGTCGGGGCATCGGGAGACTGCGATGACCTGTAGGGACGGGCAGCCGGCGGCGAAAAAGCGGCCGCGGATCGAGGATGTGGCGGTGCATAGCGCGCTCAACGACGGCACCGCGGTGTGTCTGCGCACGATCACCCCCGACGACGCGCCGCTGATTCGCGACGGCATCGCCAAATTGTCAGCGGAATCGCGCTATCTTCGCTTTTTCTCGCCCGCACCGGTGCTGCCCGATGCGGTGGTGCGCAAGCTCGCCGATGTCGACGGGCACGATCACATCGCGTGGGGCGCGATCTGCAGCGAATGCCCCGGGCGCCCGCCGATCGGTGCGGTTCATGCGGTGCGGCACCGGGCGGGCGGTCCTGTGGGCGAATTTTCGATCGCGGTGCTCGACGAATTTCAGGGTCAGGGGCTCGCGCGGATGATGGCCGCGGCGCTGCTTTTCCACTGCCGCGCCGAGGGACTCGGCATGCTCGAGGTCCATATGCTGTCGGAAAATGCCCCGGCGCGGCGGCTGGTCAAATCGCTCGGCGCGGCATGGGCGGGCGAGACGGCGGGTGTCGCTCACTATAAGCTCGACGTCGCGGCGGCGATCAATTCGCTGCGTGCCGACGCGGGCGCGCCGGGAGTGCAGGCCGTGCTGCGCGCACTCGAAAGCTAGTCCCCCCCGCCGCCCCGGGTCGCTGGGGACGGCGAGAGGGTGGTCCGTTAGCGGTCGCTGAAAGCGTGTGCTCGTCCCGAACGCGCCATTAACCCTTTTTGCGGGGCGCTGGCGTGACGCCGATCACAGCGCGTGCCGAAAGTGCGGCGCGCAAAACAAAGGGCGCCGGAATCGACCGGCGCCCTTCGCCCTGCCCTTTAGGGAAGGCAGCCCTTATTTCTTCTGCGTGTCGCCGACTCCGGTTTCGGACGGGGCGATCTCGCCATTGTCGTCCATCGCGTTGGCCTTTTCTTCGCCCATTTCCTCGACGACGTCGGCCTTGTTTTCCATGGCCTCCTTCGCGGCGCCTTCGGGCATCGCGTCGGCCTGATCGTCGATCGCGTCGGCCTGGGCCTCGGCCTGATCCTCGACCTTGTCGGCTGCGGGGCTCTGGCAGGCGCCGAGAGCGAGGGCCGAGGTGGCGGCGAGGGTGATGAACATCTTGCGCATATTGAGTGACTCCCAAAGTTGACTCGGGGGCTTAACGCGGGATGAACAATAGGGTTGCAACAAAATTGTCAAGCTGTTGGGAATAAATGGTTTTTATTGTGGCGGGGTGGTCAGCCTCCCGTTTAGACCTTCACCCACACCTGAACCGTCGCCGCGAACTTGCCCGGCGCGGGCGGCGTGATGTCGATGCGCTCGGCGGTGACCAGCTCGCCGGTCGCGAGGTTGAAGCTGGCCCAGGGCTTGGGCATGCGCCCGAAGCTCATCTTCTGGATCGGCTGGCCGGTGGCGGTGTTCATGATCGTCGCGGTGATAGACATGGCGCGCCGGTAGCGGCGCCCCCATCGGCTGTCGAGCCGCGGCCGACAAAAAAAGAGGGCGCCCGAAGCGCCCTCTCTCGTGCCTGGTCCGGTCCCGCGGCCCGTTAGAAGCGCTGTTGGCGCTCGTAAAGGTCGCGGTAATGCTGGATGCGCGTGACGCGCAGCCCGGGCATGCCGCTGCGATCGATCGACCGTTGCCAGCTGGCAAATTCCTCGAGGGTCAGCCCATAGCGTTCGCACGCTTCATCGACGGACAGGAGCCCGCCGTTGACGGCCGCAACGACTTCCGCCTTGCGGCGCACGACCCAACGGGTCGTCGTCGACGGGGGCAGCGAGTCCAGCGTCAGCGGTTCGCCCAAGGGGCCGATGACCTGTGCGGGACGGATTTTCTGATTCTCGATCATGCTCATTCCATATTTGCAACGTCGGAGGGGGGTGTGTCCGACGCTTCATGCTCTAAATCAGAGGGATTCAACATCGATTGAAATCCTCTGGTAAACAGGCCGTTCATAGTTTCGGGCAGGACGTTCGCATCGTCGGACAGATCGAAGAAGCGAACGACGGGAGGAGCCTTTTGTTCCGCCGAACCGCGTTCACCGAGCAGAATGCTCCGAAGGGCGTTAAGCTTTGCCGCATGGCGATCGCGCTGCGCTTGCCCCCGCAGCTGGCGCACCGTCGGCAGCATCGCCTGGCGCGCGCTGGAGACGGCCAGAATGATGTCGAAGCCGGGCTTCGACAGTCGAGCCGCGCCGGCGATGCGCGGAAGATCGGACGGAACGAGGTTCATGCGACTCGTCTAGCCCACAGGAGCTAAGGTCCAGTAAATGCCCGTTTCAGCACCCGTTAGCGAAGCTTAACCCCCGTCAATATATTGACAGGCACGGCGGAAAAGCTGGCATTTTTCTCTCCCTGTCCCTAGATGGCGCCGACGATGATCGAGACGATTTCCTCCCCCGCCGGGCTCGCCCAAGCCGATTTTCAGCTGCCCATGCCGCTGAAAGACAGGCGAATCGTCGTCGCGATGTCGGGCGGAGTCGACTCGAGCGTCGTCGCCGCGCTCGCCGCGCGATCGGGCGCCGAAGTGATTGGCGTGACGCTGCAGCTCTACGATCACGGCGCCAAGGCGAAGCGCGTCGGCGCCTGCTGCGCCGGGCAGGACATTCGCGACGCGCGCGCGGTCGCCGACCGGCTGGGCTTCGCGCATCATGTCTATGACCATGAAAGCCGGTTCCGCGACACGGTGATCGACCAGTTCGCCGACGAATATCTCGCCGGGCGGACGCCGATCCCCTGCGTGCGCTGCAATATGGGGGTGAAGTTCACCGACCTGTTCGCCCTCGCGAAGGATCTGGGCGCCGACTGCCTTGCGACCGGCCATTATGTCCGGCGCGTGATGGGGGCTGCGGGCGCCGAGTTGCACCGCGCGGTCGATCCGGCACGCGACCAGAGCTATTTCCTGTTCGCGACGACGCAGGACCAGCTCGACTTCCTGCGCTTTCCGCTCGGCGGAATGGAGAAGAGCGTTGTGCGCGAGATTGCGCGCGAGCTGGGCCTTGGCGTCGCCAGCAAGCCCGACAGCCAGGACATCTGTTTCGTCCCCGACGGTGACTATGCGACGCTGGTGAAGAAGCTGCGCCCCGAGGCCGACGACCAAGGGGCGATCGTCCATGTCGACGGCCATGTGCTCGGCGCGCACAAGGGGCTGATTCACTACACGGTCGGGCAACGGCGCGGGATCGAGATCGGCGGGCAGGCCGAGCCGCTTTATGTCGTTCGGATCGATGCGGAGAAGAAGGAGGTCGTTGTCGGGCCGCGGCGCGCGCTTGGCGTTTCGGGCGCGCGGCTCGGCGAGGCGAACTGGCTCGGTGCGGTCGAGGGGCGCGCGGTGCTGGCGAAGGTGCGCAGCATGGCGAAGCCGGTGCCGGCGAAGGTCGCGGGCGACCGGCTGATCTTTGCCGAGGCCGAATATGGCGTCGCGCCGGGGCAGGCGGCTGTGTTGTACGATGCGGCTGACAATGCACGCGTGCTCGGCGGCGGCTGGATCGAAGAGACGTTCGCGGCGGAATAGATTGAACTTTCTTCCACGATGCCGCAGCTTGCCGGCAAACAGGGGAGAAATATGATGGTCAACATGGTCTTGCGCGGCGCCGTCCTTCTCTGGGCGGCTTTCTTTGCCATCGTCGGCGCGCGCGGGCTGTTGGATCCCGCGAGCTATACCGAAACCTTCGGCTTCACGATCAGCGGCGTGGCGATCAACACGCTGCGGGCCGATCTGTCGTCCTTCTTTCTCGTCTCGGCGGGCGCGGCCGCGCTCGGCGCCTTGGTCCCGGCGTGGGTGCGCGCGTTGCTGGTGCCCGCTGCGCTTTACGGCGCCGCGCTGGCCGGACGGCTGATCGGCGTCGCGATGGGCGACCCGACCAATTTCGGCATCGTGCAGGGTATGATCGTCGAGGCATTGTCGGTACTGCTGATGATCGGCAGCTGGTGGGTGCTCTCGCGGCCGGCGGTGGCGCCGGTCGATGGGGCGGCCGACTCGGGATATTAGTGTCGCGCGCGGCGGGTTTCGACCGAAACTAGCCGTCGCCCCCGCGAAGGCGGGGGCTGCTAACGGGCTTACTCAGAGGCGCTGCGTAAACCGACAGCGCCCCCGCCTTCGCGGGGGCGACGGTTAAAGGGGGCGTCCGCCCCACTCCTTTGCCGATGCGCTGATAACCGGCGGATTTCGGGCGTTGCTTGTCTTTTTAACCATTGTGTGAGTTATTGCGCGCCGGGTCGCTTCTGTTTTCCTTTGTGGTGGGGAGGAAGCGTATGACAAGCGATGAGGACAAGAGGTTGAGCAGGGACCGGCGGGCGAGTGACCGCCGCGTCGCCGACGACCCCGATTTCAAGGGACCGGATCGTCGCAAGGGCGACCGGCGAACGGGCAAGGATCGTCGCTCCGACTGAGTGCGGCGGCACGCGCGGACAGGAGAAGAATTTTGACCGAACCGCGCGTGCCGCGCCTGAGCGTCGATATCGTGTCCGACGTGATGTGTCCGTGGTGCATTATCGGCTGGCTGAAATTCCGCAAGGTCATCGATCACTTCGCGGGCCGGCTGGATTTCCGCGTCCAGTGGCATCCGTTCGAACTCAATCCCGACATGCCGCCCGAAGGCGAGGATGCGGCAGCGCATGTGATGCGCAAATATGGCATCAGCGCCGAGCAGAGCCGCGCCAATACGGGGCGGCTCGCGGGCATCGCGGACGAATTGGGTTTCGCCTTCAACCGCGGCCCGGCTTTCCGGATGCGCAACAGTTTCGACGCGCACCGGCTGCTAAGCTGGGCGGGGGCGATCGAGGAGCCCGAACAGGATGGCCCCACGGGGGTGCAGACCGCGCTGAAGCTCGCCCTGTTCAAGGCGCATTTCACCGACAATCGCGATGTCGGCGACGTGCAGGTGCTCGCCGATGTCGCGGCATCGGTCGGGCTCGACCGCAACCGCGCGGCGGCGATCCTCGGCTCGGGCGAGTTCGGCGACATGGTGCGCACCGAGGAAGCCTATTGGGCGGACCGGAATATCACCGGCGTGCCCGCCTTCATCCTTGGCGACCGGATGCTGGTTCCCGGCGCGCAGGACCCCGATGTGTTCATCCGCGTGATCGAGAATAAGGTGCTCGCTGCGATAGCCTGAGGAACGGCAGCCGGGGCCGGCGCGTTTTCAGGTCACCCCCTGAAAGGAACCGGCCATGATCGACGACCCCCGCAAACCCCAAGCCGATGCGCCCGAGTCCCGCAATCGCGAGCAGGACGATGAGGCCGCGCAGGCGCAGAGCGTTGCCGAGGCGGCGCGGCGCGAGGCGCGGCTGGAGGACAGCGACAAGAAGCCGAGCGGGGACGCAAGCGACGATGTGCAGGATCTGGTCGACCATATGCGCCAGATGGAGCGGTCGGGCCGCATCGACATGGACGCCTATCGCGGCGAGCGCAGCGACGACGACGAGGATGACGAGCTGGGGCCAAGCGGGGTCGAGGACGGCGAGGGGCGCGGCGGGTCCTGAGTTCACGACCAAAGCGACGCCATAGCGGGCCTGATTCGGCCGGTTGCTCCGCATAGCGGAGCGGCCTCGTCAGGATTTCTCTAAGTTTCTGGCCCCAGGGTCGCGGGCATGGCGGGACCCGATTTTCACTATCCGAGGCGCGGCGCGATGCGTCGGCGCAGACCGGCGCGGGGGTGGCGGCGTCATGTCGGATCGAATCTGTGGCTGACGCCGATCATGGTGGTGGCCTTTGTCGCGGCGCTGGCCACCTTCCAGCGCTTCCCGGCCGGATCGGACGCCGTTCCCGCCGCCGCATTCTTTGCGGGCGAAGGAAAGCGCGGGCGCGATGCGCTCTCGGCTCGCTTCGGCTTTTGCTACCGCGGCGGCGGGCGCGATTGCGTCGTCGACGGCGACACCTTCTGGTTCGCGGGCGAGAAATATCGCGTCGCCGACATCGACACCCCCGAAACGCACCCCGCGCGCTGCGCCGAAGAGGCTGCGCTCGGCGAGGCGGCGACCGGGCGACTTCGCGACTGGCTGAATGCCGGCACGTTCAGCCTCGAAGACACCGGGCGCGATACCGATCGCTATGGGCGCAAGCTGCGCATCGTTACGCGCGACGGCGCAAGCGTCGGGTCGGTGCTTGTCACCGAAGGGCTGGCGCGGCCGTGGGAAGGGCGTCGCCGCCCTTGGTGCTAGTCCTCGCCGGGGGTGCCCCACAGCGCCTCGTGCACCGTGCCGCGGCCGAGCGCGGGTTTGAAGATGAAGGCGAAAAGATAGGTGCCGAGCGCGAGGCTGATCACGATCAGCCCGGCGACGGGATTAACGAGCCCGATGATTGCACCCGTTGCGGCCGAGAGCGAGAGCAAGGTCAGCCGTTTATGCGCCTTGATGTCGTGGCTGCGCCGGTCAGGGTCGCGGCCGACGATCGACAGCGCGACGCGCGCGATCGGCGGCAGCGCAAAGGCGAGCGCCATCCACAGCCAGTGATCGGCATCGTTGCCCGCGTCGAACAGACGGCCTACGAGCCCGGTCGGTGCGCCACCGAACACCCCGATCGCCGCCATGATCGCTGCCATCGCGAGCGTTTCGGCAAGGTCGACCGCGGCTTCGGGCGCACCATAGCGCGGCACGCCGTCGGCGCCGGGGAAAGCCGCGATCGCGCCCTCGCCATATTGGGCGCCGAAATAGAGGAGCATCAGCAGCGCCGCCCAGACGTGCAGCGCGTCGGGAAAGGGGGCGGTGAGCGAGCCGTAGAGGAAGCTGCCGAGGAAGCCGGGATAGATCAGGCTATAGACATAGGTCGGCAGCCGCATCTGGGTCAGGCTTCGGGGCCGGAAGGGTCGGGTTGAGGCGCCGCGCCGTCGGGCGGCGGCAGCGCATCCCTGAGCGGCGCGTTCGGGCCTTCGAGCTGGCGGCCGATGTCCGCGGCGATCAGCTGCGCGACGGGATCGTCGTCGATCGCGGCGAGTTCTTCGCGGCGCGCGGCCAGCGCGGCGGCGCGCTCCGCTTCGGGCAGCTTCGCGACCGCGATATAGAAGCGGACCGTCTGGAGCCATGGCGCGTCGTCGGTCAGCACATCCTCCGCCCAGGGGCTGAACGGCCCGCCCGACACCTGCCACTCGCTGTCCTGCCGGTCGAGGAAGAAGAGCACGCGCGACCCGCGCGGAAAGATGTAGCGGACGCAGGCGCCGGCGAGGCTCTGCGGGTGCGCCTGCTTGAGTTCATAGGGGTTGCTGAGCTGGGCTGCCCGGTCGGTCGCGATCATCGCGGGGAGGGCGATCGGCGCCGAGGGCATCGCGCCCTTGAGCGCCTCGACGGGTTTGATCGCGATCATCTGTTGCCCGGTGTCGTCGGAATCGCCGGCGGTCACGGTGCCGAGCAGGATGAGGTCCGCGTCCTCCACAAGTTCCATATTGGTCGGCACGCGGTAGCCCGGCGCGATCGAGCAGGCGTATGCGCTCAGCGGCGCGGCGACGAGCGCGAGGGCGGCGAGCGAAAGGAGCGAGCGCATCGGCAAAGGCTAGCGTTGCGGAAGCCGGTTGGGAAGCCGGCGCGGCTTTCGGGCGTCCCGTCCTGGCCTATGGAGCCGACTCGCTTTCCATGCGTATCATCGCCAAGCTCCCTCCCCCGGAGCGGCAAGGAGAATGACCATGGCAGAGCATGACCATAGCGCGATCAAGGAAGATATGATTGTCGTCGGCGCCGACGGCGTCCATGTCGGCACGGTCGACCATCTCGAAGGCGAACGCATCAAGCTGACCAAGACGGACAGCGGCGACGGCAAGCATCATTACCTGCCCGCGGGGCTGGTTGCCGCGGTCGAAGGCGACACGGTGCGCCTTTCGGCGAACGCCGCCAATGCGGTCGATCTGTTCGAAGAGGCCGAATAGCCGATCCAGCGAACAACAGAGGGCCGGGCGCGCAATCGGGCGCGTCGGCACCGAACTGGCCCGCCCTTTCCCCTGGGGCGGGCCATTTTCATATGCGGGGCGCCCCGATGATTGGCGAGGTCGGACGGGAAGGGACCGCCGGGCCGGGGTTTTCGCGGAGCTGAAACGGCGAAAGGGAGCCGGCATTCCGGCTCCCTCCCCGATCGCGGACGCGATGCGGTCTCTTAAATCCATGTCTGGCGGGGAGCCAGGTGCACCCGGCTCCCCCAGCGCGCGGCAACATCTCTCCGTGCGGGAGGTCGCCGCGGCTTGTCCCGTATCAGCGCGATTCGACCTCGGCGGTCGTGCGCGCCTGAATCTCGGCGCTCGACAATTTGGTGACGAGGCCGTGGGTGGCGCCGACTGCTCCATGATAGATTTCGGCGAGCGGCACATTGTAAAGCTTGCCGCCGCGGACGACGACCGCGACGTCGCCTTCGACGCTCTGCACCGTGCCGACGCTGCTGCCGTCGGTGCCGTAAAGCTCGGCGCCCGCGCGCACCTGTTCGCGCGTCGCGAGGGTGAGGTTCGCGGCGTCGACGCTTTTCTGGACGGCGCCGTCGACCTGATCGACGGTTTCGCCAACGGGACTGGCCGCGTCCTGAACCGCGGCGCTGCCATCGAGGCCCACCTTTCCGACGAGGTTGACGTTGGCGACGCCGTCGCTGCCCACGGCGGGTGGGAGGGTGGGCGCGGGCGACGCGGCTTGCGCGAGCGCAGGGGGTGCGGCGAGAAGGGCGGGGGCGGTTGCCAGAAGGGCCAGCGCGCCAAGAGCTGGGGGCTTGCGCATCTCTCTCTCCATGATCTGGTCGGCATCGACGCCGCCCCCCGGGGGGGGGGAAGAGGGGCGGCGACGATGCCTTCGCCCGAGAAACCGGCGCAAGCTCCGCTGGTTGCATCGCGCAGCGCCCCGATGCGACGGACGGCCGCATCCGGGCGACGAGTGGCGGAGGCTAGGCCCCCGGCCCTAGTGCGCGCGCGGACGCGGCGGGGCGGCGATCAGCTTGTTGAGCGTCGCGATGCGGCGGCGGGCCTGGGTCCAGTCGCGCTCGGGATGCGCCTGAATCTGGTCGAGGAGGCTTCTCACCTCCTTGCGGCGATTGCCTTCGGTTACGGCCTGCATGGGCTTTCTCCTTTCGAGTCGCAGTATAGCATCGTCTAAGCGAAGCAGCGGGCGTTTCGCCGTGCGGCCGGGGCGGTTAACCCCGGTGGCTGCGCGGCGCGCGGGGCGTGCGGGCCGAAGATCGCAAAGATGGCCCACGCCGCGCAAGCGCCAAAGATCGCAAACATCGCGCGCCGCACGATATTTCATCCGGTCGCGGGGCAGGGAATTCAGCATGTCAAAGAGCCAGCGCGCGAGGCTGGCACGTGGCGGCAATGTAGGAAAGGGGGCGCCGGTCCTATTTCGCGCCGGCGGGCGGATAGGGCGCGGCGGGGGCGTGGTCGTAGCTCAGGCTTTCGGACAGGCGGAAGCGGCCCTCGGCGGGCATCCATTGCCAGACATTCATATATTTGGCGCCGCCGACGAGCGTCCAGCGCGGCGCGCGCGGCGTCCATTCGAAGAAGACATGCGCGCCCTCTTCGAGCGCGCCCCAGTCGCCCATCGGGCGGACGATGCGCGATCCGGGGACGATCTGGCGGCGATTCTTATAGCCTTCGTCCTCGCCGCCGGGCCGGCGTCGCGCGCATTGCCGTTCGAACCCCGCGACCATGTCGGCGCGGTCCTTCGCCGATAGCCCGCCGCGATCGTGGATCATGCGATAGTCGGGGGTGAGCAGGTCGGTCAGCGCCGCCGGCGTGCAGCCCTCGAACGCGGCCCAGAAGAGGCGCGCGTCGTTGTCGGCGATCGCGGCGGTCAGCGCGTCGCCGGTCGGCATCGGGGCGGGGGCGGCGGGTGCCGCGAGCGCGGCGGCGAGGAAAAGCGCGAAGGACATGGCGGAGGGCTCCATACTGTATTGTATATATAATACACTAACGGGGCGCGGACGCAAGATGGGCGGCGCTGCGGACTGGCGCGGGGCGGGGGCGCTTCCTATGTAGGGCGCGCGATGACAGGCGGGGTGAACAGACAGATCGTGATCGGCCGGCTGAAGGCGAAGCCGCTGCTGGCGGGGCAATTGCTGTGCGCGCTCGCCGCGGCGGCGCTGGTCGTGCGGCAGGCAAGCGGCGCGTGGGGCGACGGCGCGGGCGACGTGCTGCGCATGCTGCTGTTCGGCAATCTGCTCGTCACCGCCGCAATCGTGGCGGCGCTGCTCGGCTTTGCCGCCTTTTTTCGCGCGTGGCGGCGGCGCGACGCCTTTATCTGGCACGACGGCTCGCGGCTGTATCGCGGTGCGTCGGACAGCTGGCCGCTGCCGCTGATCCGCGACGTGGTGATTTCGAAGAACGACCTCGGCATCGCGTCGCTGCGGCTGGTCGTCGACGACGACAGCGAGGTGACGCGCGAACTGGTGAAGCTCTACCTGCTCGCCGATTCGCCCGAGGCGGTGCGCGGCGGGGTGATGTTCGCGGTCGCGGGCGTGCGCGGGTTTCCGGCGGGGTCGGCGATGAATTGAGGGGGCGGCCGCGCGCGCCGCGCCGTCAAAGTTCATGAAAGGTCAGCCTCGTCGCGCGCCCACGTGCGCGGCGGTTCGGCGGGCACCGCGTCGGCATCGTCGATATCGTCGCGATGCCAGCGCGGCAGCGCTCCGTCGCACATATCGGCCACCTCCAGCGCCACCGCGAGATCGCCGGGCGCCATCAGCGCTTCGGGTACGGCGGGCGGCGCGGGGTGCAGATGGACCAGCGCCTCGGCCACCGGAGTGACCGCCGGCGCGGGGGCGGTGCCGCGGGCCGCGGCATCGCGAAAACAGTCGGGGCCATAGGCGCGCAGCAGGAACATCAGCAGTCGGTCGCTCTGGCGCAGGCGGCGGCCGACGCGGTTGCCGTCGCGGTCGAACACCGGCTCGTCGGTGCCGACCAGCGCGCGTTCGAAGGCGGCGTCGAGCAATTTCTTCGCCGCCGCATCGATCGCCGCGCCCCACGCGCGGTCGAACGCTTCGGCGCCGGGGGAACGGCGCAGGCGATAGGCGGAGGATTCGGACATGCCGACGGCGCGCGCGGCACTGGCGACCGATCCGCAGTCGGCGAGCGCCTCGATAAAGGCGCGCTGCCGGTCGGGCGACCAGCCGTCCTTGCGGC
Organism: Sphingopyxis sp. PAMC25046; assembly: GCF_004795895.1. NCBI lineage: Bacteria > Pseudomonadati > Pseudomonadota > Alphaproteobacteria > Sphingomonadales > Sphingopyxidaceae > Sphingopyxis > Sphingopyxis sp. PAMC25046. Next base: position 846,082 of record NZ_CP039250.1, read on the forward strand.
GCTTTTTCAGCACTGGCACCCAGTCGTAGGCGGCGGGATCGTGGCCGTGTGCGTCGAGCGCGGGGGTGGGTTCGGCGGTGGGGGCGGGGTCCGCGTCGGGCGCGGGGATGGGGGCGATGTGGCTCATCCGCCAGTTTGGAGCATGGCGAGATAATGTAGGAAAGGGGTTTTTGGGGTGGGGTGTGCAAAATAGGATTTGGGGGTGCGGGGCGGCGCGGGGATTGGGCTTCGCACGCGGGCGTGAAGGCGCAGAGAGACAAGAAACGCCACCCCTCTTTCGTCACCCCGGACTTGATCCGGGGTCCATGACACCGGCGCTGCTATGGATGCCGGATCAAGTCCGGCATGACGAATGAGAGAGAGGTGCATAGGGTTTGCGTCACCCACCCAGCGGCGGCAGTCCCAATAGCCTCCCATTTTTGCTATAGAGCAGTATAGAAAATACGGACCTTGGATGTCGAGAATTCTAGCTAGTCTGATACATTTTTCTATTCGTTCAAATGTTAGTTTGGCCACAGTTTCAGGTGGTATTATGTCTTTCCCTTCAAAGGAATGACCAATTTTTTCGTAGGAAATGATCGAACCAAAGGCGATTATATACTTGTTTGGACCAATCCTCAGCGAGAGTCCCGCATTTCGTGAAGCAGCCTAGAGATGTCCCTCAAATGACCGTGAATTCCCTTTAAGAGGATCACTGTCGCGATTTCCGGGCTGATTTCTTGTTCGTGGATTGCCTCGCGATCTATGTCGATGTGGTCGCCCTCATCCCCAAGACCGAACTTGTCGAGGTGATAGATCAAAGTCGGGTCGGACATATCGTTCTCCAAATGAAAAGGCCGCGCTCACTCCTTAGGGGGTGGCGCGGCCTTTTTGCGTTTCGGCTTTGTAACCGGTTTGGTTTTCTCGGGATCGGGAATCGAGAGAAGGCCCTTTAGGGCATCGCCGAGGGAAAGAGGGCCGAGGCTGACAGGCTTTTCGTCAGGCATCAGACAGCCAAGTCATCAAAATCGTCACCGCCTTCTGGCTCCGGATCAGGATCGGCCAAGATTTCCTTGTCCATCTCTAGCTTTTTCAGAAGGCGCTCGATTTCTCGTTCCCCGACGTGGCCAGAGACAATCAGGCGATAGCTCGCCTGTTTGGACAACATACCCGATTGGAGCACCCTTTCATGAACGCTCACAGCTAGCTCCTCCTTCGCGGCACCGCCGCCTCCGAAAATGGATTGAGCAGTGTCAGACCATTTGCGCGCAATTCGATTCTCTTCAATGTCGCGCGCCGCCGGAGAGTGCATTTCCGCAACCGGCTCCACTGGAGAGCGTTTATACGCCCCCAGATTCTCGGTTACAAGGTCGAAACTGGCGAGATAGATAGATGCTGCCTTTTCTGCGCCATCCGGATTAAAGCCAGCCTTGTTGAGCCACCATTTCAGCGTCTCATAGCTCGGTTTGTCAGCGTATTCGGATTGAATGCGCTGAAACATGGGGGGCGTTTCAAACACCCGACGCAAGGCTTCACGGCGGTCTTCGCTTTCAGACGGAGCCTCAAGAATTGCAATGGCATCGGAACTCACGGCCAAGCCATCGCCTCGGCCTTCTAAAAGCCCATAGGCGCGCAACGCAGCGATCTTGCCTAGGGATCGGCCATTCACACTACTGTAGCCAAGATGCGTTGCAGCGGCCTCCTTGGGGAATTGCCCCCGCTTTTCCTTTTTCAGAATCTCGGCAATGTCTGCGATCGCTTCGCCCAGATCGATAACCGGGAAGTTCGGGCTACGTGTTTTCGCCATACAGTCCTCCTGTCACTCTCGCGCCACTAGAGCAGGGAGAGAAAGAAAGCAAGTGGAAAGCGATTGCGTCTTTTCCACCTTGCCGCGTAACCGGCTTGAAGGTATAGGGCCGAAAGTGGATTATGGGTCCACGGAGAATCGACAGGAGGAATCGTCATGCCGCCACCCACCAGATAGCCCACGCGCCGCGAAAAACTGACTTGCGCTGTGGGCGAGGCCTGAGGGTCAGGCCGGATCGCGAGAGCTGGAACCTCTCAACGACCCGGTGGGCAAACCCATTTAACCGACTGTGCCCCCGTGGCGGAAACGGAAGACGCGCCAGCATAGGATGCTGGTGGCCTTTAGCCTTCCCGGTTCGACACCGGGCGGGGGCACCATTTTAATAGCATGGATCGTTATGGCACTCAACTTCTACCCTCGAGCCGGCCAGGTTTTAATGTGCAGCTTTTCTGGTTTCGTGGAGCCGGAAATGATCAAGCCGCGCCCCGTGGTGGTCGTTTCGCCGAGACTCCCGCGCCGTTCTCAGATTGTCACCGTAGTGCCGATCAGTCTCACTGAGCCCGTCCCGTTGATGCCTTATCAGGTTCGCCTTTCAAAGAATTATCACCCTGACGAGCCGGACGATTTACCGTGCTGGGCGATAGCGGACCATGTGATGAATCTGGGGCTATATCGGTTGAGCGGGTTTAAGATCGGACGCCGGAAATGGGCCACTCCGCAAATGACCGGAGATGACCTAGCCGCCGTTCGCGACGGCGTGCTTCATGGGCTTGGCATGTTTCCGGTTGCGAAACCTTAACTGGATTCCTATATGGTGAGCATTCCCGGTCATCGGGCTTTAAGACCTAGCTTGCTAGGCAGGTTGTTCACCGTGCGATGACAAGCGCAGAGCAGCCTAGATATTGTCAATGTCCAAAGCCCCGCTGGAAACGGCGGGGCTTTGTCATTTAGGCGATGGTATCAGAGTATGTCAGGCGCTTGCCAATCGCAGTTTCGATCACGCGAACGGCGCGCTCGCCATCGGTGGTCGAGCGCGTATTCCAACGGCGGTCAAACTCTGCAAGATAGCGCGGAAGGTGCTTGTCGCTCACATGATGGAACGCGCCGATAATGCCGCGCTTCAACAGGCTGTGATGCACCCGCCGTCGGCGTTTGCCATCGCGGACACGTCCTTTAGAAACTCGTGGCGGTCTCTGTCGGATCTTCCTGGGAGAGCCGATTTGAATTCAAGTTGTTGGGCCTCAGCCGCTCGACCGAGCACGAGTTCCTGCAAATCGGAGTATTGACTAACCTTGCTTCTAGGTATGGCGCTTACTCCGAAGACTGATCTATCTAGCCCTAATTCTAAACCGAAAACCCCCCAGCATTCCGCCGGTTCGAGCTTGCCGCGAGCACCTTCTTGCCCGTCGGGGTCAGCGCCCATTTGGCGCCCTGTTTCACCACCAGCCCCAGCGTGACGAGTTCGTCGCGGATCGGGTCGGTGGGGAGTTGGGGGCGGCGGTTCGAGAGGCCTTCGAGCGTCGCGCGTTGCGGCTGGCTGAGGATGAGGAGTTTTTCTTTTTTCTTTTCGGTCATTTTTGGCCTCTGGCTTCTTGTCTGGTGTCGCGGGTGAGCGGTTCGGCCCGCCCCGCTGCGACTAGCGAACAAGTTCGCAAGTCTCGCTGCCCCTCCCATAAAGGGAGGGGTTTGAAAGTGCTTATTCGGCGGCGATGCCGGCCTTGGCGAACATGTCGTCGCCGTCGCTTTCGGGCTCGCCGGCCGCGGCGCTATCGTCGTTCGCTTTCGCCTTCTTGCGGTTGTCGAAGCTCGACCAGACGGTGTTCCAGTCGCCGCGCGTCGCACCCTTGCTATATTCGGTCGCGCGCGTTTCGAAGAAGTTGGCGTGCTCGACGCCGTTCAGCAGCGGGGCGAGCCAGGGGAGCGGGTGTTCGTCGATCATGTAGATCGGCTGGAACCCGAGCTGCCCGAGACGCCAGTCGGCGATGTAGCGGATGTAGCGCTTGATCTCCTTCGGCGTCATGCCGGGGACGGGGCCCTGTTCGAACGCGAGGTCGATGAACGCATCCTCGAGCCGCACCGTCTTCTGGCAGGTGTCGATGATGTCTTCCTTCACCGCCTTGGTCAGGCAGCCGCGTTCCTTCACGAAGGTGTGGAACAGCTTGATGATGCCCTCGCAGTGGAGGCTCTCGTCGCGGATCGACCAGCTGACGATCTGGCCCATGCCCTTCATCTTGTTGAAGCGCGGGAAGTTCATCAGCATCGCGAAGCTGGCGAAAAGCTGGAGCCCTTCGGTGAAGCCGCCGAACATCGCGAGGGTGCGCGCGATATCCTCGTCATTCTCGACCCCGAAGGTGCCCATATAGTCGTGCTTGGCGCGCATCTCGTCATATTCGAGGAACATGCCATACTCGCTTTCGGGCATGCCGATCGTGTCGAGCAGATGGCTGTACGCCGCGATGTGCACCGTTTCCATGTTGCTGAACGCGGTCAGCATCATCTTGATCTCGGTCGGCTTGAATACGCGGCCGTATTTTTCGTGGTAGCAATCCTGCACCTCGATATCGGCCTGGGTGAAGAAGCGGAAGATCTGGGTGAGCAGGTTGCGCTCATGGTCCGAAATCTTCTGCGCCCAGTCGCGGCAATCCTCGCCCAGCGGCACTTCCTCGGGCACCCAGTGGATCTGCTGCTGGCGCTTCCAGAAATCGAACGCCCAGGGATATTCGAAGGGCTTGTAGGTCTTGCGGGCTTCCAAAAGCGACATCGGCTTACTCCAATCGAAACTCGGTCCAAATCCCCTCTCCCCTTGTGGGAGAGGGAGGGGCCCAAGGCGTCAGCCTTGGGAGGGTGAGGGGGTGTCGGCCCCGTTCTCCCTCATCCAGCCCTGCGGGCCACCTTCTCCCACAAGGGGAGAAGGGAGGGTGGACGCGATCGAGGCCAATACGCCCTCCAGATTCGTCATCACATCGTCATTCCAGAAGCGGATCACCCTGTATCCCTCACCTTCGATGAAGCGTGTCCGCGCTTCGTCTTGGGCGACCGCTTCGCCATGCTGTCCTCCGTCGATCTCGATCACCAGCCCCGCGGCGTGCGATGCGAAATCGGCGAAAAAGGGCCCGAGAGCTTGCTGGCGGCGGAACTTCGCGAGGGGAAAAGCCTCTCGCAAGGCGCGCCACATGCGCTTCTCGGCATCGGTGGCGTCGCGTCGGAGCTGGCGTGCTCTTTCGGTCGTCCACCGGGGGAGGCCGGCCTTGCGGCCTCTTCCCCTCACCCTCCCATCGCCGCTCAAGCGGCGACGGGCCCCTCCCTCTCCCACAAGGGGAGAGGGGTCATATTCACTGGCACGCCAGACACTCGTCGTAATCGGTGCTGCCCGCCAGTTCGAACTTCGCCGCCTCGGGCGTGTTGTCGGCCTCGACCCCGCCCGCGAAGCCGGCGCGCTGCACCGATTTCGAGCGGAGATAATAGAGCGATTTGATGCCGAGTTCCCACGCGCGGTAGTGGAGCATGAGCAGGTCCCATTTCTCGACGTCCGCCGGGATGAACAGGTTCAGCGAGGCGGCCTGATCGATATAGGGCGTGCGGTCGGCGGCGAGTTCGAGCAGCCAGCGCTGGTCGATCTCGAAGCTCGTCTTGTAGCAGTCCTTCTCGTCCTGCGTCAGGAAGTCGAGGTGCTGGACGCTGCCGCCGCGTTCGAGGATCGAGTTCCAGATCGCGTCGCTGTTCTTCGCCTTGTCGACGAGCAGGGCTTCCAAGTGCGGGTTGCGGATCGAGAAGCTGCCCGAGAGCGTCTTGTGCGTGTAGATGTTCGCCGGGATCGGCTCGATGCACGCGCTGGTGCCGCCGCAGATGATGCTGATCGACGCCGTCGGCGCGATCGCCATCTTGCAGCTGAAACGCTCCATCACGCCCTGATCGGCGGCGTCGGGGCAGGGGCCGCGCTCGTTCGCGAGCAGCATCGAGGCGGCGTCGACCTGCGCGCGGATATGCTTGAAGACGCGGAGGTTCGACGATTTCGCCATCGCGCCCTCGAACGGCAGGCCGCGCGCCTGCAGGAAGCTGTGGAAGCCCATGACGCCAAGGCCGACCGAGCGTTCGCGGCTCGCGCTGTACTTGGCGCGCGCCATTTCGGGCGGGGCGCGGTCGATATAGTCCTGGAGGACATTGTCGAGCATGCGCATGACATCCTCGATGAAACGCTTGTCGCCGTTCCACTCGTCCCAGGTTTCGAGGTTGAGCGACGAGAGGCAGCAGACCGCGGTGCGATCGTTGCCGAGATGGTCGCGGCCGGTGGGCAGGGTGATTTCGGAGCAGAGGTTCGAGGTCGTGACCTTGAGCCCGAGGTCGCGATGATGCTTGGGCATCATGCGGTTCACCTGATCGATGAAGATGATGTAGGGCTCGCCCGTTGCGAGGCGCGTCTCGACGAGCTTCTGGAACAGCCCGCGCGCGTCGACGGTGCCGCGGACGCTCTGGTCCTTGGGGCTGCGCAGGTTGAATTCGGCGCCGTCGCGGACGGCCTCCATGAACTCGTCGGTGATGAGCACGCCGTGGTGGAGGTTGAGCGCCTTGCGGTTGAAGTCGCCCGACGGCTTGCGGACCTCGAGGAACTCCTCGATCTCGGGGTGCGAGATGTCGAGATAGCAGGCGGCCGAGCCGCGGCGGAGCGAACCCTGGCTGATCGCGAGGGTCAGGCTGTCCATCACGCGGACGAAGGGGATGATGCCGCTGGTCTTGCCGTTCAAACCGACGGGTTCGCCGATGCCGCGCACCGCGCCCCAATAGGTGCCGATGCCGCCGCCGCGGCTCGCGAGCCAGACATTCTCGTTCCACGTGCCGACGATGCCCTCAAGGCTGTCGTCGACCGAATTGAGGTAGCAGCTGATCGGGAGGCCGCGCCCGGTGCCACCGTTCGACAGCACGGGGGTCGCGGGCATGAACCACAGCTTCGAGATATAGTCGTAGAGGCGCTGCGCATGGTCCTGATCGTCGGCATAGGCGTCGGCGACGCGCGCGAAGAGATCCTGATACGATTCGCCGGGGAGGAGATAGCGGTCCTGCAGCGTTTCCTTGCCGAAGTCGGTGAGCAGCGCGTCGCGGCTCGCGTCGGTCACGATGTCGAAGCGGCGCGCGTGAACCTTGGGCTCGCTGCCGTCGTTGAGCTTCGCAGCAGACTTCGGCTCGGGCGCCGAATCATTCTTCGATTCGCCCTTCGCTTCGGAGGCCGCCGGAGCGTCATTCTTCGCCAGTTCCATCGTCGCCACGTCGCTCGTCTCCACCCGTTCGCTTTCCCGAAAATCCATCGCATTCGCCCCCGATCTAAACGCGCACATGGGTGCGCTTTGTTCCTGTCTTGTTCGACTCAGGGCGAAGCCCCGATCCTAGCATCTAAACCCGTCCACGGGGCACTTTTTTTGGGCGCAGCAAGGGTTTTTCCGGGTCCATATGCGATGGACGACGGAAATCCGCCACTTGCAGCCGAATACTATTTATTGGGGTGCCCCCGTGGTTGACCCACCACCTATAGTGCCACGTCGGCGCGACGATGCAAGACGGTAAATGACAGGTTGAAGACTCAACTCGTCGATAATTTGATTCGTCTCGTCGTCCCCGATGCACGCGCGAAACGCGCCGCGCCAGCGTTTCCGCGGCTTTGCGGGCAAAGGGGCGGATACGGGTGCGGGACCAAAATTTTTTCGGTCGCGAAGAAGGGCTTGCCGCGACGCCGCCGTTACCGACGCGCGATGCGGCGAGGGGAGCGAGGGTTTCGCCCGGTCGCCTGCGTGAACCCCCCGCGCAGATCGTCGTCGGGCAAAAAGAAAGGGCCCCGGCGATGCCGGAGCCCGATCACTAACTCTATGCTTTCAGGTCAGGCCTGACCGCCACCGTTGCCGGAGCCGCCGCCACCCATCCATCGCCAAAACCAACCCATGACCAATCTCCTGTTCAGACTGCCCACGCGGGAACAGTTAACGGAGCATATACCTTAATTAGTAAGGTAAATCGAGTCTTAACTATAAACATTACCGCCAGTTTGGCAGTTATGCGATGCGGTTTTGAGGATGGGCGCTGAGGGCCGCGGTCAGTTCGGAAAACAATTGGGGTTTTCCAAGATGATAGCCTTGGCCGACATCGCAGCCGAGGCCGGCGAGCAGGGCCATGGTTTCACCGTCCTCGATGCCTTCGGCGACCGCGACGGCGCCGAGGCGGTGCGCGAGATCGATCGTCGATTTGACCACTTCGAGGTTCCGCTGCGAATCGCGCATCGTCATCACGAATCGCTTGTCGATCTTGATCTCGTCGGCCTCGATCTCGGTCAGATATTCGAGGTTCGACTGGCCGGTGCCATAATCGTCGATCGACAGGCGAATGCCCGTCCGGCGCAGCTGTGCGAGCGTCTGGCGCGCCTGGCGGCTGTTTTCGATCTGCGCGGTTTCGGTGATCTCGATCGTCAGCGTTTCGGGGGGCAGGTGATGCGCGGTCAGCATCACGCGGATCGTGCCGACAAGGTCGCTGTGGTCGAGCAGGCTCGCCGACAGGTTAACCGACATGTTGATGTGGATGCCACGCTCGCGCAGCTGCGCCGCCGACCGGATCGCCTGATCCATCACGAACAGCGTGAGGCGATAGATATCCTGGCTCTTTTCGGCCTGGACGATGAACTCGTCGGGCGGGATCGGCCCGCGCGTCGGGTGCGTCCAGCGCGCGAGCGCCTCGACCCCGACGAGCTTTTTCGACGCGATTTCATATTGCGGCTGGAAAGCGACCCAGATGTCGCCGCCGGTCAGCGCATCTTCGAGCTGCGAGTGGAAGCTCAATTGCCAGCCGGCGTCTTCCTTTTGGCGCGAGGTATATTTGGTCCATAGCGCGCGCGTGCGGATCGCGCGTTCGGCGGCGACGAGCGCGGCGGCGAGACGCTGCGCGTTCGACCCTTCGAACTCGTCATTGACCCCGAAGGCAATCGCGACGTCGACGCGTAGCTCGCCGATCGTCAACGGCGCGTTGAACAGCGCGGCGAGGCCCGCGAGCTGCCCCTCGATCTGGCTGTGCTGATAATAGGGCACCAGCCAGGCGAAGGTGCCGTCGAGATCATGGTGGAGCGTCGTGCCCTGCGAAGCGAGCTGGAGGCGGCGGGTGACCTGTTCGACGAGCTTGCCGATGCCGTCACCGGGGATGAAGGCCGCGAGATCCTCGAAATTCACCACCTTCGCAGCGATAACCGTCGCGCTGCCGAATGACGCCTGCGAACGCAGCGCCTCGAAATTGGGCAAGCCCGATATCGGGTTCTCGCGTTGGGCCAAATCGCGGCGACGGGTGCGCGAGACATTGGCGGCGATTGCGGCAATCAGGAAGCAGGCGGCACCGACTTGGACCGTGACGAGCGACAGGCTGCTCGCCACTTTCACGACGATCAGGGCGACGGTAAGGCCGATGGCCACCGGCCCGTAGCGGCGGCCATTTCGCCAGGCGAGGGCTGCGAGCGAGACGATGAAGGTCAGCGCGAGTGCGGGAAACCAGCCGATATCGACCGGCTGGCCGCGCTTGAGCGCCTCGCCGGCGATCAGGTGGATATAGGCGCCGTGGACCTTGTCGTGGCCCGGCAGATAATGCTGGTCGGGTGAGGCGGCCGATGCCGGCGCGAAAATCACGTCCTTGCCGCGCAACAGATTCGGATCGAGCTTGCCCGACATGACGTCGATCGCGCTATATTGCGTGATCGTGTCGGGGTCGTACGAAAGATCCAGCGCAAAATTGGCCGGATGGTTGCTGGGCCGGTCCGCAAGGATCGACGCAAAGCTGGGAAGGAGACGGCTATCGGCCCGCACTGCGAGGGGAACTTTCCACACCTGCCAAAATTCATATTCCCAGCCAATGAAGCCCCGGACGGCCTCTTGGCCGAGGCGATCATCGGGCCACATAGGCTGTTTGGCGGTATGGCCCTCGAAACTGGCCGATGGTACAGCCAGCACAATGCGCGGACCCATATGACGCACTGCCGCGGCAAAATTAGGAAATTCACGGTCCCGCAGTCGCCGTTCATAGGAAAAATCGACGAACAGGCGCCGCGCCGGCGAGGCATCGACCGCACGGACAAGCTGCGTGTGGTGATCAATATCGAAATCTCGACCGCCGATTGCCTGCAATGTCTTGTCGTCGAGCGCGACGATAACGGTGTCACCCGATACCGGCCGCGCGGCGATGCGGCTGGTCGCCATCGAGATCATCCTATCGGGCAGCTCGCCCGCGCCACTGATGCCGACGATCACGCTGAGCAGCAGCGCGAGCGCGATCGTTCGCCAGCTGATGATCAGACTTTTGACCGGGAAGGGCACGCACGTCTCCAGCAATTGCCGGTCGCGTCTAACCCCAGATGGTTATCATCGCGTTAATTATGAACAAAATCCTGCGCGGTCCGGCACCGCGGAAAGCGCAGGATTTCGCGGAATTCAGGTAAGTGCGGGCAGCGGTTCGAGCGCGGCGTCGCCGGCAAGCGCCGAGGCCGCGAGCCCCGTCGCCGCCGGGACGATCTGCTGAAGATAAAAGCGCGTCGAGACGATCTTGGCTTCGAGAAAGGCGGCATCGCCGCCGCCCTCGTCGAGCGCGGCGCGCGCCGCCTTGTGCTGGATCGCCATCAGCCAGCCGCAAGTCGCCGTCGCGAGCATGGTGAGATAGGGGTAGCTGCCCGCGAGCCGGTCCGCCGTCGGCGCGTTCACCATCCAGTCGGTGACCGCGCGGCACGCATCGACGAGCTGCTGGAGTTCGGGGAAATTGGCCGCGCCATGCGCGATATCGTCGATCAGCGCGCGGACAAGGTCGCCGCCCGCCATGCCGAGCTTGCGTCCGACGAGATCGGCCGCCTGGATGCCGTTGGTGCCTTCATAGATCGGCGCGATGCGCGCGTCGCGATAATGCTGCGCGGCGCCGGTTTCCTCGATGAAGCCCATGCCGCCATGCACCTGCACGCCGAGGCTCGCGACCTCGCAGCCGATGTCGGTCGCGTGCGCCTTGACGAGCGGGATCAGGATGTCGGCGCGCATCGCGGCCGCCTCGTCGCCCAATTTGCCGAAGTCGATCTGCGCCGCGGCATAGTAAGTGAGCGCCCGCGCGGCCTCGGTCTGCGCGCGCATCCGCCACAGCATGCGGCGGACGTCGGGGTGCTGATCGATCGTCACCGGAGTACGGTCGGGCGCGCCCGCGAGCGCCGACTGGACGCGCTCGGCAGCGAAGCGCTGCGCCTGCTGCGTCGCGCGCTCGCCGATCTGGATGCCTTGGCAGCCGATCATCAGCCGCGCATTGTTCATCATCACGAACATCGCGCGCATGCCGCCCATTTCCTCGCCGACGATCTCGCCAAGGCAATCTTCGTCCTCGCCATAGACCATCACCGCGGTCGGCGAGCCGTGGATGCCGAGCTTGTGCTCGATCGAGGCGCAATGGACGCCGTTGCTGATCGTCGGATTACCATCGGCGTCGAGGCGGTATTTGGGGACGAGGAAGAGCGAGATGCCGCGCGTCCCCTCGGGCGCGCCGGGGGTGCGCGCGAGGACGAGGTGGACGATATTGTCGGTGAGGTCATGCTCGCCGAAGGTGATGAAGATTTTCTGGCCCTTGATCCGGTAGAGGCCGGCGTTCGGCCCTTCGGTGACCTTTTCGGCGGTCGCGCGCAGCGCGCCGACGTCGCTGCCCGCGGCGGGCTCGGTCAGGTTCATCGTGCCGTTCCACTCGCCGGTGATCAGCTTCGGAAGCCAGGTCTGGCGCTGTTCCTCGGTGCCATAGGCCATCAGCGCATGGATCGCGCCCGGCGTCAGTATGCTGCACAGCGAGAAGCCCATGTTCGCGCTGCCGAGCGCCTCGATGACCACGGTCGCGAGGGTGAAGGGCAGATCCTGCCCGCCATAGGCGCCGGGGCCGTCGATGCTGCCCCAGCCCGCGTCGACGAACTGTTTGTACGCGCCCTTGAAGCCCGGGGGCATGGTGACCTTGCCGTCCTGCCATTGGGGGTTCTGCGTGTCGCCGACGCGGTTGAGCGGGGCGTAGACCTCGGCGGCGAACTCGCCGATGCCGGTGACGATCGCCTCGACCATATCGGGGGTCGCGGCGGCGAAACGGTCGTGCTGCGCCATCGCGTCGATGCGCGCGATATGGTCGAGAACGAAGAGCTGCTCGGTTGTGGGCGGCGTGTAGGTCATGGGTGCGGTTCTTTGCTGGTGAATATCGTTGCGCGGGCGCTATAGCGCGGCATGGTCCAAGCCTCAAAGCCCAGTATTGTTCGTGCGTTCGATCGCGCGGCGATTGCCGAAGCGGCGGCGGCGATCGCGGCCGGGCAGCCGGTCGCGGTGCCGACCGAGACGGTCTATGGCCTCGCCGCCGATGCGCGCAATCCGCAAGCGGTCGCGCGCATCTATGCCGCCAAGGGGCGGCCCGATTTCAACCCGCTGATCGTGCATGTGCCGACGCTCGCCATGGCCGAGACGCTGGGCGAGTTCGGAACCGCCGAACGCGCGCTCGCGACGCGATTCTGGCCGGGGCCGCTGACCTTGGTGGTGCCGCGCACGCCGGACTGCCCTGTCGCGAGCGTCGCGACAGCGGGGCTCGATACGATTGCGCTCCGCGTGCCGGGACATCGCGCGATGCAGGCGTTGCTGACGGCATCGGGCGCGCCGCTCGCCGCACCCAGCGCCAATGCGAGCGGGAAGGTGAGCCCGACCAAGGCGGCGCATGTGCTCGCGAGTTTGGGCGGGCGGGTCGGCCTCGTGATCGATGACGGGCCGACGAGCGCGGGGGTGGAATCGACCATTGCCCGCATACAGGACGGCGCGGTCGCGGTACTGCGGCCGGGGCCGGTGACTGCGGCGATGCTCGCGGAGGCGAGCGGGCTGGCTGTGACGGGCGTGAAAGGGGCGGAGATCGTCGCGCCAGGGATGCTTGCAAGCCATTATGCGCCCGGCAAACCGGTGCGGCTCGGCGCGCGCGATTTCGCGGCGGACGAATATGGCATCGGTTTCGGGGCGGTTCGGGGCGATTACGACCTCAGCGCGCGCGGCGACCTGACCGAGGCGGCGGCGCGTCTGTTCGATGCGCTGCACGCGGGAGCCGCAAGCACGAAGGCAAAGATCGCGGTGGCGGCGATCCCGGCCGAGGGGCTGGGCGCGGCGATTAACGACCGGTTGGCGCGCGCGGCGGTCTAGGCCGCCGCCGGCTCGATCGGGTCGCCGTGGGGTGCCTTGCGCGCGACGATCAGGCAGGCGGCGACGATCAGGCAGGCGCCGGCGAGCGTCGGTAGCGTCACCGCTTCGTCGAAGAAATACCAGCCGAAGACCATCGCCCACAGGAAGCCCGTATATTCGGTGGTCGCGAGGATCTGCGTTTCGGCGCGTGCATAGGCCCAGCTCAACAGCAGCAGCGAGGTCGTCGCGAGGATCGCGGCGCCGGCGATGTTCGGGGCCTGAGCAGCGTCCGGAACAGCGAGGAACCATGGTGCGCCGAGCGCGAGGATCGCCGCGACGAAGAAATTCTGGAAGAAGGCGATCTCCATCGGCTCGGCCATCTTCGCCTGCCGCCGCGCGAGGATGAGATTGTAGGCGTAGACGATGGCAGAGAGGAACACCGCGCCGACCGCGAGGAGCGCCTCGTCGCTATAGTCGCCGCCGAGCTTGCCCGCGACGATCACGATCACGCCGACGAGCCCGAGCAGCGAGGCGGCGATCGAGCGCGGGCCGATCTTCTCGCCCAGAAAGATCGCGGCCATGTAGAGCGCCATCAGCGGCGCGACAAAGGCGAGCGCGATCGCTTCGGCGATCGGCAAACGCGCGAGCGCCCAGAAGAAAGAGAGCGCCATCCCCGCGACGAACAGCGCGCGCCACGCGTGGATCTGCATCGTCGCCCGGCCCGGCCATTTGGGACGCGTGGCGAAATAAATGAGGCCGCTCAGCAAAGCTCCGGTGCCGGTGCGCCAGAGAACGGCGTTATAGGCGCCGATGTCGATCGACAGCCCCTTCATCAGCACATCCATCGCCGAATAGGTCGCGATCCCCGCGCAAGCGATCAGGAAGGGGATGACGGGCGAAGGCGAATCGGGGCGCATGGCAGCGATCTAACCGACCTTCTCCCTTGAGGGGAGAAGGATAGGGAGCCTTATCGCCGCAGGCGATTAGGCGGACTTGGATGAGGGTGAGCGGAGCACAGCGCCGCGCGAGCCCTCGGCTCGCATACCCCTCACCCAGATTTGACTAGGCAGCAAAGAGGGGAATATTTACCGAAAGGTCGCCTGTCCCGCGCCGTCGATGTTGAGTTTCTGGCCCGAACAATAGCTGTTCGCGTCGCTCACGAACCACACGACCGCTGCCGCCACATCGGCGGGGACGGCGACGCGGCCGAAGGGCATTTTGGCGTCGAGGTGGTGGATGTCGGCGTTGCCGGTTATCGCGCGCGAGAGTTTTTCGCCCATGTCGCTGACGGTGAGCGCGGGGGCGACGATGTTGACGCGGACGCCGTTGGCGAGCTCCTCCTTGGCGAGCGTCAGCGCCAAGGCTTCGCCCGCGGCCTTGGCCATCGTGTAGGGGGCGCCGTTCGGCGAGTTCACATAGGTGGCGATGCTCGAAATCACGATGATGTCGCTGCGCTTGTGCTGGCGGAGCTGCGGCAGCGCGAGACGCGACAGGCGGTGCGGGCCCGCGGCGTGGACGGCGAAGAGCTTGTCGACCTCGGCGGGGTCGGTGTCGGCCACCGACTGCCCGCGGCTCGCGATGCCGGCGTTGTTGACCAGGATCGATATGGGCCCGAAATCGGCTTCGACCGCCGCGACCATCGCGGCGCAGGCCGCCTCGTCGGTGACCGAGGCCTGATAGGCCTTCGCCTTGCGGCCGAGCGCCTGAATCGCGGCGACGGTTTCGGCGGCGGCGTCCTCGCCGCGCGTATAGTTGACCGCTACGTCGGCGCCGGCTTCGGCAAGGCCCATCGCGATGCCGCGGCCGATCCCGCGCGAGGCCCCGCTGACGAGCGCGACGCGCCCGGCAAGGTTCATGTCAGTCATGTCGCTCTCTCTCCTGGCCCATCAATTCGTTATAGATGTCGTCGTCGCTGCGGCTCGCGGCGTTGCGCCATTTGGGGGCGGCCTTGCGGTTGCGCACGGTGCCCTCGGCATCGAGGATCGCCACCGTCGGCGTGCCCTTGATCCGGAAGCCGAACCGTTTGGGAACGTCGGGATTCCGCCCTTGATCCTTCACATGCGGCATGCCGATGTCGGCGTAGACGATTTCGTAGCGGGCGCGGACGGGAGCGAAGCGGCCGGTCGTGAGCAGGTTGGCGAGCCAGGCGCTGTCGTGGCAGGCGCCGGTGCCCATGATGAGCAGCACGGGCTTGCCCGACGCCTTTGCCCGCGCGA
Source organism: Sphingopyxis sp. PAMC25046 (assembly GCF_004795895.1). Taxonomy (NCBI): domain Bacteria; kingdom Pseudomonadati; phylum Pseudomonadota; class Alphaproteobacteria; order Sphingomonadales; family Sphingopyxidaceae; genus Sphingopyxis; species Sphingopyxis sp. PAMC25046. The sequence continues at coordinate 861,249 of NZ_CP039250.1, forward strand.
GTGCGGCGTCGATCGCGGGCATCGGGTCGGCGATGAAGGCGTCGGTCTTGTATGGCTCCTCGATGCCGGGGAGCGTGCGCTTTTCGGCCGCGGTGGCGGGCGCGAGCGTCATCAATGCGGCGGTGAGGGCGAGGGCGATCGGGCGGGTCATGCGGCGACGATAGGTTTTGCATGACGTTTCCGTCAACGTAAGATAGCCTTCGCCGCATGAGTTGGAAAAAAGAAGTAAGTGAACTCGGGCAGCGCCGCGCGATGGCCGAGAAGATGGGCGGCGACGAAAAGGTCGCGCGCCAGCACGGGCGTGGCAAGATGGACGCACGCGCGCGGCTCGCGGGCATCGTCGATCCGGGCAGCTTTCGCGAGATCGGCAAGATTGCCGGGCGCGGCAAATATGGCGCCGACGGCGAGCTGGAAGATCTGGCCGCGAGCAATTTCATCTTTGGGCGCGCGAATATCGATGGCCGGCCCGTCGTCGCGAGCGCCGACGATTTTACCGTGCGCGGCGGCGCGGCCGATGCGGCGCTGCACCGCAAGTTCGTCCAGTGCGAGGCGATGGCGCATGAATATCGCCTGCCGCTGATCCGCATGATCGACGGCACTGGCGGCGGGGGATCGGTGAAGACGCTGGAAGATATGGGCTATACCTATATCCCGCACGTTCCCGGCTGGGACGAGATCATCGCCAACCTCGACACGGTGCCGGTGGTCGCGCTGGCGCTGGGGCCGACCGCGGGGCTGGGCGCGGCGCGGGTAGTGGCGAGCCATTACAGCGTGATGGTGCGCGGATTGTCGCAGCTGTTCGCGGCGGGGCCGGCGGTCGCCGCCGCGATCGGCGATACGCTCGACCGCGAGGAGCTGGGCGGCAGCGATGTGCATACGCGCAACGGGGTGGTCGACGACGAGGTGGCGAGCGAGGCCGAGGCTTTCGCGGCGGCGCGGCGCTTCCTCTCCTACCTGCCCTCGTCGATCCATGACCGCGCGCTGAGGGCCGAATGCAGCGATCCGGTCGATCGCCGCGACGAGGCCTTGCTGTCGGTCGTGCCGCGCGAGGCGAAGCAGGTTTATTCGATGCGGCGCATCGCGAATGCGGTGTTCGATGCGGGCAGTGTCTTCGAGATGGGCGCGCGCTGGGGGCGGGCGGTTATTACAGCGTTCGCGCGGCTCGACGGCTATCCGGTCGCGGTGCTTGCGAGCGACCCGTCGTATCTCGGCGGGTCGTGGGACGCGAAGACGAGCGAGAAGGCCGAGCGTTTCGTCAAGATGGCCGACCAGTTCCGGCTGCCGATCGTCCACCTTGTCGACAATCCGGGCTTCATGATCGGCGGCGAGGCCGAGCGGACGGGGACGATCCGCTATGGCGTGCAGGCGATGAACGCGATCTACCGCGCGACGGTGCCGCTCGCCTCGGTCGTCGTGCGGCGCGCTTACGGGATCGCGGGGAGCGCAATGTCGAACGCCGAGCGCTTCCAGTACCGCTTCGCCTGGCCGTCGGGCGACTGGGGCAGCCTGCCGATCGAGGGCGGGGTCGAGGTCGCGTACAAGAGCGAGCTCGAGGCCGCCGAGGACCCGGCGGCGCATCTGGAGGCGATCCGCGAGCGATTGAACCGCGTGCGCTCGCCCTTTCGTACGGCGGAGAAATTCGGCGTCGAGGATATCATCGATCCGCGCGATACGCGGCCGTTGCTGTGCGAATTTGCCGAGCTGGCGTGGCGGGTGCTTCCATAAAGCCCCCGTCCCCCTTGATGGGGGAGGCAGCGAGGCTTGGGCGCTTGCGCCCTAGTCGCAGCGGTGGGGGCGCGGTTTCGGCCCGACGCGACGGCGCGAGGACCATCATCACCCCCATCCAACCGCGCCTAACCTCTTCGCGATAAGGCTTCATATCCTTCCCCCATCAAGGGGGAAGGTCCTGCGTCACCCCTCGACATTCTCGCGATAACGTCGGCTGCCGCGCAGCGTCTCGCCGCTTTCCATCTCGACGTCGAAGTCCCCGCTCTTCAGCGTGACCACGCGCCGCACGGCGTCCCGGCGGACCAGGCGGCCGCGATGGATGCGCGCGAAGCCCGAGCCGGCGAGTTCGCCCTCGATCGCCGTCAGCGTTGCGCGGTGGAGCAGGCGCTGGCCCCGCCACGCGACCTCGACATAATTGCCCGCGGCCGCGACATGCTCGATCTCGTCGGCCGGGAGATGGTGCGTGACCGACCCGTCGCCGATCGCGAGCGTTCTGCGTTCGGGCGTCTTTGCCGGCGGCGCGGCGTAGCGCGCGACGAGCCACTGGACGAGGAAGAGGATGAAGACGAGCTCGGCATAGGCCGAGAGATCCTTGCGCAATTCGTAGAGGATCGGCGATCCGTCGGGCGAGGTGAAATCATAGTCCAACCCCATCGTCCACCACAGCATCGTGCGAAAGGCGACCATCAGCGCGATATGGCCGAGCGAGACCGGGATCGCGAGCAGCGCGTGGATCGCAACCGTCGCGGGCAGCGGAACGCGCGGCGGGCGGATGCGCCCGACCGCGAACCAGCAGGGGATCATCATCACCACCCAGGCGGCGAGGCTGCTTCCTTCGAGCATCCAGGCGATCGTCGGCGAGGTGGCGAGGCCGGCGCCCTGCCGGTCGGCGATGTAGGAATAGACGTTGGCGGTGATGCGGACGAGCCCGAAGAGGAAGATCGCCGTCAGCAGCAGTGCGGTGAGTGCGCGCGCGCTGAAGCCGCTCGTCCCCGCTGTGCCGCCGCTCGTCCCCATGGCTTGCTTGTCCGTCACTCCGGCCCCGCTGTTCGTCCCGCCGGGATCGCCCGCCGTCCGCCCTTTCGATTAGCGGCTGCCGCAGGCCCCGCAAAGGAGATTTGGGCAGATGACGACGACACGGCATTACGGAATGGACTGGCTGCGCATCGGCGCCTTCGGCTTGCTGATCTTCTATCACATCGGCATGTACTTCGTGCCGTGGGGCTGGCATGTCAAAATCGCGGCGCCGATGGACTGGGTACAGATCCCGATGATGGCGACGAACAGCTGGCGGTTGCCTTTGCTGTTCCTCGTGTCGGGCTATGCGAGCGCGGCGCTGTTTGCGAAGACGGAAGAGGCGGGCGCATTTATGCGGTCGCGGAGCGCGCGGCTGCTGATCCCGCTTGCTTTCGGCATCGTCGTGATCATCCCGGTGCAGCCGTGGATCGAGCTGGTGACGCAGCATGGCTATGCGCATGGCTTCGCGCATTTCTGGCTCTACGATTATTTCCGCTTCGGGACGCTCGAGGGCATCGTCCTGCCGACCTGGCAGCATCTGTGGTTCGTCGTTTACCTGTACGTCTATACCGCGCTGGCCGCGCTGCTGCTCGTCCTGTTTCCTGTCGCGGCGCGCGCGCGGATCGCCGATGCGGCAGCGCGGTGGCTCGGCGGCTGGGGGATGCTGGTCACGCCATTCGCTGTGTGGCTCGCCATCCTGCTCGCCTTCCCCGGGCATCGCGACACGCACGCGCTGTTCGATGACGGGCCGGCGCACCTCCATTTCCTTGTCCCCTTCTTCATCGGCTGGTTGCTGCGTGTGCGTCCGGCGCTGTTCGACGCGGTGGCGCGCTGCTGGCCGGTCGCGGCGGTGCTCGCGGTGGCCGCTTATGTCTGGATCGTCTGGGCGATGTGGGCGGCGCCGGGCGAGGGGCCGCCGCCGGCGGGAATCGTTACCCCCTTCATGGTCGTGCGGCTGGTACAGGGGTGGGCGGCGATCGTCGCGCTCGTCGGGGTCGCCGACCGCTGGTGGAACCGCGATCATCCGCGGCGCGCGACGCTCGCCGAAGCGGTCTTCCCCTTTTACATCATCCACCAGACGATCATCGTCGTCGCCGGCTGGTATTTGCTGCGCGCGGGGGTGGCGGCACTCCCGTCCTTTTGGACCCTGATCGTCGCGACGGTCACCGGATGCTGGCTTTTCTATGCGATCGGGCGCAGCATTGGCTGGCTGCGGCCGCTGATCGGATTGCGGCGAAAAGCGGGGAGGGTTTGATGGGTGCGTTGAAAGGCATGATGACGATCGTCGGTGTCGCGATGATCCTCGTCGGCGGGCTATGGGCGTTGCAGGGGCTCGACATCGTGCGCTGGCCGGCGAGCAGCTTCATGCTGGGTGACACCGTGTGGACGCGCAACGGCGTTGTGACGATGGTGGTCGGGGCGGTTCTGGTCTGGTTCGCGCGCAAGAAATAGACGACTACAAATGTAGTTGATCTGTGTTGATGATGTGATACACTTCGATCCGCCGGGACCGGATTGGAGACAGGAATGATTCGTTCGTCGCTTGTTATGTCGGCATTGTTGCTCGCTGCCGGAATGGCTGCGGCCCCCTTGCTCACGCCGTCTCCCGCGCTCGCGGCCGACGAGGCCGGCGCCGATGCGATCGCCGAAAAATATGCGGCGCTGCTCGAGCGTGACTATCTCTATCCCGAAACGGGCAAAAAATATGCAGACGCGATCCGCGCCGCGATCGCCGCGGGCCGCTACAAGGGGCTTTCCGGCGAGGCGCTGGGCACCGCGATCGATAGCGACGTGAATGCGGTGTCGCCCGACGGGCATCTGCGGCTGCGCGTTCCCGAAGCGGCGGCGGGCGCCGTGCCCGCGCCGGGCGGCGCGACGCCCGCACCCCGCCCGAAAAAAGCGCCGGTCGAGCAGGCGGGATGGATCGCGCCGGGGATCGCCTTTGTGCGCTTCAACGTCTTTCCGATGGACGATGCGGTGACGGCCGAGGCGGCGAAATTCATGGCCGACCACGCCGACGCGAAGGCGATCATCTTCGACATCCGCACCCACAATGGCGGCGGGCTAGACCAGATGGACGTCATCTTCCCCTGGCTGTTCGGCAAGGAAACGCGGCTGGTGACGATGGCGACGCGCGCGTCGGTCGACGCCGAAGGCGGCTCGCCGATCGCGGGCATCGCCTCGATGCGGATGGCGAAGGGCGATGCGGGCATGGTCGCGCGCGAACATTGGGCGACGCCGAACGCCGACACGCGGCTGCGCGATGCGAAGATCTATGTGCTGACATCGGGCGCGAGCGCGTCGGCGGCCGAGCATTTTGCGCTCGCGATGAAGCACACGGGGCGCGGCACGCTGGTCGGCGCGCCGACCGCGGGCGCCAATCATTTCGGGCGCGGCGAGGATCTGGGCGGCGGCTATGGGGCCTTCATCCCTGTCGGGCGTACCTATGACCCGGTGACGGGCAAGGACTGGGAGGGTGAGGGGGTCTTGCCCGATATCGCGGTCGCCCCGGCCGATGCGCTCGCGCGCGCGCTGACCGAGCTGGGCGTCGCGCCCGCCGAGGCGAAGCGCCTGTCCGACGCGCGCATGCCGAGCTGGCCGATGGAACGGCGGAAGCCGCGCGGCGCGAAATAGGCAGCTTCAAAATTCCGTTCGCATCTCGACTTCGCTCGATGCGAACGGAATTTCGGGTCAGGAACCCGCCAGCTTGGTCAGCGCCTCGCCATCGACTCGCATCACCGTCCATTCGTCCATCAGCCCGGCGCCGAGGCTCCGGTAGAAACCGATCGACGGCGCATTCCAGTCGAGCACCGACCATTCGAGCCGCGCGCAATCACGCTCGACGCAAAGCTCGGCGAGGTGCGCGAGCAGCGCCTTGCCGAGCCCCGATCCGCGCGCTTCGGGGCGGACGAACAGATCCTCGAGATAGATGCCGGGGCGCCCTTCGAACGTCGAAAAATTGTGAAAGAAGAGCGCGAAGCCCTGTGGGCTCCCGTCCAATTCGCCGATCACGACCTCGGCATAGGGGCGGGGGCCGAACAGGTTGGCGGCGAGCTTCGCCTCGTCGAAGCGGACTTCGTGCGCCAGCTTTTCATAATCGGCGAGGTCGCGAATGAACTGCGCGATCAGCGGCAGGTCGGCGGGCGTGGCGGGGCGGATCGATAGGGTCATGATGGCGCTCTGTCGGGTCGGGCGTTCGCTGTCAAATTTCGACCGGAAGCGGGCATTCCCATTACCGTCACCCCGGGCTTGACCCGGGGCCTGCCTTGCCTATTCGCCGTCGTCAGGAAGAAAAGGCGGGTCCCGGGTCAAGCCCGGGATGACGAAAGTGAGAGCATGCAATGGCAGCCCCCCACCCCTAATCGGAAGCCCGCCTACGCCGCCTTGCCGTGCGTCACGTCCATGCTCACCGCGCTGCCCGCCTCGATCTGGGCGGCCTTCGCTTCGACGAGCTTGACGATGTGGCCGATCATGTCGGCGTCCTCGACATGGTGGTCGGTGACCCCCGAGAGGAAGACCATATGCTTGCCGTTGCCGCCGCCGGTGATGCCGATGTCGGTCTCGCGCGCTTCGCCGGGGCCGTTGACGACGCAGCCCAGAACCGAGAGCGACATCGGGGTCTTGATGTGGCTCAGCGCTTCTTCGAGCGCCTGCACGGTGCGGATGACGTCGAAGCCCTGGCGCGCGCAGCTGGGGCAGGATACGACGCGGACGCCGCGGGTGCGGAGACCGAGAGACTTCAGGATTTCATAGCCGACGCGGACCTCTTCTTCGGGTTCGGCCGAGAGGCTGACGCGGATCGTGTCGCCGATTCCGGCCCAGAGGAGATTGCCGATGCCGAGCGCCGACTTGACCGTTCCGCCGATCAGCCCGCCCGCCTCGGTGATGCCGAGGTGCAGCGGACAGTCGACCGCGTCGGCGAGCTGCGCATAGGCGGCGACCGCGAGGAAGACGTCGCTCGCCTTCACCGCGACCTTATATTCGTGGAAGTCGTGGTCCTGCAGCAGCTTGATATGGTCGAGCGCGCTTTCGACGAGTGCCTCGGGGCAGGGCTCGCCATATTTTTCGAGCAGATCCTTTTCCAGCGACCCCGCGTTGACCCCGATGCGGATCGCGCAGCCGTTCGCCTTCGCCGCGCGCACCACCTCGCCGACGCGCTCGCTGCTGCCGATGTTGCCGGGGTTGATGCGCAGGCAGGCGGCGCCGGCGTCGGCGGCTTCGAGCGCGCGCTTGTAGTGGAAGTGGATGTCGGCGATGATCGGGATGCGCGACGCGCGGACGATCTTCCCCAGCGCCGCGGTCGAATCGGTGTCGGGGCACGAGACGCGGATCAGGTCGGCGCCCGCGTCCTCGCAGCGGCGGATCTGGTCGATCGTCGCGACCGGATCGCTCGTCAGCGTGTTCGTCATCGTCTGGACGCTGATCGGCGCGCCGCCGCCGACCGGGACGGTGCCGACCATGATCTGGCGGCACGCGCGTCGTGCAATGTCGCGCCATGGGCGCAGGCCGGGATTGTGATCGCTCATTGATAGTGCTCGGCAGATGGGGAGATATGCGCCGCTCTTTAGCCGTCCCGCGGCGGCTTGGCAAAGCCAAGCGATGGCGCGCGGCTTGTAGCGCGACATTCGCGGCTTTATGCTGACCCGATACGGGCCACCCTTTCCGACCGCACCGCGTGGCGCGATCGGCGTTTCGGGCCAGAGATGAAAGAATATTGATGCGTTTTTTCGACACGGCCGGTGCCGGCCTGTTGCTCGCGGCCGCGGCCATGCCGGTCCCCGCCTTTGCCCAGGATGATCCGATTACCCGCGGCGGCGGGCCGCTTTCGCTGTCGGGCGAGGTCGCGGTCGTCAGCGACTATCGTTTCCGCGGCATTTCGCTGTCGGACGAGGAAATCGCGCTGCAACCGACGCTGACGCTCGGCCACGAAAGCGGCCTTTACGTCGGCGTCTGGGGATCGACGATGCCCGACAATCCGTTGTCGGGGAAGTTCGAGCTCGACCTTTACGGCGGCTATGCGACCGAGATCGCGCCGGGCACCTCGGTCGATGTCGGGGTGATCTGGTACGGCTATCCGGGCAACCGGAACTGGGCCGGACCTGCCGATTATTTCGAGTTCAGCGGCAAGCTGTCGCACGACATCGGCCCGCTTTCGGCGACCGGAACCATCGCCTATGCGCCTGCGCAGCGCTCGATGGGCGACAGCTGGTATTATAACCTCGGCGTTTCGTCCGGCATCCCGAACACACCGGTCACGGTCCACGCTGGGGTCGGTTATTCCGACGGCTCGCTCGCGCTGACCGCGCCGCCGGGCGACTATGTCGACTGGTCGGTCGGTGCATCCTATGTCGTCGGTCCGGCGACGCTGTCGGCGCGCTATGTCGACACCGACATCAAGAAGACCGGCGTGAAGGCGGTCGATACGCTTTACGAACCAACCTTGGTACTGACGCTCGGCTTATCGTTCTGACCGCGCTTCGACGGGCGATTTTGTATAATATAATTTCACTCAGCCCATTTATTCATAGCCAACTGTTGCACAAAAGTCGCATCGTCCCGTTTTAACACGGCGCGTGGAACTTTTTCATTTGTGCGTCGCACCAAAGTGGTGAACATCGACGCACGCACGACGGGACCAGACCCGAAAAGAGGCTGGCAGCCGTGCGGCAGGCAGGGACGATCCATCAACGAACAGGGATCTGTCCATGAAAACTCTTGTCCGCGCGTGCCTTGGCGCGCTTGTCGCCGCGACGGCGATGTCCACCCCGGCCTTTGCCCAGGAAGAAGAAGCTGCCGCCGGCCCGTTCACGCTTTCGGGCGGCATTGCGGTCACGAGCGACTATCGTTTCCGCGGCATTTCGCTGTCGAACGAAAAGGTCGCGGTGCAGCCGACGCTGACCGTCAGCCACGAAAGCGGCTTCTATGCCGGCGTCTGGGGTTCGTCGCTTCCCGACAGCCCCGCCTATGGCAAGTTCGAACTCGACGTCTATGGCGGCTTCAACACCGAAATCGCACCGGGTACGACGGCCGATATCGGCGTGACCTGGTACACCTACCCGGGCAGCGACGACGGCGGCGCGCCGACCGACTATTTCGAAGGCATCGGCAAACTGTCGCACGATATCGGCCCCGTTTCGGTCACCGGCATGGTCGCCTATGCGCCCAAGCAGGATTCGCTCGGCGATCAGGACAATATCTATCTGAACCTCGGCGCCGGATACGGCATTCCCGGCACGCCGGTCACGCTGACCGCGGGAATCGGCTATAACGACGGGTCGCTCGGCCTCGTGTCGCCCGATGGCAAATATGTCGACTGGTCGCTCGGCGCGTCCTTCGCTGCCGGCCCGCTGACTTTCTCGGCGCAATATATCGACACCGACGTTAAAAAGACGGGCGTCAAGGCCGTCGACACGCTTTACGATCCAACCGTGGTCTTTACGCTGGGCGCATCTTTCTGATCGCCCTGCGGGTCAGCGACCACGCGCGAAGGGGACGGCTTCGGGGGAGGCCGTCCCCTTTTTTGCGGGAATGACGAAAGCAGGAGGGCTCAACGCCAGCGCAGATTATGGGGGCCGAGATCGGCGAGGGTCTTGGCCCCCATCAATTTCATGCCGCGCTCGATCTCGGCGCGGAGCAGGGCGATTGCGCGCGCGACGCCATCCTCGCCCGCCGCCGCGAGCGCATAGAGATAGAGGCGGCCGCCCGAGCAGGCCTTGGCGCCGACCGACAGCGCTTTCAGCACATGGGTGCCGCGCGTGATGCCGCCGTCGCAGATCACCTCGACCCTGTCGCCGACCGCATCGACGATGGCGGCGAGCGCGTCGAAGGGCGAAATGCTGCCGTCGAGTTGTCGCCCGCCATGGTTCGAGACCATGATCGCACTCGCGCCGATGTCGACCGCGCGCTTGGCATCCTCGACAGCGACGATGCCCTTGAGGCAGAAGGGACCGCCCCACTGTTTGCGGATCGCCTCGGCGCGTTTCCAGTCGAGGCTCTGGTCGAGCATCGAAGTGAAATATTCGGCGACCGATTTGGGGACGCTCGACCCTTCGGACACATGCGTGGCGAGGTTGGGCAGGCTGAACTTTTCGCGGAGCATATAGTTGAGCCCCCAGCCGGGCTTGGCGGCGTAGCTCAGCATGTTCGACGCGGTGAAGCGCGGCGGCGAGGTGAAGCCCGAGCGCAGGCAGCGTTCGCGGTTGCCGCCGACAATCGTGTCGACGGTGAGCGCGACCGCGTCGAATTTCGCTTCGCGCGCGGCGTCGAGCATCGCCCGGTTGAGCCCCTCGTCGTGGTGGACATAGAGCTGGAAGAGCTTGGGGCCGCTCGTCAGCGCGCCGGCTTCGGCGAGGCCGATCGTCGCGAGGCTGGATATGCCCGCGACGGTGCCGGCATTCGCCGCGGCGCGGAGCACAGCGCGCTCGCCCTGCCAATGGAACAGGCGCTGGAGTGCGGTGGGCGAAAGGAAGAGCGGCATCGCCATCTCGCGCCCGAAGAGCGTCGTCTTCATGTCGACGCTTTCGACCCCGGCGAGGACGCGGGGTATGAGGTCGCAGCTGTCGAACGCTTCGCGGTTGCGGCGGCGCGTCACCTCGTCGTCGGCGGCGCCGTCGATATAATCGAACACCGGCCACGGCAGGCGGCGTTTCGCGAGCGCGCGGAAATCGTCGATATTGTGGCAGTCGGTGAGTTTCACCTGTCATGTTTCCGTTTGTGTCGAGCGAAGTCGAGACACGTGAGGTCTTGCACGAACGCAGCGTGTCTCGACTTCGCTCGACACGAACGGAGCTGGGAAGGGCGGTTCACCATCAAAAGACGGTTCTTGCCGCGACCGTCCCCTTGGTCGCGAAACTGAAGCGCGGTTCGACCGCCAGCTTCGCATCGAGGATGTGCGCCGCCACCCGCTTTCCCACCGCGGGGCCGTTCTTGAAGCCGTGCCCCGATCCGCCGCCGACGAGCCAGACATGCTCCTGTCCCGGGAAGCGGTCGATCAGATAATCGCCGTTCGAGCTGTTCTCGTACTGGCAGACGCGCCCGCCGAGCAGGGGGGCGGAGGCGAGGCCGGGGAAACGGCGCTGCATATAGGCGCGCGCCTCGGCGATGCCGGCGGGGGTAAGCTGGCGTTCCATAGTGTCGGGGTCGACCGTCGGGCCATGGACGTCGATCGCGATCTTGAACCCCGCGCCTTCGAGGTCGGGGATGCCGTAGACGATGCGGCCGTTGTTGAAATCGGCCCACACGGGAAGCTCGGGCGGGGCAAAACGCGTGTCGCCCTGCGGCGCGCCGAAATGATAGACTTCCTGCCGCGTCGCGACGATCTTGTTCATCAACTGCTGCGGGAAGAGTTCGGCGATCCACGGGCCGGCACAATAGACAAGGTGGTCGGCGGTGCCGCCGTCGGGGAGCGTGTGCTTCTTGATGCGCTTTGAAAAGAGCGGCGCGGGCATGACGACGCGCTCGACCGCGATCTGGGCGTCGGCGATCACCTCCTGCACCCCGCGCGCGGCGATCAGCGCGCCCGCCTCGGTCTCGAGGATGCCGGTTTCGCCCTGATAGAATTGGATCTGGCGATATTTATTCTGCAGCCAGCTGACGTCGCCATGTTCGTGGCCGACGCGGTTCGCCTGCAGCCAGGCGAGCGACTGCGCGGTGTAGGCGTCGCCTTGCGGCGCGAACCACAGGACGCCGGTGTTGTGGAAGATTGGCGCGCTCGCGGTGTCGGAAAGCTCTTTCCAATATTTGAGCGAGTCGCGCGCCATCTCCGAATAAAGCGCGTCGGCGCCATATCCCATGCGGATGACGCGGCTTGCCCCGCCCGACGAGCTGCGCGCGTTGCCCGCGCCATAGGCGTCGAATAACCGCACCGACTTGCCCGCGCGCAGCAGATGCCACGCGGTCCATGCGCCGAACACGCCGGCGCCGATGATCGCGACGTCGACATGCTGGATTTTCGGTTTCGCCGGTTTGCGCTTTTTCGAGCGACGCTCCTTGCGCTCGGTCGCCGCGGCGGCAGCCGCGACCGGCACCGCCGCAAGGCCGGCAAGGAGCGCGCGGCGGGAGGGTACGTCACCGGCCAACGGTCGCGCCTTCCTTCTGCTTGTAATAGCGATAGCCGCCGATCCAGGTTTCGAGCGGCACCATGCGGCGGATCTCGTCGGGGCTCGCGAGCATCGGGTCGGCGTCGACGATCAGGAAGTCGGCGCGCATCCCCGGCATCAGCGTACCGATGCGGTCCTCGGCGAAGCCCGCATAGGCCGCGGTGCGCGTGAAGCCGTCGAGCGCGGTCTCGCGGCTCACCGCTTCCTCGGGGCGCCAGCCGCCGAAGGGCTCGCCCTTCGCATCGGTGCGCGAAATGGCGGCGGCGATGCCGGGAAAGGGGTTGGCGCTCTCGACCGGCACGTCCGAACCGAAGGCGAGGCGGACGCCCGCATTCTGGAGGCTGCGCCACGCATAGGCGCCTTTCAGGCGATCGGGACCGAGCCGCGCTTCGGCCATCACGCGGTCGCTCGGCTGGTGGATCGGCTGCATCGAGGCGATGACCTTGAGCTCGGCAAAGCGCGCGATGTCGGCGGGGTCGATGATCTGTGCATGTTCGATGCGCCAGCGGCGCTCGCCGGGCAGGTCGGCGGTGAGGTCGGCGATGGCCGCGAGCGCCTCGGCATTCGCAGCGTCTCCAATGGCGTGGATCGCGACCTGAAACTTGTCCATCGACGCGCGCACCATCTTGTTGCGAAGCTGCGCGGGGGTGAGCAGGGGCAGGCCCTTCTGCCCCGGCGCGTCGGCATAGGGCGCTTTCAGCCACGCGCCGCGCGAACCCAGCGCGCCGTCGAGCAAGAGCTTCACCCCGACCATGCGGAGGCGGTCGTCATAGAGCCACGGCGTCGGCTCGGACCCGGCGATGATCGCCATATTGTCGATGTCGCCGCCATAGGAGAGGATGCGGACGGCGAGCTGTTTCTTGTCGCCCGCGCGGCGGAACGCCTGCCAGTCGTGAATGCTCGTGCCCATGTCGGCGATCGTCGTGATGCCCTGTTCGAGCAATTTCTGCTGCGCGAGGTAGAGCGCGCGGTCGAGGTCGCGCGCGAGCGGTTTGGGCTTGGCGGCGTCGATCAGGCGCATCGCCGCATCGACGAAGACGCCCGACGGCTTGCCGCCCTCCATTTCGATGCGGCCGCCCTCAGCCGACTTGCTCGCGGGGGTGATCTTTGCCGCCGCCATCGCGGCGCTGTTCGCCCAGCCGGCATGGCCGTCGACGCGCTCGAGCCAGACGGGTCGGTTCGGCACTGCGGCGTCGAGATCGGCGGCGGTCGGGAAGCGGCCGAGGCCCCATTTCTCCTGATTCCAGCCCGTGCCGATGATCCACGGCATTTCGGGATTTTCGGCGGCATATTTGCGGATCGCCGCCTGCGCTTCGGCGAGGCTGCCGGTGTCCGAGAGGTCGAGCAGCATCAGCTTGAAGCCGAGCCCCATGACATGGCCGTGCGCTTCGATCAGCCCGGGGATCAGCGTGCGGCCCCTGCCGTCCTGCTTGAAGTCGGGGCGTTCGGGGCGCTTGTCCTTGCGGTCGAGCAGCTGCTTCACCTTGCCCTCGGTATCGATGACGAGGCCGGTGAAGCGGACGAGCTTGCCGTCCTTGTCGAGCGTGATGCCGTTGACATTGTCGATCAGCGTGTCGGCGTGCGCGGGGGCGGCGAGGGTGAGGGCCAGCGCGGCCAGCAGGAGGCGCCTCACTTGGGCAGCCTCGTCACCAGCGAACTTGTATCCTTGCGGCCGCCGCCGGCCTTTTGCACATCGGCGTAGAATTGGTCGACGAGGCTGGCGACGGGCAGCGTCGCGCCGTTGACGCGCGCCTCGTCGATCGCGAGCCCCAGATCCTTGCGCATCCAGTCGACCGCGAAGCCGAAATCGAATTCGTCCTTCGCCATCGTGCCCCAGCGGTTGAGCATCTGCCAGCTCGCCGCGGCGCCGCCCGACACGGCCTCGAACACCTTGTCGGTGTCGAGCTTCGACGCCTGCGCGAAACGCAGGGCTTCGGACAGACCTTCGATCACCCCGGCGATCGCGATCTGATTGACCATCTTCGTGGTCTGCCCCGCGCCGGGGCCGCCGATATGCACCATGCGCGCGGCATAGGCCTGCATCACCGGCGCGGCGGCGTCGAACGCGGCCTTGCTGCCGCCGCACATGATAGAGAGTGCGCCGTTCTGCGCACCCGCCTCGCCACCCGAGACGGGGGCGTCGAGGCAGAGGAGGCCGAGCCCGTCGGCCTCGACCGACAGCTGGCGCGCGATGCGCGCCGAGACGGTGGTATGGTCGATGAACAGCGCGCCCTTTTTCATCGCCTTGAACGCGCCGTCGCGGCCGAGCGTAACCTGCGCGAGATCGTCGTCGTTGCCGACGCAGGTGAGGACGACGTCGGCGTCCTTCGCGGCGTCGGCCGGGGTCGCTGCCGCCGTGCCGCCATGCTGGCGGGTCCAGGCGTCGGCCTTGGCGCGCGTGCGGTTGTAGACGGTGAGGGCGTGCCCCGCCTTGACGAGATGGCCTGCCATCGGTCCGCCCATGACGCCGGTGCCGATGAAAGTGACGCGCAATTTTTGTTCGCTCATGCGCGGTCCATAGCATTGTTTGCTTCGCGCGCCAGATGGGCTAGGGCGCGAGGCACCATGACCGATCAACTCACCCTGACCTCCGCCGCCGATTTTCCGGCGATCACATTGGACGATGTGCGCGCGGCGGCGGAGCGAATTAACGGATCGGTCGTGCGGACGCCGACGCTCCATTCGCAGACGCTGTCCGAAATGGTCGGCGCCGAGGTGTGGCTGAAGTTCGAAAATCTGCAATTCACCGCGGCGTATAAGGAACGCGGCGCATTGAACGCGCTGCTGCTGATGGACCCCGAAGCGCGCGCGCGCGGCGTGATCGCGGCATCGGCGGGCAATCATGCACAGGGCCTCGCCTATCATGGCAAGCGGCTCGGCGTTCCCGTCACCATCGTGATGCCGAGCACGACGCCGCAGGTGAAGGTTTCGCAAACCGCGAGCCACGGCGCGACGATCGTGCTGTTCGGCGAAAAGTTCGATGACGCCTATGCCCATGCGCGCGAGCTCGAAAAGGAACGCGGCCTCACCTTCGTCCATCCTTTCGACCATCCGAATGTCGCGGCGGGGCAGGGGACGGTGGCGCTCGAAATGCTCGAGGATGTGCCCGAACTCGACACCCTCATTGTTCCGATCGGCGGCGGCGGGCTGCTTGCCGGTATGGGCACCGCGGCGCGCGGGATCAAGAATGACATGCGCCTAGTCGGCGTGCAGGCCGAACTTTATCCGTCGATGTACGCCGAGCTGAACGGCGTCGACATGGCGTGCGAGGGCGACACGCTGGCCGAGGGTATCGCGGTCAAGGAGCCCGGCGGCTACACGCGCAAACTGGTGGCCGAACTCAACGACGACATCGTGCTCGTCGCCGAGCGCCATCTCGAGCGCGCGGTGAGCCTGCTGCTCCAGATCGAAAAGACGGTGGTCGAGGGCGCGGGCGCCGCAGGGCTCGCGGCGATGCTCGCGCATCCGGAAGAATTCACCGGGCGCAAGGTCGGCCTCGTGCTCACCGGGGGCAATATCGACACGCGGCTGCTCGCGAACGTGCTGCTCCGCGACCTCGCGCGCTCGGGCCGCATCGCGCGGCTGCGCATCCGGCTGCAGGATCGCCCCGGCGCGCTGTTCAAGGTGATGAAGCTGTTCGACGAGAAGCAGGTCAACATCATCGAAATCTATCACCAGCGCATCTTCACGACCTTGCCCGCCAAGGGCCTGATCACCGACATCGAGTGCGAAGCGCGCGACCGCGAACATCTCGACAGCCTCGTCGCCTCGCTGCGCGACGCGGGCTATATGGTGACGACGGTGGAGCTGGCTTGAGAGAGTTTACGCTCGAACTGACGGCGACGCCCGAGAGCATCGACGAGCTCGGGCACGTCAACAATGCGGTGTGGGTCCAGTGGATTCAGCAGGTCGCGACGGGCCATTGGGACGCGGCGGCGCCTGAGGCGCATAAAGACGCCTATATCTGGGTCGTGGTGCGGCACGAGATCGACTATCTGCGCGCGCTCGGCCCCGGCGAGACGGTGACCGCGCGGACCTGGGTCGCCGACAAGCCGCAGGGCGCGAAATTCGACCGCTTCATGGAATTCACCGGCGCGGACGGCAAGGTGCATGTGCGGGCGCGGACGGTATGGGCGCTGCTCGACAAGGCGAGCGGGCGGCCGCTGCGCGTGACCGACGACATCGTCGCGCCCCTTGCTGGCTAGACCATGCGGCAGACCACCGGCATCGTCGTTTTCGCCACGCTGGCCATAATTGTCTTTACCTTGGCGCTCGTGCAGCAGGAACCGCGTTACGACGACGAAGCCTGTGATATTGCTCTCCAGGTACTCAAGGATTTGCGTTACGAGAACGGCGCGAAACTGGCTGTGTCCTCGAAGAGCGCGCATCTCAATCCAATGACGCGGAGGCAGGCGGAAGAATTCGCGGCTGATTTCCGCAGCGATCATGTGATTGATGCCGAAGGCGAAAGGCTGCTCGATCTTTTCGTCAAAGGCGCGGTGGTTGCTAAGGTGAAGCCGGTGGAAGCATGCGCGAATATTCGCGCGTGGCTCGCTGCATCTCGCATCCTCCATGACGAGGATAAGATCGAGGCGGCAACAAGGGAGAAAGAGAAATTTCCCTTTGTCATAGTCGAGATATCCATGCCGGTGGTGTCGAAAGATCGCGCGCACGCACAAATCTGGATTTCGACCACTTATGGCTCGTTAGCAGGCGGCGGCGGCCCGGCCGAGCTGCAGCGCGACAAGGGCGGACGTTGGCGCATCAGAGCCACAAGCTCGATATGGGTCAGCTAGAGAAATGATCCGGCCCGCCACCCCCGCAGATTCCGCCGCGATCTGGGCGATTCTCGAACCCGTGATTCGCGCGGGTGAGACCTATACGCTGGACCGCGACATGCGCGAGGGCGATGCGCTCGCTTACTGGTTCGACGCGGACAAGGAGGCGTTCGTCGCCGAGGCCGACGGCGCCATCATCGGCACCTATTATCTGCGCGCCAACCAGGCGGGCGGGGGCGCGCATGTCGCCAATGCGGGCTATGTGACCGGCGCGGCGGCCATGGGGCGCGGGGTCGCGCGGGCGATGGCGCTGCATTCGATCGACCATGCCAAAGCGCGCGGCTTTCGTGCGATGCAGTTCAACTTCGTCGTGAGCAGCAATGTCCGCGCGGTCGGGCTGTGGCAGTCGCTGGGGTTCGAGGTCGTCGGCCGGTTGCCGGAGGCGTTTGCGCATCCGACCGAAGGTTTCGTCGATGCGCTGGTGATGTTCCGGGCGCTTTGACCTATTCCGCGAAGCGCGCGCTGAGCGGCCGGGCGTCGAGCGCCTTCAGCGCTTTCAATATCGTTCCATGCACATCGCCAACCTCCTCGAAGAGCGCGCGGTAAACTTCCCGGATCCGGGCGCTGTAGGCGTCGAGCCGGCGGAGCTGGTCGTGGCCGGCTTCGGTTAGCCGGAAAACCTTGCGCCGCGCGTCGGCGGGGTCGGCGTGCTGGGTGATCAGGCCGAGCCGCAGCAGCGCGGGGCATTTCTGGACCACCAGTTGGTGCGACTGGCCGAGCGTGCGCGCAAGATCGGCAGCCGAAGCTTCGCCCACCGCGTTGAGCGCCGTGAGCAGCGAGCAGGACCGCACCGGCACGACGATCCCGGCCCCGTCGAACAGCGGGCGCGTCTGTTCCTCGATCCGCTGGCTCAGCGCTTCGCTGAGGCGGCCGAGGAAGGTGATATCGTCGATTTCGGGGGCCATGTCAGTCGAGGCGGGCATAGGTCTGGGTCGTTCCGTCGCGGTTGATGCGTTCGAGCGCGACGACCTTGCCGCCTTTGCGAACGATGCGAAAGCGGAAGTCGCGCACGCCCTCGATCGCCAGCAGGTCGCCGCCGAGCGGTTCGAGCGTCAGGCGCAACCGTTCGCGCCATGTATAGCGCAATTTTCCGTCCACAAGGTCGACGCGGCGCCCTTCGTATCGGCCGGTCACCGCTTCGAGTGCGGCGGCGGATGGTGGCGCGTGCGGCGCGAGCAGCGGGGCGAACCAGTCGGCGTCGGCGCGTTTCGCGGGATCGGCTTTGGCCAGATCGGCGAGCGCGAGGCGGTGGGCGAAGGCGAGCGCGTCGACCGAGGCAAGCTGGTGGTCGGGCGCGACGCCCTGCCCCTCGAAATCGCTGCGGTCGACGGGATCGCGGATCTGGCCGATCGGCACCTGCACGAAGAAATCGCGGCCCACGGGTTTGCGGTCGACCGGATGCGCGCCGCCCGCGGTGCGTTCGCCGACCAGCGTCGCGCGGCCGAGTTTCTTGAGCGTGTAAGCGAACCATTCGGCGGCGGAAAAGCTGGTCGAGCCGGTGAGGATATAGACGGGCTTGCCGGTTAGCCGCTTCGCCGGCAGCGCGGGAAGCACCCACTGGCCGCGTTCGACGCGGCGGCCGTCGAGATTATAATCATAATCGAACAGCTCCTGATCCCTGTCGCCGGGAAAGAGCTGGCTCGCGAGCAGCTGCGCCATCTCCAGATGACCGCCATTGTTGTAGCGCAGGTCGTAGATGACCGCGTCGCCATTTTCGATAAAGCGCATCGCCGCGGCGGCGGCGTCATAGCCGAGTTCGGGGTCGGCGAAATGGGCGAGGTCGACATAGGCGATGTTGCCGTCGAGATAGCGCAGGCCCGAAAAGCCGAAATTCTGCCGTGCTTCGTCGCGACGTTCCTCTTCGCGCAGCGCAGCGGCGCGGGCGGGATCCTTTTTCGCGGCATAGTTGGCGACCCATATAGGATCGACCCCGACCGCGAAATGCAGGTCGCCCGACGCGGCAATCAGATCGTCGGTCAGCTCGCGCGCGAGGGCGGGGCGATCATGCGCGGTGTCATAGTCGCCGGCATCGAGATTGCGCCGCAAGGTCGCGGCGATCGTCTTTGCCTTGTCCGGATAGACATAGTTCGCTTCGAGCGTTTGGCCGAGCTGTTCGACCACGGCGCGCCTGTCGGCCGGGGAGAGCGGGGCTTCATCCACTGCGGCAACGGTCGCCAGCCACGCGGTCGTGGCGGCAAGGAATATAGCCCAACGTCCGTTCTTCATCCTGTGTCCCGTCTGCGATCTGAATAATACAACATATTGCGCAATATATTGTATTATTCAGAGACGCAAGGGAGCCAGCGAAAAAAATGTCATCGCGGAAACCAAGAGCTGATCGCGCCGCCGGCGGAGTTCAGCCTTTAGCTGCCTCGGCCGGCGCCATCATTATCACGCGTTTTTGGGTTTCCCGATCGACGAGGGCGCGCAATTGCGCGAGCAGTGGATGGCGCGCGGTATGCTTTGCGCCATAGGCGAGGTTGAACCGGTAGTCGAAGCCGGGGCCATTTTTGCCGACGAGGTGCTGGAGCATGGTTTCAAGCTTGTCGAAGCCCTTGGCGAGGATCGCCTCGGGCGTGGCGGCTGCGCTATATTCGTCCCACAGCGCGACGAGTTCGTCGCGGAGGTCGTCCGGCAATGGGGCGCACAACGTCATCAGATCGGCGCGTTCCTGCGCGGCGCGTCCGTCGCCCGCGACCTGCAGCGTTGCCGGAACGTCGCCCGAAATCGCTTCGCCGAGGTCGTGCACGATACACAGCTTGAGCAGTTTGAGGCGGTCGTGATCGCCCAGTTCGCGGTCGAACAAGATCGTCATCAGGCAGAGCCGCCAGCTATGTTCGGCGGTACTCTCGGCGCGGCCCTGCGCGGTGATGCCGCTCCGCAGCGTATCCTTGAGCTTCTCGGCCGCCTGGACGAAAGCGAGGATGGCTTCGAGCCGGGCGGGATCTGTCTGAATGGCCTGTTCCATCGGGCGGTCCTTCACAGCGACGCTTGAAGGGTTCGCCATAGAAATGCGACGCGAACGCGGACACGTAAAAAATATGCGCGTCAGCCAAGCGTCGTCGTCAGGCGTCCTGTGCGGCCGCCCGAAAGCGGAATGGTCTCCCAGCGCATCCGTCCGGGGCTGACGGGGATTTCGCGGCTGCCGTTGGCGCCGGTCCGGACGTCGAGGGTCTGGAACGGGCGCTCGAACCAGCCCGCCGCCGCGAGCCCCGCTTCGGCGAGAATGATTTCGCGCGTTGCGAAGCGCCACAGCGACATGCCGACATAGGTACCGGCGTCGGCATTCCACGACGCCGCGCGCGCGGGCGACGCCGCGAGCAGGCGGTGCGTCGCGTCACAGACGAGGTGGACCGCCTGCGTCGAGGTCTCGACCAACCGTTTGAGCGCGGCATCGGCGTCGCTCCCCGTCTGCGCGGCGATGAGTGCGGCGATTTTCTCGCGGTGCGCCGCGTCGGGCTCGTGCGTGCCGCTTTCCCAGCGCGAGACGCTCGCCTGCGCGACGCCGAGCAGCTCCGCGAAATGGCCCTGCTTGATGGCGTTGAGGCGGCGGAAGCGGCGGAGCGCCCGGCCGATCGGCAGATCCTGTGTCATCGCCCGATATTAGCGCGCCGCGGCGCCACTACAATATCGCGCGTCGGACGCGGCGCTCAAGCATAGCCGACCCAGCCGCGCCAGGTGAAGGCGGCGTAGAATTGTTCGACGCCGGTGAAGCCCGCCGCGCGCAGCACCTCCTCGTCGGCTTCGGGGCTGAGCATCGCGACGTGGGTCGCGACGGCCTCGCGGCCCTTGGCGACCTGTTCGGGATCGCCACCCGAGGCGATCGCATAGGACGCGTAGCGGTCGAGCCAGCGGTCGCGTTCGTCGGCGCCCTGCGGGAAGCTGCCGTGCGCGGCGACGAAGGGCGCGCCGGGTTTCAGCCGCTTGCGAATTTCGGCGGCGGTACGGATGCGCTCTTCGGTTTCCAGGAAATGGAGCGTCAGGAGGCAGGTCGCGCCGTTGAAGGGGCCGGCGGGCGCGTCGTCGATATAGCCCTCGACCAACTCGGCGCGGTGGGCATTCGCGCCCATGACCTTGGCCGCGAGGTCGAGCATCGGTCCGGCCGGATCGACGCCGGTGAAGCGCCAGCCCGGATAGGTCTCGGCCATCGCTTTCATTTCGCTGCCGCCCCCCGCGCCGAGGACAAGGATATGCGCGTCGGCGGGCACGCGCTCGGCGAGGAGGAGGCCGGTCATGCGGTGGAGTCCGTCGAGCCCGGGGACGAAACGGCGCGGCCCCTCGGTGTAGCGCGCGACCGCTTCGGGATCCTTGAAACTGTCGAGGAAATGCTGGGCGCCTTCAGCCATGAATATGCTCCTGCGTCGTGGGGGAGGGGGATCGCGCGGCCATGCGCGCGTGGAAATCGGCGGCGAGCTCAGCGAGCGTGACCTCGGCGAAGCGTGCGAGCAGCAGCGTCTCGGCCTCCTGAAAGCTCGTATCGAGCGCGGCGTTGACCGCCTGCTCGACGAGGCAGCCGGGCGCCTCGGTGCGGTTGCCCATCGCCATCAGGCTCGGCCGACCGATCGCGTTATAGACATCGCGCATCGTGATTTCGGCGAGGGGCTTTGCGATCGTCCAGCCGCCGCCATGACCCTTTTCGCTGTGGACGAAACCTGCGTCGCGCAGCCCGCCGAGAATGCGGCGGATCACCACCGCGTGCGTCTGCATCGCCTTCGCAAGCTGATCCGACGTCATCGGCGTGCCCGTTTCGGCCATATGGAGGAGGACGTGGAGCACGCCCGAGAGTCGGCTGTCGCGTTTCATGTAACTTTAAATAGTGCGTGAAATGCGATCGTCAAGACGCGGGATTGACCGCGGGCGGCGGAGCCGTTAGCCACAGCGCCGATGACCAACGACCGATCCACCCGATTCAAGGCGTATTGGCGCTCCTTTACATAGGAGCGGCATGGCATCACCTGTGACCATCGCCGCCGTGACCGGAAGGCGAATGGTTGTCATCACATCATCAGACCAGAACCCCCGGCCGCGGCGCGCGCTTTTTGAAGAAGACGCGACATGACCGATACTTTGCTTGCCCTGTCGACCGCCCATTGCCGCATCACGCCGCTGCTTGCCGACGATGCCCGCGCGCTCGCCGCGATCACCGACGAGACGGTGACCTCGCGCGTCCATTTCCTGCCCGCGCCCTTCACCGAAACCGATGCCCGCGCGCTGATCGCGGGATCGGGCGGCGGCGACGTGTTCCATGCGGTGCGCGACGAGCACGGCCTCGATCTCAACGGCGTCATCGGCGTCCACCGCCGCGCGCGCGACGAATATGAGATCGGCTACTGGTTCGCGGCGCGCGTGAGGGGCAAGGGGATCGCGACCGAGGCGGTGCGCGCGGTGGTCGAGGCGCTCGCCGCGTCGCTGCCGGGTGCTTCGATCATCGCTGAATGCCATCTCGAAAACGAGCGCTCGCGCGCGCTGCTGCGCCGGATCGGTTTCGTGTCGACCGGGCGGCCGGGGAAACGGCCGGGGCGGATGCTGATGGCGTGGCGCGCGGCGCCGGCCTATCGCATCGACGTCTGCTGAGCGATCCTCCCTGTCGCGAAGCGATGGGGAGGTGGCGGCGGCGTAGCCGCTGACGGAGGGGCGATGGCGCCATCGTCGCGGCCCCTCCACCACTCGCTTTCAGCGAGCGGTCCCCCTCCCAATGGCTTCGCCACAGGGAGGATCAGTCTGCCGCTGATACTTCTTCGGTCAGCGCCTTGACGATCGCCGCGACCGAAGTGGGAGCATAGGCGAAGCCCATGTGGCTGCAATCGACCTCGACCTCGCGATCGCTTTCGTGCGGAAGCCCGCGCGCGCTGTTCACCGCGACGACGCCGTCGTGCTTCGACCAAAGCGCGAAGGTCGGCATTTCGGGGCGCGGCGCGGGGTGAAAGTCGATCGGCGGATTGTCGACCGGATGGCGCGCGATCAGGTGGTAGAGGCGCCATGCCCGGTTGGCGCGGCGGCTGCCCGAAAAGGGCGAGCCGAGGGTCACGACGCGCGCGACCTTGTCCGGATGGTGCTTCGCATATTCGCGCGCATAGATGCCGCCGAGGCTCCACCCGACGAGCGCGGGCGCATAGCCGGTGCGGTCGATGATCCACTGGACGCGGGTGTCGATGCGATCGATGATGTCGGCGGTCGCGCCGCGGTTGAAGCCGAGGCCCCAGGCATAGCAGCGGAAACCCGAGCGGCGGAGGTCGGCGCGCAGCGCCTTGGTCGCCCAGTCGCCCGAGAGGAAGCCGGGGAGCACCATCACCGGCGGATGCTCGCTGTCGGGATTGGGTTCGGGCGGCAGCGGACGGATACGGCCGCCGATCGCGCGCGCGAGCGACCCGATCTCGCGCCACAGCAAGGTCAGCGGCGGCGGTGCATCGGGATCGGGGACGCGCGCGGGCCATTCGGCGCGCCGGGTGAGGAAGCCGCGGATCATGGGAACGATATAGGGATGCTTGCCCCGCGGCGAAAGCCGCGGGCTATTTCTTCGGGACGAGCTTCACCAGCTTGCCGTCCTCGCCATCGGTGAGCAGCCAGACCGAGCCGTCATCGCGCACCTCGACCTCGCGGATGCGCTGGCCGAAGTCCCAGCGATCGGATTTGTGCAGCGTCTCTCCGTCGATCGCCATGCGGACGAGGCCCTCGCCCGACAGCGCACCCATCAACAGGCTGTTCTTCCAGCCGGGATAAAGGTCGCCGTTGTAGAAGGCGAGGCCGGCGGGTGAGACCGCGGGGTTCCACCACAGCTTAGGTGCGGCGAATTCGGGGCGCGTCACATGGTCGGGAATGTCCTTGCCGTCATAATGATCGCCGTTAGAGACGATCGGATAGCCGTAATTGGCCTTGGCTTCGACCAGATTGACCTCGTCGCCGCCCTTCGGCCCCATTTCCTGATTCCAGAGCTTGCCGGTGGCATCGAAGGCGAGGCCCAGGATATTGCGGTGGCCGAGCGACCAGATTTGCGCAGTCACGCCGCCCTGATCGGCAAAGGGGTTGTCGGCCGGAACGCTGCCGTCGGGATTGAGGCGCAGGATCTTGCCGAGATTGGCCTTCATATCCTGCGCCGGATCGAACTTCTGCCGCTCGCCCGACCCTATGAAGAGATATTTGCCGTCGGGCGAGAAGAGGAGGCGGTGCGAGAAATGGCCGCGACCCGCCACCTTGGGATCCTGTTTCCAGATGATCTGGAGGCCCTCGATCCGCGGCGCCGCGCCCTGGACTAGCTTCGCCTTGCCGACGACGGCCCCGAAGGTGCCGCCGCTGCCCGCTTCGACCCAGCTCAGATAGATGGTGCCGGTCGCGGCGAAATCGGGGGCGACGATGACGTCGCCGAAGCCGCCCTGACCGCCATAGGCGACGGCGGGCACGCCCGCGACGTCCTGCGTCGGACCATTTTCCTGCCACAGCTTCAATTTGCCCGATTTCTCGGTGATCAGCGCTGCGCGGGTGCCGGGGATGAAGGTCATCGCCCAGGGTTCGTTGAAATCGGCTATTTCTTGCACCGTGAAAGGCGCGTCGGCGAGCGGCGTCGCGGGATGATCGCCCGATGCGTCGAGCTTGGCGATGTCGGGCGGAGCGGCTTCGCTTGCACCGGGCGCCGAGCAGGCTGCGACGGCGAGCGCCGCGATCAGGGCGAGGGACGGCAGGTTTTTCATCGGGGAGGCTCGCTTTACTAGGGAAGACACGTCATTTTTGACGTGATCAATGCTCAATGTCGAGTACCCGCAATCCGTTTGCCCCGAGCGTGTCGAAGGGCCGTTCTTTCCTTTGGCGTCGTTGAATAAGGACGGTGCTTCGACAAGCTCGGTATGAACGGAAAAGAAAGCCCGCGTTCGGGCTTAGCGGTTCGCCGCTTCGCGCCGCGCGGTGATCGTCTCGACGCTGTCCATGATCGCATCGACCGCCTCGCTCGACGGCGGCGCATCGGCGCGCTTTTGTGAGAATTGCCCGCTGTTCATGATCTCCTCGAGCGCCGCGCGCGCGCGCGACACGCGGCTCTTCATCGTGCCGAGCGCGCAGTCGCAAATGCTCGCGGCCTCTTCATACGACATGCCGCCGGCGCCAACGAGAATCAGCGCCTCGCGCTGGTCCTGCGGCAACTCCATGAGGCCGCGCTGGAGGTCGGCCATCTCGCCGCTGTCTTCTTGGTTCGCGGGGGTCGACATCGTGCGTTCGACCGCTGTCTCGTCATATTCGCCGACGAATTTGTTGCGGCGCATCTGCGACAGAAAGGTATTGCGCAGGATGACGAAGGTCCACGCCTTGATCGAGGTGCCGCGCTCGAACCGCTCGCGCGACGCCCACGCCTTGACCATCGTATCCTGCGTCAGGTCGTCGGCCAGATCCGGATTGCCCGAAAGGCTGCGCCCATAGGCGCGCAGATGCGGAATGACGCCGGCGAGCAGTGCCTTGAATTCGCTGTCCGACAGGGTGTCGGCCTGCGGCTGCGATGCAGCGGCGGGGGTTCCGGTCATTATTGCTTCGGGCTTTTCTGATCGAGCTGGGACAGAAGGTCGAGCATGTTGTCGGGCAATTGTTCGGAAACGATATTGCCATAAATCATGCGCAACTTGGCGCTCACCGGCTCGGGCGCCTGCCGTCCGGTCAGGGTGCGATGCCACTGGTCGCCTTGCGTTCCGGGGAAGCTCCCCTGTGCACGGCGCGGCGCATCGGCGCCGGGCGGGAGAGTGCCCTTTCCGTTCATCCTGTCATTGCCTTGCGTAGCCATGCGAGAGCAACGAGGAAAAGCGCCGCAGGTTCCACGACTTCTGTTTTTTGCGACGAACGCGTTGCCAAGAAACCACACCGGCCCTAAGCAAAGGGATGTGAGGGGTCACGCTTGGCCCGCCCTTGGCCGGTCTTCGGGAGACGACCAGTTGCTTTCCGTTACATATGTGAGTGTCGCCGATCCGTTGATCAGGGACGAGGATATCGTTGCGATTCTCGTTTCGGCGCGTCGCAACAACGCGCGCGACGAGTTGACCGGAGCGCTTGTCTATAACGGCCATAATTTCCTCCAGCTTTTAGAGGGGCCGGACGACCGGGTAGAGGCATGTCTTGCGGTCATCAGGGACGATCCGCGTCACAGTGGCATGGTCGAAGTGCGGCGCCGCGCCGTCGAGACGCGCGATTTCGGTGAATGGGCGATGCTCTATGACCCGCGCTTCGAATGGCAGGGCGATGGCTTGGCGCGGCTCGCGGCCAACGGTCGGATCGATGTGCAGGACGAGCGGATATTCGCCAATTTCATGGCGCTGGGGCGCCGCCCGCGCGTCGGGTGACCGGGCGGGCGCTTGCAATGCCAACCCAACCCGCTAAGCCGTTCATGATATGAACCGACATCGTCACGCAAAGGTTTTTTTATCAGCGACGTAACGCCTCAACCGCTCGACGATGCCAGCTTCAAGCGTGAATTGGCCGCGATGCTACCGCATCTGCGCGCGTTCGGTCGCAGCTTGTGCGGCAATGCCGACCTTGCCGACGACCTGGTACAGGAAACGATGCTGAAGGCGTGGAAGGCGCGCGCGCAATATATTCCGGGGCCCGCCAGCATGAAGAGCTGGGCCTTCGTCATCCTGCGCAACTGTTTCCTGTCGCAGATGCGGCGCAAGAAATTCACTGCCGAATATGACGAGATGGCGGCCGAGCGGCTCCTCGTCGCGCCCGACGATCAGGACGACAGCCTGCACCTCGCCGACGTGCAGCGCGCGCTATTGTTGCTGCCCGTCGACCAGCGCGAGGCGCTGGTGCTGATCGGCGCGGGGCAATTATCCTATGAGGAAGGCGCGGCGATCTGTGGCTGTGCGGTCGGCACTATGAAGAGCCGCGTATCGCGCGGCCGCGCCGCACTGCAGACGATCCTCGAAAGCGGCGAGATGCCGCGGCGCAGCGCCGACGAGATACCGTCGAGCGAAGCGTTCCGGTCGATTATGGACAATGTCGACCATCTGACCGGCGGCGGGCCTTCGCCCGATTGAGACGCTTTTTCGACTGACGTCGGAAACGGCACCGGCCCGCTCCCCCGCCCTCCAATTTCAGGATACGCTGTCGGGAGGCCGGGAGGGGGAGCGGGCCGGTGCCGTCCTTATGCGTTACGCCGCAAGCTGCGGCGTGAAGAGCAGGCTCTGGCTGATCGCGGCGCGCACCGTATTCTCGCGGAACGGCTTCGAGATCAGGAAGGTCGGCTCGACCCGTCCGCCGGTGAGGAGCCTTTCGGGAAAGGCGGTAATGAAGATCGCCGGCACCGGCGCTATCGCGAGGATGTCCTGCACCGCATCGATCCCTGACGATCCGTCGGCAAGCTGGATGTCGGCGAGGACGAGGCCGGCGTCGGTTTCCTCGAACGCCGCGACCGCGTCCTCGTGCGTCGTCGCGATCCCCGCGACGCGGTGACCGAGGTCGCGGACGATCTGTTCGAGCTCCATCGCGATCAACGGCTCGTCCTCGATGATCAGCACCGAGGTGCGCGACTCGCGGTCGAGTTCGCCGACCGCGTCGGCGAGCAGTGTCTCGACCGTTGGCTGATCGGTGCCTGTGATCAGCCCCGCCTCCTCGACCGAAAACCCCTCGAGCGCTGTGAGTAGCAATATCTGCCGGCCGAGCGGAGTGAGCTGCACGAGGCGCTGGTGCGCGGCGCGGACCAGCGGATGCTCTTCGTCGTCGCGGCCTTCGCCATCGTCGATATAGGCGCTTTCCCAGATGCGGTGGAAATTGCGGTAGAGGTCGATCCGCGTGCCGTCGCCGCTGTGGAATTCATCAGGCGCGGCGACGATGACTTCGAGGGTGGTGTGAACGAAATTGTCGCCATGCTGCTGGCTGCCCGTCAGCGCGCGCGCGTAGCGGCGCAGATAGGGAAGATGGCCCCGAATTTCCTCACCCAATGTCATGCAAAATACCTCCCTCTTGAGAGCAGTCATACGCGCGCCCGCGCGGGTCGGTTCCCTCGACGGATGCCCAAAAAGCGATACGCCGGGCTGCAACTTGTCGCGCGTTAAAGCGTAGATTTAGCCGGGACGCCAGAGAGCCGCGATGTAAGTGGATAGAATGTCGCCACTTTCTTATTGCGCGGCAAGAATGCTTTAGTAGGGACCATATCGATGGCAGAGCGGCGGCCCGGGGAATATAGCGATGGGGCGGCATCGCACGGCGGCGGGGGACGGGAATTGGCGGACGGAGGCAGCGAAGAGGCAAAAAGAGCCGAACGGCTGCGCCTCGATACGCTTCGCGAATATCGCATCATGGATACGCCGCCCGAGGCGGCGTTCGATCGCGTGACCAAGATGGTCGCCGATCTGTACCGCGTGCCGATCGCGCTGGTATCGCTCGTCGACGAGTGCCGCCAGTGGTTCAAATCGGCCCACGGGCTCGAGGCAACCGAAACGCCGCGCGAGATAAGCTTCTGCCAATATGTCGTCGCCGAAGGAAAGCCCTTCGTGGTGACCGACGTGATGGGCGACCCGCGCTTTCGCGATAATCCGCTCGTCACCGGCGACCTTCATATCCGCTTCTACGCCGGGGTGCCGCTCCGCGCCTATAATGGCGCGATCCTCGGGACGCTGTGCCTGATCGACCGCGAGGAGCGGGCGCCGTTGACCCCCACCGAACTCGAACGGCTGGAGGATTTCGCGGGAATCATCATGGCCGAGGCCGACCTGCGCCGTATCGTGGGCGAACGTGACGAAGCGAAGCGAACGCTCGAGCGCGCGCTCGATTTTTCGGGAATAGCGACCTGGCGTTACGATGCCCGTACGGGCGCGATCCAGTGGAGCGGCGCGGCGGCAGAACTCTGGGGCGCCGACTATGCAACCGCGCTTGCGCATGTCGACGACTTCTTCGACCGCCTCCATCCCGACGACCGCGACGCGGTCCGCGGCGTGCTCGGCAATTCGGTGGCGCATGGTGCGCATTATGCGACCGAATATCGCATTCAGCACCCTGAACGCGGCGTGCGCTGGATCGCGGTCCACGCCGACTGGGATGTCAGGACCGACGACGCGATCCTGACCGGGGTCAGCATCGATATCACCGAACAGAAAAGCCGGCAGGAAAACGCCAATCTGCTGATGCGCGAACTGCACCACCGGATGCGCAACCTGTTCGCGACGGTCGGCGCGATCATCTCGCTCACCCGCCACGCGGCGCGCGATGTCGACGATTATGTCGAGCGGATCAGCAGCCGGCTCGACGCGCTCAACCGCGCACAGAACGTCCTGCTCGGCGCCAATTTCATGACGGGGTCGATGCACGCGCTGATGCGCGAGGTCGAGGCGGCCTTTCCGCGCATCCGCTGGTCGGGGCCCGACCTGCTGCTTCCCGAAAATGCGCTCGTCGCGATGGCGCTTTTTTTCAACGAGCTCGCGACCAATGCCGCGAAGCATGGCGCGCTGACTGGCGCGAACGGCCAGGTCGAGGTGAGCTGGACGCAAGAGGCCGAGGGCAACGACGATCGCAGATTCCGCCTGACCTGGGCCGAAAGCGGCGGCGATCGCAAAGTCGCCGCGCCCGAGCGCACCAGTTTCGGCACGCTGCTGATGGAGCGGAGCGTCAAGAACAACCTCGGCGGGACGATCGAACGCCGGTGGGAACCCGGCGGGCTGATCGTCGACATCACGCTCCCCGCGCGGTGGCGAGAGGCCTGATCGCCCTTAACCTGGATTATTTGTTCTATCTATGTTCTCATGCTAGCCATGCGGCATGTCCGCCAAAGCGATTCTCGAAAAGCTGGCCGTGCTCGCCGACGCGGCGAAATATGACGCGTCGTGCGCGTCGTCGGGGACGGTAAAGCGCGATTCGACCGAAACAGGGGGTATCGGATCGACCGAGGGCATGGGCATCTGCCACAGCTATGCGCCCGACGGGCGCTGTATCTCGCTGCTCAAAATCCTGCTCACGAACTTTTGCATCTATGACTGCCGCTTCTGCATCAACCGCGCGTCGAGCAATGTCGAACGCGCGCGCTTCAGCCCTCAAGAGGTCGTTCGGCTCACGCTCGATTTCTACAAGCGCAACTATATCGAAGGACTGTTCCTCTCGTCGGGCATCATCCGCTCCGAAGATTATACAATGGAGCAGCTGGTCGAGGTTGCGCGCATCCTGCGCGAGGAACATCGCTTTGCCGGCTATATCCATCTGAAGACGATTGCGGGCGCCGACCCAGGATTGATCGCGCTCGCGGGACTCTATGCCGATCGCCTTTCGACCAACGTCGAACTGCCGACCGAGGCTGGGTTGTCGAACTTCGCGCCCGAGAAGAAACCCGAGACGATTCGCAAGACGATGGCGTCGGTGCGCGTCGGCGCCGAGGATGCGGCCGAAGCCGCGAAGAGCCGGCTGATCGGCAAGGCGATGCCGCCGCGCTTTGCGCCTGCGGGGCAATCGACGCAGATGATCGTCGGCGCCGATGCGGCGCGCGACGACGATATATTGAAGACCGCGACGAACCTCTATTCGGGATACCAGCTCCGCCGCGTCTATTATTCGGCCTACAGCCCGATCCCCGATGCGAGCAGCGACCTGCCGCCGGTGCGCCCGCCGCTGATGCGCGAACATCGGTTGTATCAGGCCGACTGGCTGCTGCGCTTCTATGGCTTCGAACGCGCCGAGATCATGGAGGGGGCGACCGGCGGCATGCTCGACCTGAACATAGATCCCAAGCTCGCGTGGGCGCTCCAGCGGCGCGAGGCCTTTCCGGTCGACATCAACCGCGCGCCGCGCGAGCTGCTGCTGCGCGTGCCCGGGCTCGGCACGCGCGCGGTCGACCGCATCGTCGCGGCGCGGCGTTTGGGCAAGCTCGGTCTCGGCGACCTCGCGAAGCTCACCGCCTCGGTGAAGAAACTGTTGCCCTTCATCGTCACCCCTGACTGGCGGCCGGGCAAGCTCACCGACAGCGCAGACCTCCGCGCGCGCTTCGCGCCCCCGGCCGAGCAATTGGCGTTGGCGCTGTGAGGGAGGTCGTTCTCGCGGTGCCGGGCGATTTCGCCGAATGGCGGAGCGCCGCACGCGGGCTGCTCGCGAACGGCGTCGCGCCCGAGGAAGTGAGCTGGTGCGACAGCGCGGCGGGGGCATCGCTGTTCGGCGAGGCGGGCACTCCGGCACGCCCGGGTGCGGTGGTGCTGCCGCGCGAGTTGCTCGAAATCGCCGAGCGCGTGATCTGTCATCGCGGCGCCGAGGTGCCGGCGCGGCTCTATCGCGTGATCTGGCGCGCGGCGCGCGACCGCCTGCTTCTGGCGCGGACCACCGACGCCGATGTCGACTGGCTGCGTAAGGCCGACAAGGCGATCCGCCGTGACGTGCACAAGATGCACGCGTTCGTTCGCTTCCGGCGGCTCGGTGAAGAAGAAGGACGCGAGAGTTTCGCCGCCTGGTTCGAGCCGACGCATCGAATATTACGGCTGACCGCGCCCTTCTTTCAGCGGCGCTTCACGGGAATGGACTGGGCGATCGTCACTCCCGATGCGCGCGCGATCTGGCAGGGCGAGACGCTTGTCTACGGCCCCGGCGGGACGAAGGACGAGGTGCCGGGCAGCGATGTCGTCGAGGATCAGTGGCGCACCTATTATGGCGCCATCTTCAACCCGGCGCGCGTGAAGATCGACGCGATGCGCGCCGAAATGCCGAAAAAATATTGGAAGAATCTGCCCGAGGCGCAGGATATCGCGCCGCTGCTCGCGGGCGCCGAGGCGCGGGTGGAACGCATGCGCGAAGCGGCCGTTTCCATGGCGAACCCGTTGACCGAAAAATGGCGGACGCGCGTGCCCGAAGACTTGCTCCTCGACGACGATGTGAAAACGCTGGGCGACGTCGCGCGCGCGATCGACCGCTGCACGCGCTGTCCGCTCTATTGCAATGCGACGCAGGGCGTGGCGGGCGAGGGACCGGAAGCGGCGCGCATCATGCTGGTCGGCGAGCAGCCGGGCGACCAGGAGGATCTGCAGGGGCGGCCGTTCGTCGGTCCGGCAGGGCTGGTGCTGGACCAGGCGCTGGAAGAAGCAGGGCTCGACCGCGCGCGATTGTTCCTCACCAACGCGGTCAAGCATTTCAAGTTCGAGCCGCGCGGCAAAAGGCGGCTCCACCAGAATCCCACGACGGGCGAAATCGATATCTGCCGCTGGTGGCTCGACAAGGAACGCGCGCTGGTGCAGCCCGACCTGATCGTCACATTGGGCGCGAGCGCGCTGCGCGGGGTGACGGGGAAGAGCGCGAGCATCAAGTCGATGCGCGGCGCCGTGCATGAACTCGAAGGGGGGACGAAGCTGATCGCGACGATCCATCCGTCCTTCCTGCTCCGCATGCCCGACCGGACACGCGCCGCCGAGGAGCGCAAGGCCTTCATCGCCGACCTGATCCGCGCGCGAAAGCTCGCCGCCTGATGGCGAAGTCGAAGCATTGGATCGAGCCGCATCCGGGCGGCATCTATGTGAAGCCCGCCGACCTGTGGATCGACCCGTCGCGCCCGGTCGAGCGCGCCGCGGTGACGCACGGCCATGCCGATCACGCGCGTAGCGGCCATGACGCAGTATTCGCGACCCCCGAAACGCTCGCGATCATGGCGCTGCGCTACAGCATCGATGCCGAGGCGAGCCGTAATCAAGCCTTTGTCTATGGCGACGGGTTCGAGCGTGGCGGAGTGCGCTTCAGCTTCCACCCCGCGGGGCATGTGCTCGGCAGCGCGCAGATTTTGATGGAATATGCGGGCGAGCGGATCGTCGTCACCGGCGATTACAAACGCCGCGCTGACCCGACCTGCGCGCGTTTCGAGGTCGTGCCATGCGACATCTTTATCACCGAGGCGACCTTCGGCCTGCCGGTGTTCCGCCACCCGCCGACGTCGGGCGAGATCGCCAAGCTGATCGGCGCGGTGCGCGCGGAGCCAGATCGCAGCGTGCTCGTCGGCGCCTATGCGCTCGGCAAGGCGCAGCGCGTGATCGCCGAATTGCGCGGCGCGGGGTGGGACGCTCCGATCTATATCCACGGCGCGCTCGAGAAGATGTGCCAGCTTTATGCGATCCACGGCGTCGAACTCGGCGAATTGCGGCTCGTTTCGCAGACCGACAAGGTCGAGATGGCAGGACAGATCGTTCTTGCGCCGCCCTCGGCGCTCAATGACCGCTGGTCGCGGCGGCTGCCCGACCCGATCACCGCGATGGCGTCGGGCTGGATGCGCGTGCGCCAGCGCGCGCGGCAGCGGATGGTCGAACTGCCGCTCGTCATTTCGGATCATGCCGACTGGGACGAGCTCACCGCGACGATCGCGGAGGTGAACCCCGGCGAGACGTGGATCACTCACGGCAGCGAGGACGGGCTGCTGCGCTGGTGCGAACTCACGCAGCGCAAGGCACGCGCGCTGCACCTTGTCGGCCGCGATCTGGAGGAAGAAGAGGCGTGAAGCGCTTCGCCGCCCTGATCGACCGGCTGATCTATACGCGCTCGCGCAACAGCAAGCTCGCGCTGATCGTCGATTACCTCTGCCATACCCCTGATCCCGACCGCGGCTGGGCGCTCGCCGCGCTGACCGAGGCGCTCGATTTTCCGGCGGTGAAGTCCGGGACGGTGAGGACGTTGTTGGCGACGCGGGTCGACGAAGAATTGTTTCGCCTGTCACGACATTTCGTTGGCGATACGGCGGAGACGGCGGCGCTGTTGTGGCCCGATGCGCCGGGGAAGAAAGCCGACCTCAGCGTGGCGGAGGCGGTGGATGCTTTGGCCGCCACGAGCCGCAGCGATGCGCCCGCGGTTGTCGCGTCCTTGCTCGATCGTCTCGATGCCGACGGGCGTTATGCGCTGCTCAAGCTCGCGCTCGGCGGCATGCGCGTCGGGGTGTCGGCGCGGCTGGCGAAGCAGGCGTTTGCGCAGGCCTTCGATGTGCCCGTCGACGATGTCGAGGAGCTGTGGCACGCGATCCCGCCGCCCTATGGGCCGCTGTTCGCGTGGGGCGAGGGAAGGGCGGAACGGCCCGACCTCGCCGACGTCGCTTTCTTTCGTCCCTTCATGCTCGCGCATCCGCTCGAAGCCGAGAACATCGACCTCGCCGACTATGCGGCCGAGTGGAAGTGGGACGGCATCCGCGTCCAGATCGTTCATGGCGGTGGCGAGACGCGCATCTACAGCCGCGGCGGCGAGGAGATCAGCGGCGCCTTCCCCGAACTGGTCGCGGCGTTCGATCAGGAGGCGGTGATCGACGGCGAACTGCTCGTGCGCGGCGAAGTGCAGGGCGGCGAGGCTGCGAGCTTCAACGCCTTGCAGCAGAGGCTCGGGCGCAAGACGGTGTCGAAAAAGATGCTCGCCGATTATCCGGCCTTCGTTCGCGTTTACGACCTGCTCGCGGTCGACGGCAACGATCTGCGCCCGCTGCCGTGGACTGAACGGCGGCGGCAATTGGAGGCCTTCGTCCCGCGTCTCGCCGACAGCCATTTCGACCTGTCGCAGGTGATCGACGCGGCCGACTTCGACGACCTCGCCGAACGCCGCGCCGGCGCGCGCGACGCCGCGATCGAGGGGGTGATGCTCAAGCGCCGCGACGCGCCTTATGTCGCGGGCCGCCGCGCCGGGCTGTGGTATAAATGGAAACGCGACCCGCTCACGGCCGATTGCGTGATGATGTATGCGCAGCGCGGCAACGGCCGTCGCGCGAGCTTCTATTCGGACTATACCTTCGGCTGCTGGTCCGACGCAGGCGAGTTGCTCCCCGTCGGCAAGGCCTATTCGGGTTTCACCGACGAGGAGCTGAAGTGGCTCGACAAGTTCGTGCGCGACAACACGCTCAACCGCTTCGGCCCGGTGCGCGAGGTCGAAAAGTCGCTTGTGCTCGAAGTCGCCTTCGATTCGATCCATGCATCGAAGCGCCACAAGTCGGGTCTTGCGATGCGCTTCCCGCGCATTTCGCGCATCCGCCGCGACAAGCCCGCCGAGGAAGCCGACCGCATCGCGACGCTGCGAGGGATGGTGACCTGAAAAATAACCGGGAAATTTGCGGTCGCAGGGTTGCAACTCGGAAGCTCGATACCGAGTTAGACCCCCGAACACGAAAAAGGAGACTGCCATGACGATCGCCCATCCTC
This sequence comes from Sphingopyxis sp. PAMC25046, assembly GCF_004795895.1. Lineage (NCBI taxonomy): Bacteria > Pseudomonadati > Pseudomonadota > Alphaproteobacteria > Sphingomonadales > Sphingopyxidaceae > Sphingopyxis > Sphingopyxis sp. PAMC25046. Next base: position 896,016 of record NZ_CP039250.1, read on the forward strand.
CCCTGCCTTACGCCCAAGATGCGCTCGAGCCGCATATCTCGGCCGACACGCTGGCGACGCACCATGGCAAGCACCACAAGGCCTATGTCGACAAGACGAACGCCGCGATCGAGGGCACCGATCTCGCATCGAAGCCGCTCGAGGAAATCATCCACCACGCCGAAGGGTCGGGCAACAAGGGCCTGTTCAACAACAGCGCCCAGTCGTGGAACCACGCCTTTTACTGGAACAGCCTGAGCCCCACGAAGACCGCGCCCGCCGGCGATCTCGCCGCCGCGATCGACCGCGATTTCGGTTCGCTCGACGAGCTCAAGAAGAAATTGAAGGAAACCGCGGTCAACCATTTCGCGTCGGGCTGGGCCTGGCTCGTCTCGCGCGACGGCACGCTGTCGGTCACCGACACGCACGATGCCGGCACCGAACTCGTCGCGGGCATCAAGCCCTTGCTCGTGATCGACGTGTGGGAGCACGCCTATTATATCGACCGCAAGAATCTGCGCCCGGCCTATGTCGATGCGGTGGTCGACGAACTGCTCAACTGGGATTTCGCGGCGGAGAATTTCGCGCGCGAGGGGACCTGGACCTATCCGGCCTGATCCGTTGATCCTCCCTGCGGCGGCGCCGTGGGGAGGGGGACCGCCGCGAAGCGGTGGTGGAGGGGCCGCGACGGTAGCGCTGCCAGCCCCTCCGTCAGCCCTTCGGGCTGCCACCTCCCCGTCGCTTGGCGACAGGGAGGGTCATTGTTGTAATCTGTAACGAAAATTGGCCCGCGCGGGCCTATCCCGATGATCGCGATGCGCCTATAGGCGCGCCATGACGATCAGCCTGTTCGAACTCTTCAAAATCGGTGTCGGTCCTTCCAGCTCGCATACCGTGGGCCCGATGGTTGCCGCGCGGCGGTTCACGGTCTGGCTTGACGAGCAGGCGCTGCTCGCGAAAACCACGCATGTCGAGGCCGATCTTTACGGTTCGCTCGCGCTGACCGGGAAAGGCCACGCCGCCGACACCGCGGTCGTCGCGGGACTCGCGGGCGAAATCCCAGCCTCGACCAGCCTCGCGGTGATCAAGGCGCATTGGGACCGGGCGGAGAGCGAGGGCTTTCTCTACCTGCTCGGGCGGCAGCGCGTGCGCTTCCAGCCGGCGCGCGACCTGCATTTCCAGATGCGCCAGCGCCAGCCGTTCCACAGCAATGCCTTGAGCTTCACCGCGCGCGACGGCGAGGGCGAGATCCTTGCGAAACGCATGTATTTCTCGATCGGCGGAGGCTTTGTCGTCGACGAGGAGGAGGCGGGGCGCAACAGCCGCGGTGCCGAGGACGAGATCGAACTGCCCTTCGCTTTCACCTCGGGCGCCGACCTCATGGAAATGGGCGCGGCCTCGGGCAAGAGCTTCGCCGAGATGATGCTCGAAAACGAGCTCGCGCACCGCAGCCTCGACGAGGTTAATTCCGGGCTCGATGCGATCGCCGGAGCAATGGACGGCTCGATCGACGCGGGCTGCTCGAGCATGGGCGTCCTGCCCGGCGGGCTCAAGGTCAAGCGCCGCGCGCCGCAGATCGCCGCCGACATCCGCAGCCGCCACGAACAGAATCTGTCCGATCCGATGGCGATGATGGACTGGATCAACCTGTGGGCGATGGCGGTGAACGAGGAAAATGCCGCGGGCGGCAAGGTCGTTACCGCGCCAACCAACGGCGCCGCGGGGATCATCCCGGCGGTGATCCGCTATTACCGGCGCAGCTATCGCGGCGACGCGGCGGGGGTACGCACCTTCCTGCTCGCCGCGGGCGCGGTCGGCGCGCTCTACAAGCGCAATGCCAGCATCTCGGGCGCCGAGGTCGGCTGCCAGGGCGAGGTCGGCGTCGCCTGCTCGATGGCGGCGGCGGGGCTGACCGCGGCATTGGGTGGCACCAACGCGCAGGTCGAAAACGCCGCCGAGATCGGCATGGAGCATAACCTCGGCCTCACTTGCGATCCCATTGGCGGCCTCGTCCAGATCCCGTGCATCGAGCGCAACGCGATGGGTGCGATCAAGGCGATCGACGCCAGCCGCATCGCGATGATCGGCGACGGCACGCATGTCGTCAGCCTCGACACGGTGATCGCGACGATGCTGCAAACGGGTCGCGACATGCGCGACAAATATAAGGAAACGTCGAAAGGCGGGCTGGCGGTCAGTGTGGTGGAGTGTTGAGCACCACGCTATCTTCATCGTCACCCCGGACTTGATTCGGGTCCATCGCAGCGCGGAAGTCGTGGACCCTGGATCAAGTCCGGGGTGACGAAGTTGGGGGCGACCCGCCTCGCATCTTGCATTGCCGCCCCATTTGCCTGATTGGGACGCCCGAGAAGGAGACCCGCCCATGAAGACCCGCGCCGCCGTTGCGTTCGAAGCGAAGAAGCCGCTCGAGATCGTCGAGCTCGACCTCGAAGGCCCGAAGGCGGGCGAGGTGCTGGTCGAGATCATGGCGACGGGCATCTGCCACACCGACGCTTACACGCTCGACGGTTTCGACAGCGAGGGCATCTTCCCGAGCGTGCTGGGGCATGAGGGCGCGGGCGTCGTGCGCGAGGTCGGCGCGGGCGTTACCAGCGTGACGCCGGGCGACCATGTCATCCCGCTCTACACCCCCGAATGCCGCCAGTGCAAAAGCTGCCTTTCGGGCAAGACCAACCTCTGCACCGCGATCCGTGCGACGCAGGGCAAGGGGCTGATGCCCGACGGCACGACGCGCTTTTCGTACAAGGGCCAGCCGATCTTTCACTATATGGGCTGCTCGACCTTCTCGAACTTCACCGTGCTGCCCGAGATTGCGGTCGCGAAAATCCGCGAGGATGCGCCGTTCCAGTCGAGCTGCTACATCGGCTGCGGCGTCACCACCGGGGTCGGCGCGGTGATCAACACCGCCAAGGTGCAGGTTGGCGACAATGTCGTCGTGTTCGGCCTTGGCGGCATCGGGCTGAATGTTATTCAGGGCGCGCGGCTTGCCGGCGCCGACAAGATCATCGGCGTCGACATCAACCCCGACCGCGAGGGATGGGGCCGCAAGTTCGGCATGACCGAGTTCCTCAATTCGAAGGGCATGAGCCGCGAGGATGTCGTCGCGGCGATCGTCGCGATGACCGACGGCGGCGCCGACTACACCTTCGACGCGACAGGCAACACCGAGGTGATGCGCACCGCGCTCGAGGCCTGCCACCGCGGCTGGGGCACCTCGATCATCATCGGCGTCGCCGAGGCGGGCAAGGAAATCGCGACGCGGCCGTTCCAGCTCGTCACCGGGCGCAACTGGCGTGGCACAGCGTTCGGCGGCGCCAAGGGGCGCACCGACGTGCCCAAGATCGTCGACATGTATATGCAGGGCAAGATCGAGATCGACCCGATGATCACCCACGTCATGGGACTCGAAGAGATCAACAAGGGCTTCGACCTGATGCATGCGGGGACAAGCATCCGCAGCGTCGTCGTTTACTGAGGGAAGACACGCCATGTTCAGCCATGTGGCGCTGGGGTCGAACGACATCGCAGCGAGCAAGCGGTTTTACGACGCAATTCTGGGCGCGTTCGGTGCGACCGAGGGCGTGATCGACGAGCGCGGGCGACTGATCTACATGCACGCGGGAGGCCGGCTGATCGTCACGCATCCGGTCAACGGCGAGGCCGCGGTGTGCGGTAACGGGCATACGCTGGGGTTCCTTGCGCCCTCGACCGATGCGGTCGACGCCTGGCACGCCGCGGGGGTCGCGAACGGCGGGACGACGGCCGAAGACCCGCCGGGTATTCGCCACGCCACCGAAGGGCGTGTCGTTTACCTCGCCTATCTGCGCGATCCCGCCGGCAACAAGCTGTGCGCGACGCACAAGATTTCGGGCTGAGATGGCGGACGATCGCGCACCCGCCTATGTGCTGACTTTTAGTTGCGTCGACGCGGTCGGGATCGTCGCGGCGGTGACGGGGCTGCTCGCGGAACGCGACGGCTTTATCCTCGATAGCCAGCAATATGCCGATCTCGATTCGGGTCGCTTCTTCATGCGCGTCGAGTTTCGCGGCGAAGGGCCGCGCTTTCCCGCGGGACTGGCGGGGGTGCAGAACGCCTTCGCGCCGATCGTCGAGCGGTTCCGGATGGACGCACGGATCAGCGACCGCACCGCCAAGCCGCGCTTTGTGATCGCGGTGTCCCAGGGCAGCCATTGCCTCAATGACCTGCTCCACCGCTGGTCGACGGGCAATCTCGCGATCGACATCGTCGGCGTGGTGTCGAATCATGAGGCGCAGCGGCGGCTCTCCGAATGGCACGGCGTGCCCTTTCACTATCTGCCGGTCAGGGACGCCAACCGCGCCGAACAGGAGGCCGCGATCCTCGACGTGATGGCGCGCGGCGGGGCCGAATATCTGGTGCTCGCGCGCTATATGCAGGTGCTGTCGCAGGATCTGTCGGCGCAGCTCGCGGGCCGCTGCATCAACATCCATCACAGCTTCCTGCCCGGCTTCAAGGGCGCCAAGCCTTATCACCGCGCGCACGAGCGCGGGGTCAAGCTGATCGGCGCGACCGCGCATTTCGTGACGAGCGACCTCGACGAGGGGCCGATCATCGAACAGGCGGTCGAGCGCGTCGATCACCGCGACGGGGTCGAAGAACTGATCCGCATCGGCCGCGATACCGAGGCGCAGGTGCTCGCGCGGGCGGTGCGCTGGGTCGCCGAACAGCGGGTGTTGATCGACGGGCGCAAGACGGTGGTGTTCCGCTAATTCGTCATTTTCGGTGAACAGGGGCCGTTATCGTGGCTGGTCCTGCCCCGGCGGGCGGAGTAGGTATCGAATCGCAACCATAATCAGGAGGAGCGGAAAGCCATGTACAGTCACAATATGGTCGGATCGAACGACATCGAGGCGTCGAAGAAATTCTATGACGCGACCTTTCAGGCGATCGGCGGGAAGCCCGCGATCACCGACGACAAGGGCCGCCTGATCTATATTCACAACGGCGGGCTGTTCCTCGTCGGAACGCCGATCGACGGCCAGCCCGCGACCATCGGGAACGGCTGCACGATCGGGTTTGCGATGGACGGCCCCGAGCAGGCGAAGGCATGGCACGATGCGGGAGTTGCCAATGGCGGCACCTCGATCGAAGACCCGCCGGGGGTGCGCGAAGGCGGTTTCGGCGCGATGTATCTCGCTTATCTGCGCGACCCGTCGGGTAACAAGCTCTGCGCGCTCCATCGGATGTAATCGCGTCTATGCGCGGCGAAGCGGGATTGCTGGCGGACCTTGGCGCGCTCGCCATCCCCTTCGCCGCCTATGAGCATGAAGCGGTGTTCACCGTCGCCGAGAGCGATGCGGTGAACGCCGCGATCCCGGGCGCGCATACCAAGAATCTGTTCCTCAAGGACAATGGTGGCGCCTTTTGGCTCGTCACCGTCCCCGGCGCGTCGCGCGTCGACCTGAAGGCGCTGCCCGCCGCAATTGGCAGCAAGCGGGTGAGCTTCGGCAAGGCCGACGATATGGAGCGCCTGCTCGGCATCTCGCCGGGCTCGGTAACCCCGCTCGCCGCGATCAATGCGGTGCCGGGAAGTATCACCGTCGTGCTCGACGAAGCGCTGGCTGCGGCGGGAACGGTGAACGTCCATCCGCTCCGCAATACCGCGACGTTCGGGCTGCCGGGCGCAACGATCCTCGATTTGCTGCGTCATTGGGGACATCGGCCACTTGTCGCGCCCATTCCCGTTCAGGACCCCGCATGACCATCGAAACCCTTTCCACCGTTCGCAGCCATGGAGGCACGCAAGGCGTCTACAAGCATGCGAGCACGACCACCGGCACCGACATGACCTTCGCGGTCTTCGTCCCCGACCATGACGGCGGCGCGAAGCTGCCGGTGTTATGGTATCTGTCGGGGCTGACCTGCACCCACGCCAATGTGATGGAGAAGGGCGAATATCGCGCGGCCTGCGCCGAACATGGCGTGATCTTCATCGCGCCCGACACGTCGCCCCGTGGTGAGGATGTGCCGGACGATCCCGATGCGGCCTATGATTTCGGACTCGGCGCGGGCTTTTATGTCGATGCGACCGCCGAGCCGTGGGCGAAACATTACCGAATGCGCTCGTACGTCGAGGACGAACTGCCGTCGCTGGTGCTGCGCAATTTCGCGAGCGCCGACCTGACGCGGCAGGGCATCACCGGCCACTCGATGGGCGGACATGGCGCGCTCACGATCGGCCTTCGCAATCAGGACCGTTTCCGCTCGGTGTCGGCCTTTTCGCCGATCGTCGCGCCGTCGCAATGCCCGTGGGGCGAAAAGGCGCTCGGCGGCTATCTCGGCGGCGACCGCGAGGATTGGCACGCCTATGATGCGTGCGCGCTGCTCGATCAGGGGCTGCGTGTGCCCGACCTGCTCGTCGATCAGGGCGAGGCCGACAATTTTCTTGCCGAACAGCTCAAGACCGGATTGCTGGTCGAAGCGTGCGAGCGGAACGGGCAAAAGGCCGATATCCGCATGCAGCCGGGCTATGACCACAGTTATTTCTTCATCTCGACCTTCATGGCCGAGCATGTAGCGTGGCACGCCGAACGGTTGAAGGCGTAAACCCTCCCTTCAGGGCGGGGTTGGGGGAGGGCATTTGACGTTGCCGAATCCTCCGCGCTGCGACTAGCGAGCAAGCTCGCAAGTCTCGCCGCCCCTCCCGCAAGCGGGAGGGGGTTCTAAGAGTGCTCCGGTATCAGCAGTGTCGACCCGGTCGTGCGTCCCGCTTCCAGATCGGCATGCGCCCGCGCCGCATCCTCCAGCGAATAACGCTGGCCGATCGTGATCTTCACCGCGCCGCTCTCGATCATCTCGAACACGCGCGCGGCGCCCGCGGCACGTTCGCCGGGCAGGTGATAATAATCGAACAGCGTCGGGCGCGTCACGAACTGCGACCCATGCTGTGCGAGGATGCCAAGGTTGACGCCGGTCACCGGCCCGCCGGCGTTGCCGTAACTCACGATCAGTCCGCGCCGTGCGGTCGCTCGCAGCGACACGTCCCAGGTCGCCATGCCGATGCCGTCGAAGGTGACGGGGACGCCCTGTCCGTCGGTGATTTCGCGGACGTGCGCGGCGACGTCGTCCTGCTTGTAGCGGATGACATGGTCGGCGCCGGCTTCGCGCGCGGCATGCGCCTTGGCTTCGGTGCTGACGGTGCCGATGACCGTCGCGCCGATCGCCTTCAGCCACTGGACGAGGATCAGCCCGACCCCGCCCGCGGCGGCATGGACGAGCACCGTCATACCGGCTTCGACCTTCGCGCAGCGTTCGACGAGCGCTTCGACCGTGCACGCCTTGAGCAGCGCGGCGGCGGCGGTTTCGTCGTCGATGCCGGGCGGCAGCTTGAACAGCGAGGAAGCGGGAACGATCCGCGCTGACGCATAGGCGCTCCGCTGCGGCCCGAAGGTCGCGACGCGGTCCCCGGGGCGGAGGCCGTGGACGTCGGCGCCGATCGCGACCACCTCGCCCGCCGCCTCGACGCCGAGCCCGCCGGGCAACTCGACCGGATAGGTGCCGTCGCGGTGATAGGTGTCGATATAGTTGAGCCCGACAGCTGTCTGGCGCACGAGCACCTGTCCGGGGCCGGGATCGGCGAGCGTCACGATGCGCCAGTCGATGACCTCGGGACCGCCCTGCTTTTCGATGAAAGCCTCAATCGCCTGCATGCGCCGCTCTCCTGCTGTCGGGCCCATCTGGTGGGCCGGAGCAGAGAGCGCAAGGGCAGTGCGATGAAAGCCCCTCCCGCGAAGGGGAGGGGGTCAACTCATTTGGGGCGACGCGGGCTGCGCTGGCCGTAGGGCTTGGGCTTGTAGCGTTCGTTGCCGCCGGGGCCGCCCGGGCCACGCGGTCCACGTGGACCTGCACGATGGCCGCCCGGTGCGCCGCGCGGTCCAGCGTCGCGTGGGCCTTTGTCGCGGCGCGGCGGATAGGTCGGGCCGTCGGGCGCGGGCGTAATCGACACGCCGCTGTCGTCCTCGCCGTCCTGGTTCGCGGTGCGAACCACGGCTTCGGCGAAGCGGTCGGCGATCGCGCGCGGGATGTTGAACATCGTTTCCTTTGGCCCGATGCGGATCGCGCCGATCTCGTTCTTGCTCACATGGCCGCGGCGGCAGAGCAGGGGCAGGATCCAGCGCGGATCGGCATTCTGGTGGCGGCCGATATTGAGGCGGAACCAGACGCTGTCCTCGAAGCCGTCGCGGCGGTCGCCGCCGCCGCGTTCAGGGCGTTCAAAACGCTCACCGCGTTCGGGACGCTCGCGGCCGCGCGGGCCGTTGTCGAGCAGATCCTCGGGCGGCGGCATCAGCGCGCGGTGCGCGCGGACGAGCGAGGCCGCGATGTCCTCGGGGCTGCGCTCGGCCATCAGCCGCGCGGCGAGTTCCAGATCCTCGGGCTCATGCTCGACGGGTGCGAGCAGCTTTTCGATCAGCCGTTCCTGATCCTTTTGGCGGACGTCGGCGGCGGTCGGCGCGTCCATCCATTCAGCGTTGATCCGCGCGCCGCGCAGCATGCCGTCGACGCGGCGGCGGCGCGGATAGGGGACGATGATGACCGCGGTGCCCTTTTTGCCAGCGCGGCCGGTGCGGCCCGAACGGTGCTGAAGCGTTTCGGCATCGCGCGGAATTTCGACATGGATGACGAGGCTGAGCGTCGGCAGGTCGATGCCGCGCGCGGCGACGTCGGTCGCGACGCAGACTCTGGCCCGGCGGTCGCGCAGCGCCTGTAGCGCGTGGTTGCGCTCGTTCTGGCTATGCTCGCCCGACAGCGCGACGGCGGCGAAACCGCGCTCGATCAGGCTCGCGTGCAGGCGGCGGACATTGTCGCGCGTCGCGCAGAAGAGCATCGCGGTCTCGGCTTCGTGCAGGCGCAGCAGGTTGATCACCGCGCCTTCGATGTCGGCGGGGGCGACGGTCACCGCCTGATAGGCGATGTCGCCATGGCCGCGGTCTTCGCCGACGGTTGATATGCGCAGCGCATCGCGCTGGTAACGCTTGGCGAGCTGGACGATCGGCTTCGGAAGCGTCGCCGAGAAGAGAAGTGTGCGGCGCGTATCGGGGGTGCCGTCGAGGATTTCCTCGAGATCGTCGCGGAACCCCATGTCGAGCATTTCGTCGGCCTCGTCGAGCACCGCGACGCGCAGCGCTTCGAGGTCGAGTGCACCGCGTTCGAGATGGTCGCGCAGGCGCCCGGGGGTGCCGACGACGATATGCACGCCCTGGTTGAGGTTGCGGCGCTCGCGGCTCGCATCCATGCCGCCGACGCAGGTCGCGATGCGCGCGCCGGCCTTGGCATAGAGCCAGCCGAGTTCGCGGCTGACCTGCAGCGCGAGTTCGCGCGTCGGCGCGACGATCAGCGCAAGCGGCGCGGTCGCGAAGGGCAGGCGGCCGTCTTCGAGCAGTTCGTCCGCCATCGCGAGGCCGAAAGCGACGGTCTTGCCCGAGCCGGTCTGCGCCGAAACGAGCAGGTCGCGGCCCTTTGCCGCCTCTTCGCTAACCTGCGCCTGGACGGGAGTAAGCGCTTCATAGCCGCGCGCGGTGAGGGCGTCCGCAAGGACGGGCGAGAGATGTTCGAAAGCCATATGTTCTTCTTATCCTGTGCGGCCATGCGCGGCCGATTCTCTGTTCGTCACCCCGGACCTGATCCGGGGTCCATCGCCCAAGGTTTTGCAATGGCGCGTGGATGCCGGATCAAGTCCGGCATGACGATGGTTCTTAAGTTTTTTCCTAAAGGGCCTGACCCGCTGCGTATCCGCTGGCCCAGGCCCATTGAAAATTATAGCCGCCCAGCCATCCGGTGACGTCCACGGCTTCGCCGACCGCATACAGGCCGGGAACGCTTTTGGCCATCATTGTTTGCGAGGACAGGTTTGCAGTCGAAATCCCGCCCACGGTGACCTCGGCCTTCGCGAAACCCTCGGTGCCGTTGGGGTGGAACGGCCAGCGCTTGAGGCGCGCCTCGGCGTCGGCGAGCTTGCGGTCGGTGAGCGCGCCGAGTTCGCCGGGAAGCGCGAGGCGGTCGGCCAGCGTCTGGGCGAGCCGGTCGGGAAGCGCGAGCGCCGAAGCCAGCGTCGCCCGTGGGCGAGAGCGCTTGGCTTCGAGCAGCCAGCCCGGCGCCGCATCGGGAAGGAAGTCGATCGTCACCGGTTCGCCATGCCGCCAATAGCTGCTGACCTGAAGGATCGCCGGGCCCGAAAGACCCTTATGCGTGAACAGCGCGGCTTCGCGGAAGCTTGCCTTGCCCGCGCGAGCTTCGACCGGGGTCGCGACCCCCGACAGGTCGCGGAACAGTACATCGTCGCCGCCCAACGTCAGCGGGACGAGCGCGGGGCGCGGCTCGACGACCTTTAGCGCGAACCGGCGCGCGAGATCGTAGGCGAAGCCGGTGGCGCCCATTTTCGGGATCGACGGCCCGCCGGTCGCAATGACGAGGTTGGCGGCGGTAAAGGGCTGGTCGCCGAAACTCACGCGGAAGCCGCCATCGCCATGCGTCACCTCGCGCACCGGCTGGCCGCAGCGGACATCGACCGCGCCCTTCGCGCATTCGTCCAGCAGCATCGCGACGATCTGCTTTGCCGAGCCGTCGCAAAAAAGCTGGCCGAGCGTCTTTTCGTGATGCGCGATCCCGTAAGCGTTCACCAGCTCGATGAAATCGGCGGCGGTATAGCGCGCGAGCGCCGATTTGGCGAAATGCGGATTCGCCGAGATATAACGGTCGGGCGCGCTATATATGTTGGTGAAATTGCACCGCCCGCCGCCCGAGATCAGGATTTTCTTGCCCACCTGGTCGGCATGGTCGAGCAGCAGGACGCGCCGCCCCCTTTGCCCCGCGACCGCGGCGCACATCAGCCCGGCCGCGCCGGCACCCAGCACGATGGCGTCATAATCGAAAGCGGTCATGAAAGGCCTAGTGCAGCTTCGCGATCGAGAGGCCGTCGGCCTTGGCGCGTTGCTTCACCGATTCCTCGCTGCGCGTCAGCGCCTTGGCGATCGCTTTCAGCGCCATGCCCTTTTTCGCGAGCGTGTGAAGCTTGTCGATTTCGGCGGCGGTCCACGGCTGTTTGTGTCGTTCGAACCTGTCCTTCATGCCATCACCTCCGGATCGGCGGCGGCGGCGAGAATCTCGATCGCATCGTCGCGCCCCTGAAATGCGACCATGTCGCCGGCCTCGGCACCCATCAAGGCGCGGCCGAGCGGCGCGGTGAAGGCGATATGGCCCGCGGCGGGATCGGCCTCGTCATGGCCGACGATCGTGACCGCGCGTTCGGCGCCATTCAACGCATAGCGGACGCGGCTGCCGATGCCGACGACATTGTCGCCAGGCGGCGCCTGCACCTCCGCGGTCGCCTGACGCGTATGGAGATAGCGAAGGCGGCGCTGCAATTTCTTGCGCGCGTCGTCGCCGGTTTCGGCTGCGATCGCGGTTTCGAGGCGCGCCACCTCCTCGCCGAGCAGGCGGAGGCCGCGTGGGGTCACGAGATTGGCGCCGACCGGAATCGGCCATTCGAACTCGGGTTCTTTATGTTCGTCGTCGCTCTCGCGGCGAAAGGCTACGCTCATCGTCTCTTTCCTGAAGGATTTGCGCCTCTGGGCCACGAAGGTGGCGACAAGATGGCGGCTTGCACTGGACAGGCCGTGCTCCTGTGTGTTACGCAAGCAACACACGAAGGAGATTTTCGATGCGTAACTGGACGATGGCGGCGCTGCCGCTGGCTCTCGCGATGACCGTCACGGCGTGCAGCGCCGAAGTGACGAGCGACGGCAAGAACGGACGGCGCACGGTTGATGCGGGGCCGGTGACCACGCAGAGCTTCGACCTCACGGGCTTCACCGGCGTCAAGGTCGCGGGTCCCGACGATGTCACCATTCGCCGCGGCGACGCTTTTTCGATCAGCGCCAAGGGACCGAAAGCCGTCATCGACGAGCTCGAAATCGAACTCGACGGCGACATGCTGTCCATCGGGCGCAAGAATTCGGACTTCAGCTTCCGCGGCGGCGACAATGATGTCGACATCGCGATCACCATGCCGGCGCTCCGCGAGGTGCGGCTGACCGGGTCGGGCGAGATCGACGCCGATGCGGTCGACGGCGACGCGGTCGAGGCGGTGGTCACCGGTTCGGGCGACCTCAAGGTGGGGACGCTGAACGGCAAGAGCGCTAAGGTCGCCGTGTCGGGTTCGGGCGATATCGAAATCGGCGGCGGAACGATCGGATCGGGTGATTTCGGGGTTACAGGATCGGGCAACATCGCAGCGGGTGGGCTCGCGGCGACGACGCTCGATGTGTCGATCACCGGATCGGGCGACGTCGACGCGAAAGCGAGCGGCAGCGCCGACATCGCGATCCTGGGATCGGGCGATGCGACGATCGGCGGCGGCGGCAAATGTTCGACGCGCACGATGGGTTCGGGCACCGCGACCTGTAACTAGGGTCAGGACCCATTAATTCCGCGATCGAGGCGTCGAAATGGCGAAGATATCGGGCTTGGGCGGGCGCAGCGGGTAGCATCGCTACCTGTAAGCCCGCCCAAGCCTGAGATCGAAGCCATTTCGACGTCCCTGCGGGATTTGACCGATTTTGCCCATGGCTTCGTCGAAAAGCCTTGAAATATGTTCATATTCCTGCGCCTTTTCTCCTCGCCCTGAGCAAAATCGCTTCAAACCTCGAACGTGGAATTAATGGGTCCTGACCCTAGGGCGCCTATGGTGCTGCCGGCCTGAAAAGGTTAGGGCAGCAGCATGACCAGCACCCTGTCCTGTATCGCAAGGGGCGCCGCCGTCGCGGCGGGCGCCCTTTCGCTCGCCGGCGTCGCATCGGCGGCAGAGAAGCGTTTCGGCCTCACCAGTTTCGAGGCAATCGAGGTCAATGCCGACGTCGCGGTCGAGGTGGTGACGCGCGCGCCGGTGAGCGCGGTCGCGACGGGGCCGCAGGACGCGCTCGACCGGCTGAGCCTCGAAAGCCGCGACGGCCGGCTGGTGATCAGCCAGCGCCAGTTCGCGGGCGATGAAAAGCGCCGACGGCCGCACGGGCCGGTCACGGTTCGCGTCAACGCCGCCCATCTGAACAGCGCGACGCTCGCGGGGGCCGGCTCGCTCCGGATCGACCAGCTCAAGGGGCAGCGCGCGATGGTCGGCCTGCGCGGCCCCGGGGAATTGACCGTCGGCGCGATCGCGGCCGACCGGCTGCAGGTCGCGATGATCGGCAACGGCACGATGACGCTCGGCGGCGCCGCCAAGACCGCGCGGATGACGCTGTCGGGTGCGGGCGTGGTCGATGCCGGCGCGCTGGCGGTCGGTGAGCTGATCAGCGACAGCGAGGGCGCGGGCGATCACATCCTCCACGCGGTCAAGAGCGCCGCGGTCACCGCGCGCGGGATCGGCAAGGTCGTTGTGCTTGGGCGGCCGGTGTGCACGGTGCGCAACGTCGGCAGCGGATCGGTGACCTGTGGGGCGGGGAAATAGGTTCGGCGGGAGGGCCGGTTTCGGCCCCGTTGTGGACATTACTGCTACGATGCAATCTGGGAGAATGAAGAGCTTGGCGAAGTCGAAGCAGTGGCGTCCGGAATATGGATTTAGGCGCTCGGTCGGTTGGAGGCAGAAGGTTCTCTATAGCGACGGGTGGGACTATCCTCGCGGTCCGAGCCGCCCACCTTTCCGCACACTCTTGCACGTTCACCCCCGCCGAAAGTGGCGGACACTATATTTCGTGAGAAGCGTGGGTTTGACAGTGACGAACAGCCACGGTCATGAACCATTTATCGAGGTCGAGGTGCCTGCGGAGGTCTCACCCGAGCAACTGCGCCGGTTTGCAGAGCATTGTCGGCGAAGCGGGCTGTCCACCAAACGACTAGGACTGCCCGGCGCTAAGATCGGCAGGTTTGAGGCATTGAGACCGCGACCCAGTTGTTGACCCGCGCGCCACGCGAATGTCCGCTGGCTACCCCAAAGCCGCCGCCGCGCCTCAATGCCCGGCCGTGCCCAGCCCGTCGATCTTCTTCGACTGGCGCACGATCAATCCCGGGAACCAGCGCGCGAGGCGCGACAGCCGCCTGGCCATCTTGCCGACGGGCATGTGCACGCGGTCGCCATGCACGGCGTCCCATGCCGCGCGCGCGACATCCTCGACCGGCGAAATCTCGAACCCGCTTGCCGACAGGCGGGTGCGCGCGGGTTCGTTGCTGTCGGCGCTGACCTGATCGAGCAGCGGCGTGTCGATGAAGCCGGGCATCAGCGAGCGCACCTTGATGCCGTGCTTGGCGAACTCGATCTCGAGCGCCTCGGTCAGCCCGCGCACCGCGAACTTCGTTGCCGAATAGACGGCGAGCCCCGCGACGCCATAGAAGCCCGACGCCGATCCGGTGTTGAGGATCGCCGACCCTGGCGTCGCCCTGAGCAGCGGCAGCGCCGCATAGATGCCGTTGACGACCCCGCCGAAATTGATCGCGATCAGCCGGTCGGCCTCCGCCGGATCCATGTCCATATATTGCCCGCCCGACCCGATGCCGGCATTGTTGAAAAGGACGTCGAGGCGGCCGCCGCTCGCCGCCGCGAATTCTTCGAGCGCGGCCTTCCACTGGTCACGGTCGCGCACGTCCATCACATGGCGCGAGGACGCACCTTCCGGGAGTAATGCCGCGGTCTCGTCGATGCCGGCGCGGTTGACGTCGGCGATGCCGACGAACCAGCCCTGTCCGGCGAAATGGCGCGCGACCGCGCGGCCGATACCCGATCCGCCCCCGGTGATGAAAATCGCCTTCCGTGCCATCCGCTCCCTCCTTACATCGATGTCAATGAGACATGATGCGAAGTCGGCGCCGGGGTCAAGCGGCAATCGCGGCTTGGCAAGATCGGGCGCCGCTGGCTAAGAGGGCGGGGATGACCCGCGGCCTTCGCTTGATCCTCCTGTCGCTGCTGATGCTGTGCGCGGGCTTCACCACCCCGGCGCGCGCCGACGTGGTCGTGAGCTTTTACAGCCATGATTTCGGTGATCGCTTTCCGCACGCCTTCATCGTGATGAAGGGGACGCTCGACGCGACGGGCGAGGTGGTCGACGCCAATTACGGCTTTACCGCGGTTTCGGTCAGCCCCGCGATCCTCTTCGGGTCGGTGAAGGGCAAGGTCGAATCATCGAAACCCGACTATATCGAAAAGAGCGACCGCCAGTTCGACGTGACGGTCGACGATGCGACTTATGGCCGGATCTTGGCGAAGGTCGCCGAATGGCGCGACCGCGAGCAGCCGAGCTACAGCCTCAACAAGCGCAATTGCGTCCATTTCGTGATGGAGTTGGCCGAGGTGGTCGGCCTGCAGGTCAATCGCAAGAGCAAATTGTTCAAGAAGCCCAAGAGCTTTCTGATCGAAGTCCGCGGCTTGAACCCCGAACTGACCGACCCCGCGGCGGCCGCAGCCCTCTAGACGCCGCACGGCTTTCACCCTATGTTCAGGGGACGGGGCGCAATATTTCACGCTCCGGACGTATAGAGGGGCGATTCTTGCGGTTGTTTTTGACCCTTTTGGCATTGCTGACCGGCCTGGCGACCGCCGACCGGGCTGCTGCCGCGCCTGCCGTTCCGGCGGCGATGGGGGCACTGGTCCTGCTGGCCGAAACGACGGGCAAGACCGAAGCGAGCGATACCGAGCGGCGCCCCACCACCAACACCGCGCCGCGGCGGACGTCGACCGGCAGCGGCAAGCCGCGCAAGGCGGCGCCTCCGCATCTTCCCGGTCTTCTCACCGGCAGCGACCGCGCGCTCGAATAGGGCGAGCTTGCCTGCGCCTGTTTCGGGGCGCCGCCCACGCCGGGCATCTTTGCACATACGCGCGACCCGATGGTCGCCAACTCAATTGATATTTCAAGGAAAAATAGATGTTTGCTGGCCTTGCCAAGAGCCTGTTCGGCTCGTCCAACGACCGTTACGTCAATTCGATCCGCAAGATCGTCGACAAGATCAATGCGTTCGAGCCCGCGATGCAGGCGCTCGATGATGCGGGGCTGCAGGCGCAGACGCAGGCATTCCGCGACCGGCTCGAAGCCGGCGAGACGCTCGACGACATCCTGCCCGAGGCCTTTGCGACGGTGCGCGAGGCGGCGGTCCGCACGCTCGGCATGCGTCATTTCGATGTGCAGCTGATCGGCGGCGTCGTCCTCCACCGCGGCGAGATCGCCGAAATGGCGACGGGCGAGGGCAAGACGCTGATGGCGACCTTGCCCTGTTACCTGAACGCGCTCGAGGGCAAGGGCGTCCATGTCGTGACCGTCAACGACTATCTCGCGCGCCGCGACGCCGAATGGATGGGCACCGTCTATGGCTTCCTTGGCCTCACCACCGGGATCATCGTCCCCAACCTTAACGAGACGCAGCGCCGCGACGCCTATAACAGCGACATCACATACGCGACGAACAACGAGCTGGGGTTCGATTACCTCCGCGACAATATGAAGTTCGACCGCGCGCAGATGGTGCACCGTGAATTCAATTTCGGCATCGTCGACGAGGTCGACTCGATCCTGATCGACGAGGCGCGCACCCCGCTGATCATCTCGGGCCCGACCGACGACAAGTCCGAACTCTATATCCGCGTCAACGAGGTCGTCCTCCAGCTCGGCGAAGAAGATTATGAGAAGGACGAGAAGTCGAAGTCGATCAGCCTGACCGAAGACGGCACCGAGCATGTCGAACGCCTGCTCGAAGCCGCCGGGCTGCTCCAGGGCAATAATCTCTACGACATCGAAAACACGCAGGTCGTCCACCACGTCAACCAGGCACTGAAGGCGATCCAGATGTTCCGGATCGACACCGACTATATCGTCAAGGACGGCAAGGTCGTGATCATCGACGAGTTCACCGGCCGCATGATGGACGGGCGGCGCTGGTCCGACGGGCTGCATCAGGCGGTCGAGGCGAAGGAAGGCGTCCAGATCGAGCCCGAGAACCAGACCCTGGCTTCGATCACCTTCCAGAATTATTTCCGCATGTATCCGAAGCTTTCGGGCATGACCGGCACCGCGGCGACCGAAGCGGCCGAATTCTTCGACATCTACAAGATGAATGTCGTCAACATCCCGACCAATCGCCCGATTGCGCGCATCGACGACGAGGATGAATTCTACAAGAATATCACCGACAAGTTCGGCGCGATCGCCAAGACGATTCGCGAGGCGAACGAGCGCGGTCAGCCGGTGCTCGTGGGCACCGTGTCGATCGAAAAGTCGGAGCTGCTCTCTTCCTACCTCGAAAAGGAAGGCGTGCCGCACAGCGTGCTCAACGCGCGTTTCCACGAAAGCGAGGCGCATATCGTCGCGCAGGCAGGCCGCACCGGCGCGGTGACGATCGCGACGAATATGGCGGGCCGCGGCACCGACATCAAACTCGGCGGCAACGAAGAATTCCGCATCGACGACGAGCTCAAGGACCTGCCCGAAGGTCCCGAGCGCGAAGCGGGCATCGCGCGCATCCAGGCCGAAGTCGCCGCCGAGCGCGAAGCGGTGAAGGCCGCGGGCGGGCTGTTCGTGCTTGCGACCGAGCGCCACGAAAGCCGCCGTATCGACAACCAGCTGCGCGGCCGCTCGGGGCGTCAGGGCGATCCCGGCCTGTCGAAATTCTACCTTTGCCTCGACGACGACCTTTTGCGCATCTTCGGTCCCGACACGCTCTTCTCCAAGATGATGAACAAGAATCTGGAGGATGGCGAGGCGATCGGGTCGAAGTGGCTGTCGAAGGCGATCGAGACCGCGCAGAAGAAGGTCGAGGCGCGCAACTACGATATCCGCAAGCAGGTGGTCGAATATGACAACGTCATGAACGACCAGCGCAAGGTCATCTATGAACAGCGCGGCGAGATCATCGACAGCGAGACCGTCGACGAGGTGATGGCGGCGATGCGCGCCGAGACGGTCAATTCGATCGTTGCCGACGCGTGCCCCCCGGGCAGCTATCCCGAACAGTGGGATGTCGAGGCGATGAAGGAGCGCGTCGCGAACATCCTCGACCTCGCGCCGCCGATCGACGACTGGATGCAGGAGGATGCGGTCGATGCCGAAATCTTCGAGGAGCGCATCCAGCAGGCGGCCGACGCGGTAGCGGCCGAGAAGGCGGGCCTCGTCGATGCCGAGACGTGGAAGGGGATTGAGAAGTCGATCCTGCTTCAGACGCTCGACCATCATTGGAAAGAGCATCTCTCGACCCTCGACGCGCTGCGCCAGGTCGTGTTCCTGCGCGCCTATGCCCAGAAGCAGCCGATCAACGAATATAAGCAGGAAGCCTTCGCGCTGTTCGAGCGCATGCTGTCGAACATCCGCGAGGATGTAACGCGCACCGTCGCGCGGATCGATCTGCGCTTCGAGGAGCCCGAGCCGATGCCGCTGCCCGACCTGCCCGATTTCCTGACGACGCATATCGATCCGTTCACCGGCGAGGACAATAGCGGCGACATCGACGCGGGCGCGCTCGGCGTGATCGCGAACACGCTGCCGCCGATGCAGGTGCCGAAGCCCGACCTGCCCGAGGGCGAAAATCCCTATGCCGCGCTCGAGATCAGCCGCAACGCGCCGTGCCCTTGCGGTTCGGGCCGCAAGTATAAGCATTGCCACGGGGCGATCTGATCTAATGTTTGCCGCGCGCTCTCGGGCGCGCGGCAAGCCCTTGAAGTTACCGTATCATCCTGTCCGATGAGTCCGCTTGCCAAGGTGCGCGGGCGCGATTAGCATCGCCTTCATAAGCTTGGCGGCCGCGTAGCCAGACAAGCGACGCAGCAGGCAGGAACGACGGGGCCGCGCACGCCCACGAGGAGACGCGCGGCCGGACGGTGGCATGTTGCGTGGAAAGGGCGGCGCATTTCCTTTTTCGACGAGATGACGGGACAGCCAAGTTACGGGCAGGGGGGCGAGGTCCGGCCGCCCTATCGCGAATATTCGGACTGGTTCGGCCGCGAGGATGCGGCGCGCATCCAGCGCAAGGCGAAGCAAGCCGAGGCTTTTTTCCGCACCACCGGCATCACCTTCAACGTCTATGGCGAGGATGAGGCCGACGAACGCCTGATCCCCTTCGACGTCGTCCCGCGCATCATTGCGGCGAGTGAATGGCGGCGGCTGTCGCGCGGGATCGAGCAGCGCGTGCGCGCGCTCAACGCCTTCCTCCATGACATCTATCACCGGCAGGAGATTTTGCGCGCGGGCCGGGTGCCGGTCGAGTTGATCGCGCGCAACGAGGCCTTTCTGCCGATGATGATGGGCATGGACCCGCCGGGCGGGATCTATACCCACATCAGCGGCATCGACATCGTGCGCACCGGCGCCGACGAATTTTACGTGCTCGAGGACAATGCACGGACGCCGTCGGGCGTGTCCTATATGCTCGAGAACCGGGAGACGATGCTCCAGATGTTCCCCGAGCTGTTCGCGAAGATTTCGGTGCGCGAGGTCAGCGATTATCCGCTCAAACTCCTGAAATCGCTCGCGGCATGTGCCCCACCGGCATGTGGCGGCACGCCGACCGTCGCTGTCCTGACCCCGGGCATCCACAACAGCGCTTATTTCGAGCACAGCTTCCTCGCCGACCAGATGGGCGCCGAACTGGTCGAGGGGCATGATCTGCGCGTCGTCGAGGGCCGCGTCGCGATGCGCACGACGCAGGGCTACACGCCGATCGACGTCCTCTATCGCCGCGTCGACGACGATTTCCTCGATCCGCTCAATTTCCGGCCGGACTCGATGCTCGGTGTGCCGGGGATATGGGACGTTTACCGTGCGGGCGGGATCACCATCGCCAATGCGCCGGGGACGGGTATCGCCGACGACAAGGCGCTTTATTCGTACATGCCCGACATCATCGAATTCTATACGGGTGAAAAGGCCCTGCTTCCCAACGTGCCGACCTGGCGATGCAGCGAACCCGAGCATCTGACGGAAGTACTCGAACGCCTGCCCGAACTGGTCGTGAAAGAGGTGCACGGGTCGGGCGGTTACGGGATGCTCGTCGGACCTGCGGCGAGCAAGAAGGAGATCGCGGCGTTCCGCGCCAAGCTGGAGGCGAACCCGCGCAATTATATCGCGCAGCCGACGCTCTCGCTCTCGACCGTGCCGATCTTTACCAAGGCAGGGTTGGCGCCGCGCCACGTCGATCTGCGCCCCTTCGTGTTGATGTCGCCGCAGGGGATCCGTATCACGCCCGGCGGGCTGACGCGTGTCGCGATGAGCAAGGGATCGCTGGTCGTCAATTCGAGCCAAGGCGGCGGGACCAAAGACACCTGGGTCCTGGAGGACTGACGGCGATGCTCGGCAAAACCGCAGGCTCCCTTTACTGGATGGCGCGCTATCTCGAACGCAGCGAGAATAATGCGCGGCTGATCGACGCGGGTTTCCGCATCGCACTGACACGGTCGAACACCGCGGCGGCCGAATGGCGCTCGGTCCTCGTCACCGCGGGGCAGGACTATTATTTCCGGCAGGCGCATGGCGCGGATTATAGCTCGCAGCGCGTCGTCGATTTCATGCTGCGCGATCCCGCCAACCCGTCGAGTATCATGTCGGTGATCAAGCAGGCGCGCGACAATGCGCGGACCGCGCGCACCTATCTGACGCGCGAGGCGTGGGAGGCGGTCAACACGAGCTGGATGACATTGGGCGCGCTGCTGAAACGGCAGGTGCGCGAGGACGACCTGCCCGACGTGCTCGCGGCGATCCGCCAGCAAAGCGGGCTGGTGCGCGGTGCCTTCGCGGGGACGATGCTGCGCAACGACGGCTATAATTTCGCGCGGGTCGGCACTTTCCTCGAACGCGCCGACAACACCGCGCGCATCCTCGACGTCAAATATTATCTGCTGCTGCCGTCGGTCGCGCATATCGGCAGTTCGATCGACAATGTGCAGTGGGAGACGATCCTGCGATCGGTGTCGGCGCATCGCGCCTATCACTGGCTGTACGGAGCGGAGATCAGCGCGCTCAAGATCGCCGAGTTCCTGATCCTCTATAAGCAGATGCCGCGCAGTCTGTCATTTTGCTGCGACAAGATGAACGACAATCTTGCATGGCTGCAGCACGCCTATGGCGAGGAGACCGAGGCTGTGCGGATGGGCGCCTCGATCTGCCGCGACCGGCTGTCGCGACCGATCGCGTCGATATTCGACGGCGGGCTGCACGAATTTATCACCGACTTCCTTCGTGCCAACGCCGCGCTCGCGCGGCAGATCGAGCGCGACTACCGGTTCGTGGAGTAACCATGCGGCTGCGCGTCGAACATATCACCCATTATCGATATGACAGCCCGGTCCGTTACGCGCTGCAACAGGTCAAGCTGACGCCGAAGGAGCGGCCGGGGCAGCAATTGATCCACGGCTGGACGATCGCGATCGAGGGCGGCGGGCACCAGCTTCACTATACCGACCATCATGGTAATGGCGTCGATCTGGTCGCGGTCGACAGCGGTGCGAGCGAACTCGTCATCCGTTGCGCGGGCGAGGTCGAATTGATCACATGGGACGGGGTAATCGGGCCGCACCGCGGCGCGATGCCGCTCTGGACCTTCCTCCGCCCGACGTCGCTGACGCGCGCGGGACGCGGAGTGCGCTCGCTCGCCGCCGAACTCGGCCGCGACTTCGCCAACGACATCGAGCGCGCACACGCGCTGTCGGCGCTGATTCTGGACAGACTGCCTTACCGGATCGGTGTCACCGATGCTGAAACGAGCGCGGAGCAGGCGCTCGCCGGCGAAGGCGGGGTGTGTCAGGACCATGCACATATCTTCATTGCCGCGATGCGCCACCTTGGGCACCCGGCGCGCTATGTATCGGGCTATCTGATGATGAACGACCGCACGCATCAGGATGCGACGCACGGCTGGGCCGAGGCGCATTTCGACCATATCGGCTGGATCGGGTTCGACGTGAGCAACGGTCATTCGCCAGACCAGCGTTACATTCGCGTCGCGACGGGGCTCGATTATCGCGACGCCGCCCCGGTTCGCGGCATGCGCTATGGCGCCGCGCAGGAAAATCTGGTTGTCCAAGTGCAGGTCCAGCAATAAGCGAGCCGGGGCGGCCGAGAATTATCCGGGCGGGGAAAACGGGACACGATGACCTATTGCGTTGGCATGCGATTGAACAAGGGGCTGGTGTTCATGTCGGACACCCGCACCAATGCGGGCGTCGACGACATCTCGCAGGTCCGCAAGATGCGCAGCTGGACCGTCCCCGGCGAACGCGTGATCACGCTGATGTCGGCGGGCAACCTCGCGACGACGCAGGCGGTCGTCAGCCTGCTTGACGAGCGCACCAAGGCCCCGGAGGAACGCCACCCGTCGATCTTGGCCGCGCCGTCGATGTTCGCGGTGGCGAATATCGTGGGCGAGACGTTGCGCAGCATCGTGATGCGCCACAATGACGAAGGCCCCGCCGCCGAATCGCTTTTCCGCGCGTCGCTGATCGTCGGCGGACAGATCAAGGGATCGGACCCGCGGCTGTTCCTCATCTATCCCGAGGGCAATTTCATCGAGGCGGGCGAGGACAATCCTTTCTTCCAAATCGGCGAGACGAAATATGGCCGCCCGATCATTGTGCGCAGCTATGATCCGGCGATGTCGTTCGAGGATGCGGTGAAACTGCTCTGCGTCTCGTTCGATTCGACGATCCGCGCCAATGCGGGGGTCGATTTGCCGATCGACCTCAAGATTCACGAGCGCGACGAGTTCACCACGGTGCGCGAGCGGCGTTTCGAGCGCGACGACGCCTATTTCCAAAGCGTGTCGCACGGCTGGGCCGAGGCGCTGGGAATCGCGTTGGCCGAGCTTCCCGACTTCCATTTCTGATCGGCTTCGGCCACCGTCGCGTCTTTCGGGATGACGGAAAGGGACGCCGATGTTGCGCCGGATTGTTGCTGCACTTGCCCTGATCGCCAGTCCGGCCGCTGCCGAGGACGCCGGGTTTGATGCCGCGCTCCGCGATTTTCGCGAAACACATCGCGCCGAGACCCACCGCGCCCAGATTGCGGGGAGCAGTTTCTATTTCGTGCGCGATGGCCAGACGGTCGCCGCCGATCATCTGGGCGAACAGGATGCGGCGGCGCACGTGCCGGTCGATTCCCGAACGATCTACCACTGGGCGTCGGTGACCAAGACGATGACCGGGATCGCGATCATGCAGCTGCGCGACCGCGGGCTGTTGTCGCTCGACGATCCGGTCGTCAAATATGTCCCCGAACTTGCGGCGGTGCATAATGTCTATGGCGACACCGGCGCGATCACGCTCCGCCAGCTGATGAGCCACAGCGCGGGGTTCCGAAGCGGGACGTGGCCGTGGCGCGAGCATGACTGGCAGCCGTTCGAGCCCAGGGGCTGGGCGCAGCTGGTCGCGATGCTTCCCTATACCACGGTCGAGTTCAAACCCGGCTCGCGCTTCGGCTATTCGAACCCCGGTATCGTCTATCTGGGGCAGGTGATCGAACGGCTGTCGGGCGAGGATTATGAAGTCTATATCGACAAGAACATCCTGAAGCCGCTGGCGATGCACGACAGCTATTTCGACCGCACACCGCCGCATCTGCTGCGGTTTCGCTCGCACAGCTATTATGTCAGGAACGGCAAGCGCGTCGCGGCGCCGTTCGATGTCGATACCGGCGTCACCGTGTCGAACGGCGGGCTCAATGCGCCGATGCCCGACATGGCAAAATATGTCGCCTTCCTGCTTGGCAATGCGGCGCGCGCGGCAGACTATGATCGGGTGCTGAAGAGCGCGTCGCTTGAGGAAATGTGGGTGCCGCAGATTTCGGCGGGTCGGGACTTCACGCAAGGCCGCATGGCGACGACGACGATGAGCGGCCTGTCCTTCTTTATTGACCGCAGCGCCGGGGTGCGCTTCGTCGGGCATAATGGCGATCAGAACGGCTTTCGCGCTTATTTGAGCCTCTGTCCCGATCAGCGAGCGGCGAGCCTGCTGGCGTTCAACACCGAGACCAAGGGTGTGGAAAACAGCCCTTCCAATCGCGAGACGGCGGAGTCGCGGATTGCGCTGGCGACTGACCGGTTATGCGAGGCGCTGTCGGAATAGCCCTTTGTCGTCGCCCCCGCGAAGGCGAGGGCCGCAATAGGCCTTACCCCGCATCGCTGCGTAAACCGACAGCGGCCCCCGCCTTCGCGGGGGCGACGGTTCTACCGGTTCTTCCGCCCCTCGATCAGCCCATCGACTAGGCTCGGATCGGCGAGGGTCGAGGTGTCGCCCAATGACCCGAAATCATTCTCGGCGATCTTGCGCAAAATCCGGCGCATGATCTTGCCCGAGCGCGTCTTGGGCAGGCCGGGGGTCAGATGGATATGATCGGGGGTCGCGATCGGGCCGATTTCGGTGCGAACCTGCTGCTTCAGCGCCGCCGCGACTTCATCGTTCGGCTCGACCCCGGCATTGAGCGTGACATAGGCATAGATGCCTTGGCCCTTGATGTCGTGCGGGAAGCCGACGACCGCCGCCTCGGCGACAAGGTCGTGCAGCACCAGCGCGCTTTCGACCTCGGCGGTACCCATGCGGTGGCCCGAGACGTTGATGACGTCGTCGACGCGGCCGGTGATCCGCCAATAGCCATCGGCATCGCGGCGGCAGCCGTCGCCGGTGAAATATTTGCCTTTGTAGGTCGAGAAATAGGTCTGGATAAAGCGTTCATGGTCGCCATAGACGGTGCGCGCCTGCCCCGGCCAGCTGTGCGTGATGCACAAGTTTCCTTCGGAGGCGCCGCCGGTCTGCTCGTCGACGAGCACCGCGCCTTCGGCATCGACGAGTTGCGGGCGGACACCAAAGAAAGGGCGCCCTGCGCTGCCCGGCTGCATCGGATGCGCGCCGGGCAGGGTGGTGATCATGATCCCGCCGGTCTCGGTTTGCCACCAGGTGTCGATCACGGGAACGTGGCCCTTGCCGACGACCTGATGGTACCAACGCCACGCCTCGGGATTGATCGGCTCGCCGACGCTGCCGAGGAGGCGGAGCGACGACAGGTCATGCCGCGTCACATAATCGTCGCCCTCGCGCATCAGCGCGCGGATCGCGGTCGGCGCGGTGTAGAGGATATTGACCTTATGCTTGTCGACGACCTGCCAGAAGCGGTCGTGGTCGGGGTAATTGGGCACGCCCTCGAACATCAAAGTCGTCGCGCCATTCTGGAGCGGGCCATAGACGACGTAGCTGTGTCCGGTGACCCAGCCGATGTCGGCGCTGCACCAGAAGATTTCGCCGGGGCGATAGTCGAAGCCGTACCAGAAGGTGCTCGCGGTCCACACCGAATAGCCGCCGACGGTATGGAGCACGCCCTTCGGCTTTCCGGTCGAGCCCGAGGTGTAGAGGATGAAGAGCGGATCCTCGGCATTCATCGGCTCGCACGGGCAGTCGGCGCCGACATCGGCCGACAGCGCGTCGTACCAATGGTCGCGGCCTTCCTTCATCGCGACGTCGCCGCCGGTGTGCGCGATGACGAGCACCGCCTTCACATCGACGCGCTCGAGCGCCTTGTCGACATTGGCCTTCAGCGGCACCACCTTGCCGCCGCGCAGGCCTTCGTCGGCGCAGATCACCCAGTCGCTGCCGCAATCCTCGATCCGCCCGTGGATTGCCTCGGGGGAGAAGCCGCCGAAAACGACGCTGTGCACCGCGCCGATGCGCGCGCAGGCGAGCATCGCCACCGCGCCTTCCGGGATCATTGGCATATAGATGGTGACGCGGTCGCCTTTCCGGACACCTATCTTTTTCAGCGTATTGGCAAAGCGGATGACGTCGGCGAGCAGCGTCTTGTAGCTGATGTGCCGCGTCTCGCCATCGGGCGCATCGGGTTCGAAGACGATCGCGGTGCGGTCGCCATGTCCTGCCGCGACATGGCGGTCGACGGCGTTGTGGCAGAGGTTGAGAATTCCGTCCTCATACCATTTGATCTCGACCGGGTCGTAGGACCAGCCGGCGATCTTTGTCGGCGCCTTGATCCAGTCGATGCGCTGCGCCTGTTCGGCCCAGAAGGCGTCGGGATCGGCGATGCTCGCCGCATAGAGCCGGTCATAGTCGGCGGCGGTGCAATGCGTATTCGCGGCGGCGTCGGCGGGAACGGGGACAAGCGGCTCTGACGGCGGCAACTCGGACACTGGCGACTCTCCCATTCGGGTTTGCATTGTTCGCCCGCTGCGATAACCCGCGAGCCACAAACTGCAAGGCGCATGCGCGCCAATGAAGGGACGGAATATGGTTGAACTGGGCCAAGAGGTAGGCGGACTGCTCGACCGGATCGGCGTCGATCGCGCGCTGTGGAGCGAAGGATCGATGCCGTCGGTGACGCCGCTGACCGGCGAGCAGCTCGGAATGGTGCAGGTCGCCGATGCGGCGGCGACCGACGCGGTGCTGGCCAATGCGAGCGCGGCGTTCCGCGCGTGGCGCCACGTCCCGGCGCCGCGTCGCGGCGAGCTGGTACGATTGTGGGGCGAGGAACTGCGTGCAGCCAAGGACGATCTGGCCAAGCTTGTCACGATCGAGGCGGGCAAGATCGCGTCCGAAGGCGCGGGCGAAGTGCAGGAGATGATCGACATCTGCGACTTCGCGGTCGGGCTTTCGCGCCAACTCTATGGCCTCACCATCGCGACCGAGCGGCCGGGGCACCGGATGATGGAGGTCTGGCATCCACTCGGCGTGGTCGGGGTGATTTCGGCGTTCAACTTCCCCGTCGCGGTATGGGCGTGGAACGCTGCGCTCGCGCTCGTATGCGGCAACAGTGTGGTCTGGAAGCCGTCGGAAAAGACGCCGCTGACCGCGCTGGCGACGCAGGCGATTTTCACGCGTGCGTTGGTGCGCTTCGGCGATGCGCCTGAAGGGTTGGCACAGCTGCTGATTGGCGGGCGCGAGGCCGGCGAGGCGCTGGTCGACGACAGGCGCGTCGTCCTCGTTTCTGCGACCGGATCGACGCGGATGGGCCGCGCGGTCGCGCCGCGTCTCGCGCAGCGGTTCGCGCGTGCGATCCTCGAACTTGGCGGCAACAATGGCGTGATCGTCGCGCCCTCCGCCGACCTCGACCTCGCCCTGCGCGGTGTCGCCTTCGGCGCGATGGGGACGGCGGGGCAGCGTTGCACGACGACGCGCCGCTTGTTCCTGCACGACAGCGTCTATGACGGCTTCGTCGCGAAGCTGAAGGCCGCCTATGGCAGCGTTGGCGTTGGCAACCCGCTGGAGAGTGAAGCGCTTGTCGGACCGCTGATCGACCGCGCTGCCTACGAGATGATGCAGGACGCGCTGGCGGCCGCCAAGGCGGCGGGCGGCATCGTGCATGGCGGCGGCCGCGTCGGCGAAGGCGCGAGCTTCTATGTGAGGCCCGCGCTCGTCGAGATGCCGGGACAGGTGGGGCCGGTGCTCGAAGAGACCTTCGCGCCGATCCTCTATGTGATGCGCTATTATGAGCTCGATGCGGTGATCGAATTGCACAACGACGTTGCCGCCGGTCTGTCGTCAGCGATCTTCACCACCGATATGCGCGAGGCCGAGCGCTTCCTTGTTGCAAGCGACTGCGGGATCGCCAACGTCAATCTCGGCACGTCGGGCGCCGAGATCGGCGGGGCGTTCGGCGGCGAGAAGGAAACCGGCGGCGGGCGTGAAAGTGGCTCGGACGCTTGGCGGCAATATATGCGCCGCGCGACGAATACGGTGAATTATTCGGACGCGCTGCCGTTGGCGCAGGGAGTGTCGTTCGAGATCTAACGGGAGAAAGCCAATCTCAATTCCCGTTCGCATCGAGCGAAGTCGAGATGCCCATCGTTGGCGCACGCCTTCTGGGTGTCTCGACTTCGCTCGACACGAACGGTCTTGAACGGTTACGCGGCCCGCCAGCCGAACCCTTCGTCCAGTGGCACAATCTGTCCCGCCGTCCCCACCGGTTCCCGCGTCCCATCGGTCAGAAACGCCAGCATCGCGGCGTCGCTTGCATCGACATGCGCGAGTGTCCGCGCGCCTTCGGGCGTGCGCGCCACCACCACCCCCGCCTTCGGGCCGCCATCGCGGCCGTAAAATACCGTATAGCTCTCGATCGTCGCGGGGCCCGCATAATCCTCGACCAGCGCGGGCACCTGCTCGCGCTTCGCTTCGGCCTCGTCCTGATGGTCGAAATCCTGCGGGAAGCTCGCCGCGGCGATCGGTTCGCTCCCCAGTACGATACAATGATTGTCGGTCGCGAAGCCGCCATTGGCGAACAGGAAGCCATAGCGGCCGTCCTTGCGCAGTCTTTCGACCATCGAGACCACCGCATGGCTCATATAATTGGCGATCGGACCGCCGCCGAAGGTGAGGCCGCCAAACACAGTTGCGGGCCGATCCGCCGGCCAACCAAGGATGCGCCGCGCCATCTTCGGCACGCAGGGGAAGCAACTGTAAAGCTCGACGAAATCGAAATCCTCGACGGTCATCGCGTTGAGGTCGAGCGTGCGAGTGATCGACGTTTCCATACTGACGCTGCCGTCGTAGCGGTCGCGGTGGAGGATGCTCGGCGGTTCCTTCGCTGCTGCGCCCATGCCGACATAGATCAGCCGGTCCTCGGCGATCCCGCGCCGCCGCGCTTCGGCGAGGCTCGCGACGAGGAAGCCCGCGCCCTGGTTGACCGAGGAGTTGGCGACCATCAGCTTCGAATAGGGAAAAGCGATCGGGCGATTGCGCTCGTCGACTTTCAGGATGTCGGCGGGCGAGGCAGGTTTGCGAATCCATGCGCCGTCGTTGGCGGCGGCGACGTCGGAGAAGCGCGACCAGATTTCGGCGCTTTCCTGCTGCGCTTCGCCAAGGCTTTGGCCCCATGCGGCGCGCGTCGCATTTTCATAGAGCGGATAGACATCGACCGGCGCGGCGAGGCCGTGCTTCTGCGCGTAATTGGGTTCGCGCCGCGTCGCGACCTTGCGGATCGCGTTATAGCTTTTGTCCTCGCCGGTTGCCGCCTTGGCAGCGCGGCCGGCGGCGGTGCGCAATGCTTCGCCGCCGACGATCGCGGCGAGTTTGACCTCGCCCGCGCCGATGCGGTTCGCGGCTTCGTTGAGCAGGCGCACCGGCGTGTCACCGTGCGGGGCTGCGGACTGATAATTGATCGCCGGACTGGCGCCGATCGCCGCGGCGAGCGGTTCACAGAGCTTGCCGAGATGATGGAAGCTGATCTGGTCGACGATCGCGAGACTGTCGATTTCGGCGAGCGGGATGCCGGCATCCTTTGCCGCGAGTTCCAGCGCCGCAACCATCAGCCCGAGGGAGTCGAGCCCCTGATCGGGGTCGGCGGGTCGGTCGTTGACCTGTCCGACGCCGATGATGACCGGAATAAGCTCGGGATCGGTCATGCTCATCTCAGCGCGCTTTCCATTCCGGTTTGCGCTTCTGCGCGAAGGCAAGCGGGCCTTCGCGCGCGTCTTCGCTGCGCATCAGCACGCTGCGTTCGCGGGTGTTGTGATCCCAATAGGGGGCGTCGGCGGCAATGCGGCCTTGCTCGATGCCAAGCGCGACACGCTTCGACGCCTGCACCGACAGCGGCGCGTTGGCGGCGATCTTTTCGGCGAGCGCGAGTGCGGTGGGCATCAGGTCGGCGAGCGGGACGACATGATTGACGAGGCCGAATTCGGCGGCGCGCGCGGTGGGGATCGGATCGCCGGTGAGCATATATTCCATCGCGAGCTTGCGCGGCAGCTGCTGCGCGAGGCGGAAGGCGCCGCCCGCCGCTGCGAACAGCCCGACCTTGACTTCGGGCAGCCCGAATTGGGCATGATCGGCGGCGACGATGATGTCGCTCATCAACGCGATCTCGCAGCCGCCGCCAAAGGCAAAGCCGTTGACCGCGGCGATGATCGGTTTCGAAATCGGGTGCGACACCATGCCGGCGAAACCCCACGCCTGTTGCGCGGGCTCGTCGGGGTAGAGGCTTTCGCCGCGCGACAGCGCAACGAGGTCGGCGCCGGCGCAAAAGCTCTTGTCGCCGGCGCCGGTGATAACGACGACGCGGATTTCGGGATCGTTTTCGGCCTCTTCGAGCGCGGTGCCGACGCCGATATGGACCGCGGCGTTGACCGCGTTGCGCGCTTCGGGCCGGTTGATCGTGACGATCAGGACATGGCCGCGGCGTTCGGTGAGGATGGTGGTGTCGGTCATCGCGAATCTCTCCCTTTCGGGCGAGTATCGCGATGGCTTGACGTTTACGTCAACTGGAAAGGGTGAGAGGAAGGCAGGCAACGATAGAAACGTCGCCCCCGCGAAGGCGGGGGCCGCTATCGGTGTAGCGCAAGGTTGCCAGCGGTCCCCGCCTTCGCGGGGACGACGTTATTCGATCAGATCGACTGGCCGGTCTTCGCCCAGTCCGCAAGGAAGCCTTCGATGCCCTTTTCGGTCAGGATATGCTTGAACAGCCCCTTGATGACCGAGGGCGGGGCGGTCATCACGTCGGCGCCGATCTTGGCGGCCTCGAGCACATGGATGCCGTGGCGGACGCTCGCGACGAGGATCTCGGTCTCATAGCCATAATTGTCGTAGATCAGGCGGATATCCGAAATCAGCTGCATGCCGTCGAAACCATTGTCGTCGTGGCGGCCCACGAAGGGCGAGACGAAGGTCGCTCCGGCCTTGGCTGCCAGCAGCGCCTGCGTTGCCGAGAAGCAGAGGGTGACATTGACCATCGTGCCGTCGCCGGTCAGCGCCTTGCACGTCTTGAGCCCGTCGATCGTGAGCGGCACCTTGATGCAGACATTGTCGGCGATCTTGCGGAGGATCTCGGCCTCCTTCATCATCGTTTCATGGTCGAGCGCAACGACCTCGGCCGAAACCGGGCCGTCGACGATGGCGCAGATTTCCTTCGTCACTTCCTTGAAGTCGCGGCCCGACTTGGCGATCAGCGACGGGTTGGTGGTCACGCCGTCGAGTAGGCCGGTCGCGGCGAGCTCCTGAATGTCGGCGATTTCGGCGGTGTCGGCGAAGAATTTCATGGGAAGGGCTTTCGTCTGGGAAGGTGATTCGGCTGTTGCGTTCGCCCTAGAGCAACGGCCGGGAAAACTGAACCGTCCTCCGCCTATTTCGTCACCCTCGAACGAGACACATGGCTCGTTCGACTTGATCCGGGGTCCACAACGACCGGGCAGCGATGGATGCCGGATCAAGTCTGGCATGACGAACGAGGAAACCGCTGGCGTTCCGTCTTTGTTCCGATTATGCGGCGATCATGGCCAAAGCGAAGCGTCAATATGTCTGCCAGAATTGCGGGTCGGTCTCGTACCGCTGGCAGGGGCAGTGCGTCGATTGCGGCGAGTGGAACACGCTGGTCGAGGAAGCCGCCGAAACCGTCTTTTCGGCGAAGCACGACCTTAGCCGCGGTGGGCGGACGTTAACGCTCGAAACGCTCGACGCCGACAGCCGGATGCCCGAGCGGATGCTGTGCGGAATCGCGGAGTTCGACCGCGCGCTGGGCGGCGGGTTCGTCGCGGGATCGGCGACGCTAATCGGCGGCGATCCGGGGATCGGCAAATCGACGCTGCTGCTCCAGGCGGCAGGAAGGCTCGCAAAGGCAGGCAAGTCGGTCGTCTATATCAGCGGCGAGGAAGCGGCGGCGCAGGTGCGGCTGCGCGCGCAGCGGCTGGGGCTCGGCAAGGCGCCGGTCGCGCTGGCGAGCGCGACCTCGGTGCGCGACATCCTTGCAACGCTCGACGGCCGCGACGCCGATTTCGTCGTGATCGATTCGATCCAGACGATGCACAGCGACCTGATCGACAGCGCGCCGGGAACGGTGAGCCAGGTGCGTGCAAGCGCGCAGGAACTGATCCGTTACGCCAAGGACAGCGAGGCCGCGATCGTGCTTGTCGGCCATGTGACCAAGGACGGCACGATCGCGGGGCCGCGCGTGCTCGAACATATGGTCGACACCGTGCTGGCGTTCGAGGGCGAGCGCAGTCACCAGTATCGCATCCTGCGTGCGGTGAAGAACCGTTTCGGCGGTACCGACGAAATCGGGGTGTTCGCGATGGGCGAGGAAGGGTTGGGCGAGGTCGCCAATCCGTCGAGCCTGTTCCTGACCGACCGTAGCCGCGACGTGCCGGGTTCGGTGGTCTTTCCCGCATTGGAGGGCACGCGCCCGGTGCTCGTCGAAGTGCAGGCGCTCACCGTCCGCCTCGCGAGCGGCGCGACGCCACGCCGGGCGGTCGTCGGCTGGGACAGCGGGCGGCTGGCGATGGTGCTCGCGGTGCTCGAAGCGCGCTGCGGGCTCCAGTTGGGCGCCGCCGAAGTCTATCTCAACATCGCGGGAGGCTACCGGCTCACCGATCCCGCCGCGGACCTCGCGGTCGCCGCCGCGTTGATCTCGGCGTTCAGCGAGCGGCCGGTGCCCGCCGACGCGATCGTCTTCGGCGAGCTGTCGCTGTCGGGCGAGGTGCGGCAGGTCGCGCACGACGCGCTGCGCCTCCGCGAGGCGGCAAAGCTCGGTTTCTCGCGCGGTTGGGGTCCAAAGGGAATGAAAGGTGTCGGCGGGATTTCGGTGACCGGCTTCGACCGGCTCGGCGAACTCGTTGACCTGATGCTCGGGCGCGACTAGCGACCGGCAAATGGGAAGTCTGACGGCTCTGGATATCATCGTGCTGACGCTCGTGGGCGGCGGCGCGGTGCTCGGTTTTTCGCGCGGCCTCGTGCAGGAAGTGACGACGCTGCTCGCATGGGTCCTGGCGATCGCGGCAGTGCGCTTTTTTCATCCGCTCGTGACGGACTTGCTCGCGGGATGGGTCGGGACCGAGGGCGGTGCGGCGATGCTGGCGTTCGTGCTGCTTTTCGGCGGCGTCTTCGCGCTCGCCAAATGGGGATCGCGCGCGATGGGGCAGCGCAGCCGCGCGTCGCTCGTCGGCGGGTTCGACCGCGGGCTCGGCGCGGGCTTCGGAGCCGTAAAGGGCCTGTTGATCGCTACGATCGGCTTCATGCTCGTGACTTTGCTATACGACATCGGTTATGGGAATGCGCAGCGCCCCGCGTGGATGACGGGCAGTCGCACCTATCCGGCGCTCAACGCGACGAGCAGCGCAATGAGCAAGGTGATCGCCGCGCGGCGCACCGAGGCACGCGAAGTCGAAGCCGCAAACGGCGACGCATCATGAGCGCTCCGCTGTACAATCGCGACATATTGGCGCTGGCGGTCGCGACCGCCCAATATTTGCCGTTCGCCGACGCGCGCCATCGCGTCAGCAAGCGCGCGCCGCTGTGCGGCAGCGCGATCATCCTCGATCTCGACACCGATGATGCGGGCCTCGTGACGCGCGTCGGCCTTCACGTCGAAGCATGCGCGCTGGGGCAGGCGTCGGCGGCGCTGCTCGCGCGCCATGCGCCGGGGCTGGGCCTCGCCGAAATCCGCGCCGCGCGCGAGCGGATAGCGGGCTGGTTTGCGGGCGAGGACGAACGGCCTGAGTGGCCGGGCTTCGACCTGCTCGCTCCCGCCCGCGACTATCCAGCGCGCCAAGGCGCGATCCTGCTGCCCTTTGATGCCGCGATCGCCGCGCTCGAAGATCAGGCGGCGGCGGCATGAGCCTGATCGCCCTTGCTGCCGGGGCCTCCAAGGCGGCCGGGAAGGTTACCGAAACCGCGGCCGATACTGCGCTGGTCGAAGGGGCGATCCTGCTCGGCGTCGCGACCTTGTTCGTGCTGATCTTCCGCCGGCTCGGACTCGGCGCCGTGTTGGGATATCTGATCGCCGGCGCGATCGTCGGGCCGCACGGGTTCGGCCTTGTCGGCGGCGGCGAATCGAAGCTGGCTTTTGCCGAACTCGGCATCGCCTTCCTGCTCTTCCTCGTCGGGCTCGAACTCTCGCCGCGCCGGCTCTGGGATATGCGCCGCGCAATCTTCGGGCTTGGCATGGTCCAAGTCGTCGTCACGGGGCTGGTGCTCACAGCGCTCATCCATCTGACGTTGGGATTCAGTCCTGCGGCCTCGCTCGCACTCGGCCTGCCGCTCGCGCTGTCGTCGACCGCGCAGGTGCTGCCGGGGCTCAAAAGTTCGGGCCGGATCAATTCGCCTTTCGGCGAAAAGGCCTTTTCGATCCTGCTGTTCCAGGATCTCGCGATCGTCCCGATGATTACCATCGTTGCGGTGCTGTCGCGCGCACCGGCCAACCCCTCGGCGCCGCCGGGGTGGCAGATGGCCTTTTTTACGCTGTGGGCGATCGTCGTGCTGGTGCTGGCGGGGCGCTTCATCGTCAATCCGCTCCTGCGCATCGTGGGGCGCTATGGCGAGCGCGAGCTGTTCGTCGTCGTCGGATTGCTGACCATCCTCGCGAGCGCGGCGTTGATGCACAGCCTGCATCTGTCGACCGCGCTCGGGGCGTTCATCGCGGGCGTGATGCTCGCCGATTCGCCCTATCGACACGAAATCGAATCCGACGTTGAGCCATTCCGCCTGATCCTGCTCGGACTCTTTTTCCTCGCCGTCGGCATGGTGCTCGATGTCGGCGCGGTCATGGAACGTCCGTTGCTGGTGCTCGCGCTGGCGCTTGGGCTGGTGGCGGTGAAGGCGTCCGTGCTGACGCTGATCGTAAAGGCATTCGGCAAGAGCTGGCAGGCTGCGCTCGGCCTAGGCCTGTTGCTCAGCCAAGGCGGCGAATTCGGTTTCCTGCTGTTCGCGCAGGCCGCCGATGCGCTGCTCATCGATCCCGAGGCGGCGAGCCTGTTCAGCGCGGTGGTGACGCTGTCGATGGTGACGACGCCGTTCCTGATGCTGTTTGCGCGCAATCTGGAATTCTCGCCCGGGGCCGCCGAGCCCGATCTCGACGATCCCGAAGGCGCGCCCCGCGGGTCAGCGATCGTCGTCGGATACGGACGGTTCGGACAGATCGTGTCGCAGATGCTCCACGGCGTTGCCTGTTCGGTGACGCTGATCGACAAGAAGCCGAGCCAGATCGAGCTGTCGAGCCGCTTCGACACCAAGGTCTATTTCGGCGACGGATTGCGCATCGACCTGCTCCGCCGCGCGGGGGGTGAGGAAGCGCGGCTGATTATCTTCTGCATCGATGATTCGTCGGTCGATGCCGCGGCGCTCAAGCCGATCGTCGAAGCCTTTCCGAATGCGAAGATATTGATGCGCGTGTTCGACCGCCGCCAGATGCTCGCAATCGACGGATCGGGTGTCGACGGTGTCATTCGCGAGGTGTTCGAAAGTTCGGTCGCGATGGGGCTGACGGCGCTG
Organism: Sphingopyxis sp. PAMC25046; assembly: GCF_004795895.1. Lineage (NCBI taxonomy): Bacteria > Pseudomonadati > Pseudomonadota > Alphaproteobacteria > Sphingomonadales > Sphingopyxidaceae > Sphingopyxis > Sphingopyxis sp. PAMC25046. The sequence goes on from NZ_CP039250.1 coordinate 931,193, forward strand.
CGCCATCTCGACGTCGACCCGGCGGAGATGGACGATGTCGAGGCGACGCTGCGGCACCTCGACGAAACGCGGCTGCGGGCACAACTCGACGAGGGTGACCTGTCGGCGGGTATGGACCATCGCTTCAAGCCGGGCGGTGGACGCGAGGCCGACAGCGTCCTCGAGAAATTCCGCCGCAAGCGGCAGGAGGCGAAAGCGGCGCGCGAAGAGAATGAGGCAATGGGGCTAACGAGCGAGAGCTAGCCGCCGCGCCGTCCTTTCTACGCGAGACGCTGCTCGTCGAGGAACGCCGCGACCCTATCGAGGCTAAATTCGTCGGTGACGAAGCTTTGCCCGATGCCTTGGGTGAGGATCAGCGGCAATTTGCCGCCGCGCACCTTCTTGTCGTGCGCCATATGCGCGGCGAGTTCGGCGCCGCCCGTGTTCACGCCGGCGCTCGCCAGACTGTGCGGCAGGTCGACGCTGGCAAGGTGGGCGCGCACGCGGTCGGCATCCGCGACGGGGCAAAGGCCGTTTGCGGCCGAGAATTGATGTGCGAGGACCATGCCAGCCGCGACCGCCTCGCCGTGCAGCAGCCGGTCCGAATAGCCCGTCTCCGCCTCGAGCGCGTGGCCGAAGCTGTGGCCGAGGTTGAGCAGCGCGCGGATATCCTGCGTCTCGCGCTCGTCGGCGGCGACGATACGCGCCTTGGCCGCAACGCTATGCGCGATCGCCCTGTGACGGGCGGCGCCGTCGCCCGCGAGCAACGCCGCGCCGTTCGCCTCGCACCAGCCGAAGAACTCCGCGTCGTCGATCAGGCCATATTTGACGACCTCGGCATAGCCCGCGCCCAGTTCGCGGCGCGGCAGCGTTTCGAGCGTCGTCGGGTCGATCACGACCATCGCCGGTTGATGGAAGGCGCCGATCAGATTCTTGCCCGCGGGCACGTTGATCGCGGTCTTGCCGCCGACGCTGCTGTCGACCTGCGCGAGCAAGGTGGTCGGGACCTGGATGAAATGGCAGCCGCGTTTGACGATGCTGCACGCGAAGCCGACGAGGTCGCCGATTACGCCACCGCCCAGCGCAATGACATGGTCGCCGCGTTCGACGCCTTCGCCGATCAGCCATTCGGTAAGCCGCGCGAGGCCCGCCCAGCTTTTCGTGCTTTCGCCGGGATCGAGCACGAAGGAGGAAAAGGAGATATTCTCCATCGCGAGCGAGGTGCCGAGCGGGATCAGATAATGGTCGGCGACATGGGCGTCGGTGACGATCATCGTCCGCGGGCGTTTCAAGAGCGGCGCGACATGCGCGCCGATCTCTCGGATCAGCCCGTCGCCGATCAGGATCGGATAGCTGCGGCTGCCCAGTTCGACGGTCAGCTTTTCCATTGCGGATCTTCCCACTTTGACAGGGCCTCCAGGATCGCGCGCACCGTATGGTCGTGCGGCGTGCTTGCCGAACTGACGCGCAGATGCGCCTCGGCGTAGATGGGATTGCGGACCGCCGCGAGTTCGCGCAGCACCTCGCCGGGATCGCGGTCCTTCAACAGTGGGCGGTGGCTGCGGCGCCCTACGCGTTCGACGAGTGTCGGAATGTCGGCATCGAGCCAGATGCAGAGGCTATCCTTCAGGATCAGCGCGCGCGTTTCCCCGTTGACAAAGGCGCCGCCGCCGGTCGCGAGCACCATTGGCTTCCCCGCGAGCAGGCGCGCGATCACGCGGCGCTCGCCGTCGCGGAAATGCGCCTCGCCAAAGCGCGAAAAAATGTCCGAAATCGTCATGCCGGCGGCGCGCTCGATCTCGTCGTCGGCGTCGGCGAAGCGCATGCCCAGTCGCTGCGCGAGGCGGCGGCCGATCGTCGACTTTCCCGACCCCATCAGCCCGACGAGCACGATCGACCGGTCGCGGATCGACGCGGGGATGGCAGCGGCCGGGCTTTTCGGGTTTCGCGACATGGTGCGCGCGGCTATACCGCCCGTTCGGCGCGGAACAATGGTTTTGCGCGATACGGGACGAACGGCGGGCATTGGATATTGCGCGTGCCGGGCAGATCGGGAAAAGACTTGGCTGCGGCGTCACGACCGATCGGGCCGGAATGATTGAGGTGAATGTGATCGACAAGATTGCCGAAGGCGCGACGCGATGAAGAAAAACACACTGTCGTTGACGTTGGGCCTGTCGGCAACCGCGCTCGCCGCCATATTGGTGCTGCCCGCGATCGCACAGGAATCGCTGTTGCCCGAGGGTTTCGGTGCGCCTGCCGACACGCCCGCGCCGAAATCGTCTCCATCTCCATCACCGACCCCGAGCCCCGCACCCGGTTCGGCACCGACGAACGGTGCCACGCCGCCGCCCGTTGCCCCGACGCTCGATAGCACGACGGTCGGTGCGGCTGACGAGGAGAGCGAAGAAGAAGAGGTCGAATCGGGCGGGCTCAAATATGATCTGCCGCCCGGCGCGCGCCGCCTGCTCGCCCGCATCGGGCCGCTCACGCCGGAAACCGGGGGGCTCGCACCCGACGCCTTCGGGGTTCGCGGGCAATATGCCGCGGCGATCATGCGCAAGACAAGCGGCCAGTTCGCGTCGCGCTGGGGCCAGATATTGCTTCGCCGCGCCCTCGCATCGGCGATCGATACCCCGGCGACGATCAATGGCGCCGATCTGGCGGCCGAGCGAGCGTCGCTGCTGCTGCGCATGGGCGAATCGATTACCGCGCGGCGGATCGTTCAGTCGGTCGACTATGACCGCGCGAGCCCGCGACTCGTCGCCGCGGCGCAGCAGGTCTATCTCGCCAACGCCGATCCGGCGGGCATGTGCCCCTATGTGCCGGCGGGGCTCGCACATGGCGACGAGCAGGCGTGGCGCCTTTCGGCCGCGATTTGCGCAGGTTTGTCGGGCGAGGCCGGGCCCGCCGGCTGGGCCGTCAGCCGCGTGCGGTCGAGCGGCAGGATCTCGAACTTCGACATATTGCTCGCCGAACGTGTGCTCGGCGCGACCGGCGCGGGACGGCGGTCGACGACGATCGAATGGGACAATATCGACCGGCTGACGAGCTGGCGCTTCGGCATGGCGACCGCGACCGCGATCGAGGTTCCCGAGGCGCTGCGGACTTCGGCGCCATACTATATGAAGGGCTGGACGGTTCTCGCGCCGATGACCGACATGGCGAACCGCGTTGCCGCGGCGCCCGAGGCGGCGGCGCGAGGCGTGCTGTCGAGCGAGGCCTATGTATCGCTGCTGAGCGCCGCAGCGAGCGAGGAAGAGCCCGCCGAAGCGCTGGCGGCGCAAACCGATCAGCTTCGCGGCGCCTTTTCGCTCGCCACCGGCGCCGAGCGCTATGCCGCGATGGAGCAGCTGTGGGGCGCGGGCGGTAGCGCGCCGCAAAGCTATGCCGCGATGGTCGCGACCGCGCGCGCGGCGGCCGCGCTTTCGCCCGGTACCGAGACCGGGGGCGATCCGTGGCGGCTTCTGGGGTCGATGCTCGCGGGCGGTTACGACGCGAATGCGCTCGCTTGGGTTCCGACCGTTTCGGTGGGCAGCCGGGCGTGGGGCGTGCTCGCGGTCGGCTCGCCGCGCGCGCTCAGCGGGATGAGCGCGGGCGCCGTCGAGCGGTTTTCGGACGATGACGACAGCGCCGACACGTTACGATCGAAATTCCTGCTCGCGGGGCTTGCCGGTCTCGGGCGGCTCGATGCCGATGCGGCGGCTTCGGCAGCGGGCGATCTGGAAGTCGACCTGGGCCGGCAAACGCGCTGGTCGCGCGCGATCATGACGGCAGCCGAGCGGCGTGAGCCGGGCATGGTGGCGCTGCTCGCGGCGGCGGGGATGCAGGGCGAATGGTCGAAAGTGCCGCCCTATCATCTCTATTATATCGTCCGCGCGCTGCGCGAAGTGGGCCTCGACGCCGAAGCACGCATGATCGCTGCCGAAGCAGTGGTGCGTGTCTGACGCCGCTTTAATCGGCCGCTTTCTGGAAATGATGGCGGCCGAGCGCGGGGCGTCGCGCAACACGCTGGCGGCCTATCGCCGCGACCTCGAACAGGCGGCCGAGTGGATCAAAGGTCCGCTCGGCGATGCCGATTCTGCGGCGTTGCGCAAATTGATGGCGGATTACCAGTCGCTTGCCGCAAGCAGCGCGGCGCGCAAATTGTCGGCGCTGCGGCAGTTCTTCGCCTTCCTGCTGGACGAGGGCGAGCGGGCGGACAATCCGGCGCTCGACATTGCGCGTCCTGCGACGCGGCGGCCGCTGCCCCGCATCCTGACGCACCCCGATGTCGAGCGGCTGTTCGAGCAAGCGGGGGAGGAGGCCGGTGGCGAGGCGCCGCCCGCAAGCGCAGTGCGGATGCTGCTATTGCTCGAACTTCTTTATGGATCGGGGCTCCGCGCGAGCGAACTCGTATCGCTCCCGCGCCGCGCCGTGGCGGGCGAGCGCGAATATCTGATCATCCGCGGCAAGGGCGACAAGGAACGGCTGGTGCCTTTGTCCGAACGCGCGCGCGCCGCATTCGATCGCTGGCTACCTTTGCTCGCCGACGGGTCGCCCTGGCTCTTCCCGTCGGGCAAGGCGCATATCTCGCGCGTTCGGCTGTTCCAGATGCTGCGCGAACTCGCCGCGCGTGCGGGGATCGACCCGACCGCGATCAGCCCACATGTGCTGCGCCATGCCTTCGCGACCCATTTGCTGGAGGGCGGCGCCGATCTGCGCGCGCTGCAATTGATGCTCGGCCATGCCGACATCGCGACGACCGAAATTTACACGCATGTCGACAGTCGCCGCCTCGTCGAGCTCGTCAACAAGCGGCATCCGCTTGCCCGCATGGACGGCGTTGACCTTGAGACGCCATCGTCCTAGCGACTTCGCATGACAGCCTTTCTGGACTTCGAAAAACAGGTCGCCGCGCTCGATCGACAGATTGCCGAACTGCGCGAAATGGGCGACGATCCGTCGCTCAACATCGACAACGATATCGTGCGGCTGGAGGATAAGTCCTCGAAACTGCTGCGCGAAATCTATTCCAAATTGACGCCGTGGCAGAAGACGCAGGTCGCGCGTCATCCCGATCGCCCGCATTTCAAACATTATGTCGCAGGGCTGTTCGACGACTGGATGCCGCTGGCGGGCGACCGCAATTTCGCCGATGATCAGGCGATCCTCGGCGGGCTCGCGCGTTTTCGCGGCCGCCGGGTGATGGTGATCGGCCATGAAAAGGGCGACGATATCCCGTCGCGCATGAAGCATAATTTCGGCATGGCGAAGCCCGAGGGCTATCGCAAGGCGATCCGCCTGATGCAGCTCGCCGACCGTTTCGGCCTGCCGGTGGTGACGCTCGTCGATACCTCGGGCGCTTTTCCCGGGATCCAGGCCGAAGAACGCGGGCAGGCCGAGGCGATCGCGCGCTCGACCGAGCAATGCCTCGCGCTCGGGGTGCCGATGGTTGCAGCGGTCGTCGGAGAGGGCGGCTCGGGCGGGGCGATAGCCTTGGCCGCCGCCAACCGCGTGCTGATGTTCGAGCATGCGGTCTATTCGGTGATCTCGCCCGAAGGCTGCGCTTCGATTCTGTGGCGCACTTCGGACAAAGCTGCCGACGCCGCCGCGGCGATGAAAATGTCGGCGCAGGACCTGCTCGGCCTCAAGGTCATCGACCGGATCGTTCCCGAACCCGTCGGCGGCGCGCACCGTGCACCCGAGGTCGCGATCGCGTCGCTGGGCGATGCGATCGAGCAGGAACTGGGCGCGCTGGCGGGGCTTCCGCGCGACACGCTGCTGGCCGCGCGCGAAGAGAAATTCCTCGCGATGGGGCGGGCTTAGGCGGATCCCTGCCGGAACCCGATCGCGGGTCATGGCGTTCCATTTTACGAAATCGACGAGCCGCGCGCGACGGCGCGGCTTGCCTTGCCGCACGGTGAAGCTACCCTCGGCAAGGCACAACGGGAGGCATTGCGATGAGCTGGAAGACCGGAAAGACACTGGCAGCGGCGCTGGCGATCGGCGGCATCGCTTTTACCGGCGCGGCCGATGCGCAGTTGAAGGCGATCAAGACCCAGACTAATATCTCGCCCGCCGAGCGCAAGCAGGGCGATGAGGCGCATCCGCAATTGCTCCAGGAATTCGGCGGCGCATACAAAGGACCGCAGGCCGCCTACGTCAACCGCGTCGGACAGAATATCGCCGTCCAGTCCGGCCTGTCGCGATCGCCCAGCGATTTCACCGTCACTCTGCTCAATTCGCCGGTAAACAACGCCTTCGCGATCCCCGGCGGCTATATCTATGTCACGCGCCAGTTGATGGCGCTGATGAATGATGAGGCCGAATTGGCGGGGGTGCTCGGGCACGAAGTCGGCCATGTCGCTGCGCAGCACAGCAAGAAGCGACAGTCGGCGGCGACGCGCAACACGATCCTCGGCGTGCTCGGCGCGGTACTCGGCGGGGCGATCGGCGACAATGGCGGGCTGCTCGGGGGGCTCGGTGGGCTGCTCCAGAATAATTCGATGCGCGTCGCGCAGCTTGCGACGCTGGGTTTCTCGCGCAGCCAGGAATTGCAGGCCGATCAACTCGGCGTCCAATATCTCAGCAGCGCGGGCTATGATCCGCTCGCGCTGTCGACGATGCTGGCGAGCCTCGCCAACCAGGCGAACCTCGACGCGCGCCTCTCGGGTGGCGATGCGCGCTCCCTGCCCGAATGGGCGAGCACCCACCCCGACCCCGCGTCGCGCGTCCGCAACGCACAGACGCTCGCCAGCCGCGTCGGCGGCCGGGGCGGAAATCGCAATGCCGACGCATTTCTCGCATCGGTCGACGGCGTGCTCTATGGCGACGATCCGGCGCAGGGGGTCGTCGAGGGACGCGACTTCCTGCACCCCGACCTTCGCCTTCGGTTCACCGTGCCGAACGGTTACGGGATGCAGAATGGCACCGACGCGGTGTCGATCAGCGGCAATGGCGGGCAGGCGCAATTTGCGACCGGCCCCTATAATGGCGACATGAACGCCTATATTTCGGCGGTTTTCCGAGCGGTTGCCGGCAATGCGTCGATCAGCCCCAGCGCGATCCAGCGCACGACCGTAAACGGCATTCCGGCATCCTACTCGACCGCGCGCGTGAACAGCCAGTCCGGCCAGGTCGACGTCACCGTCTTCGCCTATGAATTCTCACGGAGCAGTGCGTTTCACTTCGTCGCGCTCACACAGGCGGGCCGGGGCAGCGTCTTCAACTCGATGTTCGGTAGCGTGCGGCGGCTGAGCACCGCCGAGGCGGCGGCGATCCGGCCGCGGCGCGTCGATGTCGTCACCGTCGGCCGTGGCGACACGGTCGCCAATCTGGCGCGGCGGATGGCATACAGCAATTACCAGACCGAACGCTTTCAGGTGCTCAACCGCCTGACCGCATCGAGCCGGCTGACGCCGGGACAGAAGGTCAAGGTCGTGGTCTACGCGAACCGATAGGTCCGAAGACACGAAAAAGGGCGGTGGGATGACCCACCGCCCTTTCCGATCTTGTTCGCGCGCCCGAAGCCGCGCAAACCAACGCGATTAGTCGAGGTTCGACGCAACCGAGTTGAAGGTGTTGCTGACGCTGTTGCCGACGAGGCCCATGGCCGAGATGCCGGCGACGGCGATGAGGGCCGCGATCAGGCCATATTCGATGGCGGTGGCGGCTTTGGTGTCGCGGACGAACTTTTTGATGAACTTCATGACTGGTCTCCTGATTTCACTTACCCTGTTGACGGTCTGGTCTGGGTCAACATCTGCGGTTTACGGCGAATAGGTTTTGAAAATCTTAATGTGACCGGGCTGTGAGCGGGCCGGGAGTCGCCCCGAAAAGGGACAGTCGCTGCCGCTACATATTCGCGTCGGCGGCGTTCGAAACCTTGCCCCACATATTGCCGGTGGAGTTGGCGACGTTGCTGACTGCGACGACAGCCGCCAGAAAGACAAGGGCCAGGATCAGCCCATATTCGACGGCCGTGGCGGCCCTGGTCGACCGCATCAGCCTGTAAAAGTTTCGCATTGTTCCACCCCTGACTGAAATATAGTTCCCGAGGGTTCCAACATTCGCACAGGAAGGTTAACAATTTGTCCGAGCTTATCCCCGGAAAACCGCCAAAAACATCGCTTGTCGTCGTTGCTGCGGCGCTGGTTGACCGCGATGGGAGGCTGCTTGTCCAACAGCGTCCCGAAGGGCTGGCGATGGCTGGATTGTGGGAATTTCCGGGCGGCAAGCTCGAGCCCGGCGAGACCCCCGAGCAGGCACTGATTCGCGAGCTCGCCGAGGAGCTGGCGATCGACGTCGACCATGCCTGCCTTGCACCCGCCTGCTTTGCGAGCGACATGCTGGGCGAGAGGCATTTGCTGCTCCTGCTTTACGTATGCCGCAAATGGCGTGGAACGCCGGTCGCGCAGCATGCGAGCGCGCTGCGCTGGGTGCGCCCGGTCGAGTTGCACGGCCTCGACATGCCGCCCGCCGACGCGCCGCTGATCGGGCTGATCGAGGCGCTGATCTAGTCCTTCGGTTTCAACGCCTCGGCGAGCGAGGCCGTGCCGCTGCCACGCCGCGCGGGCTGCGGCTGGTCGGGATGCGGTGCCCAGCCGCTGAAATGGACGATGCGGAACGTTTCGGCGATGCGGCCGTCGGGGTCGGCCTGCGCCGCGAACGCTGCGGCGACCTGTGCCGCTTCGTCGCGGGTCAGCGGCGGCGGCGCGGGGGTGAGGCGGCTCGACAGGCCGACGGCGCGCAGGTCGCGCGCGAGCGCGAACCAATCGCCATAGCGCACCGTCAGCGCTTCGACGTCGACCACCGGAAGCGCGAAGCCGACGCGCTGGAGCAGATTGCCCATCGCGGCCAGGTCGATCTGAGGATGCAGCCGCGCGATCGACCGCACGCCGTCGGCCATCACCGCGCGGCGCAGGCGCGGCAGGCTGCCGTCGCCGACGAAGGCGCCGAGCAGCAGCCCGTCGGGCGCGAGCAGTGCGCGGAGCCGCACGAGCGCGCCCGGTACGTCGTTGGCGCTGTCGAGCCCGCCCGGCCAGAGGATGAGGTCGAAGCTACCGAAGGGCAGGTCGACCGCATCGACCTCCACCGCGATCGCCGCCGTCCGGCTTGCGAGCCCTGGCGCGGCCTCGATGATCGTAAGGTCGGTGCCGGTCGCGCGGAGATGATCGGTCAGCGCCGCGTCGAGCGCGCCGACGAGCAGCGTTCGGGGAAATTCGCGCGTCACCATCGTCAGCCGGTCGAGCAAGGTTTCGGCGATGATCGGCGCGAGGAAATTGGCGGTCGCGGGCAGGCGCGCCATACGGTCGCGCTGGGCACGGTGGCGGGCGGGCGAAAAGAGCGGGCGTGGGGATTGCGACATGCGCCGCTTGTGCCGTCCCCGGCGATGCTTCACAACCCGCCGATGGCAAGGGCGACGGGGGATGCCGAAAAAACGGATGCGCCGACCGGAGCATGGCTCGGCGGTCTGCGCGCGATCGGGCACGCGATCGTCGATTATGCACTACCCCCGCGATGCCCGGCCTGCGGTGTCATCGTCGGCGACGATCGCCAATTCTGTCTCTCCTGCTGGTCCTCGCTCGATTTTTTGGGCGAGCCGGCGTGCGTGCATTGCTCGATTCCCCTTCCCGCCGCCGCACTCGGCGGCGCCTTGGCGTGCGGCGCGTGCCTGGCCGAGCCGCCGCCGTTCGACGGCGCGCCGGCGGCGCTCGCCTATGGCCCCGTCGCCCGCACCGTCGCGCTGCGGCTCAAATATGGGCGGCGGACGGGGCATGCACGACTGATGGCGCGACTGATGGCGCGCCAGCTCGCCCGGCTGGGTGAGGTCGACGCGGTCCTGCTCGTTCCGGTGCCCTTGCATCGCTGGCGGCTCTGGTCGCGCGGATTCAACCAGGCCGCGTTGCTCGCCGACGAACTGACGCGGCTGACCGGCGCGCCGCGCGACCATCATCTGCTGCTCCGCGTCAAGTCGACCGCATCGCTCCGCGGCAAGGGACGCAAGGCGCGCGAGCGTATCGTCTCCGGTGCCTTCGCGCTGGCGCCGGGTGCCAACGCGCGCGCGGAGGGCAGGCATCTGGTGCTGGTCGACGACGTGCATGCGAGCGGGGCGACGCTCCGCGCCGCGGCGCGCGCGCTGCGGCGGAGCGGTGCTGCGCGCGTGTCGGCGCTGACCTGGGCGCGCGTCGTTCCGGACGCGGCCGGGGGCAACATATTTGACTTTGCTTCGTTGGATTCCGATATGCACAGCGAAAGGATGACAGGATAGCCGCATGGCCCAGATCGAAGTTTATACAAAGGCCTTCTGCCCCTACTGCACGCGCGCGAAGATGCTGCTGGACGGCAAGGGCGCTGATTTCCGTGAAATCGACGTGACGATGGACCGGGCGGGGTTCGAGGTGATGGTCAAACGCGCGAACGGGCGGCGCACCGTGCCGCAGGTCTTCGTCGACGGAAAACATGTCGGCGGCAGCGACGACCTCGCCGCGCTCGATGCGAAGGGCGAACTCGACGCGCTGATCGGAGCCGCCTGACCCGTGATCGTGTTCGATCTTTGCTGCGCCGCCGGCGATCACCGGTTCGAAGCCTGGTTCGCAAGTAGCGACAGCTTCGCCGACCAGCAGGCCCGCGGCCTGATCGCCTGTCCGGTCTGCGGCGACAGCGCGGTGAAGAAGGCGGTGATGGCGCCGCGCGTGGGTGCGAAGTCCAATCAGGCCGCGATCGCGCCCGCTTCGAAAACGACCGAGCCCGAACCCGGCCCCGAACTGGTGCGCAAGCTGCTTGCCGACATCGCGGCGAAACAGGCGCAAATGCTACCGCAATCGCGCTGGGTCGGCCGCGAGTTTGCCGATGCCGCCCGCGCGATGCACGAAGGCCGCGCCGCCGAGGACCTGATCCACGGCCAGGCCTCGCCCGACGAGGCGCAGGCGCTTCGCGACGACGGGATCGCCGCGATGCCCCTGCTGGTGCCGATCGTGCCGCCCGAAGCGGCCAATTGACCCAAGCCGATTGACGCTTTGCGCGCTGCGCCGCTACACGAGCGGCGGCGCACCCGTAGCTCAGCAGGATAGAGCATCAGATTCCTAATCTGGGGGCCACTGGTTCGAATCCAGTCGGGTGCACCATTCCAAGGTCAAAACCGGGCACCACCTTGGCATTATATCGACACCAAAAACTTCGAAACCTGTGCCTGATGGTGCGCTGTCAGCATCATGGCATCGTGCCGCCCATCGAATGGCCGATTATGATCGCCGGATCGATTCTTTGTTCTTTGGTATAAGCGTCGGTGCTAGTCATGGACGCTCGCACCTGAAATCCGCGCATCGCCATAGGCGTTATCGATCGCGCCTTCCTTGATGAAATCGCGCATCATCGCGAAATAGCCTTCTGCGAAACGCGTCGAGGTGCGGGTGCCGTCGGGCGCAGTCTCGAACAAGGTGATGCCATGCTCGGCCTGCGGATAGACCGCGAGACTGAAGGGCTTGCCTGCATCGATCAGCGTACCGAGGCGGCGGCTCGTCTCCTTCGCGGGCGCCTGATAGTCGCGTCCGCCGAGCACCCAGAGCTGCGGCGTCCGGTTCGCGGTCAGCGTCGGCATAGGATCGTAGCGGAAGGGCGTGCCCCAGTCATAATTGGGGCCTTCGGCGCGCATCGCGGCTTCCTCGTGGGGGAGCAGCAGCCAGGTGATGTGACCATGGACGTCCTTGTACCAGCTCTCGCTGCGATATTTGGCCCGCACGGCATCAAACTCGGCGTAGCCGTCTTTAAAATTGCTCGCGAAAATCTCTCCCGCCGCGCGTGCGATTTCCTGCGCCTTGGCGATGATCTCGGGCGGATAGCCCTTGTCGGTCAGTTCCATCTCCATCTGCTGGAGATCCTCGTCGAGGATGCTGACCGCGAGGCCGAAGCTGACGATCACGAAGTCGGCGGGCGCGCGGTTGGCGGCGAGCGGCGCGACCCAGCCGCCCTGACTCGCGCCCTGATAGCCCACGCGCCCCGCACGTGCCCCGGCGAGCTTGCGCGCGGTCGCCATCGCGGCGATCGCATCGTCTGCGAGCAGGTCGAAGTCCTGCGTATAGGTCCCGCCCGAAGTGCCGGTGCCGCGCTTGTCGTAGACGAAGACGCCGATGCCCACCGCAGGGAAGAGGCGTTGCAGGAAGTTGAAGCGCAGCGCCGCGTCGCGCTCGGCGCCGTGGACAAGTACAACGACGGGCACCTTGCCTGTACCCTTTGGCATGACGAGCTGCCCCTTGAGCGTCACGCCGTCGCGGCCGTTGAAATCGCTCTTGGCCACATCAAACGTCAAGCGCTGTCCCTCGGAGCCCGCGAAACGGATCGTCCCCGCGCTGCAGGCGCCGAAGCGGACGTCGATGCCGTCGGGACGGCCGATCCAGCCGTAGAGGCTCTGCCAGCCGCCGTCCCGTTGCGGCTTCAGCTCGCCCACCGCGCCGTCGAAGCTGCGCCAGCGCAGCCGGTCGTCTTCGAGCGGCGCGATGTCGACGATCCGCCCGTCGGCGAGCCTGTAGCTGCCGACATGGCATTCGCTACCCTCGGCGGCGTGTGCCGCGCTCGATGTCGCGGCGAGTGCGACGGCGACGATGCAGGCGCGGAGCGTGGATGAAAGGCGTTGGTGCGGCATGATCTGTCCTGTCCCTTGTGCCAACCGGCGGAGTGCCGGCCATAGTGTATTAATATAGCAATACACTTAAGATGCGACAAGGCCGGTGATCGCGCCGTCCGCCTTGACCCAGCGCGGCGACAGCGGACAAATCTCGCGCGGCCGTGCGAGGAGGTCGCGGCTTTCGATATGGGCGGCATAAAGCGGCGTTTTGCAGAAGCGCCTTTGCATCTTCTTCCAACCGCAGGCGCATTCCGGGCATTAGCGATTCAACGAGGCCGAAGTTTCCCAATGATCGGAGTGCCCGCCATACTCATGCCGGATGCACCACTTCCGAACAAGGCTGGGTCCGGGCCGGCGTTGTTTCAGCGGCTTTCGCAGCCGGCAGTTGCGGCGAGGCACGGGAACCGCGATCGAGTGGATCGACGACAACAAGCACGAGGATCGCGCGCCGCACAAATATGCACTTGAAGATTTCGGTCTGGTCCGCTCCGATGTCGAAAAGGGGTTCGCGCCCTATCGAACCGCCTTCCTGGAGGGGAAATAGATCATGACCGAAGCCGTCAACCTCGCTGCGATCGAGGAGATCAGGCTGCTCAAGGCGCGCTATCTGCGCGCGCTCGACACCAAGGACTGGCCGCTGCTGCGCAGCCTGCTGACCGACGACATGGTCGGCGATTTCCGCGAAATGCCGGGCGGCGAGCCCGACGAGCAATTGCTGACCACCGGCGCCGACGATTTTGTGGCGGGGGTCACCGCGGCGCTCGAAGGGGCCACGACCGTCCATCACGTACACAGTTTCGAAATCCGCTTCACCGGCGCGCGCGACGCCGAGGGCATCTGGGCGATGGACGACCACTTCTGGGCAGGCGAGGGAAGCGACCTTGCCGGTCGCTCGCGTCACGGCTTCGGACATTATCATGATTGCTACCGTAAGGCGAGCGGACGCTGGCTGATCGCGAAGACCCGGCTCAGCCGCATCCGCGTCGAGCGCGACTGACGCGTTGACGCAGACGCCCCGGTCATTTGAGTTCGAAGAGCGTCGGCTCGTCGGGCGACGGGGTTTCGATGACCAGTAGTCCGAGGTGCATTGCCTGAGTGATCAGGTGCGCGCGGTTGCGGGCATTGAGTTTCAGCCGCACATTTTCGATGTGCCGTTCCACGGTACGCGGCGCGATATTGATTTCGATCGCGATCTGCTTGGCGGAGCAACCGACAGCTACCAATTCCAGTATCTGATGCTCGCGAAAGGTCAAATGCGGTTCTACGTTCAAAGCATTATGATGCACGGTGCAATCCCCTGACACCCAAGGCGTGGACTTTTTTGCGACCGACGAGCATCTTTTGCGCGGCAAAGCCGCCACCCACCTGCTCTGGTGAGGAGCATATCGCTTTGCGAGCTGTTTAGCAATTAACGCAAGCTAATTAAGTATATGGCGGCACTCGTTGTGCCGATACAGCTATGGTGCTGGAATCCAAATGTATATTCCCCGAAAACGCTAAGGAATTATACGTAAGTGATTCATCTAAGCCATTCCTACACACGAATTCCTAGGTCTTTCCCCGGATGGATTTGAGGTCCGCAAAGGCAGATGAGACTCGCAAACGGGGTCGCCGCAAATACCAATTCCAGATTGGAGACGTGGCGTGCAAGGTCTGTCGAGGGAAGTTCATCGCGGGGCGATTCCGCAGGATACCATCCTGAAATTTCGTAAGGGCGAAATCATATTTTCGCAGGGCGATCCCGGCGATTGCTGGTTCGAAGTCATCTCCGGCACCGTCCGGACCTGTCATTTCCACGTCGACGGACATCGCCAGCTGACCGGCTTTTTCTATCAGGGCGACGTGTTCGGTGTCGAATATGGCGCGCGCGACGCCGCGGCCGAGGCCGTGACGAACGCCGTCCTGGCGCGCCGTCCCGCATCGAACGGCGGGCCCGACGCGCCGGGGCAGAGCCGGGCCCTCGAACGCGCGCTCGACAGCGCTAACCAATGTATATTCCTGCTCGGCCGCCGCAACGCGAACGAACGCGTCGCGGCGTTCCTGTTGATCGCCGCGAAGCGATTGTCGGCGATCGGCAGCGTTCCCCTGCCGATGACGCGCGGCGACATCGCCGATCATCTGGGGCTGACGATCCACACGGTCAGCCGCACCATATCGGGCTTCGTCCGACAGGGCCTGATCGAGCTCGACGGACCGCAATCGTGCCGGCTGCTCGATCTCGACGGACTGCGCGCCATCGCCGGCGAAGAGGCGGGGATGGCGATCGACAGAATCGGTGCGATGCGGGTGCGTCCCCCCTTCGCCGGGCAGGAGCTGGGAGCATGAGCATCGTGTCCGCCCCGCCCGCGCTGCGCCATTTGGGCGTGGCGGCGGCCGGCTTCTCGGCCGTCTTCATGCCCGCACAGGCGTGGGCGCATGAAGCGCCGGCGCTCGAATGCCTTTGCGAGACGCTGCCGTTCCTCGACACCGCGCCGACCTGGCGCGCCGCGGCGCTGGCACCGGCAGGCGCTGCCGGGGGCGACCTCGCCGCGAGCCCCGAGAGCGAGATCGACGCGCAGCGCCGGATTATCGCCGAACAGCGCGCGCTGATCGACCGGCAGAGCGCCATGATCGCCGAGCAGGGAGAGCAGATCGCGAAGCTCCAGCAACAGATCGTGACCCAGCAGGCGCAGGTCGACCGGCTTTCCTCATTCGCGCTCGCCGAAGCGCCGCTCGACATCTTTCGCGGTACGGGTTTGGGGCAGGGTGTCGGGCCAGGACCGGCGCTCCCCGGGCCCGGCAGCGACTCGGTCGCCCTTCCCGACGCACCGGTAGGAGAGGCGCCGCCGCCGGAGGAACCACCCCAGCAACGCGTTGCGGCGGTTCCCGAGGGACAGGGCGTGCTGACGCGCGCCGGCGAGCTCTTCTTCGAACCCTCGTTCGAATATACGCGCTCGTCGACCAACCGCCTCGTGTTCCGCGGGATCGAGCTGATCCCCGGCATCCAGATCGGCCTGATCGAGGCGACCGACGCCGATCGCGACACGCTCGTCGGCACCGCGTCGCTGCGTTACGGGATCACCGACCGGCTCGAAGCCGAAGTGCGGCTGCCCTATCTGTATCGCAACGACCGGATCGAGGTCGTCCAGCAGCGTGACGAAGGCATCGTCCGCCAGATCAAGCTGCGCGAAGATGGTTTCGGCGATGCCGAATTCTCGCTGCGTTACCAGTTCAACCGGCCGGTCGGGCAAAAGCCGATTTTCGTTGGAACGCTGCGCGTCAAATCGGACACGGGCAAGGGGCCGTTCGAGATCGGCTATGATGAATTCGGCGTCGCGACGGGCCTCGCCACCGGGTCGGGATTTTGGGCGGTCCAGCCGGGGCTCAACTTCCTGATGCCGTCGGATCCCGCGGTCATCTATGGCGGTGCCGCCTATCTCTATCACATCCCGCGCGACGTGAACGAAATGGTCGGCGATGTGCTGATCGGGCGCGTCGACCCGGGCGATGCAGTGTCGGCCAACATCGGCTTCGGCTTTGCGCTCAACCCCCGCTTTTCCTTCTCGCTCGGCTATCGCCACAATTATATCTTCCCGACGAAGACGGAGATCGGCGATACGCGCCAGAAATCAAACTATATCCACGTTGGTTCGCTCAATTTCGGCATGTCGTACCGGCTGACCCAACGCGACGTGCTCAACCTCGGCTTCGAAATCGGGGTGACCGAGGATGCGCCCGACGTGTCGATCACGCTGCGCATGCCCTTCGGCGGCAAATAGACCTTTCCCAAGCGACCCAGAAAGAAGCCCCGCCAATGGATGGCGGGGCCAGGTGAACCGTCCCTGTCGAAACGGGGGCGGGGGGTCGTCAGTTTCCGAGTGCGCCGACGGTCTGGGCGCCCATCACGGCGCCGATCGAGTCGCTGAGCCGTGTCGTCGCGAGCGCATCGCGGAAGCCTTCATAACCGCTGATGTCGAGCACGGCGTCGACCTGCTGGTTCAGCGAGACGTTGCTGGCGGTGTTGATCAGCACATTCTGGATCGCGTCGGTGCTCTGGATCAGCGCCGTCTGGCCGTTGTTCGCGAGAAACACCGTCTCGTCGCCGATGCGCATCGAGATGCCGCCGCTGGTCAATATACCGCCCTGAACCTGCGCCGCATCGACGGCGGTCAGCGCGGGCGAGACGAAGCGCTCGATCGTCTGCCCCTCGGGTGTCCAGCTGACGATCGTGCGCAGCGCGAGCTCGTCGTTCACATAGCTGCGGATGTCGGCGCCGAAGGCGATCACCATGCCCTGAAAGGCGAAGCCGCCGCGCTGGGCCGCGAGCACCTCGTCTGATACCGTCTGCGCGTTTGCCAGCGGATCGGCGTCCTGCGGTTCGCTTGCCGCGAGGAGCACGGGCGCGAGGGCGAGCAGGAAGATGCGTGAGGGCATGGTCTTTCTCATTTCACGGTGCCGACGCGCACATCGAGCAGGATCTGCGGGGTCAGCTGATATTGTGGGGGAAGGTGGGTGGTGAGGTCGCCGGCCGAGACGTGGAGCGAGCCGTCCTTTTCGAGTGGAGCCTGCGACCAGGGTCCCCAGTCGCCGGCGAGGTTGAATTCGGGGCGTTTCTTGCCCCCTTCGACGATCGCCAAGGCGATGCCGTTCCAGTGCTTCTCGAAATCCTCGAGCGAATATTCGTTGAGGCCGAGCACCGAATCGCCGGTGAGTACCCGGTCGCCGCGCACGCCCTTGATCACGACGAAATGCTTGAATCCCTTAAGGTCCATCAGGACGATCGTCGGGCGCTTCACCTGCTTCAATTGATCGACGGTGAGCCGGAAGCCTTCGGCGCGAAAGCCGCGCGAAGCGAGATAGGTCTTCATGTCGAGCATCGAGAAGCCGACCTTGCGGATCGCTTCGCGGTCGCCCTTTTCCCACATGGAGCGGAATGGCATCGCTTCGGAGGTCGGCGCGCCGTAATGATAGGTGAGCAGCGTTGCGAGCGCGGCCGAGCCGCAGCTGAAATCATAACGCTGGCGGATGACCGAACGAAAGGGAATGTCCCACCAGGTCATCACCTGGAGCTGGTAAGTGCCGCCGGTTTCGGGGCCCGTCAGCCGGACCTCGGCGGCGGCGGGTGCTGCGGCGAGGGCGCACAGCATACCCGCGATCAAGGCTCGCATGGGCCGCACGGCGAATTCAATCGCCGAGATTGATGGTCAGGTTCATGCCGCTCTGCGCGCTGACCTGAGCGCCGGTGTTGATCAGCAGGTTGCCGACACCGTTGAAGTTCGAGAGGGCGAAATCGCTGAGCGCTACCGATCCGGCGGTGTAATCGCCGTTCAGCACATTGCCGGCGACGAGCGATTCCATCGTCTGGTTGGTGATGACGAGCGATTGGCCGCCGCGTTGCGTGTCGAGTTCGCTGTCGTTCAGCATCGGCGATTTGCGTACGGGCCGTGCCGGGATGGCTGACACCACAATAGCTTCGACCGGGGCAGATTGAGCCACCGCAGGCACCGCTGCGTCGGGCGGAGGCAATTGGGCAGATACCGGCACGGACAAGCCCGCCAGGACCAGCAGTACCGGGACGATCGGGGGTTTCATGATGCGCTCCTCGAAACCGAAACGGGAAGAAATGGCCGGCCCGCCAGTGGGGCCGGGCCGGCCATCCGGGGGGACCGATCAGTCGCCGCCGCCGCCGCCACCGCCGGCCGGGGCGCTGTCGCCGAAGCTGACGGTGCCTTGCGCGGCGATGTTGGTTGCGGCCTGGGTGTTGGCGTTGATGCCCGTGTTCCAGGCGGCGTTCAGGATGCCCGCATAAGCCGCAAAGGCATTGCCGCGCACCGAGTTGTTGCCGCTGTTGTAGCCGACAGGCGTTTCGGTACCGTCTTCACCGTCCATATCGACGACTTCGTCGAGGTTCTGGTTGGTGTTGTTTGCGCTGAGCGTCTGCGTCGCAACGACCAGGCTGTTGCCGTTGAACGAACCATTGCCGTCATTGTCCTGGTCGTCGTCCGAGAAAGTGTCGGCGGCATTGTCTTGGACGAACAGGTCGATCAGGTCGTTCACGACGAGCGTGTCGCTGTTATTACCCGACGCACCGGTCGTGGTGTTGTCGTTGTCCTGGTTCTGTTGCGCCAGCGCAGGCGCTGCGGTTGCTGCAAGGGCCAGCGTCGAGACCGCAAGCATGACTTTCTTGATCATGACTTTTTCCTCTCAATAATGGGGACGGCTCGCGATGCCGGATGGCATGGCTGATGCGGATCCTCCCCGACTCCGTCCGCATCGGTGCGAACAAGGCGATGATGCTCCGCGACCGCCCGTGCCGCTTTGCGAATTCACAATGTCGGGGGCGGAGAAATACCCAGATGATCCCGGTGGGAGGATTGCTTGGATCAATCCGGCCGGCGAAGCGCTGGTTTCAGGACAGATTCGCGCGCATCGTCGCGCGCCCGGTCGCATCGCGCGCCCACAGCTTCGCCGCGTCGCCCTCGCGCGCGAGACAGAGGTCGAAGGGGGCGCCGTCGATCAGCGGCGCCTCTGCGCGGAAGACGAACTGGCGCGGAACGATGTCGGGCGCGGCGCGCAGGGCATGATCGATCAGCAGCGTCGCGATCAGCGGGCCGTGCACGACCAGCCCGGCATAGCCCTCAACGCTCTGCGCATAGTCGCGGTCATAGTGGATGCGGTGCGCGTTGAATGTCAGCGCCGAATAGCGGAAGAGCAGCACCGGATCGGGCGAAACCTTGCGGACCGCGTCGGCGGGTTCGGCGGCCGCGGGGACGGTCGGTGCCTGCGGGGCGGGCGATGCCGGGGTGGGTTCGCGAAAGACGATATCCTGTTCCTCGCGGATCGCGGGCACGCCGTTCGCCGCGATGTCGTGGCGCAAGGTGACGAAGAGCAGGTCGCCGCTCGCGCCGCGTTTGGGCTTGATCGCGTCGATCGTGGTGACGCGGGTCAGCGCGGCGCCGACCGCGATCGGAGCGAGGAATTCGATGCGGCTTCCTGCCCACATGCGGCGCGGAAGCGGGACAGGCGGGAGCAGACCTGCGCCGTCGCGGCGCGGGTGGCCGTCCTCGCCGATCGCCGACTGCCGGGCGTCGGGAAGGAAATAGAGCCAGTGACCGAGCGGCGGGAGGATATCCGTCACGGCGTCATGGTCGAGCAAGGCGGCAAGACCCCGCAGCGGCGCTGCGGTCGCGATATCCTTGCGTGTTTCGCTGCGGCCGACCCAGGCAGAATATTCGTCCATCAAAAGCTCTTGGGTAGGCCGAGCGCGTGGGTCGCGACGTGGCTGAGGATCAGGTTCGTGCTGATCGGCGCGACCTGATAGAGGCGCGTCTCGCGGAATTTGCGCTCGATATCATATTCCTCGGCGAAGCCGAAGCCGCCGTGCGTCTGGATGCACATGTCGGCGGCGTACCAGCTGGCCTCGGACGCGAGCATCTTCGCCATATTGGCTTCGGTCCCGCAATCGGCGCCGGTGTCGAACAGACGCGCGGCCTTGTCGACCATTTCGGTGGCGGCGGCGATCTGGACCCAGGCGCGCGCGATCGGGAACTGGACGCCCTGATTCTCGCCGATCGCGCGGCCGAAGACCGAGCGGTCCTTGGCATAGGCGACCGCGCGGTCGACGAAGAAGCGGCCGTCGCCGATACATTCGGATGCAATCAGGATGCGCTCGGCGTTCATGCCCGACAGGATATAGCGAAAGCCCCTGCCCTCCTCGCCGATCAAATTCGCGGAGGGGACTTCGAGATCGTCGAA
This sequence comes from Sphingopyxis sp. PAMC25046, assembly GCF_004795895.1. Classification (NCBI taxonomy): domain Bacteria; kingdom Pseudomonadati; phylum Pseudomonadota; class Alphaproteobacteria; order Sphingomonadales; family Sphingopyxidaceae; genus Sphingopyxis; species Sphingopyxis sp. PAMC25046. The sequence continues at coordinate 951,510 of NZ_CP039250.1, forward strand.
AAAAAGCTCGGTCGTCGCATGGTTGAGCATCGTGCGTACCGGGCGGATCGTAAGGCCCTTGCCAACCGCCTCGCGCATGTCGACGAGCAGCACACTCATCCCGTCGGAGGGCTTGGCGCACGCCTCGCGCGGGGTGGTGCGGCAGAGCAGGACCATCAGGTCCGAATGTTCGGCGCGGCTGATCCAGATCTTCTGGCCGTTGACGATATATTTGTCGTCGACCCTACGCGCGAAGGTGCGAATGCGAGTGGTGTCGGTGCCCGCGGTCGGCTCGGTCACGCCGAACGCCTGCAGGCGAAGCTCGCCGCGCGCGATCGCGGGCAAATATTCCCGCTTCTGCGCCTCCGACCCGTACTTGAGTAGCGTGCCCATCGTGTACATCTGCGCATGGCACGCGCCGCCGTTGCAGCCCGAACGGTGAATTTCCTCGAGCACGGCGGTCGCGGCACCGAGTCCGAGCCCAGATCCGCCATATTCCTCGGGGATCAGCACCGAGAGGAAACCCGCTTCGGTCAGTGTGCGCACGAACTCGGTCGGATAGATGCGGTCGCGGTCGAGCCTCTGCCAATATTCGCCGGGAAACGCAGCGCAGAGGCGGCGCACCGCCTCACGGATTTCGGGAAAGCTCTGCGGCTGGGCTTCGGACATCGGCGTCTGGCTCTCCACTGATCATCGGGGAGAGCCTTAGAATGCGAAGCTGTTTCGGCGCAACTGAAACAAGCGTCAGATGCTCGGCAGGTCGAGGCCCTTTTCGCGCGCGCAGTCGATGGCGATGTCGTAACCCGCGTCGGCGTGGCGCATGACGCCGGTGCCGGGGTCGTTCCACAGCACGCGTTCGAGCCGCTTCGCCGCCTCGGGGGTGCCGTCGGCGACAATCACCATGCCGCTATGTTGCGAATAGCCCATGCCGACCCCGCCGCCGTGATGGAGGGATACCCAGGTCGCGCCCGAGGCGGTGTTGAGCAGCGCGTTGAGGAGCGGCCAGTCCGAAACCGCATCCGACCCGTCGCGCATCGCCTCGGTCTCGCGGTTCGGCGAGGCGACCGAGCCCGAATCGAGATGGTCGCGGCCGATCACGACGGGTGCCTTGAGGTCACCCGCCGCGACCATTTCGTTGAACGCAAGGCCGAGCCGGTGGCGATCGCCGAGCCCGACCCAGCAAATGCGCGCGGGCAGTCCCTGAAACCGGATCTTCTCGCGCGCCATGTCGAGCCAGTTGTGGAGGTGAGCGTTGTCGGGCAGCAGCTCCTTCACCTTGGCGTCGGTCTTGTAGATGTCCTCGGGATCGCCCGACAGCGCCGCCCAGCGGAACGGCCCGATGCCCCGGCAGAAGAGCGGGCGGACATAGGCTGGGACGAAGCCGGGGAAGTCGAACGCGTTTTCGACGCCCTCGTCCTTCGCCATCTGGCGGATATTGTTGCCGTAATCGGTCGTCGGTACACCCGCCGCCTGCAGGTCGAGCATGGCTTGCACATGGACCGCCATCGACGCCTTCGCTGCCTTGGCGACGGCGGCGGGATCGCTCTCGCGCTTGGCGAACCATTGGTCGAGGGTCCAGCCCGCGGGAAGATAGCCGTTGACCGGATCGTGCGCCGAGGTCTGGTCGGTGAGCAGATCGGGGCGGATGCCGCGACGGACCATCTCGGGCAGGATCTCGGCGGCGTTGCCGAGCAGGCCGACCGAGACGGGTTTTCCTTCGGCGTGGCTCGCTTCGATCATCGCGATCGCCTCGTCGATGCTCGCTGCCTGCTTGTCGAGATAGCCGGTCCGCAGGCGCATCTCGATGCGGCTCGGCTGGCATTCGATCGCGAGGCAACTCGCACCCGCCATTACCGCCGCGAGCGGCTGCGCGCCGCCCATGCCGCCGAGCCCGGCGGTGAGCAGCCAGCGGCCCGCAAGACTGCCGCCATAATGCTGGCGCCCCATTTCGACGAAGGTTTCGTAGGTGCCCTGCACGATGCCCTGGCTGCCGATATAGATCCAGCTGCCCGCGGTCATCTGGCCGTACATCATCAGGCCTTTGCGATCGAGCTCGTGGAAATGATCCCAGTTCGCCCATTCAGGGACGAGGTTCGAATTGGCGAGGAGCACGCGCGGCGCATTCTCGTGGGTGCGGAAGACGCCGACGGGCTTGCCCGACTGGATGAGCAGGGTTTCGTCGCCTTCGAGCCGCTTTAGCGTTTCGACGATCTTGTCATAGCTTTTCCAGTCGCGCGCGGCGCGGCCGATGCCGCCATAGACGACGAGTTCGTGCGGCGCTTCGGCAACGTCGGGGTGCAGATTGTTCATCAGCATCCGCATCGGTGCTTCGGTGAGCCAGCTTTTCGCGCTGATCTCGGGGCCGGTCGCAGGGCGGATCACGCGGCTGTTATCGAGGCGGGTGGTCATGAATGTCCTTTCGCAAAATCGAGTGTCGCAGCGATGACCTGTTCGAGCACGGGCCGGATCGCGGGATTGGGGTCGAGGGGGCTGGGCCAGTTGACGTGGGTGATCGTATCGGGCTCGGTCATATAGCCGCGCTGCGCCAGCTCCATCTGGATCGCATGGATGCCGCTTTCGGGGCGGCCATAGTGGCGCGTCGTCCAGCCACCCTTGAAACGGCCGTTGACGACATGGCTATGGCCGCTCGCGGCGCAGATATTCGCGACGACGGTTTCGAGTTCGGGCGCGCATGTCATACCGCCGTTGGTACCGACGTTGAACTGCGGCAGCTCGCCGTCGAACAGGCGCGGGACATGGCTGCGGATCGAGTGGGCGTCATAGAGGACGACCTTGCCGTGCGCGGCTTTCAGGCGGCCGAGTTCGTCGGTCAGCGCGTCGTGATAGGGGCGGTGATAGAGGTTGAGCCGCTGGGTGATCGACGCCTCGTCGGGCTGATCGAAACGATAGAGCGGCTCGCCGTCGAAGGTCGTCGTCGGGCAGAGTTCGGTCGTCGCCTGCCCCGGGTAGAGCGACGCGCCCGAGGGATCGCGATTCATGTCGATCACGCTGCGCGAAATGTCGGTGGCGATCAGTGTCGCGCCGAGATCGGCGGCGAAGGCGTAAAGATCGGCGATCCACCAGTCGGTGTCGATCTGCGCGTGCCAGGGCGACACATACTGTTCGTCGAGCCCCGCCAGATCGGTCCCGCCATGCGGGAACGCGACGACGAGCGGCGCGTCGCCGCGATGGACGCGCAGCCAGTCCATCAACCGAGACCCGGCAGCGTGGCGGGAACCGCGGCGACGAGGCTGCCCGAGCGAACCAGCGCGGTCGCGGCCTCCATATCGGGGTGGAAATGCCGGTCGTCTTCGAGCGTCGGCACATTCGCGCGGAGATGCTTGTGTGCGGCTTCGAGCGCGTCGCTTGATTTCAGCGGCGCGTGGAAATCGACCCCCTGACATGCCGCGAGCAGTTCGATGCCGATCACCGCGCTGGCATTGTCGCCCATGTCGAGCAGGCGTCGCGCGCCGTGCGCGGCCATCGAGACATGATCCTCCTGATTGGCCGACGTCGGGATAGAATCGACGCTCGCCGGATAGGCGCGCTGCTTGTTCTCGCTGACCAGCGCCGCGGCGGTAACCTGCGGGATCATGAAGCCCGAGTTGAGGCCGGGGCGGGGGGTGAGAAAGGCGGGCAGGCCCGACAGCGCCGGATCGACGAGCATGGCGATGCGGCGCTCCGAAATCGAGCCGATCTCGCACAAGGCCATCGCGATCATGTCGGCGGCGAAGGCGACGGGTTCGGCGTGGAAATTGCCGCCCGAGAGGGCTTCGTTGGTGTCGGCGAAGATCAGCGGGTTGTCCGAGACGCCATTCGCTTCGATGCCGAGCGTCGTTCCTGCCTGCCGCAGCAGGTCGAGCGCTGCGCCCATGACCTGCGGCTGGCAGCGGAGGCAATAGGGGTCCTGCACGCGCGGATCGTCGACCGCGTGCGAGGCGCGGATCGCCGAACCCGCCATCAACCCGCGCAGCGCGTCACCGACCTCACGTTGGCCCGCATGGCCGCGCAGCGCATGGATACGCGCGTCGAACGGTGCGTCGGAACCCTTGGCGGCTTCGGTCGACAGCGCGCCGGTGATCAGCGCCGAGCGGAAAATCGTTTCGGCGCGGAACAGGCCGGCGAGCGCATTGGCGGTCGAAAATTGCGTACCGTTGAGCAGCGCGAGCCCTTCCTTGGGGCCGAGGTCGAGCGGGATGAGCCCAGCTTGGGCGAGCGCATCGGCAGCGGGCAGCGTCTTGCCGCCCACGTCGATCGCGCCGACGCCGATCATCGCCGCCGCCATATGCGACAGCGGCGCAAGGTCGCCGCTCGCACCGACCGATCCTTGCGACGGAACGGCCGGGGTGAGCCCCTTCGCCAGCATCGCCTCGATCATCGCGACCGTTTCGCGGCGGACGCCCGATGCCCCCATGCCGAAGCTCGCGAGCTTGAGCGCCATCATCAGGCGGACGATCTTCGTCGGCGACGGCGCGCCGGTCCCGGCGGCATGGCTGAGCACGATATTGCGCTGGAGCGTCGCCAGATCGTCGTCGGCGATGCGCACGCTCGCAAGCTTTCCGAAGCCGGTGTTGATGCCATAGACCGGCGCGCCCTTGGCGACGATGCGTGCGACCGCGGCGGCGCTCGCGTCGATCGCGTTCCATGCGGCGTCGCTCAGTTCGGCGCTCGCGCCCTCATAGATTTCGCGCCAGTCGGCGAGCGAAATATGCCCGGGCTCGATGATCATTGTCCGTCCTTGATGCGTTGGTGAAGCGGGTTGAAGCCGATGCGATAGACAAGCTCGGCGGGTTCAGTGACGTCCCAGATCGCGAGGTCGCACGCCTTGCCAGGCTCGAGCGTGCCGATCTCGGCGGACAGGCCGAGCGCCGCGGCGGCGTTCACCGTCACGCCGCGCAGCGCCTCGACCACCGTCAGCCCGAACAGCGTTGCGCCCATGTTGAGCATCAGCAGCAGCGAGGTCGTCGGCGAGGTGCCGGGGTTATTGTCGGTGGCAAGGGCGATGCGCGTGCCATGGCGGCGCATCGCGCCCACTGGCGGCAGTTTCGTCTCGCGCATGAAATAGTAAGCGCCGGGCAGCAGGACCGCGACGGTGCCCGCTTCGGCCATCGCGCGGACATCGTCGTCGGTCGCATGTTCGAGATGGTCGGCCGACAAGGCGCCATGGTTTGCGGCAAGCGCGCTGCCGTGGAGCGCCGACAATTGTTCGGCGTGGAGCTTGACCGCGAGGCCATGCGCCTTCGCGGCTTCGATCACGCGCGTGCATTGTGCGGGCGAAAAGCCGATGCCTTCGCAAAATGCGTCGACTGCGGTCGCGAGCGGCGCGGCGGCGGGGATCATCTCGCCGACGACGAGATCGATATAGGAGTCGCTGTCGCCCTTATATTCGGGGGGCAGCGCGTGCGCGCCGAGGAAGGTCGGCTCGACGCGGATGTTGCGGTGCCCGGCGAGCGCACGCGCGGCGCGCAGCATCTTGAGTTCGTCGTCGGTCGAGAGGCCGTAACCCGATTTGATCTCGATCGTCGTCACACCCTCGGCGATCAGCGCGTCGAGGCGGGGCAGTGCGCTTTCGACCAGCTCCTCCTCGCTCGCTTCGCGTGTCGCGCGCATCGTCGAGACGATGCCGCCGCCGGCGCGGGCAATCTCTTCATAGCTCGCGCCTTGAAGCCGCATCGCCCATTCGTTCGCACGGTTGCCGCCGTGGATCAGGTGGGTGTGGCAGTCGATCAGCCCGGGCGTGATCAGCCGCCCTTCGCAATCATGCACCTGCGCTTCGGTGGTCGGCGCGCCCTCGGCGGGGCCGGCATAGGTGATTCGGCCATCCTTCGCCGCCACCACGGCATCGTCGATCAGGCCGAGATCGTCTCCGGCCATTGTTGCGATTCGGGCGTTCGTCCAGCGTTGCTCCATCTGGACAGTCTCGCCTTGATGCGCCATTATGTCTAGACATAATATGAGGACGGATGATGGTTTCGCTCTGGTTCGAACGCGCATGGATCGGCAATGGCTGGGAAAAGGACGTGCGGTTGCGTATCGCGGACGGGCGGATCGCCTCGGTAGAGACGGGCGTCGCAGCGCAGGGCGCCGACGATCGTCACCGCGCCGGCCTGCCCGGCCTCTGCAACGTCCACAGTCACGGCTTCCAGCGCGGCATGGCGGGATTGTCCGAACGCCGCAGCCGTCCCGACGACAATTTCTGGAGCTGGCGCGAGATCATGTACCGCTTCCTCGACCGGCTGACGCCCGAGGATGTCGCGGCGATCACCGCGCAGGCCTATGCCGAGATGCTCGAGACGGGTTTCACGCGCGTCGGCGAGTTCCACTATCTGCATCACGATCCGGCGGGCGCGGCCTATGCCGACCCGGCCGAGATGGCGGGGGCGATTGCGCAGGCGAGCGCCGCGACGGGGATCGGGCTGACGCTGCTTCCCGTTTTCTACGCGCACGGCAATTTCGATGCCGCGCCGCCGAGCCCGGGGCAGCGGCGCTTCCTCAACGACATCGACGGCTTTGCGGCATTGCTCGATGCGTCGCGGTCGAAGCTCGCGGGCGACGCCAACATCGGCGTCGCGCCACACTCGCTTCGAGCCGTGACGCCCGAAGAGCTTCGCGCGCTGCTCGAAATGTCGCCGACCGGGCCTGTGCATATCCATGCCGCCGAACAGTTGAAGGAGGTGGCCGACTGCGTCGCATGGAGCGGCGCGCGGCCCGTCGAATGGCTGCTCGACAATGTCGGGGTCGATGAACGCTGGTGCCTCATCCATTCGACACATCTCGACGAACGCGAGGTGCGGCGGCTCGCTGCGAGTGGCGCGGTCGCCGGGCTTTGCCCGGTTACCGAAGGCAATCTGGGCGACGGCATTTTTCCGGCGGTCGATTATCTGGGCGCGGGGGGACGCTTCGGGGTCGGCACCGACAGCAATATCCTCGTCGATGCGGCGCAGGAGCTTCGCGCGCTCGAATATTCGCAGCGCCTCGCGCAGCGCGCCCGCGCCTTGCTGGCGAGCGAGGAAGCGCCCTTCGTGGGCGCCAACCTCTTCGCGAGCGCCATCGCGGGCGGCGCGCAGGCGCTCGGCGTGCCCGCGGGGCTGGCTGTCGGCCATGCCGCCGACATCGTCTCGCTCGACTTGGAGCATCCCTCCTTCGCTGGCAACGACGATGCGACGCTGCTCGACCGCTGGATTTTCGCCGCTCGCGCGGGCGCGATCGACAGCGTGTGGCGCGCGGGCGTAAAGCGCGTCGAAAAGGGGCGCCATCTGGACGCCGATGCGATCGGAACCGCGTATCGCGGCTGCGTTGCGCGGCTGCTCGCGTGAACCCCGCGCGGCGCATCCGCGACGAGATCGCCGCCGCGATCCGCTCGGGCGAATGGCGTCCCGGCGACCGCGTGCCCACCGAGCAGGAGCTCGCCGCGCGCTACGTCTGCGCGCGCGCGACGGTGAGCAAGGCGCTCGGCGAACTCGCGGCCTCGGGGCTCGTCGAACGCCGCCGCAAGGCGGGGACGTTCGTCGCGCATCCGCCGGTTCATTCGGCGGTGATGACGGTGCCCGACCTTGCCGAACTGATCGCGGCGCGCGGCGAGACCTATCGCTGGGACCTGATATCGATCATCGACACGGACGATACCGGCGAGGAACCGCTCGCGGGGCCGGCGCTGCGCATTGAGGGCGTGCACAGGGCGGCGGGCGAGCCCTTCGCGCTCGAACGGCGCTTCATCGCGCTCGGCGAAGTGCCCGCTGCGGCGGACGCGGACTTTGCGAAGGAGGCCCCGGGGACCTGGTTGCTCGGCCATATCCCGTGGACGCAGGCGCGCCACGTTATTCGCGCGGTGAACCCGGTGCGCAAGGAAACGTCGCTTTTGGGAATCGGTCCCGGCGCGGCGTGCCTCGAACTCGACCGCACGACCTGGCGCGCGGGCCGCGTCGTCACGCACGTCCGGCAATTGTTCCGCGGTGACCGCTTCGATCTGGTTGCCGAATTCAACGCGGGTCCGTGACGCCGCCCCGGCCATGCGGAACCATCGGGACGATGCGCAGCATCGCGATCGCGGCGATCGCCCACGCGGCCGCCGCGAAGCCCATCGTATAGACCGGCTCGCCGGGGAACAGCGCCTTCATCACCTGACCCATGACTGTGGCGACCAGAAGCTGGGGTATGACGACGAATATATTGAACAGCCCCATATAGATGCCGAGCTTTGCCTGCGGCAGGTTGGACGCGAGGATGGCGTAGGGCATGGCGAGGATCGAGGCCCATGCGATGCCGATCGCCACCTCGGCGACGAGCAGGGCCTGCGGATCGCGCAGGAAGAGGAAGCTTACGAACCCGGCGGCACCGACGAGCAGGCAGATCATGTGCGTGCGCGCCTGCCCGACGCGCCGCGACAACCATGGCAGCAGGGTCAGCGCGGCGATGGCCGCGACGGCATTATAGGTCGCGAACAGGACCCCGACCCAATTGCCCCCCGCCTGATAGGCGGGCGATGCGGGATCGCTGCTGCCGAACATATATTGCGCGACGACGGGAGTGGTGTTGATCCACATGACGAACAGCGCCGACCAGCTGAAGAACTGGACGAGCGCGAGCTTCTTCATCACCGGCGGCATGCCCGCGAAATCGCCGACGATATGCGCGAGCATGTTGTTGCTGCGCCCCGCGCGGGCGAGCGCGATCGCGAGCGCGCCGGCGAGGCCATAGCCCGTGACGAGCGCGGCGAGCAGATACATCTCCTTTTCGAGGCCGAACTCGGCGACGAGGAAGGCGATGGCAAGGCCGGCGCCGGCCCAGATCGCGCTGCCCGCAAAGCTGCGCGCGGCGAGCAGGCGGGTGGCGGCGGGGTTGTCGGCGACGGCATCGCTGCCGGCGAAGGCCGCCATCTCTTCGGGCGAATATTCGCGCGTCGTGAGCACGGTCCACAGCACCGAAAGGAAGAAGACGAGGCCGCCCGCCCAGAAGCTGTAGCGCACGGTGTCGGGGATCTCGCCCGGCGCCGCCGTGTTGGCGACGCCGAGATGGTCGAGCAGCCAAGGGAAGGCCGATCCCGCGACCGCGCCCACGCCAATGAAGAAGGTCTGCACCGCATAGCCGATGCTGTGTTGGTCGCGGCGCAGCATGTCGCCGACAAAGGCGCGAAACGGCTCCATCGAGACATTGATCGACGCGTCGAGGATCCAGAGCATCAGCACCGAGAACCAGAGCACCGAGGATTCGGGCATGATCAGCAAGGCGAGCGCGGCGAGGATCGCGCCGGCGAGAAAATAGGGGCGCCGCCGCCCGAGCCTCCCGAGCCAGGTGCGGTCGGACATATGGCCGATGACCGGCTGGACGAGCAGGCCGGTGAGCGGCGCGGCGATCCAGAGCGCGGGCAGCGATTCGAGTTCGGCGCCGAGCGTCTGGAAGATACGGCTCATATTGGCATTCTGCAGCGCGAAGCCGATCTGGATTCCCAGAAAGCCGAAGCTGATGTTCCACAGACCGCGAAAGCCCTGTGTCGGCTTTTCCATATCTCTCTCCCCGGCGGCGCTGGCGCGGCGCGCGGCATGAGGATTGCAGCGCGGGGGAGGGAGGGCAAGCCGCGCGGCCGGTGCGTATACGAATACGTTCGCCGGGCCAGCTAGACCGCCGTGCTCTGCCGCTTGATCAACCGCGTCGGCAGGATGCTGCGTTCGACAGGCAGGTTGTCGAGGCGGCGGAGCAGCGCGTCGACGAGCAGTTCGCCCGCGCTCTTCATATCCTGCATCACCGTGGTCAGCGTCGGCGAGGTGAGGTTCGCCGCCGGGATGTCGTCGAAGCCAATGATCGCGACATCTTGGGGCAGGCGGAGCCCCGCCTCGATCAGCGCGCGCATCGCGCCGATCGCGATCAGGTCGCTGGCGGCGAAAATCGCGTCGAACGCGCGTCCGCTTGCGAGCAGCGCGCGCGCGGCGGCGTGACCCGAGTCCTCCGACGACACGGCGTCGCGCTGGAGCGCCGGGTCGGGCGACAGGCCTGCGCTCTCCATCGCCCGGCACAGGCCGGCATAGCGATCCTGAAATTCGGGCGCATGGTCCGACGCGTCGCCGAGGAAAGCGATGGTGCGTCGCCCGATTTCGATCAGGTGCCGTCCCGCCTGCATCCCCGCACCGACATTGTCCGACCCGACCGTGAGCCCGATGCTGTCGTCCGACACCGATCCCCAGCGCACGAATTTCGTGTCCATTTCGACCAGATGCTCGAGCTTTGAACGATAGAGTTGATAATCGCCGTATCCGAGCAGGATGATGCCGTCGGAGCGGTGGCTGTCCTGATAGGCGACATGCCAGTCGTTGTGCATCTGCTGGAAGCTGATGAGCAGGTCATAGCCGCGCAGCGCGCACTGGCGCGTGATCGACCCGAGCATCGACAGAAAAAAGGGGTTGATCATCGACTGGTCTGGGGTCGGGTCTTCGAAAAAGAGCAATGCGAGCGTGTGGGTGCGCTGCGATCGCAGGCTCGACGCATTTTTGTCGACGGTGTAGTTGAGTTCGCGCGCGATGCGTTCGATGTTCGCGCGCGTTGCGGCGCTCACCGACTTGCTGCCGCGCAGCGCGCGCGACACGGTTGGCTGGGACACGCCGGCCAGATAGGCGATATCGAAGCTCGTCGGCTTGGCGGACGGCGGGCGCCCCATCTCTCTCTCCCTGACGCTGCGGCTCTTGTCGATGGCCTTCGCAGCCGTCGGAGAGTAGCGATTGGTCCGGTCGCTGCCAAGAATATGCGTGGCGCGGCGTCCTGCGATTTTCGGGGTCCTAAGCGTTGCATTTCCGCGACAGTCGGCCGGGCTGCATATTATGCGTATACGTATACCCTATGGCGGCTCGGCGCGATTGGTTTCAATTGCGAGGCTCAAGATGGGAAAGCCCATGTATCGGAGAGGAGCCTGACGGACGCACCGCGTCCCCTTCCGATGCGTGGTCGAGACCGCCCGTCCGTGCCAGGGGAGCCACTATGACCATGCCGACCAATCTTCGCCCCAATTTTCGTCGGGGTGCCAGCGCCATCGCGCTCGGCCTTGCCTTGACCGTCTTCGTGCCCGCCGCGATGGCGCAGGATGCCGGCACCGCGCCCGTCGACGAGGCGCCGGTCGACGGCGAGATCGTCGTCAGCGGCATTCGCGGCGCGATCAACAATTCGGTACAGGCGAAAAAGGCGAACACGTCGATCGTCGAGGTCGTCTCGGCCGAAGATATCGGCAAGCTGCCCGACCTGTCGATCGCCGAATCGCTCTCGCGCCTGCCGGGCCTCGCGACGCAGCGCCTCGACGGCCGCGCCAATGTCGTGTCGATCCGCGGCCTCGCCCCCGATTTCACCACGACGCTTCTCAACGGCCGCGAACAGGTTTCGGCGAACAACAACCGCGGCGTCGAGCTCGATCAATATCCGTCCGAACTGCTGAACGGCGCGATCGTCTACAAGACCCCCGACGCATCGCTGATCGGGCAGGCGATCGGCGGTACGATCGACATGCGGACGGTACGCCCGCTCGCCTATGGCAAGCGCGCGATCGCGGCCGGGGCGCGGTTCGAGATCAACGATCTTGGCAAGCTCAACCCCGACATTTCGAACAAGGGCTATCGCGCCAATATCTCGTACATCGACCAGAATGCCGACGGCACGCTCGGCTGGGCGATCGGCTATGCGCGCATGCAGTCGCCGACCGCCGAAGAGCGTTTCAACGCATGGGGCTATCCCGAGGCGACCGACGGCACCAACACCGGTTTCATCATCGGCGGTGCCAAGCCCTATGTGAAATCGAACGCATTGAAGCGCGACGGCGTGATGGCGGTCGTCGAATGGCAGCCGAGCGACAAGTTCCACACGACGATCGACGGCTATTGGTCGAAGTTCAAGGACGAGCAGCGCCTGCGCGGCATCGAATTCCCGCTTTTCTGGGGCAATTCGACGCTCCAGCCGGGCTTCACCATCGAGGATGGGCTGGTGACCAAGGGTGTCTGGACGGGCACCGAGGCGGTGATGCGCAACGACGTCGTTCACCGCAACTCGACGATCATCGCCGGCGGCTGGAACACGCAGTTCAAGCCGAACGAGAGACTGACGCTCGAACTCGACCTTGGCTATTCGCGGGTCAAGAAGACCGAGGAAAATCTGGAAATCTATCTCGGCACGGGTCGCGGCGCAGGCGTCGGTGCACGCGAAACCGCGCTGGGCTTCGAGATGCGCCGCAAGGGCGGGATCATGTTCGACCCGTCGCTCGACTATTCGGACCCCAATCTGTTCGTGATCACCGACCCGCAGGGCTGGAACAGCTGCGGCGGGGCGGTGCCCAACTGCCAGGACGGTTTCGTCAACACGCCGAGCATCAAGGACGAACTGAAATCGCTGCGCGTGCAGGCGACGCAGGAACTGGACGGCGTGCTCAGCAGCATCCGCGTCGGCGCCAATTATTCGGACCGCGAGAAGAGCCTCGACGACCGCGGTTTCGTGCTGACCAGCGAAAATTACCCGGCGAACACCGCGGTGCCGGCCGACTATCTCTATGATCCCGTGTCGCTCGATTTCATCGGCATCCCGGGCATGGTCGCGTTCGACAGCTGGCGTTACTATAATGATGGCAATTACACGCTGACCGACGGCGCGGGCTTCGATCCGGCGCGCGTGTTCAACGACTATACGATCCGTGAAAAGGTGCTGACCGGCTTTGTACAGGCGAATTTCGACGCCGATGCGGGCAGCACGCCGATCCGTGGCAATGTCGGCGTCCAGATCGTCCACTCGGACCAGACGGGATCGAGCTTCTATGCGCAGGTGGTCGGCGGCGTCACGCAGTCGACGCCCGTCACCGACGGTACCAAATATACCGACATCCTGCCCAGCCTGAACCTGTCGGTCGAATTCGCGGACAACACCTTCCTGCGCTTCGGTGCCGCGCGCGTGCTGGCGCGCGCGCGCATGGATCAGTTGAAGCCCGGCGGCGGCGTCAATTTCGACACGTCGAAGCGCAACAACACCGACGTCAACGCCTCGCCCTGGTCGCTCGACCTCGGCAACGCGCGGCTGCGTCCGCTGATGGCCGATACGGTCGACGTGGGCCTCGAAAAATATTTCGGGCAGGGCGGCTATGTCTCGATCGGCGGCTTCTACAAATATCTCGAAAATTACATCTATCGGCAGGTCAACCCGTTCGATTTCACCGACTTCGAGGTGCCCGACGGCGGCACGGTTGGTACGCGGGCGGGCCTCAGCAAGCAGTGGCTGAACGGCAACGCCGGGCGCATCTACGGCGCCGAAGCCTCCTTCTCGCTGCCCTTCGCCAACTTCACCCAGTCGCTCGACGGTTTCGGCGTGCTCGGCAGCGCATCCTATACCAAGAGCCGCGTGCGCGAAGGTGGGGAGGATCCGATTTCGATGCCGGGCCTGTCGAAATGGGTCATCAACGGAACCGCCTATTTCGAAAAGGACGGCTTCCAGGTGCGGGCATCGGGTCGCTATCGCTCGAAGTTCCTTGCCGAAGTTTCGACGATCAGCCTCGCGCGCGACATGTTCATGGCGAAGAGCGAATTCGTCGTCGACGCGCAGGTCGGCTACACCTTCCAGAGCGGCGCGCTCGAAGGGCTGGGCGTCCTGTTTCAGGCGTCGAACCTGACCAACGAGCCGTTCGTGACCTATTATAACAACGACCCGCGCCAGATCCGCGACTATCAGAATTATGGTCGCAACTTCATGGCGGGTATCACTTACAAGTTCTGACGGGATGCGCGGGCCGGGCGATACGTCCGGCCCGCTTCCCGGAGGAGAGGGAAGGAACAGGGTGGGCGAGCGCCGCATCACGAAGGTCGTCATCGTCGGCGGCGGAACCGCGGGCTGGATGGCCGCCGCGGCGCTGTCGCGGACGATGGACCATCTGTCGATCCGGCTGGTCGAAAGCGACGAGATCGGCACCGTCGGGGTCGGCGAGGCGACGATCCCCGCGATCCGCCTGTTCAACGCGCTGATCGGCATCGACGAGAATGAGTTTATTCGCGAGACCGGCGGGACGTTCAAACTCGGCATCCAGTTTCACGATTGGGGCCGGATCGGCGACGTCTACATGCACGCCTTCGGCCAGATCGGCCGCAGCCTCGGCATGCTGCCGTTCCAGCAATATTGGCTTCGCGGCCGGAACGAGGGCGTCGCGGGGCGGCTCGGCGATTATTCGCTGAACGAAACCACCGGGCGGCAGAACCGCTTTGCACGGTTGCCGCAAATCCCGAACACCAGCCTCGACGGCATCGCCTACGCCTTTCATTTCGACGCCGCGCTCTATGCGGCCTATCTGCGCAAGGTTTCCGAGGCCGCCGGGGTCGAACGGACCGAAGGCAAGATCGCCGGCGTCCGGCGGGGCGGCGAAAGCGGCCATGTCGAAGCCGTCGTTCTGGAAAATGGTACCGAAATCGAAGGCGAACTCTTCATCGACTGTTCGGGCTTTCGCGCGCTGCTGATCGAGGATGCGCTCGAAACCGGGTTCGAGGATTGGACGCAGTGGCTTCCCTGCGACCGCGCGATCGCGGTGCCGAGCGAAAATGCCGGCCCCGCGCGGCCCTATACGCAGGCAATTGCGCACAAGGCCGGCTGGCAATGGCGCATCCCGCTCCAGCACCGGACAGGCAACGGCCACGTTTTCTGCAGCGACTTCATCAGCGAGGATGAGGCCACCGCGATCCTGCTCGCCAATATCGAGGGCCGCCCGCTCGCCGACCCGCGAACGCTTCGCTTTAAGACTGGCATGCGTAAACGTGCGTGGAACGCCAATGTCGTCGCGCTCGGCCTCGCTTCGGGTTTTCTCGAGCCGCTTGAATCGACGAGCATCCACCTGATCCAGAACGGCATCGCCAAGCTGCTCGCGCATTTTCCCGACCGCGATTTCGATGCCGCCAATATCGGTGCCTATAACCGACGCGTCCGCTTCGACTACGAGCGCGTCCGCGACTTCGTCATCCTCCACTATCATGCCAACCAGCGCACCGACGCGCCTTTCTGGATCCGCTGCCGCGAGATGGGCATCCCCGATACGCTGGCGCAGAAGATCGCGCTGTTCAAAAGCCAGGGCCAGATCGTCCGCGAGGGCGACGAATTGTTCATCGAAATCGGCTGGTTTCAGGTGCTGACGGGGCAGAATATCATGCCCGATGGCTATCACCCGATGGCCGACCAGCTCACCCGCGACGAACTGGCGGGCTTTTTCGCCGACATCGAAACGATCGTTGCGCGCGCGGCGTCGCATCTTCCGACCCACGAAGAGTTTATCGCGCAGCATTGCGCGGCAGGAGTGCCCGCATGAGTTTGCTCGCATCGATACTCGCGATGAGCCTGTCGGGCGCCGCGCCGGCTGCGGATTTCCGCCAGCGCCCTCCCGAGGACGAGATCATCTATTTCGTGCTTCCCGACCGTTTCGAGAATGGCGATGCCAAGAACGACAAGGGCGGGCTGAAGGGCGACCGGCTCCAGACCGGCTATGATCCGACCGCGAAGGGCTTCTTCCACGGCGGCGACCTCGCTGGCCTGACGAAGCGGCTCGACTATATCGAAGGTCTGGGCGCGACCGCGATCTGGTTTGCGCCGATCTTCAAGAACAAGCCGGTGCAGGGGCCGAAGGGCAAAGAGAGCGCAGGCTATCACGGTTATTGGGTGACCGACTTCACGCAGGTCGACCCGCATTTCGGCACCAATGCCGAGTTCAAGGCCTTCGTCGACGCGGCGCACGCGCGGGGGATGAAAGTCTATATGGACATCATTGCCAACCACACCGCCGACGTGATCGCCTATAAGCAAGATGCGGCCGGCGGCTTCCGTTACCGCAATCTCGCCGACTATCCTTACTCACGGCGCGGCGGGGTGAAGGGCGCGCCGATCAATCCGGGTTTCGCGGGCGATCATGTGGCCGATGCTGAAAACTGGGCAAAGCTGACCGATCCGGCGTTCGCCTATACGCCTGTCGTGCCGAAGGGCGAGGAGCGGGTGAAGGTTCCCGCCTGGCTCAACGACCCGATCTATTATCACAATCGCGGCAACAGCGATTGGGTCGGCGAGTCCGCGCTGTACGGCGACTTCTCCGGGCTTGACGATCTCGCGACCGAGCATCCGCGCGTCGTCCAGGGCTTCATCGACATCTATGGCCGGTGGATCGACGAATTCGGTATCGACGGCTTCCGCATCGACACCGCCAAGCATGTGAACCCCGAATTCTGGCAGTCCTTCGTCCCTGCGATGCAGGCACGCGCGAAGGCGCGCGGCATCCCCAATTTCCACATCTTCGGCGAAGTCTATGTCGACGCCGTCGATCCCGGCGCGCTCGCCTGGTACACGCACGCGGCGGGTCTCCCCGCGGTGCTCGACTTCGGCTTTGCACGCGCCGCGATCGACGCGGTGAGCGGTACCAAGGGCACCGGCGAGTTCGCGCGTCTGCTCGACGGCGACGCGCTCTACAAGGGCGGGGCAGGGGCGGCGCAGCAGCTTCCGACTTTCCTCGGCAACCACGACATGGGCCGCTTTTCGATGTTCGTGAAGGCGGCGA
Source organism: Sphingopyxis sp. PAMC25046 (assembly GCF_004795895.1). Taxonomy (NCBI): domain Bacteria; kingdom Pseudomonadati; phylum Pseudomonadota; class Alphaproteobacteria; order Sphingomonadales; family Sphingopyxidaceae; genus Sphingopyxis; species Sphingopyxis sp. PAMC25046. The sequence goes on from NZ_CP039250.1 coordinate 968,017, forward strand.
ACCCTCAGGCGAGCAAGGCCGAACTGCTCCAGCGCGTGATGCTCGGCCATGCGATGCTGCTGACGCTGCGCGGCGTGCCGACCATCTATTATGGCGACGAGCAGGGGTTCGTCTCCGACGACAAGGACCAACTCGCGCGCGAGGATATGTTCGCGTCGCAAGTCGAAGCCTATAACGACAATGAGTTGATCGGCAGCGATGCGACGACGGCGGCGGCGAATTTCGACACCGCGCATCCGCTTTATCGCCATATCGCCGCGCTGGCCGCTATCCGGCGCAAGACCCCCGCGCTGATGCGCGGCGCGACAAAGGTCCGTGCCTTCTCCGACAAGCCCGGCCTGCTCGCGGTATCGCGCTTCGATCCCGATACCGGGCGCGAGGTGCTGCTTGCCTTCAACACATCGGCGGCGCCGCTCGCATCGAATATTGCCATCGATACGAAAAGCGCGGGCTTTACCGCGCTCCACGGCGATTGCCCGGCCGCGCCGGCCGCGCCGGCCGCGCCGGGAAGCCTCCATCTTTCTCTCCCCGCCTTCGGCATGATCATCTGCCAGGCCAGCGAATAAGCGAAAGTGCGTGTGACGACGAACAGCCCCCTCGTTCAGGACCGGACCATGACCGCCGCGGCAACCACGCCATGGTGGAAGGGCGCGGCGATCTATCAGGTCTATCCGCGCAGCTTCGCCGATTCGAACGGCGACGGCATCGGCGACCTTGCCGGCATCACCGCGCGACTCGACTATATCGCCTCATTGGGTGTCGATGCGATCTGGCTGTCGCCCTTCTACCCCTCGCCGATGGACGATTTCGGTTACGACATCGCCGATTATCAGGGCGTCGACCCGATCTTCGGCACGCTCGCCGATTTCGACGCGCTGGTGGCGCGCGCGCATGCGCTGGGGCTGAAGGTCACCACCGACCTCGTCTTCGCGCACACCTCCGACCGCCACGCCTGGTTTGCGGAAAGCCGCGCGAGCAAGCATGGCGAGAAGGCCGACTGGTATGTCTGGGCCGACGCGAAACCCGACGGCTCGCCGCCGACCAACTGGCAGTCGGTGTTCGGCGGTCCCGCCTGGACGTGGGATGCACGCCGCGGCCAATATTATATGCATAATTTCCTGGGATCGCAGCCGCAGCTCAACGTCCACAACCCTGCGGTGCAGGACGCGCTGCTCGATATCGTGCGCTTCTGGCTTGACCGCGGCGTCGACGGCTTCCGCATCGATGCGATCAACTTTTCGATGCACGACCCCGAATTTCGCGACAATCCGCCTGCGCCGCCGTCGAACAAGCCGCGCACGCGGCCGTTCGATTTCCAGCAGAAAATCTATAATCAGTCGCACCCCGACATCCCGCTGTTCCTCGAACGGATCCGCGCGCTGACCGACCAATACCCGGGTCGCTTCACCGTCGCCGAGGTCGGCGGCGACGATGCAGCGCGCGAGATGAAGCTGTTCACCGCGGGCGACCAGCGGCTGAACAGCGCCTATGGCTTCGACTTCCTTTATGCGGGGCAGCTGACGCCTCAGCTCGTGCGCGAGGCGGCCGAGAGCTGGCCCGACGCGCCGGGGATCGGCTGGCCGAGCTGGGCGTTTGAAAATCACGACGCGCCGCGCGCGCTGTCGCGCTGGACCCCCAACGGGGTCGATCCCGCCGCCTTTGCGCGAATGAAGATGGCGCTGCTGTGCGCGCTGCGCGGCAATATCATTATCTATAATGGCGAGGAACTCGGACTCGATCAGGTCGAGATCCCGTTCGAACTCGTCAAGGACCCCGAGGCGCTCAAAAACTGGCCGCTTACCCTGTCGCGCGACGGCGCGCGGACGCCGTTGCCCTGGGTGGCGGGCGAGAGCCATGCGGGCTTTTCGAGCGTCGATCCGTGGCTTCCGCTCGGCGCCGCGCACCGCGATCTCGCGGTCGACCGGCAGCAGGACGACCCCGCTTCGCTGCTCAACCTCACCCGCCATCTGGTCGCGCTGCGCGCGGCGCACCCGGCGCTAGGGCTCGGCGCCAACGCGAACTGGACCGCCGAGGGCGACCTCCTCGGTTTCGATCGCGTGGCGGGCGACGAATCCATGCGTTGCCTCTTCAATCTCGGCGGCGGGACGATCGACATCGCGGGCCTCGGCGCCGGCGCCGAGCCGATCGTCGCACTGAACGGCGCCGATCCGGCGCACTTGCCGCCGTGCGGCGCCCTCTGGCTGAAACTCGAAGGAAAAAATGATGCGTAGCCTGTTCGTCGCCCTCCCGCTGCTCGCCGCCACGGCCGTTCCCGCCGTCGCGCAGGACGCGCGGCCGGAGCAGATCGCCGCGTCGCCCGACGGCAACATCGTGCTGACCGTGTCGACCGACAACGACCAGCGGCCGACCTGGTCGCTGACGCGCAAGGGCAAGCTGCTGATCGCGCCGTCGAAGCTCGGCTTCCTGCTGACCGACGGCGTCGCGCTCCAGCGCGGTTTCACGATCGAGAGCGTTGAACGCGCGAGCGGCGATGAGCGCTGGGAACAGCCGTGGGGCGAACGCCGCTTCGTCCGCGATCGCCACAACGAACTGCTCGTCCGCTTCCGCCAGAATGAAAGCTGGGGCGGCCATGCGATGAACGTGCGGTTCCGCCTGTTCGACGACGGCATCGGCTTCCGCTACGAACTGCCCGAACAGGCGGGACTCCAGACCGCGAAGATCGCCGACGAAATCACCGAATTCGACATCGTGCCCGAGGGCACGGCATGGTGGATCGCCGGCGGCGAGTGGAACCGTTACGAGCAGATCTACCAGAAGACGCCGATCGACGCGGTCGCGACCGCGCATACGCCGATCACGATGCGCTTCGACAACGGCACGCACCTGTCGTTCCACGAAGCCGCGCTCGTCGATTATGCGGGCATGTGGTTCAAGCGCGTCGAGGGGCGGAAATTCCGTGCCACCCTCTCGCCGTCGTCGCAGGGCGCGCGCGTCATCCGCGACCTGCCGTTCGCGACCCCATGGCGCACGATCCGCATCGCCGACGATGCGGCGGGCCTCGTCGAAAGCGATCTCGAACTCAACCTCAACGAGCCGAACAAGCTGGGCGATGTCAGCTGGGTTAAGCCGATGAAATATATCGGCATCTGGTGGGGCATGATCCGCGGACCGTGGAGCTGGGCCGAAGGGCCGCAGCATGGTGCGACCACCGAGCGGACCAAGCAATATATCGATTTCGCGGCAAAGCACGGCTTTGGCGGCGTGCTCGTCGAGGGCTGGAACAAGGGCTGGAACGGTAACTGGTTCGGCCATGGCGACGAGTTCAGCTTCACCGAAGCCTATCCCGATTTCGACCTGAAGGCAGTTACCGATTACGCGCGAAAGAAGGGCGTGACGCTGATCGGCCATCATGAAACCGGCGGCAATATAGCGGTTTACGAGGCGCAGCTCGACGATGCGATGAAGCTATATGGCCAGCTTGGCGTCAAGGCGGTGAAGACCGGCTATGTCGCCGACGCCGGCGGCATCATCGCGCCGGGCGACACGCCGGGGACGACGCGCATGGAATGGCACGACGGCCAGCGCCAGGTGCAACATCATCTGAAGGTCGTCCAGACCGCGGCGAAGTACAAGGTCGCGGTCAATCCGCACGAACCGATCAAGGACACCGGGCTTCGCCGCACTTATCCGAACTGGGTTGCGCGTGAAGGCGCGCGCGGCATGGAATATAATGCCTGGAGCGATTTCGGCAGCGGCCCCGACCATGAACCGACGCTCGTCTACACGCGCATGCTCTCGGGACCGATGGACTATACGCCGGGGGTGCTGAGCCTCGAAGGCTCCAATAAGGCGCCCTTCGCATCGACGCTCGCCAAGCAGCTCGGCCTATATCTCGCCATTTATTCGCCGATCCAGATGGCCGCCGACTTCATCGAAAATCTCGAGGCGCATCCGCGCGAGCTCGAATTCATCAAGGCGGTTCCGGCCGACTGGGCGGAAAGCAAGCTGATCGCGGGCGAGGTCGGCGACTATGCGATCTTCGCGCGCAAGGACCGCAAAAGCGCCGACTGGTATGTCGGCGGGGTCAACGACGCGACCGAACGCACGCTGACGCTGACCTTCGATTTCCTCGACCCGGGCAAGACCTATACCGCGACGATCTGGAAGGATGGCGAAGGCGCCACCTATCTCAACGAAGCACGGCACCGGATCGCTTATGAGACGATCAAGGTGAAGAAAGGCGACACCTATAAATTATGGCTCGCCCCGGGCGGCGGCGCGGCGATGCGCGTCGCGCCGGGGAAATAGCTCTAGCGCCGCGGCGGCGCGCGATAGACAGCCTGATCGAGCTCACCCTCCCAGCGTGCCACGGTGGTCGCGACGGTCAGGTTGGCGCTGGCGCTCGGCACCGTGCGCGTCATGTCGAGCAACCGGTCGAAGGGAAGCACGAAGCCGACGATCAGCGCGGTCTGTTCGGGCGGAACGCCGACCGCCGAAAGCACCGCGGCGAGCATGAAGAGCGACGCCGACGGAACGGGGGCGGTGCCGAAGGCCGCGAGCGCGCCGGTGAGCAATATGATCGCTAGAGTTCCGGCATCGATCGGCACGCCGAAAGCCTGCAGGCTGAATATGCTGAGCAGGCCGACATACATGGCGGTGCCGTCCTTGCCGATGCTCGCGCCCAGCGGCAGCACGGTCGAATAGACGCTGGAAGATATGCCCAGGTTCCTGCCCGCCACGGTCATCGCGACGGGCAAGGTCGCCGATGACGAGGCGGTCGAAAAGGCGACGACGAGCGCGTCGATGATGCCGCGAAAGAAGGTGAAGACGGGCAGGCGCGCCAGCAGTCGCAGGATAAGGCTGTGGACGAGGACGATCTGGATCGCCGAGCCGAGTACGACGGCGAGCGCCAGCCAGCCGATGTTGACGAAGACCGCGGCGCCGTTGGCGGCGACGGCATTGGCGATCAGCGCGAACACGCCGATCGGGGTCGCTTCCATCACCAGCCCGACGATCTTCAGCAGCACCGCCGACAGCGACTGCAGCAGTCGAGCGAAGGGTTTTCCGGCCTCGCCCGCAAGCACGGTGCCGACACCGACGAGGATCGCGACGAAGATCAGCGCCAGCATGTCGCCCTTCGCCAGCGCCTCGACAATGTTGAGCGGGATGATGCCGACAAGCTGGTCATAGAGCGGCACCGGGTCGCCGAGCGCCTTGGGCGCCGCCGTGCCGACCGGTGCCGCAACACCGGGTTCGACGAGCAGCGCGACCGCCATGCCGACCGACACCGCTATCGCCGTCGTTAGCGCGAACAGCCCGACGGTCCGCCCGCCGAGCGGCCCGAGGCGCTTGGGATCGGCGAGCGAGGTGATCCCGGCGGCGATGGTGACGAGGACGATCGGCGCGACGAGCATCCGGATCGCGCGCACGAACAGGTCGCCGAATACCGCGACTTTGGGGGCCGCCTCGGGCCAGACGAGCGCGAGCAGCAGTCCGAGCACCAGTCCGCCGAGCACGCGTTTCCAGAGGGGAATGGCGAACCAGCGGCGCATCATCGTCCGGCCGACTGTCGGGCGGGAAGGGATGGAAGACATGACATGGCCGGCAAGCCTAGTCGGGCTCGCGGCCCGGACCGCATAGCGAATGTGCGCCTATCCATAACCTGTCGCTATATCCCGTCGATGATTTCCGCCACGACTTTCAGGAAATCGGTCGTGAGCGCGGTGGGGGGGCGATTGTGATAATACATCGCATAAAGATCGAAGGTCAGCGGGGGCGTCAGCGGGCGGATCGCGAGGCCGGGGGCCAGCGCCGCCTGCGCGGTGAAGCTGTCGACGACCGTCAGTCCGACGCCCGCGCGAACAAGCGCGGTCGCGATATAGAAGGTGCGCGCCGACATCGCATGGTCGAATTCGAGCCCGAGCCGGCGCTGTTCTTCGACGAATATCTCGCCGATCGGTCCGCTGGCCGCGACGCTGATGAAGCGATGTTCGCGCAGGTCGCCGAGCGCGAGACGCGGCGGGGCGTCGGGAATGTCGGCTTCGCGGTAGAGAACCACCAGTTCGCCTTCGCCCAGCCAGCGGCTTCCGATGGGCGCGTTCTGCGGCACTTCGACCGCGATCGCGACGTCGGTTTCGCGTTCCTGGAGCTTGCGGACCAGATCGTCGTGGTGGACCGTCTGCAGGTCGAAATTGACGTGCGGATGGCTGATGAGGAAGCGCGCGACGGCTTCGGGGAGGACGCCGAGCGCCAGCGACGGAAGCGCCGAGATGCGCAGCTTCATGCCCGCGCCGCGTCGCAGGTTGCGCGCGCCTTCGCGCAGCGCGTGGACGCGATCCTGGATTTCGCTGACCTCGGCGAACAGCGCGTGCGCATCGTCGGTCGCGACGAGGCGCCCGGCCGAGCGTTCGAACAGCGGAAAGCCGAGGATAGATTCGGCGTGGCGCAGCGTCTTCGACACCGACGGCTGCGAAATGTTGAGCGCACGCGCGGCGGCGCTGACCGACCCGTTAGTATAGACCGCGTGGAATATCTCGATATGGCGCAGATTCATCCCCGGCATGGTTCAGACCCTAACCGCGCCCCGCCCTGCGGCAAGAGATTTTGCAACGCAGCACGGCGGGGTTCCGGCGTCAGCGCGGCCGCAGCAGCACGCGGCCGTGGCGATCGGCGGTGGGCTTTCCTTTGGCCAGCGCCGCCTTTCCGTTGACGAAGACATAAACCACGCCGACCGAATAGGCGTGCGGCCGTTCATAGGTCGCACGGTCGTGTATCGTGGCGGGATCGAAGACGATCACGTCGGCAAAGGCGCCTTCGCGCAGCAGGCCGCGGTCGGGAATGCCGAGGACCTTCGCGGGCAGGCCGGTCGCGGCATGGATCGCCTGCGCCATCGGGATCACCGGCTTGTCGAGCACATAATTGCGCAGCTTGCGCGGGAAGGCGCCATAGGCGCGCGGATGTTCGGACGTCTTGCCGAAATGCGGCAGGCCGCCGTCGGTCGAGGTCATCGTCCACGGCTGGCGCATGAAGGCCTCGACATCGGCGTCGCTCATGTTGAACGAGACGGTCGGCGCGCCGCCCGCGATCAGCATCTCGATCGCGGCGTCGAGCGGGTCCATGCCCTTGATCCGGCCGACCTCGTCCAGCCTCTTGCCCTCGAGCGACGGATCGGGCGCGAAGCTGCGGATCATCAGCGCGTGCGGCCCCGCGCGGCGTTCGAGGTTCGGCACCATCTCCGCCCGGATCTTCGCGCGCATCGCCGGATCCTGAAGCCGCTTGGCGAGCGCCGCCGCGCCGCCTTCCTGCGCCCAGCCCGGGACGAGCGAGGCCATCAGGCTCGATCCCGACGCCGAGTAAGGATATTGGTCGGCCCAGATTTCGAGCCCCTCGGCGCGCGCCTGATCGATGCGGGCGATGACGTCGGCCGACTTGCCCCAGACCTGCGGCCCCAGCACCTTGATGTGGGTGACGACACCCGGAATTTTCGCCGCGCGCGCGACGGTGATCACCTCGTCGACCGCGGCGACGACGCCGATGTCGTAATTGCCCTCGTCGCGGATGTGGCTGATGTAGAAGGCGCCGGGAAAGTGCGCCGCCGCCTTCGCGAGGCCGACGATTTCGGCGGTGTTCGAATATTTGCCCGGAATATAGAAGGGGCCATCGGACAGGCCATAGGCGCCCGCCGCCATCGCCGCGGTGACCAGCCCCTCCATCTTCGCCTGTTCGTCGGCGTTGGCGAGGCGCGCGACATCGCCCATCACTGCGCGCCGCACCGCATTGTGGCCGATCAGCGGGATGACGTTGACCCCGGGGATATTGGTCTTGAGGTCGGCGATCTGCGGGCCGAGCTCGGCTGGCCCGCCGCCGTCGGGGTTGATCGCCAGCGTCGTGATCCCCTGATGCAGCATCGGCAGCGCGGCGGCGAGTTCCTTCGTCTGGATATTCGGCGCCGCGTGCGAATGGGGGTCGATAAAGCCCGGCGCGACGATCCGGCCCGCGGCGTTGACTAGCGTCGTCGCGGTGGCGCCGTCCGGGATCGCCCCCACCGCCGCGATGCGGTCTCCAGTAATTGCGACATCGGCGGTGCGCGCGGGCGCGCCCGTGCCGTCATAGAGCGTGCCGCCGCGGATCAGCACGTCATAATGCTGGGCGAGCGCGGGCGCAGTGGTGGCGAGGAGGACCGCGAGCGAAAGCGTCAGGCGTTTCATCGACCGTCCTTTCGTCACAGCTTGAAACGAATGCCGACGCGATAGGTGCGCCCGAGCAGGTCGTAGAGCGTCTGGTTCGTCGCCGGCGTCGCATAGGCGCTGCCCGCCGGCCCCGGTGCTACGGTCGCCGGATCCTTGTTCAGGAGGTTGTTCACCGCGAGATAAAGTTCGAGCTCCTTGCCCGCCATCGCGACGTCGAAAGTCAGCGAGGTGTCGAGATAGAAGGCGCCCGCGATATGATTGTCGTTGATCGTGCGGTTGGTGACCGTCGATGCGGGGCAGCCCGAGGTGCATTCGACGAAGCTGGTGTCATAGACGCCGCTCGAAATGCCGCGCCCTGTCAGGTTGAAGTTGAAGTCGTCGGTCGCCCAATTGGCCTGGATGCGGTAAAGCCATTTGGGCGTCCCGCCGGGCGCATTTTGTCCCACCGTGTCGGTCGGCGCATCAATGCCATTGTCGAAATAATTTTTGATGTAGCGCGTCGCCATCGCGCGCAGCGTCAGGTCGCCGCTGCCGACCGGCATCCGGTAGGAGCCTTCGAAGTCGATCCCCTTCGCACGCTGAACCGCGAAGTTGAACGGGCTTTCAAAGACTTGGAGGTTATTGCCGAAAGCATTGGGGCCGCGCACGACGGCCGTGCAAAAGGCCTGCACGCCTTCGGCGCAGCGGTCGACGATTGTTTGTGCCGCGACGGTACCGATCGCGCCGTTGATCTTGATATCATAATAGTCGGCCGATAGCGCGAGGCCGGGGATGAAACGCGGTTGCAGCACGACGCCGACGCCCCATTGGTCAGCCTTTTCGGGGTCGAGCAGCGGGTTGCCGCGCGTCGTTCCCGCGAACTGCACCGAGGCATTATTCTGCGTCGGATCGATCAGGACGTTGATGCGCGTCGATCCTGCGGTGAACAATTCGCCCAGATTGGGCGCGCGAATGTCGCGCGATCGCGTCGCGCGGAAGCGGATGTCGGGGATGGGCTCCCAGGTCAGCCCCGCCTTCCATGTCGTGACATAGCCCGAGGTCGAATAGTCGGTGCCGCGCACCGCGCCGTTGAGGTCGAGCCCCTCGAACACCGGAACCGCGAGTTCGAGATAGGCCTCGCTGACATTGTAGGAGCCGAAGCTGGGCAGGAAATTGCCGACGAACCAGCCCATCTGGAATTCTTCGGCCACTTCGCCCGACACTTTCTCGCGCCGGTGCTCGCCGCCGATCGCGACCGACACCGGCCCCGCGGGCAGCTCGAAGGCGTCGAACGACAGGTTGGCGGCGAATACGTCCTGCTGGAATTTCTGGCGGCGGAACGGGTTGCCGATCACATAATCGAGCCCCTCCTGGCTCGCGGTGCCGATGCCGATGCGGTTGAACGGCACGCAGCCATTGTCGGGGCTGGTGAGCGACGAGCGGCAGACGATCGTGCCTGCGGGCACGCCGAGCGCATTGCCCGCGGGGGCGAACACCGCGTCCTGCGCGAGCGCGAGGCGCGCGTTGTTGCTGATGTCGCGCGCCATTTCGCGCGTGCGGCTGATCCCCTTCTGATAATAGACGTCCCAGCGCGCGCTCGACCCGAAAAGGTCGAATTCGCCGTTGGCGCCAACGACATAGCGCTGCAATTCGCGTCGCGTGTCATTCTTGCGGACCGGCAGATTGGCGTTGGTCGTACCGAGCCTGAACTTGTCGATGCCCCGAAGCGCCAGCTCGTCGCGCACCGACTGCGGCAGGAACGCATTGTCCGACTGGATCGTGACATTCCCCTGATTCAGCTGGATGCCGAGGTTGCCGAGATTCTTCGACTTGGCGTAGGAAGCCTGGACGAAGAGATTGAGCCCGTCGGACACTTCGAAGCTGAGGCGCCCGAACAGGCTCTTGCGGTTTTCGGCCGGGTCCAGCGACTGGAAGCTGTTCACCTGCGTCGATTCCCAGTCGCCGCCGACCATCCACGGGTCGCGCACGGTGCCATAGTCGAACTGGCCGACCGCGCCGCCGGGGCCGAAAACGGTGCCGCGCAGCGCGGTGTCGGTGATGATCCCGCCGGGCGTCGCAAGGCTGAGCCCCGCGCCTGACACGACGAGCCGTTCGGGTTCGCCGTTGCCCGCGGCATAGGCGGGGTTGGTGATCATGTACGACCCTCGCTGGTTCCAGTCGCGCGGCACGCTGTGCAGCCCGTCCTTGATCGCGATCTCGCCGTTGAGCAGCAAGTGGCCGCGCCCGCCGGCAAAGGCGGTCCCCGCGGTCAGCGTCGCGCGATAATTGGGGGCGTCGCCATAGGTGGTGATGCCATATTCGGCCGATCCCTTGATCCCGGTATAATCCTTGTCGAGGATGAAGTTGACGACCCCTGACACGGCGTCGGACCCATAGGCGGCCGACGCGCCGCCCGTGACAATCTCGACGCTCTTGATCAGGCCTTGCGGAAAGGTGTTCACGTCGACCAGCCCGGTCATCGTCGATCCAACCGAACGCTGGCCGTCGAGCAGTACGAGCGTGCGCGCGGTGCCGAGCGCGCGCAGGTTGAGCGCGTTGACCCCGGCGGTGCCCGCGCTGATGTTGAGGTTCGAGCTCGCGGGCGTGACGCTGCCGACGAGCGAGGGGATGTCGTTGACATAGTCGGCGATATTCGCCGGCGCCGAACTTTCGATATCCTCCGAATTGAGCACGGTGAGCGGGGTGGGGGCGCGGAAGCCGTCGCGCTGGATGCGGCTGCCGGTCACGGTGATCTCGGCATCCGCATAAGTCTCGGCGGCGGGCACCGGCGGCGTGTCCTGCGCCAGCGCGGGCGCGTTCCAAAGCAGCGCGGTGGCGAGCGCCGCGGTCGATACGATCGGCGTTGATCTGGTCATGTGTCTTACCCCTTGTTTTGTTTGTTTATTGTGCGTGAAGGACGCCTCCATTCCGCCGGCGAGGCCGGCGCGTTTCCCTGGATTATTTGCATTGACCCGTTGGCGTGCGCGGCAACGGCTTGCCGCCCGCGGCGCCTGTCGGCTCGCCATTTTCGAGCGCGAGCACGCCGTTGACGAGGACGAAGCGCATCCCGGTGGAGAAGAGCGCGGGATGCGCATAATCGGCGCGCGGAGCGAAGGTCGCGGGATCGAAGGCGATGACGTCGGCGAAGGCGCCCGCCTTGAGCTCGCCGCGTCCCTCCAGCCCGAACAGGCGCGCCGTAATCGTTGTGCTCTGCGCGATGAAGCGCTTGAGATCGAGCACGCGCTTGTCCTTCACATAGGTCGCATATTTGCGCGCGTAGGAGGCGTAATAGCGCGGATGGCCGCGCGAAGCGTCCGAACTGGTGACGACCCAGGGACGGGTCATGAAGGCGGCGATGTCGGCCTCGCTCTGGTTGAAGGACGCGACCCCCGCCTCGCGCTGACGAAGCACGGCAATCGCGGCATCGACCGGATCGACGCCCTGTTCCTTGGCGACATCAGCGAGCGTCTTGCCCTCTGCACCGGCAGGGCCCGAGGTGATGAGCAGCGACGCGGGTCCGCCGCGACGGCGAAGATTCTCGGCGATCTCGGGCCGCATCCGCGCCATCGTCGCGGCATCGTCGAACCGTTTCAGCATCGCGGCGCGCCCGCCGTCCTGCGCCCAGCGCGGAAGGAGCGCGGCCGACAGGCCGGTGCCCGAAGCCGACCAAGGATATTGGTCGGCGTGGACGATCTGGCCTGCCTTTTGCGCCTTCTCGATCTGCGCGATGATCGCGGGCGCCTGGCCATGGACATCGACGCCGAGCGCCTTGATATGCGCGATATGCACCGGAATGCGCGCGTCCCGCCCGATCGACAGGGCTTCATCGACGGCGGCAGCGAGGCCGATCGTATAGCTCGATTCGTCGCGCAAATGGCTGTCGTAGACGCCGCCCTTCGCCGCTGCCGCCTTGGCCAGCGCGACGACCTCGTCGCGCTTGGCGAAACTTTGCGGGGCATAGAAGAGGCCGGTCGAAAGGCCGAGCGCGCCGTCGCACATCGCCTTGTCGACCAAGCCGGTCATCTGCGCGAGTTCGGCCGCCGTGGGCGCGCGGTCGGCGGCACCGATGACCTTCGCGCGCACGGCGCCAAGGCCGACATAGGCAGCGAAATTGATCCCGAAGTCGCGCGTCGACTGACCGAGGCCCGCTTCGCCTTCTCCCCCCGCACCGGCCTTTGCGGTGCCGAAGGTGCGGGCGATGTCGGGATCGCCGCCGCCGTCGACGCCGATGAAGGCGGTGGTGACGCCCTGCGTCAGAAACGGGAGCACGAGCCGCGCGGCAGGATCGGAGGAGGCAAGCGCCTCGCCCACATGCGTATGCGGATCGATGAAGCCCGGCGCAACGATCAGCCCGGTCGCGTCGATCGTTCGCGCCGCCGTTCCCGGCGCCTTGGGGCCGACATAGGTGATGCGGTCGCCGCGGATCGCGACATCGCCGCGAAAGGGTTCGGCCTCGCCGCTATAGATGGTGCCGCCGCGCAGGATCAGGTCGGCGGCATCGCCGGACTGCGCGGCGCCTTGCTGCGCGGCGAAGACGCCCGCCGCAAGAGTAGCGACGATCCCGGTAGTTGTCCTGAGAGAGCGGATCATGTGCGACACCCCTTTTTTTCTTACATGGCTAAGGACTTTATGCCGTTCCCCAAAAGCCTCGTGCGGGCGGCGTCAAGACACCTGTGCCGTGTCCGACGCCGCCCGGCCGATCGTTCGCCAGCCACAAAGGACCGTCGAGATCGACGAAGGCCGATCGCGCCGCGATTATCAGCGCGGGCGCGATCGACAGGGACGAGGAAATCATGCTGCCGGTCATCACGCCGAGCCCGGCGGCGGCAGCGGCATCGGCGAGCGCGAGCGCGCCGGTCAGCCCGCCGGTCTTGTCGAGCTTGATGTTGATGACCTGATATTTTTCCGCGAGCGCGCCGACGTCGCCCGCGACATGGGCCGATTCATCGGCGGCGATCGGGACGAGCGGGACGAAGCCCGCAAGCGCATCGTCCTCGCCCGCCGGGAGCGGCTGTTCGAGAAGGTCGATCCGCAATTCGGCGAGCAGGGGCTGGAGCCGCTCGACCTCGGCGAAGGTCCAGCTTTCATTGGGATCGACGATGACGCGCGGGGCGGGCGCGGCGTTGCGGACGGTGCGGATCTGCGTTTCGGGATCGCTGCTGTCGACTTTGATCTTGATCAGCGGCACGCGGGCGAGTGTGCGGGCGGCGGCGCCCATCGCGGCGGGGGTGTCGAGGCTGACGGTGATCGCGGTCGGGGTGGCGCCGAGCGGCGGGCGGCCGAGCCGGTCGGTGACGCTCTGCCCCGATGCCTTGCTTTCGAGGTCCCACAGCGCGCAGTCGACCGCGTTGCGCGCCGCGCCCGCGGGCATGACTTCGGCCAGCTCTTCGCGCGTCGCGCCCGCCTCGATTGCGCGGCGCGCTTCTTCGATCGTCGCCAGCGCGCCCGCGATCGATTCGTCATAGCGCGGATAGGGCACGCCTTCGCCGCGTCCGGTGACGCCGTCGCAGCCGATTTCGACCGTCACCACATCCGCGACGGTCTTGACGCCGCGCGAGATGCGGAACGGCCGGGCTAGAGGGAAAGCGTCGCTTTGCGCGGCGAGGGTTCGAAGCATTTGGCGATCCAGTCGATGATGGGGTCGACGCCCATGGAAAAGGGGTCGGTGCAGGGCAGGCCGAGCGCGTCGGCGGTTTCGGCGCAAAGCCGTTCGGCCTCGGCGGGCGAGAGCTTGGAGGTGTTGAGCGCGACGCCCACGGCGCGAACGTCGGGATTGGTAAGCCGCGCGACCTGCAGGTTCGCGTCGAGCGTCTCGCGAAGACCCGGCATCGGATAATGCGGCAGCCCGCGCATGTGCGGACGCACCGGGTCGTGGCACAGCACCAGCGCATCGGGTTGCGCGCCGTGGAGAAGGCCGGTCGAAACGCCGGCGAAAGAGGGGTGGAAGAGCGATCCCTGACCTTCGATCAGGTCCCAGCCGTCATCGTCGCGCGGCGGCGACAATTGTTCGATCGCGCCCGAGATGAAATCGGCGATCACCGCGTCGAGCGGCACGCCGCTGCCCGCGATCAGGATGCCGGTCTGGCCGGTCGCGCGGAAATCGGCCGCCATGCCGCGCGCGCGCATCGCGCGTTCGAGGCAGAGGGTCGCATACATCTTGCCGACCGAACAATCGGTGCCGACCGCGAGCAGCCGTTTGCCCGCGCGCCGCTTGCCGTTACCGATCGGAATGTCGGGGCGCGGATCGCGGACGTCGTGGAGCGCGCGGCCGTGGCGTGCGGCAGCCTCGACGAGCGCGGGCTCGTCGCGCAACCGGTTGTGGAGGCCGGAAGCGACGTCGAGCCCGGCCTCGATCGCCGCGACGGCGTCGCGAACCAGATCGTCGCCGAGCTTGCCTCCGGCATTGGCGATGCCGAGCACGAGCGTTCGCGCGCCCGCAGCAACCGCCTCGGCAAAGTCCATGCGGGGCAGGCCGAGCGTCAGCTCGCAATCGTCGTGGCGAAATTCGCCGACGCAATCGTCGGGCCGGAAAACCGCAAGGCCGCGCGACGTCTTGATGCCGACTTCGTCGTTCACATGGCCAAGATAGAGGAGGTAGGGGCTGGCGATCATGAAAGGCCTCTCAGGTGGGGACGGGGGCATCATGCTCGAAGCGTCCGGTGCGCGCGTCTTCAAAGGCAGGGGAGGGCCATAACCGGTGGCTATGGCCCTGGGGCGACGCTCGCCGGCCTGCCCGGCGGACGGTGGAACGGGCCCGCGACCGCCATCTCGCGGGCCAAGCAGCCGGGATGGCTTCGTCATCGAACGGACTAACATACTTCTGCGACAATTATTGTCAGATAAATAGGCCAATTCAATCGCGACAGGGGAATATGTATGAACATCATGAACTCTATAAAGCGCACCCTGCGCGGCGCCGCGGCGACAGCAACTGCGCTGGCGCTCCTCGCAGGGCCAGGCGGGCTTCCGGCGGCGGCGCAGACCCCGACTCCTACCTCTTCAGCACCTGCCGAGCAGGAGAAGCGCCCGAACGTGATCGTCATCCTCGTCGACGACATGGGCTTCTCGGACATCGGCCCCTATGGAAGCGAGATTCCGACGCCGAACCTCGAAGCGCTGGCCAAGAACGGTCTCCGCTTCACACAATTCTACAATACCGCGCGTTGCAGCCCGTCGCGCGCATCGCTGCTCACGGGCCTCTATCCGCACGAAGCGGGGATGGGCGGGCTCGACAGTGTCGTGCGCCCCGGTCTCGGCGGCTTTCAGGGACGGATCGCCGACCGTGCGGTCACGATCGCCGAAGTGCTGAAGCCCGCCGGCTATTTCACCGGAATGGCGGGCAAATGGCATGTTGGCGCGCAACACGGCACGCCGCCGAAAGAGGTGGGGTTCGACCGATCCCTCTTTCACAAGGGCGGGACCTATTTCCCGAATCAGCCGGGCCGTGAGTTCGCCATGATCGACGGCCAGCGCACGCGGCTCGATTCGCCCGAGGTGGGCAAGGGCGAATGGTATGCGTCGGACATGCTGGTCGACTGGACCGTGCGTTTCGTCGACGAGGCGAAGGCGCAAGGAAAGCCCTTCTTCCTCTATCTGCCGTTCACCGCCGTCCATTTTCCCGTGATGGCGCCGGCCGACGAGATCGCGAAGTTCAAAGGCAAATATATGGCGGGCTGGGACAAGCTGCGCCGCGACCGCTTCGAGCGCCAGAAGCAGGCGGGGTTGATCGCCGCCGATGCGACGTTGTCCGAGGTTTTGCCCGAGGCCTATGACTGGGACAAGATGTCAACGGCTGACAAGGAACGGTTCGACACGATGATGGCGGTTTACGCCGCCGCCATCTCGCGGATGGACAAGGCGATCGGCACGCTGGTCGCCGATTTGAAGGCACGCGGCGAATTCGACAACACACTGATCCTCTTCATGTCGGACAATGGCGGCAACGCCGAAAGCGGTCCCGACGGGCGCACCGGCGCGGCGCCGTGGGGCGGCAAGAATTCGAACATCTTCGTCGGGCTCAATTGGGCGACGCTCCAGAACACGCCGTTCCGCTATTTCAAACATTATGCCGAGGAAGGCGGGATCGCGACGCCGCTGATCGCGTCATGGCCCGCCGGGATCGACGCCAAGGCTCGCGGCACGATGGTACGCGAACCCGGCCACCTTATCGACGTCATGCCGACGCTGGTGGAGCTTGCCGGCGCGAAATATCCGGCGCGGTTCGATGGACACGACATCCGCCCGATGTCGGGGCGCAGCTTTGCCGGTGCGTTCGAAGGCGAGCAGCTGACGCGCAGCCTGCCTATATTCTGGGAGCATGAGGGCAATAAGGCGGTGCGCGACGGCAAGTGGAAGCTGGTCGCGCAATTCGGCACGCCCTGGCAGCTTTATGACATGAGCAGCGACCGGACCGAGACGCGCGACCTTGCCGCCGCGCACCCCGACATAGCCGCGCGCATGGCGAAGCAGTGGGACGATTGGGCTGCGACGAGCTTCGTCGATCCATGGCCGAACAAGGTCGACGGCGGCGTGGTCAAGGGCCGGCTGGAAGGCGGCAAGGCGCCGGGGCCGGGCAAGGGAAAGCGCGGAAAAGGCAAGCGAAAGCGCGCTGCGCAGGCTGCGACGGGCGAATGACCCGCGCGGCGCCCCGCGCGCCCCAAAAAGAAGCCCGCAATCGCCGGGTGGCGATTGCGGGCCGATGGCTCCCGTGGGGGATGGGATCAGAAGCGGAAGCGGACGCCGACGCGGTAGATCGTCTCGAGGAATCGCGTCTGCCACGGATAGCTGTGGCCCTCGGCGTCATATTGCCGGCGGTTCGTCGCCGCCGCGCCGAGCAGGTTCGTCGCGCTGAACGCGATCGTCACATTCTTCGTCGGATCGAGCGTCGCGTTGAAGTCGAGGCTGCCGCGGCCATCCTCGATGATCGGCGTCGTCGGACCGAGCACCGCATTTCCAAGGGACGGATCGTTGACCCGGTTATAGTCGGTCACGAAGTCCGAACGGTAATTGTAGGAAAGCCGGGCCGAGAAGGACTGGTTCTCGTAAAAGACCGATGCGTTTGCGATATGGTTCGATACCCCGGCGATCCGCTGCTTGCCCGGCAGGGTCGCGGCCAGCGCCTCGGGCAGTTGGGTCCCATGGTCGATATAGGTATAGTTCGCGAGGACGCCGAAATTTTGCAGCCATGCGGGCAGTTGCGGGAAGCGAAGGAAGGTACGGAACGCCGCTTCGATGCCGCGCAGCTGGCCTTCGCCGCCGTTGAACGGCCGCGTGACGCGCAGCCGGCCGAATTCGGCATCTTCGACATCGGTGGTGAAATCGGAGATGAAGCCGGTCACATCGCGCTGGAAGGCGCCGAAGGTCAGCGAACCGCCGCGCGAGAAATACCATTCGAGCGACGCGTCGTAATTCTGCGACTTGATCGGTTGCAGATCGGCGTTGCCGCCCGAAGCATTGCGGACGCAATCGACGTCGTTCGGATCGGTGTTGCAGATCGCCGAGGGCGCGCCGATGGTCAGCGACGGGTTGAGGTCGCCGAAACCGGGACGCGTGCGCGTTTCGGTAAAGGCGAGGCGGAGCTGCAGCTTGGGCGCCAGGCGAATGCGCGCACTGACGTTGGGCAGGAAGTCGGTGTAGCTGTTCGACTGTGACACCGGCGTTACCGTGGTGACGCCGCCGGTCGTAACACGGTCGAAGCCATTGATTTCGGTCTCGGTGCGCACGGCGCGCAGGCCTACGAGGCCATCGACGGTCATCCTGCCGATGTCGAAGGCGTAGCGGCCCTGCACATAGCCCGCGTATCCTTTTTCGTTGCCGAAATAGACGCGATCGAGCGGGGGGACTTCGGTGCGGTCGCCCGTGAGGTCACGCAGAAAATCCAGATTGTCCATGATGCTGTCGGTGGTCGGTGTCAGGAAAACGCGCGTGACCGGCACTTTGTCGCCACGAAAGCCCGGTGCAACGGTACTGTATTCGAGCGGCAGCAGCGAATAGAATTGGCCGCCGGGCGCGTTGCCGCTTTCCGAATAATTGGCGAAATCGAAGTCGCGGCTGTTGAAGCGGACACCGGCCTGGACGTTGGTAATGCCCGTCGGACCCATCCGGTAATCGAGGTCGAGCCGTCCCTGCCAGTCGCGGCCGTGGTTGCGCTCGCCATTCTCGCCCAGCCCCACCATGCGATAACGCGCAGGGTTGTTGACGGGGAAGTCGTCGACGACGACGGTGCCGCCGCCGGCACCGATATCGGTGTCGAAATCATAGGTGCGCGTCGGCTGCGGCACGACGAGCGAATAGTTGAACTGCGTCGTCCGCCGCGTGAAGGTCGAATCGGTGAAGGCGACGTCGCCCGTGATCTTCAACCCGTCGCGCTTCCAGATGAAACCGGTGCCCGCCTGATAGGTGTCGGTCTTGCCCGTCACGACATTCTGGTTGCCGGTCGGGATGCCCCCGGCGGTCGCGGTCATGCTCTTGACCTGGTTGGTGCCGGGGAACAGCTCGATGTCGCTCAGATTGGCCTGTACGCCCGAGTTGATCTGGAGGTTGCTGCCATAGCCGCTGCTGCGATAGCCCTGGAACAGGAAGTCGGCATAGAATTCGAGTTCGTTGCTCGGGCGCCATTGCAGTGCGGTCGCCACCGACGGGCGGTAGCGATCGGCCGTGTTGTAGTTGATGTTCACGAACGAAGGGTAACGGATCGTGCCGAGGCCGGCGACGTTGCGGCTAAGGATCGCCTGCGCGACGTTGCGCGACGAATCGAGAAATTTGAGATCGGTGTAGGATCCTTCGATCAGGAAGCCGATGTCGCCAATGCCGGTTTCCCAGCGCTTGCTGAGCAGCAGGTTCGCATCGACGCCGAGTTTCTGCGACTGTTTCCAGTGCACGCCGCTGACGCCGCCGGCGATGCGGTCGCCCTTGAAGTCGAGGGGCTTGCGCGCGCGCACGTCGATCAAGCCGGCGACACCGGGTTCGAGCAGATTGGCGCTGCCCGATTTATAGACGTCGAGGCGCGCGATGCTGCTCGAAGGGAAGTCCTGAAGTGCGACCGCGCGGCCCTGGCCGGTGAAAAGTTCGCGGCCATTATAGGTGGTCGCGATATTGGGCAGGCCGCGGACGCGCGTGCCGGCGGCGGTGCCGTTCGCATAATCGACCTGCACGCCGGTGATGCGCGCGAGCGATTCGGTCGCGGTCACGTCGGGCAGCTTGCCGATATCCTCGGCGACGATCGAATCGACAATCTGGTCCGAATCCTCCTTGATCGCCTGCGAGGTTTCGAGGCTGCGCTGGATCGCAGTGACGACGATCGCGTCGTCCGCCGTCGGGTCCTCGGGCGCCGAGTCGACGGTAACCTGCCCATTCTGATCCTGCGCCAGCGCCGTCGACGGCATCGCGACGATCGCCAACGCCGATGTCGTACACGCCAGGATTATTCGGTTTCGCATGATAATCTCCCCCTTCAAAATCGGTCAGATAGAATTAATATGATAAAATAAAGTGCGCCGGGCGATACTGGCCGGGCGTCCATATTTCCGTCACCTAGGCCGTGGTTTCGGCGTGGCCGGAGTGGGCAGGCTGGCGATCCATTTCGCGAGCTTGGCTGACAGCGTCTTGGCGATTGCCGTCTCGTCGGCCATCCGATTCTGCCGCTCCTGCGGGTCGCGCTCGATATGGTAGAGTTCGGGGCTGCTACCGTCGGCATTCATCAACAGTTTCCACGGGCCCGACCGGATCGAATAAAGCGGTCCGAAGGCTTCGCCGCCCGGACGCGCGATGTGGCTGTAGATATCGGGGCGCGAGGCGACAGGTCTGCCGCGCCACGCGGCGGACATATCGATGCCGTCGATCCCCGCCGGTTTCGGCGCCCCCGTAATCGCCGCCAGCGTCGGAAGCAAGTCGACCGCTTGCACCACGCTTTTCGCATCGCGCCCGCCGCTGGCGATATGGCCGGGCCACCGGACGATCAGCGGCTGGCGCACGCCGCCTTCGTACAGGCTTGCTTTGCGGCCGCGGTAGGGCGCCGCCGAGCCGGGCGTGTTGGCGCCGATGGTGGGGCCATTGTCCGAGGTGAAGATGAGGAGCGTATCATCAAGTTCGCCTGCCTGCCGCAACCCATCGACGAGCCGCCCGATCTCGGCATCCATCGCGACGAGCACGGCGAGAAACTGATCTTCGCGCGGCGTGGCGCCCTTGCCCTTGGTGGCGGCGAGCTGCTCGGGGCTGGGTACCCACGGTGTGTGCATGTCGGTCAGCCATAGCTGCGCAAACCACGGACGATCCTTGCTGCGCCCGACGAAATCGAGCGTCTTGTCCACGAAGCGGCCGGTGATCTCAGCGCGCGGCAGCCATTCGACCGGGCCCCGACCGAGTTCGGCGCTCTGCTGGCCCAGCTTGTTCGTGAGGTCGGTCGGCAGGACGCGCGGGCCAAGGCCTTCCCACTGGGTATAGCTTTCGTCAAAGCCATAGGCCGACGGGAGCGGCGCATCGCCGATGTCGCGTCCGCCGCCGAGGTGCCATTTGCCGAAATGGCCGGTGGCATAGCCGACCTGCCGCATCATGCGCGGCAGAACCGGCAGCGACGGGTCGAGCCAGTCGGCTTGACCGAAGGCGTGGTTGCGCTTGCGGTCGTGAATATAGGTGACGAAGCGGTCGCGCGCGGGGAAGCGGCCCGTCATGAAGCCGGCGCGCGACGGCGAGCAGATCGGCGCGGCGTCATAGAATTGCGTCATGACCATGCCGTCGCGTGCGAGCGCGTCGATGTTCGGCGTAGCGACCAGTTTGTTGCCGGTCAGCGACAGGTCGGCAAATCCCATGTCGTCGATCAGGATAAAAAGGATGTTCGGTTGCCGCGCCGGCGCGCGCGGGGCGGTTCCCTCCGGTCTCGGGACGTATGCGGAGCCGTGGGCGGGAAGAATACCGGCACCGAGCATTGCAAAAAGGGCGGCCCCCGCCGCCCCGATCGCCCATCGCCGCGTATGCCGTGCCGATTTCATCCATTCCTCCCTTGTCCGGCTCTGCACCTTCGTTATATCTGTATTATCGTATAATTCAGATGAGTCAAGTTTGTGCTGCGGAACGGGAGGGCGAGATGCTTAGGAAATTGGTTGGACTTGCAGGTGCGGTGCTGGCGCTGCAGTCGGGCGCAGCAATGGCGCAAGGCGCGCTCGGTGCCAATTTCAACGAACATTATGAAGATGTCGATTATCGCGAACTCGATAGCGCGAAAGCGAAATGGATCCGCCTGTTCCTGCCGATGCCGCAGGTCGATCGCGGGGCGGCCGAACATGGCGCGATCCGCACCACGCTTGAGGCCGGCGCGCGCGGATACAGGACGATCTTCACCTTGAAATGGCCGCAGAGCGACCGCGATTTCCCCAGGGCGGGAAGCGCGGAGTTTGCGCGCGAACTCGCGCGGCTCGATGCCGTATTACCGCTGGTGATGGGCAAGGTCGACATATTGGTGATCGGCAACGAGCCCTATTTCGAAACGCGCGAGCAGGATCGCGACCTCGACCTCAATGCCTTTTACGAAGCGATGGCGGGACGCATCATCGCCTATCGCAAGGCCAATTGCGGCAGCGACTGCAAGACGAAACTCTATATGGGCGCGCTCAACCGGCTCGATCTCAAGAAGAATAGAACGCCTTCGACCGAGCGCTGGCTCGCGTTTGTGAAGTCGACGCCCGAGATCGACGGGGTCAATATCCACCCGCATGTGCCGAAGATCGAGCTGTCGAAGGCGTTTCTCGACTATATCCTGCCGCGGATGCGGCCCGAGCAGACGTTCATCGTCACCGAATTCTCGCTTGTCGGCTGGTGGCAGCAAAATCTGACGAAGCCGGTCGCCCCGGCCTTCGCCGACAAATATCAGGCGCCGCGCACCGCGCAGAACTGGCAGATCATCAAGGCGGCGCTAGAGACGCCGTTCCCAAAAGAGCAATGGGATGACTTCCTGCGGATGAGTCCGTGGTTCGAGAACCGCAAACATTATATCGCCAACCAGATGAAGATGTTCCGCGACACCGGCCGGCTCGCGGTTGCAACCTATGGCTTCAAGCAGGGCAGCTCGATGTCGAACAATTTCGGCCCGAAGAAGACGCCGTGGTTGCTCAACAGCGTCTATGCCGGACGGACGATCCGTCCCAATCCCGACGGCACCACGGCATTCAACTACGCGTGGATAGACGATTTCCGACGGATGCAGGCGAAATAGCGCCGCCGCGTTGCGCGCCCATAATAAATCAGATATATCCTACTCAAGCGGATAGGAGAGGGTCGTGAAGTCCATATTGTCGCGTCGGGCGCTGCTGCTGGCTGGCGCGGGAGTGGCCGCGCTGCCGCGGGTTGCCTTGGGGACCGCGCCGCGCACCAAACCCAATATCATCGTCATCTATGCCGACGACCTCGGTTATGGCGATCTGGGTTGTTACGGCGCGACAAATCTCAAGACGCCGAACGTCGACCGCCTCGCCGCGCGCGGGACGCGCTTCGTCAACGCGCATTCTCCCTCCGCCACCTGCACGCCGTCGCGCTATGCCCTGCTGACCGGCGACTACGCCTGGCGCGCGTCGGGGACGCAAATCCTGCCCGGCGACGCGCCCGCGCTGATCCGTCCCGGCCAGTTCACCCTGCCGCATATGCTCAAGAAGGCGGGCTATGCCACCGGCGTCGTCGGCAAATGGCACCTTGGCCTCGGCGACGGCAAGGTCGACTGGAACGGCGAGATCGCGCCGGGACCGCTCGATGTCGGTTTCGACTATGGCTATTTCATGCCCGCGACGCTCGACCGCGTGCCGACGGTGCTGATCGAGAACCGGCGCGTCGTGAAACTCGATCCCGCCGACCCGATCCGCGTCGATTACAAGGCAAAGGTCGGCGACGAGCCGACGGGCGCCGAACATCCCGAGCAGCTGAAGTTCAAGGGCGATCCCGAACATTCGAACACGATCGTCAACGGTATCAGCCGCATCGGTTACATGACCGGCGGCAAGGCGGCGCGCTGGACTGACGAGGAACTGACCGACCAGTTGCTTGGCAAGGCGGTCGATTTCGTAAGCGCGCGCAGGGACGCGCCCTTCTTTCTCTATTTCGCGATGAACGAGCCGCACGTCCCGCGTGCGCCGCACCCGCGCTTCGTCGGCGCATCGGGCATGGGGCCGCGCGGTGACACGATCGTGCAGTTCGACTGGACCGTCGGCGCGCTGATGGACAAGCTCGAGGCGCTTGGCATAGCCGACGACACGCTGGTCATCCTCAGCAGCGACAATGGTCCGATCCTGTTCGACGGCTATGAGGATCAAGCGGTCGAGCTTGCGGGCGGTCACAAACCGTCGGGGCCGTATCGCAGCGGCAAATACAGCATATACGAAGGCGGCACGCGGGTGCCGATGATCGTCAGCTGGCCGGGGCATGTGCGCGAAGGCCATGTGTCGGAGGCGTTGGTCGACCATGTCGACATGGTCGCGTCGCTGGCGGCGCTGGTGGGACAGACGCTTCCGCGCGATGCCGCCGTCGACAGCTTCGACATGCTGGTGCCGCTGATGGGGCGCAGCGCGCGCGGGCGCGACCATGTGGTCGAGGATACCAAGCTGATGGTGACGACGGGGTCGACTGTCGCGAGCAGCGGCGCGCGCATCCTGGCGCTGCGCGCCGGTGACTGGAAGTTCATTCGCGGCAGCGTGGAACCGCATGAATTCCATGGCAATGCGATCGGTACGCTGCCGCGGCACCAGCTCTACAATCTGGCGAACGATCCGGGCGAGCGGGAGAATCTGGCCGGAAAGATGCCCGGCGTTACCGCCCGGCTGGCCGCGCGGCTCGACAAAATCGAAAAGGACGGCCGCAGCCGGCCGTGATCAGGATCTAGAGGAGATGAGGATGCGGGGATTATTGGCCGCCGCCGCGGCGATGGCTTGCCTGCCGGGCGCAGCGCAGGCGCAGGGTGCGCTGGGAGCGAATTACAACGAGCATTATGAGGATGTCGATTACCGCGACCTCGAAAAGGCCGACGCAAGCTGGGTCCGCCTGTTCGTGCCGATGCCCCAGCTCGACCGCGGCGCCGCCGAGCATGGCGCGGTGAAGACGATCCTGGGCGCGCATGCGCGCGGCTACCAGACGATCCTGACCCTGAAATTCCCATATAATCGCGGCGATTTCCCGAAGGCAGGCACGCCGGCTTTCGAGCGCGAACTGGCGCGCGCCGATGCGGTGCTGCCGCTCGTCGTCGGCAAGGTCAATATCCTCGTCGTCGGCAACGAGCCCTATATCGAGAGTCGCGAGAAGGATCGCGACCTCGACCTCAACGCCTTTTACGAGGCGATGGCGAAGCGCGTGATCGCCTATCGCGCCAAGGCGTGTCCGGGTGACTGCAAGACGCGCCTTTATATGGGGGCGCTCAACCGGATGGACCTGAAGAAGAACCGGACGGCATCGACCGAGCGCTGGATGGCGTTCGTCAAGGCGACCCCCGAACTCGACGGCGTCAACATCCACCCGCATATCCCCGCGATCCAGGCGTCGAAGCCCTTCCTCGACTATATCCTGCCGCGCATGCGCCCCGAACAGACATTCATCGTCACCGAATTCTCGCTCGTCTGGTGGTGGCAGCAGAATATGAAGGGCGTCGTGGCGCCTGCCTTTGCCGATAAATATCAGGCGCCGCGCACCGCGCAGAACTGGCAGATCATCAAGGCTGCGCTCGAGACGCCTTTCCCCAAGGAGCAGTGGGACGATTTCCTGCGGATGAGCCCGTGGTTCGAAAACCGCAAACATTATGTCGCGAACCAGATGAAGATGTTTCGCGACACCGGTCGTCTCGCGGTCGCGACCTATGGTTTCAAGCAGGGACGTTCGATGTCGAACAATTTCGGTCCCGACAAGACGCCGTGGCTGATCAACAGCGTCTTCGCGCCCGCGACGATCCGCAAGAATGCAGACGGCAGCGCGGCACCCAACTATACGATTTTCGACGATTTCAAGGCGCTCCAGAAGGGTAAATGACCGTGCAGACAAAGACCTGGATCACCGGCCTGTCGCTGGCGGCGCTGTCGCTGGCGCCCTCGGCCGACGCGCAGCAGAAACTGAAGGCCGCCGTCGCCGACGATATTTTTGCCGACCACCCGTCGATGGACAAGAATGCGACGGTGATGCCGGCCGCCGACGCAAAGCCCGTCGCGCCGATCTTCTCCGAACGGCCGATCGGCGACGCATCGATCGCGCGGTTGCCGGACGGTGGCTGGATTCTTACCGGCACCACGCTTCGTACCGGCGCGCGCCACGGGGTCGAACTGTGGACCTCGCCCGACGCGAAAAAATGGACACGCGTCGGCCCTGCCAGAATTTCGGGAGAAGGGATCGCGCCCGGCGACGTTTCTGAGCGTTATCTTGCGCCGTCGGTGACGGTCGCGGGCGACAAGCTGTATCTGGCTTTTTCCGACAAGACCGGTTGCGCGCGCATCGCGACGGGACTTGCGGCGCGGCCCGGCGGCACGTTCAATGCCTCACCCTGCCTCGTTGACGGCGCATCCGACGTGTCGCTGTTCGTCGATGCCGACGGCACCGGTTATCTGATCTGGGGCGGGGGCACGATCGCAAAGCTTGCGCCCGGCTTTGCCAAGCTCGCCGAGGCGCCGCGTTTCCTTAAGCCCGACCAGGCACTGTTTGCCAAGCACCCGCCGGTCGGCAAGGATTGGCCGGTCCGCACCCGCGTCGGCAAGCGCGGGGCGACGATGGTCCGCGACGGCGACCGCTATGTCTTCGCCGCAAGCGAGGTCACCGGCAGGATGCGGACCGCGACCGAGGACCTGTTCGTGGCCGAAGGGCCAACGCCTTACGGCCCATTCACGATGCGCGCGCTCGCGGTACCGCACGCCGGCCGGGGTTCGGTCGTGCGGCTGGATGACGGCAAGCTCGCCGCGGTCTATAATCCCAAATGCGACGACGGCTTCGCGATGTTCTGCGAGCAGGTCGGGCTCGTGCCGCTCGAACGCGCGCCCGACGGGCGGCTACGGCAGGCCGCATCGGTGATTACCGAGGACAGCGCGGTCGCGGCGCGTAAGGCGCTGGTGACGAGCGAGACGATGCGCGATCCGTCGGTGACGCTGGGCGGCGACGGCTTCTACTATCTCGTCGGGACGCTCGACGGCTATGGCTATCACAAACCCGACGGCGGCGTGAAACTATGGCGCTCGTCGGACCTCAAGCACTGGGAAGAGGCCGGTTTCATCTGGAAGTGGGAGGGCATGGGCTATGATTTCGGCAAGAATATCGCCGAACTCTGGGCGCCCGAGATCATGTGGTCGGCGCGCGACCGGACCTATTATCTCGCCTTCTCGGTGATGGAGAAGGGCGTAGGGGGCAAGACCTGGCTCTATCGTTCGAAGACCGGCAAGCCCGACGGCCCCTATGAGAATGTGACCAAGAGTTTCTTCGTCAAGGGCATCGACGGCTTTCCGTTCGAGGACGACGACGGCCTCTATTTCCTGTGGGGCGGCGGCAGCATCGCCAAGCTCAACGCCGCGCGCAGCGGCTTCGAGGGACCGGTGCGCCAGCTCGTCGATGTCGACGGCGATCATGTCGGTTACGAAGGCAACGGGCTGATCAAGGCGAACGGCGTCTATTTCCTGACCGGCGCCGAATGGCACGGTCCACTACGGACCCACGGCACTTACGATATGATGTATGGCACGTCGAAGAACCTGTTCGGTCCCTATACGCAACGCCGCATGGGCGCGCCGCACGGCGGCCACGGCACGGCGTTCCGCGATAAGGAAGGGCGCTATTGGTACACGATGTTCGGCAACGACCCGACCGCGCCCTGGCGCATGCACTTCGGACTCGTGCCGATCGACATCGGTGACGCCGAATCCATCGGTATTCCGCGGATCGACGCCGCGCGCGACTAGGCACACGCCCGGCTTTCTCTGCTCTCCCCGATGCCCGCTACCTCTTTCCGGGGTGGCGGGTCCTTTTTTGCTCAGCGTGAGTGGACGGGTCGGGAGTCGTCAGAACTGGAACGGCGCTACGCTGCGCCGCTCGGCGACGAGTAAGGCGTCGGCGACGAGCTGGAGCGGGCGGATGTCGACGTCGCTCTTGCCCGCCGCGACCAGCTCAGCGAAGCGCGCGTAGAGGCGCGGATACTCGCGGTCTTCGCGCGTGACCGGTTCGCCGCCGGGCAGTTCGAGTACGCTGCCGCCCATCGACAGCCGCAAGGCGCCCGCGTCGGTGTCGACCTCGATGTCCCAGCTTTGTGGGCCGGTTTGCAGGAAGTCGAGATCGGCGGTCACCGCGGCATCGCCGCTCCGCATCGTCATCGTTGCGGCGATCGGGGAACTGCGACCCTCGGGAATGTCAATCCGCGCCGCGTCGAGCAGCAGCGGGGCGGGAAGGATCGCGGTCATGATCGACAGCGCGTTGATGCCCGGATCGAAGACGCCAAACCCGCCCGCGTCGAGAATCCATTCCTGCCCCGGGTGCCAGCGCCGGATATCTTCCTTCCACCGGATATGCGCGGCGCGAATCCGCTTGTCGCGGAGCCAGTCGCGCGCCGTCGCGACTCCGGCGGCCTCGCGCGAATGCCAAGTCGCGAACAGGGTGACGCCGCGGGCGCGGGCGTGATCGGCGAGCGCGGTGATCTCGGTCGTCGTCGCGGCCGGCGGTTTTTCGAGCATGACATGCAGTCCCGCGTCTATCGCCGCCGCCGCGATCGCGTGGCGGCCGACCGGCGGGGTGCAGATCGATACAGCATCAAGACGGTGGCCGCCCCCGATCATCGCCGCAGTGTCCATATGTCCGGGCACGTCATCGAGCTGAGCATGGCGGCTGGCAGTCGCGGCCAGTTCGTATCGATCGTCCGCACGAATGGCCGGAAGATGCTGGTCGCGCGCGATTTTTCCAATTCCGACCAATCCCAAGCGAATCATCAATCTTCACCCCATTTTCATTTGTCTGATATATATGCTTCCTATCCGTGGCGGTTCAGGTTATCAACCGATTCCGGCCTTGGGCCGAAAATGTGCATCGAGAAGGAAATATATGGGAGACGGGGCGAAAACGCGGCCAGAAGGCAAGGGAGGGCTGCGGTCGCGTGCCTGGTTCGATAACCCTGACAACCCGGATATGACGGCGCTCTATCTCGAACGTTATCTGAACTATGGTTTCAGCATCGACGAACTGCAATCGGGGCGGCCGATCATCGGCATCGCCCAGACCGGCAGCGACCTGACTCCTTGCAACCGCCATCATCTCGAACTCGCGAAGCGCGTGCGCGACGGCATCCGTGACGCGGGCGGCATCGCGATCGAATTTCCCACTCATCCGATTCAGGAAACGGGCAAGCGGCCGACCGCAGGGCTCGACCGCAACCTCCAATATCTGAGCCTCGTCGAAGCGATCCACGGCTATCCGCTCGACGGCGTGGTGCTGACGGTCGGCTGCGACAAGACGACGCCGGCGTGCCTGATGGCGGCGGCGACGGTGAATATCCCGGCGATCGCGCTGTCGGTCGGCCCGATGCTCAACGGCTGGTTCAAGGGCGAGCGCACCGGATCGGGCACGATCGTCTGGCGCGCGCGCGAAATGCTCGCGGCGGGCGAGATCGATTATAAGGGGTTCCTCGAACTCGTTGCTTCGTCGGCGCCGTCGACCGGCTGGTGCAACACCATGGGCACCGCGACGACGATGAATTCGCTGACCGAGGCGCTCGGGATGTCGCTGCCCGGCTCGGCGGCGATCCCGGCGCCCTATCGTGACCGGCAGGAATGCGCTTATCGCACCGGGATGCAGATCGTCGAAATGGTCCACGCCGACCGCAAGCCGAGCGACATTCTGACGCGTACCGCCTTCTTGAACGCGATCCGCGTCAATTCGGCGATCGGCGGGTCGACCAACGCGCCGATTCACCTGAACGCGATCGCGCGCCATATCGGCGTCGAGCTGACGCTGGAAGATTGGGAGGCGCAGGGCGCCGACGTGCCGCTGATCGTCAATCTGCAGCCGGCAGGCGCCTATCTGGCCGAGGATTTCTACCGCGCCGGCGGCGTGCCCGCGGTGATGGGGCAGTTGCTGCGCGCCGGATTGATCGAGGGCGGGGCGCTGACCGCCAACGGTCAGACGGTCGCCGCGAACATCGGCGAGGCGGACACGCAGGACGTCGACGTCATTCGCACGCTCGACGCGCCGCTGAAGCCCGCGGCGGGGCTTACGGTGCTGCGCGGCAATCTGTTCGACAATGCGGTGATGAAGCTCAGCGTCATCTCGCCCGAGTTTCGCGAACGTTACCTGAGCAATGCGGCCGACCCCGACGCGTTCGAGGGCGTCGCGATCGTATTCGACGGGCCGGAGGATTATCATAGCCGCATCGACGATCCGGCGCTCGGCGCCGATGCCAACTCGATCCTGATCATGCGCGGCGCGGGGCCGATCGGCTATCCGGGCGGTGCTGAGGTCGTGAACATGCGGCCGCCCGCAGCGCTGATCCAGGCGGGCGTCCATGCGCTGCCATGTATCGGCGACGGGCGCCAGTCGGGGACGAGCGGCAGCCCGTCGATCCTGAACGCCGCGCCGGAGGCCGTCGTCGGCGGCGGGCTGGCGCTGGTGCGGACGGGCGACCGCATCCGCATCGACCTTGCGAAGCGCACCGCGAATATGCTCGTCGATGATGTCGAACTCGATCGGCGCCGCGCCGAACTCAAGGACGAACCTGATTACATGCCTCCCGCGCAGACGCCGTGGCAGGAAATCCACCGCGCGCTGACCGGGCAGTTCGACAGCGGTGCGGTGCTCGAAATGGCGGTCAAATACCAGCGCGTCGCGCAAGCGCACGGCTTGCCGCGAGACAGTCATTGATGACCGACGCGCGGGTGATTGCGCGCGATCGGCGCGATCGGTTGGGCGAAGGGCCGATGTGGTCGGCGCGGCACGACGCGCTGTTCTGGGTGGATATATTGGGCCGCCGGATCAATCGCATGGCATTCGCCGACGGCCGCGTCGACAGCTTTGACCAGCCTCACTACGCGGCCTGGGTCATCGAGCGAGAGACCGGCGGCTTCGTCGCGGGGATCGGCCGCGATATCGTCCGTATCGATCTTGACGCCGATACTCGCGAACCCATCGTTTCGGTCGATCCACGCAACGCCGGAAACCGGCTGAACGATGCCAAGGCCGACGCGAAAGGACGAATCTGGGCGGGGACGATGCCTGTTACCTGCGATCGTCCTTCGGGCGTCTTTTACCGCCTCGATCCCGACGGCGCGCTTGCACAGGTCGATGGCCCCTATACGATCGCCAACGGTCCGGCGATCGCCGCCGACAATAGCTTCCTTCTTCATACCGACACCGCGCGAGGGACTATCTTTCGTTTCGATATCCGGGACGACGGTTCGCTGAGCGAGGCATCTCCCTTCATTGTCTTCGAGGAAGCGTGGGGCAATCCCGACGGGATGACCTTCGACGCCGAGGGCGGCTTGTGGGTCGCTTGCTGGGGCGCGTCGCGCATCATGCGTTTCGCGCCCGACGGCACGCCCGATCGGCATATCCTGCTTCCGGCATCGCAAATCACCAGCTGCACTTTCGCGGGACCCGACCTCGATCGCATGTTCGTCACCTCCGCGTCCGATGGCGTGACCGAGGAGCACGGCGGCGCGCTATTCGAAGTCGATCCGGGGTGCCGCGGCCTGCCGACGCAGAAATATAAGGGTTAGAGGAGTGAAGAAGATGACGAAACTGGCTTGGGGAGCCGCCGCGGCGGCCTTGGTTGCGGCAACGCCGGCGCTTGGCGCGGAGGCATCGCAATCGAGCTTTGGCAAGATGCCCGACGGGCGCAGCGTGCCCGCGGTGACGCTGACCAACGCCAATGGCATTTCGGCACGGATCATCGCGCTCGGCGCGACGCTGCAATCGGTCGTGATGCCCGATCGCAACGGCAAGAAGGCCGACGTTGCGCTCGGTTACGACAATCTGTCGGACTATGTCGACCAGCCGCAATATTTCGGATCGACCGTCGGCCGCTTCGCCAACCGCCTTGCGGGCGGGCGTTTCAAGCTCGACGGCAAGACGTGGCAGACGCCGGTCAATAATGGCGCGAACGCGCTGCACGGCGGGACGCTCGGCTTCGACAAGGTCCTATGGGAAGTGACCTCGGTAAAGAGCGGGCCGACGGCGTCGGTCACGATGCGTTATGTCAGCCCCGACGGCGATCAGGGCTATCCCGGTACGATGACCGTCGATGCAATATATTCGCTCGACGAGAACAACGACCTCAGGATCGAATATGTCGCGACCACCGACCGCCCGACGATCGCGAACATCACCAACCATGCCTATTGGAACCTGTCGGGCGAAGGCTCGGCGAACGGTGCGATGGGGCATGTGGTGACGATCCCGGCGGAAGCCTATCTACCGACCGATTCGGGCGCCATTCCGACCGGCGAATATCGCCCGGTCGTCGGCACGGTGTTCGATTTCCGCAAGCCGACCGTCATCGGGGAGCGCGTCCGCGACGCCAGCGACGAACAGATCGTCTTCGGGCGCGGTTACGATCATAATTGGGTCATCGGACGCAAGGTGACGCCCGACCAGCATCTGATGGCGCGCGTCGAGGATCCGGCGTCGGGTCGCGGTTTCGAACTCTGGTCGAACCAGCCGGGGCTGCAGATGTATTCGGGCAATTTTTTCGACGCGACGAGCCACGGCAAGAGCAAGAAAATCTATCGCATGGGCGACGCGCTGGTCATGGAGCCGCAGATTTTTCCCGACGCGCCGAACCAGAAGAATTTTCCGAACGCGCGCCTCGCGCCGGGCGAAACCTATCGCAACGTGATGACCTATCGCCTCACGACCGGAGCGCAGGCGAAGCGATAGGAGCCGGTCAGTGCCGTCACCGCCCGGGGACGGCGCCGTCGGGATTGGCCGTCTCGATCAGTTCGAGCACGTCGCTGATCAGCGCGCGCATCGCTTTGCGCGCCTTGTCGGGATTGCCGTTCGCGATCGCATCGCGCACCGCGGCATGGTCGGCGACATTGGCGGTGCGGCCCTTGACACGGTTGGTGAAACGGATCGAGGTGCGAAGTGCAGTGCTGACGACGTCGCGGAACTGGGCGTAAAACGGATTGCGCGACGCGCGCAACACGGCAATGTGGAAGGCGATGTCGCTTTCCAGCGTGTCGTCCTCGCCGCGCTCGGCGCGCTCCATACGCTTCAGGCCCGCGTTCACGCGCTCGATATCGTCCACCGTTGCGACGCGCGCGGCGAGCGCCGCCGCCTCCGGTTCGATCGCGACGCGCAATTCGTTGAACTGCCGCAGCAGGTCGATCGAAAATTGCCGCTCGAGCAGCCAGCGAAGGACATCGGTGTCGAAGAGGTTCCACGATGTCGTCGGCTGGACGATCGTGCCCTGACGCGGGCGCGCGCTCAGCAGTCCCTTTGCGGTCAGCATTTTCACCGCTTCGCGCGTCACCGAACGGCTGACGCCATGTTGCTTTGCAAGTTCGGCTTCGGTCGGAAAGATCGCGCCGTCATAATCGCCGACGACGATCGCGCGCCCGATCGCATCGAGCATGCCATAGGTCAAGTTCCGGCCAAGCTGTGGCCCCGCATCTTCTATACCCAGTCCCGACATGTTCGCCACGTTTGTCTCCACGCACTATTTTGACGGGCCTTATCACCGATTCCGCACAGGAAGCTAGACAAGCCGTTTAAATCAGATAAATGTGATTTCAATAATCAGCCAAGGGGAGAGTCCGTATGTCGGGCCTGTCGCAAATCGATATCATCGTAATCGTCATATACGCCATCGGCATTTTCGGCCTAGCGCAGTGGGTCAGCCGCGAAAAGGCGGGCCATGCCAAGGACACGTCGGACTATTTTCTCGCGTCGAAATCGCTCCCCTGGTGGGCGATCGGCGCATCGCTGATCGCGGCGAACATCTCGGCGGAGCAGATCGTCGGCATGTCGGGATCGGGCTATGCGCTCGGTCTCGCGATCGCTTCCTACGAATGGATGGCGGCGCTGACGCTGCTGATCGTCGGCAAATATTTCCTGCCGATCTTCCTTGAAAACAAGATTTACACGATGCCGCAGTTCCTTGAGCAGCGGTACGGCAAGACGCTGCCGGTGATCATGGCGGTCTTCTGGATTGCGCTCTATATTTTCGTGAACCTGACCTCGATCATCTGGCTCGGGTCGATCGCGGTCAACAAGGTCGCGGGCGTCGATCAGAATGTCGCGCTGATCGTGCTCGGCGCTTTCGCGCTGCTTTATCAGTTGTACGGCGGGCTGAAGGCCGTCGCGCTTACCGACATCGTGCAGGTGACCTTGCTTGTCATGGGTGGCCTCATCATCTCCTATCTGACGCTCAACGAAATCAGCGACGGGCAGGGCGTGCTCGCGGGTTTCTCGATCCTGACCGAGCGCGTTCCAGGCCATTTCGACATGATCCTCGCGCCCGACCACCCCTTCTACAAGGACCTGCCAGGCATCGCGGTGCTCGTCGGCGGGATGTGGATCGCGAACCTCAGCTATTGGGGCTTCAACCAATATATCATCCAGCGCGCGCTCGCCGCAAAGGACCTTGGCGAAGCGCAGAAGGGTGTGATTTTTGCGGCCTTCCTCAAGCTCTTGATGCCGGTGATCATCGTCCTGCCCGGGATTGCCGCGGTCGTGCTCGCTCCCGACCTCGCCAAGCCTGACGAGGCGTATCCGACGATGATGCGGCTACTGCCGCCCGGGCTGCTCGGCCTCGTCTTCGCCGCGCTGATCGCCGCGATCATTGCCTCGACCGCGAGCAAGATCAATTCAATCGCGACGATCTTCACGCTTGACCTCTATGCCAAGGCGCGCGGCATCTCGAGCGAAGCCGAAAATGAGCGGCGCGGCGGGCGTGAAAAGCATCTGGTGCTTGTCGGCCGGACAGCGGCGGCGGTAGCGGTGATTATCGCGTTGCTCACCGCGCGTCCGCTGCTCGGCAATTCGGATCAGGCTTTTCAGTTCATCCAGGAATTCTCGGGTTTCTTCACGCCGGGTATCACGGTGATCTTCCTGCTCGGCCTGTTCTGGAAAAAGGCGAGCGAAGCGGGTGCGATCGCCGCCGCGGTTGCCTCGGTAGTTCTTTCCTATGCCTTCAAGGTCGGGATGCCTGACTTCCCCTTCATGAATCGCATGGGGCTCGTCTTCCTGATCAGCCTTGCGCTCGCAGTGGGGATCAGCCTGATATTCAAGGGCCGCGGCGACGCGAACCGGATCACGATGCAGGGCGTCAGCTTTGCCACCCCGACAACCTTCAACGTGGCGGGCGTCGGCGTGATCCTGATCCTCATCGCGCTCTACGCGACCTGGTGGTGAGCATCGCGTCCGCCTTCCTGGCCGTCGACTGGGGCACGACCAACCGGCGCATATTCCGCTTCGAGGGCGGCGCGGTCGCGCATACCGAGCGCGACGACCGCGGCGCGGCCTCGATCACCGACTTCGCCGGCGAGGTCGCGGCGATCCGCGAGCGCTTTGGCGACCTGCCGATGTTGCTCGCGGGGATGGTCGGCTCGACCGTCGGCTGGCGCATCGTGCCCTATGTCGCGGCGCCGGCGGGGATCGACGAGCTGGTGGCCGGGCTCGACTGGATCGATGACCGCACCGCGATCGTGCCCGGAGTATCCTGTTCGGCGAATGGCCGCGCCGACGTAATGCGCGGCGAAGAGGTGCAGTTGCTCGGTGCCGTCGCGGGCTGGATGGTGCCGCCCGACGCGCTGCTCGCGCAGCCCGGAACCCATTGCAAATGGGCGACGATGACGGACGGTCGGATCAGCGGCTTCACGACCGCGATGACCGGCGAGCTATTCGCGCTGCTCCGCGGACACAGCCTGCTCGCGGGGGCGTTGACAGCCGACGTGACCGATGGCGACGCCTTCCGCGAAGGTCTGGCCGAGGGCGCGCGGCGCGACCTCGCCGCATCGCTGTTCGGCATCCGCGCTTCTTCGGTGCTCGGCCTTCGCGACGATGCCGATGCAGCGTCCTTCGCGAGCGGGGTGCTGATCGGCAGCGACGTCGCCGCGCGCACGGACGACTGCGCATTCGAGCAAATCCATATTCTTGCCGACCCCCATCTCGGCAATCTTTACGCCACCGCCGTCGCGGCGACCGGACGCGAGCCGGTGATCGTCGACAGCCACAGCGCCTTCGCGCGCGGCATCCTTGCTATCGGAGATAAAGCCCTATGACCCACGTTGCTGCCTTCGACGCAGCTTTCGCGCGCTGTCCGCTGATCGCTATCCTGCGCGGCGTGAATCCGGACGAGGTCGAAGCGATCGGCGAAACGTTGGTCGAGGCGGGCTTCACGCTGATCGAAGTCCCGCTGAATTCGCCCGACCCACTGGACAGCATCGGCCGCCTTGCCTGCCGGCTTAAGGGACGCGCGGTCGTCGGCGCCGGCACGGTGCTCACCGCGGCCGATGTAGCGTCAGTCGCTGACATGGGCGGAACGATGATCATTTCGCCCAACACCAATGTCGACGTTATCGCGGCGGCGGCAGGGGCAGGGCTTGTGTCGCTTCCGGGCTTCGCGACCCCCAGCGAGGCATTCGCCGCGCTGACGGCAGGCGCGACGGCGCTGAAGCTCTTTCCCGCCGAGGCCGCCAGCCCTGTGGTGCTCAAGGCGCTGGGTGCGGTGGTTCCGGCGGGAACGCGCCTGCTGCCGGTCGGCGGCATCGCGCCAGACAATATGGCGCCATGGCTCGCCGCCGGCGCGGCGGGCTTCGGCCTCGGATCGGCGCTCTACAAGCCGGGCATGGCGGCGGCTGAGGTTGGCGATCGCGCGCGCGCCTTCGTCGCGGCGCTCGGCCAATAAAAATCTTATAATCTGGGAGATTTCCGATGTCTAAATTCAACCGGCGCAATCTGGTGCTTGCGTCGAGCATCTTTGCCTTCTCGTTCGCGTCCGCTGCCCCCGGCCAAGCGCAAGGCGATGCGGCGCAGCCGGCCAACAAGCCCAATATCGTGATCTTCCTCGCCGACGATCTGAGCTACGCCGACGTCCCGCTCGGCGGCGATGGCAATGTCCGGACCCCCGCGCTGCAGCGCCTCGCGTCCGAGGGCATGTCGTTCGATCGTGCCTTTGTCGCTTCGCCGGCGTGCGCGCCCAGCCGCGCTGCGCTGCTGACTGGGATGATGCCCGCGCGTAACGGGGCGGAAGCGAACCACGACCGCGCCAACGCCGCGATCCGCAAGCTGCCTTCCTACCTGCAGGAGCAGGGCTATGAGGTCGTCGCTTTCGGCAAGGTCGCGCATTACCAGCATACGGGCACATACGGGTTCGATTATTATGCGAACGATACCTTCCACGATCACAAGGGCATTCCCGCCGCGGCCGAGTGGTTGAAGGCGCGCAAGGACAAGCGCCCGCTCGTGCTGTTCGTCGGTACCAACTGGCCGCATGTGCCGTGGCCGCGAACGACCGAGGGCTATGATCCCGACGCGATGAAACTGCCGCCAAAGACGGTCGATACGCCGATCACCCGCGATGCGCGCGCGCGTTTCTACGCCGCGGTCACGCGGATGGACCAGGATCTCGCCTCGACGATGGACGCTGTCGATGCGGTGTTGGGGAAGGACACGTTCGTCCTTTATTCGACTGACCATGGCACGCAGTGGCCGTTCGGAAAATGGAATCTCTATGACACCGGCACGCGCGTGCCGATGGTCGTGCGCTGGAACGGCCATGTAAAGGCTGGAACCCGCACCGATGCGATGGTCAGTTGGGTCGATGTCCTGCCGACGCTGGTCGAGCTCGCCGGTGGCAAGAAGCCGCAAGGTATCGATGGTCTGTCCTTCGCCAACCTGTTCGGAGCCGGCAAGGAGTCTGCGGGACGGAAGGAGATTTTCACGACGCACAACAATGACGGCCGGGTCAATGTCTATCCTATGCGCAGCATCCGCACCGACCGCTGGAAATATATCGAGAATCTGCACCCCGACTGGACCTATACGACGCACATCGATCTGAAGGTGAAGCGCACAGACTCGGGCGCCTATTTCCCTTCGTGGCGCGAAGCGGCGGACAAGGATTCCGCCGCCAAGGCGATCGTCGACAGCTATTACAAGCGGCCCGCCGAGGAATTATATGACCTTAAGGCGGACCCAGACGAAAAGATAAACCTTGCCGGCGACCCGCGTTATGCCAAGCAATTGACGGATCTGCGCCGCCGCCTCGCCGCTTGGCGCAAGGCACAGGGCGATAGCGGGACCGTGCCCGTGAAGCCCCGTTTCGAACGCGGCCCGATGAGCGGCGAGGGCGACTGAGCGCCATTTCCGATCTATCGGACAAGATGATGCGCCGGAGCCCGACTCCGGCGCGTTTTCTTTTATTGCGGCCGCTTTTCGATATCCATGCATTGCTCTATTCTCCGTTTTATATTATTTATCGTTTAAGAATCGCTCCGAGATCGGAGTTGGTGACGAGCGCGCGAAACGCGTCGAACAGGGAGAGGGTTATGCGTAAAATTTTGTTGGCCGCCGTGTCGGCGACCGCCGTGTTGGTTTCGATGCCGGCGGTTGCTCAGGATACAGCGGCGCCAGCCGCGCAGGATTCGGCCCAGCAAGCGGAAAGCACCGATGGCGATATTGTCGTCACCGGCGTGCGCCAGTCGCTAGAACGCGCGGCGGAGGTGAAGCGCAACGCGACACAGGTCGTCGATTCGATCGTCGCGACCGACATCGGGAAATTGCCGGACCCTACCGTCGCGGCAGCGCTGCAGCGCGTTCCCGGCATTCAGGTCCAGAACGACCGCAACAACGAACTGTCGACCGTCCGCATCCGCGGCCTCACCGACATATTGACTACGGTGAATGGGCGCGAGGTGGTGACCACGACGGGGCGCGGCTTCGACTTGCAGGATGTGCCCGCCGAGGCGCTCGCCCGGATCGACGCCTTCAAGTCACAGACCGCCGACCAGATCGAAGGCGGGGTCGCCGGCGCGCTCGACCTGCGGCTCAATCGCCCCTTCAGCTTCCGCGATCCGACGTTGGTCCTGACCGCCCGCCAGAATTATGCGACGACCGCCGATGCGAGCAATCCGCAGTTCGGCGCGCTCGCCGCCGCCAAGACCGATTCGTCGATCGGCGAGATCGGCGCGCTGGTCAATGTAACCTATTCGCAGGCCGAGAATATCCGCAGCGTTACCAATCTGGGCGAACGCCGCTTCGTCTCGGGGACGCCGTTTGGCACCGCCGATATCATGATGCCCCAGGTGCTGCGCAACATGCCCGACGTCGGCGACATCAAGCGCTTTCAGGCCAATGCCGCGCTGCAATGGCAGGCGACCCCGTCGCTGCAATTCTATGCTGACGGCCTTTATACCTATTTCAACAGCACCACGGGCTTCGCCGGTTTCAACCCCCAGCCTTTCACCAACAATTCGCAGATCGCCGAGGTTACCCTCAGCAATTATTGCATCGACGCGCGCGTCAACGCCGCCGGGACCAACCCGCAGATCGTCAACAATGCCGACGGGACGCAGACGCTTCAGCCCGCGACCGTCAGAACGATGTGCGAGCCGACGAGCGCGCGTTTCAACAATGTCGTGATCAACCAGAACAGTTCGTCCGAAGAGGTCACGCAGCGGAACAAGATGGTCGCTGGCGGCCTGATCTTCGAACAGGATCGCGGCGTGCTCAAGGTCGATGTCGCTTATCAGACGTCGCGCTCGGTGACGGAGAATTTCAACGCCGAGATCGGGCAGCGCGTCCCGACGGTATTCGTCGAATTCAACGACGACAACGGTCCTTCGTTCACCATCGACCCGTCGATCCCGCTCAGCTCCGAAAATGTTTCGCTGCGCAATTCGATCAACCAGAATTTCTCGACGGGCAAAGGCAGCCTGTTCCAGGCGCGCATGGACAGCGAATATGAACTCGACGGCATCCTGACGAAGCTTCGCGGCGGTCTGCGTTATGCCAAGCGCGAGGCACGGTTTCAGGAAGTTCGCCAGACCAACACGGTGCAGTCGATCGGCTTCGGCAATATCGGCACGCCGTCGGAGCCGAATGCGCGGCTGATTTCTTCGCTGCCGCTGTCGCCCGACTTCCTGGGCGTGATCGGCGTCGCGCCGCGACTGAACGGCGGTCAGGCGTTTCTCGGCGTGAATCCCGCCTACCTGCGGTCCGAACGCGGCCGGAACGAACTGCGCGATCTGTTCGGCCTCCCCCTCGAGGCGCCGCCCTACGATCCGACCAAGGAGTTCAACGCCAGCGAGGAAACCCTGGCCGCCTATCTGGAGGGCGGCTATGAAATCCCGATCGGCGCGCTCACTCTCGACGGCGTGGTCGGCACGCGCGTCGTCAAGACCGATCGCACTATCTCGGGCTTCGAGCGCGTCGGGGGCAGCGATGCCTTCAGCCCGATCGTCGCCAAGCGATCGGACGTCGATATCCTGCCGTCGGCCACCGCGCGCCTGAAATTCCCTGGCTCGTTCCAGACCCGCCTGACCTATTCGCGGTCGATGCGGCGTCCCGATTTCGGTTCGCTCAACCCTGCGGAATCGCTCACCGTCGTCGGCAACGTCTTCCTGATCAACAATGGCACGCGCGGAAACCCCGACCTGCGCCCGCAGAAATCGGACAGCATCGATCTGACCGCCGAATATTATTTCGACAGCGGTTATGTCGCGGTCACCGGCTATTACCGGTCGATCAAGGACCGCGTCGTGACGGCAAACCGGCAGGAAGAGATCGGGGGCGAAAATTACCTGATCTCCACCCCGCGTAACGTCGGGTCGGTCGACCTCAAGGGTATCGAGGTCAGCGCGCAATATTTCTTCGACTTCCTGCCGGGAGCGCTGTCGGGTTTCGGCGTGCAGGGCGCGTTCACGCTTGCTGATTCGAAGATCAAGGGCGACGACACGCTCGCGGGCAATCCGCTGGTGGGCGTCTCCAAATATAATTACACCGCTGGGCTGCTCTATGACAAAAAGGGCCTGAGCGGACGCCTGATCTGGACCTTCCGGTCAAAATATATCAACGGCGACAACACCGGCGGTGTCGCGGTGCGACCCTATGATGAGAGTCGGCCGGTTCAGGATCCCTATATCCCGGTGTTCCTAAGCTATGTTCGTCCTGCTGGCCGTCTCGACTTTAGCATCGGTTATGACGTGACCGACGCACTGCGGCTCGACATCGGCGGTACCAACATCCTGCGTAACAAGACATCGACATATTGGGGCGACAAGCGGGTCGTGTTTGCGCTGCAGGGTGACGAAACAGTTTATAGCATCGGCGCCCGCGTGAAATTCTGAGCTGACGAGGAAATGGATGAAGGTCGCATATAAGAAGGGGGCGGCGGGTTCGATCCGCCGCCCCAAAAATGGACTCGTTCGGCGGCCGGCGGCGTTGCTCGCGGTGCTGATGTCGGTGACGGTGCTAGCCGGACCGGGCGGTGCGGAGGCGCCAGCCACAGCGACCTTCACCAATCCGCTGCTGACCTCGGGGCCCGATCCGTGGATCACGCAGGTGGGGGGCATCTATTATTACACACATACGCTGGGCAACCGCGTGATGCTCTGGCGGACCGACAATATCGCCGACCTCGCAATTGCCGAGAAGCGCGTCGTGTGGACGCCGCCCGCCAAGGGGCCGAACGCGCACAGCATCTGGGCGCCCGAACTCCACCGTCTCGACGGCAAATGGTATCTCTATTATTCGGCGACCGCGAGGGGCTTCAAGGACGATGCGCACCGCGCGGTCTTCGTCCTCGAGAATACGGGCGCCGATCCGATGCGGGGCGAATGGGTCGATCGAGGTCGGGTGAACACGGCGCGCGCGGGTATCGACGGGACCGTTTTCGAACATGGCGGCAAACGCTATTTCGCTTACTCACCCTATATCGGTTCCGACAGCGGCTTGGCGGTCGCGGAAATGGCCAATCCCTGGACGCTCACCGGACCCGAAAACGTAATCGCGATGCCCGACAAGGTCTGGGAAAAGCAGGGCGGGCGCCAGATCCTCGAAGGCCCCGAATTCTTGCGGGGGCCGAAGGGCGACCTGTTCCTGACCTATTCGGCAAGCGCGTGCTGGTCCGACGATTATTCGCTGGGCCTGCTTCACGCACCGGCGGGATCGAACGTGCTCGATCCCAAAGTCTGGACCAAGGCTGCCCA
Organism: Sphingopyxis sp. PAMC25046; assembly: GCF_004795895.1. Taxonomy (NCBI): domain Bacteria; kingdom Pseudomonadati; phylum Pseudomonadota; class Alphaproteobacteria; order Sphingomonadales; family Sphingopyxidaceae; genus Sphingopyxis; species Sphingopyxis sp. PAMC25046. Next base: position 1,009,271 of record NZ_CP039250.1, read on the forward strand.
GCCGGTTTTCAAGAGCGCGAACGGCGTCTATGCGACGGGGCACAACGGTTTTTTCACCTCCCCCGACGGCAAGGAAAGCTGGATCATCTATCACGCCAACCCGGGGCCGGGGATGAAATGTACACCCGCGCGCGCGCCGCATATCCAGCGTTTCGGGTGGAGCGAGGCGGGGTGGCCCGAGTTCGGCGAGCCGGTTGCCAGCGACACGCCGCTTCCGGTGCCGTCGCGCGGGCGCTGACCGACTTTCTTCGTGACGAACAAAAAGGCCGCGGGGTCACCGCGGCCTTTTCTTTGCTCGGATCCTGCTCAGTTTCGCCGGGGCTTGCCATCGATCGGCTGTGCCTCCGGCTGGCTGTCGAGGATCGCGTCGAGTTCGGCGCGCACCTTGGGCAAAGCGTTCGCCTGGTTGCGCGTCTCTTGGGGGTCGGCGACCAGATCATAAAGCTCATAGTCGCGCGCGCCGGTCTTTTCCTGCGTCCAGCGGACGAGGCGATAGCGGTCGGTGCGGATCGCCTGCCCGAGCCGTCCGGGGCGCGGATAGGCGTGATAGGCATAGCCGCGCACGCGCGCCGCCGGATCGTGCAGCACCGGCGCGAGCGAGGTGCCGTCGATCGGCTGCGGCCCGGTGGGGGCGGGCAGGGCGGCGAGCGCGGCGAGCGTCGGATAGATGTCGACGGTTTCGGCAAGCTGGTCGGTCGCGCGTCCCCTGACGACGCCGGGGCCGGCGAAGATCAGCGGGATACGCGTCGCTTGCTCCATGTTGGTGTGCTTGGTCCAGATGCCGTGGTCGCCGAGATGATAACCATGGTCGCCCCACAGGACGACGATCGTGTTGTCGGCGAGCCCTTCGCGTTCGAGGGCTTTCAACACCTTGCCGATCTGGACATCGACATAGGAGACCCCCGCGTAATAGCCGTGCAGCAGCGTGCGTTTCAGTTCGGCCGGGAATTTGTCGCCCCGGACGCCCTTCGGCGGTTCGCGATAGGCCGTGATCTCGCCGCCCTGCTTGTCGGTATAGGCGGGCGCACCTTCGGGCAGTTGCTCGTAATCCGGCATCGGCAGTTTTGCCGGGTCATACATGTCCCAATAACGCTTTGGTACCGAGAAGGGCAGGTGCGGGCGGGCGAAGCCGACGGCGAGGAAAAAGGGCTGGTTGCCCTGCTTCAGCGCCTTCAGCCGCTCCTCGGCGCGCTTGGCGGTGCGACCGTCGGCATAGGCGTCGTCGGCGACGTCGGGCATTTCCCACGCGGCGCCGCGCGCGAGCGTGCGGGCATGGGCAAAGGGGTTGCCCTCGGGCACCGGAACCTCTTCGAACAGCGCTTCTTCTTGCGTCGGATTGCCGCCGGTGCTCGCGGGATCGACATATTCGATCACCTTTTCCTTGTGATGGGGGACCGACCAGCCGGCGGTGTCGCCGACGGTACCATGGCCAATGTGATAGACCTTGCCCATGCTTTCGGTGTGGTAACCCGCGCGCATGAAATATTGCGGCAAGGTCACCGCGTCCGGCATATAATCGCGCAGGTTCATCCCGAAATTATAGATGCCGCTGCTTGTCGAGCGCGCGCCGGTCATCAAATTGATGCGGCTCGGCCCACAGACGGCTTCGTTGGCATAGGCAAGATTGAACTTCAGCCCGCGCTGGGCGAGGCGGTCCATGTTGGGGGTGATCGCGGTGCGGTCGCCATAGATACCGAGCGCGGGCTTGAGATCGTCGACGAGAATGAGCAGGACGTTGGGGCGCTGTGCTGCGGGCGCCGGCGCAGGCGTCAGCGCCGCGCGCGGCGCCGGGGTCTGGCTGCACGCCGACGTTGCCGTGATCAGCAGGGCGAGCATCGCCCGGCGGGTCCAGTGCGCGGTACGTGGCATGTTCATTCTCCCTTTCGACGCGACACGCAGCGAAAGCCGATGTGGCTCGTCGCGCTGTCGACATGTTGCGGATGCCGCGCCGCCGGGCGGTAGCGCTGGCAATAGTTGACGGCGCATAGGTGCGATCCGCCCTTCATGACCTTGCGGCCGATGCGCGCGCCGGGCGTCGCATCCTCATAGCTTTGCGCGAGCGTCGCGCCGCGCGGGTTGGCGACCGCGCAGCAGGGCGACTTGGTCTTCGCCGCCTGCGGCGCCGCATACCAGTCGCGCGTCCATTCCCAGACATTGCCGATCATGTCGAACAGGCCGTAGCCATTGGCGGGAAAGCTGCCGACCGGCGTCGTTCGGTAATTGCCGTCGGGCTTGGTCGTCGAAACGGGAAACAGGCCGAGCCAATAATTGGCGAGGATCGCGCCGTCCGGCGCCAGTTCGTCGCCCCACGCAAATTCTTGCCCGTCGACGCCGCCGCGCGCGGCATATTCCCATTCGGCCTCGGTCGGCAGCGACTTACCGGCCCATTTCGCATAGGCTTCGGCGTCGCAATGCGCGACATGAACGACAGGATGATCCTCCATCCCTTCGATCGAGCTTTCCGGGCCGGTCGGATGGCGCCAGTCGACGCCGGGGACGAAGGCCCACCATCCCGACGGATCGTCGAGTGGGATCAGCCCGTCGGCTTTGCGGAACAGGAGCGATCCGGGCTCAACGCCCTCCAGATCGGCGCCCGGATAAAGCTTGGGATCGGGAGGCAGTTCGGCAAGGGTGCGATAGCCGGTCGCGGCGACGAATTCGGCGAAAGAGGCGTTGGTTACCGGCGTCTCGTCGATCCAGAAGCTGTCGACCTTGACGCGGCGCAGCGGCCGTTCTTCGGGGTAGAAGCGGTCCGACCCCATGGTGAAGGCGCCGCCTTCGATGAAGCGCATTCCCTCGTGCGACGGGGCGGGGGCAGGGGCGGCGGTGCGCGAAGCGGCTTTCATAGTCGGGGGCGTCTCGTTCGGTGGTTGCTCAGTGCTTCGCTGCACGATCATTTGGGCAGCTGGGCAAGCCATTTCTTGAGTTTGGCAAGCAACCGCACGCGCACTTCGGGTTGGCTCGCCGACAGATCCTGTTTTTCCATCGGATCGCGCGCGAGGTCGTAAAGCTCGAGGTCAGTGCCGCCATCGTTCGCAAGCAGCTTCCAGTCGCCTTCGCGCACCGCAAAGCGCGGCGATATGTCGATCGGCTGGCTGGGCTTGCCCAACAGGGGGCGCCCTTCCTTGCCATAGGCCCAGAAGAGGTCGGGCCGCTGCGCGACCGGTTGACCGCGAAGCGCCGGCGACAGGTCGATGCCGACGCTGCCCGCGGGCTTCTTTACGCCGAGGACGCTCGCGAAGGTCGGCAGCAGGTCAACGCCTTGCGCCACCGTCTGCTCGTCGCGCGTTCCGGCTTTCATATGGCCGCGCCAATAGAGGATCAGCGGCTGCCGGATGCCGCCTTCGTAAAGGCTGAACTTGCGGCCGCGCAGCCCCGCCGTGCTTCCCGGCGCGGTTTCGCCGCGCTCATAATAGCGCGCGAGCGGAGAGGGGCCATTGTCCGACGTGAAGAGGACCAGCGTATTGTCCATTTCGCCCATCTGGTCGAGGCGACCGAAGAGACGGCCGAGCGTCTTGTCCATCTTGACCAGCGACGCGAGCATCCGGTCGTCGTCCGAAGATTCACCTTTTCCCATGACATCGGACAGGCTTTCGTCGTCGGGCGCCCAAGGGTCGTGAATGTCGTTGAGCCAGAGGTTCACGAACCACGGCTTCCCGGAGTTCTGGGCAACGAAATCGACCGTCATGTCGGCATATAGCGCGGTGAGATTGGTCTTGATTTCCCAGAATCGCGGTCCCTGACCGAGCTTGTCTGACTGCTGCGCAAGGAAGCGCTCCTCGTCCGACACGAGCACGCGCGGCCCGAGCCCCTCGAAAGTCGTGAAACTCTTGTCGAAGCCATAAGCGGTCGGCCAGGGCGCATCGCCGATATCGCGCCCGCCGCCGAGATGCCATTTGCCGATATGCGCGGTCTTGTAGCCGTTCCGCTGGAGCAGCCGCGCGATCGTCGGCAGCTTCGGATCGAGCCAGTCGACCTGCCCGATCTCGGCGTTGCGCGCGCGGCTGGCGGTGATGCCGACGAAGCCGACATCCGCCGGAAATCGCCCCGTCAGCAAGCCCGCCCGCGACGATGAACAGATCGGCGCGGCGTCGTAGAATTTGGTAAGCAGCACGCCTTCGCGCGCGAGACGGTCGAGATTCGGTGTCCGGACCTTCTTGTTTCCCATCACCGACAGATCGCCGAAGCCCATGTCATCGACGAGGATGAACAGGATATTGGGTCGGCGCTCGGCCTGCTTGTTGGCTTCGGGCGCGCGCGCCGGGGACGCACCCTGTGCCAAGGCCGCAGGGGCAGGCACGGCCGCGATCGCCGCCAAGCTCATCGCCGCCGTCGCAAAAAAACGTCGGCTGGAGAAAGAGCGGAGCGGGCTGCGGGCTTTTCCGGCGGCGGGGAGGGCAGCGGTGAGCGACCGATTGAACATATTCTCTCCCAACCTCCCGATTCTGTCGGCTGAATACATATTTATCGTATTAATTAAGCTTGTCTACTTTTCTGTTCGGCCTAAACATTGCCGCATGGCCGCTTAGCGGCTTCTCGAAAGGAGGCGAACGCCGTGTCGTGGGAACAATCGGGACTGGGGCAGGATGATGCCCCCGCTTCGCTCGGGCGCAACCTGACTTATGGTCTGCTCGACAATCTGGGACGCGCGATCGTTACCGGTCAGTTCGACGACGAAGCCTTTCCGACCGAAGCCGAACTGACCAAGCGCCACGGCGTCAGCCGGTCGGTGACGCGCGAAGCCGTGAAGATGTTGACGGCCAAAGGGCTGCTCAGCGCGCGGCCGCGGCAGGGGACGGTGGTGCAGCCGACCTCTTCGTGGAATCTGTTCGACACCGATGTGCTGCGCTGGTTGCTCGAGCGGCAATTTTCGATCGAGCTCCTCAAACAGTTCAACCAGCTGCGTGTCGCGATCGAGCCCGAGGCGGCGGCGCTCGCGGCCCAGTTCGGACGCGACGAGGAGCTCAAGCGAATCGGCGACGGTCTCGATCGCATGGCGGCGGCCGAGCGCGGCGAGGACGATACGCTCGAAGCTGACATCGCGTTTCACGTTGCCGTCCTGCGCGCGTCGAACAATCCCTTCTACGCCCAGTTCCGCGATGTGGTGAGCACGGCATTGCGTACCTCGATCCGCTTTACCAACCGGATCAAGGGCCGCACCGCCAGCGTCGCCGACCATGCCGCGGTCCGCGATGCGATCGCGGCCCACAATCCCGACGCGGCGCGCAGCGCGATGCGTCACCTGATCGGCGACGTGCTGACATTGATCGACGACGCGGAGAAATAGCCTAGCGCATTTCCAGCGGAACGATCGTACCATCGGCGCGATAGGCGATCGGCTGCACGATGAACTTGCGGCTGCCCTTGTACGGGCCGGGGCCGGTCTGGTCTTCCCAGCGGTGATAAGCGATATACCAGCGGCCATCGGCGGGGTCGTGCAGGAAGGAATGGTGCCCCGGTCCCTTGAAGCGATCGTCGCTCTCGACGATCTTCCCGCGATAGGTCCAGGGACCGGTGGGTGACGCCGCAGTCGCGTAATGGACCTGATAGCTGTCGTGGCGATAGCTGCCCGACGAATAGGACAGATAATAGGTGCCGCCGCGTTCGTGCATGAAGGCGCCTTCGGTGAAATGCGGCGGGGTTTCGACCGGAACCTCACGGTGGATGGTCACCATATCGGGTTTCAGCATCCAGACGCGGAGCTTCGCGCCCGCGCTGCCGCCGGCATAGAGGTAGGGGGTCTTGCTCGCGGGATCGACGAAGACCGCGGGGTCGATCGCCTCGAAGCCGTTGCCGCCGGTGATGAGCGGCTTGCCGCTGTCGGTGCAGGGGCCTTCGAGCCCGGCGCAGGTCGCGACGCCGATCCGGCTCGGCGTCGGATTCTGCGGCCCGACCGAATAATAGAGATAGTGGCGGCCGTTCGAGGCGACCATATCGGGCGCCCATAGTGCGTGGCGCGGCGCACCATCGTCGCCGATCCAGCCGATCTGGTCGAGCGCGATCAGCTCGGCGCCTTTTTGCCAATGGCGGAGGTCGTCCGATGTCCAGACGTGCAGCCGCGAGGTGTCGCCCGAATTGGTGGGATAAATGTAATAACGCCCGTCCGCCGCTTCGATATCGGGATCGGCGCCGTCGAACGAGGGCGGGGCCGGCGCATCCGCCGCAACTGCGGCCGAACTGACGAACAGAGCGGCGAGCAGCGCGCGGCGGAGCACCGGCCGCCGGGTCACTTGGCGTTCGCCATTGGCACGACGCCCTTGGGCGCGGCGGCGAGGCGCTTGATCAGTTCGACTTCGGCCTGGCGATAGGGCTGGCCGTCGGCGCGGAAAACCTCGTGGAACCAGATCGTCGGCTCGTCATAGGTATAGGGCTTTTTCCAGCTATCCCACGGCAGCCGCGTCTGCGTCTTGCCGTCGGCGAAGCCCCAATTATACATACCGATGTTGAGCTTCTTGCCGATCGGCAGCGATCCGTCGAAGGTCGATCCGTTGCCGCGCGCCATATATTCGGTGCAGAGCACCGGGCGGCCATAGCTCAGCATCTGCTTCGCCCGCTTTTCGAACTTTTCGGGCCAGCTGTAGTCGTGGAAGCTGTTGATGTCCGACTGGGTGAGCTGGGTGCGCTCGACCGCGTCGACCTTGTCCATATTGTCCCAATTCTCGCCGATCCAGACGCCAGAGGTCAGCGGCTGGCTGGGGTTGGCGCTGCGCGCCCATTCGAAGACCTGCGGCAGCAGCAGCGCGACATATTTATTCTTGTCGGGGATGTGCTCGTAATTGCCGCCGCCCTTGTTGTTCGGTTCGTTCCACACGTCCCAGGCGATGATGCGCTTGTCGCCGGCAAAGGTGCCGACGATGTCTTTCACATAACCCTCCAGCTTGTGATATTGGCTCGCGTCCTTCAGTCGCGGCTCGCCCGGGGCCTGCACCCAGCGCGAATTGTGGACGCCCGGGATCGGTGGGCTCTGCAGGCCATAGACGGGGTTCGGATCCCACACGCTGTCGAACAGCACGAACATGATCTTGATCTTGTGCTTGTCGGCGATGACGAGAAATTCGTTCATCCGCTTCTTGAGGCCTTCGGGATCATTTTCCCAAAGCAGATTGTGGAGAAAGACGCGCATCGTGTTCATGCCGATGCCCGCGGCCCAGCCGAGTTCCTTGTCGATCGTCGCGGGGTCGAAAGTGGGCTCGTGCCACATCTCGAGTTCGTTGACCGCCGAGCCGGGGTTGTAGTTGGAACCGATCAGCCACGGCTGCTTGTCGTACCAGCTGTTCGCCTGTTCCTTCGTCCATTGCTCACGTGCGGCTGCGGGCTGGGCGGCGGTTGCGGCGACGGTGAACGCGGCGACGGCGGTGAGCAGTAAGCTCCGGCGGATCATGTTTCTTCTCCCTCTTGTGGTGTCTTTGGCGAGGGCCGGTCCGCCCTCCGCATGACAACCGATGCCCCATTGATAGATTCGATTTGTGCCGATAGGAAGCATATATATCGTATAAATAACGAAATGGCGGCGCGACCGCCTCAAAGCGCGAAAAGCGCCGGCAGGGAGAGGTGGAATGGGCGATATCGGCGCGGCGACCGTAAGGCGCATTACCTGGCGCCTGATGCCGCTGCTGTGCCTTCTCTATCTTGTAGCTTATATCGACCGGCAGAATGTCGCCTATGCCAAGCTGCAGATGGTCGGCGACCTTCGGCTCAGCGAAGCCGCCTATGGCCTGGGGTCGGCGTTGTTTTTTCTCGGCTATTGCATCTTCGAGATTCCGAGCAATCTGATCCTCGAACGCGTCGGCCCGCGAATCTGGTTCGCGCGAATCATCGGGGCGTGGGGCCTCGTGACGCTCGCGCTGGGGTTCGCCTGGACGCCGACGAGCTTCTACATCTTGCGTTTTCTGTTGGGGGTGGCCGAAGCTGGTTTCTTCCCCGGCGTGCTCTACCTGCTGACCCTCTGGTTTCCGCAGGCCGAGCGGGCGCGGGCGATCGGGCTGTTCCTGATCGCAAGTGCCTTCGCCAACGCGGTCGGCGCGGCGCTCGGCGGACTGCTGCTGGAACTCGACGGCGTGTGCGGCCTGCGCGGATGGCAATGGGTGTTCATCGTCACCGCGATCCCGGCGCTGTTGCTCGTTCCCGTCGTGCTCGCGCGCCTGCCACGCGGGCCCGCCGAAGCGCAGTGGCTCACCGATGCGCAAAAGACATGGCTCGCCGACACGCTTGCTGCGGAGGGAGGCACGCGCGAGCACGCCAATCCACTGCGTGCGCTGGGCGATTTTCGCGTGATCCTGCTCTGCATCGCCTTTCTCGGCTTTCCACTGTCGGCCTATGGCCTCAGCTATTGGCTTCCGACGATCGTTCGCGGTTTCGGGGTGGATGATGGCGTCAATGGCTTGCTCAACATCATTCCCTGGCTGGTCGTCGCGGCCGCGCTGTGGTGGCTTCCGCGCTGGGCCGCGCGCAGCACCGGCTCGCGACGCTTCATAGTGGGTCCGGCGCTGATCGGGGCGTTCAGCCTGATGATGGCGGCGGCGCTGCCATCGCCGATACTGCAGTTCACCGCGCTGTGCATCGCCGCTGCGGCAATCTTTGCTGGCCAGCCCTTTTTCTGGGTGCTTCCGGGGCGCCTTCTGACCGGCGCGGCGGCGGCGGCGGGCTTTGCGGCGATCAATTCGGTGGGGAATCTCGGCGGCTTCGTCGCGCAGGCGGTCGTGCCGAAAATCCATGACGCGACCGGCAGCGATCTGGCCCCGATGATCTTCCTCGCCGCCATGCTCGCTTTCTCGGCCGCCGCGATCTTCCTGATCGAACGCCGCATTCCGCGGGGTGCCGCCGACCGATTTCCGGTTGCCACGTCTGGCGACTCTTTATAAAACACATTGATCATATAAATTGGGAGGGTCCGATGAAGTCTGTTTCGAAGCTGCTTGTGGTTGCCGCGCTCTTGGCGAGCAGCGCCAGCGTCGCCGCCTATGCGCAGACCGCGGCGCCGCCGCCCAAAAAGCCTGCCAATTCGACCACCAATACCGCAGGCTATACCGCACCGGGCAGCACCGAGGGCGGGCCTGCCTATGTCGGCCCGATCATGAGCGAGTGGGGCCGCAAGGTGACGCCCGAAAATGCGTGGCGCAGCTACCCGCGTCCGCAGATGGAACGCGACACCTGGATGAACCTCAACGGGCATTGGGATTATGCAATCCGCCCCGCGAACGAGCCGCAGCCGGCGGCGATGGACGGCAAGATTCTCGTCCCCTTCGCAGTCGAATCGAGGCTATCGGGCGTCGCGCGCAAGCTGATGCCCGACGACCGGCTCTGGTATAAGCGCAGCTTCACGCTGCCCGCGAAATGGCCGGGCCAGCGCACCTTGCTCCACTTCGGCGCGGTCGATTTCGAATCGACCGTACTCGTCAACGGCGTCGTCGTCGGCAGCCACAGGGGGGGCTCTGACCCGTTCAGTTTCGATGTCACCCGTTATCTGCGGTCTGGCGCGAACGAGCTCGTCGTGCAGGTCACCGACCCGACCTCGACCGGTGACCAGCCGCGCGGCAAGCAAACGCTCGAACCGCGCGGCATCTGGTACACCGCGGTCAGTGGGATATGGCAGACTGTGTGGCTCGAACCTGTCGCCGATCTCCATATCGCCGACCTTCGCGCGGTGCCCGATATCGACAAGGGCGAGCTGACGGTCGATGTCGCGCTCAGCAACACCGCGACGCCCAGCGACGCCGTGCGCATCACCGCGCGCGACAAGGGCAAGGTGATCGCGACGACGATCATTCGCGGCAACCGGCAGGGGGTGCTCAAGATCCCGAATGCGCGCCTCTGGTCGCCGGACGATCCCTATCTCTATGACCTTACCGCCGAGCTGGTGAAGGTGACCCCGCCGCAGGGTGCGGGGAACGACCGCACCGGCCTGCCGCCGATGACCCGGCGCGAGGTTGCGGCCTATGCCGCAGCGACGGTGGTCGGCAGCCCGAGCGACAGCGTCAAAAGCTATTTCGGGATGCGCAAGATTTCGACCGGCGTCGATCCGAAGACGGGCAAGATGGCGCTGCTTCTCAACAACAAGCCGCTCTTTCACAACGGAACGCTCGATCAGGGCTGGTGGCCCGAAAGCCTGCTGACCCCGCCGTCGGAAGAGGCCGCGCGCAGCGATATCGTCTTCCTGAAAAAAGCCGGGTTCAACATGCTGAGGAAGCATATCAAGGTCGAGCCGGCGCAATATTATCACGATGCCGACAGCCTCGGCATATTGATCTGGCAGGACATGCCCTCCGGCGCATTCGGCGATCAGGCCGTGCGGCGTCCGAGCGACCGCGAGGCGACCTTCACCTCGGCGGGCATGGCGCAATATCAGGCCGAACTGGCGCGAATGATCGGCGCGCTCCGCGCCTTCCCGTCGATCGTGATGTGGGTTACCAACAACGAAGGCTGGGGTCAGTATGATGTCAAGACCGTCGGCAGCATCGCGAAGAATATGGATCCGAGCCGACTCGTCAACAATGCGAGCGGCTGGTTCGACGTGCCGGGCAGCGGGTCGGACGTCTATGACATCCACACCTATGATGAAGTGCCCGTCGAGCCCGCGCCGCAGGCCGACCGGCCGATCGTGACCGGCGAATTCGGCGGCGTCGGGCTGCCGATCCCAGGGCATCTGTGGTTCACCGACCGCGATGCGCGCATCTATCAGTTCGCGACCGACAAGGAAGATTATCGCCGCCGTTACAAGATCAAGTTCGACGAGATCATCCGTCAGGCGAAAGAACTGGGGCTCGCCGCATCGGTCTACACCGAAACGAGCGACGTCGAGGGCGAACTCAATGGACTCCTCACCTATGATCGCGCGGTGTCGAAGCTGCCGGTCGAGGATTTCGCGAAGATCGCGAAGCCGCTGTTCGAGGATAAATAAGGCAGGGGAAAGCCGATGGCACGACGTACCGCGATCGCCCGCTGGGCCGCGACCACCATGCTCGCGGCGCTCATGGGCGTCGCGGCGCCCGTGACGGCGACGACTACCGCGGCCGACAGGTCCGCTTCCTCCGCGGCGGTGGGCAAGCCCAACATATTGTTCGTTCTCGTCGACGACATGGGCTTCGGCGACCTATCGGTGATGGGGAACCAAAAGGTCCAGACACCCAACCTCGACCGGTTGGCACGCGAAGGCGTGCTGATGACGCAATTCTATGACTCGGCGCCGATTTGCTCCGCATCGCGTGCGGGGTTGCTTACCGGACGTTTTCCCGCCGAGGTCGGCTTCATCAACTATGTCAGCGACCGCGCATACAACAAGGCGGTCGGCCAAGCGGATTGGCTCGACCCAAAGCTCCCCAACATCGCGCGGCTGCTGAAGGGCGCCGGCTATGATACCGCGCATATCGGCAAATGGCATCTCGGCGGCGGGCGCGACATCGGTGATGCGCCCTGGCCGACGGCCTATGGTTTCGACCATAGTTTCACGACCTTCGAAGGGCTCGGACCGCGCGTGCTGGTGTCCGACGAGGAACGCTTCCTCGCCGAGCAATCGGACAAGCTCGGCGAAGGACCGCGCTTCTGGGAACTCAAGACCAATCTCACCGGGCTATATGCCGACATGACGGTCAACTTTGTCGCGCAGCATGCGGAGAGGCCTTGGTTCGTGAACCTCTGGCTCAACGACATGCACGATCCCTGGGCGCCCGACGACGAAAGCCTTGAGGACGTCATGGGCAAGGGCACGTCCTCCGATGACGACCGGATGCTCGCCTCGCTGGTCAAGATGGACAAGACGCTCGGCCGCCTGTTCGACCGCCTCGACCAGATGGGCGAGATGGACAATACGCTCGTCATCGTCACCAGCGACAACGGCCCGTCGTCGTCGCCGCGCTATTACAAGGATGGCCAAGTCGCCCCGGGCAGCACCGAAAATCTGCGCGGCCGCAAATGGAGCCTCTATGAAGGCGGCATTCGCCAGCCGCTGATCCTCTACTGGCGCGGCCATACCAAGGCCGGCTATCGCGACGAGCGGACGGTGGGGCAGGGCGTCGACCTTTTGCCGACGCTCGCGCGCATTGTCGGGGCGCGGATACCCGTGGGGGTGGATGGCGTCGACCTGTCACCGGTGATCGAGGGTCGCGCGATCGCCGGGCGGCCTGACCTCTATTGGGCTTATGGCAAGGAAGGCGCGCCAAAGGAAACGCCGCAGCCGGCGCTGGAACGCGACCAGGCGCCGCCTTTTGCGATCCGCGAGGGCGACTGGAAACTGCTCGCCGAGGCGGGCGGCACCAATCCGCAGCTCTTCGATCTGGCGAACGATCCCACCGAAGCCACCGATGTCGCGATGAGCCAGCCTGCGATTCGCGACCGCCTGCTCGGCAAGCTCAGGGCCTGGATGGCGACACTCCCCAAATATCGGGCGCAATAATGAAAGGCTCCGTCGCGATGAGCGACGGGGCCTTGCGCTGTATTGGAGAGGGCGGCGGCAGATCGATGCCGCCGCCCTTTTCCGTCAGAATTTGACGCGGACGCCGATCGAATAGGTGGTCTCGTCGTACGCCATCTCGTTGTTGATATTCGTATATCCGGGATAGCCGTAGTAGGTCGAAGTATTGTTACCGAGGATATTGGTACCGCCGACATCGACGCGAATCTTGTCGGTGATGTCATAGCCGATGTTGAAGTCGAGCCGTCCTGCGCCGCGCGCATAGGTGACGAGCGCGGGCACCGCGACGACGTCGATCGTCTCGTCGGTGAAGGGCCGCAACGTCGGCTCGCCGCTCGCGTCGAGCGAAAGATATTTGGAGCGGTAGGTGTAAACCAGCCGCCCGCTGATCCCGCTCTTCTCGTACAACAGGCCGACGGTATAATTATATTTCGACACACCCTGCAGCGCATAGCCCGCGAGTGGATCGTCCCCGCCGACCTTGGAATCGGCAAGCGTAAAGGCGCCCTGTACGCCTAGGCCCGACAGCGCGCCCGGCAGGAAGTCGAAGAAATATTGGGTGCTGAGTTCGATACCCTTCAGCGTCGCCTGCCCGACGTTGCGCGGACGCGACACCGAATAATCGACACCGTCGATCGTTTCCACCGCCCCGCTGGTAATGACGCGGTCGCTGATGTCGCGATAATAGCCCGCGACCGCGATATAGCCACTGGGGAAATAATATTCGAAGGTCGCGTCCAGGCTTTCGGACTTTTGCGCCTTGAGGCCGGGATTGCCAGCATTGCCGGTGCTCTGGACCAGCGGGTTGTTCGACTGGTTGAGCGTGATCGCCGGATTGAGCGCGCCGAAATTCGGGCGGCGCAGCGATTTGGCATAGCCGAAGCGAATCTGGATATCGTCGCCAATCCGGAACCGCGCCGTCGCGTTGGGCAGCCAGTCATGATCGACCGTGTCGGCGGTCAGCCGGTCATATTCGCCGCCGCCCGCCGGTACGAAGGTACCGATCGTTCGGCTCGTGCGGATATAGCGGACCCCGACGACGCCATCCAGCGTGACGCTGTTCGACAGGTCGGCTTCATATTTGCCCTGCACATAGGCGGCGAGCGTGTCTTCCTTGGCGTCGAATGCGCGCCCCGGATCGAAGTCGGGCCGACCCGCCGGCAGGCCGAAATAGGCGCGCGCAGCGTCGAGTCCGTCTTCGGACAGCAGGAAGTCGGGGTTCGGTATATAGAAACGCGAACCATTGTTGAGGTCGGGTGCCCGAGAACCGAGCGTGAGGAAATCGTCGGGCAGGCCGGTGTCCGACACGAGCACGGCGGTTGCCTCGGTCCCCGTCCCGATATTGCCGCCGGGCGTCGCCTTGTTGAGATTGACCGCTTGTTCTTCGGCCGAACGGTGCGCGTAGCGGACACCGACCGCGATATTTGACAGGAAGCCGTCGAGATCATAATCGACGTCGCCCTTCGCCTGGAACAGCTTGCCGCGATTTTCGGTGAAATTCTGGATCAGCGCGTTGCGTATATAAAGATTGTCGCGGCTCAGCAGCGCGTCGCCGGGAACGGTATATTCGGCGTGACCGTCGACATCCATCGTCACGGTCAGGCTGGGCAGCCGCTGGCCGATGTCCGAAGTGATGTTCTGAAGTTCGTATTTCGAGGTCTGATAGGCGACGTCGAGCACAGCGTTCAGGCGGCCCTCGTCATATTTCAGCCCGCCGGCGAACTGCTTGTTTCGCTGGTTGAGGTCGCGCGCCTGCGTCGTCTGGTTCGACACCAGATTGGCAAAGGTCATGCTTTCGGGCTGACACAGTTCAACCTTGTCATACGGCGTCAGCGTCTGGTTGCCGACCGCGTCGGTCTGGATCACCGGATTGTTGCCGTTGTTGCGCCGCACTCGGGTCTGGATACAACTGGTCCCCGGCGTCACGTCGGTGATCGTCGTTCCGTTGGTGAAAGGCTGGATATTCGCGCCATTACGGCTGCCGCGGTCGCGGAAATAGGTGTAGAAACCCTCGACATAGACCTCGAGCGGCGGCGAGGCTTGCCATTGCAGCGCGCCATTGAGCTGGTGCCGCTCGATAAAGCCTTGTTGCGGAAAGTTCTGGAGGATGCCGGGGATGACATAGCCCGGCGTGTTGAACGGCGCGGTGTTGGTGCTGCGCCGCTGGAACAGCACCGTCGTCGCGCGATAATAGTCGGACTTGGAATAGGTGCCGTTGATCAGCGCCCCGATCTCGCCAATGCCGGTGTCCCAGCGGTCGGTCGCCAACAGGCTGAATTGAGGATTGATCTTGTCGACGCGGTCGCCGTAATTGGCGCGGCCGGCGGCGACGATGGTCGGATCCCTGAAATTGAACGGACGGTTTAGCTGGAGGTCGATGACCCCGGCAAGCCCGCCTTCGGTCAGCTCGGCGGTTTGCGACTTGAAGACATTGACGCGCGACAGCGCCTCGGCGGGCATGTCCTGCAGGTCGAAGTTGCGGCCGACGGTCGAAAACACCTCGCGGCCGTTGACCGTCGTGAGCACGTCTGGAAGGCCGCGAACGCGGACGTCGCCAAGCTCGTTGTTGCGGTTCACCGACACCTGGACGCCAGGCACGCGCTGGAGCGCGGCGGCGGTGGTGGGGTCGGGAAGCTTGCCGATGTCCTGCGCCACGATCGCATCGACGACCTGCACCGACTCGCGCTTGATGTCGGCGGCGCGCTCGAGCGAGCGGCGGATGCCGGTGACGACGATCGCATCCTCGGTATTTTCCCGTGGCGCGTCGGCCAGGGTGTCGCTGGCGACGGCACCGCCCGCGTCGGTCGACTGGCCCCACGCAGGTACGCTCGCGACGAGTGCAATGACCGACACGGCGGCCGAAAAACCTGTCTGCTTCTTCATCTTCCCTCTCCCAGTTCCGTGCGCAGGCATTTTTGCCCTTGGCGCCGACAACGAGGAGGCTGGCCGTCGATGAGTCGGCGGGGCACTCCGGCCGCAAACCCGACTCTACCCAGCTCTTCCGCACCCTTTTCGTCGACGCTTCGCCGCGGACGTTGACCAACGGGCCAAATAAAGTCAATATATATATGATAAATCGGTGAATAGGGAGAGTGACCGGTGAATATCAGATTTGCTGCCCGCCTTTTGGCCCGTGCGGGCTACGCCGCTGCGGCGGTCGCAACAGCTGCCTTGCCGTCGGTCGCGATCGGGGCCGAGACGGCGCCGGCCCGTCCGCAACCGACGCGTCCGAACGTGGTGGTAATCCTGCTCGACGACGTCGGCTTTTCCGACATGGGCAGCTTCGGCGGCGAAATCCCGACGCCGAACATCGACGCGCTGACGAAAAACGGCCTCGCCTTCACGCAATTCTATAACAATGCGCGGTGCAGCCCGTCGCGGGCGTCGCTGCTGACGGGCACCTATCCGCATCAGGCGGGGCTGGGGCATCTCGAATCGGTGCATGTTCCGGGTTCGAAAGGTCTGCACAGCAAGCTTTCAGATCGCGTCGTCACTCTGGCCGAGGTGCTGAAATCGGCGGGCTATTTCACCGCGATGGCGGGCAAGTGGCACCTCGGCATCTCGCGTGGCGTCGGCCCGTGGCAGCGCGGCTTCGACCGGTCGCTCACCTCGCCCTCGGGCGAGCTTTATTACCGCGACCAGCCGCAGCCGCTGGCAAAATCCGTCTATATCGACGGCGAGCGCGTGCCTGCGGGTTCACCGCGCGTCGGGCAGGGCTATTGGTATTCGTCGGACATGTTCGTCGACTGGCAGACGAAGTTCATCGGCGAGGCGCGCGAACAGCGCAAACCCTTCTTCCTCTATATGCCCTTTGTCGGAGCACATTTTCCGTTGATGGCGCCGCCCGAGGATGTCGCTAAGTTCAAGGGCCGGTACATGCAGGGCTGGGAGGCGGTGCGCCGCGATCGCTTCGAGCGGCAAAAGCAGCTCGGCATCATCGCCGCTGACGCCGAACTGCCCGCTGCGCTGCCGGGAAGCTACGACTGGAATAAATTGTCCGCGGAGGAGAAGGATCGGTTCGACACCATGATGGCGGTCTATGCCGCTGTGGTTCACCGCGTCGACCGTGCGATCGGCACGCTCGTCGACCGCCTGCGGCAGTCGGGCGAGCTCGACAATACGCTGATCCTGCTGATGAACGACAATGGCGGGACCGCCGAAAGCGGGCCGGACGGCCGGCTCAAGGGCGACGGGTTGCCGGGTAGCGCGCAGTCGGTGGTCTGGACCGGAATGAACTGGGCGACGCTGCAAAACGCGCCCTTCCAATATTATAAGCACCACACCTACGAGGGCGGGATCGCGACGCCGCTGATCGCACATTGGCCGCGCGGGATCGCCGCGAAGGCGCGCGGCACCCTCGTGCGCGAGCCGGGGCATCTGATCGACGTCATGCCGACGCTCGTCGAGATCGCCGGGGCCACTTATCCAAAGGCCTTTAACGGCCATGCGATCCTGCCCATGGAGGGGCGTTCGATGGTGCCCGCCTTCCGCGGCGAGGCGCTGACCCGCGGCAAGCCGATCTTCTGGGAGCATGAAGGCAACCGCGCCGTCCGCGACGGCAAGTGGAAACTCGTCGCCGGCTTCCAGAAGCCGTGGCAGCTCTTCGACATGACCGCCGACCGCACCGAAATGCACGATCTTGCCGCGAAGGAGCCGGGCCGGGTTCGCGAGATGGCCGGTCAATGGGACGCCTGGGCGGCGCGCAGCTTTGTCGATGCGTGGAGCGAGGCCTACGACCCGCATCTCAAAGGCAAGCAACGCCGGATCTGGGGCGGGGCAGACGTTCCGCAGCTGCCGCAGGCGCTGATCGGGAAATAGGGCCGGTCGCTCCAGGCGCGGCGCACGGCGCTTACGTCTCGGGCAAAGCCGGGTCCTGCGTGAGCACCGTCAGGAAGTCGTCCGCCCAGCCGATGACGTCGGCGTCGCGAACGACGGCGTAGAGCTTTTCCCAGCGCGCCTTGCGTTCCGCGAGCGGCATGTGCATCGCGGTCCAGAGCGCGCGGGCGACGTCACCGCCGTCGTGCGGATTGACGAGCAACGCGTCGGTGAGTTGCTCGGCCGCGCCCGCGAAGCGCGAGAGGATCAATACGCCCGGATCGTCGGGGTCCTGTGCCGCGACATATTCCTTTGCGACGAGGTTCATCCCGTCGCGGAGCGGAGTCACGAGGCCGATCTTCGCCGCCCGATAGAAGCCGAACAATTCGGCGCGGCCGAAACCGCGGTTGACGTATCGGATCGGAACGAGGTCGACGTCCGAGTGCGCGCCGTTGAACTGGCCGGTCTTCTGCTCGAGCGTCGCGCGGATCCGCTGGTAAGAGCGGACGTCCTCGCGCGAGGGCGGCGCGATCTGGACGAAGAGTAGATCGTTGACCATGTCGTCGTGGCTGGCGAACAGCCGTTCGAGCGCGTCGATCCGTTCGGGAAGCCCCTTGCTGTAGTCGAGCCGGTCGACGCCGATCGCGATTGTGCGCTTGCGTGCGCTGGTGCCCAGCCGCTGCTGCGATCGCCGGGCGATCTCGGTCTCGCCGAGCGCCATGAATTCGGCATGGTCGATACCGATGGGAAAGGCGCGCGCGATGGTGCTTCGGCCGTCAATGCGGACGGTGCCGCTCTCCTCGTCGACTTCGGCCCCATGTTCCTTCCGGCAATAATGGAGGAAGCTTTCGAGCCATTCGACCGACTGAAAGCCGATGACGTCATAGTGGAGCATCGCGGCGACGAGCCGCTCGTGATGCGGGAGTGAGACGAGCAGGCGCGTCGGCGGCCACGGGATATGCAGGAACAGGCCGATGCGGTTCGTCACCCCCTGCGCGCGCAGCCGTTCGCCGAGTGGCAGGAAGTGGTAGTCCTGCACCCAGACGACATCCTCCTCCTCGATCAGCGGATAGAGGCTGTTCGCGAACCGCTCGTTGACGCGTTCATAGCCGCGGCCGAATTCATTCTCATATTCGGCAAGATCGATGCGGTAGTGAAAGAGCGGCCAGAGCGTTCGGTTGGCATAGCCATTGTAATACTCGTCGACGTCGTGGGGCTCGAGATCGACGGTCGCGGTGGTGAAGCCGTCGACGCGCTCCATCGTGAGCTGACCCGTGAAACGTTCGACCTCGTTTCCCGACCAGCCGAACCAGATGCCACCGCGCTTGCGCAGCGCCGCGCTCATCGCGACCGCAAGGCCGCCCTGCGCGCCCGCCGCGCCGCGCCCCTTGGCGACCGAGACGCGGTTCGAGACGACGATCAGCCGGCTCATCGCACCGTGTCCCAGCCGCGCGAGAGCAGCCCCGCGCAATGGATGATCCCGACAAGCGAATAGGTCTGGGGGAAATTGCCCCACAATTCGCCGCTTTCGAAATCAAGGTCCTCGGAAAGCAGACCCGATGGTGTTCGATGCGCGAGCATCTTTCCGAACAGCTCGCGGGCTTCCTCGCCCCGACCGCACAGGTGCAGCGCCTCGATCAACCAGAAGGTACAGAAGTTGAACGCGGTCTCGGGGAGACCAAAATCATCCTCGCTGTCATAGCGCAGCATATGTTCGCCGCGGCGCAGCGCCTTTTCGATTGCGGCGAAAGTTGCCTGGAAACGCGGATTGTCGGCGCGGATATAACGCAGCTCGACCATCTGGAGCAGGCTGGCGTCGAGATGGGCATGGCCAAAGGCGGCGCCATAATGGCCCGCGGTCTCGTCCCAGGCCTCGCGCTCGATCGTTTCTCGGATTTTGGCAGCGCGTTCTTTCCAATGGGCTTCACGGTCGGGTTTGCCGATGCGCGCGGCGACATTGCCGAGCCGGTCGCACGCCGCCCAGCTCATCACCGCCGAATAGGTGTGGACGAGCTGCTTGGTGCGAAATTCCCACAATCCGGCGTCGGGCTGGTCGTGCATTGCCCATGCGACTTCGCCGACGCTTTCGAGGCTTTCGAAATCGCGCTCGTCGGCCATGCGGAACAGCCGCTGGTCGAAGAAGCCCTGCACCGTCGGCAGCACGATCTGTCCATAGGCGTCGTGCTGGATCTGCTGATAGGCCGCGTTGCCGATCCGCACCGGTCCCATACCGCGATAACCCGCGAGATGTTCGGCGACGCCCTCGTCCAGTTCGGCGACGCCCATCACCGAATAGAGCGGCTGGATATGCCCGCCCGCGGCGCGATCGACGATGTTGCGGAGGTAAGCGAGATATTTTTCGAGCACGTCGAGCGCGCCAAGCCGATTGAGCGCCTGAACCGTGTAATAGGCATCGCGGATCCAGCAATAGCGATAGTCCCAGTTGCGCTCGCTGTGCGGTGCCTCGGGGATCGATGTCGTCAGCGCGGCGACTATGGCGCCGGTCTCCTCATGCTGGCAGAGCTTGAGCGTGATCGCGGCGCGGATCACAGCGTCCTGCCAGTCCATCGGCGTCGCGAGCCCGCGCACCCAGCTGCGCCAATATTGACCTGTCGCTTCCTCCATCCCGCGCACCGATTCGCGGACGTTGCCGGTAAAGGGCTCGTCGGGGCCGAGGAAGAAATGGAGGTCGGATTCGACGCGGAATGCGAGCTCCTGCATGAGATAGCCGACCGGCGCGTCGGTAGTGAGGCGGAGCGGCTGGTTGCCGATAAGATAGCGGATATGATTGGTGCCGCGCGTGGTCGGCGCGCGTTCAGCGCCATGGCCGCGCATCGGCGAAAGGTTCATCCGGATGCGCGGACTGCCGGCGACGGGGCGGACGATGCGCGTGTAGGCGACGGGCCGGTACATCCGTCCCGAGCGTTCGGAGCGCGGGCAGAAGTCGATGATATCGACCGCGCTGCCATCGGCGGCTTCGAGGCGCGTCACGAGGATCGGTGTGTTGCGGCTGTAACGGGGAGTGGCGCGCACCTGCCCTTCGAGCGCGAAACGCCACACCCCCTCGTCCTGCCGTTCGCCGTTCATCAGGGCGCAGAAGACCGGGTCGCCGTCAACGCGCGGGACGCATCCCCAGACGAGCCCCGCCGCGCTGTCGACGAGGGCGCTGACCTGACAATTGCCGATCGGCCAAAGGGACAAATTGCTCACAGGCCCAGCCAATTATAGACCTCGCGGGTGCCGGGAAGCCGGTAATGAGCGGCGGTCGGACGCGGTGCGCCGACGAGGATGCCGTGCCCCCCTACCGCCGCCGCGGCGGCAAAGCCGTCTTCGTCGGTAATGTCGTCTCCGATGAAAACCGGCGTGGCGCCGGCGTAGGGCGACTGGTCCAGAAGCCGCGCCACCGCCAGTCCCTTGTTGGCTTGCGCCGGTCCCAGTTCGACAACCATCTTGCCTCGCCGCACGGCCAGACCTTCGCGCTCTGCAATATCGTCCATGACGCTAAAGACGGCTGCCTCGGCATGTGGTTCCTGCCGGTAATGGATTGCCATGCCGTGCGGCTTGGTTTCGACAAGCAGGCCGGGCCACCGCGCCGCGAGCGACGCGATTGCCATGTTTGTATCGCCGGATAGCGTGACCGCCGGTACAGTGGCATCGCCTTGTTCGGCGCCGTGCGAACCCACTATCCTGATCGCCCCGCTGCCGAGATGCCCGCCTATGTCCGAAAGCGACCGCCCGGTGATCAGCGCGAGGCGACCATCCACGCGCGCCGCCAAGGCTTCGAGCCGTCGTAAAAGATCGTCGGGGACCAGGATCGCGTCCGGCGTTTCCGCGATGTCGACGAGCGTGCCGTCGAAATCCAGAAAGAGCGCCACCGGCTGCTGTGCCGCCCATTGCGTAAGCGGTGGCGGAAGCGGCAGATGGTCCCTTTTGTGCATCGCAGCAAGGCTAGAGGCCAAGGATGCGGGGGTCAACCATCGAACGGCCGACCGGAGCCGCCGCTATTTGCCTCCGCAATCGGGACAGACACCCACGACTTCCACGATGACGCGGCTCGGGCGGAAGCCTGCAGCTCGGCACAAGCGGTCGACTTCGGTCTCGTATCCGGCGTCGAGCGTGCGGGTGCGGCCGCAGCCGCGACAGATTGTTATCGCTCCGGGCTGGCCGCCGGCCTCGAAATAGGCATTCAGCGTTTCGACCCGATGGACGCGCCCGCCCAACCGATCGAGGATCCGATAAACCTGGTTGGGCGCCAGCGGCACACCGAGCACCCGGCTTTGGCGCGCGATCCTGTAGGCTCCGAGCGGCCGCGGACTGGCACGCACGATTGCCAGGACGACTTCCTCGAGCTCCGCGGGCGTCCGCTTGGCATTTTCGCGTCGCGTATCTTTGCGACCTGCACCGGTGCCGGGCGGGCGGATCTGCTCGCCATGCTCAGGCAAGGGTCCGGCGTAGCCGCCAGTTGATAAGATGCCCGCCGATCAGAAACAGGCTGCCGATCGCCGTTATCCCCGCCGACGCCGGCTCGCCCCAGACGGGGAACAGCGCGGCCACGATGCAGGCGACCCCCGCCGCCCCGAGCTGTGCTGGAAGAAGGGCGCGGTGCCGGCGGTAACCGAGAAGGAACGCGAGGGCGGCCGCGGGGACGACCAGCGCAGCCGCCACGATGTGGAAAAGCTCCGATTCGAAAAAGGTCCCGACCAGCATCGGCAAGGCGAGCAGGATCAGCGGCAATGCCAGACAATGTCCGAGGCAGAGGAGCGAGGCCGACACCGCCGTTCCTTCGACGAGGTTCGTCGTCATTTGGCGCCGCGAAGGGCGCGAGGGGAGAGCGCACATGGAAGAAAAACCTTGAGGGGTTGTGATATGAGATAACGTATCATATACGGCCGGCGTCCAGATAAGAAAGGGGTTTTTGTGAAGTTTCGAGTTCTCCTCCTGTCCGCCGCGGTTCCGGCGGTCGTTCCGCACATCGCCTTTGCGGGCGAAACGGTGCCGGCGGTCAAATCCGCTGCAGGGCCCGACGCCGGCTTCATGCAGGCCGGCAGCAACGCCGATCCCGAGATTGTCGTCTCGGCCAATGTCCTCGGCCTGCGCGCCGACGAGACCGCAACGCCGGTGATCACGCTGACTGGCGAGGAATTGGTTCACCGCCGTCAGGCGACGCTGGGCGATACGCTCGCCGGACAGCCGGGCATTAACTTCGACAATTTCGGCGGCGGCGCGAGCCGGCCGGTCATCCGCGGGCAGACCGCGCCGCGCGTCCAGGCGCTGTCCGACGGCGCGAGCGTCCACGACGCGTCGGCGATCTCGCCCGACCATGCGGTGACGACCGAACCGCTGCTGCTGCGCGGGATCGAGGTGCTGCGCGGCCCGTCGGCGCTTCTCTATGGCGGCAGCGCGATCGGCGGCGCGATCAACCTGCTCGACGAAAAGGTGCCGACATCGATCCCCGACGGCGGCATCGCGGGCACGGTCGAGGGCCGCTTCGGCACCGCCGACGACGAACGCTCGCTGGTCGGCGGGATCACCATCGGCGGGCAGGGGCTCGCGCTCCGCGTCGAGGGCGTCCATCGCTCGTCGAACGACTATCGGGTGCCCAAGGGGTTCGGCGAACGCCATGTCGACGGATCGTACAACGACACCTCGACCTTTACCGTCGGCGGTTCATGGGTCGGCAGCGGCGGCTATCTGGGCGTCGCCTATACGCGCCAGCGCAGCGAATATGGCCTGCCGGGGCACAGCCACGATTATGAAGGCTGCCACCCGCACGGCAGCAGCCTGCACTGCGGCGGCCACGGCCATGATGACGAGGATCATGACCACGACCATGATCATGACCACGAACATGAGGAAGTGCCCTTCGTCAAATTGCGCAGCGAACGGTTCGATATCCGCAGCGAATATGAAGATCCGCTGCCGGGCTTCGAAAAGGTCCGCTTCCGCCTGTCGTTCACCGATTATGAGCATGACGAGATCGAGCATGACGAGGTCGCGACGACCTTCAAGAACAAGGCGCACGAACTGCGTTTCGAACTCGCGCACAAGCCGATCGGCCCGCTGCGTGGCGCGTTCGGGGTGCAGCATTCGGAAAGCCAGTTCAGCGCGGTCGGCGAAGAAGCCTTCCTGCCCGAAAGCGATACGCGGCGCACCGCGCTGTTCCTGATGGAAACGCTGACCGCCGGCCCGGTCCGCTTCGAGCTTGCGGCGCGGCAGGAATGGCAGCGGATCGAGACGACGCTGAACCGCGAGGTCAGCCACAAGCCCTTTTCGATCTCGGGCGCCGCGGTCTGGGACATCGGCGGCGACTATTCGCTCGCGCTGTCGCTCGCGCGCTCGCAGCGCGCGCCGAATGTGCAGGAGCTTTATGCGCGCGGTATCCACCTCGCGACCAATACCTATGAACTCGGCACCGCGACGCTCGGCAAGGAAACGGGCAAGTCGATCGACCTGACCTTCCGCAAGACGAAGGGGGCGACGACCTTCACGATCGGCGCCTATCATCAGGATTTCGACGATTATATCTTCGCCAACACGCTCGATCAGTTCGAGGACTTCCGTCTCATCCGATATGAGGCGGCCGACGCGACCTTCACCGGGGTCGATGGCGAAGTGCGGCATGATTTCGGCGATGTCGGCGTGTCGCTGTTCGGCGATTATGTCCGCGCGAAGTTCAAGGACGGGCTCGGCAATCTGCCGCGCATTCCCGCCGGCCGGCTCGGCGCGCGCGCCGACGGGCGCTGGGGGGGCTTGTCGGGTGACGTCGAATATTATCATGTCTTCGAACAGGACCGGATCGCGGACTTCGAGACGCGGACGCGAGGCTATGACATGCTCAACGCGACGCTCGCCTACAAGCTCGATCTCGGCCCGAAGGCCGATACCGAATTGTTCGTGCGCGCGACCAATTTGACCAACGAGCTCGCCTATAATCACGCATCCTTCATCAAAAATGCGTCGCCGCTGCGCGGGCGCAATTTCGTCTTCGGGCTGCGAACGAGCTTCTAGGGGCCAAAAGGGGGCGGCCGGAAGGAGGGGCGCCTAGTCCCGCGCCCCTCCTTCCGCCGATTTTGTCAGACGGGCTTGGCCGCCAGGATATAGTCGAAGCCGTGATGAAGCCCGCCCTTTCGTGCGACATGCGCGAGGGCTTCGGCCCGCAACGCCTCGCCGCGCGCAGCGAGGGCGCCGGCTAGGCCGCGGTCGGCGATCCTTGCGAGCCGGGGCGCACACATGTCGATCTGGCTGTTGACGAAATGCTCCTTGTAGCGGTTCGCGAACCGCTTGGCGGCGATGACGCGATACCCCGATGCTTCGAGATGATCGACCGTCCATTGCGCCGGATATTCGCGATAAGGCTGTTCGCCCGCGTGGAGCAGGCACGCGTCGCGGAAGCGCCCGATCTCCCAGATCAGCCGCCCCGCTTCGCCATCGGGCTCGCCGGTCACATAGGGCTCCAGCCCCACGACATAGAGCCGCCGTCCGACGAGCGGACGCAGCCGCGCGAACAGGCGATGCTGGAAATAGGGCGCGAAACCGTCGATCGCGCCGAGAAGATAGTCCGCCAGCACCGTGTCATATCGCTCGCCCGCCAGCAGCGCGGGGTCGGCCCAGTTGCCGACGATGATGCGGTCGGCGGCGCGGCGCTTCGCCGCGATCGCATCGGCGACCTGCGCGGCATGGGCTTCGGCGCCGCTCACCGCGGTCCAGCTTTCGGTGGCGAGCGAACCGATCCAGCCGATCGAGTGGGTTCCCGTCCCGGCGTCGAGAAATTTGCCCCACGCCTGCCCGTCCTGAAGGGCTTCGATTTCCTGAAAAAGTCCGGAAGCTGATTGTCGATCTTCGCCATCAAATAACATCACGATGATATAAGGTATCATCGAGGCTTTATCAAACCCGAACCCGCCGATGGCAAATCAGCGGCGCATCGGCCTTGCGCAAGCGACGATCAACGTCGCCGGGTGCCGTAATCGATCCTGATCCTCACCCAGCTACCCACCATCGGTCGTCCGCCAATCCGCGGGGGCCGCACCTGAAACTGCCACGCTGCAGCAAGCACCGCGCGATTGATCTGCGATCCATAGGGATATTCGTCGAGCCCGACGCAATCCTCGACACGGTAATCGGGCGCCGTGCGGCAGGCGATCAGGCCCCAGCCGGGACCGCTGGCGGTGGACAGATAGCCGCGCAGCTCGTCATCGCTCGGCTCGCGGTACCAGGCGGCCGCATACAGCGGCTCGCCATTGGGTGTCGTTCCCACGCGTTCGGAGTCGCGCGAGGAGGGCGATCCGCCGGTGTTGGGCGGCCCGTAAACCTGCCCGCCCTGCGGACGCGCAGCTTTCGGGGGACTCGCCGGCAATGGCCGCTGAACGGGCGCTGGCATTGGCGGCGCGGCCGTCGGTTCCGGGACTTGCGGAGGCAGCGGTGTCAACGGCCGCGGTTCGTCGGGTTCCGGCTGCGGCGAGGTGGTCCGTTCCTCGCTCTGCTGGCGTTCCGGGCTGTCCGGCTCGGGCGCGTCTTTCGCGATCTCTGTGGCCTCAAGGCTCACCACGCTGATCGACTCATCCTCAGCGTCGGGCTGCGTTCCGGGCCCCCACGAAAGGAGCATGAGCAGCAGCAGTCCGGCGATCGCCATCGCCAAGCCGATAGCAAGAGTGCGGCGCCCCACTCCAATGTTGAGCTGAGCGACATAGGGCGTGGCCGGAACGGGGCTCGATCGAAGCAAGGTGTTTCAGCGTAGCCCTGCACAAGTCTGGAAAGATGGCTCCCCGGGTAGGATTCGAACCTACGACCGATCGATTAACAGTCGATTGCTCTACCGCTGAGCTACCGAGGAACACGCCGCCGATGCGGGCAAGGCGGCCCCTTTGCCGTCAACCGATATAATTATCAAGAGGGTTTTGGCGGCTTTGTGACTCTCAGGCGATAAATTGTTCCATCGCAATGCGTTCGTCGAGGCCCTGGTCGGGATCGAACAGCAAAGTCAGCGGGCGGCTGCGGTCGGTCGTGACAAGCACGGTCTTCACATCGCGGATCTCGCGCTGGTCGGCGACCGCGCTGACCGGGCGTTTGGCGGCCTCGCGGACGTTGAAACGGATGCTCGTCGATTCGGGGACGAGCGCGCCGCGCCAGCGCCGCGGGCGGAAGGGGCTGATCGGCGTGAGCGCGAGCATCGCCGAATCGAGCGGCAGGATCGGGCCGTTCGCGCTGAGGTTGTAGGCAGTCGATCCGGCAGGGGTCGAGACGAGCACGCCGTCGCAGGCCAATTCCTCGAGCATCGTCTTTTCGTTGATCATCACTTCGAGCTTCGCGGCCTGGCGCGTTTCGCGGAGTAGCGAAATTTCGTTGATCGCCGGCAAAATGTGCCGCTCCCCGCTGATCGTGGTGATGTCGCCCGACAGCGGATGGATCAGATAGGGGCGCGCGGCGGCGATGCGATCGAGCAGCCCTTCGACGCGAAACTCGTTCATCAGAAAGCCGATCGTGCCGCGGTTCATCCCGAAAACGGGCAGGCTGCGGCGCTGATCGAGCAGCTGATGCAGCATGTGCAGCAGGAAGCCATCGCCGCCGAGCGCGATCAAAAGGTCGGCCTCCGCCAGATCGACGAAGTCGTAGAGCGGGCGAAGTTCGGCTTCCGCTTCCATGGCCGCGGGCGCATTCGATGCGACAAGCGCGATCTTGCGTTGCATATTGGTCCGGTTCCCCCGTGCCTTCGAATATGGGAACGGCCTGTCAGCCGCCCGTTGCACTCATATGACGCGCGACCGCCGGTTTGGACTCTCGTTCGATATGAAAGTCATGCGCGCGGGGTTTGCCAGCCAATGCGGCGTCAATCAAGCCGTCGACGTCGCCGTCTTCGCGCAAGGCTGCGCGCAGGTCGACATGATCGTCCTGGCCGAGGCACATATATACGCGGCCTTCGACGGTCAGGCGTATGCGGTTGCACGTCGCGCAGAAATTGTCGCTGAGCGGCGTGATCAGGCCGAGCGTGACCGGGCTGTCCTCGACCGCGAAATAACGCGCCGGGCCACCGGTGCGTTTGTCGACGGGAAAGATGGCATGCGCATCGCGCAGCGGCGCGATGAAATGATGGAGCGGGATATAATGATCGCTGCGATCGTCCGCGATCTCGCCGAGCGGCATCGTCTCGATGAGCGTGAGGTCGCAGCCGGTCGCCGCGCAATAATCGAGCATGGGGAGCAGTTGGTCCTCGTTGAGACCGGCGAGCGCGACCATATTGATCTTGATCGCCAGCCCGGCCGCGCGCGCCGCATCGATGCCGCGCAGCGCGACCTCAAGGTCGCCGACGCGCGTGATATGCCGGAACGCCGCCGGATCGAGCGTGTCGAGGCTGACGTTGATACGGCGCACCCCTGCCGCTGCCAGCATCGACGCATGTTCGGCGAGCCGCATCGCGTTGGTCGTCAGGGTCAGTTCGTCGAGGCCGTGGTCTATCAGCGCGCCGAGGCGCATCGCGAGCGTGTCGATACCGCGCCGCACGAGCGGCTCGCCACCGGTCAGGCGGATGCGGCGGATACCGCGCGCGACGAAACGCTCGGCAAGTTCGGCCATTTCCTCGATGCTGAGCACCGCCGACTTGGGCAGGAAGGTCATATCTTCGGCCATGCAATAACGGCACCGCAGGTCGCAGCGATCGGTGATCGACAGGCGCAAGTAACTGATCCGGCGACCAAGTCCGTCGATCAACGGCGCCGACGACGCGGCGTGGTGAGATAATGGGACGGCCACGGACATATTGTGGTGCAAAAGACAGGAGCTTGGCAAGGAAAGCCTGTTAGGAAGGGGCAATGAATCGCCCGTCCGAAACCCTTTCAGCCTGCGCCCACAAACTCGAAGTCCTGCACGCTCGGCACGACGCCGACGTCGGCGTCATTCTGGTTCAGGTCGACCAGATGGCGCGCATTAACAACAGCGCTGGAACAGCGGCAGGCGATTCGGTGCTCGACGAAATCGGGCGACGGCTGGAAAATTTTGCGAGCGACGAGTTCGGCCAAGGGTCGTGCGTCGACCGGCTCGACGGACCGCGCTTCCTGATCGTGCCCGCGACGCCGTTGTCGCTCGGGGCACTTCGCGCGCAGGAACGCGCGCTGCACGTCGCGCTCGCCGAGCCGATCGTCGGCGATCCGAACGGCCGCCTGTCGATCCGCATCGCCGCTGCACTGATCACGCAGGGCGAATCGGTCGCCGAGCAACTTGGTGCTGCGTGCGACCAGCTCGCGCGGCCCGCGTCGGCACGCGACGGAGCGATGGTCCATGCCGCGCTGTCGCGGAATGAGGTCGCGATCCATTACCAGCCGCAATATGATGTGGCGACCGGCGCTATGACGGGCGTCGAGGCGCTGCTACGCTGGCAGCATCCAGAACTTGGGCTGCTTGGGGCCGGGCCGCTGGTGACCGCAGCGCGTGCGGCAAGACTCGAATGCGAGCTCACCGAACATGCCCACCGCGTCGCGCTCGCCGAAATGGCAACCTGGCCCAAGGCGCTGGCGAAGCTGCGCGTCTCGCTCAACATCACCGCCGCCGATCTCGGCGATCCAGAATTCGCGGGACGTTTCGCCGCGATGGCAAAGGCGGCCAGGGTCGACCCCGACCGGCTGACGCTGGAACTGACCGAACAGGCGATGCTGAGCGATCCCGCGAGCGCCGCCGACCAGCTCGCGCAGATCCGTGCACTTGGCGTCGCGGTCGCGATCGACGATTTCGGCACCGGCTATTCCAGCCTGTCGCTGCTCGCGCGGCTGCCGATCGATTATCTCAAGATCGACAGCGGCTTCACCCGCACGATCGACGGGAGCGACCGCGACCGCATCGTCGTGCGTGCGATCGTCGACCTCGCGCGCGCGCTCGGCCTGCTCGTCGTGGCCGAGGGGATCGAGAATGAGCGCCAGCTCGCGCGCCTGTCCGAACTCGGCGTCGCGACGTGGCAGGGCTTCCTGAAATCGGGACCGGTGCCGGCGGACCAGCTGCTGGCATTGATGGAAGCTTAGGCGGCCTGCCGCGCCAGCTTACCCAGACCCTTCGACAATTGCAGCGCGCCGTTGAGGCGTGCGCCCGTGCTGACCCAATCGCCGCTGACCGACAGCCGGTTGTCGGGGCGGATGCGCGCACGGCCCTTGAGCCGCTCAACATAGGCGATCAGGCCGGCGACGTTGGCGAACTGGTCGCCGTGGAAACTGACGAGGGCGCCCTTGGTGCCCACGTCGAGCTTCGCGATTCCCGCGGCCTTCGCATTGGCCTTGATCTCCATCAGCTGGATCAGGTTCGCGGTCTCGGGCGGCAGCGGGCCGAAACGGTCGATCATTTCGGCCGCGAAGGCATCGAGCGCCGGGCGATCGCTCGCCTCGTTGAGGCGGCGATAGAGCGCCATGCGCAGCGGTAGGTCGGGGACATAATCCTCGGGGATCAGGATCGGCGCGTCGACCGTGATGACGGGCGACAGGGCCTCGCGCGGCGGCGCGGCGCCCATGCCCTCGGCCTTGGCCACCAAGATCGCTTCCTCGAGCATCGCCTGGTAAAGCTCGAAGCCGACCTCGCGGATATGCCCCGATTGCTCGTCGCCGACGAGATTGCCCGCGCCGCGAATGTCGAGGTCATGGCTCGCGAGCTGGAAGCCCGCGCCGAGCGTATCGAGATCGCCGAGCAGCTTGAGCCTTTTTTCGGCGGTATCGGTGATCGCGCCGCCCTCGAGCGTTGTGAGATAGGCATAAGCGCGCGTCTTCGAGCGCCCGACGCGGCCGCGTAGCTGGTAGAGCTGCGCAAGACCGAAGCGGTCGGCGCGGTGGACGATCAGCGTGTTCGCGCTGGGGATATCGAGCCCGCTTTCGACGATCGTCGTCGAGACGAGCACGTCATATTTGCGGTCGTAGAAGGCGCTCATCCGCTCCTCGACCTCGCCCGGCGCCATCTGACCGTGCGCGACGACATATTTGATTTCGGGCACGCGCGTGCGCAGGAATTCCTCGATGTCGGGAAGGTCCTTGATCCGCGGGGTGACGAAGAAGCTCTGTCCGCCGCGGTCGTGCTCGCGGAGCAACGCCTCGCGGATCACGACCGGATCCCATGGCGCGACATAAGTCCGCACCGCGAGGCGGTCGACCGGCGGCGTCTGGATCACGCTGAGTTCGCGGAGGCCCGACATCGCCATCTGGAGCGTGCGCGGGATCGGGGTTGCGGTCAGCGTCAGCACATGGACGTCGGCCTTGAGCTGCTTCAGCCGCTCCTTGTGGACGACCCCGAACCGCTGTTCCTCGTCGACAATGACAAGGCCGAGATTCTTGAACTCGACCGTCTTGGCGATCACCGCATGGGTGCCGACGACGATATCGATATGGCCATTTGAAAGGCCGTCGCGCGTCTTCTGCGCTTCTCCTGCCGGGACGAGCCGCGACAGGCGGCCGATGTTCACGGGGAAGCCTTTGAAACGCTCGACGAAATTGGTGTAATGCTGGCGCGCGAGCAACGTCGTCGGCACGACGACCGCGACCTGGACCCCGGCCATCGCGGCAACAAACGCGGCGCGTAGCGCCACCTCGGTCTTGCCGAAGCCGACGTCGCCGCAGACGAGCCGGTCCATCGGGCGCCCCGACGCCATGTCGGCGAGCACGTCGCCGATCGCGCGGTCCTGATCGTCGGTTTCCTGATAGGGGAAGCGGTCGGCGAAGGCGGGATAGGCAGCATCTTGCGCGAGCAATTCGCCCGAACGCAGCGCGCGCTGCGCCGCGGTCGCGAGGAGTTCGCTCGCGATCTCGCGGATGCGCTCCTTCATCCGTGCCTTGCGGCGCTGCCACGCCTCGCCGCCGAGCTTGTCGAGGCCTACCCCCTCGCTTTCGCCGCCATAGCGCGAGAGGACGTCGAGATTTTCGACTGGAACGTAGAGCTTGTCGCCCCCGGCATAGGTGAGCGCGACGCAGTCGTGCGGGCTGCTCCCGACGGGGATTTGCGTCAGCCCCTCGTAACGCCCGATGCCGTGATCGAGGTGGACGACAAGGTCGCCGACGCTGAGCGTCGCGAGTTCGGCGAGGAAGGCGTCGGCGCTCTTGCGGCGCTTCTGGCGGCGGACGAGCCGCTCGCCGAGGATATCCTGTTCGGTGAGCAGGCTTATCGCGTCGGAGGCGAAACCATGGTCGAGCGGGAGGACAACCATCGCGGTCGCGCCGCCGCTGTCCGTCGAGGCCGTGCCGAGCGCGTCCTGCCAGCTTTCGGCGGGCGCGAGCGAGGTGACGCCATGGTCGCGGAGCAGCCCCGAGAGGCGCTCGCGCGCGCCGCCCGAATAGCTCGCGATGATCGTGCGGCGGCCCTTGCGGCGTTCGTCCGACAGATGGTCCGCGACCTTCGCATAGACATTCTCGTCGGCGGTGCGCTCGGGGGTGAAATCGCGCGCGGCGAAGGTTTCGAGATCGACCACCGTCGCGGACGGCGGCACGTCGAAGGGGGTGACGATATGGATAGGGCGATCCGATGCCGCCCCGGCCCATTCGCCTTCGGTCAGGTAGAGCGTCTCGGGTGCTAGCGGACGATAGCTTCCCGGCGACTCGCGCTCGGCGGCGACACGGTTCGCATGATAGTCGGCGATCGCGGCAAAGCGTGTCTCGGCGGTCGCCTCGGTACGGTGGCCGCGCAGCACCGGCGTCGCGGGATCGATATGGTCGAACAGCGTCGCGAGCCGTTCCTCGAACAGCGGCAGCCAATGATCCATGCCCGCCTGCCGCCGCCCTTCGCTGACCGCCTGATAGAGCGGATCGCCGGTCGCTTGCGCCCCGAACAGCTCGCGATAGGCGGAGCGGAAACGTTTGATCGTCGCTTCGTCGAGTAGGGTTTCGGACGCCGGAAGAAGCTGCAAGGCCTTGGCGGGACCAAGGCTGCGCTGGTCGGCGGGGTCGAAGCGGCGGATGCTCTCGATCTCGTCGCCGAAGAAATCAACGCGCAGGCCATTTTCCTCGCCCGCCGGGAAGAGGTCGAGAATGCCGCCGCGTACCGCGAACTCGCCTTGGTCGGCAACGGTGTCGACGCGGCTGAAGCCGTTCGACACGAGCAGTTCGGCGAGCGCGTCGCGGTCGATCCGCTGTCCCGGCGCGAGCGTCGTCGCGAGCTGACGAATGCGGAAGGGGGTGAGGGTGCGCTGGGTGATTGCGGCGACGGTGGTGAGGATCAGCTCGCCGCGTTTCGCCGGCATTTGTAGCGCCGACAAGGTCGCGAGCCGGTCGGCGCTGACGCGCATCGAGGGGCCGGCGCGATCATAGGGAAGGCAGTCCCACGCGGGGAAGCGGTGGACGATCAGGTCGGGAGCAAAAAAGGGCGCGGCGTCGGCGACCGCCTGCGTCGCGGCGTCGTCGGTCGCGACATAGACCAGCCGCTTGTCGCTTGCGCGAGCGAGGTCGGCGAGCAGCAGCGGCAGGAAACCGTCGGCGGTACGCGCCAGCGTCAGCGGCGCCGACGCCGATCCGATCGCGGCGAAAATGTCGGCGGCGGGGCGGGTCATGGCAGCGGGATATAGTCCAGCCGGCGCATCGCGGCGATCATGTCGGGGCGGTCGAGATGCGCGGGCGGCTCGCCGGTGCCGAGCGCCCACGCCATGATATCGACGTCATCCTCCTCGACGACGATTTCGTACCAAGCGATCTCTTCCTCGCTCCAACCGGCCGAATAGCGGTCGAAGAAGCCGCCGATCATATAGTCGGCCTCGCGCGTGCCGCGGTGCCAGGCACGGAATTTCAGGCGTTTGAGGCGGTCTTGCATGGCGGGTCTGTCTTTATTCTCTCGAACTCTTCGACGGCCACCCCGAAATCCGTTCGCATCGAGCGAAGTCGAGATGCCCATCGGTCCGGCGCAAACGCGAGGTGTCTCGACTTCGCTCGACACGAACGGAATGTGGGGGCTAGACACGCCCTAGCCATGCGACCCGAGATACTCAATCCGCTCTTTGCCGCGCTGACCGACTTGAAAGGGGTCGGGCCGCAGCTTGCCAAGCCGCTGACGCGGCTGGGGCTCGAGCGCGTCGTCGATGTGCTGTTCCATTTGCCGACCGGACTCATCTCGCGCTTTCCCGTCGACCGGCTCGATCAGGCGCAGGCGGGGCAGACGATCATCGTCGAACTGACCGCGCAGGATTATCGGCCCGGGCGCAGCCCGCGTGCGCCCTTTGGGGTCGAGGCGTTCGACAGCGCGGGCGATCATGTGCGGCTCGTCTATTTCGGGCGGACGTCGGGGCTCGCGCGCAAGCTGTTCCCGCTGGGCGAGAAGCGCCGTGTGTCGGGGCGGCTCGACCTTTATGGCGACATGCGCCAGATCGTGCATCCCGACCATGTCCTCGAACCGGGCGACGAGGCCGGGATCGCCGAACATGAGCCCGTTTATCCGCTGACCGAGGGCCTTACCAACGCGCGGCTGTCGCAGCTGGGCCAGATCGCGCTCGAACGGCGTCCCGAGCTCGCCGAGTGGATCGACGCGCCCTTGCTTGCAACGCGCGGCTGGCCTGCGTGGCGTGAGGCGATGGCGCGCGCGCATGCGAGCCCGCGCGACGAGCCGGCGCGCGACCGGCTCGCCTATGACGAGATTTTCGCGAGTCAGGTCGCATTGATGCTGATCCGCGAAGGCCTGAGGGCGCGCAAGGGCAGGGCGATTGCCGGCAACGGCCGGCTGACCGACGCGCTCCAGCTCCCGTTCGGGCTGACTGGTGCGCAGGAACGTGTCGGGCGCGAAATCGCGGGCGACATGGCGCAGGACAAGCCGATGCTGCGGATGCTGCAGGGGGATGTCGGATCGGGCAAGACGCTCGTTGCGCTGCGCGCGATGCTGGCGGCGGTCGAGGCGGGGACGCAGGCGGCGTTGCTCGCGCCGACCGAAATTCTGGCGCGCCAACATCATGCGACGCTGCAACGCATGCTCGGCGGACTGCCGGTCAACCTCGCGATCCTGACCGGGCGCGACAAGGGCAAGGCGCGCGAATCGACGCTGATGGGACTCGCCGACGGCAGCATCGACATCCTCGTCGGCACGCACGCGATCTTCCAGCAGGCGGTAAATTACCGCGATCTCGCGCTGGTCGTCGTCGACGAACAGCATCGCTTCGGCGTCGCGCAGCGGTTGATGCTGACCCAAAAGGCGGCGCGGCCGCCGCACCTGCTGGTGATGACCGCAACGCCGATCCCGCGCACGCTGCAACTCGCCAATCATGGCGAGATGGACGTGTCGCAGATCGACGAAATGCCGCCCGGTCGCACCCCGGTCGATACGCGCGTCATCTCGCTCGACCGGCTCGACGATGTGGTGGACTCGCTCGACCGCCACCTCGCCACCGGCGCGCAGGCCTATTGGGTATGTCCGCTCGTCGCCGAAAGCGAAGGGAGCGAGCTGGCGGCGGCCGAGGACCGCGCGGCGCTGCTTCGCGAGCGGCTGGGCGATGCGCGCGTCGGGCTCGTCCACGGCCGGATGAAGGGGCCCGAGAAGGACGAGGTCATGGCGCGCTTCCAGGCGGGCGAGATCGGAGTGCTCGTCGCGACCACGGTGATCGAGGTCGGGGTCGATGTCCCCGCCGCCAGCCTGATGATCGTCGAGCATGCCGAAAATTTCGGGCTCGCACAGCTGCACCAGCTGCGCGGCCGCGTGGGGCGCGGCGCCGCGAAATCGGTGTGCCTGCTGCTCCGCTCACAAAATCTGTCCGAAACCGCGCGCGAACGGCTCGCGCTGATGCGCGACACCAACGACGGCTTCGTGATCGCCGAAAAGGATCTGGAACTGCGCGGCGGCGGCGAACTGCTCGGGCTCAAGCAATCGGGCGATGCCGATTACCGGCTCGCGACACCCGAACAACTGGTGCGGCTATTGCCGGTGGCGCACGACGACGCGCGGCTGTTCGTCGAACGCGACGGGGGAATGGAAGGCGCGCGCGCCGAAGCTGTCCGCCTCTGCCTTTATCTGTTCGAACGCGATGCGGCGGTGCCGCTGCTCAGAAGCGGTTAGTTGACGTCGCCCCGCGCGCCCATGGCCCGGATCATCGGCAGATAATCCTCGACCGAGATCGATTTGTCGAACTGGACGCCGGTCTTTCCGCCTATCGACCAGACCACCTTGGCCGCAATGCGGCCGACGATCGGCATGCGGAACACGACGAGGTCGCCGATCTCCAGCCCGCGTTCGAAGCGCATCAGCATGCCGTCGGCGCTGATGTTGACGCAGGTGCACATTTCCTGCCGCCCATCGGGCATGACGAAGGGCAGGCGGCAATAGACGTCGCTACGCG
Organism: Sphingopyxis sp. PAMC25046; assembly: GCF_004795895.1. Lineage (NCBI taxonomy): Bacteria > Pseudomonadati > Pseudomonadota > Alphaproteobacteria > Sphingomonadales > Sphingopyxidaceae > Sphingopyxis > Sphingopyxis sp. PAMC25046. The sequence goes on from NZ_CP039250.1 coordinate 1,044,748, forward strand.
GAGCGATCCGCTGGTCGAGTCCGACATAATGGGCCTTGCTCGTGTCGATCTTGCGCATATTCGTGGACCTTGTTGATTTGGGCATGACGATCCATCCGATTGCTGAAGAAGTGGTAAACGCTTTTCTGCGCCTTACCGCACAACAAGGCCATGTTTTTTTGACCCGAGGCTCAGCGGAACCGCATTCTCGCCAGGCTGAATCAGGTGGTGCGGGTCGCGAATGATCACGCCGTCAATCTTCACGGCGCCTTCATCGAGCTTGCGGCGCGCCTCCTTGTTGGAGCCTGCGAAGCCGAGTTCGCGCAGCGCATCGACGACGTTAATCCCTTCGGCGGGCGCGACCGCTTGCGGGAGGTCGCCGCCAATCTGCCCCTTTTCAAAGGTTTGCGCGGCCGTGTCCGAAGCGGCTTTGGCGGCCTCTTCGCCGCGGCACATCGCGGTCGCCTCGTTGGCTAGGATCTTCTTCGCCTCGTTGATCTCGGCACCCTCCAGCGCTTCGAGCCGTGCAATCTCGGCGAGCGGCAGGTCGGTGAACAGCTTCAGGAACTTGCCGACGTCGCGATCGTCGCAGTTGCGCCAATATTGCCAATAGTCAAAATGGGACAGTTGTTCGGGATTAAGCCACACGGCGCCGGCGGCGGTTTTGCCCATTTTTGCGCCGGCGGCCGTCGTGAGCAACGGAGTCGTGAGACCATACAGGTCGGCGCCGTCCATCCGGCGACCGAGTTCCATCCCGTTGACGATATTGCCCCACTGGTCCGATCCGCCCATTTGCAGCCGAACGCCCATAGCCTTCGACAGGTGACGGAAATCATAGCCCTGCAGGATCATGTAGTTGAATTCGAGGAAGGTCATCGGCTGTTCGCGGTCGAGCCGCAGCTTGACCGAATCGAAAGTCATCATGCGGTTGATCGTGAAGTGCGTGCCGACTTCCTGCAGCAGTTCGATATAGCCGAGCTTGCCGAGCCAGTCCTGATTGTCGACCATCACCGCGTCGGTCGGCCCGTCGCCGAAGATCAAAAACTGCTGAAAGATGCTGAAGATCGACGCGATGTTCGCCGCGATCGTCTCGTCCGAGAGCATTTTGCGGCTTTCGTCGCGGCCCGTCGGGTCGCCGATCCGCGTCGTCCCGCCGCCCATCAGCACGACGGGCTTATGCCCCGTCTGTTGCAGGCGGCGCAGCATCATGATCTGGACGAGGCTGCCGACGTGCAGCGACGGCGCGGTTGCGTCGAAGCCGATATATCCGGGGACGACCTGTCCGGCCGCAAGCGTATCGAGCCCTTCCGCATCGGTCGTCTGGTGGATATAGCCTCGCTCGTCGAGGAGGCGCAGCAGGTCGGATTTGTAACTGGTCATAGCGGGCGGGCGCATAACATGGGGTTTGATATTTGGATAGCATGCGCAAGGAACTGATCTGCCACCCCGATACGCCGGGCAAGGCGGTGCGCGCGGTCGCCGTCGAGGTCAGCCTCTCGTTCGAGGACGGGTTCGCGCTCCGCTATATCGTGGGTGGCGCGGTCGCCGACCTCGTGCTGCCCCCCGGCGAGGGCGAGCTGGTCATCGCCGACAGCGCGACCGACGGGCTATGGGAAAGCACCTGCTTCGAAGCCTTCCTGACCGAAGAGGGACAGCCCGACTATACCGAATTCAATTACGGCCCCGACGGGCGCTGGGCCTGTTACCAGTTCGACGATTATCGCTCGCTGCTGCGCTCCGACGAGCTCGCGCCGTGGGAGATGGTCGCGGAGCGCGGCGAACAAAGCTATGCGCTACGCATCGAACCCGGCATCTTCCCCGACATCGGCGCGAAGCTCGCGCTGTCGGCGGTGATCGAGGAACTCGATGGCACCAAAAGCTATTGGGCGCTCGCGCACCCGCCGGGCAAGCCCGACTTCCATCATCCCGATTGCTTTGCGCTCACGCTTGAGGCACGCGGGCGGGCATGACGACGCTTTTCGGTATCGATCGCCTGCTCGCCGACCCGGCGCTTCGCAAACCGCTCGAAGGCAAACGGGTCGCGCTGCTCGCGCATCCGGCCTCGGTCACCGCCGACCTGACGCACAGCCTAGACTCGCTCGTCGCCGCGGGGGTTAATGCCACCGCGGTGTTCGGGCCGCAGCATGGCGTGCGCGGCGACCTGCAGGACAATATGATGGAGTCGCCCGACTTCACCGATCCGACCTACGGCATGCCGGTGTTCAGCCTCTATGGCGAGGTGCGCCGCCCGTCGGGGCAGTCGATGCACACCTTCGACGTGATGCTCGTCGACCTGCAGGATCTCGGCTGCCGCATCTACACTTATGTCACCACCCTGCTCTACGTGCTCGAAGCCGCGGCGCAGCATGGCAAGGCGGTGTGGGTGCTCGACCGGCCCAACCCCGCAGGCCGCCCCGTCGAGGGAACGCGGCTGCTGCCCGGCTGGGAAAGCTTCGTTGGCGCGGGCCCGATGGTGATGCGTCACGGGCTGACGATGGGCGAGATGGGACACTGGTTCATCCGCCACTTCGGGCTCGACGTCGACTATCGCGTGATCGAGATGGACGGGTGGCAGCCCGAAGGGCCCGGCTTCGGCTGGCCGACGGAACGGGTATGGATCAACCCGAGCCCGAATGCGGCGAACGTCAACATGGCGCGCGCCTATGCCGGCACCGTGATGGTCGAGGGCGCGACGCTCAGCGAGGGCAGGGGCACGACGCGCCCGCTCGAACTGTTCGGCGCCCCCGATATCGACGCAAAGGCGGTGATTGCGGAGATGCAGCGGCTCGCGCCGCAATGGCTCGCCGGATGCAAGCTGCGCGACATCTGGTTCGAACCGACCTTCCACAAGCATATGAAACGGCTCAACAGCGGAATCCATATTCACGCCGAAGGCGGCTGGTACGACCATGACGCCTTCCGCCCCTGGCGCGTGCAGGCACTGGGGTTCAAGGCGATCCGCTCGCTTTATCCGGATTATCCGATCTGGCGCGGCAAGGATTTCAAATATGAATATACCGACGATGTGCTGGCGATCGACGTGATCAACGGCGGGCCCGGTTTGCGCGAATGGGTCGACGACGCGGGCGCCGATGCGAGCGATCTTGATGCGCTGGCACGACCCGACGAGGCGGCGTGGCGAGACGAGATTGCGGACCTGCTGATCTACTGAAGAAGGGAACGATGATGCACCGACGGCAATTTCTGGGGACCGCGACGCTGGCCGGCTTCGCTGCCGCCTTGCCCGCGCCAGTGTTCGCCGCCGATACCGCCGGACTTCCCAACCTCGCCGCCAAAGCGATCCCGATCGGCAAGGCCGAACGCCTGGTGCGCATCGACAAGGCGAAGGAGCTGATGCGCGCGAATGACATCGGAGCGCTGCTGATCGAGCCGGGGTCGAGCCTCATCTATTTCACCGGGGTCGAGTGGTGGCGGAGCGAACGGCTGACCGCCGCGGTGTTGACACGCGAGGGAGAGGTTGCGGTGGTCACGCCGTTCTTCGAAGAACCGTCGGTGCGCGAGAGCCTCGGCGTCGAGGCCGAGGTGCTGACGTGGAACGAGGATGAAAACCCGCTCGCCGCGGTCGCCGCGTGGCTAGGCAAGCGGGGACTGACCAAAGGCCGGATCGGTGTCGAGGAAACGGTGCGCTATTTCGCCATCGATGGGCTGGAAAAGGCGATGCCGGGCGCGACCGTGGTCAACGGCGCGCCCGTCGTGCGCGGGTGCCGGATGCACAAGTCTCCCGCCGAAATCGCGCTGATGCAGATCGCCGCGGACATCACGCTCGCCGCCTATCGCCACACCGCGCCGCGCGTGGAAGCTGGGATGACCCCCGCCGACATCGGCGCGATCATGAAGGCCGCGACCACCGCGCTCGGCGGGCGCAGCGAGTTCGAGCTGATCCTGCTCGGCGAGGCGAGCGCCTATCCGCACGGCAGCGGCAAGCCGCAGGCGGTGCGCGAGGGCGAGGTTGTGCTGATGGACTGCGGCGCGACCGTCCACGGCTATCAATCCGACATCTCGCGCAGCTTCGTCTACGGCAAGGCCACGGCGCGCCAACGGCAGGTCTGGGAACAGATGCGCAAGGGGCAGGATGTCGCCTTTGCGGCGGCCAAGCCCGGCACGCCCGCGGGCAAGGTCGATGACGCAGTACGCGCTTATTACGAGAGCCTCGGCTGGGGTCCCGGCTACAAGCTCCCCGGCACCTCGCACCGCACCGGCCACGGCATCGGCCTCGACGGGCACGAGCCTGTCAACCTCGTGCGCGGCGAAACGACGAAGCTCGCGCCGGGCATGTGCTTCTCGAACGAGCCCGGCATCTATATCCCCGGCGAGTTCGGCATCCGGCTCGAGGATTGTTTCTACATGACCGACAGCGGCCCGAAATGGTTCAGTGAACCGCCGCCGTCGATCGACCGGCCGTTCGGTTAATCGGGCGCCTTCGGACGCTGCACGAGGCTGACCAGCACGAACGAGATAATCATCAGCAGATACCAGCTGCCGAGCTTTTCGAGGCCGACCATGTGCCAGCCGTCGTTCTGGCTCGGGTAGGTCCAGGCGCGCGCGAAGGTGCCGATATTCTCGGCGAACCAGATGAACAGCGCAACGAGCCCCCAGCCGACGAGCAGCGGCATGCGGCGGTGGACGTGCAGGGGGCGGAACCACACCTGACAACGCCAGAAAAGCAGCGCCGTCGCCGCGAAGAGGAACCAGCGGATGTCGTAGGTCCAGTGGTGCGCGAAGAAATTGACGTAGATGGCGGCGGCGAGCGTATAGCTCGTCCACATCGGCGGATAGCCCGTGTACCGAAAGTCGAAGATGCGCCACACGCGCGCGATATAGCTGCCCACCGCGGCATACATGAAGCCCGAGAAAAGCGGGACCGCGCCGATATGGAGCAGGCTTGCCTCGGGATATTGCCACGATCCCGCGGCGGTCTTGAACAACTCCATCACCGTGCCGACGATGTGGAAGATCAGGATGACGAGCGCCTCCTTCGGCGTTTCGAGCCGGAACGCGAGCATGAAGAGCTGGATTAGCACGGCGCCGATTGTGATCGCGTCATAGCGGTGGAGCGGCGCATTGTCGGGCCAGAAGAGATGCGTGCCGAGCAGCAACGCGAGCATCAGGGCGCCGAACAGGCAAGCCCAGCCCTGCTTGAATCCGAAAACACAGAATTCGAGGAACCAGCCGCGCGGCCCCGGCTCGACCGCCATCGCTTCAAGCCGGGCGCGGACGGCGTGAAAACGGCTATGACCGCGTTCCGGTTCAGACATGGACGGCGACCCACGCGATCAGCAACGCGGCGGGCAGAAGCAAAGCCTGCGCGAGGATTGTGCCGGCGAGGCGGCTTAGGGAAATGAAGGTGATCGCACGGCGAAAATCGGCCTCGTCGACCTTCCCTTCTACCGCGTCGTCGGTCATCACCGACAGTTGCGGGTCGATGAAGGCAAACAGCAGGATCGTCGCAAAGCCGTTGATTAGCGCAGAGAGCTGTGACGCGGTGACGCGGAACTCGGGCGCGAGATAGCCCGCATAAAGCGACGCGACGACGCCGACCGCGAGCAAGGATTGTGCAAGGCAATTGGCGATCAGCACCCCCCAGCCGATGCCCTTCGGCATCTTCCAGCTCCTGAGGTGCGACAGGCGGGGAAGCGTAAGCGACCGGCCGAGCGTGCGCACGCCACTCGGGCTGATCGCCTTCAGTGCGAGCTTCGTCGTCGAGCGATTGTCCTGATACCAGCCGATCGCGGCGGCGAACATGCGCTGGCCAGTGGGCACGAGCAGAATTCCGATTAGCGTCGCGACGCTCGCCGCGGCCAGAACGAGCTGCATGTCGATGAACAGCGACGCGCCGCTGCCGTCGTGGATGCGCGTCTCGATGCGTTTTGCGAGAAAGGGTCCAAGGAAGCTGTTCGATGTACGCGAAAACAGCACGAGGATGTTGAACAGCGCGAAGGACATCGCGATGCGCCGCGTCCGCACCCCGGCGATGCGCGCGGCATAGGCGAGCGCGCCGATCAGGTTGATGAACCCGGTGAGGAGCAGGATGGTGACGAGGGGAAGGTCGAACATTTAAGGCCTTAGCGGAACTTCTGAAATCCGTTCGTGTCGAGCGAAGTCGAGACACCGCGCGCTACCGATGGATGTCTCGACTACGCTCGACACGAACGGGATTAGGGGATCGGTTTGTAATCGTCACGGCCTAAGTGGGCGCCGCTTGGATCAATGCTTCCGCGTCAACTCGCGCATCGCGTCGTCGAGGCCCGCGAGCGTCAGCGGGTACATGCGGTCGTTCATCAGCTGTTTGATCAGCTTGACCGACTGGGTGTAGCCCCAATGCGCCTCGGGAACCGGGTTGAGCCACACGGCGGCGGGATAGACATGGGTGATGCGCTGGAGCCAGACCGCGCCCGATTCCTCGTTGAAATGCTCGACGCTGCCGCCCGGATGGGTAATCTCATAGGCCGACATCGACGCGTCGCCGACGAAGATCACTTTATAATCATGGCCATATTTGTGGAGGATGTCCAACATCTGGTGCCGTTCGGACCAGCGGCGCTTGTTGTCCTTCCACACGCCTTCGTACGGGCAATTGTGGAAATAGAAGAACTCCAGATTCTTGAACTCGGTCGTCGCCGCGCTGAAGAGTTCTTCGCACAGCTTGATGAACGGGTCCATCGACCCGCCGACGTCGAGGAAGAGCAGCAGCTTGACCGCGTTGCGCCGTTCGGGGCGCATTTTGATGTCGAGCCAGCCCTGCCGCGCCGTCCCATCAATTGTGCCCGGAATGTCGAGCTCGTCGGCCGCGCCCTCGCGCGCGAACTTGCGCAGGCGGCGCAGCGCGATTTTGATGTTGCGGGTGCCCAGCTCCTTGGTGTTGTCGAGATTCTGGAACTCGCGCTTTTCCCAGACCTTCAAAGCTCTCTTGTGCTTGCTCTCGCCGCCGATGCGGACGCCTTCGGGATTATAGCCCGAATTGCCGAAGGGCGAGGTGCCGCTGGTGCCGATCCACTTGTTGCCCCCCTCGTGGCGCTTCTGCTGTTCCTCGAGCCGCTCTTTCAGCGTCTCCATGATCTTGTCCCAGTCGCCGAGCGATTCGATCGCCGCCATTTCCTCGGGCGTCAGGAATTTCTCGGCGACGGCTTTCAGCCAGTCGGCGGGGACGTCGACCGGATTCTGCCCGTAATCGGAAATGATGCCCTTGAAGACCTTGTTGAACACCTGGTCGAAGCGGTCGAGCTGCCCCTCGTCCTTCACATAGATGGCGCGGGAGAGGTAATAGAATTGCTCGGGGCTGCGGTCGATCACCTCGCGGTCGAGCGCCTCGAGCAGCATCAGATGCTCTTTCAGGCTGGCGGGAATGCCCGCGGCGCGAAGCTCGTCGAGAAAGCCGAAAAACATGGGGGCAGGGTTATCCTTTCGGGGCGGTTGGCGCAATCACTTTACGTTTACGGAAACCAGCTGCGAAAGTTGACGAAGTTGACACCACCATCGCGCGCGGGAAACCGTTATCGCAGAAACGGATAGGGGCGGCATGGAGGTGGCGGGGTCATCCGGCAGGGTCGATCATGGCCGGATATTTTAGTAAAGGGATTTTTGCGGCGAAAAATGGGATGCGGCAAACGATCGGTTTCGACCGGAAGCGGGCATTCCCATTACCGTCACCCCGGGCTTGACCCGGGGCCTGCCTTGCCTTTTCGCCGTCGTCAGGAAGAAAAGGCGGGTCCCGGGTCAAGCCCGAGATGACGAAAGTGAGAGCATGCAATGGCAGCCCCCCACCCCAAAGTCGACACCTCCGCGCATCCTCCATTGACCCCGCGTTAACCATTGCGCGTCATAGCTTTGCGATCATTCAGGGACGCGGGCAAGCCAATGAAATATGATCCGATCAACCCGGAAGCGCAGATACTCGACCAGTCGGTCGCGAGCGACTGCGGCGAGCTAGCCGTGGGGTGCAGCGACGCTGCGGGGCGGATCAAACGTGCGACCGACCAGATGGAACGGCAGATCGGCGAGCTTGGCCGGCTCGAGGAATATGTCGTCAGCCTCGAGGCCGACCAGCGCCAGATCGCCGATTCGACCGACGAGGCGAAATTGCTGTCGGCGCGGGCCTGCGAGCAGCTCGACGCCGGGGCCGAACGCGTCAACGCCGCGGTCAGCGAATTCCGTTCGGTGATCGACCTCGTCGCGCGGCTTGGCACGCATGTCACCAATTTCGCCGCGGTGATGGAGCAGGTCCAGCAGGTGAGCCAGTCGATCGAATCGATCGCCAAGACCACCAACATGCTCGCGCTCAATGCCGCGATCGAAGCCGAGCGCGCGGGCGATGCCGGGCGCACCTTCGCGGTCGTCGCGGCCGAAGTGAAGAAGCTCGCGCAGAACACGCGCGGCGCGACCGACGAGATCCGCCGGTCGATCGGCAGCCTTGCGACCGAGGCTTCGGGGCTGGTCGCTGAAATCCAGTCGGGGGTCGAACAGTCGAGCCGCGCCGAGGCGCAGTTCGAAACGATCACCGACGCGCTGCACGATGCAACGCATCTCGTCGCGCTGCTCGACGATCAGAGCGATCGTATCGCGCAGTCGAGCGCGATGGTCCATGCCAATGGCGCGAAGGTGCGCGAGGCGCTCGACAGCGTCGTCACGTCGGTACGCGACAATAGTTCGACGCTCGACGGCACGCGCACATCGATCCTGACGATGGAGCATGTGTCGAACCGCATGTTCAACGCGGTGATCTCGGCAGGGGTCAGCCCGCAGGATTCGGCGATCGTCGAACTCGCGGCGAAGGTGCGCGACGAATTCGTCGGCCTCGCCGAACGGGCGATCGCACGCGGCGAGCTGACGATGGAGCAGCTTTTCGACACCGACTATGTTCGCGTGCCGAACTCGAATCCCGAGCGCTTTCGCACCAGCCTGTGCGACTGGGCCGATGCCAACTGGCGCCCGTTGTTCGACCGCATCGTCGCGCAGCATCCCGAGATCAAGATGTCGTCGGCGGGCGATATGAACGGATTCCTGCCGACGCATATCACCGAATGCTCGCGGGCGCCGACCGGCGACCTCGAACATGACACCGCGCATTGCCGCAACGGCCGTATCCTGCTCGACGATACCGACATGGCGGCGAAGCGCAGCACCGCGCCTTTCTTCATGACGGTCTATCGCCAGGAAGGCGACGGCATCAATTACCTGACCGTGCGCAACGTCTATATGCCCGCGATCATCGACGGCCGCCGCTGGGGCGACGTCGAGGTGGCGTACCAGCTTTGAGGGGCAGAGGCCTGGGCGGCGGGAACAAATTAGACGCTCACGGCAATGGCCGTTTTGGGGTGGGAAGCGGACGTTTAGCTCCGCGCCTCAAAAAGAGATTGAGCCTCTTGCGCCTTGGCACGCAAGCGTGGCCATAAGTGATGACTGACGAATGCCACGTCATCTCCGTTGGGTAAATCCACAAGCATCGCGTCAAGCAAGGCCTTCACCTCACCAATGACCTTGGCTTCGTTCACATCCAAAAAATTATAACCGACCGCGCTTTCGTCAAAATCATTGTCGTCGAAGAAGAAATGAAAAATCTGATCAATGTCTGACACCAGCCCTTGTTCGCGCTCCTTGTGCCAAAGTTCTTCCGGATTTTCTGCCGCCAGCTCTTTGAGATACAGAACGAGCTCTTGTCGCTTGTCCGGATTAGCCAGTGAAACATGTGGGAACGGGTGATTATCCTTCATATTGCGACGATAACTATGATCGGGATCGACCGCAATGTCCGCTTCCGTTCGATTCCTGACTTCCTGATTCTCCGCCGACCTAGCTACCCTGACGCCGCGCCATGAAGGCGAGCTTTTCGAAGAGCATCACGTCCTGCTCATTCTTGAGCAAGGCGCCGTGGAGCGGCGGGATCGCCTTGCCGACGTCGCGGTTCTGGAGCACTTCGAGCGGCATATCCTCGTTGAGCAACAGTTTGAGCCAGTCGATCAGTTCGCTCGTCGAGGGCTTTTTCTTGAGCCCGGGCACTTCGCGTACCTCGTAGAAGATATCCATCGCGCGGCTGACGAGGGTTTTCTGGATGCCGGGGAAGTGGACCTCGACGATCTCGGCCATCGTGTCGCGGTCGGGGAATTTGATATAGTGGAAGAAACAGCGGCGCAGGAAGGCGTCGGGCAGTTCCTTTTCATTGTTCGAGGTGATGACGACGATCGGGCGTTCTTTCGCGGTGACCGTCTCGTCGGTCTCGTAGACGTGGAACGCCATGCGATCGAGTTCCTGAAGCAAGTCGTTCGGGAATTCGATGTCGGCCTTGTCGATCTCGTCGATCAGCAGCACGGGCAGCTTGGGCGAGGTGAAGGCCTCCCACAGCTTGCCCTTCTTGATGTAATTGCGGATGTCGTGGACGCGCTCTTCGCCGAGTTGGCCGTCGCGCAGGCGCGCGACCGCGTCATATTCGTAAAGGCCCTGCTGGGCCTTGGTCGTCGACTTGATGTTCCAGGTGATCAGCGGCGCGTCGAAGGCCTTGGCGATCTCCTCGGCCAGCACCGTCTTGCCGGTGCCGGGCTCGCCCTTCACGAGCAGCGGACGGCGCAGCAGCGTCGCGGCGTTGACCGCGACCTTGAGATCGTCGGTGGCGATATAGGCGCTGGTGCCTTCGAAGCGCATCGGCTCTTTCCCTTAACGTGAACGTCAAGTGGGCATAGCGGGGGGAGGGAGCGGGTGCAACCGAATCTCCCGCAGGCGGCGGGAGGGGGCGGTATCAGGGATGCGCGCGGCTTGCGGCGCGTGCGGCCATCAAATCCCAGAGACTGCTGTGCTGGGTGACGAGCTGCTGCGCACCGAACACCATTGCGCGTTCGATCGCGGGGGTGTCGGCGACCGCAGCGGCGAGCCGCGCGGTGCCGGGCAGGTCGGGCAGGGTGCAGGTCGGCGGCACCAGGTCGAGCCGCAGCGCGCTGATGTCGAGCAGCACGCGAATCGTTCGCCAGTCGAGCGTCAGCGCGATCGCGGCGCCGAGCGCGCAGCCGTGACGGTCCGATTCGGCGAGCATGTCGAGCGCCTTGCGTTGCGCGGCGACCGCGGCCTCGCACTGTGCCTGGCCCTGCGTGCTCGGAACGGGGCCGACCGCCGAGGCGATCTTCGACAGGAAGGCGCGCTCTTCGACGAAGGCGCCGGCGGCTTCGTCCATCCAGCGGCGCGACGCGGGATCGACCGCCTTGCGCGCGGCATTGTCGATGACCCCTGGATGGCGGCCATGAAGGAGGCAAAGGAAATGCACCGCGTCGGCGAGATTGCGCATCGCCTCGGGCCCGCTCGACAGTGCGCCCGAGCGGACGTGCGGATGCGCGCCGGTGCCGTCGCTGGCGACCAGCGCGTCGAGCAGTTCGGCGACGCCGCGCGTCGGCGCTTTGGGCTGGGGCGACTGGTTCAACGGGCCGATCCTCGCTGCGGCAGGCGCGCGAGCGCCCAAGCCAATGGAATGTCAGCGATCGGTCATAGGGCAACGTCGTAAACGACGCGTTTATAAGCGGGGACGGATTTGTGATCCGATTGTTTCAGTCGGGGACAGACGAAGGAACCGGCAAGCCCCGGGGAAGAAGCTTGCCGGTTCCATGCTATGACGCCGGGGCGCCATCGGAGCGGAGGGGCCAGACGGGGAGAGGGAATGCCCGGCCGGGACCGCTCAAGCCGCGAGCGCGAGTTCGCCCGTTTTGTCGGGGGTCTTTTCGGCGTTCGGCGCGTCGGATTCGATCGCGGTCAGTGCGGATTGGCCGGCGGTCTTCGCGGGGAAGAGCAGCCGTGAAGCGAGAACGACGAGCCCAAGCGCGAAATAGGCCGCGAAGGTCTGGACGGGGAAGAAAAAGAGCGGCGCGATGAACGCCAGGCGCAGATACAGCGGGTTGAAGCCGAAATCCTGGCCCACGGCCTCGCAGATACCGAAGAAGGTGTCGCGGCGGCGGAAGAGATTGGTGGTTTCGTTCTGCATTTTTCTGTCTTTCCCTTTGGCTGCGAGCACTGCCCCGCGCCGATGCCCGAAGCATCGCAAAGGCCGTGCCAATTTTCGCAGTCCCTCGAATTTCCGGGCTTTTCCCTGCCTCGCCCCGACAGGCTTCCCGCATTTTTTCCGAATCGATTCCCATTCGATGGGAATGATTACCATTTGATGGGTAGCGCCTGAACCGGTGATGAAGCGCCCACACCGCGATGACGGCTGCTATGTGATGGGGAAATATGAAGATTTAAAGAGCGCGCGCAAAAATAATTGTGCGGTGCGGCATTATAATCCTGCCGCAAGGATTAGCGCCCACTACCCACTCAGAAACCGACAGAAAAAGGGCGGCCCGTCGCCGGACCGCCCCCTGATTTCCGCTGACCCCCGTCCTTACTGGTCGAGGAAGCTGCGCATCTTGCGGCTGCGCGACGGGTGCTTCAGCTTGCGGAGCGCCTTCGCCTCGATCTGGCGGATGCGCTCGCGCGTCACGCTGAACTGCTGGCCGACTTCCTCGAGCGTATGATCGGTATTCATCCCGATGCCGAAACGCATGCGCAGCACGCGCTCCTCGCGCGGGGTGAGCGAGGCGAGGACGCGGGTCACCGTTTCCTTGAGATTCGACTGCACCGCGGCGTCGACCGGGATGACCGCATTCTTGTCCTCGATGAAATCGCCGAGGTGGCTGTCTTCCTCGTCGCCGATCGGCGTTTCGAGGCTGATCGGCTCCTTGGCGATCTTCATCACCTTGCGGACCTTTTCGAGCGGCATCGACAGCCGCTCGGCCATTTCCTCGGGCGTCGGCTCGCGGCCCGATTCGTGAAGGAACTGGCGGCTGCACCGCACCAGCTTGTTGATCGTCTCGATCATATGGACCGGGATGCGGATCGTGCGCGCCTGGTCGGCGATCGAGCGGGTGATCGCCTGCCGGATCCACCAGGTCGCATAGGTCGAGAATTTGTAGCCGCGGCGATACTCGAACTTGTCGACCGCCTTCATCAAACCAATGTTGCCTTCCTGGATCAGGTCGAGGAACTGCAGGCCGCGGTTCGTATATTTCTTGGCGATCGAGATCACGAGGCGCAAGTTCGCCTCGACCATTTCCTTCTTGGCAATACGCGCTTCGCGCTCGCCCTTCTGGACCATGTTCACGACGCGGCGGAATTCGGTCAGGCTCATGCCTGCCGCCTGCGCGATTTCGCTGATCTCGATACGGATGCGGTCGACCGCGCCGGCTTCATTCTCGGCGAAGGCGGCCCATTTCTTGTCGATGCCGCTGACGCTGTCGAGCCAATTTTCTTCGAGCTCGCGCCCGACATAGTTGTCGAGGAACGACTTGCGCGGCACCTTGTGGCGCTCGGCAAGGCGCAGCATCTGGCCGCCGAGCGCGGTCAGGCGGCGGTTGTAGCTATAGAGCTGGTCGACGAGATATTCGATCTTCGTGCCGTGAAACTGCACGCTCTCGACCTGCGCGGTGAGTTCCTCGCGCAGCTTGTGATATTTCTTCTCCGACGCCGCGGGGAATTCCTCGCCGCCCGAAAGCGATTCGAGGCGCGCGTCCTGCAGCTTCGAGAAAGCCTTGAAGCTCTTGGTGATGTTCGCGAACTTCTCGAGCGCGTCGGGTTTCAGCAGCTCTTCCATCGCGGCGAGGCTGAGCGTGTTGTCTTCCTCATCTTCTTCGAAGCTTTCGCGCTTGCCCGACGAACCTTCGCCGTCCTCGTCGTCGCCGTCGGCCGAGGGTTCTTCCTCGACCTCGTCCTCGTCCTTGAACGAGACGCCGGCGGTCTTCTCGCTGATCTCGCCGTCATCCTCGGCGCCTTCCTCGTCGAGATTCTCGGGCGCCGGATCCTTCGAGAGCATTGCTTCCAAGTCGACGATCTCGCGCAGCTGCATGTCGCCGTTGTTGAGCGCGTTCGACCATTCGATGATCGCGTTGAAGGTGAGCGGGCTTTCGCACAGCCCGAGGATCATCGTGTCGCGGCCCGCCTCGATGCGCTTCGCGATCGCGATTTCGCCCTCGCGGCTCAAAAGCTCGACCGCGCCCATCTCGCGCAGGTACATGCGAACGGGATCGTCGGTGCGATCGACCGTTTCCTTCTTCTTCTCGATCGCGGGGTTCGAAACCGAACCCGTGCCGGCGGACACGTCGACCTCGTCGTCGACCTCCTGCTCGGCTTCTTCCTGCACATCCTCGTCGCTCTCGACGATGTTGATGCCCATGTCGGAAATCGCCGACATGATGTCCTCGATCTGCTCCGAAGACATCTGGTCCTGCGGCAGCGCTTCATTGAGCTCGTCATAGGTCAGGTAACCGCGCTTCTTGCCGCGCGCGATCAGCTTTTTGACGTCGGCCTCGTTGAGGTCGATCAGCGGGGCGTCGGTGTCGGCTTCGGAGTTCTTGGTGGCCATATTTGTTCCTGCCTAGGGGGCATTTGCTGGTCGTTACTGGCTGCTGTTTTCGGACAGCGCGGCCAGACGGCGGGTCAGTTCTTTGTCCATGGCGTACAGCTTTTGCTGCCGCGCGAATCCTTCATCATCCATCGTACGCTGGAAATCCGCGGTGGCCTGTGCCAGCCGCTCGCGGATTTCGGGCTGGGTGACCAGCACGCCGATATATTCGTCGAGGTCGCGAAGCGCGGTTTCGCGCGCCGCTACGGCCTCGTCACTGCTTTCCAGCCTGCGATTGAACGAGAAGTGCATTCCGTCGGCTCTGAGCAATGTCGTCGCCCTATTATACACTTTCATCGGCTCCAATATGGCAAGCAACCCCTCGCAATCAAGCCCTTCGCGGCACATTGCGCTGTCAAGCATTACGCCGAGCAGTTCGGCGTCGCCCGGATCGCTCACCGGCAGGCGGGTGAGCGCCTCCTCATTGCGTCTCAGCGCCTCCGGGTAACGCAGCAATCCGCCGATCAGGGCAGCGATGTAAGGCGCCGAAATTCCGGCTTGTCCGATGGAACGCGTTTCATCGGCTGGAGGTTGCAGCCGCGGGTCGGGGGCGAAGCGGCGCCCCCCTCCGCCAAATCCGCCGCGCGGCGCGTTCGGCGTCCACGGCTGGCGCGGTCCGCGCTCGGGCGTTTTGCGCGCGAACAGCGCGTCGAGCCGCTCGCGGAAGGCCTCGCGATAATGGTGGCGCACATCGGCATCCTCGATCGCGTCGGCGTGGGCGAGCAGGCGCGATTTGAGTGCGGCGCGCTCCTCGGGCGTCGTCAGCGGGCCGGCCGCGACCTCGTGCATCCACAGGCGCTCGACGAGCGGCTGCGCGCCCTCGAGGATTTCGGTGAAGCCGGTGGCGCCGCGCGCGCGAACGATATCGTCGGGATCCTGCCCGGCGGGGAGGGTCGCGAAGGACAGGCTGAAACCGGGACGCAGCAGCGGAAGCGCACGCATCGCGGCGCGCATCGCGGCCTTTTGCCCCGCGCTGTCGCCGTCGAAGCAGAGGATGGGCACGGGCACCATCCGCCAGATCATGCCGAGCTGATTCTCGGTGAGCGCGGTGCCAAGCGGCGCCACGGCATCGGCGATCCCCGCCTCGGCGAGCGCGATGACGTCCATATAGCCCTCGACGACGATGATCCGGTTCGTCTGGCGCGAGGCGGGAGAGGCCTTGTCGAGATTGTAGAGCGTGCGCCCCTTGTCGAAGAGCGGCGTGTCGGGCGAGTTCAGATATTTGGGCTCGCCGTCGCCGAGGATGCGTCCGCCGAACGCGATCACGCGCCCGCGCGCGTCGCGGATCGGGATCATCAGCCGCCCGCGGAACCGGTCGTAGGGCTCCTTGTCGTCGACCGCGATGAGCATCCCCGCCTCGACGAGCATCGCGGTGGGGAATTTCTTGAGCGCTTCCTTGAGCGCGCTGCGGCTTTCGGGCGCGAGGCCGAAGCCGAACGCCTTGCGCGTCGCCTCCGAAATGCCGCGTTTGGCAAGATATTCGCGCGCCGGGGCGCCGTTGCTGCTGCCGAGTTGCTGCGCGAACCAGTCGGCCGCGGCCTGCGTCACGTCGCGGAGGCTCGCCTGCTCCTCGGCCTTCTTCGCGGCGCGCGGGTCGGCGGCGGGGACTTCCATGCCCGCCTCGGCGGCGAGCTCCTTGACCGCGTCCATGAACGACAGGCCGCGCTGGTCGGTCATCCAGCGGATCGCATCGCCATGCGCCGAGCACCCGAAGCAGTGGTAGAAGCCCTTTTCGTCGTTGATCGTGAAGCTCGGCGTCTTTTCGTTATGGAAGGGGCAGCAGGCCTTATACTCGCGGCCGGCGCGCGTGACCTTCACCGTCCGGCCGATGAGAGTGGACAGCGTGACGCGCGAGCGGAGTTCGTCGAGCCATTGCGGGGTGAGGGTCACCTGCCCTCCTCCCGATCGGCCATGCCCCCACCTCCGTTTGTGTCGAGCGAAGTCGAGACACGTTTGCGCCCGGCCTCGCGTCCCTCGACTTCCGGCCAAGCCGGAAGTTTATCCCGAGCGCCTGCCAAGGCAGTCGAGGGGCTCGGGACGAACGGATAAGGAGCTTCGTCCTTTGGGGCGAATGGGAGGGGAGGGCGTTCGTGTGGCGGCTTGGCGAAGTGCCCTACCATTTTCCAGTCGCCCCGGACCAACGCTTTCTTCTTGGCGCGCGACCAAGGTTTTATCCGACGTTCGGCTTCCAGCGCCTCGGCGCGTGTTGCGAAATCTTGTGACCAGACCAAAGCCACCGGCCTCCGTCGCGAGGTGAAATCGCAAAATCCGCCATGTTGATGCTGGGCGATGCGGCGTTCCAAATTATCGGTGTGTCCCGTGTAATAGCGGCCGTCGGAGCAGCGCAGCATATAGGTCCAGAACGCCATCCACCCACATAACCGTTCGTTTGGAGCGAAGTCGAGACACGTTGGCGCGGTGCTATACGTCCCTCGACTTCGCTCGGGACGAACGGAGAGGAGGAGTCGGCGTCGAACTTACGACAACGCCGCCTTAACCCACCCGCTCGCCTTGCTCATATCAAGCTGCGAGCCCAGCCGGTCTTTCACCGCGGCCATCACCTTGCCCATGTCCTTCAGGCTTTCCGCCCCCAGCTCGGCCACGATCGCCTCGATCGCGGCCACCGCTTCATCGTCGGAGAGCTGCGCGGGCAGGAAGTCCTCGATCACCGCGACCTCGGCCGCCTCGATATCTGCGAGTTCCTGGCGGCCGCCCTGTTCGTACATGGTGATCGATTCGCGGCGCTGCTTGACCATTTTCTGCAGCACGTCGGTAACGAGCACATCGTCGTCGGCCGGCGCGGTGCCGGTGCGCAGTTCGATGTCCTTGTCCTTGATCTTGGCCAGCATCAGCCGGATGGTGCCCAAACGCGCCTTGTCGCCGCTCTTCATCGCGGCGACCTGCGCAGCCTTGATGTCGTCACGAATCATGCGTGTCCCCATGCGCTGCAAATTTCGGAAAGACCCTCCCTAGCGGGAAGATTCCAAATCCGATAGCTTGTGAATCACTTTTTTGCCGCCTACTTGGTCGGCCGTTTAGCCCCCCGTCCGGAGCATGTTGAATGGCACCTGCCAACCCCTCTGCCGCGCCCAAAAGTCAGCCCAATGGCGCGACTGGTGTCCTTGTCCTTGCCGATGGCACGATCCTGTGGGGCGTCGGCTATGGTGCGAGTGGCGCCGCTGTGGGCGAGATCTGTTTCAATACGTCGATGACGGGCTATCAGGAAATCCTGACCGACCCCAGCTATGCAGGGCAGATCGTCACCTTCACCTTCCCGCACATCGGCAATGTCGGCGCGAACCCCGAGGATATGGAACGCGGCGTCCACGGCGCGCTCGGCGCGATCACGCGCGAGCTGCCGACGCAGCCGAGCAATTTCCGCAGCGTTCAGACCTTGCCCGAATGGATGATCGAGCAGGGCGTGATCGGCCTCGCAGGCATCGACACGCGCGCGCTCACCCGCCGTATCCGCGACGCGGGCGCGCCGAACGGCGTGATCGCGCACAGCCCCGACGGCAAGTTCGACGTGGGCGAGTTGCTCGCGATGGCGCGCGGTTGGGCGGGGCTCGAGGGCATGGACCTGGCGAAGGCGGTCAGCCGCACCGACACCGGCGACTGGACCGGCGGCGCGTGGACGCTGGGGCATGGCTATGCGACCGAAGACGGCGGCGAGCGTCCGCATGTCGTTGCGATCGACTATGGCGCGAAGGACAATATCTTCCGCAACCTCGTAAAGGCCGGCGCGCGCGTCACCGTGGTGCCCGCGACCGCGAGCCTCGACGAAGTATTGAGCCACCAGCCCGCGGGCGTGTTCCTCTCGAACGGCCCCGGCGACCCCGCGGCGACGGGCGATTATGCGGTGCCGGTGATCCAGGGGCTGCTCGAACGCGACGTGCCGATCTTCGGCATCTGCCTCGGCCACCAGATGCTCGGGCTGGCTGCCGGCGCCAAGACCGTGAAGATGCATCAGGGCCATCGCGGCGCGAACCATCCGGTGCAGCGCGCCGAAGATGGCGTGGTCGAGATCACGAGCATGAACCACGGCTTCGCGGTCGACGCATCGACGTTGCCCGATGGCGTGGTCGAGACGCACAAGAGCCTGTTCGACGGATCGAACTGCGGCATTGCGATCACGGGCAAGAAGGCGTTCAGCGTGCAATATCACCCCGAGGCGAGCCCAGGGCCGCAGGACAGTTTTTATCTGTTCGAGAAGTTTGTGGGTGGGCTGAAGTGAGCACCGCTGAACTCATTAGCTTGGCAGCGATCTTAATTGGTCCGATTGCGGCCGTGCTAATTTCCGTATGGCTAACCAACAACAAACAGGAGCGTGACCAGAGGCTGATAGTCCTGAGGATGCTTCTCTCTACTCGGCATTTGCCTTCCGATCCCGGATTTTCGGTTGCGATCAACCTTGTTCCAGTGGAGTTTAATAAGTCTCCCAAGGTGATGGCCGCATATCGCGAGTTTATCCATGCTGTCCAGAATCCGGAGAACGCGGCACCGGAAACGCCGGCGCTTCAGTCGACGGCAATAAAGACGACGAAACTCATTTTCGAAATTGTTCGTGATCTTGGTTTCAACATCCAAGAGAGCGATATTCAGCACGCGGGCTATGCAGCATCGGGCTTCATCGAAAGGGACAATCTCTTTCTCGATAGCCAAAGAGCGATGAGAAACGTCGCAGACATTTTGTGGATCCAGACCCGCCTCCTCGCAGGGGAGTCATGGGAATCAATTCAATCGTCACCTACCCCTAAAGTGACTGCTGAGAGCGGAAACAAGGGCAAGAAAGACAAATAATGCCCAAAAGAATCGACATCCAATCCATCCTCGTCATCGGCGCCGGCCCGATCGTTATCGGTCAGGCGTGCGAGTTCGACTATTCGGGGACGCAGGCCATCAAGGCGCTGAAGGAGGAGGGCTATCGCATCGTCCTCGTCAACTCCAACCCGGCGACGATCATGACCGATCCCGACCTCGCCGACGCCACTTATGTGGAGCCGATCACGCCCGAGATCGTCGCGAAGATCATCGAAAAGGAGCGCCCCGATGCGGTGCTGCCGACGATGGGGGGGCAGACCGCGCTCAACACCGCGCTCGCGCTCGCGCAGGACGGCACGCTCGCGAAATATGGCGTCGAGATGATCGGCGCCGATGCCGAGGCGATCGACAAGGCGGAGGACCGGCAGAAGTTTCGCGACGCGATGGACAAGATCGGGCTCGAAAGCGCGCGCAGCGGCGTTGCGCACACGCTCGACGAGGCGTTCGCGGTGCTCGAACGCACCGGGCTGCCCTCGATCATCCGTCCGTCCTTCACGCTCGGCGGTACCGGCGGCGGGATCGCGTATAACCGCGAGGAGTTCGAACATATCGTGCGCGGCGGGCTGATCGCCTCGCCGACGACCGAAGTCCTGATCGAGGAATCGCTCCTCGGCTGGAAAGAATATGAGATGGAGGTGGTGCGCGACCGCAAGGACAATTGCATCATCATCTGTTCGATCGAGAATGTCGATCCGATGGGCGTGCATACCGGCGACAGCATCACCGTCGCGCCCGCGCTGACGCTGACCGACAAGGAATATCAGATCATGCGCAACGCGAGCATCGCGGTGCTGCGCGAGATCGGGGTCGAAACCGGCGGGTCGAACGTCCAGTTCGCGGTCAATCCCAAGGACGGCCGCCTGATCGTGATCGAGATGAACCCGCGCGTGTCGCGCTCGTCGGCATTGGCGTCGAAGGCGACGGGCTTCCCGATCGCCAAGGTCGCGGCGAAGCTCGCGGTCGGCTATACGCTCGACGAGATCATGAACGACATCACCGGGGTGACCCCGGCATCGTTCGAACCGACAATCGACTATGTCGTCACCAAGATCCCGCGCTTCGCGTTCGAAAAGTTCAAGGGCGCCGAGGCGACGCTGTCGACCGCGATGAAGTCGGTCGGCGAAGTGATGGCGATCGGCCGCACCATCCATGAATCAATGCAGAAGGCGCTGCGCGGGCTGGAGACGGGGCTTTCGGGCTTCAACTTCGTCGAGCGGCTGAAGGGCGCGACGCACGATCAGCTGCGCAACGAGCTGGCGCAGCGCACTCCCGACCGGCTGCTCAACACCGCGCAGGCGATCCGTGAGGGCCTGCCGCTCGCCGAGATCAACCGCGTCGCGGGTTACGACATGTGGTTCCTCGAACGCATCGCCGAGATCGTCGAAGCCGAGCAGGAGGTTTGCAAGAACGGCTTGCCGCGCGATGCCGAAGGGCTGCGCAAATTGAAGGCGATGGGCTTTTCCGACAAACGCCTTGCCTATCTCGCGCTCCAGTCGGCGAACCTCCAGCCGGGCACGCGTCATGCGACCGCGCACGGCAGCGGTTTGATCCACGAGGCGGTCAAGGCGATGACCGGCGGCGTGACCGAGGGTGAAGTGCGCAAGCTGCGCCACAAGCTCGGCGTGCGCCCGGTGTTCAAGACGATCGACACCTGCGCGGCGGAGTTTCAGGCGCAGACGCCCTATCTCTATTCGACCTACGAAGCGCCGACTTTTGGCGAGCCCGAGAATGAGGCGAACCCGTCGGACCGCAAGAAGGTCGTGATCCTCGGCGGCGGTCCCAACCGCATCGGGCAGGGGATCGAGTTCGATTATTGCTGCTGCCACGCCTGCTTCGCACTCGAAGAGGCGGGCTATGAAACGATCATGGTCAACTGCAACCCCGAAACGGTGTCGACCGACTATGACACGTCCGACCGCCTCTATTTCGAGCCGCTGACCGCCGAGGATGTGCTCGAAATCCTCCACGTCGAAATGTCGAAGGGCGAACTCGTCGGGGTGATCGTCCAGTTCGGCGGGCAGACGCCGCTCAAGCTCGCGCAGGCGCTGAGCGAAGCGGGCATCCCGATCCTCGGCACCTCGCCCGACGCGATCGACCTCGCCGAAGACCGCGAGCGCTTCGCAGCGCTCGTCAACAAGCTCGGTCTCAAGCAGCCCGAGAATGGCATCGCGCGCAGCCGCGAGGAAGCCGTCGCGGTCGCGGCGCGCATCGGTTATCCGGTGCTCACGCGCCCCTCCTATGTGCTCGGCGGCCGCGCGATGGAGATCGTCGACGATCAGGCGCAGCTCGAAAATTACATCGAGACCGCGGTGCAGGTGTCGGGGGACAGCCCGGTGCTGATCGACCGTTATCTGCGCGACGCGATCGAGGTCGATGTCGATGCGCTCTGCGACGGCACCGACGTGGTCGTCGCGGGCGTGCTCCAGCATATCGAGGAGGCGGGCGTCCACTCGGGCGACAGCGCCTGCTCGATCCCGCCCTACAGCCTGTCGGACACGATCGTCGCCGAAATCGAGCGGCAAGCCGACGCGCTCGCGCGTGCGCTCGAAGTCCGCGGCCTGATGAACATCCAGTTCGCGGTCAAGGATGACGAGGTCTATCTGATCGAGGTCAACCCGCGCGCGTCGCGCACCGTGCCCTTCGTTGCGAAGGCGGTGGGTTCGCCGATCGCCAAGATCGCGGCGCGCGTGATGGCGGGCGAAAAGCTCGCCGACCTGCCCACGATCAACCGTGACATCGACCATGTCGCGGTGAAGGAAGCGGTCTTCCCCTTCGCGCGCTTCCCCGGCACCGATCCGGTGCTGAGCCCCGAGATGAAATCCACCGGCGAAGTTATGGGAATCGATAGTGATTTCAACCTTGCGTTCGCCAAGGCGCAGCTCGGCGCGGGCGACCGCCTGCCGACCACGGGGCGCCTCTTCGTGTCGGTCAAGGACAGCGACAAGGCGCGCGTCATCGGCGCGGTGAAGCAGCTCGCCGACTGGGGATGGAAGGTCATCGCGACCGGCGGCACCGCAGACTATCTGGGGAGCCAAGGGATCGACGTCGAGCGCGTCAACAAGGTCGCCGAAGGGCGTCCGCATATCGTCGACCGGATCAAGGATGGCGACGTCCAGCTGATCTTCAACACGACCGAAGGCTGGCAGTCGCTGCAGGATTCGCAATCGATCCGCGCCTCGGCGCTGGCGGCCGATATCGCCTATTATACGACGGCGGCGGCGAGCGATGCGGCGACGCAGGCGATCGGGGCGCTCCGCTCGCGCTCTCTTGAAGTAAAGCCGCTTCAGGACTATTATTGAAGGACCGCTCCACCCCCCGACATTGACGGAACAGCGGCGCAGCCGCCCGGCGAAGTTTCGCTGGCGCTGGATTATTGACGAAGGACAACAGGATAATGGCAAGCGTTGAAAAGGTGCCGATGCTGGCAGAGGGCTATGAGAAGCTGACAGCGCAACTCGCGACCCTCAAAGCCGAGCGACCGCTGATCGTCGATGCGATCGAGGAAGCGCGCGCGCATGGCGACCTTTCGGAAAATGCCGAATATCACGCCGCCAAGGAACGCCAGGGCCAGGTCGAAGCGACGATCGGCGACCTCGAAGACAAGCTTTCGCGCGCGCAGGTGATCGACCCGACGACGCTGTCGGGCGACCGCATCGTGTTCGGCGCGACGGTCACGCTCGCCGACGAGGACGACAAGCCGGTCAAATACCAGATCGTCGGGCAGGCCGAAGCCGACGCCAAGGACGGCAAGATCAGCTATAATTCGCCGCTCGGCCGCGCGCTGATCGGTCGCCGCGTCGACGACGAGGTCGAAGTCACCGTGCCCGCGGGCGACAAATATTATCTCGTGACCAAGATCGAATTCATCTGACGGGCGAGCGAGGGTGAAGCCACAGGACGCGCCGTTGGTCACGGGCTATGCGCTCGCCTGTGTCGTCATCTTCGTGCTCGTGTGGATTACCGGCTTTCAGCTCGACGCGATCGTGCGCGCGGGGTTTATCCCCGCGCGTTTCGGCAATGAACTGATCCTGCCGCCGGGGACGATGGTGCCCTTTGTGTTGACGCCGCTGTCGTCGGCTTTCCTGCACGGCGGGGTGCTGCATATCGTCTTCAACATGGTCGTTCTGCTGTTCATCGGCCGCCAGCTCGAGGCGCCGCTGGGCACCAAGGCGATGGCGGTACTGCTGCTCGCCGGCGCCTATGGCGGCGCGCTCGCCCAGTTTCTTGCCGATCCCGCTTCGGCGGTCCCGATGATCGGCGCGAGCGGTGCGATTTCGGCGCTGATCGCGGTGTTTGCCTTGATCTTCAGCCGCAGCCAGGCGCCCGCAATCGGCCCGATCCCTGGCCATTGGGTGCGCGCGCTATGGCTCGCCGCCGCGTGGATCGGGCTTCAGCTGCTCCTCGGTTTCGCGGGCGGCGGCGGGTTCGGTGCGGTCGCGATCTGGGCGCATGTCGGCGGCTTTCTCGCCGGCCTGTTCCTCGCTCGCCCGCTACTCCGCTGGCGCTTCGGCGCGCGCTAGGCGGCGAGCAATCCGCCCGCGAGCAGCATCGCGACGCGCACGTCTATCCCGCAACCCTCGGCGCGTTTCATGGCGACGAAATCGGCGATGCCCGTGATCGGAACGCGATGGACGACGATATCCTCGCCGTCGACCCCGCCGCCTTTGCCAACCCGGGTGAGGTCGGTGGCGACGAGCAGCGTGAAGCTTTCGCTGACCATGCCGGGCGAGCTGTAGAATTCGCCGACGGTGCGCCATCGCGCGGCGCGATAGCCGGTTTCCTCCTCAAGCTCGCGCTCCGCCGCGATCTCGGACGCTTCGCCCGCCATGTCGTCGCCGACGAGCCCCGCGGGCAGTTCAAGGCAATTGATATTGAGCGGCACGCGATACTGCTCGACCAGGATGACGTGCCGCCCGTCGTCGCCCTCGTCGATCGCCAGGATCACCGCGGCGTGGATACCGCGCGCACGCGCGACATATTCCCAATTTCCCTGTTGTTTGACCGTGATGAAGCGGCCTTCCCACCGCGTCTCGATGGGGGTGTCGGGGCCGGGGCGGCTCATGATATTTCCTTTTAAAGTTCGATAAGGCGGTCGGGGAGTTCGTTCGGATTTTCGCTACCGCGCGGGAAATGTTCGGCGAGCACAACGCCCATCTGGCGCACCGCTTCGGCCATGCCTTCACCCGGCTTGCCCGCGCGCACGCGCTCGATCAGCGCGGCCATCGCGTCGCCCCACACGCCGGACGCGACCTTCGCGGCGATCGCCTCGTCGGCGACGATGTCGGCGCGATGCTCCTTCAGACTCAAATAGAGAAGCACGCCCGTGCGGCCCGTGGTCTTGCCCTCGGTCCCCACCTTGAACAGGTCGATCGCGCGGGCACGCACCCGCTCGGCCTTGATGCTGCGCGGAGTCAGCGCCATGCGCAGCGGCCGCCACAGCAGGATCAGCCACACGCCGATCCATTTGAGCACGCCGAACGCAATCACCATCCCCAGCCATTGGTTGGCCGTGAGCTCATGGCCCCAGCCTCCGGTCAGCCGGTCGTAAAGGCCGCGGTAGAATTCAGGGAAGAGCGCGACGATCGACATGGCGAGGAAGGCGACGATGCTCGCCCAGACGAGCGCGACATCGTCATAGTCATTGGATTTTCCGGCGACGACCGTGACGATCTCGCCGCTCGTTTGCGCCTCGGCCGCTGCGACCGCGGCGGTGACGATATCATGGTCGGCTTCGCTGACATGGCTGACTTTCATAGGTCCCCTCCCTTACCAGCCGCCCGAGGCGCCGCCGCCACCGAAGCTGCCGCCACCGCCCGAGAAACCGCCGAAGCCGCCGCCTCCGAAGCCGCCGCTACCCCATGACGAACCGCCGCCGCCACCGCCCCAATTGCCCCAGTCGTCGTCATCGCCCCAGATGATGATCGGCGCGGCGCCCCACGGCCCGCCCTTGCGCCGTTTCCTGCCGCGCCGCGAGCGGCTCGACAGCCAGGGGATGACGAAAAAGATCAGGATGATGAAACCGATGAAGAAAAGCCCGCCGAAATTGCCGTCGTCGGCGCGGTCGCGTTCTTGCGCTGCGGCCGCCTGCGCGCGAGCGGCAGCTTCCTCGGGCGGCAGCTCGATCTGCTCGGCGATCGCATCGACGCCGGCCTGGATGCCGCCGGGATAATCATCGGCCTTGAATTTGGGAGTGATCGTGTCGCGGATGATCCGCCCCGACATCGCGTCGGTCAGTACGGGTTCGAGGCCGAGGCCGACCGCGATATGCATCCGCCGATCGTCCGGCGCGATCAGAAAAACGACGCCATCGTCACGAGCCTCGTCCCCGATCCCCCATTCGCGGCCAAGCCTATAGCCATAGTCGGCGACGTCGCGACCCTCCAGATCCTTGATCGTCGCGACGACGAACTGGTGTCCGGTCCGCTTCTCGAGTTCGAGAAGCTGCGTATTGAGCGCGGCTTCCTCGGCCGCGGGGATGATATCGGCCTGATCGACGACCGGATTGCCCGCGAGCTTGGGGAAGGTCTGCGCGGTCGCGGGCGCAGCGAGCAATGAGAGGCCCAGTGCCCAGCCGAGCAAAAGCGACCTCATTCGGTATCTCCCGTTTGCGCGGCGATAGCGTCGATGCCGGTCGACAGGCCACCCGCATAATCCTGAATTTCGAACTGCGGAAGCATTTCATGAATGACGGCGAGCGCCTTGTCGTCGGTCAGTATCTTTTCCATTCCCAAGCCAGTTGCGATGCGTATCTGCTGTTCTTTGGGAGCGACAAGAATGACGATACCGTCGTCATGATCCTGCCTGCCGATTTCCCAGCGCTCACCAAGACAGGTTCCGAAATTGTCCACCCGCGCGCCATGCAGGCTGGACGTCGTCGCAATGACCATCTGGTGTTTCGTCCGCATTTCATACCGGGCCAGTCGATCGGACAAGCGCGCTTCCTCCTCGCCGGTCAATATCTCCGCCGCATCGGTTACGCGGCCGGTCATCGCCATCGGTGGGACGCCCTCGCAGGCAACCGTCTCGCTTGCGATAGCTGGCTCCGACGCCGCCTTGCATCCGCTCGCGCCCAGCAGGATCGCGAGCGGAGCGACAAGAGCGACGCGGCGCACCTTATTGCCCGAAGTCGACCTTGGGCGCCTGATTGGCGTTGGGCGTCACCGCGCGATAGGGGGTCATCGCCTCAGCGCCATGGACGATCTTGGCGCCGATGATGTCGGGGAAGGTGCGGATCGTCGTATTATAGTCCTGCACCGCGGCGTTATAGTCCTGCACCGACACGTTGATGCGGTTCTCGGTGCCCTCGAGCTGGGTCATCAGGTCGGCGAAGCGCGCCTGGCTCTTGAGGTCGGGATAGGCTTCGACGGTGACGAGCAGGCGGCCGAGAGCGCTCGACACATTGCCTTGCGCCTGCTGGAAGGCCTGCACCTTGGCGGGATCTTCGAGGTCGTCGGTGCTGAGTTTCACCTGCGTCGCCGACGCGCGCGCCTGGATCACGCCTTCGAGCGTCGACTGTTCGATATTGGCGGCGCCCTTCGCGGTTTCGACAAGATTGGGGATCAGGTCGGCGCGCCGCTGATAGGCGGCTTCGACATTCGCCCACTTCGCTTTCGCGGCCTCTTCCTTGGTGGGGACGCTGTTGATGCCGCAGGCGGACAGGCTCATCGCGGCGACGGGCAGGATCAACCAGCGGGCGTTACGATAGGTCATGGTCATCAGGCTCCCTCCGGCGGCGTTTTGCCGCAACAATACACATAATAGGATCGCGCTTGCCTTTGTGCAATCATCACGGCAGTTTTCACGGCACGGCTCAACAACTCGGGGTACGACAAGATGCTGAATGAATTCAGGGAATTTATCGCGCGAGGCAATGTCATCGACCTCGCCGTCGGCGTCATCATCGGCGGCGCCTTCGCGACGATCACCAAGTCGCTGACCGAGGATATCATCATGCCGGTCGTGGGCGCGATCTTCGGCGGGGTCGATTTTTCGAACATGTTCATCCGCCTTGGTCCGGTGCCGGAGGGCGTGTCGGCGACCGACTATGCGGCGCTCAAAGAGGCCGGGGTCGCGATGTTCGGCTATGGCGCCTTCATCACCGCGACGATCAACTTTCTGATTCTGGCGTGGATCATCTTCCTGCTGGTAAGGGCCGTGAACAGGGTGGTGCGCAAGGAAAAGGCGCCTGACGCGCCGACGGGCCCGACCGAGGTCGAACTGCTGGCAGAAATCCGCGATGAGCTGAAGAAGAAGTAGTTCGCGATCCGCGACGAAACGCCCGCCCGCTCTTCCCAAGCGCGGGCGGGCTTCCTATATGGGTTGTTGCCGGCTTCGGCTGGCTATGAGGATAAATGGTGTCGTGGAATAGACACAGCGGACCCGGGGGCAGTACCCGGCGGCTCCACCACAAACCCGCGTTTCATCGATGGGCGCGCGGGTTTCTGACGGGGCCGAACCAGGATCGACGTGTGTTCAAAGACGATGTTTTCTTCCGGGCTGAGTAACCCGTTCAAGGCTCAAAACTATAAGTGCTAACGATAACGAAGCACTCGCTCTTGCTGCCTAACCGATAAGCCTCACGGCCTAAGGTTAGACAAATAGAACGCGGTTCGGACCGAACCGGGCAACAGAATCGGATACCAGCGGCTGGGGACGAGCCGGGCAACAGAATCGTCCCACCTTTCCCTTATCGTTAACAAGAAAAGGGAGCGGCGAACCGCTCCCTCTCTCTCGCCCTGCGGCGAGCCACTAGCTGCCCTGTGGTGCGAACGACGTGCTGTCGACGCGCAGATTGTTCTGCACATGCTTCACGCCCGTCACATCGTCAGCCAAGTCCTCGGCGCGGCGCTTGGCGCGCTTGCTGTCGACCATGCCATCGAGCGTGACTTCGCCGCCCGAAACGGTAACGCCGATGCGCGACGCATCGACCCAATAATCCTCGGTCAGCCGGTCGTTCACATCCTCGCGAATGCGGTCGTCCGAACGCACATAGTCGGCCGGCCCGCGCCCGCGATGGTCGCGCTCGCGGCGGCGCTGCGCTTCCTCGTCGCCAAACCACGACAGCACTTCGTCGCCTGCGCGCTCGAAGAAGCCGCGTTCGTGATGCCCGCGCGGCGAATAGCCGCCGCGGTCATAGGTTGATCGGCCGAAATCGGCGGCACCATAAGGGATATAGGTCGGCCAGCCATAAGGGTCGGCATATCCCATATAGGACCAGGCCGATTGGCGATCCTCGCGGTCGCGCCAATCGCGATCGCGCGACCCGCGATAGTGGTCCCTGTCGCCGCGCTCGCCATATCGCTGATCGTCGTCCCAATAGCGCCGCGCGCCATAGGTGCGATTCCAGTCGTTTCCGGCATAGTCGCGCGGGCGGTCAGCGCTGTAATGACCGCGCTCGGTGCGTTCGCGTCCGCTGCGGCCATAGTCGCTATGGCGCCGCGTCTCGCGCGGACCGAATCCGGCTTCGGGGTAGCCACCATAGGCGTAACCGCCGTTGTCGTCGCGGCTCGTTTCCCACTCATAAAGCGAACCCGATTGCGTATCGCGATCGCCGGCTTCGTCGCGGCTGCCGCGATCTTTGTTCGTCTGCCTCTCCACTTTCCGTCTCCTCTTTTTCGCTGGGGGAGCGGCTGGCAGGCGCCAAGGGGCCGACGCCCCCAACCTGTGCGATTGACGCATGTGCGGCGTCCGGGTTCCTGCCCATTCGGCAAAGCGAGTGGAAATAGACGCGCGACCTTGATCCATGTTGGTCGCCGCCGTTCCGCGGGGCGACAGGCTCTAGGGTCAGGACCCTAGTGCTGGCTGTCGCAGTGGCTGTGGTCGCCGAGCGCCTCGATCACCCGGCAATCGGCGGCGACCCCACCGCGGCATCGCCCGACGATGCGCGCGAGTTCGTCGCGGAGAAGGGTGAGCTGTGCGATCTTCGCCTCGACCTGCCCCAGATGCGCGGTCGCGATCCGGTCGGCCTCGCCGCAGTCGCGCGCCGGATTGTCCGACAGGTCGAGAAGCGACCGGATTTCCTCGATAGTGAAGCCCAGCTCGCGCGAATGGCGCACGAAGCTCAACCGCGACCGGTGCGCCTCGCCATAGCTGCGATAATTGGCTGCGGTGCGGGCGGGTGCGGGGAGCAGACCGATGCGCTCATAATAGCGGATGGTTTCGATGTTTGTGCCGGTGGCACGCGATAGCTCGCCGATCTTCATCGCTTGACCCTGTAGTTGCTACAGGGTGCATATAGTAGGCCGACTCGAGAATGTCAGGAGATTTCGATGGCCGATCAATGCTGTGCCGGCAAAAGCGGCAAGACCGCGCTGAACGACCCCAAATGGCGGCGCGTCCTGTGGTTCGCGCTGCTGGTCAATGCCGCCATGTTCGGCGTCGAGATCGTCGCGGGCGTCGCCGCGGATTCGCGTGCGCTGCAGGCCGACGCGCTCGATTTTCTGGGCGACAGCGCCAATTATGCGATCAGTCTGGGCGTCGCGGGCATGGCGCTCGCCTGGCGTGCCCGCGCCGCATTGCTGAAGGCGGCAACGATGCTCGCCTTCGGGCTTTGGGTTTTCGGATCAGCGGCCTGGGGCTTCCTCGCCGGTTCGGCGCCGCATGCCGAAACGATGGGGGTGATCGGCGCACTGGCGCTCGTTGCCAATGTCGCGGTCGCGCTGATGCTCTATCGCTACCGGACGGGCGACGCGAACATGCGCTCGGTTTGGATATGCTCGCGCAACGACGCGATCGGCAATATCGCGGTGATGGGCGCGGCGCTCGGCGTATTCGGCACCGGGCGCAACTGGCCCGACCTCGCCGTTGCGACGATCATGGCCGGGCTCGCAATCTGGGGCAGCCTCGAGGTGTTCCGGCAGGCGCGGGGCGAACTCGCGGCCGAAGTCTAGGGTTCGGGGGCGCAAGGCACGTCCGGCGCTCCGCAGGGCGCCCATCCGCCGCCCATCGCCTGAAACAGCTGGACGCGCGCGGTAAGCGCGTCGGCGCGCAGCTGGATCAACGACAGTTCGGCACCGAGCAGCCCGCGCTGCGCGTCGAGCTGTTCGAGATAGGGCGAATAGCCTTCGCGAAAGCGGTTGGTCGCAAGGCGCAGTCCTTCGGCCAGCGCCTCGCGCTGCGACTGCGCGAAATTGATCTGCTCGTCGATTCGCCTGACCGCCGCGAGCGCATCCTCGACCTCGCGGAACGCGGCCAGCGCGGTGCGGCGATAGGCGAAGGCCGCTTGGTCGCGCTGAGCCCCCGCAGCGTCGGCCTGCGCGGTCAACCGCCCGCCCTGAAAGATCGGGGCAAGAATGCTGCCGCCGACCGACCAGATCGTGATCGGATCGCCGAGCAGCGTCGAAAACGCCGCACCCGCCGCCGAGGTGAGGCGCACTTGCGGCAGGAAACGCTTGCGCGCCGCCGCCAGATTCTTGTCCGACGCGGCGAGCTGGTATTCGGCCTGCGCAACGTCGGGCCGGCGGCGCAGCAGTTCCGACGGCAGGTCGCCGGGTATCGCGGGTACGGCCAGACGATCGAGCGCGATGCCGCGAGCGATCGTCCTGGGCGTATCGCCGACCAGCAGGCTCAGCGCGCCTTCGGTACGCGCGATTGCCAGCTCGATCTGCGGGACGATCTGCGCGGTCGCGTCATATTCGGCCTGCGACTGTTCGAGTTCGAGTTTTGGCGAATAGCCCGATCCGACGCGCGATTTCGCGATGCGCAGCGATTCGGAGCGCGCGCGCACCGTCTCGCGCGCAACCTCCAGCCGCGCGTCGAGGCTGCGCAGCACGACATAATTGCTCGCCACCGCCGCGGCGACCGAGAGCCGCACCGCGTCGCGTGCCGCTTCGCTCGCGAAAAAGGCATCGCGCGCGGCCGATTGCTGATCGGCGAGGCGGCCGAACAGATCGACTTCATACGCGATCTGGATCTGCGGCTGGGCGAAGCTCTGTTCGGCCGGCTGGCCAAAGGCGTTCACCGACCGCGAGCGCCCGGCGCCGAGCGTCGCATCGATCGCTGGAAGGGTCTGCGATCGCGCGAGCGCGGCATTGGCGCGCGCCTCGCGTACGCGCGCCGCGGCGATTCCGACGTCGCTGTTGTGGGCGAGCGCTTTCTCGACCAGCGCCGCGAGCGCCGGGTCGCCGAACGATTGCCACCAGTCGCCTTGCAGCGGGGCGCCGGTGCCCGCATCGGTTCGCCATGCGGGCGGAGGCGTCACCGGTGCGACCTCGGTGAGCGCGATGTTCGGTCCGGCGCAGGCGCTTAGCGTTCCAGCGAGCACGGCTGTCGTGAGAGGCGCTATCCTCACTGCCGCGATCCGCGGCTCGTGTCGACGCGTACCTCGACCGACATGCCCGGACGCAGCCTGTTCGCCGCTGGCTGCCCCTTGTCGATCGCGATCCGCACCGCGATGCGCTGCGCAACCTTGACGAAATTGCCGGTGGCATTGTCGGCCTTCAACACCGCGAATTCGGAGCCCGCCGCCGGCGCCAGGTTTTCTATCCGCCCGGTGAGTTCGGTACCCCCCAGCGCATCGACGCTGAATCGCGCCCGCTGGCCGATCGCCATATCGCCCGTCTGCGCTTCCTTGAAGTTGGCGATCACCCAGACATTGTGCGGGACGACCGACAGCAATTGCGTGCCCGCCGTGACATAAGCGCCCCGCCGCACGCCGATTTCGGAGAGCTGACCATCGGCGGGTGCGCGAATAACCGTATTGTCGAGGTCGATCTGCGCCAGACGAAGCTGTGCCTTCGCGGAGGCGACGGCGGCTTCGAGGCCGGCGCGGCCGACGACGACGGTGCGCACATCCTGCGTCCCGATCGCGCGGCTGGCGCGCGCCTGCTGCAGCGAGGCCTGCGCGGCGAGCAGCGCGGCGCGGGTCTGGTCGAACTCGCGGGTCGAAATCGAACCATCGGCGACGAGGGTTCGCGCGCGACGCATATCGGCCTCGGCGCGGGCGAGCTGCGCCTGCGCATTCGCGATGCCCGCATTCTGGCTGTCGGTCGCGACCTCGCGCGAACGCTGCGCCTGTGCCGAATTGGCGAGCGACGCTTCCTGCGCCGCGACATTCGCTTCGGCTTGCGCGACGCGTGCGCGATAGATGCGGTCGTCGATCGTGGCGAGGACCTGCCCCGCCTTGACCTCGGCGAAATCCTGCACCGGAACGCTGGTTACATAGCCGCTGACTTGCGGGCTGATGATCGTCACGCGGCCGCGCACATAGGCATTGTCGGTCCTTTCGGACCCGCTACCGAACGGCGGGAGTTCCCATGCGAAGAGGATCGCGAGGATGGCGAGCAGTGCGATCGCGACGATAAGGATCACGGTCGTGCGCGTCTTATCGGGCGGGCGCCACGACGATGGCGGCGCATCGACCTGCGGATCGGCAACGGGCTCCGCCGGGGAAGGCGCGGCGCGCGCCGCCGGTCCCGCCGCGGGGGGCGGGCTTGCCGCTTCGAGTTCGGGCGCCTTCGCCTGTTCGTCGCTCATCTCATTGCCCCTGTTGCGCCTGAGCCTGCAGCCGCTGTACCAACAATAACACCGGTGACGGCTCGTTCCGCCGCCGGATCGCCCGCGTGATCATGAAGCCCCAGATCGTCGTCAGGATCGCGAGCACGCCGACGAGCAGGAACACGTCGTTATAGGCAAGGATATTCGCCTCGCGCGTCACCTGCCGGCTGAGCAGCGCGGTCCCCTCGGTGCTGCGCAGCGCGGGGTCGCCTACCGTTCCGGCGACGACGCGGCTGCCCGCGCCGAGCCGCGCCGCGACCAGAGGGTCGCTCGCGACGATATTCTGGACGAGTTCGTGCGAATGATATTTCTCGCGGACGGTCTGGAATGTGCCGAGCAGCGTGCTGCCGGCAAGGCCGCCGATGCTCTGGCTCATGCTGAAAATCACGACGAAGCTGATGAAATTCTTGCCACCCGCGAGCAGGGTGCGCGCGATGCCGATCACCATCGCCTGCGCGAGGAAGAGCAGCGAGGCGAAACCGATCAGCGCCTGGCTCAAATGGAATTGGCTCGGCCGCGTGAGGTTGGTCGCCTGCGCATCCATGAAGGATCCGATGACGATCAGGACAACCGCGATGAGGATCGGCCGCGTAAGGTTGTCGGGGCGAAAGGTCAGCACGGCGGTCGCGAGGCCCGCGATCGAGGCGAAGACGACGATGAGGTTCAGCGTCACCATCTGGTCGTTGATCAGGCCGACGGTATTAAGGAAGCCGATCGATCCGAACGCCTGTTCGGACAGCAGGATGCGCACCGACGCCGCCACCGCGATCAGCCGCAGCATCTCGCGCGTGCCGAGCCAGCGCGTGTTGAGGAGCGGGTTCCGGCGATGATGTTCGACCAGGATCGCGGCGGCGATCAGCGCGACGCTCGCCGCGAGCGACCAGCCGATCCACGGCCGTTCGGTCCACCACTGGATCCGGCCCTGCGAAAGCACCGCGATGAGCAACCACAGGCCGGGCGCAAAGAGCGCGAAGGTCAGGAAGTCGAGCGGTTCGAACACTTTCTCGCGCTCGCTCGGCGGCAGCGGCTGCGTCCAAACCGTGGCGAGCGTTGCGAGCGCAAGCCCGAATTCGAACCAGTAAAGCTGGTGCCAGTCGCCCCATTCGAGCAGTCCGGGCGAGAGCACGCGCGCGAGCGGCGTCGCGATCTGCGGAATGCAGATGCCGATCATTACCGCGGCGAGCCGCTTGGGCGCGGGGAGCGCCTGGAAGAAATAGAGGATGGTCAGCGTCGAGAGGCCGCTCGCCGCGATACCGCTCATCGCGCGAACCGCGACCGAGGTCCAGAAATCGTGGATGAAGAGGTGCATAAGCGTCGTCACCGCATAAGCGACGAGCGTATAGCGGATGAAAGGCTGGAGCCCGAATTGCTGGCGATATTTCACCAGAAGCAGGTTCGCGGTGACGTTGGTCATGAAGTAGGCGGCGGTCAGCCAGGCGGCCTCGTCGCTGTTGAGTCCCAGCGTGCCCTGCGCGAAATTCAGGTTCACCGTGACGAGCGCGTTGCCGAGCCCGCCGGTGATCCCGATCAGGCAGCCGATGAGGAAATAGCGAATCCGGCGGCGGCTTGGGTGATCGGGGTTGGCGGGCGAGCCCGGCAATGTCGGACGTTCGTGCGGCTTGAAGATATAGTCCGCCATAATCCTAGGTCCCGCCGGCGGTCGTCGTGGCACCCAACAGGCTGCGGCGAGTCGGATCGATGGACATGCTGTTTTCCTTAATCCATTGCGCGCGCGCTGACAGCCTATTCGCACGGCCAACGATACCTAAACCTGTGACCAGACGTCTTTCACACGGATCGTCCTGTATCCAGCACAAGCCCGCGCTGTCTGCTTGTGTTTCCAGCCCCTCCGGACATGTTGCATCGCAACAAGATTATGTGAATTCAGGGAGTCTCCCATCCCATGACCAAGATCGACCTGGCGCTTCAGGGCGTGCCCGTCCGGACACCGATTGCAAAAGCGGCGCGCCGCGACGCCAAGATATGGCTCTGCCTCGGCCTGATGGGGCTGGACGCGGTAGCGCTGATGGCGGGTTTTGCGGTGACGCTGATAATCGAAGCGCCGCGGAGCATTTCGGAGGGTTTGCTGACGGCGATGCTCGGCGCGCTGCTCGTTCACGCGGCGATCGCATTCCAGAACCAGGCGTATAACCCGCGCTGCCTGACCAGGCCGATCAAGAGCTGCCGCCAGACGATGCTCTCGTTCGCGACCACCTTGCTCGTCTTCCTCCTCGCAGCCTTCTCGCTGCGCGTAACCGGCGATGTCCCGCGCTTCGCGCTCGGCATGGGCATGGTGACCGCGCTGATACTGCTTGTCGCGCAGCGGTTGCTCGTCTGCCATGCCGTGCGCCGTGTCTTCGGCGAGATGACGGCCGAACTGGTGATCGTCGACGGCGCGAACCTGCCGCCATCCTATCTGAAGCGCGATATCATCGACGCGCGCGCGTCGGGGCTTCGCACCGATCTCGACGACCCGTACATGCTGGATCGGCTCGGTACGGTCCTGCAGGATTACGACCGGGTGACGATCGTTTGCGCGCCCGAGCGGAAGGTCGAATGGGCGCGCGCGCTGAAGGGCGTGAACATCCTCGGCGAGATCGTGATGCCCGAGATCGCCGAACTCGGGCCGCTCACCACGCGGCAATCGGGCGGGGTAACGACGCTGGTGGTGTCGTGGGGGCCGCTCAACCGCGCCAACCGGGTCAAGAAGCGCGCGCTCGACCTCGCGGTGACGATCCCGGCGCTGTTCGTGCTGGCGCCCTTTCTGATGCTGGTCGCGATCGCGATCAAACTCGATTCGCCGGGACCGGTGTTTTTCCGGCAGGAGCGGATGGGGCGCGGCAACCGCATTTTCCGGATCCTCAAATTCCGCAGCATGCGCGTCGAGGCGACCGACGCCAACGGCGCGCGCTCGGCGAGCCGCGACGACGACCGGATCACGCGCGTCGGCAAATTCATCCGGGCGACGAGCATCGACGAGCTGCCGCAGCTGATCAACGTGCTGTCGGGCGAGATGAGCCTCGTCGGGCCGCGCCCGCACGCGCTCGGATCGACCGCGGGGAACGAACTGTTCTGGCGCGTCGACCGGCAATATTGGCATCGCCACGCGCTCAAGCCCGGCATCACCGGACTCGCCCAGATCCGCGGTTTTCGCGGCGCGACCAATACGAAGCGCGATATCGTCAACCGGCTGGGAGCCGACCTTGAATATCAGCACGGCTGGTCGCTGCTGCGCGACGTTTCGATCCTGGTGCGCACGGTGCAGGTGCTGATCCACCGCAACGCCTATTGAGGTTGAGGTGGCTTAGCCGTCGACGATCTGCGGCGCGGTGCCTGCAAGCGCGGTTTCAAACGCCTCCACACGGTCGGTCGCGCGCATCAGCCCGCCATAATCGCCAGTCCATTGATCGGCGAAGCCCGCGACCTTGCCATAGCTGTTGTCGAGCAGCACGTGCGGGATGTCGAGCAACAGCGAGAGGATATGCGCGTGGAGCCGGTCGGTGACGACCAGCTCGCCGGTGGACAGCATCGCCAGCCCGCGTTGCAGTCGCCATTCGGCCAGCCGCTGTTGCCGCGCGGCGCGCTGCGCCATCGGATCGCGGTTGAAAAGGCGGCCGAGCTTCAGCGACAGGCGCAATCGGCGCTTTTGGGCGGGATCCTCGCCGAGCCAGTCGTCGGCGACTACGCCGGCGGGGAGCGTGTCGGCGCCGCCGGGTGCCCGCTCATGATCGGTGCGGAGCAGCGCGAAGACCGGCACGGTCGCGGGACTGCGCTGCTGGCGGCCGAGCATCAGCGCGGCATCGGGACAGAGCCGGATAGCGCAGTCGAAATGCCGCTCGGCAAAGGCGAACGAGCGAGCGTCGCGGACGAGCAGCGTAAACTGGCCGTGATCGCGGATCGCTTGGGCCATCTCGGCCGCGGCGGCGGGGTCGGCATAGTGGATCGACTGCGGCATCTGCACGATGGGACGGCCGCGGTGCGTGCGAAGGAGGTGCAGGCGGAAGTCTTCATGCTTGGGCCACAACGTCCCCATGTTGCCGCCGCCGTGGATCAGAATCGGCCCGTCGCCGATCGCCGCCCCGCAGGCTTCGTCGTCGAAATCGGCGATCGCCGAATAATAGGCGGGCAGGCGGTTCCGCTTGCGCAGATAGGCCATCTCGCCGAGCCAGATCGCCGAATCGCCGACGTTCGAGTGATCGGGAAAGTCGACGAGCGCCAGCCGGCCCGCCGGCAGCACGCTATCGAGCACACGGGCAAAATGGTCGGCGAGTTCGCCGACGAGCAGGTCGGCGCTTTTCATGGTCATATCGGGCTCTTTCTGAGCTGTCTGGAGAGGGAGAGGAGGCGGCCGCGCCACGTTCCGGAAATGGCGAGCAGCGCGATGCCGTAAAAGAGCGCCCCGACCGCGGTTAGCAGCAGCAGAGCCTGCCATCCCGCCAGATACCCATCGAGCAGCCGCATCGCGATCGCGAGCGCGACGCCCATCAGCGAGGAGGCGACGAGAGGGGGCGCGACCGCGCGCAGGCTGTCGGTCGGCCGGATGCCCGAGGCGCGCCGCAGCAGCCAGATCTGCATCGGAAGGGTGAGATAGGCGCGCCCGACATAGGAAACCGCGACCGCGAAGAGGCCGAAGGGCAGCGCCGCGAGCGTCAGCGCGACGCCGAGCACGAGCTGCGTCGTCGAAAGCGAGATCAGGCTGCGCGATGCGCCGAGCACGCTGAGCGAGGGCGAAGCGAAGAAGTTGAGCGTGAAGGGCACCGCCATGAAGGCGAAAATCTGGGCGAGCTGACCCGCCTCGGCCCATTTGGCACCGAACACGGTCGGGATCGCGATCGGGGCGAGCGCGCCGAAACCGACCAGCGCCGGAAAGGACAGCGCCGAAGCGCGCGAAATCATCCAGCGATAGGCACGGCGCAGTTCGGCGGGATCGTCCTTGACGCGCGCGAGCGTTTGTACGGCGACCTGGGTGAAGGGCTGGATCGCGCCGCGGCCGATCAGCTCGACGGTCCGCCAGGCGGTGCGATAAATGCCGACGGCGGCAAGCCCGATCCCGGCGCCGATCGCCATTTCCTGCACGCGGACGGTGGCGAGAAAGGCGAGCTGGACATAGATCAGGCTGGCGTTGAGCATCAGATTGCCGCGCAATATCGCCCAGTCGAACCGCCAACCGGGTTTCCAGTCATAGGAGGCGCGCGACAGGATGAGCCCGACGATCTCGGTAACGAGGCGCTGGATCACGAGGCTCCACAGGCCGAGCCCCGCAAAGGCGGCGACCACGGCGGCAGTCCCGCCGATCAGGCCGCCGACGACCGAGCGTAGCGCGGTCGTGCGGTGCCCGAATTCGCGCAGGCGCAGCGCCATATGCGTCGCGCCGAACGAAGAGATCGGCAGCGTCAGGCTCATCACCGCGAGCGGCAGCGCGATGCCCGGCGCACCCATCCAATGGGCGATGGGCTGGGCGAGCGCCATGATCAGCAAGGCGGAGAGGAAGGAAAAGGCCTGCTGCGAGCGATAGATGGTGTCGAGGAAGGCCGGCGTGATCTCCTTTTTGCGCGCGATCGTCTGCACGAGGCCGGCGGTCGCGATGATGCGGAACGCCTCCGCCGTCACCGCCATCACCGCGAAGGCGCCGATATCCGCTTGCGCCAGCAGGCGCGCTAGGATGACGAAAACGACGAAGGAGAAGATCTGGTCGGACAGGAAACGCGTCACCGTCCAGCCGATCGAACTGCGGCTGCGTGCGCGTAACCCCGCGTCGAAGCGGGTGGGGAGGTCAGCGCTCAAGCAGGCGCCTCGCTTTCAGCATCCGCATGCGCGCGCGCTCGATCTGGCGCCAGACCCTTTGCCTTGGCGAATGATAGAGCGGGTCGTTCTTGGGAACGAAGCGCGAATTGCCGATGTCCGAGACGATCGCCGCCTCGAAAATCGGCGCCGGATAGAGCGCGAGATTGGGCAGACCGTGCGCCCACGACCGGTCCATCTCGTCGTCGATCGGGCGGCGGACGGTGCGGCAATGCTCGACGAGCCGCCGCGCGCCCGCGAGCGTGATTGCATAGCCCTGCGTGCCGTAAGCGAGCCCGACCAGCTCGACGACCGCGCGCGAATGCTGGAGGAAGTTGCGCTTGACGACGCGCTGCCAGGTGGGCCGCTTGGCATAGAGCCGGAGATAATCGATGCCCTCGGCATGGAGGTCGGTGCGCGCGAGCGGCTCGAGATAGGCCCAGTCGACAACCGTATCGTCCTCGAGGACGATCGCCTGGCGCACGCCGCGGTCGACCATGTCCTGCCAGATCGAGAAATGGCTCGCGTAGCAGCCGATCTCGCCCTTGCTCATCGCGCGGCCCTTGTTGCGGCGGATCGCGGCTTCGTCGACCGTCATCCCGGGGGCGGAAGCCGTGCACGCGTCGAAGAAGCGCCAGGCGAGCGACGTGTCCGCGGCGCGCGCGGCGAAGGCAGCCCGGCGGGCTTCGGCTGACTCGAGCGACACCACCAATATTTCGGCGGCTTCGCCCGATTCGGGCAGGAATTCACCCACGGATATACGTCTCCTATTCACCGCCGCCGCCAAGCCTGTGCGGTGCAGAACGGGCGACCGGCCCGACGCGATCCTTGGTAGCGGGCAATTATTTGCGAGCGAAGGCACCCCGGCTCCGGTCGTCCGGTCAACGGGGCGGCTCGTCTTCGCAGGTGCAGCATAAGGTTGACCTGAATGGGGCGACGACCCGATTGGGATGCCTGCGGGGGCACTGAAACAGGCGAATCCATGTTCGAAGTCGCAGTCGTCATACCCGTATGGAACGGCGAAGCCGTGCTCGGCCGCTGTCTCGACGCGCTCGCGCGTCAGACATTGCCGCGCGAGGCTTATCAGATCATCGTCGTCGACAATGGGTCGAGCGATACCACGTGCGAAATTGCGCGGAGCTACGCCGGCGTCGAGCTGCTCGAAGAGCCGCAGCCCGGCTCCTATGTCGCGCGCAACCGCGCGATCGCGCATGTGTGCGCGCCGATCACGGCTTTCACCGACGCCGATTGCGAGCCCGCGTCCGACTGGCTGGAACAGGTGGTGCGCGCCGCCGGGATGAACCCCGGGTTCGGGGTACTCGCGGGCAAGATCGAGCTTTTCGACGAAATCGCGCCCGAGCGCGAGGTGTTCGGCGATTATGAGCGGCTTTTCAGCTTTCCGCAGGAGCACGCGTCACGCGGCAATTGCGCGACCGCCAATTGGGCGAGCGAGACGGCGCTGCTGAAGGCGCTCGGCGGGTTCGACGCGGCTTTGAAATCGGGCGGCGACCGGCAGATGGCGCTGCGCATCCGGGGTGCCGGCCGGCCGCTCATTTACGTGCCGGCGATGGTCGTCCGCCATCCGGTGCGCGCGAGCCGCGCCGAGCTGGTGCGCAAGCGCCAGCGGCTGAGCGGCGGACGCTGGGACCGTACCACGGGGCGTCCGCGCCTCGTTCATGTGCTCGGCATAACCGCCGTCGATACGGTGCGGCGATTGCGCCGGGCGGCGATCACACGCGAGCTGTCGCTGCGGCGACGGCTGGCGGTGATGGGGCTGACATTGCAGCTCGCCGGGGTGGCGGTGGGCGAGTTCCTCAATCTGGCGGGGGGACGAAAGGCAGCACGCGACTGATGACAAACCTCCAATTAGCTCCGCGCTTTTCCGTGGTTATGCCGCTCTATAACAAGGCCGCGCATGTCCGCGCGGCGATCGAGAGCGCGCTCGCGCAGAGCTATTCGGCGCATGAGATACTCGTGATCGACAATGGCTCGACCGACGGTGGGCGCGAACTGGCAGCAGCGATCGACGACGCGCGGATCAAGCTGCTCGACCTCGCGGCGCCGGGGCCGGGCGGCTATGCCGGGCGCAATGTCGGCATCCGGGCCGCGAGCGGTGACTGGATCGCTTTTCTCGACGCCGATGACCTGTGGCAGTCCGATCATCTGGCCGTGCTGGCCGAATGCATAAGCGCCGATCTCGAGGTGCGCGCGGCGGCGACGCGGTTCGACCATGTCTTCGACGATCGGTCGCAACCGCAGCGGATCGCGGCGCAGCTCGATCGCACGCGGAGCTTAGACTTCGCGGACTTCCTTGAAGCATGGCTCGCGGTGCGCGAATGCCCGATGTGGACCGGTGCGATCGCGATACGGCGCGACACGCTGTTCGAGGCGGGGCTCTTTCCCGAAGGGCGCGCGGTGCGCGGGGGCGACAAGGATTTGTGGTTGCGCGTGCTTGCCAAGGGCTCGCTGTGTTACGACCCGCGTGTCACCGCGCGCTTTCACCGCGACAGCGACAACAAGGTGAGCAAATCGACCACGACGCTCGACCTGCCCTGTCTGGTCGACACGGCGCGGGCGATGCTCGCTGAGGCCCCGCCGCGCGAGGCCGCCTTGCTGCGGCGGCTCGTCAATCAGGAAATCGCGCATTACGCCCGCTACGCGATGAAATATCCGGGACGGACGGCGATCCGGCTCGGCGATGTCTATCTGCCCGAGGGGACGGGCACGGCGGCGCTGCTGCTCGCCGCGAAGCTCATCCCAGCGTCGCTTCGGCAGTCGGGCCATGCCCTGCGTAGCCGGCTGCGCGCGCGCGCGTGAAACCCGTCCGCGCCTTCGGCTCCCTGCTGACCGGCGGGGGGATCGTCGCTGCGTGGCTGGCGCTCGGCGGCGGGCGGTTGCCGGCGCTCGATCTGCTCGCCTCCTTCCTCCCTTTCTTTGGCGTGGCGGCCTTGCTGGGGCTGTTGTTTGCCGGGTGGCGACCGTGGCCCACGGTCGCGGGCGCATTGCTGGCGCTGGTCCCGCTCGCGATCGGGATTGTGCCCGAATGGCTGCGCGATATCCCCGCCGTAGCCGCGAGCGCCCCACAGGTTCATGTGCTGACGCACAATGTCTGGTCGGGCAACGCCGACCCCGCCGGCACCGCGCAGGCGATCATCGATGCGAAGCCCGATGTGGTGATGCTGCAGGAAGTGAACGGCAGCTTCCGACCGATGCTTGCAGCGCTGGGCCAGCATTTCCTTCATGCGACCGAATGCCCGAACGGCTGCGATCTCGCCATTTTTTCGCGCTGGCCGATCGCCGACGGCGATTATTTCCTGAAGGATCGAAACGGCCGCAAATTCGGCCCCGCCTTGCTCTGGGCGCGGATCGCGCCGCCGGGCGGAGACCCGTTCATGGTCGCGACGCTTCACTATCCTCGGCCGACCTCGCGCGACCAGGCGGTGCGCAGGCGCGACGTGGCGCGGGCATTGGCAAGGATCGATCGGGGCGCCTTGATCGTTGCAGGCGACATGAACCTGACCCCTTGGGCCGCGGCGATGCGTGAACAGGACCGCGCCCTTGCCCCACTTACTCGCATGACGCGCGCGCCCAGCTGGCCGCGCGCGCTTCCCGTGCTGCCGATCGATCATCTTTATGCCGGGCCCCATTGGGGGCTGGTGTCGGCGCGGCAATTGCCCGCGACCGGATCGGATCACAGGCCGATTCTCGTGACGTTGGCGCGCCGGTGAAGCGCGCCCTTTCCATCGTAATGCTCGGCAGCTGCGGCTTCGCCGCGCCCGCCCTCGCGCAGCAATCGGACGCGACCGACGGACTCGGTTCGGTGTCGAGCGAGAACAGCTTCGGGCGCGACCGCAATATCAGCGTGCTCGAACGCCGCCGGCCCGACTACACCGCGGAACCGATCCGCGTCGGCTCGCTCGAACTGATGCCGCGCATCGCGGTCGGGGCCGGCTATGATGATAATCTTTATGCACTGCCTGATGACGAGATCGGCGACGCCTATCTGCGCATCCGCCCGCGCATCTCGCTGGTGCGGCCGTCGCCCGACCTCAAGCTGTCGCTCGAAGGCGAACTCGACCTGCTGCATTACGCCGACCGGTCGAGCGAAAATGCCACCCAATATGCGGTGAGCGCGGGCGCGGCCTGGACGATCAGCAAGTCGGACACGTTCGACGTCACGCTGCGCAACGGTCGTTACAGCCAGGAACGCGTCTCGCCCGACAGCCCGACGCAGGCGTCGCGGCCGATCCGCTTCACGCTGAATGGCGGAACCGCGACCTATACGCATGTCTTCAACCGGCTGCGCGTGCGCGGCGTGATCGATATCGAGAACCGCAATTACAGCGACAGCGTGACGCCGGGCGGCGATCCGATCGATCAGGATTTCCGCGATCACACCAGCTATACCGGCACCGCGATCGGCGAATATGCGCTGAGCCCCAGCGTTGCGCTGTTCGTCGCGGGATCGCTCGGCAAGCGCGACTATCGCGAACGCAGCGGTCCGGTTCCGGCGCGCGATTCGACCGGTTTCGACCTGGCGGCCGGGGCGAGCTTCGAGCTGGGGCGCAAGGCGCGCGGGTCGCTTCGCCTCGGCTATCTTCATCAGGATTACAAGGCGGCCGAGTTCGAGGATGTCTCGGGCTTCCTCGTGCGCGGCGAACTCGCCTATTTCCTGACACCGCTGGTGACGCTCACCGGCACCGTGGACCGCGGCATCAAGGAAACCGGCGTCAACGGGGCGACGGGCTATCTCGCCACCAACATGACGCTGCGCGCCGATTACGAGCTGCTGCGCAACCTGATCATCAGCGCGGGCGGCGAGCTGGAAAAGCGCGATTTCAACAATATCGACCGGCGCGACGATCGCTGGACCTGGCGCGCCAACGCCTCCTATCTGGTGAGCAAGCGGCTGGCGCTGCGCGTCGACCTCCAGCGGCGCACCCAGTCGAGTTGGGGTTTCAACGCGGGCCGCGAATTCACCGACAATCGCGTTTCGGTCGGTGTGACCTTCTCGGGCCTGTAGGCGCGATCAGCCAGCCCGGGCCCGTGATCCATATAGCGCCCCCTCGCAGGCGGCGAGCAGTTCGGGCGGGGCGAGACGGTTGATATAGCCGTCCGATCCTTGATCGGAGAGCAGCTTTGCCGGGATGCCGCCGACCACGCCGCGCTCGGGCACGTCCTTTGTCACTACCGCATTGGCGCCGATCGCCGCCTCCGCGCCTACGGCGATGCCGCCGATGATCTTGGCGCCTGACCCCAGAAAGCTGCGATCGCCGATCACCGGCGCGCCGCGCCGACCGCCGCGGTTCATATAACCGAGCACGACGCCGTGGGTGATGTTGACATTACTGCCGAGCACCGCGTCGCCGTGGAAATAGAAGCCGCCGAAGCGGTTGAGGAACAGGCCGGGCCCGATCTCCATATATTCGGGGATCGCAAAGCCATATTTGTAACGCGCGCGCAGCAGCAGCCACTTGGCGAGCGGATAGAGACCAAAAGCCTTGGCGGGCTTGAGCTTGAGCCAGCCTGTCGTGCGCATCAGCACCGTGTATTTATACCCCGGGGTAAAGGCATAATGCCGCGCGAAGGCGCCGAAGTCGGTGCGGCCGGCATAGCGATAGAGGTCGGCGGCGAGCAGCGCCTTGAGCTTCGCGAAGCTCACCGGGCAGCCGCGCAGGTGCGGCTTGCCGGTATCTTCGGAAACGGGCTCCTCGAGCGCCGGAGCGGGGGCGAGCGATGCGCCGGCCATGTCCATCAGAAATAACGCTCGCCGAAACGGATCGTGTCGCCCGGAAGCACGGGGAAATCGGCGGTCATCTCATATTCGCGCTCGCCGGCTTCGCCCGCGCGCTTCAGGAAGACGCGCTTCTCGTTGGCGCGATAGGTGAAACCGTCGGCCTTGGCGACCGCGCCGCGGATGGTGAGGCCCTGCGTATAGGGATATTCGCCTGGCTTGTTGACTTCACCGAGCACATAGACGGGCCGGAAACTCGCGACCTGGACCGAGACTTTCGGCTCGAGCAGATAGCCGTCGCCGAGCTTCGCTTCGATCGCCTTCGATAGCTGGTCGGTCTGGAGCCCGGCGGCCTTGATCTCGCCGATCAGCGGAAAGGCGATCGTGCCGGCGGGCGAGACTTCGAAGTCGCCGGTCAGCGTCTCTTCGCCATAGGTCGCGATCTTGACCTTGTCGCCGGGCGAGAGACTGAACGCCTCGGCCGGCGGCGCCGCCGCGCCACTGCCTGCGAGCGGCGCCTGCCCGGCGCACGCACCGAGCATCGCGAGCGTGCTCGCCAAGGCGATCTGCTTAAGCCATTTCATGAAATCACTCCCGGACTTGATGCTGCAATGTCTTTGAACTCGGCCCCTGCGCGGGGTCGGGCGAGCGTCGCCTCGATCCGCGCCCAATAATTCGCCGCGGCCTGCCCGACGCCATAG
The DNA here is from genome assembly GCF_004795895.1 of Sphingopyxis sp. PAMC25046. NCBI lineage: Bacteria > Pseudomonadati > Pseudomonadota > Alphaproteobacteria > Sphingomonadales > Sphingopyxidaceae > Sphingopyxis > Sphingopyxis sp. PAMC25046. The sequence goes on from NZ_CP039250.1 coordinate 1,089,683, forward strand.
GCAAGCGAGCGCGCGCGCGCGCGCTTGCCGCATTCGCTGCGCTGCGGCTCGGCGAGAACGCGGTGCAAGGCGGCGGCGAAGGCGGGCACATCATCGGTCGGCACCAACGCGCCGGCGTCGACATCGATCCCGCCAGTAATCGTATCGCGCGGCCGGTCGGCCAAAATCTCGGATGGGCCGGAGGCGCAATTGGTCGCGACGACGGGCACACCGCACGCCATTGCCTCGACCAGTCCGTTCGGGAAACCTTCGGCGTTCGAAGGCATCGCATAGACCTGCGCGCGCGCGACCACCGCGAAGGGGTTGGCGACGAAGCCGGGCATGTCGACCCGGTCGGCAATGCCAAGCGAGGCGGCGAGCGCTTCGAGCGCGCCGCGCTCGGGCCCTTCGCCGAGGATGACGAGACGCTCCGCCGGCGCGGCCCGCGCATAGGCGCGCAGCAGCAGCGGAAAATTCTTGTTCGGCATGAGCCGCCCGGCCGAGACGATATAAGGATCGGCAGGCACGAAGGCGGGCGGTTCGGCCGCCAGTTCGGCGATGCGCCGATGGTCGACCGGATTGGCGATCGCCGACATGCGGCCCCGCGCGACGCCGAAATTGGCGGCGAGATCGTCGACCACGCCTTCGGACACCGCGATGACATGCGCGGCGCGCGGATAGACCAAGCGGACCATCGCCTTGGCGGCGAAGGCGCTGCCCAGATGCGCGCTGGTGTTGATCCGCTCGCTGATCAGCCAGGGTCGGCGGCGCCCCGCCATCGCCCAAGCGTTGGCGATATTGGCGCGGGTGAGGAAGCTGAGCGTCGCGTCGGGCGCGAGCCGTCGCGTCAGCGCACGCAACTGCGTCAGGCTCGGCAGCAATTTGTGCTGCGCGTCGAGCTGGTGAACTGCAACCCATTCGGGAACCTCATAGGCGCGCGGCTCGTCATCGAGCAGGGCGAGATGGATGTCGTAGCGCGCGCGCCAAGGCTCCGACCCGCCGAGCAAGGTCGCGAGCACGCGTTCGGCGCCGCCCCCCGCGAGCGAGTTGATCGCGAACAAGATCCGCTTTCGGTGCAGCATGATTCCTCGTTGGAGTTGGCGCGGAATGCGCCTCGGAAGAACCCTTACCACGCCGATTTGTTGCAGTGCACACAGGCGCGCCCGCTTCATCGCCTGCGGGGGGCATTTGGCCGATTCGAGCGGGTTTCGCGCCGGGATAGGTCTATTGCCGGTGATACCGATGAACGTTTGCGGAGATATGTAATGGACATTCGGCGCGTCGAGTGTCTGGACGGCTTGCGCGGCGTCGCGGCGCTCTGGGTGTTGTTCGGACACATGATGATCCTCACCGGTTTCCGGCTGCCGCTGATGAGCAAGCCCGATCTTGGCGTCGATCTGTTCATCTTGCTCTCCGGCTTTCTGATGATGTTCCAGTACCGGCTGCGCGCGGGCAGCGAGGACTGGACCGCGCCCGGCACTTGGGCCGCCTTTTGGACGCGGCGCTTCTTCCGGCTGGCGCCGCTATTCTATGTGACGCTTGCCGCCGCGCTGATCGCCGGGCCCGCGATCTATGAGGGCCGCGTCGCGATCGACAGCTTCCTCGGCCAGTCGCTGCAGCTGCCCGAACGCTATCTCGACGGCAGTCTCATGAACATCGCGCTGCATCTGAGCTTCCTGTTCGGATTGCTTCCCGACTATGCCTTTCGCACCCCGCTGCCCGACTGGAGCCTCGGGCTCGAGATGCAATTCTATCTGCTCTTTCCTTTCCTCATACTGCTCGGACGGCGGTTTGGCTGGATAGCGTCGGCGCTCGTCGCGGCCGGTGGCGGAGTGACCATCGCGCTGATCGCCGGCGCGGCGGGCCTCGACTATCCGATGCCATCCTTCCTGCCATTGAAGCTCCAGCTTTTCCTCGCCGGCATGCTGCTCGCCGCCGGTGCGGGCGAAAGCCCTGCGCGGCTGTGGATTCGCCTCGGCGCGGCAATGCTGCTCGCCGCGATCCCGATCGGCGGCGATCAGGATCTGCTCCACATCGCGGTCCGCGAGCTGCTCGTCTTTGGCTTCTTCGCGCTCGTGCATCTGCGTTCGCTCGGCATCATTGACTGGATTTCGCGGCTGTTCGGCAGCCGGCCCTTCTATTGGCTGGGCGAGCTTTCCTACGGTACCTATCTAATCCACCTCCTGATCCTGCAGCCCGTCGCGGCGGCGGTGATCGGGCGGTTCGGCACCGGACTCGGCGCAGTCGAGCGTTTCATGCTGACCGGTGCGATCGTTGTGCCCGCGACCTATGCGCTTGCCTTTGTGACTTACAAGCTGGTCGAGCTGCCGGGGCAGCGGATCGGGAAAGCGGTCATCAAACGAGCCGTCGGACGCGGTACGCCGCGCGCGCATCAGACGGTTCCCGAAAGGATTGCCGCGCCGTGATGGCCGATCCGCCATGCTATTCCGATATCAATGGAGATTGTCCGATGGACCGCCGAGCCTTGCTGACGTCGATTGCCGGTGCCGCCGCCACAAGCGCCTGCACCCGTCGCGACGACGATAACACCGGAGCGGGCAGAGCCGGCCGCCCGACGCTGGCGATTGATTCCGAGGGGCCGGGGCGCTGGCGCATCCGCAGCTGGCAATGGCGCGCGAACGCGTGGCGGCCACTGATTGCCCGGGCGCGGCGGACTGGCGGCAAGATCGAAATCGACGGCGCGATCGACGCGGCTGACCGCGCCGAAGTGATCGCCCAGTTTCGCGCCTAGGGCCCTAACCTCTCGCCGGCCCCGGTGTGGTGGAGGGCCGCGGGACCGGCCGGCGCGGCGCAAGCGCGGCGCGATAGACTTCGAGCGTCTCTGCCGCCGCCCTGTCCCAGCTGAAACGGGCGCGGACAGCGTCGCGATCGACCTGGAAGTCGGCGCAATCGACGTTCAGCCGGGCGGTGAGTTCGCCGACGTCGCCGACCGGAAAATAGTTCCTTGGGTCGAGCCCGATGTCGAGGTTGGCGGGAATGTCGCTCAGCAACATCCGCGCGCCGCAGCTTGCCGCCTCTAGTGCCGCGATCGGCAGACCCTCGTGATAGGATGGCATCACGAACAGCGCGCAATGTTCGTATAGGCATTTGAGCGTCGCGCGCGACTGGACGCCCGCGAAGATCACGCGGTCGCTCGCGCGTTCGAGAAGCTCGCGGGCATATTCGCTTTCATGATCGGCCGAGCCGGCGATGACCAGCTTGGCGGTGCAGTCCGACCGCTCATAGGCGTCGATCAGGTCGTGCAGACCCTTTTCGGGAACAAGTCGTGCGACGGCGAGGAGGAAGTTGCCGTCGTCGATCCCCAGCCGCTCGAATATGAGCGCGGGATCGGCATCGCCGGGCAGGTCGGAGGTGCCGTTGGGGATATAAGAGACCGCCTGCGCGCGCTGCGGGAAACTCTGCTGCAATTGCGCGGCGAGCGAGGGGGAAACGGCGATGACCCGATCGGCGAATTTGAGCGCCAGCCACTCGCCGGCGCGCAGCGCGCCGCGCGCGAGCGGGCCCCATTTGGCGCGGTGATAATCGGTGCCGTGGTGCGTCACGACGACCTTCAGGCCGAGCAGCCGCGCGACCGGCGCCAGCAATCCGGGGCCTATCGCATGGATATGGACCAGCCCGGCGCCACGCTTGCGTGCCGACAGGACGGCGAGGAAGGTCGACACGATCGCTTCGAAATGCTGCGAGCGCGGGCAGGGGATGCCGACGATCTCGACCCCGCGATGCTCGCTCACGGGCTCGGGCAGATAGGGCGCGCGGCCGAGCACGACCGAGCGGTGGTCGGGCCACAGCGCCTTTATCCGCGGCAGCAGTTCTTCGCAGTGACTTTCGATCCCGCCCATGACATGCGGAAAGCCGCGTAGGCCCGTCACGCAGATGACGGGAGACCCCGCGCGTTTGCCGGAAGACATATTCGTCCGTTGCAGCATCATAAAACTCCAAAAGCGCCCGGCCGGATTTCCCGGCTCAGGCCACCGCTGCCATCGGCCCTCTTCCACCATTTTCTATTTCGCTGAGATACCAGTCGACGAACCGCTCGATCCCGCGGGAAAGCGGTACCTTGGGGCTATATCCGGTGAGCGCGTTGATCGCCGAGATATCGGCATAGGTCGCGGTCACGTCGCCCGGTTGCATCGGCCGCATCAGCTTGACCGCCGGCCGGCCGAGCGCGCGCTCGAGCATCGCGATCATGTCCATCAGTCCGACCGGATTGCAGTCGCCGATGTTGAGGAGCCGGTGCTGGCCGCTCGCCGGCGGCCTGTCGAGCACGCCGATGACGCCATCGACGATGTCGTCGATATAGGTGAAATCGCGCGCCATCTGGCCCTCGCCGAATACCTCGATCGGTTGGCCGAGCAATATCTTCTGCGCAAAGCCGTAATAGGCCATATCGGGCCGGCCCCACGGGCCATAGACGGTGAAGAAGCGCAGCCCGCTGAGCGGTAGTTTGTAGAGCGTGGCATAACTCTGGCTCATCAATTCGCAGCTGCGCTTGGTCGCAGCATAAAGCGAGACGGGCGCGGTGCAGGGTTCGTCCTCGCGGAACCCTGCGCCGCCGATCGGACGGTCGCCATAGACCGAGCTCGACGAGGCATAGACGAGATGCTCGATAGTGCCGGCGTGGCGCGCCGCTTCGAGCACCGCGAGATGCCCTTTGAGGTTGCTGTGCTCATAGGCGAAGGGGTTTTCGAGGCTGTAGCGCACGCCAGCCTGCGCGGCGAGGTGGACGATGCGGCGAATGCCGTTCGCCTCGACCAGCTCGCTGACCAGCCCGGGGCTGGCGATGTCGCCATCGATAAGCCGGAAATTGAAATTGCCGGCCAGGCGCGCCGTGCGCGCTTTCTTCAGCGCGACGTCATAATAGTCGGTGAAGCTGTCCAGGCCGATCACCCGCTCGCCGCGCTCGAGCAGCCGCTCGGACACGGCATGGCCGATAAAACCGGCGGCGCCGGTGACGAGGACGGGGCCGTCGTCCTTCACGCCGCGCGCCTCTCGCCCGAGAGTTCTTCATCGTCGTCGAGCTTGTTCGGGCGGCCGATACCAACATAGCGCAGACCCGCCTCTTCGGCCTGAGCGGGCCGATAAATGTTGCGCAGGTCGACGAGCAGCGCATCGGCCATCGCGGTCTTGAGGCGCGCCAGGTCGAGCGCTCGGAACGCGTCCCATTCGGTGACGATCACCGTCGCCGCCGCGCCGGCTGCTGCGGCGTAAGCGGAGGACGCATAATCCACGTCGCTGAGCACCGCTCTGGCCGCGTCCATGCCCTCGGGATCATAGGCGCGCACCTTGGCGCCGGCGTCCTGCAGCGCCTGGATGATCGCGATCGAGGGTGCGTCGCGCATGTCGTCGGTATTGGGTTTAAAGGTCAGGCCGAGCACAGCGACCGTACGGCCGCGGACCGGCCCGTCGATCGCCGCAAGGATCTTGCGGCCCATCGCGCGCTTGCGCTGCTCGTTGACGGCAACGGTCGCCTCGATCAGCCGCAGCGGGGCGTCATGGTCCTGCGCCGTCTTCATCAGCGCGAGCGTGTCCTTGGGAAAGCAGGAGCCGCCGTAGCCCGGTCCCGCGTTCAGGAATTTGCCGCCGATCCGGTTGTCGAGCCCGATGCCGCGCGCGACCTCCTGCACATCGGCGCCGACCTGTTCGCACAGGTCCGCCATCTCGTTGATATAGGTGATCTTCATCGCGAGGAAGGCGTTCGCCGCATATTTGATCAGTTCGCTCGTGCGCCGCCGGGTGAAGACGATCGGCGCCTTGTTCAGCGACAGCGGGCGATAGACCTCTTCCATCGGCGCGCGGGCGCGTTCGTCCTCGATGCCGATGACGACGCGGTCGGGGCGCTTGAAATCCTCGATCGCCGCGCCTTCGCGCAGGAATTCGGGGTTGGAGGCGACGGCGAACTCGGCCGCGGGATTGCATTCGCGGATGATCCGCTCGACCTCGTCGCCGGTGCCGACGGGAACGGTCGATTTGGTGACGATCACGGTAAAGCCGCTCAAGGCGCCCGCGATCTCGCGCGCCGCGCCATGGACATAGGAGAGATCGGCGTGGCCGTCGCCGCGCCGGCTCGGCGTGCCGACCGCGATGAACACAACGTCCGCGGCGCCAACGGCTTCGGAAAGCTCGGTTGTGAAGTCCAGATTGCCCGCGGCGACATTGCGCGCGACCAGATTGTCGAGCCCGGGCTCATAGATGGGAATGCCGCCGGCGCGAAGCCGGGCGATCTTGTTCGCGTCCTTGTCGACGCAGGTCACATGATGGCCGAAATCGGCAAAACACGCGCCCGAAACGAGCCCGACATAGCCGGACCCGATCATTACGATACGCATTACGCGTTGCTCCCTATTTATATGAAGGCGATTATGCTGCGCTTGCGAACAATCATCCCGGATAGCCCTCGCCCGTCAACTTGGCAGCTTTGAAAAGAGGCAATTCGGAGGCGAAGCGAATGCGCCCGCAATTCCGATTCAAAATGGGGCAGAATTAAAAAAGCGAGAGAAATTTAAGGAGATAACTCGCGACTTTGCGCAAACGAAGATCGAGCGTTTTGGATGCGATGCGACGAAACGTTTCGACTTGAACTTGCCACGCGTCGGCGCGGGACTACAAGCTGGATGCGATAAACTGTGGGAAGGGCAGGATGCTGGAAGCGCAACGCGCGGCATTTTTCGCCGACCTGCCGGTGTCGCTGGGGGTTCGCCGCGACCGGCTGGGGCGAGCGATGCTGATGATCGAAGAAAATGCCGATGCGCTGTGCGCAGCGCTCGCTGCTGATCAGACGAATCAGGATGTCGAGTCGGCGAGGCGCTCCGAAGTGGTCCCGGCACTGGCGGTGTTGCGCGCGGCGCGAAACAGCGTCGGGCAATGGATGCGCCCCGAAACCGAGGGCCGGTTGCTTGCGCGGCTTTGGGGCGGCGGTGACTATGTCGAATATCTGCCGGTCGGCGTGATCGGAATATCGGCGCCTGCCTCGCTGGCATTGCTCCAAGTGGCGACTGTCCTCGCCGGGGCATTTGCCGCGGGCAATCGGATAATGCTGAAATTCGATACCGCCTCGCCGCGGCTGGGCGAGCTGATCGACCGGCTGGCGCCCGGTTTTTTCGATCCGCTCGAATTGGCCGTCGCTTCGGACGCGGCCTTTGCGGGGCGCGCATTCGATCTGCTCGTAACCAGCGAAGAACAGGGCGATGGCGTGACGATCGCGCGCTCGGGCAAGTCGCCGGTCATCTTCGGGCGCTCCGCCGATTTTGCGCGGGCTGCGGACAAGGTGATCGCGGACAAGCGCGTCCGGGGCGGACGGCTGCCGCTGGCGCCCGACTATCTGCTCGTGCCCGACGAGCAGGAAGAGGCGATCGCCGCCTGGCTGTGGCGCGCGGCGATGCAGCCGGCCGCGAACGAAGCGGCGCCGACCGCTGCCGAACAGGCGCGATGGATGCGGCTGTTGGACGACGCGCGCGCGCGCGGAGGCGAGGTGATGACCGCGCGCCCGCGGGGGACGGAAATTCCGCTCCACATCGTCCGCCATGCCAGCGAGGACATGCTGGTGATGCAGGAGGATGTCGAGGGTCCGATCCTGCCGTTGTGCAATTATGCCCGGATCGAGGACGCGATCGCCACGATCCACCGCCGCACGCCGCCGCATGCCATATATTATTTCGGGCGCGACGGTATCGAGCGCCGGCATGTGCTGGGGCGCACCCTGTCGTCGGCGATAGCGATCGACGGGCGGGCGCTGTCTCCGGTTACGGCGGGCGCGGACATGACACTCAACATCGGCTCGGGGGAAGCGGGCTTTCGCCGGTTCAGCCGAACCCGGCGCGTCTGCCGCCCACCTTTCTTCGGTCTCGCGACCCGGTTCGCGATCAAGGGCGGCGACGACCTTTCCGGGCCGGCACCCGCGCTGCACTGATCCCGGGCACACCACGCCGCGCCGCATCGCGCTCGCTCTGACGCGCGCCGACACCCTAACGCGGCCTCATGGCAGACACGTCCTCCCGTCGCGCCGCGAGCGCGGTTCAGATCGCAGCGGACGGCGAGCCGGTCTATGTCGTGCGCTCGGGCGCCGCCTATCGCGCCGTGCGCGCCCGCGAGGTCGGCAACGGCCTGTTCGTGATTCGCGAGCCGGTCCGCGACGTGCGGATTTCGGACGTCAGGGTGGCGAGCGGTTATCGCGTCATTGAAAATACCGCTGCGCCCGGCTTGGCGGCCGCAGGCTGCATCGGGCTGCACGTGCGCGGGGCAAGAGCGAGCGATCTCGAACGCAGCTTCGCGCGGATCCGCTATGACAGCCGCGACGGCGTGATCGAGGATGTGAGCGCGAGCGGCAGGCTCACCACCGGTTCTACCGACCTTCCGGTCGGCATCGGATTCGCCGACGCTGCGCATGATTTCCGGATCGAGCGCTGTTCGATGCGCGGATTTCAGTGGAAACGCGGCGACTCGCAATATTGGAACGGCGACGGCTTCTCGACCGAGCGCGGCAATGCACGTTTTCTATTCCGCAACTGCGCCGCTTGGGACAATAGCGATGGCGGTTTCGACCTGAAGTCGACCGAGACTTTGCTCGACGATTGCATCAGCGGCCGCAACGCGCGCAACTTCCGGTTGTGGTCGAGCATTCGCGCGACGCGGCTCGTCAGCGTCGATCCGATCAAGATTGGCGGAATCGGCGACACGAACCATTTTTCGATCATGGCGGCTAAAGGCGGGAACGAGCCCCTGGTCATCTATATCGAGCATCTGTCGGTGAAGAGCGATCGTGGCTGGCCGATCTTCGACGTTCATAACGGACCCGCCAGGATTATCATCGGCTCGCATGATATCCAGGTGCCGCGCGGAACGCAGCTGGTCCGCTCGCGAGGCGGGGGTTCGGTGCCGGGCGGGGTGTCCTTCAAGGGCGAACCGCCGAAGCTTTGAAATAGCCCCGACGCACTTTGGACACGCTTCGACGCCGGGCTCTTGCTGCAATGCAGCGTAAGGGCGCAAACCGCGCCCGTCAGCACGTGGCGATCGTGTCTGGCGAGCCGAATACTGGTTTTTGGGGGGGAACCCAGTGACCAGAAAAGGGTGGAAAAATGCGAAAGATACGCAAGGCCGTGTTCCCCATTGGCGGCCTTGGAACCCGGTTTCTTCCGGCGACCAAATCCATGCCAAAGGAAATGCTGCCGGTCGTCGACCGGCCGCTCATTCAATATGCCGTCGACGAGGCGCGCGAGGCGGGGATCGAACAATTCATCTTCGTCACCAGCCGCGGCAAGAGCCTGATCGAGGATCATTTCGATCACGCCTTCGAGCTTGAGGAAGCGATGGCGCGGCGCGGCAAATCGCTTTCCGCGCTCGACGGCACCCGCCCCTCGCCGGGCGATATCACCATCGTGCGGCAGCAAGAGCCGCTCGGGCTCGGCCACGCCGTCTGGTGCGCGCGTCGCCTTGTCGGTGACGAGCCCTTCGCCGTGTTGCTGCCCGACGATTTGATGGTCGGCGAGCCCGGCTGTCTCAAGCAGATGGTCGAAGCCTATAACGACCTTGGTGGCAATCTGATCTGCACCGAGGAAGTGGCGGCAGACCAGACGCATAAATATGGCATCGTCACCCCCGGAGCGCAGGCGGGGCCGATCACCGAAGTGAAGGGGCTGGTCGAAAAGCCGGCGCCCGATGTCGCACTGTCGCGGCTCGCGATCATCGGCCGCTATATCCTCCAGCCCGAGGTGATGGACGTGCTCGGCAGTCAGGAGGAAGGCGCGGGCGGCGAGATTCAGCTCACCGACGCGCTGGCGCGAATGATCGGCCAGCAACCCTTCCACGGCGTCACCTTTGCGGGGACGCGCTATGACTGCGGCGACAAGAGCGGTTTCGTGACTGCGACGCTCGCGCTCGCGCTCGGCCGTCCCGATATCGCGCCCGCGGTCCGCGCTTTCCTGGCTGCCGCGTGACATGGATGCACTTTCACGGCGTACGTCGCTTCGTCAGGAAGCGGATCCGCAGGTCGATCGCGGCGCGCTGATCGACCTGCGCCATATCGGCGGGATTTTGCGCCGGCGATGGATGGTGCTGTGTGCGGCGATGGTCGCGGCGATCATCGTCGCGACCGCCGCCTATCTCGTCGCCGAGCCGCGCTATCTCGCCACCGCGCAGGTCGCGCTCGAACGCACGGCGGAGCGGGTGATCGACGTCGATGCGGTGACCCCGACCGCCGATCCCGATTCGGCGGCGGTCGACACCGAAGTGCAGGCGCTGCGCTCGCCCGAGCTGATCGGGCGGGTGGTCGACCGGCTGCGGCTCGCGCGCGATCCCGCGTTCAACGAGGCCGCGGGGCAGGGCGGTCCCGCAGCGCAGCCCGACCTGATCGGGCGGCAGCGCGCGATCGGCGCGCTGCTGGGCGGCCTGACGGTGAAGCGCGACGGGCTCTCCTATGCGATCAGCGTGTCTTACGAAGGGAATACGCCGGCGCAGGCGGCCCAGATCGCCAATGCGCTGGTCGACGACTATGTTTCGGGACAGGCGGGTTCGAAGGCCGAGGCGACGCAGCGCGCGCAAGGCTTTCTCGAGAAGCGGCTTGAGGAGCTGCGCACGCAGGTGCTCGGCGCCGAGCGAGCGGTCGCCGACTATCGCGCCGCGAACAATCTTTTCGCCGTTTCCGAAGCCAGCACGGTGACGCAGCAGGAATTGTCGGGTCTTTCGACGCAACTCGCGCAGGCCAAGGCGGAAAATGCCGCGGCGCAGGCGCGACTTTCGGCAGCACGCGCACAGGTGCGCGGTGGACGGAGCGGTGAGGAACTCGGCGACTCGCTCGATTCTCCGGTGGTCAGCCAGCTCCGGGCCCAGCGCGCCGAGGCCGCGCGCGAGGTGGCGGCGCTCGAAAAACGCTATGGTCCGCGTCATCCTGCGCTGGTTCAGGCGCAGAACCAGCTCCGCACCGCCGACCAGCATATCGCCGCCGAGGTAAAGCGCATCGTCGCCAACGCGTCGATCCAGGCGAGCATCGCCAATCAACGCGCGGCTTCGCTCGCGGGCTCGGTCGCGCAGACTCAAGGCAAGCTCGCGAGCGACAATGAAGCATCGGTGCGGCTGGCCGAGCTGGAGCGCAACGCCGAATCGTCGCGGACTCTCTATCAGGCCTTCCTCGACCGCTATCGCCAGACGGTCGCGCAATCGGGGCTCGAGCGCAGCGATTCCTATATCGTCAGCCGTGCGCGCGTTCCCGGTGCGCCCAGTTCGCCTAACATGCTGATCTATGCCGCAATGGCGGTGGTCGGCGGGCTCGGTATCGGGGTTCTGCTCGTGGTGCTGCTGCAATTGCTCGAGCGCGGGCTCGAGACGAGCGACGCGATCGAGGAAGCCTTGGGGTTGGCGACGCTCGCCTCGATCCCCGACGCGCGCACCTTGCCTGGCTATCGCAAGTCGGGGCTGCCGGCGCCGCCCGCGGAGCTGCTGATCAAGCGGCCGCAATCGACCTATGCGGAGGCGTTCCGGGCCTTGCGCACCTCGATCCAGTTCGCCGAGGCGGCGAAGCCGGTCCGTGTCGTCGCGATTACCTCGGCGGTGCCGGGCGAGGGCAAGACGACGACCGCGATGGGTCTTGCCCGCGCGATGGCGGCGACGGGCGGCAAGGTGCTGCTGATCGACGCCGATGCGCGCCGGCGTGCATCGAGCCGGCAGTTCGCCGAGGGCGTAACGCTCGGCCTCGACGAAGTGCTGGCAGGCGAGGCGACCCTCGATCAGGCGATTGTCAAGGACAGCCTGTCCGACGCCTGCTTGCTGCCGCAGCGGCTCGATTCGAAGGGTATCGGCCTGACCGAGAGCCCGCGGCTCGCCGAGCTGATCGAACAGGTGCGCGACCGCTACGACCTCGTGATTCTCGACACGCCGCCGGTCCTGCCGGTCGACGAGGCGCGCGTGATCGCCAGCATGGCGGATGGCGTCGTCTTCCTCGTACGCTGGCGCAAGACGCCGTCGAAGGCGGCGTCGGTGGCACTGCGCCGGCTCTACGACGTCCATGCCGAAATGCTGGGCGCGGTGCTGACGCTGGTCGATGTGCGCGAGCAGGAACGCGCCGGCTATGAGGATGGCGGCACCTTCCTCAAGGCGTACCGCCACTATTATGCCGACTAGGTCGTGACGTCATTTATGAGTTCACGACCTAGCCGGGCGGCGCCGTGACCGCGCAGCCGCTGCCCTATGGCCCGGCCTTCGGGCCCGGCATATTGGTGCCCGTCACGCTGCTGCTGCTCGTCCCGCTGGTCGTCGCGGCGCGGCGGGCGGGCGGCATGGCCGGGGCTTTCGTGGTCGTTGCGCTGTGGCTGCGCACCACCGCGGGCGCCTATCATCTCTATATGTTCCAGCCGCTTGCGGGCGGACTGTCGGGTAACGCGCTGCTTTCGGTCGCGGTGACGGGCTTCGGGCTGCTTTTCGTCGTGCGGTCCGCCAATCTCGCGCTCAAATGGCTCGTGCCCGTCTATGTGCTCATCCTGCTCGCGCTGGTCAGCGCCGTCCTCAACGGCGATCCGGTGGGCGGCGTCAATGTCGCGGTCAAATATGCCTATATGATCGTGATACTGCTCGCGGCTTTCCAGGCGCTGCGCCGCGATCCCGAGGCGCGCTTTCTGACCTGGGCGATGGTGTCCTTCCTGCCCTTGCTCGTCTTTCAGGCGCTGTCGCTGGCGCTTAACATGCCCAAGGGGGCCGAGGATGGCGACGGGCTCGTCTGGATCGGCGGCTATAATCACGAGGCGGCCTTTTCGGTCGCGCTGCTGACGGGGTTCCTCGTCGGCGGCCTCGCGCGCTCGGCGCCGCGCGCGGTGCGGATCGCCTTTCTGTCCGTGACGCTCATTGCCATTCTGCTCGCTGGTTATCGCACCACGATCCTCGCGCTCGCGCCGCTCGCGCTGGCGATCTTCCTCGGCGGGGTGACGATGAGCGTACGGCGCGACCAGCGCGGGGCGATGGCGGTGACGGCGACCGTCGCGGGGGCGCTGCTCTTTGCGATCGCGGCGCTGCTCTATCGCGAGAGTTTCGCCGACCTCGCCGCGTTCCTCGCGGACCCGGCGGCGCTGATCAAACCGCCACGCGAGTTCGATCTGCTCGAACGGCAGGTGATGTCGGGTCGCCCGCTGATCTGGAGCAGCTATATCTATGCCTGGGCCGACGGCACGCCGCTTCAGCATTTGTTCGGCCTCGGACCCGAAAGCTGGGAGGGCGTGTTCAAAGTCTATCCGCACAACACGCTGGTGGCGACGCTCTATGAACTCGGCTGGTTCGGCGTCGCGGCGATGATTGCCTTGTGGACGGCGATGTTCGCGGCGGCGGCGTCGGCGCGCGGCGACCGCTTCCTGCTGATCGCCGCCCATTTCGCTTTCTTCCTGCTCAATATGGCGACGATGCCCTTCTGGCAGGTCGAGGGGCTGGCGTTTTATGGCCTGCTCTGCGGTTACACCGTCCATGCGGCGCGTGCGGCGACGCGGCGGGGGACAGTCTCTCCGGACCGGTTTGCTTACCGATTGCCAGAAGGCCGCGGGATTCGGGTGCGATGATGGTGCCGGCTACAGGATTCGAACCCGTGGCCCCCTGATTACAAATCAGGTGCTCTACCAACTGAGCTAAGCCGGCGCTCGCGCTCCCCTAAGCATTTTTCGGTCCGATGGAAACAGCGGACGTGCGGGAATCGTCAGACGATGCCAAAAGTCCAGCCTTCGGTTCGGGCGAGGGCCGGGGTCAGCGGCGACGGCGACCAGGGGGCGTCGTTGTTGGCGATCGCGCGCAGCCAGGCGGCGGTCAGCAGCGCGTCGCTTGCATGGTCACTGACGTGGCCCGCGAGGCCGGCGGGGGCCGATCCCAATGAAGCCAGCGCCGCGTCGAGCGCCGCGCCGTCGCGGATCTTGCTGCGTCCCGGCGGCAGGCCGGCCGCGCGCGCCGCGAGGCTGGTATAGATTTCGACGAGCAGCGGACCTCGAGCGGGAACCGGATCCATCGGCCACAGCGGTATCCGGCCCGATAACCGGTGCAGCAGGCGCATGCCGGCGAGGCTCGCCTTGCCGACCTGCGCCGCGCCGACAAGATTGAAATTGCTGACGCTTGCGGCCTGTTTTGTCGCACGCTGATGTTGCTCGACGACGCGCAGGCGACCGACGCCGGGGACGAACAGATCGCCGATATCGCCCTGGCCGTGGCGGAAATGGCGCCGGGCGTCGGGGTGCGACAGGAACGCGCGGGCTTCATAATGCGGATCGACGCGCGCGAGCCGCTCGACCAGCGCCCAGAGCGCCCGGATATCGGCGGGGCTTTCGCTCCATTCGGGAAAATAGGCGCCCGCGTCGGCAAAGGCGAAGGCGGCCGAGAAATCGAAGCCGATCAGCATGTCCTCGCCTGCGGTGGCGACATCCTCCAGCCAGGCGAGGACTTCGGCGCGCGACCAGATATGGCCGGGTCGTACGAGCGCGGGCGCCGCTGCACCGCTCGCCACGGCGAGCGCGATCCCGCGCTGGCGCTCGCCGCGGGCGCCCGACCAGTCGAGGGCGGCGAAATGGGTGAAGCGACGCATTGGCGGGCTTTAGCGCTGTCAAGCGCCTTGCACAAAGGGCGACGGAGCCCCACATGCGCCCCATGCTCATCGAAACCGAATCGACGCCCAATCCCGCGACGCTCAAATTCCTGCCCGGCCGGGCGGTGATGGAGGCGGGAACCCGCGACTTCGCCACCCCCGAGGAGGCCGAAGCCTCGCCGCTTGCGAGCGCGCTTTTCTCGCTTGGCGACGTGACCGGCGTGTTTTTTGGCCGCGATTTCGTGTCGGTGACGATCGCCCCCGGCGCCGAATGGGCCGATGCGAAGCCCGATGTGCTCGGGATCGTGATGGATCATTTTCTCGCCGACGTGCCGCTGTTCAATGCCGCGAGTGCGGGTTTCTCGGTTCCGGCCGAGGATGAGGGCTTCGCCGACGATCCCGCCGACGCCGACATCATCGACCAGATCAAGGAACTCATTGAAACGCGCGTTCGCCCCGCGGTCGCCAACGACGGCGGCGACATCATCTACCGCGGTTTCGACAAGGGCAATGTGTATCTGAAGATGCAGGGCGCCTGCGCGGGCTGTCCGTCCTCGACCGCGACGCTGAAGAATGGCATCGAGTCCCTCTTGAAACATTATGTTCCCGAGGTAACGGCAGTTCACGCCGTTTGATTTTTTCCTCGAGGAGTTAGCCCATGAGCGAGCCGCTTTCCGACAGCGCTCTCGACCAGCTGTTTCGCACCGCGCGCACCTATAATGGCTATCACGACAAACCCGTGACCGAAGCGCAGCTGCACGCGATCTGGGACCTGATGAAATTTGGCCCGACCAGCGCGAACAGCCTGCCGGCGCGGATCGTCTGGTGCGTGTCGGACGAAGCAAAGCAAAAGCTCGCCGCGCACGCCATTCCGGGCAATGAGGAAAAGATCCGCAAGGCCCCCGTTACCGCGATCATCGCGATGGACACCGAATTCTACGAGCATCTGCCCGAATTTTTCCCGCATACCGACGCGCGGAGCTGGTTCGCGGGCAACGACGCGCACGCCGAGACGACCGCGTTTCGCAATTCGAGCCTGCAGGGTGCCTATTTCATCCTTGCCGCGCGCGCGCTCGGGCTCGACACGGGCCCCATGTCGGGTTTCGACAATGCTGCGGTCGACAAGGCCTTCTTCGCTGGCGAGCCGAAGGTGAAGAGCAACTTCATCTCGACCCTCGGCTATGGCGATCCCGCGAGCATTTTCGAGCGCAGCCCGCGCCCCGATTTCGCGCGCTTCAACCGCATCGCCTGACCGGCGCGCGTTC
Organism: Sphingopyxis sp. PAMC25046; assembly: GCF_004795895.1. Taxonomy (NCBI): domain Bacteria; kingdom Pseudomonadati; phylum Pseudomonadota; class Alphaproteobacteria; order Sphingomonadales; family Sphingopyxidaceae; genus Sphingopyxis; species Sphingopyxis sp. PAMC25046. Next base: position 1,105,481 of record NZ_CP039250.1, read on the forward strand.
CATCTCATGCGCCACCTGGTCATCGATTCGGCGAGTGAAGCCTGTTCGGTGGCGCTGCTCGATGCGGGCGCGGTCGTCGATTATCGCCACGAAGTGATCGGGCGCGGTCACGCCGAGCGCCTCGTTCCGCTGATCGCCGAACTCGTCGGTGGCGGCCGCGCCGACGTCATCGTCGCCGGATGCGGCCCGGGCAGCTTTGCCGGGGTGCGCATCGGCGTGGCCGCAGCGCGCGCGCTTGCGCTCGGCTGGCAGGTGCCGGTCCACGGCTTTTCGACTCTAGCCCTCGTTGCCGCCGCCGCGGCCGACGACATCGCGGCGGCGGACGGCGCCCTGGTGGTTATGGAGGGCGGCCACGGCCAATGGTTCGTCCAGCCTTTCGCAGCCGATCTCGCCCCGCGCTCCGCGCTTCGCTCGCTGCTTCCCGACGAGGCGATCGAGCTCGGCGACGCGCTGGTCGTCGGCAATCGCGCCGAGGCTTTTGTGGCGAAGCGTGGCGCGGGACGCGCGCTCGCGATGCTGCCCGACGCGCGTGCCTTTTTACGCTTGCCCACGGGCGCGATGATCGACACGCCGAGCCCGATCTATGGCCGCGCGCCCGACGCCAAGCCGATGGCGTGTGCATGACCGCCGCTATTCGTCTCGCCACCGCGCGCGTCGGCGATCTTGCGGCGGTGATGCGCGTGATGGATGCGGCGTTCGAGCCCGCCTATGGCGAGGCATGGACCGGCGCGCAGCTCTTGACCCTGTTCGCGCTGCCGTCGGCGCGCGTGTGCCTGGCGTGGGAGGGCGAGCAGGCGTGCGGTTTTTCCGCCGCGCGGATCGCGGGCCCCGAGAGCGAATTATTATTACTCGCGGTCGACCCGCAGTTTCGCGGCCGCGGGATCGGGCGATTGTTGATCGAAGACTGGCGCGTCTGGGCTAGAGGCGAGGGCGCCGAAGACTATTTCCTTGAAATGCGGGCCGACAATGACGCGGTTCATCTTTATGAACGCGCGGGCTTTTCCGAATGCGGGCGGCGCCCGGCTTATTATCGCGGCAACGACGGCAAGCTTCGCGACGCCATTACGATGCGGCGGCCGTCAGGCGAGAGTCGAACCGACTGATCGGTCATTGCGGAATTAAATCCAAAGTGGCACTAATCGATCCGGCGAAAGAAAAAATCCAATATTCGCCGAGATACTTCTGGGTAATCGACAACAAGGAATAGTCTCATGTCCGATTCTGCCGACACCAATGAGATGCTCGTTACGTTGACCGCCGACATTGTCGCGGCGCATGTCAGCAACAACAGCGTCGCGATTTCAGACCTCTCCATTCTGATCAACAATGTCCACGCCGCGCTGTCGGGTCTCGGGAGCGAGCCGGTCGTGGAAGAAAAGCTGGTACCGGCGGTTTCGATCCGCACCTCGGTCAAGCCCGACTATATCGTCTGCCTCGAAGACGGCAAAAAGCTGAAGATGCTGCGCCGCCACCTGATGACGCATTATGGCATGACCCCCGACGACTATCGCGCCAAATGGGGTCTTGCTGCCGACTATCCGATGGTCGCGCCCAACTATGCCGAAAAGCGCCGCGCGCTGGCGAAGGAAATCGGCCTCGGCACCAAGGGTCGTGGCGGCGGGCGCAAGCGCAAAGCCAGGGCCTGACAGCCGCGATACATCGCTCCAGCCGGAGTAGGGAAGGGCGGCGCCCGCAGGGGCGCCGCCCTTGTCCTATTCGCGGGGCATCCCTATACAGTTTGTGACAAAGACAGACGCGGCTGCATCTGCAGGAAAGGCAAGCATGTCCGGCAATATCGATCTCGAAGCCCTGTGCCACGAAAAGGGTCTCCGCATCACCGAACAGCGCCGCATCATCGCGCGCGTCATCTCGGATTCGGAGGATCATCCCGATGTCGAAACCCTCTATGAACGCGCGTCGAAGATAGACAGCGGTATCTCGATCGCGACCGTTTACCGGACCGTGCGCCTGTTCGAAGAAGCGGGAATTCTCGACCGTCATGATTTCGGCGACGGGCGTTCGCGCTATGAAGCCGCGCCCGAGGCGCATCACGACCATCTCATCGACGTCGAAACGGGCAATGTGATCGAATTCGTCGACCCCGAGCTTGAGGCGTTGCAGAAGGTGATCGCCGAACGGCTGGGCTTCCGCCTCGTCGATCACCGCATGGAGCTTTATGGTGTCGCCATCGATCGCAAGCGCGACTGATCGCAGCGCGATTACCTGGCGGACGGTCGCCCGTCTCGCCTTGATGGTGCTGGCGCTCCTTTTCCTGATCGTCCCGCATCTGCTTTACCGTGCCATCGGCCGCCCCTCGCCCATGGTGATGGCGTTCCTGAACGCCGCGGGCTGGATCGCGGGACTGCGCATCCGCACGACGGGAACGCGGCTTCGACGCGACGTGTTGTTCGTTTCCAATCACGTCAGCTGGCTCGACATCCTCGCGCTGGGCGGCGCGGCGCGCTCGGCGTTCGTGTCGAAAGCCGAGATCGGGTCGGCGCCGCTCGTCGGCTGGCTCGCCGACCAGAACCACACCGTCTATGTCCAGCGCGAGGCGCGGCGCGAAATCCACAATCAGGCGAACGACCTTCGCAATGCGCTCGCGCGCGGGCGCCCGGTGACTTTGTTCCCCGAAGGCACGACGGGCCCGGGCGACGGCCTGCTGCCCTTCCGTGCCTCGCTGTTCCAGGCGGTGATCCCGACGCCGCCGAAGCTGCGCGTCCAGCCGGTCCTGCTCGACTATGGCGTCGAGGCGAACGACATTGCCTGGCTCGATCCCGAATCGGGCCTCGACAATTTCAAGCGGCTGCTGGCACGCAAGCGCCCGGTGCACTTGACGATCCATTATCTCGATCCGCTGCCCGATATCGTCGAGGGCGATCGCAAGCTGCTCGCCGAGGCCGCGCGCGCGGCGATTGCGGCGGAAATCGCACGCTCTTCCGCCAGCGCACCGCATCGCCTATAGCGCGCCGATGAAATCCGACTCTCCGAAAACATTCCACGTCAAATCCTTCGGCTGCCAGATGAACGTCTATGACGGCGAGCGCATGGCCGAGATGCTGGGCGCAGAGGGCTATGTCGCGGCGCCCGACGGCGCCGACGCCGACCTCGTCGTACTCAACACCTGCCACATCCGCGAAAAGGCGGCCGAGAAGGTCTATTCGGATATCGGCCGGCTGAAGCGCGCCGACGGCAGCACGCCGACGATCGCCGTCGCTGGCTGCGTCGCGCAGGCCGAGGGCGCCGAGATCGCGCGCCGCGCGCCCAGCGTCGACGTCGTCGTCGGCCCGCAGGCCTATCACCGCCTGCCCGACCTGATCGCGCGGGCCGAGCGCGGCGAGAAGGCGGTCGACCTCGACATGCCGCTTGAAAGCAAGTTTGGCGCGCTGCCCAAGCGCGCCGGCGGCCAGCGTCCGACCGCCTTCCTGACAGTGCAGGAAGGCTGCGACAAATTCTGCACCTACTGCGTCGTCCCTTATACGCGCGGCGCAGAGATCAGCCGGCCGTTCGCCGACCTGATCGCCGAAGCGCGCGCGCTCGTCGCGGGCGGGGTGCGCGAGATCACCTTGCTCGGGCAAAACGTCAACGCGTGGGACGGCGAGGATGAGAAGGGAAGGGCGATCGGGCTCGACGGGCTGATCCGCGAACTCGCGCGCGAGGATGGTCTCGAACGCATCCGCTACACGACGAGCCACCCCAACGACATGACCGACGGGCTGATCGCGGCGCATGGCGAGGTCGAGAAGCTGATGCCTTTCCTCCACCTGCCGGTGCAGGCGGGCAGCGACCGAATCCTGGCGGCGATGAACCGCAGCCACAGCGTCGACAGCTATCTTCGTGTCATCGAGCGCGTTCGCGAGGCACGCCCCGACATCGCAATTTCGGGCGACTTCATCGTCGGCTTCCCTGGCGAGAGCGAAGAAGATTTCCTCGCCACGCTCGATATCGTCCGCGCCACCAAATATGCGATGGCGTACAGTTTCAAATATTCGCGCCGCCCCGGCACGCCCGCGGCGACGATGGACGGCCAGATTTCCGAAGCCGAAATGAACGGCCGCCTCCAGCGGCTGCAGGCTTTGCTCAACGAGCAGCAGCAGGCGTTCAACGAAGCGACCGTCGGCCGCACCACGCGCCTGCTCCTTGAACGCAAGGGCAAGCTCGAAGGGCAGCTCATCGGCAAATCGCCGTGGCTCCAGTCTGTTCACGTCATCGCGCCGGGATTGAAGATCGGCGACATGGTCGACGTGCGGATTGTTTCGGCGGGGCCGAACAGCCTTGGCGCCGAACTGCTGATGGAAGCGGTCGCCTAGTGCCAGGGGCGGAAGCTGTCTCCGTGAAGACACACTCCGTCTTTTTCCGTCGCATCCCGAACCCGCGGGAGATGGACTCGCGCCTTCGCGGGACTACAGTCTCCTCACCGCCAGAAGGAGCCTTGCTTACGTGTCCAAACGCCCGCTGACCGCCTCCGCCCCCGCCGAACCCGGCGACCGCGTCCGACTGACGGCGGAATTCGAGCGAACGCAGCTTTTGGGCATTCTCTTCGGCGAGTTCGACCGCAATCTCGTCGCGATCGAAAACCGCCTCGGCGTTTACATCTCGGCGCGCGGCAACCGCGTGCAGATCGAGGGCGAGGCCGAAGCCGCGGCGCGCGCGCGCGACGTGCTCACCGACCTTTATGACCGCATCGAAAAGGGGCAGGAGGTCGACGCCGGCATGGTCGACGGCCTGATCGCGATGTCGGCGCAGCCGACGCTCGACGGCATCATCCGCCACGACGCGAGCGAAGCGCCGCCGGTGATGATCCGCACGCGCAAGAAGACGATCGTCCCGCGCGCGCCGTCGCAGGTCCCCTATATGCAGGCGCTCGCGCGCGACGAGGTGATCTTCGCGCTCGGTCCCGCGGGCACGGGCAAGACCTATCTCGCGGTCGCGCAGGCCGTCGCGCAGCTCATCACCGGCAGCGTTCAGCGCCTGATCCTCTCGCGCCCCGCGGTCGAGGCGGGCGAAAAGCTCGGCTTCCTGCCCGGCGACATGAAGGAAAAGGTCGATCCCTATCTGCGCCCGCTTTACGATGCGCTCCACGACTGCCTGCCCGCCGAGCAGGTCGAGCGCCGTATCGCGTCGGGCGAGATCGAGATCGCGCCGCTCGCCTTCATGCGCGGTCGCACGCTCGCCGACGCCTTCATCATCCTCGACGAGGCGCAGAATACGACGATCCCACAGATGAAGATGTTCCTGACCCGCTTCGGCATGAATAGCCGCATGGTCATCTGCGGCGACCCGAAGCAGGTCGACCTGCCGATGCCCGCGACCTCGGGCCTCGCCGACGCCGTCGCGCGGCTCGAAGGGCTCGAAGGAATCAACGTCAGCCGCTTCACCGCCGCCGACGTGGTGCGTCATCCGATCGTCGGGCGGATCGTCGAAGCCTATGAGGGGCCGGGCGCATAGCGCAAACGATGCCGGCTTTGGGGTGGGGAGGGGACATTCCACAACCGTCGCCCCCGCCTTCGCGGGGGCGACGGCTAGGTTCGGTCGTTTCCTGACTTAGCACCCAGATCGGCGACCAACGATGCAGCAGGGGTAGGGCACGGACGGTAGTTAGTCTGTCTCTTCGACGCGTATGCAAGCTCGGAAAACGCCACCCTCTTTGTCCTGCCGATGCCAGACTTCGACAACATTGAAGTATTTAAAGTAGCCCGGCGTAGTGTCGATCGAGAGATATTCACCAGTGCGGGGTAGGAACTCGAATTCCGCTGTGAATAGCGGCTCCAAGGCGTCTTTGTGGTCAAAGGCTTCCACGCTTGGCATGACGGCATGCTACGCAGGCGCGAGAATGACCGCAAGCGGTCGTTTGCCGTCTTTGTCAATGGATTAGCCCCCGTATGACGACTTTGGAGGTGGGGGTGCTGACGTTGCAGAGTTTACTATCTAGTTACTTGTATCTGCGATCACCCAACCATGATCGGCACGCAGGCACCAAAGGGCTTCGGCCTCCTCTTCGTAATTGTAGGCATCCCACTGATCCTCTGGAACGCGTCAGGCACTAACAGTGAGCTTGAGGCCTTAGACGCTTCGGGCAGCACTGAAAGCGCACGCATCGAGGCATGCGAAGCGAAAGCGGTTAAGCTGGAACCCAACTCGTCGGCGCGACACCAACTGTGCGGTTGCATTGTCAAGAAAGCTTCTGAGCGCGGCGCCTTTAAAGATTATGGCGCTTACGATGAGGGTTTACTTGAGCCCATAGTTGGCGAGTGCATGCAAAGAGGCTGATGTCCGCAATCGGTCGGAAGCCGTCCTCTCGAACCTCGTCAACCCACGGCCCTTGGGCATGGGTGCCGACAGCGCTCACTCGCGTCACCCTGCTCGCGCAATATTTTCGAGAACGATTCTCAATAGCATCTTGACCCTCTGATTTCGCGCGCCTAGAGCGCCGCTATTGCGAGTCAATCGCAAGATAATCAGGGGAAGAAATTTGACCAGTCATCGTTTGCCGTCCGTATCCCGCCTTGTCGCAGGCAGCGCGCTGGGCCTTGCGCTCGCCGCCCCCGCCGCGCCGGCCTTTGCGCAGGACAATGACGGCGAATATTGGCTCGCGCGCAAGAACCAGATCGTCGTGACCGCGACGCGCACCGCAGTGAAAGCCGAAGACCTGCCCGTCACCGTCACCGTCAAGACCGACGAGCAGATCGCCGACGAACTCGTCACCGACATCCGCGACCTCGTGCGCTTCGAGCCCGGCGTCAGCGTCCAGCGCCAGCCCGCGCGTTTCGGCGCCGCGCTCGGCGCGACCGGCCGTGCGGGCAACGACAGCTTCAACATCCGCGGTATCGGCGGCAACCGCGTGCTGATCCAGGTCGACGGCGTGCGCGTCCCCGACGGTTTCAGTTTCGGCGCGCAGGCGTCGGGACGCGGCGATTATGTCGACTTGGGCCTGATCAAGTCGGTCGAGATTTTGCGCGGCCCTTCGTCGGCGCTCTACGGCAGCGACGGCCTTGCGGGCGCGGTCAGCTTCATCACCGCCGATCCCGCCGATTTCATCCAGCCGGGCAGCAATGTCGGCGGCCTCCTTCGCGCCGCCTACAGCAGCGCCGACGAGGAGTTTAGCGAAGCCGCGATCCTCGCGGGGCGCAGCGGCGACTGGTCGATCATGGCCGCCTATACGCGCCGCGACTGGCAGGAGCTCGACAACAAGGGCACGGTCGGCGGAACCGGCCCGGCGCGCACCGAACCCAATCCGCAGGATGGCCATTCGAACGCCGCGCTGGCGCGGATCGTCTATGACCCGGCAAACGGCCATAAATTGCGCCTGACCGGCGAATATCTCGACACAGAGCTTTACACCAACGGGCTGACCGGCGTCGGGCCGGGCAGCTTCGGCGCATCGGTCGACCGGCTCGAAGGCTGGGACAGCGGCGAGCGCAAGCGCGTTTCGCTCGACTGGAGCTGGGAGGGCGAGGGGGCGATCGATTTCGCGCGCGTCGCGCTTTACTGGCAGGATGGCGAAGACCGGCAATATACCGAGGAAGACCGCACGCCTTCGGCCGACCGCACGCGTCTCAACACCTTCGAAAACCGCGTCATCGGTGCCTCGGCCGATGCGCGCGCCGATTTTGCCACCGGTGCTATCGCGCATCGTCTCGTCTTCGGCGGCGACATCAGCAAGACGCGCCAGCGCGGGCTACGCGATGGCACCGTCCCGCCCGCGGGCGAGGTGTTTCCCACCCGCGCCTTTCCGAGTACCGACTTCACGCGCGGCGGCCTCTTCGCGGGCGACGAGATCAGCATCGCCGACGGCCGGCTGATCCTCTATCCGGCGCTGCGTTTCGACTGGTACGACCTGTCGCCCGACGACGATCCGCTGCTTCCCGCCTTCAGCGGCGCGGGGCAGGACGGTTCGCGGCTGTCGCCCAAGTTCGGCGCGCTGTGGAAGATCACCGACACGGTGCGGCTGTTCGCCAATTATGCGACCGGCTTCAAGGCGCCCGAGCCGGGGCAGGTCAACCAGTTCTTCGAAAATCTCGCCTTCGGCTATACCTCGGCGCCGAACCCCGATCTCGACCCCGAACGCAGTGAAAGCTTCGAGGGCGGCATCCGCTTTTCCAGCGATCATGTCAGCCTCGATGTCACCGCCTTTTCGGCGCGTTACAAGGATTTCATCAGCCAGGAAGTGGTGAGCGGCAGCTTCACGCCCGCCGATCCCGCTGTCTATCAATTCGTGAATCTCGACCGGGCCCGCGTCAAAGGCGCCGAAGCGCGGTTCGAGGGGCGAGCGTCGTCCGGCCTGTATACGACGCTCGCCCTATCCTATGCGAAGGGCAACGAGATTTTGCCCGACGGCACGCGCGTGCCGCTGTCGACGATCGACCCGCTGAAACTCGTCGCGGGCATCGGCTATCGCGAGCCGCAGAGCGGGCGTTTCGGCGGCCAGCTGATCATGACGCACAGCGCGCGCAAGGAGGCGTCGCGGACCGAGGGGCTGTGCACGCCCGAATGTTTCCGCCCAGACGGCTTCACCATCCTCGACGCGACCGCCTTCGTGCGAATTGTCGAGGGGCTGACGCTTCGCGCCGGTGTCTTCAACATCCTCGACGAGAAATATGCGTGGTGGAGCGACGTGCGCGGGCTCGCGTCCACCTCGACCGTCACCGACGCCTACACCCAGCCCGGCCGCAATGTGAGCGCCTCGCTGAGCTTCCGCTTCTAATCAAAACAGAAGGACTGCATCGATGAAACATTATCGCAAGATCGCCGCCGGCCTGCTTCTGCTCACCGCCGCGCTGCCCGCCGTCGCCTCCGCCCACCCGCCGATCGCCGCCGAGGACGCCGCCGCCAATTTCGAGCAGGACCGTGCCGACATTCTCGCGATGGCGGGCAATTACCGCGTCAGCTTCAACATGCAGGAATCGACGCGCTGGGACCCCGGTTATGAAGTGCTCGAACCCAAGAAATCGGGCGGCCACGAAGTCGTGCGCGTGATCGAGGATACCGGCCGCAAGATCGTGCTCCAGCATATGCTCGTCATCACCGGCGGCGACGACAAGAGCTTCGTGATCAAGCATTGGCGGCAGGACTGGGAATATGAACCTGCAAAGATCGTCGCCTATTCGGATCGCAATATATGGGCGTGGGAAGACGTCCCCGAACGGATGCGCACCGGCCGCTGGTCGCAGACGGTCTATCAGGTCGACGACAGCCCGCGTTACGCCGGCTGGGGTCAGTTCGAAACGCAGGGCGGCATCCGTCGCTGGCGTTCGAGCTGGACGTGGCGCCCGCTCGCGCGCCGCGATGCGGTGCGCAATCCCGTCTACGACCGCTACCTTTCGATCAATCGCCACCAGCCCTCGCCCGACGGCTGGATCCACTGGCAGGACAATACCAAGATGGGGACGAAAGACGGCAAGCTGGTGCCGATCGTCCAGGAATATGTCCTCAACACCTATACCAAATACGACCAATATGATGTGAAGGCCGCCGACGATTATTGGGCGGCGACCAAGGAATATTGGGCCGCGGTGCGCGCCGAATGGGACCGGGTCGCGGCGACCAAGGGAGGCATCGCGATCGAGGAAAAGGCCGACACCGGCACCGTGATCAGCGGCCGCCTGCTCGAAATGGCCGACGAGGTTCAGGAAAAGAAGCTGACGACCGCGAAAGCCATCAGCGAAGCGAAGAAGCTGATCGAGACGAACACGCGCAAGCTCTGACGACCTTCACCATGTGAAGCCCGCACCTGGGGGCGGCTCGAAGGGGTCGCCCCCTATTTTATATGTGCGTGGTGGCGCGCCATGCAGAAGGTGCGAAGCGCGACGGCGTCGTGATAGGCATTGTGCGGAATGTCGCTCAGTTCGGCGGTCGAGAAATTGACGACCTCTGCGAGTTCGAACCGCACCGCCGAAATAATCAGCCGCCGCCCGTTGTCGGTGACGAGCAGGCGCGCGGCGTGGACGATATCCTCGGGCCAATCGGCGACCAGTATCGGCTCTGGATCGGCTGCCAGATAATCGGCGAACGCGTCTTGCAGGGCTTCATAGGATATCGGCGTGACATCGAGCCTCGGCAGCACGTGCGCCGCGACCCACGGCGTCGGGTCGCGGCACTCGATGGCGCCGTAAAAGGGTGCTTTGTCTTCCGCCTCGGGGACGAGCGCGATCGAGATCAGCGCACCCCCGAACCCGTTGAATTCGGCATCCAGATAATATCGCAACGCCCCGCTACTTCTTCGCCCCGTCGACGCTCCAGATTCCCGCGCCGCGCGTCGCGATGAACAGGAAGATGAAGCAATAGAGCGCGATCGTCTCGCCGCCATTGACGATCGGGTAAAGCCCCTTGCTACCGTGCGCGACCCAATAGCCGACCGCCGCCATGCCGCTGGCGACGAAGGCCGCGGGACGCGTGAACAGGCCGATGACGATCAGGCCGCCCGCGACGAGTTCGATGATTCCCGCGGCGTGGAGCATCGGGTTCAGCGGCATCGGAAAGGCGACCGGGAAATTGAAGAATTTCTGCATGCCATGCGCCAGAAACAGCAAGCCCGCGACGATGCGCAGCAGCGCATAGGCCTGCTCGCCGAAACCACCCAGAAATTTCATGGATTGCCCCCTCATTCCGATTGTCGAGGCGAGGAGGCTAACCGATTTTCCCGCCGACGCGAATTTTTTTCGCAGCGCATGTCACATCCGCCGATCCTGTCTCGTCATATCTGCACAACCCCTCGAAGGAGACACGATATGTCCAAGGTAACCGACCCCTTTGCCGCCTCGCCGCAGCTCATGAAGCAGTGGATGGCGGTCAGCCTCGCCGCGCAGGAAAGCCTCGAGCCGGGCCTGATCGAGCTGGTGAAGATCCGCTCGTCGATCCTCAACGGCTGCGCGAACTGCATCAACATGCACACCGCCGAAGCGCGCGCGAAGGGCGAAACCGAACAGCGCATCTACCTGCTCGCCGCGTGGCAGGAAGCGCCGGTCTATACCGACCGCGAACGCGCCGCGCTCGCCTGGACCGACGCCTTGACCCGCCTGTCGCAAGGCCACACACAAAGCCAAGCGCGCGAAGCACTCGATGCGCATTTCACCGCGGAGGAACAGATGAACCTGACCGTGATGATCAACGTCATCAATGGCTGGAACCGCATCGCGGTCGGCTTCGAGCTCTGGTACGAAGGCGGCGCGCCGGCGAAGGCCGCCTGATGACCGGCGAAGGCGTCCGGGACGGTGTCGATGCGGCGGATGCGGCGGTCAGTTTCGATCCGCTGCGCCCGCTTCTCACGCGCGTCGCCTATCGCATGCTCGGCTCGGTCGCCGATGCCGAGGATGTGGTGCAGGACGCCTTCATCCGCTGGCTCGGCACCGACCGCGATGCGGTGCGCGAGCCAGCGGCCTTCCTCCGCCGCACCGTGACGCGCCTCTGCCTCGACCAGATCAAATCGGCGCGCAACAGCCGCGAGACCTACGTCGGCCCCTGGCTTCCCGACCCGCTGGTCGAGGAGGAGGAAGACGACGACGTCACGCTGCCGCTGATGCTCGCGCTTGAACGGCTCTCCCCCTTGGAGCGCGCAGCCTTCCTTCTCCACGACGTCTTCGGCGTCGGGTTCGACGAGGTCGCGAAGACGATCGACCGCGATCCGGCGGCGACGCGCCAGCTCGCCGCCCGCGCGCGTACTCACGTTCGCGACGCGCGCCCGCGCTACAAGCTTGAAAAGGAGCGGGGGCTCGAAATCGCCGACGCCTTCTTCGCCGCGTCGCGCAGCGGCGACATGGGCGCGCTCGGTGCGCTGCTCGCCGCCGATGTCGGCATGTGGACCGACGGCGGCGGCAAGCGACCGGCCGCGATGGAACCGGTGCTCGGACACGACGTGGTGCTCAAACTGCACCGCGGTCTCGCGGTCTTGTTCGGCAAATATGGCTCGACGCTTGTTCACACCGGCATGATCAACGGCCTGCCGGGTTTCGTCACGCGCGAGGCCGACGGCGAACTCCAGACCACCGCGCTCGACATCGAGGACGGCCGGATCGTGGCGATTTATGTGATGCGCAACCCCGACAAACTCCGCCACGTGCATTAGGGTCTGGATCGCCCCGGCGCTCCGGTCGCCGGAAAGCGATAGGTGATGCGATACAGGTCCATCGACGCCGCGCCATCGCGCCGGGCCGAAAAAGTCAGTCGGCCCGGCGCCGACCAGTCGACCATCGGGCCATAGTTGTCGCCGTCGGCATCGTTCACCGACCGCGGCAATATCGTCCCCGCACCGTAGCGGCCATCGGTTGCCGCGGCGGCGAACAGGTCGACGCGGTCGTCCTGCATGCTCGGCGCGCGCGCGAAAATCACGGTCTTTCCGTCCGAAAGAAAGGTCGCGTCGAACTCGTCGGCGGCGGTGTTGATCGCACCGGCCAACGGAACCGCCGCCGCAAAGCCGCCTCGCGCCGTGCGCGCACTGTAAAGGTCATGCCGTCCCGCGCCGCCCGGACGGTCGCTCGAAAACAGCAGGCGCCGGCCATCGGGCGACAGCATCGGCGCGAATTCACTTCCCGCGCTGTTGACCGCTGGCCCCAGATTCGCGGGGGTGCCAAAGCCCGACGGGGTCACCGCGACGCGGTAGAGGTCGTCCCTGCCGATTCCGCCGGGCCGGTCGGAGCAGAAATAGACGAAGCGGCCGTCGCGTGTGAAAGCGGGGTCGAAATCACGGCCGGGCGAATTGAACGAAACCGGTGTCGCCGGGGACCAGCCCGATGCCGATCGCCGCGACATCCAGATATCATATCCGCCCGCGCCGCCGGGCCGGTCGCGGCTGAACCACAGCGCCGTCCGGCCGTCGGGGCTGATCGTCAGCCGGACTTCCGAATGTCCGGTCGACGCGATGCCCGGGGCAAACATCTCCGCCGCGCCGACGATCTCGACCGGCGGCGTGGCGGCGAGCAGGGCTATCGCAAGCATCCTATACGACCCTCGCGAAATCGCTGATCCAGTTGGTCTCCCAGCTTGCGCCGCCATCGGCGGAAAACGCCTGCTCCCAGCGCGCCGACGTCGCGGTAATCCGCGACCACAGCACGCGCGTCTTGATCGGACGCCCTTCGAAACTGTCGTCGCCGATGAAGGTGCCGGTCCCGTCCTTGAAGCCGCCGCGGACGGGCGGCGCGATCGCCGCCGGGCTGCGTCCGTCGAGCCACCAGCTCAGCCATTCGCCCGTCGCGGGGTCGAGCGCGCGGACCCCGACGCCGCGGAACGGTGCGTCGGGAAAGTTCATGACATTGTCGCCGACATTGCCGCGCCCGCCCAGCACCGGCCAATTGACGAACGTCCCGTCGAAATCGATCCACTCGCCGTTTCCGGCCAGCCGTCTTTTCAGGCGCCGATGCGCGACCTTCCAGCTGCCCGCGAGAAAGTCGAAATCGCGCGCGTTCGGCGCACTGGGGCTGTCGGGCAATTTGGGCAGCGGGGTCGGCGTCGCGGCGGTGCGGGTGAAATAATTGCGCCAGTTGATCTCCCAGGTCGCGCCGCCGTCGGCCGAAAATCCCTGGTCCCAGTTCGGCCGTGCGCTGTGGACCTCGTGCCAGCGAAAGCGGACGGCGATATCCTTGCCGTTGAACGTGTCGCGCCCCGTAAAGACGCCTTCGTCGCCGTCGAAGCGCCCGACGACCGGCGGTTCGATATGCGTCGGGTTGCGGCCGTCGACCCACCAGATCGCCCATTGCCGCGTCGCAGGATCAAAGGCGCGGATACCGAAGCCGCGATACTCGCCGCCGGGCAGGTCGAGGATATTGTCGTCGATCGTGCCGAGCCCGCCCAGCGTCAGCCAGCACGCGCTCTTTCCGCCGAACTCGGCCCAGTCGTCGCTGCCCGCCAGCCGCTCCTTCAGCCGCCGGTGCCATACATCCCAATTGCCGACCAGCCATCGCCAGTCGTCGCGGTGCGCGTCGGGTCGGGGCGTCTCGGCCCATGCGGGTCCGGCGAACGCCGCCGCGCCGCCGGCAAGGATCATCATTTCGATCAGCTGACGCCGATCGAGGGCAGGGGAAGGAAATGTCATGGAGCCTCCGGAACGATGGAACGGAACGGCGTCCGGTCTGCCCGACAGCTCGCGCTTGGACGAGGCGAAGATTTGGCGTAGAGGCTAAATCAGACTTATGGTCCGTACCGGCAAACTTCCGCCTCTGCCCTCGATCCGTGCCTTCGAAGCGGCCGCGCGGCTCGAAAGCTTCGCCCGCGCCGCGCAGGAACTCGGGACGACGGCCGCCTCTGTCAGCTATCATGTTCGCCAGCTCGAACGACAGACCGGGGTCCATCTGTTCGTGCGTCATCCGCACAAGGTCGCGCTCACCGCGACCGGCGCCGCGATCGCGCGCGAGGCGACCGCCGCTTTCGCGGCGCTCGAGGCGAGCTTCGTCAAGGCGCGCGATCAGGACGAGGCGCGGCTTTCGCTCACCGCCTTGCCGACCTTCGGGACGAGCTGGCTCACCCCGCGGCTCGGCCGGTTTCGCGCCGCGCACCCCGACATCGCGATCGAGCTTGAGCTGTCGGCCGAACCGCAGCCGCTCGGCGACGGGCGTTTCGACGCAGCGATCCGACACGGTCTCGGCGAATGGCCGGGCCTGCGCCGCGTCCGGCTCTTTCCCGTCCTGTTCACGCCGCTCTGCGCGCCGGGGCTGCGCGATGCCGCCCGCGAACTCACCGATCCCGGCCGCCCGCTCGATGTGCCGCTGCTCGGCCGGCCCGACTGGTGGGCACTCTGGTACCGCGCGCTTGGCGTCGTCCCCGGCCCGCCGCCCGATCGCTTCGGCACCAGTCTTGCCGCCGAGCATATGGACATCGCCGCCGCCGTCGCCGGGCACGGTATCGCGATCGGATCGCCGATCCTTTTCGCCGACGAGATCGCCGCCGGCCGCCTCGTCCCGGCACACGATCTCGTCGCGGGCGACGGCCGCGCCTTCTGGTTCGTCTATCCCGTCGCGCGGCTGCAGAGCGCGAAGATCGCACGCTTCCGCGACTGGCTGGCCGCTGTCGCCGCGGCGGAAGTCGCGGCGGCACGGCACCTTGTCGAGCGTGCGGTTATTCTCGACCCGTAAGGTTCGCCAAATATCGCTGTCCTATAAAACCGCGCCGCGATACGAGATGGCGAGAAGAGCTTTTTGCGGCATCGCGGCCGTCCGCGCGACATAGGGACAAATATGCGAATCTTGAGTGAAGTTGCGCAGTTTTCAGCCAGTTTCCGTTTCGGGCTTTTTTCATGCTGAGCGTCGAAACCCATGCGGCATCGCCATGGCCCGACGCCATCGATTGGGAGGTGCGTGCTGCGGAGGCCTCCGCCGCGGCGCTCGCACTGACGCCCTTCGCGGCGCTTGCCGACGCCGCGCCGCTCGTCGAAATCGCGGTGCGGTTGACCGACGATGCCGAAGTGCACACGCTCAACCGCGATTTCCGGGGCAAGGACAGGCCGACCAATGTGCTGTCCTTTCCGCAGATTCAGGACGATCTGATCGAAAGCCTCGCCAACAGCGACGACGGCGAAATCCTGCTCGGCGACATCGTGCTGGCGCGCGAAACCTGTGCGCGCGAGGCGGAGGAGAAGAGCATTTCGGTCGCCGATCATGCGACGCACCTGATCGTCCACGGCACGCTCCACCTCGTCGGCTATGACCATATGGACGATGCCTCGGCGGCGGCGATGGAGGCGCTCGAAGTGAAAGCCCTTGCATCGCTGGGCATCGCCAATCCATATGCGGATCAGGATTAACTTGGGAAAAGCCGAAAAAATGCCCGACGACCAGGGATCTTCGAACCGATCGGAAGAGGACAGTAGCAGACCCGGGCTGCTGTCCGGGCTCAGAAACCTGCTGTTCGGGGGCGACAAGGAACCGTCGCTGCGCGAACAGATCGAAGAGGTCATCGACGAGGCCGAGGAAGAGGGCGACGACCGGCGCGGCAGCAATATCGTCGGCGACCTGTCGTCGATCGAGCGCAAGATGCTGCGCAACCTCCTCCATTTCGGCGAACAGACCGTCGACGATGTCGCGGTGCCGCGCGCCGACATCATCGCCATCCCCGAAAGCGCGCCCTTTGCCGAGGTGGTCGCGCTGTTTGCCGAAGCGGGGCACAGCCGCCTGCCGGTCTATCGCGAAAATCTCGACGAGGTCGTCGGCATGATCCACGTCAAGGATGTGTTCGCGGTGCTCGCAGAGGGGCGCCCGCCGCCGCCCTTGCTCGACTTGATCCGCCAGCCGCTCTATGTTCCGCAATCGATGGGCGTACTCGACTTGCTCGCCGAAATGCGCGCCAAACGCACCCACCTCGCAATCGTCATCGACGAATATTCGGGCACCGAAGGCCTGCTGACGATCGAGGATCTGGTCGAGGAAATCGTCGGCGAGATCGAGGACGAGCATGACGACGAGCCCGAACCGCTGATCGTTGTGGGCGAAGATGGCTGCTGGGATGCTGATGCGCGCGCCGAACTCGACGATGTGGGTGAGGCGATCGACTCTCGTCTGGCCGAAGTCGACGAGGATGTGGACACATTGGGCGGGCTTGCCGCGGTCCTCGCGGGGCATGTGCCCGAGGTCGGCGAGATTCTCGTCCATCCGAGCGGCTGGCGGATCGAAGTGACCGAGGCCGACGAGCGCCGCGTCCACCGGCTGCGTCTTCACCCGCCGGTCGAAGTCGATCTCGAGCCTCCGTCGGAACGGACCGAGGATTTCTGATGCAATTGCCAATGCGCGACTAAAGGATTAGGCGCGACCGGATGGAAGTTTCCGATCTTCGCATCGCCCTGTTCAGCGGCAATTACAACATGACCACCGACGGTGCGAACAAGGCGCTCAATCGCCTGGTTGGCTTTCTGCTGGAGCATGGCGCCGCAGTGCGGGTCTATTCGCCGACCGTCGCCAATCCCGATTTCGAGCCGACGGGCGACCTTGTCAGCGTGCCGTCGATGGCAATCCCGGGGCGAAGCGAATATCGCATCCCGCTCAGCTTTTCGCCGCGCGTCCGCCAGGACATCACGGCATTCGCGCCCAATATCGTCCATATTTCCAGCCCCGACCGCGTGTCGCGGCAGGCGGCGGCTTGGGCGCGGCGGCGGCGGCTGCCCGTGGCCTGCTCGGTGCACACGCGCTTCGAGACCTATTTCCGCTATTATAACCTGTCGTTCCTCGAACCGGTCGTGGTCGCCTGGCTTCGCAAGCTCTACCGCAAGTGCGACGCGTTGATCGCACCGTCCGAAAGCTTCGCGCAGGTGCTGCGCGACCAGCGGATGAACTACGACATCGGCATCTGGACGCGCGGGGTCGAGCAGGCGGTCTTCAACCCCGGGCGGCGTGACATGGCTTGGCGCCGGTCGCTCGGCATCGACGACGATGTGCCCGCCATCGCTTTTCTCGGCCGGCTGGTGATGGAAAAGGGGCTCGACGTTTTTGCCGACGCCATCGAGGTGCTCCAGCGGCGCGGCGTGGCGCACAAGGTTGTCGTGATCGGCGAGGGGCCTGCGCGCGAATGGTTCGAATCGCGCCTGCCCGATGCTAGTTTCGTCGGCTTTCAGGGGGGAGCGGACCTCGCCCATGCGCTTGCCTCGTGCGACATCTTCTTCAATCCCTCGGTCACCGAAACCTTCGGCAATGTGACCCTTGAAGCCATGGCGTGCGGACTGCCCGTCGTCGCTGCGCGCGCTACCGGCAGCGCGAGCATCGTCAAGCACGGACAGACGGGCTATCTCGTCGCTCCCGGATCGATCACCGGCTTTGCCGACCATCTCCAGCATTATTGCCGCGACACGGGGCTGCGCGCCGAACATGGCGCCGCGGCGGTGGTCGAAAGCGGCGCCTATCAATGGGGCGCGATCAACCAGGCGGTCGCCGACACCTATATCCGCCTGATCCGCCAGAAACAGCGGCGCCGGGGCTAGGATCGGCATGGCCGGGGACCTGTTCGGCGAGGGCGCACCCGACCAGCGCGAAAGCGGCGCAACCGGCCCCGCGCCGCTCGCCGAGCGGCTGCGCCCGCGCACGCTCGCCGAGGTCGTCGGTCAGGAGCATCTGACCGGCCCTGAAGGCGCGATCGGCCGCATGGTCGCCGCGGGGCAATTGTCGTCGATCATCCTCTGGGGCCCGCCGGGCACCGGCAAGACGACGATCGCGCGGCTGCTGGCCGAGGCGGTCGGTATGCGCTTCGCCCCCTTGTCGGCGGTCTTTTCGGGCGTTGCCGACCTCAGGCAAGCTTTCGCCGATGCCGAAAAGATGGCGGCCGCCGGCAAGCGCACCCTGCTCTTCGTCGACGAGATTCATCGCTTCAATCGCGCCCAGCAGGACGGTTTCCTTCCTTATGTAGAGCGCGGTACCGTCGTGCTCGTCGGCGCGACGACCGAGAATCCCAGCTTCGCGCTCAATGCCGCGCTGCTCAGCCGCGCACAGGTGCTCGTGCTGAACCGGCTCGGCGAAGCGGCGCTCGGTACATTGATCGAGCGGGCCGTAGCCGAAATCGGCCAGCGCCTGCCCGTGACCGACGAAGCGCGCGCGGCGCTGATCGCCAGCGCCGACGGTGACGGGCGCTTCCTGCTCAATCAGGTCGAGACGCTGTTTTCGGTGACGATCGAAAAACCGCTGGACCCGGCCGAGCTCGCGCAGTTCCTTCACCGCCGGATGCCGGTCTACGACAAGGACCGTGATGGCCATTACAATCTGATCTCGGCGCTCCACAAGGCGCTGCGCGGTTCGGACCCGCAGGCCTCGCTCTACTGGCTCGCGCGAATGCTCGTCGCGGGCGAGGAGCCGCTCTACGTCCTGCGGCGACTCACGCGCTTCGCGAGCGAGGATATCGGCCTCGCCGATCCGCAGGCGCTGGTGCAATGCCTCGCCGCGAAGGACGCCTATCAGTTCCTCGGTTCGCCAGAGGGCGAGCTCGCGATCGTGCAGGCCTGCCTCTATCTCGCGACTGCGCCCAAATCGAACGCCGCCTATGCCGCGCAAAAGGCCGCATGGGCCGCGGCGCGCGAAACCGGCAGCCTCGCGCCGCCCGCGAACATCCTCAACGCGCCGACCAAGCTGATGAAAGATCTGGGTTATGGCGCGGGCTATAGCTACGACCATGACGCCCCCGACGGCTTTTCCGGCGACAATTACTGGCCCGACGAGATGGCGCCCGCGGAATTCTATCGCCCCGTCGATCGCGGCTTCGAAAAGCGCATCGCCGACCGCCTTGCCTGGTGGGATGAACGGCGACGCGCGAAGGACTGAGGCTGGGTCACATACGCGTTTTCGACGTGCCGCTATGGGTATTTGCCTAACCTTGCCGCGGGCGCCGCAAGGGTATAATTTTCGCTCCGTCGGGTCGCGCTGGAATTGGGGTAGTCATCATGGCATTGGCGCTTGTCCTTGCCGCCGCAGCGACACCGATCCTGTCCTGTCCAGGCGGCACCGTCGAAACCACCTGCACCGCGGCGGAGGTGAACGCGAAGATCGCGGTGACTCGCGCCCGCCTCGCCAATATCGCGCAGCGGTGCCTCTATGATTTCGGCGGCAGATGCACCGTCGAGGCGAGCGGGCGGATCAACACCGCGGACCGCAGCGCGACCTTGTCATGGCAAAAAATGTTGCTCGCCCCGCGCGACGGCGCCCAAACGCGGATGCTCGTGCTCGTTGCGCAGGACAAGGCGGGCAAGGCGTCGCTCGCGGGTTTCGCCGAAAGCTCGGGATCGATCGGCACGCCCGATCTCGTCGTCGATAACGACCAACGTCGGCTCGTCCATGTCGGCGGCACTCTGGCAGGGAGCGGGGGCGGCAATGCCGACGCGCTCTTCATGAGCGATGCCGCCGCACCAAAATGGCGGCGCGTGGATCTGTCCGACTGGTCCGAACAGGGCGGCAAGCTGCTCCCGACGGGCTATTGGCTGCGCGGCCCGGCCGAGTTCGCGTTCGCCGAGATGGCCGCGTCCGCCCCCGTCGCGCGCGACGGCGATGGCGAATGCTGCCCGCGCGGCGGCAACGCGATGTTCGACCTCGACATCCAGGACGACCGGCTGGTGTTGACGCGCTTGCGCTTCCAGCCCATGCAGCCCTTGGGGCGCGACATAGAGGTCACCGCCGGGACATTGGAAGACTGAGCTGCACCGGCAAGATGGCGCTGAAATTCGACAGCTGGGACGATGTGGTCGCGTTCGCTTGCGCGCTTCCCGATGTCGAGATGCTTTCCTTCTATGGCACTCCCTGTCCCAAGCTCAACGGCAAGGCGCTCGCTTCGCCCGGGCGCGAGCCCGGCAGCTTTGCGGTCATGTGCAAGCCCGACGAAAAGGAAATCCTGCTTGAAACCGATCCCGATACCTTCTGGCAGACCCCGCATTACCAAGGGTGGCACGCGCTGCTCGTCCGTTTCGGATCGGACGACCCCGAACGCGTCGCCGATGTCCTCTGTCGTGCCTGGTGGGATCGCGCGAAAAAGGCGCAGCGGCAGGCGTTTGGCGATCGTCCCTGACCTGTTGCGCCTGTTCGGGGCTGCGCTCCTTGCGGGTGCGGCGCCCGCGGCGGCGCAGGCGCCGAAGCCCGATGCCGAACTGGCTCGCGCCTGGGCGGCGGGCTATCGCGCCGCCTTTACCTGCTCGTCGCTGTGGAACGGTGCCGGAAAGTCGCTCGCGGCGATCGAGCGCGACGAACTCACCAACATCTATCCCGAGATCGAGGCCGACGTTCGCTCGCTCAGGGCCGAGGTCGACGAGGAAACGAAACGCGTCAGCGTGCGCTATCGCGACGACATGCCGCCGCGCATCGCCCAATGGCGCGGGCGCGAAGGATGTGTCACGCTGCCGATCGGCGCGGAGTCCCGGCCGGCGGGCCAGCCGGTCGAACGGCGCCCCGATCTCGATGCCCAGCCCTGGCCGATGGGCGACGCGGGCGCGCGCTGGCCGGCTTCCAAGGGGCAGACGAAGTTCGAGCAAGCGACGGCAGATATGGCGCGCTTCGGCGGCCGCACCAGTTCGATTTTGATCGTCAAGAACGGCCGCATCGCGCTTGAGCGCTATTGGGGCGGCCACGATATTCACACCGCGCAGCGCACTTTCTCGGTCGCCAAGTCGATGGCCGCGACGCTGATCGGGCACGCGGTATTGAAGGGTCGGATCGACGTGACGAAGCCTGCCATGATCGCCGAATGGACGTCCCCCGGCGACCCGCGCGCCGCGATCACCACCGAACAACTGATGCGCATGGCGAGCGGCCTCACCAGCGACACCGCGGGCAACCGCACCGACGCCATCTATATGGGCGGCGCATCGGTGCGCCAGTGGACGACGCAATGGCCGCTGCTCAATCCGCCGAATACGCATTATCGTTATGCCAACAACGATACGTTGCTCGCGACGCTGTCGCTGAAGGCTGCGCTCGAAAAGGCGGGGACGCCGCTCGATCCCGCCGCCTTCTTCGACCGGCTCGGCATGACGCGCACCTTCGCCGAGCATGACAAGGATGGTAATTATATCCTGTCGAGCCAGGTGTGGACCAGCGCGCGCGACCTCGCGCGGCTCGGCATGCTCTATCAGAATGATGGAGTGTGGCAGGGGGAACGCCTTCTTCCCGAAGGCTGGCGGCGCTTCGTCACGACGCCCAGCGGTCCGCAGCCCGACCGGGATTTCGGCTATGGCGCCGGTTTCTGGCTGCTCGACAAGTCGGAAGGCATCCCCGCCGACGCCTTCGGCGGTTTTGGAAACCGCGGCCAATATCTGATCGTCATCCCGTCGCGCGCGCTCGTGATCGTTCGTCAGGGCTATGATGATGGCAAGACCCGGCTTGACATCGCGAAGCTCGTCGCGGCGGTCGTCGCCGACGACGATAATGACCGCCGCTATTCGAAGGGCGGGTAGCGTTCGAAGGCGGGCAGGTCACCCAGCTTCTCCATCCAGCCGATGCGCTCGGCGGTCTGGATCTGCGCCTGTGCCGGGATCTGGTCGGGATCGTCCAGCGTCGCGCTTTGCACGTCGATCTGTCCCGGAAAAATCGCCTCGTTGGTATAGAAGAGCCCGGTGCCGCAATTGCCGCAGAAATGACGGCGGCCATGCTCCGACGACGCATAGATTTTCGCGGTTCCGCTGATCTCGATCTCGTCGTTTCCGACGAGCGCCCAGCCGACGAGCGGTGCGCCCGAATGACGGCGGCAATCGCTGCAATGGCACAGCGCATGATGCTGCACCGCGGTGCTCATCGAATAGCGGATTTGGCCGCAATGGCACTGGCCGCTGGCACGGGGGGCTTGGTCGGTCATCTCTCTCTCCTTATGGAATCGATGGGAACATATCATAAACATATTTGCCTCGGCAATGACGCGAGAGGTAAGCATTAGCGTGATGTTAACCACAAGCTCCTAAGCCGCGGAGACACGGATTTTGGGGAATTTCCATGGATCGGAGCGAACCGGCCAAGCAGGCGCCGAGCCGAGGAACGGCACGATGAAGCTCGTCATCCAGATTCCCTGCCTGAACGAGGCCGAAGATCTTCCCGCTACCCTTGCCGCCTTGCCCCGCAAGATCGACGGCATCGACGCGATCGAAATCCTCGTCATCGACGACGGCAGCACCGACAATACGGCGCAGGTCGCCCGCATGTGGGGCGTGCATCATGTCGTGCGCCACCGCACCAACCGCGGTCTCGCCGCGGCGTTCCGTTCGGGTATCGATGCCGCGCTCGCGGCGGGCGCCGACATCATCGTCAACACCGACGCCGACGGTCAATATGTCGGCGAGGATATTGCCCGGATCGTCGCGCCGATCCTCGACGGGCGCGCCGATATCGTCGTTGGCGACCGCGGCGTCGCCGACAATGCGCATTTCGGCCCGGTCAAGCGTCGGCTGCAGGAACTGGGCAGCCGGGTGGTCCAGCGTCTCGCCAATGTGCAGGTCTCCGACGCGGTCAGCGGCTTTCGCGCGATCAGCCGCGAGGCGGCGCAGCGCATCAACATCACGACCGAGTTCAGCTATACGACGGACATGCTGATCCAGGCCGGCCGCAAGCGGCTTTCGATCCTGAGCGTGCCGATCCGTACCAACGCCACGCTGCGCCCCTCGCGCCTGTTCAAATCGATCCCGCGCTTCATCGTCAACACCGGCATCACGATGGCGCGCGCCTACACGACCTACAACCCGCTGCGCGCCTTCGTCGGCCTCGGGTCGGCCATCGCTTTCGTCGGCGTCGTGCCGATCGTCCGTTTCCTGATCTTTTTCTTGCAGGGCGGCGGCGATGGCCATGTCCAGTCGCTCGTCATCGGCGGGGCGCTGCTCGTGCTCGGCGCGATGGTCGCGGTGATGGGCCTCCTCGCCGACCTGATCGCCGCGAACCGCAAGTTGATCGAGGCGGGTCTCGTCCGTCTGCACAAGATCGAGGCGCATCTGGACGCTGCGAACGGCGGCGCTGCCGATGCGGTGCCCGGCGAGGCGCGCACCACGCGTCGGGCCGAACGCTAACCATGGCAGCGGCGGCCGATCGGCGAGGTTTCGCGGCGAGACTGCCTCGCCCGACCGCCGCGCAGCTATTATATGCGATGCTGGCCCTCGTGCTGCTGCTCCAGGTCGAACTCGTTTTTTCCAAAAGCGTGAACTGGGACGAATTTTTCCATTTCAGCCAGATTCACCAGCATCTGCTCGGGCGTCCGGCGCCGTGGCTGCAGGCGCCCTTTGTCGCGCTGTTCTTTTGGGTGCCCGCGCTGCCCGGCGACAATATCGACCATATCCAGCTTATCCGCCTTCTGATCCTTCCGTTCGAAATCGTCACGATCGCCGCGATCGCGGGAATGGCGCGCCGTTTCGCCGACCGCGAAACGGCGCTGCTGTGCAGCCTTATATATATGACCGGCGGCTATGTGTTCCTGCACGCCTTCGCGCTGCGCGCCGACATGATCGCGGCGGCGCTGCTGATGGCGGCGCTGTGGCTGATCCTCTGCCGTCCGCTGCGTGGCAGGAACATCGCCTTGATCCTTTTGCTTGTCGGACTGGCCTTCGTTTCGACGATCAAGGCAGTGCTTTATGCGCCCGCCTTTCTGGGCGTCCTGCTGTTCCGGCTGGAGCGGCCGAGCCACCGCCGGGCGCTCGCGAGCACAGCTATTCTGGTCGTTCTGGCAGGCCTGGCGCTGCTTTGGCTGGCCCCGCATCTGCCGGCGACCGGGCTTGTCGGCGCTTTGCGCGACATCGGCGATCTGGGCCGCGCTTCGATCGACCGCATGTTTTCGGGCGGCGTCTTTCCCCAAGGGGTTTGGCTCGCGCTGCAGATCGTCTTCGCCCCGCTGCTGTCGGTCGCAATCTTCGCGGCGATCCTTCATGCCTGCTGGCCGGGTCGCGAGTGGATGGAGCGCATCCTCTTTCTCTCGCTTCTCGCGCCGCTGGCGACGGTGGTGATCTATCGCAACGCCTTTCCCTATCATTTCGCCTTCATCCTGCCCCCTGCCGCAGTCGCCATCGCGCCAGTGGTGGGCTGGCTTCGGCGGCGCTACGGGGTGGTCACGGTTTCGTTTCTTCCGCTCGCGGGCTCGCTATTGTTGTCCTTGGGCCAGGACCGGGACGTGCTGTCCCGTCAGCGGGCGATCCAGACCGGCATCCAGACGATATTTCCCGTGCCCGTCGCCTACATCGACAACAGCGGGATGGCGGGAAATTTTCCGCGTGCGGTCAATCACTTCGCCAGCGGATGGGCGCTGGATAATTATTACCGGTCAGGCGAACCGATTTTCAGCGATGCGCTGGAGGCCGAGCCGGTCCCGATGCTTCTGGCCAATAATGTGGTTCTGCGGGGCATTTTCTACGACACAAATTTCGACAGCCACCTTCACCCGGCAGACGACAAGATCCTGCGCGAGAATTATATTCCGCATTGGGGACGGGTGTTCGTTGCCGGCAAAGCTATTCGACCGGGCGATGCCGAGCTCGTCATTCATGTCGGAGTGCCCGGCATCTACACGGTCGAAGGCGGGCCCGTAGCGATTGACGGGCATCGCCATGCCGTCGGAAATCTTGTCCGCCTGTCGCGCGGGAAGCATGTGATCGGCGGCGGCCGGACCTCGGCCGCGGTCCTCCGCTGGGGCGATCATCTGGGCCGGCCGGCTTTCGCTTGGCCGGAGGGATTGATGTATTCCGTCTATTAGGCGCCAAAGAACCTTGGCAGTTTCGACGCGCTGCGGCGGCATTTAGTAAACGTCAATATTTTCGATTTATTTACCATAGACGAGATTTGATGATCACCCGGACCCGCATGTCCTCTGACGGCAAAGTGCAGCTATGACCGCTATTCCCCTGTCGCAGAGACTGGACGAATGCTTGGTGTCGCTATTTGACAGGCTTGCGGTGCTTGCGCGGTCGCGCCGCCGCTGGCGGGTTCCCCTGTTGCTGGTCGCCGGGGGGCTTTTCTTCGCGGGCACATATTGGGCTTTCAGCACGCTTCCGATTTCGCCGACCCAACTGCGTGTGACGCCGCTCCTGATCCTCGCCGGTCTGATTCTTCCGTCCCTGGTTTATGGCGGGATAGGGCTGTGGCTGCTCGCCCGAAGCGCAGGCCTCTCGATGCCGGTCGGCAGGGCGACCGGGATTTCGGCCTATGCCTATCTTGCCGAGATGCTCCCGCTGCCCGGGGGAGCCGTGGTTCGCGCGGGCGCATTGATCCAGGCGGGGTCCGCCCCGCGGCGTAGTTCGGCGCTCGTCATCTTTACCGCTATCCTATGGATATCGCTCGCCATGTTCGCCGCCGGGCTGACATTGCTGCCCGTTTCGGCCCGGTTCGCGATGCCGCTGCTGTCGATCGGGGGTCTCGTCGGCGGCGCGATATTTCTATGGTTATGGTCGATCGCCGGCGCTGCGATCGCATTGCAAACGCTGGCGCATCGCATAGCCGGCATTCTTCTTACCGCGCTGCGCCTGACGTTCGCTTTTGCGGCCTTGCACATGCCGATCGGTGTTTTGCAGGCATTTCCTTTCGTTCTTGCCATATTGCTCGGCTCGGCCTCTTCGGTGGCTCCGGCTGGGTTGGGGATAAGCGAATCCCTCGCAGCGCTTGCCGCGACCGCAAGCGACTATCCGGCGGGAATCGCATTTCTGGCCGTCGGCATCGACCGCCTTTTTTGTATCGGCGGATGCGCCGTTCTCGCGCTCGGCTCCGAAATTGGCACGTCCCTGCGATCGGCAGGAACGCGCGGCGTTGTGGCGCAGGAAAGGGAGGACAATGAACGCTGACGACCAAAAAGCGCTCGATCCCGGCGTCGCGCTTCACAGCGGCGATTATGTCGAGCGCTACAACGCCAAACCCTTACACCGGGTGCGCAACCTCGTCCGTCGAATGGCAGTCGCCGAGGATGCGAAGGTAGCCGATTTCGCTTGCGGCAACGGTATGTTGCTCCATGCGCTCGGCGGCAAATATCGCACCTATGACGGGGTCGATTTTTCCCCTGACTTCATCGCCTCGGCGAATGCGTGGGCTGAGCGCGAAGGCTGTAGCAACTACCGCTTTCACTGCTGTGATATCCGCGACTTTTGTGGCCGTCTTCCCGGGCATTTCGACGTGGCGGCGACGCTCGATTTTTCCGAGCATGTCGACGACGCGCTCGCTATCGAAATATATACGGCCATCCGCCGCTCGTTGCGGCCGGGCGGCCGCCTCTACCTGCATACCCCCAATCTCGATTTCTTCATGGAACGCGCCAAGCAGATCGGCATCATTCCGCAGTTTCCGGAACATATAGCGGTCCGCAACGGCAACCAGACAGCCGCGCTATTGGTTGCGGCCGGCTTCGACCGCGCGGCGATCGATGTCCAGACCATTGCCCATTATAATATCCTCAAGCTCGTGCATCCGCTTTCCGCTATGCCCGGCCTCGGCGGATGGTTTGCGGCAAGGCTCTGGATCGCGGCAACCGCCTGATTGTGCATATGACGGAGAGCTCCATTCTCTTCCTCACCCGTAAATGGCCTCCCGCAGTGGGAGGCATGGAAACCTATTCCGTAAAGCTGACGCAGGCTCTCGTCCGTTGTTCCGACGCGCCCGTGCAAGTGATGGCGTTGCCCGGGCGTCGTAACGGATTGCCTCCAACCGCGATCAGACTGCTGGCATTCGGCTTCATTTCTGCCTTGCGCCTTTTGCTCCGGCACCGCCCGCCCGCCATTCTGCACATCGGCGATCTCGCATTATGGCCGCTGGGACTGTTCGCGCAGCTGCGGTCCTGGCGGACGCAAGTCGTGATTTCCGTGCACGGCACCGACGTAGCCTATCCCCGGCGCAGGGGGTTCGGGCCGCGCGCCTATGGATATTATCTGCGGACCGGCTCCCGTTTGATGCGACGGGCCGGGGTCATTGCGAATTCGGACGCGACGCGCGACGTCGCTGCGGAAACGGGGTGGCGGACAAAGCGGGTCGTCCCGCTTGCGACCGATTTCGCGGGCCCGCCACCGACAGGCGAATGCGACCCTTATATCCTGTTCGCCGGCCGGCTGGTCGAACGAAAGGGATGCGCGTGGTTCGTTCGGAATGTCCTTCCCGTCCTGCCGTCGCATATTCGGTTGAAGGTTGCCGGCACGGGCTGGGACGAGAGCGAATGGCAGGTATTCGACGATCCGCGTGTCGATTTTCTGGGCAGCCTTGATGGCGAGGCGCTTGTCGAGGCCTATCGGCGCGCTTGTTGCGTCGTAGTCCCGAATATAGAACCCGTATCGGGGGAATATGAAGGCTTCGGCTTGGTCGCGACCGAGGCAGCAGCAGCGGGCGGTGTGGTCGTGGCGTCGCGGACGGGCGGCTTGGTGCAGGCCGTTGAAGATGGCATCACCGGCATACTCGTCACCGCGGGCGACGCATCCCGGTGGCAGACGGCGATTCACGGGATCGTGTCGTGGACTCCTGGGGAAAGACGGGCCTTCCTTCTGAGGTCGATGGAATTCTGCCGGAGCCATTACAGCTGGGACCGCGTTGCGCGCGAAACGCTGCGGGCCTACGGTGATCGACTATCCTAGCCGGGAGGCTACTCTATTAGTCGCCCAGATCGACCTGATGCCGCTGGGCCCAGTCGCGATATTGGTCGCGGGGCCTTGCCGCAGGCTGGGCAAGGATCGCCGGCATGTCGGCGCGCAGCGCGCCGAGGTCGAGCGAGCGGATCATCGCCTTGACCGGGCCGACGCCGGCGGGCGTGATTGACAGCCGCTCGATGCCCGCGCCGAGCAGCGCCATGGCTTCGAGGGGGCGTCCGCCCATTTCGCCGCACACGCCCAGCGCGACCTTCGATCCGGACACGGTGCGGACGACGCGCGCGAGGTAGCGCATCACGACGGGGGAGAGCCAGTCGTAACGCTCGGCAAGCCGTGGGTGCGCGCGGTCGGCGGCGAACAGGAACTGGGTCAGATCGTTGGTACCGACCGACAGGAAATCGAGGTGCGGCAGCATCAGGTCGAGCGTTTCGAGAAGGCCCGGCACCTCGAGCATCGCGCCATAGCGGATCGCCACCGGCAGCTTCTTGTTGTGGCTCGCAAGCCACGCGCGCTGGCTGACGAAGAGGTTGCGCGCCGCTTCATATTCCCATGGCTCGGACACCATCGGAAACATGACGTGAAGCGTGCGGCCGGCGGCGGCCTCCATCAGCGCGCGCGCCTGAACCTTGAGCAGTCCTTCGCGTTCGAGCGCCAGGCGCAGCGCGCGCCAGCCCATCGCCGGATTTTCCTCCTGCGCGGTGTCGCCGACGTTCATATAGGGCAGCGCCTTGTCGCCGCCGATATCGACGGTGCGAAAGATAACCGGCCGGTCGCCCGCCGCATCGAGAACGTCGCGATACAGCCGCTGCTGGCGGTCGCGCGACGGCAGGGTCGCCGACACGAGGAACTGGAATTCGGTACGGAATAGCCCGATCCCGCGTGCACCGGTCAGGTCGAGCGCCGCGACATCCTCGCGCAGTCCCGCGTTGATCATCAATTCGATCGGCACGCCGTCTTTGGTGACGGCGGGGAGGTCGCGCAGCGCGGCAAGATTGGCGCGGCGCTTTTGCGAAATCTCTAGCTTGGCGTCGAATGCGTCCTGCACCGCCTGCGTCGGGCGGACGTGCAGCTGGCCAGCGGTGGCGTCGAGCAGCAGCAGATCGCCTTCGCGGATCGACGCGCGTACGTCGTTGACGCGACCGATCACCGGCACCCCCATCGCGCGCGCGACGATGATGACGTGGGCCGTGAGCGATCCTTCCTCGAGCACGACGCCCTTCAAGCGGCGGCGATCATATTCGAGCAGTTCTGCCGGGCCGAGGTTGCGCGCGATCAGGATCGAATCCTGCCGCAGGCCCATTTGCGCCGCGGTGCCCATCTGCCCCGACACGATGCGGATCAGCCGGTTCGACAAATCCTCCAGATCGTGCATGCGGTCGCGCAGCAACGGATCGTCGATCTGGCGCATCCGCATGCGAGTGCGCTGCTGCACGCGTTCGATCGCCGCCTCGGCGGTCAGCCCGCTGTCGATCGCCTCGTTGATCCGCCGCGACCATCCCTCGTCATAGGCGAACATCTTGTAGGTCTCGATGACCTCTTCATGTTCGCCGCCGACGCCGAAGTCGGCCGAACTCGCCATGCGGTCGATCTGCTCGCGCATCTTGTCGAAGGCGGCGTAGACGCGGTGGCGCTCGGCCTCGGTATCGTCGGCGACCGTGTGCTCGATCGTGATGCGCGGCTGGTGGAACACCGCGACCCCGGCGCCCATGCCGTCGACGAGCTTCTGCCCGTTCAGCCGCTGCGCCGACTGGTCGGCGGCGGCGGCGTCGGTGCGCGCCGCGGTGTCGACCAGGTCGGCGTTGGCGATCAGTTCGGACAGCACCATCGCGACGGTCTGCAGCGTCTCGATCTCGATATCGTCGTAACGCCGCGGGTCGGCATGCTGAACGCACAGCACGCCGACCGCGCGCTCGCGGCGGATGATGGGCACCCCCGCAAAGCTGTGGAACAACTCCTCGCCGGTTTCGGGACGATAGGAAAAGTCGGGATGCGCCGCCGCTTCGTCGAGGTTCAGCGTCTCGATCTGGTCGGCGATCGTGCCGACCAGCCCTTCGCCGAGGCCGAGCCGGGTGACGTGCACCGCCTCCTGCTTCAGCCCGCGCGTCGCATAAAGTTCGAGCGTGCCATCGCGCAGCAGGTAGATCGAGCAGACTTCGCTATCGAGGCATTCGCCGATGATGCCGACGACCTGATTGAGCTTGCCCTGCGCATTGATGCGCGACGCCATGACCTCGTGCAGCCGGGTCAATATGGTGCGCGCCGACTGGGCGGCCGACGAGGGCGGGGGCGGGGCGTTGGTCATCGCAATCCTGCTAACAGACGGATGCCGTATGCGCCAATACCCCGCGCGCGATTGTTTATTCTATTGTCCGGAAGTGCGAAAAACCGTCAGGGATTTCCGGTCGGACTGGCCGGGGCCGTCGTCGGCGCGACCGGCGTGGTGCCGGTCGTGATGGCGGGACCGATGGGCGTCGCCGGCATCGGCGTCGTCATCACCGCTGGCGGCGGCGCATATTTCGCGTCCCAGGCGATCACGTCGGCCTGATATTGGGCATAGGCTTCGTAGAATTGCTTGAACGGCTCGTCGAGCCGCGCGAGGTGCGCGGGCGACTGCTCGACGAGCTGGTCGGTCGGCGTCGTCGAGACGATCTGCGCAATCTCGTTAGCGCGCGAACAGAAAGCGCGCTGCGCGGGCGGCTGTGCGAAATAGTTGAACAACTGCGTCGACAGCCGGTCGCGCGGCGCGATGCCGTTATTCTTGTTTTCCTTGCCAAGGTCCTTGATCACCGTTTTCTCGGTCGACTTTATCACCTTGCTGTGCGTCTTGATGATATTGTTATAGGCTGAAACCAGCGTCGATTCCTCGACGCCGCGGCAGCCGATGGCGGCGACGTTGAGCCCGATCTTGAGCTGCCAGAAGGCGCGGTCGCCAGTGACGCCGCTGTTCGCGGTGACGAAACGCCCGTCGATCCCGCGGCCGGGGAGAATCTGCGTCAGCGACGCATTGCCCGGAGGCAGCGGCCGCGGCGGTATGGTGATCACGACCGGCGGCGGCGGCGGCGGGGGAGGCGGCGGAGGCGGCTTCGGCGCACAGGCGGCGACGCTCGCCAGCAGACCGGCTACGATGATCTTACGCGACAAATTCATGATCCACTCCCCAACCGCATCACCATGCGGCATCAACCCCGCGCGTGCAACGCCGCTTCGGCCTGTTGCACCAGAGATGCGACAATCGCTGCCGCGCTCTCCTCTTCGGATACCATACCGACAGATTGCCCTGCCATTAACGACCCATTTTCGACGTCGCCGTCGATCACGGCGCGGCGCAGCGCGCCCGCCCAATAATGCTCGATTTCGAGCTGCGCTTCCATCATGTCGACGTCGCCCTTGTCGAGCTTGTTCGCGACTTCGCGCTGCTTCGCGGTAAAGGCTTCGGTCCCCGCATTTTTAAGCGCGCGGACCGGGATGACGGGCAGGCGCGGGTCGATCTGGACGCTCGCGACCGCTTCGCGCGCCGACGCGCGCATAAAGGCTTTTTTGAAGTTGGGATGCGCGATGCTCTCGGTGGCGCATACGAAGCGGGTGCCGAGCTGGACGCCCGATGCGCCCATCTCCAGATAAGCGGCGATCGCTTCGCCGCGGCCGATGCCGCCGGCGACGAAGATCGGCACTTCGTCGGCGAGCGCCGGCAGGATCTCCTGCGCGAGCACGCTCGTCGAGACGGGACCGATATGGCCGCCCGCTTCCATGCCTTCGATCACGAGCGCGTCGACGCCCGAACGGACGAGCTTCTTGGCGAGCGCCAGCGTCGGCGCGAAACAGATGACTTTCGCGCCCGACGCCTTGATCGCTTCGAGACTGCCCTTCGGCGGCAAACCACCCGCGAGCACGACATGGCCGACGCTATGCTTCGCGCATACCTCGATCAGTTCGAACAATTGCGGGTGCATGGTGATCAGGTTGACGCCGAAATTGCGCGTCGCCAGCGCCTTGGTCCCGGCGATTTCGGCGTCCAGCAACTCAGGTGTCATCGCGCCGCACGCGATCACGCCAAAGCCGCCGGCATTGCTGATCGCGCTGACCAGGTGACGTTCGGAAACCCAGCTCATCGCGCCGCACAGGATGGCATAGTCGCTGCCGAGTAGTTCGGTTCCGCGGGCCATCAGATCGTTAATTTTGCTCATTGAGGCTGCCTTTGCCAGCACTGTGACTCGCGCGCAATCCCTAGCGTCATTGCGCTCGTCGTCCCATCGCACGCGTGAATCCATTGGGCGCGACAACCGAACCTTTCGGCGCAGAAAGCAAATCAATCATTGTCAACTAAATCACTTGGCATATGTTTGGCGGCGAATCCAAAAGGGAAAGGAATGTTGATGAGCCTCTCGGAGGAAGCCGCCAAAAGCGGTCCTGAACCGGCGCGCCGCGCCATCCAGACGGTGCTCGACGCACTCGACAAGCTGAAGTTCGGCGCGATCCAGCTGACCGTGCACGAAGGACGATTGGTGCAGGTCGACGTGACCGAGCGGCACCGCTACCCCAACTGATTTCAACCACTCCCAGCGGGGATATTCCCCACCTCTCTGCCGCAGACCGGACCACCGGATGTGGCAATTTTCTTGCAACAGGAAATTGTCATGACCGCAAAATATCCGTCTGTCCGCCGGCGCGTTCCGGCCAGCCTCTTTACGCTTTCCCTGGCTCTGGCGATTGCCGCGGACCCTGCCGCTGCCGCCGACGCTGACGCCGCTGCCTTGGCCGATGAGGCTGCGCAGGTCGAAGGCGGCAGTTATGGCGGCGAGATCATCGTCACCGCGCGCCGCCGTCAGGAAACCGCGCAGGACGTGCCGATCGCCATCTCGGTCGTCGACGGCGAACAGATCGACAATACCGGCAGCTTCAACGTCGGCCGCCTGACCCAGCTCACCCCAACGCTGCAATTCTATTCGTCGAACCCGCGCAACACCGCGGTCAATATTCGCGGCATCGGCGCGCCGTTCGGCCTGACCAACGACGGGATCGAACAGGGCGTCGGCATCTATGTCGACGACGTCTATTATTCGCGCGTCGCCTCCTCGACCTTCGACTTCCTCGACGTCGCGCAGATCGAGGTGCTGCGCGGGCCGCAAGGCACGCTCTATGGCAAGAATACGACCGCCGGCGCGATCAACATCACGACCAATCAGCCGACCTTCGATTTCGAAGGCAAGGCCGAGGTCAGCATCGGCAACCTCGATTTCAAGCAGGCGAAGGCTGCGATTTCGGGGCCACTGTCCGACCAGCTTGCGGCGCGCATCGCGGTCTCCTCGACCAGCCGCCGCGGCACGATCTACAATGTCGTGACCGACCGCTATATCCAGAGCCAGGACAATATCGGCATTCGCGGGCAATTGCTCTGGCGGCCGACCGACAATCTCGACATCACGCTCGCCGGCGACTGGAACAAGCAGGAGGCGGTGTGCTGCGGTTCGGTCTTCGTCCGCACCGGCGAGACGCAGCGGCCGCTGAACCGCCAGTTCGCCGCGCTCGCCGCGGCGCAGGGCTATGCCTTCCCCAGCGATAATCCCTATGACCGGCTCACCGACCTCGATGCGAACCTCAATGCGGGCAACGAGATCGGCGGCGCGTCGCTGCGCGTCAAATGGGATGTCGGGCCGGGCACGCTGACCTCGGTGACCGCGTGGCGCTATTGGGACTGGCAGCCCGAAAACGACCGAGACTTCACCGGCCTGCCGATCGTAACCAGATCGCAGAACCCGTCGCAGCAGGATCAATATACGCAGGAACTGCGCTATAATTACACTGGCGACCGCTTCGATTTTGTCGTCGGCGGCTTCGTCTTTCATCAGCGCATCGACACGCAGGGTACCGAACAGCACGGGTCCGCGTCGAGCCGCTGGACGATCAACCCGTCGAACCCCTTGTCGAACGACCAGACCGTGCTCGACGGGCTGACGGCGCGCAATACCCAGTATCTGAAGAACACCAGCGCAGCACTCTTCGGGCAGCTCAGTTGGACGGTTACCGACCGCCTGACGATCCAGCCGGGCGTGCGGCTGAATTACGACAAGAAGAAGGGCTATTATCAGCGGCTGGTCTTTGCGGGCGACGGGTCGGCGATAACGCGCGATCTGGCCGATCCGGTTTCGGCCGCACGCCTCGCGGTCTTCTCGCCGCAGGAATATGCGCCCGAATTCAGCGACTGGAATTTCAGTTACGACCTTACCGTCAATTACAAGGTGACGCCCGATGTCCTCGTCTATGCCACCTATGCCAAGACGTTCAAATCGGGCGGGATCAACCAGAATGGCGTGCCCAGCGATGCCGCCGGCATCCCCTTGCTCGCCGCGGCGACGATCAAGCCTGAATCGGTCGATCATTATGAGGCGGGCCTGAAGAGCGAATTCTGGGACCGCAGGGCGACCTTCAACCTCGCGATCTTCCGCACCGACATCAAGGATTATCAGGCGAACGTGAACAATGGTCAGTTCGGCGTGTTGCGGGGTTATCTGGCGAATGCAGGCAAGGTGCGGACGCAGGGCGTCGAGGCCGACGTCGCGATCCGGCCGAGCGATCGGTTCCGCGCTTATGCCAACGGCGCCTATACCGACGCCAAATATGGAAGGTTCGTCGATGCGCCGTGTCCGCCCGAATTTTCGGGCGGCAGCAACAGCCCTGCCAATTGCAACATTTCGGGGCAGCGCCTGCCCGGCGTGTCGAAATGGGCCTTCTCCTTCGGCGCCGAGGTCAACGCGCCCTCGTCGCTTTTCGGCGAGGCGGGGCAGTTCTATCTCGGCTATGACGGCAGCTATCGGTCGAATTTTTCGTCGAACGCGACGCCTTCCGCCTATACCTGGGTCGACGGTTATTCGCTGTCGAATTTCCGCGCCGGGTTTCGCGCCGACAGCAGGGTCGACATCTTCGCGTGGGTCCGTAACGCCTTCGACCGCAACTATATCGACCAGCTTTTCGTCGGGCCGGGCAATACGGGGCTGATTACCGGCCTGCCGGGCGATCCGCGAACTTGGGGCGGGACGATCAAGGCCAGCTTCTAACGCGCTTGCGCCCACCAAATGAAAAGGGCGGCCCCGCGGGGCCGCCCTTTCTCATGCAGGCTGTGGTCAGCGCTGCTGCGGGTTTTTGCCTTGGTCCTGATCGGACCGCTGACCGCCCTGCTGGCGATCCTGGCCGCCCTGCTGTTGCTGTTGGCGACGTTGTTCCTCGTCGCGATCAGCCTGCGGGTTCTTCTGGTTCTGCTGGTTGGGGTTGTTAGCCACTTTCCATCTCCTTTTGCCGTGCCATGCCATCATGCCGCGACACCGGATCAACCCCCGGGCTAGGCAGATGTTCCTCCCTGTAGCCGGGGCGTGGCGGGTGCGGGATGGGCGCCCTTTTTTGCGGCAACTCGCGCGTGCTTGATCGGTTCATTCGATGACTGAATTCAGCTTATTCGGTTATGTCGATGGGGAAGCGCGGCCTATCCTTCCCCGGTCAGAACGAAAGGATGGCGCCATCGACTCTACGCCCGCCCATGCCGGCCGTCCGCCAGCGACCCCCGTCGCTAGCGTCATGCGCCCGTCATTCCGCGGCGCCACGATACGGCATTCCACAACAGATAAACGAGGAGAGACTGCATGAACGACCCGACCCCCATCGATTCCGCCGGCGGCTGCCCGGTCCACCAGCCCGGGGGCGTCCGTGCGCTGCTCGGCCGCACCAACAAGGACTGGTGGCCCGAAATGCTGGCGACCGAGATCCTCAACCCCAACGGCGCGTCCAACCCGATGGGCGACGATTTCGACTATGCCGAAGCGTTCAAGTCGCTCGACTATGCGGCGCTGAAGCAGGATCTCCACGCGCTGATGACCGACAGCCAGGACTGGTGGCCGGCCGATTACGGGCATTATGGCCCGTTCTTCATCCGCATGGCGTGGCACGCGGCCGGCACCTATCGCACCGCCGACGGGCGCGGCGGCGCCAATAGCGGGCAACAGCGCTTCGCCCCGCTTGACAGCTGGCCCGACAACGGAAATCTCGACAAGGCGCGCCGCCTGCTCTGGCCGATCAAGCAGAAATACGGCAGCAAGATCAGCTGGGCCGACCTGTTCATCCTCACCGGCAATGTCGCGATCGAAAGCATGGGCGGGCCGGTGTTCGGTTTCGGCGGCGGCCGCGCCGACGTCTATGAGCCCGAACGCGACATCTATTGGGGCAGCGAGGACAAATGGGTGAATGAGGGCGTGCAGACCCGCATCGCTCCCGAACATGGCATGCACGAGCTCGAAGGCCCGCTCGCCGCGATCCAGATGGGCCTGATCTACGTCAATCCCGAAGGTCCCGGCGGCAATCCCGACCCGCTCCAGTCGGCGCGCGACATGAAGGCGACGTTCGAGCGCATGGCGATGAACCACGAGGAAACCGTCGCGCTCACCGCCGGCGGCCACACCTTCGGCAAGGCGCACGGCAATGGCGATCCCTCGACGCTCGGCCACGCCCCGGCGGGCGGCGATCTCGTCGCGCAGGGCTTTGGCTGGGTCAGCGGCGAGGAACATGGCGGCCGCGGCGAGCACACCGTCACCAGCGGGATCGAGGGTTCGTGGGTCAACACGCCGACCGAATGGAGCGAGAACTATTTCCGCCTCCTGCTCGACTATGACTATGAACTGGTCCGCTCGCCCGCGGGCGCGCAGCAGTGGCAGCCGGTGAACCAGAAGGAAGAGGACATGGCCCCCGCGGCCTGGGACTCGTCCAAGAAGGTTCCGACGATGATGACCACCGCCGACATGGCGCTCAAGATGGACCCGGAATTCCGCGCGATCAGCGAGAAGTTCCGCAACGATCACGAAGCGTTCAAGGACGCCTTCGCCCGTGCCTGGTTCAAGCTGACCCATCGCGACATGGGGCCCAAGGTCCGCTATCTCGGCCCCGACGTTCCCGAGGAAGACCTGATCTGGCAGGACCCGGTCCCCGCCGGCACCACGCCATCGGACGCCGACGTCAGCGCGGTCAAGGCCAAGATCGCGGATAGCGGCCTCACCGTCAGCCAGTTGATCAAGACCGCCTGGGCCTCGGCCGGTACCTATCGCAAGTCCGACCATCGCGGCGGCGCCAACGGCGCGCGCGTCGCACTGGCCCCGCAAAAGGATTGGGAAGTCAACGAGCCCGAGATGCTCGCCAAGGTGATCGACACGCTCAACGGCCTGCGCGGCTCGATGAGCCTCGCCGACGCGATCGTGCTCGGCGGCGTGGTCGGGCTGGAAAAGGCGATCAAGGATGCCGGGTTCAGCGTTGCGGTCCCCTTCGCCGGCGGTCGCGGCGACGCGACGCAGGAGCAGACCGACGCAGAAAGCTTTGCGGTGATGGAGCCCGAGGCCGACGCCTTCCGCAACTATGTCGGCAAGAAGAAGCTCGCGGTGAAGGTCGAGGAGATGATGCTCGACCGCGCCTCGCTGCTCGGCCTCTCGGTCCCCGAGATGACCGTGCTGGTCGGCGGGCTGCGCGTGCTCGGCGCCAACCATGGCGAGCGCGGCCACGGCCACTTCACCAAACGGTCGGGGCAGCTGACCAACGACTTTTTCGTCAACCTGCTCGACATGACCAGTGTGTGGAAGGCCGTCGACGGATCGGACGACCAGGAATATGTCGCGACCGACCGCAAGGGCGGCGGAGAGACATGGCGCGCAACGCGGGCCGACCTGATCTTTGGCTCGAATTCGGAACTGCGTGCGGTGGCCGAAGTCTATGCGCAGTCTGACAATGGCGAAAAGTTCGTTACCGATTTCGTCAAGGCGTGGACCAAGGTGATGAACGCCGACCGCTTCGACCTCGCCTGATCTTGGCGCCGCTGCCCGTGCATCATGCCGCGCGGGCAGCAGCAGCTGCACAAGACGACGGGTCGCGACCCGCCCTCGGGGACATGGGCCCGGGGGCGGGTCTTGTTTTTGCGAAGGTGAGGCTTTGTAGCTGATCGCTGCGACACGACGTTTTACCGCAAACGATGTTAACAATGTCAATTTTCCCTTGACGTTGATCCGGTCCGCGCGCAATGTTTACGTCGATAACATTGAGTCGGAAAGGACAGGCGGATGAAAACCTTGCTCTATGCCATCGGGCCGATGCTGTTCGACTCGCTCGGCATCCTCGTCTTTGCAGTGCTGCTGGTCGCCGGTGCAGGGATCGTGCCCGCGACGATCGCGGGCACCGTCGTCGCGCTCGGGGTCGTCGGTTACGAACTCGCGCGCGGCAAAAAGGTCGCGGCGCTGCAATGGATCAGCCTCGCCTCGGTGCTCTTCACCGCCGCAGCGACCTTGTTCACGGGCGATCCACGCTTCGTGATGGCAAAGCCGACGATCGTCTATCTGATCGTCGGCAGCGTGATGCTGCGCAAGGGCTGGCTGGGCCGCTATATCCCGCCCGAGCAGCTCGCGATCGTCGGCGACGTCATGGATCGTTTCGGGATGATCTGGGCGGCGCTGATGTTCACCAGCGCGGCGCTGAACCTCGTCATCGCGCTCTTCTTCACCGCCTGGTGGCCGCTGTTCATCGGTATCTTTCCATTGGCGTCGAAATTCGGCCTGTTCGCGGTCCACATCGCTGTCGTGCATTACATCACGCAGGCGCGGCTGCGCCGCCGCGCGAGCGGCGAATTGCAGCCGCTCGCGGCGGAGTAATTATTCGGCGTCGAGCCCGTAGGCGGTGTGCAGCACGCGCACCGCAAGTTCGGTTTCGTCCTCGTCGATCAGCACGCTGACCTTGATCTCGCTGGTCGAGATCGCCTGGATGTTGATGCCGCGGTCGGCCAGCGCGCGGAACATCGTGCTCGCGACGCCCGCGTGGCTCTTCATGCCGACGCCGACGACGCTGATCTTCGCGACCTTGTCGTCGCTGATGATGCGGTTGAAACCGATCTTGTCCTTCGCGCCTTCGAGCAGGTCGATCGAGCGGAGGAGGTCGGTGGCGGGAACGGTGAAGGTCACGTCGGTTTCGCCTTTTTCGCGGCCGACGTTCTGGATGATCATGTCGACGTTGATGCCTGACGCCGCGAGCGGGCCGAAGATGTTCGCGACCGCGCCGGGCTTGTCGGGCACGCGCGTGACGATGATCTTCGCTTCATTCTTGTCGTGGGCGATGCCGGTGATCAGCTGCCGTTCCATCTGATGTTCCTCTATTTCCTCGTCGCTGACGATCATCGTGCCTTTTGCGGGAGCCTCGTCGCCCTCGACGAAGCTGGAGAGCACCTGCACGCGCACGCCCATCTTCATTGCGAGCCCGACCGAGCGCGTCTGGAGCACCTTGGCGCCGACGCTCGCGAGTTCGAGCATTTCCTCATAGGTGACATAATCGAGCTTGCGCGCACGCGCGACGATGCGCGGATCGGTGGTGTAGACGCCGTCGACGTCGGTATAGATGTCGCAGCGCTCGGCCTTCACGGCGGCGGCGACCGCGACCGCACTGGTGTCCGATCCGCCCCGGCCAAGCGTCGCGACGCGGCCGTCGTCCATCATGCCCTGGAAGCCGGGGATCACCGCGACCTCGCCGCGTCCCATCGCGGCGGTCAGCGCGCCGGTGTCGATGTCGATGATACGCGCGCGGGCGTGCGCTTCCTCGGTGCGGATCGGAAGCTGCCAGCCGAGCCAGCTGCGCGCGGGGACACCCATCGCCTGCAAGGTCAGCGCGAGCAGCCCCGATGTGATCTGTTCGCCCGCCGCGACGACGACGTCATATTCGGCGGGGTCATAGCGCGGGTTCGCCTCGCGGCAGAAATTGACGAGGCGGTCGGTCTCGCCCGCCATCGCCGACACGACGACCGCGACCTCGTTTCCTTGCGCCACTTCGCGCGCGACGAGCTTCGCCACGGTGCGAATCCGCTCGGTGCCCGCCATCGACGTGCCCCCGAATTTCATCACGATCCGCGCCATGTCGCCCCGCTTTCCCGATCTGGTTTCCGCCGCAACTTTTCCAAGCATTTCCGCGGCGCTCGCGTCGTTACGGAAGGGGGAGGGCGATGGCAAGCGTGAGAACCTATGTGCGCGATAGAATTTCTTGCACCCGGGAAGGCGCGGTGCCACATCGCTGAGCATGAGCGCCGCGACGATCAATCCGAATGAAGCCGCCCATTTCGGCGCGCTTGCCGCCGACTGGTGGGACCCGCACGGCTCGTCGGCGATGCTGCACAAGCTCAATCCGGTGCGGCTTGCCTATATCCGCGATCAGATCGACGCGCATTGGCAGGTCGATGCGCGCGAGCGTCATGCGCTTGCCGGGCGCAGCGCGCTCGACGTTGGCTGCGGTGCGGGGCTGCTCGCCGAGCCGCTCGCGCGAATGGGCGCGAAGGTCACCGGCGTCGATGCGGCGCCCGAAAATATCGCCGCGGCGCGCGATCATGCGGCGGGACAGGGGCTTTCGATCACCTATTTCGCGGGTGAACTGTCCGCGCTGCCGCCTGCGACCTTCGATCTTGTCACCTCGATGGAGGTCGTCGAGCATGTCACCGATCCGGCGGCCTTCATCGGCGAACTCGCAGCGCGGCTTGCGCCCGGCGGGCTTATGATCCTGTCTACACCCAACCGCACGATGCTGTCGAAGCTGCTGCTCGTCGAGGCGGCCGAACGTATCGGTGCGGTGCCGCGCGGGACGCACGACTGGGATCAGTTTCTGAAGCCCGGGGAACTGACCAAATTGCTCGAAGGCGCGGGGCTGGAAGTGCTCGACCGTATCGGCCTGTCGCCGTCGGCTGCCAAGGGCTTCAAGCTCGGCGGCAGCGAGGCGCTCAACTATCTGGTTGCCGCGAGGCACGCGGGGTGAGCCGCGACCCGCGCGTCGACGATTATATCGCGAAGCGGCAGCCCTTCGCCCAGCCGATACTGAACCATTTGCGCGAACTGGTGCATGAATATGCGCCCGGTGTGGAAGAAACGCTGAAATGGGGCGTGCCGCATTTCGTGCTGAACGGCCAGAATCTGGCGGGCATGGCGGCGTTCAAGGAACATGCAACCTTCGGCTTCTGGCGCGACGAGGAGGTGACGGGCGCGCCGCGCGATACCGGCGCGATGGGGAGCATGGGGCGCCTGGCCTCGCTCGCCGACCTGCCGGGTGACAAGCAGATGGCGGACTATATCCGAAAGGCGGCCGCGCTTTGCGCCGAAGGCAAACCCAAGCGCGCGGCGCCGAAACCCAAAGCCGCGCTCGACCTGCCCGATGATCTCGGCGCGGCGCTGAAAGCCAATGCCGCGGCACAAGGCCATTGGGACGCCTTCTCGCCCGGCAAGCGCCGCGACTATATCGAATGGGTGCTCGAGGCGAAGCGCGAGGAAACGCGCGTCAAGCGCATCGAAACGATCGTCGCGCAGGTCGCTGAGGGCAAGGATCGGAACTGGAAATATAAGGGCTGCTGATTATTCCGTCGCCCCCGCGAATGCGGGGCCGCGATCGGTTAACGCAGCGAGGCGTGACAAGGCCGCCAACGACCCCCGCCTTCGCGGGGGTTGACGCTTCGGAACGCTTCGCATTCCGTGGCGCGTCAAAAGTCGACGTCCTCATAATATTTCGGCGGCGTCACGATTTCCATTCGCTCGGCCAGCAAGGGGCGAAAGCTCGGCCGCGATTTCAGCCCCGAATACCAACCCTTGGTCTGTTCGTGCCCCGTCCAGTCGATGCCACCGAGATAGTCGGCGACCGAGATATGCGCCGCGGCGGCCAAGTCGGCGAGGCTCATCGTCGCGCCCGCCAGCCAGGTGCGGTGGTCGATCAGATAGTCGACATAATCGAGATGGTTGTTCGCCGCCTTCATCGCTTCGCGCAGCGCGCCGCCGTCGGGCGGCTGGCGGTGGACGATGCGCTTCTGCATCCGCTCGAACAGCAAGGGGCCGGTGACTTCATAATAGAAGTCGTGATCGAACCACGCGGTCAGTCGGCGGATCTCGGCGCGGTTCGCCGCCGTGCCGTTGATCATCGCCTTGCCTTCGACGGTTTCCTCGAAATATTCGGCGATCGCCATGCTGTCGATCAGCACCTGTCCGCGCGCCTGATCGACCATCACCGGGGTGCGGCCCGCCGGGTTGAGATCGATGAATTCGTCGCGGCGCTCCCACGGCGATTCGCGCACCAATTCGTAACCCACGCCCTTTTCGCCCAGCAAAAGGCGGACCTTGCGCGAAAAGGGACAGAGCGGGAATTGATAGAGTTGCCACATGCGCTTGGCATAGCGGCAGCGGGGCGCCACGCGCAACGGCTATGGCGCGACCTGCCTCTGGCGATTGTGGATTAGACGTCAGCGTCGCGCCGCGTCGCGCTCATATTCCCACTGGGCGGCAAGATCGCGCGCCATATCCCTGAGGACAGGGGCATAAGCCGCGAGCGCCGATGCGGCATGGCCCGCCATGCGCGTCGTCGCACGGACATCGTCGCCCAAGCGTTCGGCATAATAGGGATCGCGCCCCGTCACTTCGCCGAGCGTCGCGTCGGGCGGAATATAGGCGGCGTCGGACTCGGGATCGATCTGCGCGACGGCTTTGGCGAGCGGGCCGACCTGCATCTGCATCAGCGCGCCGACCATAGCGGTGATCGTTTCGGCCATCCGGTCCTGGGCGACCGGATCGTTGAGCGTCGCGACGGTATCGTGCATCTCGTTGGCGGCCGCAGGCAGCGGTGCAGCGAGTGCGAGCAGGGGAAGGGCGGCGAGCGCCATTTTTGCGGTCGAGCGCATGAATTCATCCTTTCAGGATGCGAAAATCGATGCGGCTCCTTAGCGAAGCAACGCTTTCGCTGCGCTGAACGTGCGGCGGCGATGCGACGAAGCGCATCGCCGTCACGTCGGGTCATTCGGCTGCGACGACCTCGACCTCTTCTTCGTTCAGCGAATGCGTCAGGCGGCTCAGCATTTCTTTCGGGCACACCTGCCAGAAACGCGTCCGCCAGCGGTCCCAGTCAGCGAGCACCTCGGCCGACCATTTGCTGCCCGTCGCCTTGGCATGCTCCTCGACAAGCTCCTTGAGCACCGCTTCCCAATGGCCGCTCGCGAGTCGCTGCCAGACGATCGATTCGCCGTTCACGCGGCGCTCGAACTGCTCGTCGGTGTCGAGGATGAACGCCATGCCGCCGGTCATGCCCGCACCGAAGTTCGAGCCGACGGGGCCGAGGA
The DNA here is from genome assembly GCF_004795895.1 of Sphingopyxis sp. PAMC25046. Taxonomy (NCBI): domain Bacteria; kingdom Pseudomonadati; phylum Pseudomonadota; class Alphaproteobacteria; order Sphingomonadales; family Sphingopyxidaceae; genus Sphingopyxis; species Sphingopyxis sp. PAMC25046. Next base: position 1,148,572 of record NZ_CP039250.1, read on the forward strand.
TCACCGCGGTGCCGCCGGTCATATATTCGCAGCCGTTCGCGCCGCAGCCCTCGACGACAACGCGCGCGCCCGAATTGCGAACCGCGAAGCGCTCGCCCGCCTGACCCGCTGCGAGCAAAGTGCCCGCGGTCGCGCCATAAAGCACGGTGTTGCCGACGATGCTGTTGTGCTGGCTGACGAGCGGGCTCGACACGGTCGGGCGCACAATGATGCGCCCGCCCGACAGACCCTTGCCGACATAATCGTTGGCGTCGCCGAACACCTCGAGCGTCACGCCCTGGCACAGGAAGGCGCCCAAGGACTGGCCCGCGGTGCCGCGCAGGCGCACCTGCACATGGTCGTCGGCGAGCCCCTTCATGCCGAAGCGCGCGGTGACCTCTGCCGACAGGCGCGTGCCGACCGCGCGGTGCGTGTTGCGGACGTTGTAGGTGAGCTGCATCCGCTCGCCGCGCTCGAACAGCGGCTTGGCGTCGCTCAAAATCTGCGCGTCGAGGCTGTCGGGCACGGGGTTGCGGAAGCTTGGGCCCTGCGACCGGCGCTGATCGTCGGGGGCGTCGACCTTGGCGAGGATCGGGTTCAGATCGAGGTCGTCAAGATGCTCGGCGCCGCGGCTGACCTGACGCAGCAATTCGGTGCGGCCGATCACTTCGTCGAGGCTCGTGACGCCGAGCTTGGCCAGGATTTCGCGCACTTCCTCGGCGATGAAGGTCATCAGGTTGATCACCTTCTCGGGCGACCCCGTGAACTTTTGCCGCAGTTTCTCGTCCTGCGTGCAAACGCCGACGGGGCAGGTGTTCGAATGGCACTGGCGCACCATGATGCAGCCCATCGCGACGAGGCTGAGCGTGCCGATGCCGAATTCTTCGGCGCCGAGAATCGCCGCGATCACGATATCGCGCCCGGTCTTGAGCCCGCCATCGGTGCGGAGGCGGATGCGATGGCGAAGGCCGTTGAGCGTCAGCACCTGATTGACTTCGCTGAGCCCCATTTCCCACGGCGTGCCGGCATATTTGACGCTCGTCTGCGGCGACGCGCCCGTGCCGCCGGTGTTGCCCGCGACGAGGATGACGTCGGCATGCGCCTTGGCGACGCCCGCAGCGACCGTACCGATACCCGCGCTGGAAACCAGCTTCACACACACGCGCGCCTTCGGGTTGATCTGCTTTAAATCATAGATGAGCTGCGCCAGATCCTCGATCGAATAGATGTCGTGATGCGGCGGCGGCGAGATCAGCGTTACGCCCGGCGTCGCATGGCGCAGCCGCGCGATGAACTCGGTGACCTTGAATCCGGGAAGCTGGCCGCCTTCGCCGGGCTTGGCGCCCTGCGCGACCTTGATCTCGATCTCGTCGCACGCGCCGAGATATTCGGCGGTGACGCCGAAGCGGCCGCTCGCGATCTGCTTGATGTTGCTGTTGGCATTGTCGCCGCTCGCATAGGGGCGATAGCGTTCGCTTGCTTCGCCGCCTTCGCCCGACACCGCCTTGGCACCGATGCGGTTCATCGCGATCGCCAGCGTCTCATGCGCTTCGGGCGACAGCGCGCCCAAGGACATCCCCGGGGTGACGAAACGCTTGCGGATTTCGGTGATCGCCTCGACGCTGTCGAGCGCGACGCCTTGTGCCGGATAGTTGAACTCCATCAGATCGCGCAGATAAATCGGCGGCAGGTCGGCGACCCCGCGCGCGAACTGCAGATAGGTCGAGTAACTGTCGGTCGCGACCGCGGTCTGCAGCAGGTGCATCAACTGCGCCGAATAGGCGTGCGCCTCGCCCCCCGCGCGCTGGCGATAGAAACCGCCGATGGGAAGGGTGGTGACGCGCGCATCGAACGCCGCCTCATGCTTCTCGGTCGCGTTGATGAACAGCGATTGATAGCCTTCGCCCGAAATCTTCGCCGGCATGCCGGGGAAAAGATCGTTGACGAGCGCACGGCTCAGGCCGACCGCCTCGAAATTATAGCCGCCGCGATAGGAAGAGATCACCGCGATCCCCATCTTGGCGAGGATTTTGAGCAAGCCGTCGTCGATCGCCTTGCGGAAACGCTGGCGGCATTCGTCGAGGTTCAATTCGCCGAACAGGCCGCGCGCCTGCCGGTCGGCGATCGCCGCTTCGGCCAGATAGGCGTGGACGGTGGTCGCGCCGACGCCGACGAGCACGGCAAAGGCGTGCGTGTCGAGCACCTCGGCCGAGCGCACGTTGATCGAGGCATAGCTGCGCAGCCCCTTGCGCACGAGGTGGGTGTGCACGGCGGCAGCGGCGAGCACCATCGCCATGCCGACGCGCCCTTCGCCGATATTCTGATCGGAGAGGAAGAGTTCGCTGCGCCCCGCGCGCACCGCATCCTCGGCTTCGCGCCGGACGCGCGCGATCGCCTCGCGCAGCGTCGAGGCGTCGCCGCCGGCAGCAAAAGTGCAGTCGATGTCGGCGACCGCATCGCCGAAATAGGCGCGCAGCCGGTCCCAATCCTCGCCGACGAGCACGGGGCTGTCGATCACGAGCACATGATCGCTCTGCCCTTTTTCGTCGAGTATGTTCGCAAGGTTGGCGAAGCGCGTCTTCAGGCTCATCACATGCCGTTCGCGCAGACTGTCGATCGGCGGATTGGTGACCTGGCTGAAATTCTGGCGAAAGAATTGCGCGACGTGACGCGGCTTGTCGGAGATGACCGCGAGCGGCGTGTCGTCGCCCATCGATCCGATCGCTTCCTTGGCGTCCTCGACCATGGGGCTGAGGATCAGCTCCATATCCTCCATGGTGAGCCCGGCGGCCACCTGACGACGGAGGAGTTCCTGACGATCCCATGCGGGCAGGCTCGATTTGCCGCCCTTGGGCAGGTCGGCCATCGTGCGGAAGCCCTTGACGCGCGAGGCATAGTCGGCAGCGTCTGCGATCTTGTCCTTGATCGCAAGATCTTCGTAGAGCGTGCCCTCGTCGAGATCGACCGCGATCATCTGACCCGGACCAAGGCGCCCTTTCTTGCGCACGCTCGCTTCGGGCAGCAGCACCATCCCGCTTTCGGACCCGACAACGAGCAGATTGTCGGCGGTCAGCGTGTAGCGCAGCGGACGCAGCGCGTTGCGATCCATGCCCGCGACCGCCCAGCGGCCGTCGGTCATCGCGAGCGCGGCGGGGCCGTCCCACGGCTCCATCACGCTCGCGAGGTACGAATACATCGCGCGGTGGTTGTCGGGGACGTCACACTCGGTCGTCCACGCCTCAGGCACGAGGATCAACTTTGCGGTCGGCGCATCGCGGCCGGCGCGACACAGCGCCTCGAACACCGCGTCGAGCGCGGCGGTGTCCGACGCCCCCGCCGGGATCACCGGCTTGATGTCTTCCGAATGCTCGCCAAAGGCGAGGCTCGCCATCTTGATCTCGTGACTCTTCATCCAGTTCTTGTTGCCGCGGATCGTGTTGATCTCGCCATTATGGGCGAGGCAGCGGAACGGCTGCGCGAGCCACCATTGCGGGAAGGTGTTCGTCGAATAGCGCTGGTGGAATATCGCGACGCGGCTCTCGAACAATTTGTTCGTGAGGTCGGGGAAGAAGTCCGCGAGGCTCTCGGCGAGGAACAGGCCCTTGTAGATGATCGAGCGCGCCGACAGGCTGCACACGTAAAAGTCGGCGATCTGCGCCGCGATCACCTTCTTCTCGATCCGGCGGCGGACGAGGTAGAGCTGCTTTTCGAACTCGTCGATCGACGCTTCGTCGGGCATCGGCCCCGCGATCATGATCTGCTCGATCTCGGGGCGCGTGCGCTGCGCCTTGTCGCCGATCACAGAGACGTCGACCGGTACCTGGCGCCAGCCATAGATGGTGAAACCCGCGTCGATGATCTCGGCCTCGACGATCGTGCGGCATTCCTCCTGCGCGCCCAGATCGGTGCGCGGCAGGAAGACCATGCCGACGGCGAGGCGGTTCGGGCGCACCCTGTGCCCCGACGCAGCGATCGCATCGTCGAAGAAGCGGACGGGCAGGTCGACATGGATGCCCGCCCCGTCCCCGGTCTTGCCGTCGGCGTCGACCGCGCCGCGGTGCCACACGGCACGCAGCGCCTCGATCGCCGCCTCGACGACGCGGCGCGACGGCTTGCCGTCGGTCGCCGCGACCATGCCGACGCCGCAGGCATCGGATTCGAGGTCGGGGCGATACATGCCTTCGGCGGCGAGCCGCGCGTGATCGGGGGTGGGGTAGTGGGTCATCATCTTCGTCCTGACGGGATAGGCTGACGCCTATTCGGAGGGGGTCTTGTCCAATCGCTCGCGCGCCTTTTCGACGGCGGCGGCCTCGGCTTCGATATAGGCGGCTTCCAGTTCCTCGACGCGCTTGCGATCGGCTTCGGACCAGTTGCTGCGATCATATGCGGTGGCTTCGACCGCGACGGCGGCGTCAGCGGCCGCTTCCGCGGTGGCGACATCGGCGGCGGCGTCGACCGCATAATCGTCGGCGGCTTCGGCGACGTCGGTCATCGCGGCATCCTCGGCCGGGCTGTTCCACATGTCGCGCTGTTCCTTAAGCACGCTCATATCGACCTTCATCAGCTTGGCGAGCTTGCCGAGTTCCTTGTCGTCGAAGTCCGAAAGCTGCTTTTCCTTGGGCAGCTCCTTCAAATCCTTCTCGATCTCGGGGGCGCGGTCGATGAATTTGGTCACCAGCGGCGGCACCGCCTTGATCACCGCGACCATCACTTCGGGATCGGCCTGCAACGCCATCCATTCGCTGGCGTACAGATTGCCCGTCGGCGTCGCGAGGAAGGTGTTGAGGTCGGTGAGCTGCGCGCCGGTGAACTTGCGCGCATAGGCCTTGGCCAGTCCTTCGCGCATCGGCGGTTCCATATCGGCGAGCACTTCGCTGATCAGCGGCTTGATCACGCGGTTGATCTGCTCGTCGCGTTCCTTGCGATGCGGGTCGAACATGTCGGCGACCTTGCCCTTGGTCGCTTCGTCGAGTTTCGCGATCTGGTCGGTTTCGACGCCGGTCTTGATCGAAAGCAGCAGGTCCGACTGACCGCCGAACTCGCCCATGATCGTCTTGAACATCTTGCCGTACAGATTGTCGACCATCTTCTCGATGCTGCCGGCCGGGATCAGCGCGGCGGTCGTCTGCTGCGCCAGCGTCAGGCGCGCCGGGTCGATCGGCGGCAGGTCGCTGGTGTCGAACATCTTTTCGATGAGCGCGATCGCCTCGTCCATTTCCTTCTGCATCTTGGCCTTCGCCTCGGCGGCGGCAGCTTCGCTGTCAAACGGCATCTCGCTGCCGTCTTCGGCGGCGACGACTTCGGCCTCGGGCGCTTCCTGCTGCGCGGCATGGGCCGAAATGCCCAGCGGCAGCATCGCCACGGCACCGGCAAGCAGGATCGATTTGAACGACGGCATCATAGTTTCCTTCCCCTGTTGGTCATGCCGCCTTCTTTTCGCTCTTCGCTTTGACTTTCAACCACTTTGCCATCTGTTCGCTGACATCGCGGCCGTCGCGGATGGCCCAGACGACCAGGCTGGCGCCGCGCACGATGTCGCCCGCGGCGAAAACGCCGGGCAGGCTGGTCATCATCGTCTGATGATCGACGCGCAGGGTGCCCCAGCGCGTGACCGACAGGTCGGGCGAGCCGAACAGGTGCGGAAGCTCCTCGGGATCGAAGCCCAATGCCTTGATCACCATGTCGGCGGGCACGTCGAACTTGCGGCCCGGATCGGCCTCGGGGCTGCGTCGGCCGCTCGCGTCGGGGGCGCCAAGGCGCATGCCGGCGACCGCGACTTCCTTCACATGCTTGTCGGCGGTGAAGCTTTCAGGGGCCGAAAGCCAGACGAATTCGACGCCTTCTTCCTCGGCGTTCGAAACCTCGCGCTGCGACCCCGGCATATTCTCGCGGTCGCGGCGATAGAGGCATTTTACCGATTTGGCGCCCTGCCGCACCGCGGTGCGGACGCAGTCCATCGCGGTGTCGCCGCCGCCGATCACGACGACATGTTTGCCCTTGGCATCGAGGCGACCGTCGTCGAACGCCGGAACCTCGTCGCCGAAGCTCTTGCGGTTCGACGCGATCAGATAGTCGAGCGCGGCGATCACGCCGTCGGCGGCATTGCCGGGGACGTTGATCTCGCGCGCCTTGTAAACGCCCGTGGCGACCAGGATCGCGTCATGCTTCTGGCGCAGTTCGTCGAGCGTCGCATCCTCGCCGACCGCGAAGCCGAGGTGGAACTGGATTCCGCCTTCCACGAGCCGGTCGATGCGGCGCATCACGACATCCTTCTCGAGCTTGAAGCCCGGGATGCCATAGGTGAGGAGGCCGCCCGCGCGATCGTGCCGGTCATAGACATGGACCTCATGCCCCTGCGTGCGCAGATATTCGGCCGCGGTCAGCCCCGCGGGGCCCGCGCCGATCACGCCGACCGACTGGCCGGTCGCGGCGCCGACGTGCAGCGGTTCGACCCAGCCCTGGGCCCAGGCGGTGTCGGTGATATATTTCTCGACGCTACCGATCGTCACCGCGCCATGGCCCGAAAATTCGATCACGCAATTGCCTTCGCACAGCCGATCCTGCGGACAGATGCGGCCGCAGATCTCGGGCATCGTCGAGGTCGCGTTGCTCAGTTCATAGGCTTCGCGGAGGCGCCCCTCGGCGGTCAGGCGCAGCCAGTCGGGAATATGATTGTGGAGCGGGCAATGCACCGAGCAATAGGGCACGCCGCATTGCGAGCAGCGCGCCGCCTGCGCATCGGCATCGGGCGCCGCGTAACGTTCGGCGATCTCGCGAAAGTCGTGCGCGCGTTCTTCGGCGGAGCGCTTGTCCGGATAGGATTGTTCACGCTCCACAAACTGGAGCATGCGTTCGGAAGCCATGCAGTATCCCCTTCGTTGAGAGGCGAAATGCATGGCCCGACACGCCCTGTCACGGGCGAATTGCGCGATAGGTCAGCAACACTTACATAAATTGACCGCCGAATTTACCTCAAAATCGGTTAGCGCAATTATCTTTCGTCAATTAGTTCCGTTCCGGACCTATCTCATGCCGAGCCAGATCAGCGCGGCGACGCCGACGATGATTCGATACCAGGCGAAGGGCGCGAAGCCATAACGCGTGACGACCGCGAGGAAGGCCTTGATTACCGCCCAAGCGACGACGAACGAGACGAACGCGCCGACCGCGATCAGGCCGAGATCGTTCGTGGTGATCGCGTCGCGATGCTTGAACAGCTGGAGTACCGTCGCGCCGGTCAGCGTCGGAAGCGCGAGGAAGAAGCTGAACTCGGCCGCGGTCTTGCGGTCGACGCCGAACGACATCGCGCCGAGGATCGTCGCGCCCGAGCGGCTGACTCCCGGGATCATCGCGATGCACTGGACCAGCCCGACGAGGATCGACTGGCGCGCCGACACATTGGCGACCCCGCCGACGTCCCTTGTCTTCGCGAACCGCTCGACGAGCAGGATCGCAAAGCCGCCGATGATCAGCGCCCACGCGACGACGACTGCATTTTCGAGCAGCAGCTCGATATAGTCGCCGAAGGCGAGGCCGAGGACGACCGCCGGGAAAAAGGCGAGCAACAGGTTGCGCACGAAGGCAATCGCCTGCGGATCGCGTCGGAAGAAGCCCGTGAACATCTCCCAGAACAGCTTCCGGTACAGCACGACGATCGCGAGGATCGCGCCGGGCTGGATCGCGATATTGAAGATTGCCCAGCGCGCGGCGTCATAGCCGAGAAGTTCCGTCGCAAGAATCAGGTGCCCGGTCGAGGAGACGGGCAAAAACTCGGTCAAACCCTCGACGATGCCGAGGATGATTGCGGTCAGCCAGATGCCCATTATCGCGAAGCGAGCTCGGCAAAGCGGCCGTGGCGGCGATATTGCACCAGCCAGCCTTCGGCGACCGAGGCGAGCGACGCGGGCGTGATGCCAAGCTGTGCGAGCCCCGCGGCGCCATCGGCAACGACGTTGTCATGCTGGAGCATCAGCCACTGATCCTTGGTGATTGGCGCGCCTGGCGCCCAGCCGAGGCCGCTGGCGAGCGCCGAGGCAACAAAGTCGGGTACATCGACGAACAAGGGCGAGCGGCCAGTCGCGCTCGCGATCCAGCGCAGCAGTTCGCCCATCGTCAGCACCTGCGGTCCGCCGATCTCGAATGTCTTGCCGGCAACGCCGTTGCCGAGTGCTGCGACGACCGCGTCGGCGACGTCTCCGACGTAGATGGGCTGGAACTTCGCATTCGGCGCGATCACCGGGACGATCGGTGCCATACGCATCATCGTGGCGAAGCGATTGATGAAATGATCTTCGCGGCCGAAGATGATCGAGGGGCGCAGGATCGCGGCATCGGCAAAGGCGGCGCGTACCGCGGCTTCGCCGTCGCCCTTGCTGCGGCCATAGGCCGACGCGCTTTCAGAATCGGCGCCGATCGCCGAAACATGGACCAGTGCGCTGGCGCCAGCCGCTTTTGCCGCCGCCGCGACATGGCCTGCGCCATCGGCCTGCACGGCCTGCATGTCGCCGAACGCGCCGACGAGGTTGATGACGGCATCGCTGCCCTGCACCGCGCGCGCGACGCTTCCGGGATCGCGGACGTCGCACGTCACGAACTGCGTCTGGCCGAGCCCGCCGAGCGGCTTCAGGAAGGTCGCAGCGCGGGGCGCGCGCTGCGCGACGCGGACGCGCGCGCCGCGCGCGAGCAGCCGCTGCACGACATAGCGGCCAAGGAAGCCCCCGCCGCCCAGCACCGTGATCAATTGCCCGTCGAGTTTCTGCATGGGGTCCGCCTGTATCGATTCTCTGGATGGCGCGGGGCGCGCCGACGGCCTTCCCCATGCCGCGAAGCGGGAAGGGGAGCAAGGGGCGAGGCGGCCATATGACGCAAAACCGGTGGCTTTGCGATAAAATGCGTCTCGGCCACCGCGACGCGGTTGACAAGCCGATAGCCGCGCCGCTAAGCGCCCGCTCCTACCCCGTGCCCAGATGGCGGAATTGGTAGACGCACCAGCTTCAGGTGCTGGCGATCGCAAGGTCGTGGAGGTTCGAGTCCTCTTCTGGGCACCATCTGTTCTCCTCGGAATGTCCGAGGACGTCCAGTAAGCGGCTGGTTTCTCACCGCTTTTTCGATGAGACTCGCTGAGTGGAATCCAGGCTGATCCAGCCGGAACCATCAGCGTACCATCAGCTTTGATGGTGTTTTTGATGGTTTCGGTCAGCCTATCGAAGGTGAAACCATCATGTCGCTTACCCACATCCAGATTTCGAACGCTAAGCCCAAGGAAAAAGCCTATAAAATGGCTGACGCCGACGCCCTGTACCTTGTGGTCAGGCCGAGCGGCGCAAAAGTCTGGCGAATGAACTATCGCTATCTCGATCGGCAAAAGACGCTGTATTTCGGGTCGTGGCCCGATGTCGGCATCGCGTCCGCTCGCGAATTGCGTGATGAGGCACGCAAGAAGCTCATCGCCGGGCTTGATCCCGCAGCGGAGAAGAAGGTCGCGCGGATCACCCAGAAGATCGCGCAGGACAATACGTTCAAGGCGATCGCCGAGGAATGGCTGGTGAAAATCGAACGAGAAGATCGCGCGCCAGTCACGCTTCGGAAGGTGCGATGGCTCCTCGACATCGCCGAACCGATGATCGGCAGTCGCCCGATATCGAAACTCACCGCGCAGGAAATCCTGGCCGTTCTCCGTAAAGTCGAGGCGAATGGCCGATATGAAAGCGCGCGGCGCATGCGGAGCGTGATTAGCAGAGTGTTCCGCTACGCCATTGCGACGGCCAGGGCTGATCGCGATCTCGCGGCCGATCTCCGCGGGGCGCTGATCACTCCGAAGGTGAAGCACCACGCCGCCATCACGGCCCCGAAGGAAGTCGGCGCGCTACTCCGCGCTATCGATGGCTACACTGGCCACGAACTCACCGCGGTGGCGCTTCGATTGACACCGCATCTTTTCGTCAGACCGGGAGAACTGCGTCAGGCAGAATGGGCGGAGATTGATCCCGATGATGCCGTCTGGTCGATCCCGGCAGAGAAAATGAAAATGCGCCGCTCGCTTTGCGTCCCCCTGTCACGGCAAGTTCTTGCGATGCTCGAAGAGCTTCACGCCCTTACCGGCCATGGGAAATACCTCTTCCCTTCCTTTCGGACGCCCCACCGTTGCATGTCGGAGAACACTGTCAGCGCTGCGCTTCGGCGGCTGGGCTACAGCCGTGAAGAGATGACGGCCCATGGATTCCGCGCGACGGCCGCCACTCTCCTCAACCAGATGGGAATGTGGCACCCGGATGCGATCGAAAGGCAACTGGCACATCTCGATGCCAATGCGACCCGCCGGGTCTACACCCGCGGCGAATATTGGGATGAACGTGTTCGCATGATGCAGCATTGGTCCGATTATCTCGACGAGCTGCAGGGCGGTGCGCAAATTCTCCGCCCTGCCTTCGGGATGAGTGCAACATCGACCGCTTAGCGGCCGACCAGGGCCTTGAGGCTCGTATAGAGGACCAGCGTGGACCGGCCGACTTTGACGACCTCAAGGTCGCCGGACACGATCAACTCGTAGATTCTTGATCGGCTGAGCCCGGTCAGCTCGACTGCGGTCGGAATCCGCACGGTTAATGGCTCGATGAAGACGATTTCGGACCGTGACAAATCGAGATCCTCCATTTTCCTTGTCCTCGGGAGGAGAGCAATGGCGCGAGCGCGGTTCCAACGCAGCATTCGCCATCGCAAGCGTGCCGGTTGCTACGCCACCTCACAATAATCAGGGCAGGATCGTGCCGTTGAGCGGTATCGCCGCGCCGCGTGACTTCGTCACCAGGTGGCCGCGAAAAGCACGACAGGAGAGAGGGGGAGCTTGAGCGAAGTCTGATCTGATCGAGAGAATTCCAATGTCTGTTGCCCCTTCGACTCTCCGTGATTCCGAATTGGAGGCTGCCGGGGCTGCACTGGTCAGGGGTCTTGGCGGTTTCTGGCAGGGATCGACTGGAATGTGTCGCTGCCCAGCTCACGATGACCGAACGCCGAGCCTATCGGTTCGCGTTGGCGACACCCGACTCTTGTTCAAATGCTTTGCCGGCTGCGACACGCGTGGCGTGCTGCGCGCCATTCGGCGGCTCGATCCGAATGCCTTGGGCGCAAAGGGCGATGGAATCGCCAAGCAGTTCAAGCTCGATCGATGGCTGCAAAAGCGCGCCTTCGATCTTTGGAGGGTCGGACGGCCGATATATTGGACTATCGCCGAGACCTACCTACGCAATCGGTCGATTCACATCGCGCTCGACTCTTTGCGCTTCTGCGACCGAACTCCGCTGGGCAAGGGCAAGGCGGCACGGTTTTGCCCGGCGATGCTCGCCGCCGTCACCGACGATTCCGGTCTGCTCGCCGTCCAGAGGACCTTTCTCGATGCCCGCGGGCGGCGTGCACGCGACCTTCGCCATCCTCGCCGCCTGCTAGGCCACCCCTGCGGCGGTGCCGTACGGCTCGCACCAGCAACCGAAACTCTCGGGATCGCCGAAGGCGTCGAGACGGCGGTCTCGGCGATGATCCTGCTCGGCATTCCGGTCTGGGCGACGCTCGGCAATGAACGCCTCCCCCATGTTGCCATCCCGAAATCCGTGAACCGCCTCGTCCTGCTCCCAGACAATGACAACGCGGGACGCCGAGCCGTGCCGCTTGCAATACAGGCCCACACGGCGCCTGGACGACAGATCCGCACAATCTGGCCGTGGCACGGGCGGAACGACTGGAACGATGTCCTACGGGAAGGAGGAAAAGGGGGTGGGGGACTGGCGGCGCCGAGTGGCCTGATGGTCGGGTCTCCGCCGCCAGGAGACGGACTATGACATATCCGATCGTATACGCGCTTGCGCGCAATTGCGTCGCTTCCCCGCTGAATGTCCGAACGGAAAGCGACCCCGACGCCGACGCCGAACTGGAAGCGATGATCGGCCAAGCCGGCTTCGTGCTCCAGAACCTGATTGGCACCGCGATCAAGCGCAAGAAGGACAGCTACAGCATTTTCGGTGGCGGCCGGCGACTCGCGCGGGTTCATTCCCTGATCGAAAAGGGCCAGCTGCCGGATGATTTTTGCGTCCCGATCATGGTCTTGCCGAACGCAAAGGATGCCATCGAACTCAGTCTCGCTGAAAACCAGAAGCTGCCGATGACCGCCGCCGATGAATGCACTGCCTTCAAGAACATGATCGAGAAGGAAGGCAAAACCCCGGCGCAGGTTGCCGCGCGGTTCGGCAAGACCGAGCGTTTCGTGCTCGGGCGCGTTCGTCTCGCCGATCTTCACGAGACGATCTTCGAGGCGCTCCGCAAGGGCGACATCACGCTTGAGGTCGCCAAGGCCTATGGCAGCACGTCCGACACCGTTCGTCAGGCCCGTGTGTTCGAGCAATATCAGGACAGCTATTACGGGGACGACGTCTACACCATCCGGCGCGAGCTCGCCTCAGGCAGCTATCGCGGCGGCGATCCCAAGGCGCTGCTCGTCGGCCGCGAAGCCTATGTCGAGGCCGGCGGACGGATCGACTCCGATCTTTTCTCCGACAGCGCGTCGGAAAACTGGATCGATGGCGACATTCTCGATCGCCTTGTCGATAAAAGGCTCTCGGCTGAGGCCGAGGCGATTCGCGAACGCGAGGGTTTCGCGGAAATCCGTGCGCTGCCGACGACGCGCGTCTCCTACACCGAACTCGACGGTCTGAGCCCGGTTCGCGGTGAGGTTCCGCCACCCACGGCAGAGGATGAAGCGCGCTGCGCCGAGATCGAGGCCGAAATGACCATCATCGCCGAAGCCGCGAACGAAAGCGACGACGGCATCACCGATGATGACGAACAGCGTTATCGTGATCTGGAATCCGAACTCCGCGACATCCAGAATCGTCCGCCGGTGTTGTCCGATGACCAGAAGGCCTCCGCGCTCGCCTTCGTCGTCCTCGGTGAAGATGGCCAGCCCCGGGTTCATCATCAGGTCTACCGAACCCCCGAAGCGATGAGCGAAACCGATGACTCGGACGATGACCGCGACGATGCGGCTCCTGGCGGAGCATCAGGCAAACCCGCGATCAGCCAGCGGCTCGCTGACGAACTCGCAACGATGAAGGCGGAACTGCTCCGCGTCCATGTCGCCAGCGAACCGCGGTTCGCGCTCGATCTCGGGACGTTCGTGATGGTCGATGCCGCGCAGCGGCGTTACGGGGCGAGCGATCTCGCAAGCGAGCTCCGGGCCGATGCGGCGCCGTCGCGCGTCATCGGGTTCGAGAGCGGCACGACGGCGGCTGAGGAATGGGCTAAGCTCGAAGCCGGACTCGATCGGAGCTGGATCGACCCCAATGCCGGTGTCACCGTCCGCTACGATGCCTTCTGCGCGCTTGGCGAGGAAGCACGCGCGGCATGGCTGGGTTGGGCAATCGCCCGCACGATCCACGCCGTGCCCGCCAAGGCGACCGGCAGCGAGTTCGTCGATCACCTCGGCTGCAAGCTCGGGATCGACGTCGCCGCCTGGTGGCGACCGACCGCGAAGAATTATTTCAAGCGGCTCACCAAGACGACGATCCTCGATCTGTTCGCGGAAATCGGCGGCAGCGAACTCGGCCAACGCTATGGCGCGTCAAAGAAGGACCTCCTCGCTTCCTCGGCCGAACAGCTCTTCGCGGGCAACATCATCGTGGAAGCCGACGTCAAGGAAAAGGCGCTCGCCTGGCTTCCCGACGCGATGCGCTTCGACCGTCCCGTCGCAGAGCTGGCGAACGACGATGCCGACCTGGAGCCAGCCGATGCCGCCGAACTGACGGTCGACGACGATCCGGTCGGTGCTGGCGACGAGGACGAACCGGTGGCCGACGCGGCCTGATCAGCCAGCGCCGACCTCGATTAGGGGCTGCGACGATGCGTCGCGGCCCCTTTTTCATGCCGCCTACCCGACTGGAGGAAAGGGGGAGGGCGGTGTGCGGCAGGGGCAGGCGCCCCGGAGCCGTTTCAGGAGATCGTCCATGACTCTTCCGCTTTTCAAACTCGCCGACACTCCAGATTCCGGCGCCCGGGAAAAGGCCGAACGCCTTCACGGCGTCGCACGGGCTCTGCAAACCCGGCTCGCCGACCCGCAATCGGTAACGCGTTCGCTGCTCAAAGGTCTCATGTCGGAGGCATTCGGCGGATCGGATGCCGACGGACACTGGTCGATGCGCGATGCCTATGACGCGCTCGAAGCGGCGCAGGCTTCGAACATGCTGTCGCTCGATGAAGGCCAAAACCCGGACTGCGCGCCGGAAGTTGCCTTCTCGGCCATTCTCGCCTTCGAGAAGGCGCTGCCAACCCAGACCTATCGCAGCGAACACCAGGTCGAGATGCAGCAGTTCAGCACGCCAGCCGCACTCGGCTGGCTCGCGACGCGTGCAGCGGCGATTACGGCCGAGGACCATGTGCTCGAACCGTCGGCGGGCACCGGCATGCTCGCAGCGCGCGCGATCGCCGCCGGAGCCTCCGTAACCCTCAACGAACGCGATCCCTGCCGCGCCGCGCTGCTCGCTCTCGTGACGAACGCCGAAGTCACCACGCACGATGCCGAGTTCATCAACGACCGGCTGCCGCCGGATGTTCGGCCCACGGTCGTCCTGATCAATCCGCCTTTCAGCCGCAGCGAAGGCCGCGGCGAGGATCGCCACGCCGGTGCCCGCCACCTTCGCTCCGCGTTGCTCCGCCTCGCCGACGGCGGACGCTGTGTCGCAATCATGTCGCCGGCCTTTGCGCATGACGGCAGCGGCGCCCGCGGCTATGTCTCGGTCGCCGAGATCGCTCGTCCGCGCGTCGAGATTACCATTCTCGGCCGCCCGTACGTCAAGCATGGGACCGGCATCGCCGTTCGGCTGATCGTCTTCGACAAGGGCTGGATCGGCGAGACCGAACGCCACACGGTCGATACGATCGAGGCGGCGTTGCCCATCGTGCTTGCGCTCCCGCCCCGGTTGCACCCATCCGACGAACCGCCCCCCGCCTCGCCGGCGGTGATCCCGTTCCGTCCGGCGCTCAAATCCGCGTCGGGATCGCTCTTTTCCGGGCTCGCGAGCCCCAAGGTCATGGCGCCGTCGCGGATCGCCGCCAAGGACGATCCGGCCGAACCGCTCGCTTACTCTGTTCGTGACGCGCCGCTACCGGTCGGTGATCCCGTCGGCATTTACGCGCCCTGGCGCCTCGCCCGGATAGATATTCCGGGCGCGACGCCTCATCCCGACAATCTTGTTGAATCGCTGGCCATGGCGTCGGTACTGCCGCCGATCCCTCAGTATCGCCCGCTCTTTCAGAAGCGGGCGAGCAGCGCACTGTCCGATGCTCAGCTCGAAGCGATCATCTATGCTGGCGATGCTTTCTCACGCGACCTGCCGGGACGGTTCGTGCCCAATGAAGCAGGCGACCAGCTGCGCGAGAATGCGGACGGACATGCTTATCGCATGGGCTTCTTCATTGGTGACGGCACTGGCGTCGGCAAGGGGCGCGAGGGCGCCGCGATCATTCGAGACCAGTGGAACTGCGGCAACTGCCGCGCCGTCTGGATTTCGAGGGGCGCGACACTGATCGAGGATGCGCGCCGCGACTGGACCGCGCTTGGCGGCCTCCCGATCGACATCCAGCCGCTCGACGCTTTTCCGCTGGGGCAACCAATCGGCATGGCGAGCGGCATCCTCTTCCTCACCTATGCGACGCTCCGCTCGCAGCGCCACGACCAATGCTCGCGCCTCCAGCAGATACTCCAGTGGACGGAAGCCACTTTCGAGGGCGTGATCCTGTTCGACGAATCCCATTCGATGGGCAATGCGGCGGGCACCAAGGACGAATATCGCCAGGCCAAGGGGTCTGAACAGGGATTGGCCGGAGTGCGCCTGCAGAACGCACTGCCGCGCGCCCGGGTGGTCTATGAATCGGCCACCGGCGCCACCAAGCCCGAGAATCTGAGTTATGCCTCGCGGCTCGGGCTTTGGGGGCCCGGCACGGCCTTCGTGAACCGCGACGCTTTTCTCGCTGCGATGACCGACGGCGGTATCGCGGCGATGGAGATCGTCGCCCGCGACCTCAAGTCCATGGGTCTCTACACGGCGCGTGCACTGAGTTTCGCCGGCGTCGAATATGACCCGCTCGAGCATCGGCTGACGCCCGACCAGATAGAGATTTACGATGCCTATGCCGACGCCTGGGCGATTGTTCACCAGAACCTGGACGAGGTGCTGAAGGCGTCGAATATCGTCGACCGCATGTCGGGTCTGACGATGAACGCCATGGCCAAGGGCTCGGCGCTCAGCCGGTTCGAGAGCGCGAAGCAGCGCTTCTTCTCCCAAGTGCTGATCTCGATGAAAATGCCGACGGTCGTTCGCGCGATCGAGGAGGAACTCGCTGCCGGCCATGTCGCCGTCGTGCAACTGACCAGCACAGCCGAGGCGATCCTCGAACGCCGGCGGGCGGACCTGTCGCCGGACGAACGCGCCAACCTCGCGATCGACGTCTCGCCGCTCGATACGCTGATCGATTATCTGAAGACCGCCTTCCCGACGCGTCAGATGCGCGCCTTTCGCTCATCCGACGGAGCAATGCGCTCCGAGCCGATGCACGATGGCGACGGCAATGCTGTCCTCTGTCAGGAAGCGGTCGCGGCGCGCGACAATCTGGTCGAAAGCCTCTGCTCGATGCCGCCGGTCCCGGCGGCGCTCGACTTCCTGATCGCGCATTTCGGGACCGACACTGTCGCCGAGGTCACGGGCCGAACGCGCCGCGTTGTCCTCGAGGAGCAGGGGCGACAGAAGCTCGAGCGCCGCAGCGCAAGTTCCAATATCGCCGAGACCGACGCCTTCATGTCGGGACGGAAGCCGATCCTCGTCTTCTCGGAAGCGGGCGGCACCGGCCGTTCCTATCACGCCGACCTCGATTGTCCGACCGCGAACAAGCGGCGCATCCATTTCCTGCTCGAACCGGGCTGGCGCGCCGACATCGCGATCCAGGGTCTCGGCCGCACGCATCGGACGTACCAGTGGAAGCCGCCGGTGTTCCGCCCCGTCACAACCAACTGCAAGGGCGAGCGCCGCTTCATCAGCACCATCGCGCGCCGTCTCGATACCCTCGGCGCGCTCACACGCGGCCAGCGTCAGGCCGGCGGCCAGAATCTATTCGACCCCGCGGATAATCTCGAAAGCAGCTATGCTCGCGAAGCGCTGACCCAATGGTATCATCTGCTCCATGCCGGCAAGCTCGCGAGCATCGGTCTCGAGAAGTTCCAGTTTATCACGGGACTGAAGCTCGTCGACGAGAATGGAACCCTGCTCGACAAGCTGCCGCCGATCCAGCGATGGCTGAACCGCATCCTCGCGCTCCGCATCGCGACCCAAGATGCCATTTTCGAGGAATATATGGGGCTCATCCAGGCCCGCGTCGACGCCGCTCGCGAGGCCGGGACGCTTGACCTTGGCGTCGAGGCGATGCGCGCCGAGCGTATCGTCGAGCTCTCGCAGCAGGTGCTGAGGGAGGATCCTGTATCCGGCGCCGAGACGCGGCTGCTCCGCCTCGAACTTCACCTGAAGCCGCGTGTCACGGGGTGGGCGCGCCTTGACAAGATTTGGGGTGCTTCCTCGGATGTCCAATATCTTCGCAACAGCCGTTCGGGGCGCGTAGCCCTTTGCGTGCCGTCCTGGTCGATCACCGACGAAGACGGGAAGCCCGTCAAGATGATGGAACTCGTCCGCCCGACGGGTTCGAACCGCATCCAGCTTGCCGGTCTCGGGCATACGCACTGGGAGGTGATCGACCGCGACAGCTTCCGGAGCTTCTGGGAAGCGGAGGTCGGCGAAGCACTCGAGAAGGTCGATATCGAGACGATCAGTGTCGCGACGGGCCTTCTTCTCCCTGTCTGGAACCAGCTACCACAGGACGACGTCCGTGTCTGGCGGATCGACGACGCATCGGGAACGTCGATCCTCGGCCGCATCGTGATGTCCGGGGCGATCGAGAAGCTGGAATCGGCTTTCGGCCTCACCTCCTCGATCATGCTCACGCCTGACGAACTGATCGAGGCCGCCCGGTATGGTGATGGCGGCCTCATACCCGGGCTGCACGGCGCGCGGCTCGTGTCGGCCATGGTAAACGACAGCCGCCGGTTCGAGATCAGGGACTATCGGCCTGAGGATCGTGAATGGCTGAAGGCGCGCGGTGCGTTCAGCGAGGTGATCGCATACAGGACACGCCTCTTCCTCCCGGCGGGGAAGGCCGATGAAATTCTCGGCGCCATCGTCGCCGAGAGATCGCAGTGAAATCACAACCCCTGACCACGTGTCCCCTTGCTTTTCTGGTAGGTGTCGATGCCGAGACGGTCACGATCTAAACCCATCGTGGATTGCTCAATGCAGGCCATCTCGGTCCCAGTCGAATGGCGCCCAGCGCGGTGCTCAGCACCGGAACCGTGTCCGCGATATCCGCACTTTCATCATCAATAACGCCGCCGCAGTCGATATCCGCAAGGTCGACAAATCTGGTTCATCGACCTCGTGGCGCACGGCGCCATCTGACTGGCAGCGAGGAGAGAAGGGGGTGGGGTCGGTGTGAGCCGGGCAGTGATTTCGCCCAAGCTCGACGTCCCATTTTTGTCGGAGATCTCCCATGAACAGTCTTGCACCCGTCGTCGACCGCCCAGTCGGCGGCGCCTATCGCGTCGATATCTCCCGCGGCCGCAATATCGGCCGTGTCTCGTCCGAATGGTTCTCGCGTCCCGACGACGAGCGCTTCCTCTCGCTCACCGATCTCCATGAGGTCGTTCGTGCCCGCGCCGACCGCGCAACCACGCGCGTCGTCGACAGCAAGGCGATCCGTGTCGAGGCGCGGAGCGATAGCCCCGAACGTCTCTCGCTAATTGTCCCCGACGAAGAGCGGCCCGTTGCGCCGACGAACTGGGCGTTCGGACAGCTTTGCAGCCTCGTCGGCGCGCCCGCATCCTATCTTCGCGAGCTTCCGGCCGCGCTCGCCGGCATCAATCTTCAGCATGGCCTCGTCGCGCACCGCGGTGAGCAGGTGAAACTGCTGCAGACCGACGACGGGCGGACCGAACTTCGCGCCGCGACCGGTCCCGAATATGGCCGTATCTGGGATTACGAGCTCGTGGAAGCGGTGATGAAGATCGCTGGCGACGGCGTCGGGCAGACGCGGTGGAAGGTCCCCGGCGTGCTCGACTGGTCGAACATGCACTATAACCCCTATGTCGACGTCACGCGCGACACGACAACGCTCTACGCCTCCGACCGCGACGTCTTCATTTTCCTTGTCGACGACACACACCCGATCGAGGCGGGAAAGCTTCCCAATGGCGACCCCGACCTCTATTTTCGCGGCTTCTACTGCTGGAACTCCGAGGTCGGCGCGAAAACGCTCGGCATGGCGACCTTCTATCTCCGCGCCGTTTGCATGAACCGGAACCTCTGGGGCGTCGAGAATTTCGAGGAGGTGAAGATCCGCCACTCGAAATTCGCGGCGAACCGCTTCGCTCATGAAGCGGCGCCCGCGCTCGAGCACTTCGCAGACTCCTCGCCGATGCCATTCCTGAGCGGCATCAAGACCGCGCGCGAGCGCATCGTCGCCCGCAAGGACGAGGACCGCGAGACGTTCATGCGCAAACGCGGTTTCTCGAAGGCCGAGACCGCGAAGATCGTCGCGACGGTGCTCGCTGAGGAGGGCCGCCCGCCGGAGACGATCTATGATTTCGTGCAGGGCATCACGGCCTTCGCGCGGACCAGGACCAACCAAGACAGCCGGCTCGAGGTCGAAGGCAAGGCCCGCAAGCTTCTCGAATCCGCCCACTGACACGCGAAGCCGCCGGTTCCCCCGATCCGGCGGCTTCCTTTCCCATGGAGACCCGCGATGACCGATGCGCGCTACCGTCTGCTCGATACGATACAGGACCTCATGTCCAACTATCTTCTCGACGCATGCCCCGACAATGTGACGTGGGAAGATTTCGACCCTGACATCGACGGACTGCGTTCGAGCGTCGCGGGTCTCATCGACAAGCATAGCCGGGGTGTGGTCTCAACCGCCGTCGTCGCTACCTACCTGGTCGAAGTCGAGTTCTTCAGCGGCGACGATTGTTTTACGACCGTCGTCTATACCATCGACGCTTCGACACCCGACGGGGCGGAGCATCACGCGCTGTCGATGTCATTGGACAGCGTTTACAACGACCCGCGCATTCCGGACCTGTCGCGCGCTGCGACCGCGAGGCCGATGGACGATCCGAACAAACCGATATGATCGTCGATCGGACCCCGTGATGGCGCGAACGGCGCTGCCGCTGGCTACCGAGTGCGACGGAATCGACCCGGGGTTTCCTTTCCGTCGCCGTCATCGACGCGCGCCGACAGGCCTCATCCTTCGTGAAGGTCATCACTTTGCGAGATCGATGCCGGCCGCCCGGCATGTCCCTTCTTGCCTTGGCAGCATGACCATTGCCGAAAAGGTCCCGACGATGTTGAATCCATTCCAGCAAATTTGCACCCTCGCCTACAGTGAAGGCGACTTTGCTCACATCGAAAGCATCGAGGAGGCCCACGATGTGGGCGATAGGCTCTTTGCGTTTCTTATGGCCGAGTTCGCATCGAGCGAGGGCTGTGATTGCCGCGAAGAAGCGCTGCGCCGCCTGGAAATGGCCGCGGCAGATATTCGCCGCGTTATCGACGCGGTCGATCAAATGATTGTCATTTGATCGATCCGGGCTGCCCAGGCATCGTAGGTCGCCGATTGCCGGCACAGGCTCACATCAAGCTGAACAGGATTATCTCATGTCTGACGCTAGCATTCGCGCATTCGCGCAACTGCTCGCCCGTGCCCGCGCGGCGATCGAGACGCCGGCCGACCTCGATGATGCGGCCCGGACCGCGGTAATCGAGGATATCGCCGCGTTCGAGGACTGCCTTGCGCGAGGAGCGATTCCGTGGGGCTTCGACATCCACATCGGCTCAATCGATCATAAGAATGGCACCAACCATTATGCCGCGCTCGCTCGGGAAGCGTTGATGGCAGAGGTCGCCCAATATTGCCGAGAGTGGTGGTCCGATATCGAAGATAGGCGCGACCCGGCGACGCTCGACGACGAAAAGATCGCGGACATTTATTTCGGAGATCATCCGAGCGAGCATTTCACAACCGACCGCGTCCATATCGATCCGCCACGCGCCGACATGCAGACATCCAGCCTCGAAACCGGGCACTATTGCGTACTCACCACGGCGCATCTGTCGACTGCGACCGCAAGCTCATTGGATGAATGGTGCGCGGCGGCAACCTCGGACCGGCCGATCAATGTTGCGAGCACCGTTTACGGATGGTTTGTTCCGGCGCGCGAACTGGATGAACTAACGCAGGCCAAGCTGCCGGCCGACCTCCTTGCTGCGATGAAGTTCGCTCGCGCGCAAGGCTTCGACCACATCCTGTTCGACTGCGACGCAGGCAGCGTCGAGGCATTGCCGAAGCATGGCTGGTGAAGCCGGTCTTTGGTATCCTGCGCTAGTTATCTTCAGGCATGCGCCCGCGCATCGAGTGTTTCCAGCCGATCGGCGGCAAGCTCCACGACATTGGCCTGGATCACATGGCCGCGATTGCGCAGGATTTCGCCGAGATCCCTGACCATAGCGATCAGATCGCCGGTCGCGAGCGGGCCATCGAGAGTGCGCAACAAATGGCGTTCTTGCTCGTCCAGTTCTCGCATCGTCATTCTCCGCGGGACGCTTTTTTGGGCATGCCCGCAATCTAGCACATTCGGGCGACTGCCGGATGCTCAAATTCTCCTCTCGGCGATGATAGGCAGCGCCAACGCACGCACCGCGTGATGCCAGGCACAAGCGGCGACCGCTTGCTGGCCGCCCGCTCACCATCGATCGACGGATCTACAACGCCGTGAATGCGGGCGCCTGGGGTGCCCGCGATAGCCCCGCCAAGTGGGAGGAGAGCGGGAAGGGCAGGGGCGGGCGCAAAAGACGTCCGAACGAAGGAGCCTATCCCATGACCTACGATATCGCATTCCGCTACCAGCAGGCACTCGATCCTTCGGCACTCTCGACGCTGCCGGCCTGTCTCCACGCGCTGATCGCGGCGATCAAGGATTGTCGATATGCCGGCAATCCCGACGACGCCGATCCAGCGGTGTTGTTGCTCGCGCGGCATCTCGGTGCCGTCGCGGGCGCAACGGGCGGCGCCGACACCGCGCTTAAGCGTGCCTGCATGGATCACATTGCCGACATGCGCGGCAATTCCGCACTCGTGGCGCTGGCGCATAGAGGCGTCAGCTACGATGAGCAGGCAAAGAAGCTCTTCCATGGCGACGGTCGCAAGGCTCTGAAGCGGCTTGCCGAGGCGCTTCGCTTGGAGGACGGCAGCTATGACCTTCGCTCGAACAAGGGCGGCATCGCGGTTAGCGGCGAGATCATCCTCCATGGCGAGGAAATCTATGTCCAGCTCGGGCTTGGCATCGGATCCGGCCGCGAGGTGATGTTCCGCCGTGTCGCCGGGCGGAAGGATTATTGCGGCGACCGCAACTACTGGGCCGCGGTCGGCGAACTGCTCGAGCCTGACCGCCTAGCCGCGCGCATCCGCCGTGAACTGCACCTCGCCGAACCCGGAACGCCGCCGATGCAGCTGGTCGCCTGAGGGGAACTCCCATGGAAATTGTCATCTCGCGTTGCCGTCTCGCGGGGGCGCTGCCCCATTATATCTATCGCGCCCTGGTTCCTGCCGAGGGGATTGCGGCGGAGCGCTGCGCGATTGCTGGCACCGTTGCTGCGCCCGGGATCGCCGGTCGTATTGCCTGCATTCGGATCGCTCCGTTCATTGCGCCCGAGCGCTACCTCGCGACGCACCCTGTGGAGCGGACCGCGCTTGCCTCGCGCGTCGGGGCAGTCGGACGCCGGATCGAGTGGCTGATCATCGGCGCCTTCTTCCCCGAGATGACCCCACAATCATTACCTATCGTCTTTGAACTCGACCGTGCCCCCGGCGACGCATGCGTCTGGGCCGATGTCGACGATTTGACCGGCGTCTTCGATCGCGTCGAACGCGAGTTCGCAAGCCTCACAGCCATCGACCTCGGGCTGCGTCAAGGCGACGGCCTCCGGGCTGCTTGATCTCCGTCGTCGACGGCCCGTCCAAAGCGCCTGCCCTCGGCATAATTACCTCACCACCAGTAGAAAGATCCTGCGATGACGGTCATCGGACATAATCAAATCCGGAAAGTCGAGAACTTCGACCGATATGAGATTCTAGCGCACCCGCTTCCCCATCGAGAAGACCGCGTTTTCTATCCGGTGGAGCCCGATGGCTTTGGGGCGGTGACCTATGCTTCGCACGACGTCATGATCGCGAGGCCGACCGGCGTCGGGAGCAAGGGCCGGCTCGCCATATTGATGCACCATGGCGGCGGCCGCTACGTCCTCGAATTCTACGAAAGCACCCTGCCGATCGCCTCGTCGCTGCTCGCGCTTCCGGAACGTGAACAATATGCGCTCGCCTATACGATCTTTGCGCAAGCGGACGAATGCTCCGCCGGATCGCGCGCCGCGGAGGCGAAACGATGGGCAGAGGCCTATGTCGACGGCCGCATCCGGAAGCGGCGACGCGGGCGCGCGCGGCATATATATGTCGAAACCGTGGCCGAGAAGGCACTTCGCGTCGCCTGAATCTTAAGCTGCCCACGCCCAAACGCTCGCCACCAATCGTCACCGCTCGGGAGGAAAGGGAGCATGGGCGTGCGGCGGCGATGAGGCTGCCGCGTAACCGGAGTATTCCCATGACGCTTCCCGCTCAAATCCGCCCGTCCGTCGGCGAGCAACTCATCACCAAGGTGTCGCGCCTGTTCAACGGGACGATCACCGACGTTCTCAACGAACTCTTCCAGAATGCCCGCCGTGCGGGTGCGCAGCGTATCGACGTCGACCTCGGCGAGCATGAAGGCAAGCCGGCCCTCTTCATTGCCGACGACGGCGTTGGCATCGACGATCCCGCCGCGTTCGTGACCCTTGGCCGCTCCGGCTGGAGCGACCAGATCGCACGGCGGGAAGACCCCGCCGGAATGGGTGTGTTCAGCCTCGCCGGCAAGCGCGTGACCGTGCGATCCTTCTCGAGAGCCGCCGATGTCGGATGGACGGTCACCATCCCCGAAGACGGCTGGCAGGGAGAACAGCCGCTGACCGTCGAAACCTCCGAGATCCGAAGGGGAACGCAGCTGGTCATTGCCATGTCCGCCGAATGGCTGCCCAATCTCCAGTCGCAGATCGAAGCTACGGCGAAGCATTTTCCGCTGCCAGTCCGTTTTCAGGGCGCGGCCTTGCCACGCGAGGATTTCCTCAAGGACGCCTGCCGGATCGAAGAGTGGCGTGGCTGCCGGATCGGAATCTTCAGCGATTCCTATGACATCCCGAGCGACCCACGCCTCAATTTTCATGGCGTCAAGGTTCCCTGCCGGATGCCCGCCATCGGGGAAATCGAAGCACGGCGGAAATGGACGGTTCGGGTCGATATCGTCGACGCGCCCTCGCTCCAGCTCGTTTTACCCGCGCGCAAGGAGATGGTCGAGAATGCCGCACTCGCCGATCTGCGGGTTGAAGTGCAGGCAGCCATTTACCGGGCCATTGCGCTCAACGGCGAACACCGCCTGTCGTTCAAGGACTGGCAGCGCGCCACCGAGCTCGGCGTTGGCCTTCCCGAAGCCAGTCCGTGGCTCTGTGCATGGCGCCCGCGAACAGCAGATGGCAATGCATATGTCGAGGACGAGCGCGTCGAAGTTGCCTCGATGATCCTGATCCCCAGGCACGAGGCCGATGTCGAACAATGCGCGGCGAAGGTGTTGACCGAGGAGAAGCTCGGCTTCCGACCTGTCTTCGCTGAAGACAAGTTCTCCGGCTATCGACGGTATGACGAGCTTCCGCGCGTCCCGGGCCTTTCCTTTACGATCGAAAGGCAGGGCGAACTGTTCCACTATGCGGACGATGACGTTGTTTTCGACCATGTTGAATCGGGCGGGGTGACTGCGATTACCCTCAATATCCCGATCGTTCGCTGCGCCGAGTTCGACGAACCCGTCGCGATCCTGAGCCTTCCCGTCGATATGCTCGTCTGCGCGAACGCAAGCAGCCATGTCGATGAAGCGCATATTTTTGTCCAGGAGGGGGCAATCGTCACGCCGCAGGCGCTCGCGCAGCTGATCGAGGATGCGGTCTTCGCTTACGACGAGGATTGCGACAGCGACAGCTGGGGCAGGCAGCATGACGATTTCATCCGCGATGCGCGCCACTTCGCCAACAAGCTCCTCCTGGGAAAGGAAGAGGCTCTTCTCGAACAGATCCGATCGGCTTTCCGCGACGATGTCCAATGGCTGATCCCCGAGGGATTGACCCTCACCCTGGAGGCCGATGTCGGCAAGGCTCAAATCGCTCTGGCTGCCACGGATCCAGAAGCAGGACCCACCGCTGCATAGCCGGCAGACCATGCTAGGCTGGCGGTTTTGCGTCCGCCTCCGCCCTTACCCCTACCTGCCGGAGTGATCCATGATCGCCCTGTCACCCCTGCGGGCGCGGCTCGCCTCGTTCGACCACGCTTATGCCGTTGCGATTCAACTCCGCGGCACGACCGGTCGTGGTCAGTTCATCCTGTGGACCGGCAATCCGATCCAGCCATTTCGTGTTTCTCCGACTTTGCCGCCGCTCGGTGAGCAACTGCTGGTCTGGGTAGCCTGAAGCGGCCATTTCCTGATCATACATCTGGCGGAGGTACCACCTATTTCAGGTCAGCGACGTTACGGGAGGCATGTCGCTCCGTCAAATTCCTAAGCCAAGCGTCCAGACGTCGAGCTTCGAAGGAATTTGGTCGGGAATGCGCCTCATCTCGGCCGTTGCGATGGACACCGAAGATGGCCTGAAAGCAGACGCGGAACCTCCCGGGGATGCCTATGCGTTCGCACCCATCAGCGGCGACCGAAGAACCCGACGATCAATTCGATCCACCCGTTGATCTTTTGCCACCAAGACATGCTCTGGTAGGCTTTGAGATCTTTTCGGCGGACTGCGTCGATCTCTGCCGGCGAGAAGAGCCGAGCCCAGCGAATTCGACCGTTGGTGAGGATGTAGTGAGATTTGCACTCCAAGTTCCAGTTTCCCACCGATGGAAACAGGGAAGGTCGCTCGTCGGTACCGGTCAACTCCCACTCGATTTCGTTGAGCGGGGTTATCACGCGATGGCCGCATCCACACGCGCAGAGGTGGTGCGCGCGTGTGCGCTGCGGGTTGACGTACAGAACTCCCGCCTCGAGATTCTGTGGGATCGGCCCGCACGCGACCGTGAAGGCCTCGCGACGCTCAGCTTGATTCACGGTCGAGCTGCATGGTGGAAATGTTGAATGTCGCCTGATAGGTGGAATGGCCCCCAGCGTAGTATCCGCGGTACTTTTTGTACATGAAGACGGCCATGGCAGCGTTAAAGGCATTAAGTTCGACAGTCTGGATGTTCTTCTGGTACTCATCCGGGATATCTATCAGGTCGTCCCCGATCATCTCCGCTATTGCGGCAGGCGAGCTCGCCGCGTCGAGCAGGGTCGTATCGACCAACCCGGTGAGCCCAGGATTGCCGTGGTGTAGTCCCATTCCGACTATGACAACAGGAATGTCGCGAGCGAGGAGCAGCTTCACAATATTTCTGCGAGCTGCAATCTTGTCGACGGCGATGAAGGCAAAGGTAATACCTTCGAGCAAATTTTCCGACGTAGCATCGAGGCGTTCCTCGAACGCCTTCACGCCGTTATGCCACCCGGCATAACGCTGCTCAATCACCCGAACCTTCGGCTGACCTAGTTCCTCCCTGATGGTTGCTCCGGGAATGCGGAAGGCGTTGTGGATGTCGAGCTCATCGAAATCGTAAAGGTGAATTGCTTTGACTCGCGTCTTCGAAATCAAGTCGAAGATATATGATCCGGTACCGCCGGCGCCGATGATTGCGACGGCGTCCTCGGAAATGCGTTTGTCGAGTTCGCTCAGATTTGCCCGGGCCGAATTCATGTCGTCGAAGGGGAATGGGCATTCAGCTGGCCTCTCACCGATCGAAACGAAAGGCGTCGCGTTGAACTTCGGATGCTTCGCCTCGGCCGGTCCAGCTACGTAGGCGGCATATTCGGTGAACTTCTCGTGGAGGCTGACGTACTCGCGCTTGGCCCCATTGGCGTCGAGCGGCTTCCACGACCAGTAGAAGGTTGACGATTTCCCATCGAACAACGGCGATGCGGTCGCGCCGTTTCCGCTGAACAATATGCGTCCTTCATGATCGTAGGGCTGGTCGCCAATGAAATACATCTGGTGGTTC
The DNA here is from genome assembly GCF_004795895.1 of Sphingopyxis sp. PAMC25046. Classification (NCBI taxonomy): domain Bacteria; kingdom Pseudomonadati; phylum Pseudomonadota; class Alphaproteobacteria; order Sphingomonadales; family Sphingopyxidaceae; genus Sphingopyxis; species Sphingopyxis sp. PAMC25046. The sequence goes on from NZ_CP039250.1 coordinate 1,175,908, forward strand.
ATCGGCAGGGTCCGTGCCCGGTGATCCGCGTCCAGGTTGAGGGTGTCGACCATCAGCCCGGTACGCGGATCACCAGCCGCGTCGAGATACGGCACCGGCATGACCAGATAAGGGCCGCGCCTGTAGAGCGCATATCCCTCATCGAGGAGCTGCTGGATGCTGCCATCTTCGGAAGGCGGAAGCTTATCCAATTTGTCCCGTCCTCTCTATTAGGATTGGCCGGTGCCGGTCACGGTAAAGTCCATGCCCTCGACGACCTGGACCGAGCCGCCCGGCTTGAGCTTGCCGGATGCGTTCCCGTGACCGCGGTCATACGAAATGCGATATCCGTCCGCAGGATTGGCGCCATCGCCGAACGCCAACTTCACCAGCTGGTCGAACGAGATCTTGCCCTTGGGCACGGAATGAGGCTGGTCATTAACGACGATATCGACCGTCTTCGGTCCCTTGTCGTCCTTGTCTTCTTTGAGGTCACTCATCTGACTTCCTTTCGTTCTGAGTTCTTGCCGCCGCTTTATCCCTTCGGCGGGAACGGGTCGTTGCCGTAGCTGTCGCGCGCCCTGATCTGTCCGTTTCGGCCGTGGATCAGCAATTCGCTGCCTTGGCGCTGCGCCGTGGCCCGAGCGACCTGCGCTGCCTCAGCCTGTGTCGAATGAACGGAAGATGCGCGGCTGTTACCGGCGCCGCGGACGGCCCAGCCGCTCGCGTGCGGGACAACGTGTTGGTTTTTACCTGCCATTGGCTTGGGCCTCTTGTTCTGTTAGTGACGTGGCGTTGCGAATCTGCAACGCAAGAGGGAGATCGCAAATGTCGAACGGAATTGCAAGAGTCGAACGGTGACGGATGTTCATTTTGATGGGGAGAAGTTCGTGGCAGCGCTGGACAGCACGCGGCGGGCGCGGAACATGACCTGGCGAAAGGTGGCGGATGAGGCGAAAGTCAGCGCCTCAACCTTGACGCGACTGTCTCAGGGTAAACGTCCCGACGTCGATAGCCTCGGCGCTCTAGTTCACTGGGCCGGTCTCGATACGGACACTTTTTACACCGGGACGGCCGCAGCTACGCCCATCGAACCCCTCGCCAAGGTCACGGCCTATCTCCGGGCCGATCCTAATCTGAGCGACGAAGGAGCAAAGGCATTGGAAGCCATTCTTCATGCCACCTACGAACAATTTCGAAAGAAATGAGATGACGTTGCGGCGAGGCTTCAAGACCGAAGCGAACAGGACTGCGCGAGAAATTCGCGCAGAGCTGGGCCTCGCCGCCGACGCTCCGCTGTGCCCCTTTTTGACGGCAAAGCATCTGGAGGTTCTCACCGTAAAGTTGTCCGACTTTCGAGGGCAGCACGGCGACGCGGTCGAGTATCTCATCAGTACGGCGGGACAGACCGAATTTTCAGCTATCACAGTCTGCATCGGCAGTGTTCGGGTTATCGTTTACAATGATGGCCATTCGCCCGCGCGCTGCGCCGCCAACATCATGCATGAGCTGGCTCACATGCTGTTGTTGCACCCGCCGCACCCCTTGTGCGGGGAGACGGGGAAGCGCCATTTCGATGCCGGGCTCGAGGAAGAAGCAAACTGGTTTGGTCCCGCGCTTTTGGTCTCTGACGAAGCCGCCGTGACTGTGGCGAAGCGGGGGATCACTATAAGGTCTGCGGCAGCTGAGTATGGCGTCAGCACACAACTGATGCAGATGCGACTAAACGTTACGGGCGCGCAACGGCGCATTTCAAGAGCTGCTCATCTGGTTGCGGCGTTTAGATAAAGTAACATTGCGATGTGTCGGTAGCCGATGCTTCCTGGCAGCAAACGATCGCAATACGACGCTTGGTTCGAGACTATGGAGGCGAATTCGAGGACGTGATGATGGCATCGACGAAGGCTATGGCGCGTGCACGATTACCAGAATCAATTTTGAGCAGGGGGATGCTGAGCGCCGATGCGTAAATCTCTCCGAGCTCCCGTAGACGGCGTCGTTGTAGTCGAAGTTCAGTAAGGTTCCGGCGGGGGCGCTGGCGCTTGTCGAGTGAGCGGCGTTTGAGGACCGCCGTGGCGGGGGCATCCACCAGAATTATTGCTGCGAGGCCTAGCGACGCCATTACGTTCGTCGGGACATCGACGAGTTCCCGGTCATTGTCGATGAAGGCGTGCGCCTCCAGCAGAACGGGTCTCTCCAATTGCCCGGCGCGCTCATTGGCTAAAGCACTCGCTAGCTCGAACTGATTGTCCCTGACATGATCGCTCTCGGCGGTGCGGAGTTTCTCACCGGTGGTATGGAATGATCGCCTTAGCAGGCTGCCGGCGGTCATTCTCAGAATACCGGGGCGTGCACGCACGATCGCTTTCGCCAGATGGCTCTTGCCCGAGCCCGAAAGACCCAGGATCGCGATGACGGGCGCGGCATTCATAGCGCAAATCCGAAATTCATCGACGGGAGAAGTTCGGGTAGGCCGGCGCGGTCGATCCGGGTGATCGACTGCGGCGGACCTTTGAGAACGCCGGTATTGGTCAGCTTTTTGAGGCCGATCGGTGGACTGAGATGACGAATGAGCAGGAAATCGATTACGGCGAGGCCGTTCGGCGACGCGGCGGCCATCGCCTCCAGATCCTGCCGCGAATAAACTGATCGGCCAGCTGTCAGTCGCAGCAACTCCGCTTCTCCGACCGCACGGCGCAATTGTTCGACCACGCCGACGGTGGTCAGCATCTGGGAGTTCTGCGCTGCTTCCTCTTTGGACTGATAGAAGAACAGAAGGTCGCCCGCGCGCATGGCCTTGATCTTTGCGCGGCAGACATAAACTTTTCTGATCGTGTTCCCGGGCACGCGACCGGCTTCGCGGTCGTCGATCGTGTCGTCATTGAACAAAGGGGTCGGAACGAGCTTGGCGACTTCCGGGAAAAGCTGGCGATGAAATCGCCATTGCACCGGGACCGCGAATAGCGTGACAGGGTTAGCGATGCTGAAACGCGGGTAGCGTGTCCGCACGAGATGGGCGGCATCATCTCCTGTTGGAGCGGGTATCGCATCTTTCGGCAAATATTTAGCAAGGATGAGCTCGCCTGTCGAATTCTCGCCATTAGTGACGAACCCGTATCGGCCGAGAAGATCGATCAGCATCGTCTGCTTGGGAAAAGTCGTAAGGTACAAGGCGTCGAAGCCGTTAAGCTGGGCGTACCAGATCGCCTTACGCAGAAGAAGTTCGCCTACCTTGTGACCTTGCGCACGCGCGCCGACCTTGAATGTGCATAATTTGAGTATCTTGTCCGATGGAGTGAGGCCGAGTTCGGTCCCGTCCTCAGCTTTGCGAACAATGAGGCCGTCGAGCAGGCCATCACGGCCTCGAATGACCCAGCAATCGCGATGTTCGACCACGCACTTGGTCCGCCACCAATGCACGAACGGTTCGTAATCGGCTCGCAAGCTTTCGAATATAGGATCGGCGAGGTCAACGCTGTACGCGGGCACGTCTGCGACAAATGCTACGCCGTCATCGACCGCGTCTTGGAGCGCCTTGAGCCAAGCCACCGCGTCAGCGATCGTGAGGACACGTTCTTCCAATGGCGTGCCTCGCACGCGCTTATGGATACCCTCATCCTGAGAAATCAAAATGTCGATGGCATCGAGTGACAGGGCATAAAGAAGCTGGACGTCGACGCGATCATTCTCGTTCTTGATCGGTCCGAACTGCTGTTCGAGTAGTTCCCAGCCGCGAATGGCGATTAAAGCGAGCCACGGATATTTTTCCATCCGAGACGCCGAAACCAGCCGACGGACTTCGTTTCGATCGCGCGCGAAATCGTCTCTCATCGCCGGATGAATATGGAGCGAGATGCCGCCTGCCTGACAACGTCGCGACAATTCGGCGGCAACGGGTCCGGTTTGCCCAGGATCCTCGAGGGCGATCAGCACATTCGTATCGATCAGGGCCCTAGTCTTGCTCATGCTCGATGAGGTCCCGATGTGCCTCCTTCAACACGAGGTAGGACTGCGGAGCGTTCAACCCGTATTCTTCCCGTAGATTCTTCAGCGGTACGGGGCTTTGATAGGTTGTCGGATTGCTCAGCAATAGCGCGCAGCCGGTATCGGCGCCGTCGTAATAAAGTTTGAAATCCTCGGCCGATATGACCGCACTCGCGCCGTGCTGCTGCCAAAGTTCATCTACCGGTAGGACATCCATTTTCTCGATATCGACATGGCCAATTACTGCAGCCGTGGGCTGCGTCGCGTAGATGAGCATTCTGCTGCCCGCAGCGGACGCATCGAAACGCCGACGCAGTTCCACGCTCTTCTTTCCTGCAAGAATAAGCCGCGCGTAATGATTGTGAATGCTGACTAGGAGCGTGCGGTCAGATGCGCGTCCGGTATCGCGCGCTTCGCTGCGGTTCACGAGACCAGGGTCGGCAGAAGCTGGCCGTTGTAGACATGCTCGACCACGCCCGAGCGGTACAGGGACGGTATACGCATGGTTTCCTCAAATCGGAAACGCGCCATCAGCGGCCGAAATTCTTCGTAACGCTCTGCCGGCACAGTAAACAACGGGTGAGCATGCCCAATCCAGTCGATAGCTTCTGCCATGAGCTCGCCGCCAACGCCTTTGCCGCGGCACGTCTCCGAAACCCAGAGCGTGCAAATCTTAGCTTCGATATTATCGCGCTTCACGATCGCAATCGCCGCCGGATTTTCCACGTCTCCGACATGGAGGATTTGCCGCGTCGCATTGTCGAGGCCGGGTACGACCTTGGACCAATACCAAGCGCCAAAGCCCGGATAGCTTGCTTCAAGATGGGCAAGCGCCGGCCAGAAAGCATCCGCCTTTCCGGCTGCAGCCGGAAAGAGGTCGCAATCCCGGGGGCTTGCGAGGAATGAGGTGGCCGATTGCATCATGGACATTGATGGCACGATAGCGAACGGCGCGCGAACTGGAAAGGGGTGGGGCATTTAATTTAGCCAGCTCCGAAAACGCGAATAGATCATTGGGCCCAGCGCGCAAACGGCCAAGGCCCCGCCGACGAGAAGATTCGACGGACCTTCGTCGGGTTTGGCTTTACCCAAGAAAACATACAACCCGTGCAGCCCCCAGATTCCGACGTTGAGAAGTGCGCTACCGACACCCCCGATCGCGAGAATTGCGACCAGATAGGCTAGGATTTTCGCCTGGACGCGGCGGAAGCTGGCATAGGCAATGAAGTCATCGAGCGGCTTATCAATTCGGTCGGTCGCTCGCCACTGATAGATGATCATCCCGTCCGCGCGAGGCTTCCGACGCCATCGAGGAGCGCTGGGTTGTCCGACCTGCAGGTAGCTGGTCCAGATGTCGGGTTCGAGGTTTCGAACCTTACGAAAATTCTGGTGCTGGCTCCCTAACTGGTGATTCTTGCTGCGGATCAGAAAATAATACACCGATTTCAGCCTAACTTGGCCCCGCATCGAGCTCTGCAAGATCGGCGGTGGATAACTCCGCCGCTCGTTCAGACGAAATTCCGTGGTTTCGAGCACGTCTTGGGTCAGCGATAAGCCGACACCGGGTGCCGACTCTTCTGTTGTGAAGAGATTGCGCGCTTCGCCTCGTAAGAAAACCCGCAGCCTGACGTAATGCTCGTGTCCGGAATGCGCGGGATCGCGAATGCGATCGCAGAAGGAGGTATTTAGTGCGACGGTCGTGCCGCGTCCGCGGCCCGGTACTGTGACAGGACTGATTGCGAGGTCGCGTGATGGCTCGACGTGATGAATGACGCGCTGCTTGTCCGAATCCGTCGCAACGATGAAGTGCTGGTCGGCATTGTGCTGAATGACTGCAACTTGATTGAAGACAGCGTTCAGCGTGTCGGCATCCTTCAGGGCGTTGCTTAGGTCGTAGATGGAGGCGGCGTCGATCGGGCCAGGAATAAAGAGATTGAGCCTGTCCAAATCGGAAACGTCTTCAAGGAGAAAGCCGACATCAAGGAAATTGAAATCCTTGTCGATGTCGCGCCAAAGGTTGACGTGCAACTGTACCGATGGCGCATTACCGCTCCGACGCGATGGTTCGGATTGAGGCGGGCCTTGTGTTCTGCTCTGATACCAGAGTGCGAGCGTTCCATTCATACAATTCTGCCTAAACAGATATCAGTTAAAATCCAACGATCTCGGCGAGCGGTATTGTCCCGATACCGAATATTTTCTTTGCGCACAGAAGGTGCCCGAATATCTGTGCGCGTCGGCGTCCTAAAGACGATCGGCAACCGCATCTCTCGATACAATCTTTGGCACGATCGATGCGCTTCGCACGGGCTGCCGATACGAAGGATCAAGACCGCCGCCGTTCGCGCCGCCTACTGCGTCCTGACCACTCGACAACGATCCCCTATTGAGGGGCCTTGTGGCCGGCGTGATTGAATGCGCGGATATCCGAAGTCCCGAATGTCAGATTCTCCCGATCCGCTTCTGAAAGCGGACGGTCTCCAAACGGCCACAAGCAACCGTCAGGTACCCGGAATTCCGGCGATTTCGGCGGGCGTGACGACAGGCTCTTTCCGATCCTTGCGTTCCGAATAGCGGTCAACGAGCTGGTCGGCATGGCCCCGCGTAAGCACGGTGAACCGCACGAGTTCTTCTGTGACGTCGACGATCCGGTCATAATAGCTCGAAGGCAGCATCCGGCCGGCCTCGTCGAACTCCGCATATGCCTTGGCGACGCTCGACTGGTTGGGGATGGTGATCATCCGCATCCAGCGGCCGAGGATGCGGAGCGTATTGACGCTGTTGAACGACTGCGATCCCGCCGAGACCTGCATTACCGCGAGTGTGCGGCCCTGCGTGGGGCGCAGCCCCTTGTAGGCAAGGGGAAGATGGTCGACCTGAGCCTTCATGATGCCGGTAATCTGGCCATGGCGTTCGGGGCTGCACCAGACTTGGCCTTCGGACCAGATGGAATGCTGCCGCAGCTCCTCGACCGCGGGATGGTCGTCGTCGGCGATCAGATCGGGCAAGGGGAGGTCGGACGGATCGAAGATGCGCGTCTCGCACCCGAAGAGCTGAAGCAGGCGCGCCGTCTCTTCCACGACGAGGCGCGAATAGGAGCGTTCGCGTAAAGACCCGTAGAGGAGGAGGATGCGCGGCGCCGGGTCGAGCGGCCCGAGGCCGAGCGCGGGTTGCGCGCGGAGATATTCGGGGCTGAGCGCCGGCAGATGGTCGGGGTCGGTAAGCGTGCGCAGGCGATTATGGGTCGGTTCTGTCATGATACTCTGGCTTGTGAAGGAACGGTCGCGGGAAACCAGCGACGTCCAAGGCGGAAGGCGACGCCGACAAGCAGGATGAGGACGGGCACTTCGACCAGCGGGCCGATGACAGCCGCAAAGGCCACGGGCGAGGCGAGCCCGAAGGCGGCGATCGCCACCGCAATTGCTAGCTCGAAATTATTGCCTGCAGCGGTGAAAGCGACCGCGGTCGTGCGCGGATAGTCGGCCGCGATGAGTTTTCCCATCCAGAAGCTGATGAGGAACTGCACGACGAAATAGATGGTGAGCGGGATTGCGATCCGCACGACATCGCCGGGAATGGTGACGATCTCGCCGCCCTTGAGGCTGAACATCGCAACGATGGTGAAGAGCAGCGCGACGAACGTGATTGGGCCGATTTTGGGCAGGAAGCGCGACTCATACCACTCGTCACCCTTGGCCTTCGCGAGGAAGCGGCGCGTGAGATATCCGGCGAGGAAGGGGATGCCGAGATAGATGAGTACTGCCTCGGCGATGGTCCAGATGCTCACGTCGATGACGCTGCCCTCAAGTCCGAAGAGTGGAGGCAGAACAGTCAGGAAGAACCACGCATAGATGCTGAAGAAGAGGATCTGGAAGATCGAGTTGAAGGCGACGAGCGCCGCGACATATTGATTGTCGCCCTTGGCCAGCTGGTTCCACACGATCACCATCGCGATGCAGCGGGCGAGGCCAATCAGGATCAGGCCGGTCATATATTCGGGTTTGTCCGCGAGGAAGATGACCGCGAGCGCGAACATCAGAACCGGCCCGATGACCCAGTTCTGGATCAGCGAGATGACGAGGACCCGCTTGTTCTCGAATACCCGCGGCAGCTCATCGTAGCGCACGCGCGCGAGCGGCGGGTACATCATCAGGATGAGGCCGATCGCGATCGGGATATTCGTCGTGCCCACGGACATGGCGTCGATCGCGGCAGGCAGACCCTTGAAGGTCGACCCCAGAAGGACGCCGAGCGCCATCGCAAGGAATATCCAGAGCGTCAGATAGCGGTCGAGGAACGACAGGCGTTCGGGCTTTGCGACAGTCATGATGCTGTCCTCAGGCTTGGACGCGGTTACCGCTGGCGTCGACAACTTGCTCGCCATCTTCTTTGGCAAAGGCACCGAGTTGCCGTGCGGGCAGTATGTCGAGCACGGCTTCGGACGGGCGGCAGAGCCTGACCCCGAGCGGCGACACGACGAGCGGGCGGTTGATGAGGATAGGATGCTCCATCATCGCATCGATCAAGTTGTCATTGCTCAGGCTTTCGTCTCCGAGGCCGAGGTCCGCGTAAGGCGTGCCCTTTTCGCGGAGCAGGTCGCGCGGGCCTATCCCGGCGCGCTGGATCATCTGTTCGAGCAGCGCGCGCGACGGCGGCGTCTTCAGATACTCGACGACATGCGGTTCGATCCCCGCGTTGCGGATCAGTGCGAGCGTGTTGCGCGAGGTGCCGCAGTCCGGATTGTGGTAGATGATGATGTCGGTCACGGGGCTGTTTCCTTCAGCAGCAGGTGAGTTCGGCGAGCAGCGGCTCGCATAGCTCGGGGCGGCCTTGGCAACAGTCCTTCGCAAGGAAGAGCATCAGCTCCCGGAGCGTGTCGATATCGGCTCGCTGTATCTGCTGCCGGCCGAGCTTTTCGGATTTGACCAGCCCTGCCTTGGCCAGCACCGCGAGATGGGTCGAGAAGGTGCTCTGCGTGAGACCCGATGCGTCGACAAGCTCGCCGGTCGACAGTCCTTCCGGTTCATGTCGGACGAGCAAGCGGAAAGCTTCGAGGCGCGTCGGATGGGCGAGAGCGGCAAGAGCGGGAAGCGCGGAATCGATGTTCATGCATCGGAATTATCCGATGCGTTGGTGCTCGTCAATTCCTATCGGAAATATCCGATAGGTTGGGGATGGTGTCCGATTGTCCCGCCCGCTGGACAAAAGCGGAGGTTCTTCAACCGGCCAGCTCCGCGGACCGATCCTTCGATCAGCGGAGCTGGTCGAAACCGCAGCCGTCTCAGTCGGCGGCCTCGGTTTCGGGCGTGTTCGTGAGGGCGAGCTTGTCCGCGAAGAAGGGCGCGAGGACCGACACAGCTTCGCCCACTTCCTTCTCGCCGTCGTAGAGCTGCATATGGTTCGAGCCCTCGACGACATGGAACTGCTTGTCGGTGCTCGCTGCGCGGTCGAACAGGTCGTCGCTCATCCACTTGCTGCCCGCCTCGCTGCCCGCGACGATCTGGAGCGGCTGGGTCAGGAAGGCCTCGGCCTTGTTATAGGCGTCATAAGGAATGATCTGCGACAGGCTGCGCGCGGTCATATAGCCCGGCGCGCTCGGATATTCGGCGCGCGGCGTGTGATAATATTCCCAAGCCTGCCGCAGCTCCTCGTTCGGCGCATCTTCTTCCTTGAGCGGCGCGAGCGGGAAGATCTCGGGCGTGCCGCTCTTGATGTCCTTGCTGCGCGCGTCGTCGCCCATTCCGATCACCGGCGCGGCGTCGGCATCCTTGATGTTGTTTTCCCAGCCGTTGCGGAACATCGATCCGATATTGACCGCGCTGACCGTACCCACGGCCTTGATCCGCTGGTCGTTGATCGCAGCGTTGGCGGTGTAGCCGGCGCCGGCGCAGATCCCCATCGCGCCGATGCGGTCGGCGTCGACATAGGGCAGGGTGGTCAGATAATCGATCACCGCGCTGACATCTTCGGTGCGGACATAGGGGTTTTCGAGCTGGCGCGGAGCGCCACCGCTTTCGCCTTGGTAGCTTGCGTCATAGGCGATTGTGACAAAGCCCTGTTCGGCGAGCTTCCGGGCATAGAGGCCCGAGGCCTGCTCCTTCACGCCGCCACCGGGATGCGACACGACGATGGCGGGGTATTTGCCGCCCTTGTCGAAGCCTTCGGGGAAATTGATGACCGCCGACATGGCGATCGTTTCGTTATTCGAATTGGGGAAGCTGATCTTTTCCATCGTCTCGCTCCTGTTTCGCCGCCGGGGATGCGGCGTTGCAAACAATCTAGCGGTTCGCGGGTTGATCGATTAGATGCTAAAAACTGCATGAGCCTATCAATGAGGTGATGAATGCGCCGCGAGGAAATGGCCGATCTCGCCACCTTTGTGACGGTCGCCGAGGAGCAAAGCTTCACGAAGGCCGCCGCCAAGCTCGGTCTTTCGCAATCGGCGGTCAGCCAGGTTGTGCGGCGTCTCGAGGAGCGGCTCGGGCTTCGTCTTCTGTCGCGGACGACGCGCAGCGTCGCGCCCACCGAGGTCGGCGAACGCATCCTCGCTACCCTCTCGCCGATGCTTCGCGATCTCGACGCCAGCATCGAGGCGCTCAGCGAATATCGCGACAAGCCTGCGGGCAATATCCGTATCACGACCGTCGAGCATGCCGCGGTGACGATCCTGCGCCCGGCGCTCGCGCGCATGCTTCCGGGCCATCCGGACATTAATGTCGAAGTGATCATCGACTATGGCCTCACCGACATCGTGGCCGAGCGCTTCGACGCGGGCGTGCGTCTCGGCGGGCAGGTCGACAAGGATATGATCGCTGTGCGGATTGGGCCCGATATCCCGATGGCGGTGGTCGCCTCACCCGACTATTTCGAGCACCATGCCGCGCCGTCCGAACCCGGCGAGCTTGTTCGTCACCAATGCATCAACTTGCGGCTACCCACCTCGGGCACGAACAACCGCTGGAACTTTCGTCAGCGCGGCAAGATGCTACGCGTGCAGGTCGAGGGACAGCTCGTCTTCAACGCCATCGCGCAGATCCGGGATGCGGCGCTGGATGGCTTGGGGCTCGCTTATCTGCCGCTCGATTACGTGGCAGACGCGATCGAAAGTGGCTCCCTGATCCGCATATTGGAGCGATGGACGGAGGACCTGCCGGGATATCATCTCTATTATCCGAACCGGCGCTTCGCCTCTCCGGCGTTCAAGCTCCTTGTCGAGACACTGCGATTTCGCCAGCCATAAGCGACGGACGGCAGGTTTGCTCAGTTGGCACTTGAAAGCCGACTGTCCGCAAGTGATGACGTGGACGGCTCTCCAACGCCCCGCGGTATAGTCCGCGGGATGAGCTGGAAGGAGAGCTACGATGGAGAAGATTGCAACAGTCGGGTTGGATATCGCGAAGTCGGTGTTTCAGGTCCACGGCGTTGATGCTGCAGGCGAAGTGGTGGTGCGCAAGCGCCTGAGCCGGGCGCGCGTGATTCCGTTCTTTGCGAAGCTGCCGCGATGTCTGGTCGGCATCGAGGCCTGCAGCAACTCTCATCACTGGGCCCGCGAGTTGATCGCGCTGGGGCATGATGTTCGACTGATGCCGGCGCAATATGTGAAGCCCTATGTGAAGCGCGGCAAGAACGACGCTGCCGATGCCGAGGCGATCTGCGAGGCGGTAACGCGGCCGACGATGCGGTTCGTGACGGTGAAGACCCCGGAGCAGCAGAGCGTGATGATGCTTCACCGGGTCCGCCTGATGCTCAACCGCCAGCGCACTCAGCTGTCGAACGCGACGCGGGCCCATATGTCGGAGTTCGGGATCGTGGCGCCGGTGGGGCGCATTGGGCTCGAGCACCTGCTGGCGATAGTCGCCGACAAAGATGACGAGAGCATCCCACCCGATGCCCGGCTCTGCCTGGAGATGCTCGGGGCGCAGCTCGCCATCGTGAAGGAACAGATCCTCGAGAATGACCGGCGCATCCGTGCGAGTGCGCGCGACACAGAAGTCGGGCAGCGGTTGATGGAGATTCCCGGCATCGGACCGCTGCTTGCCAGCGCCTTTGTTGCCAGTGTCGGCGACCCCGGTATTTTCAAGACGGGGCGCGACCTCGCCGCGTGGATAGGCCTGGTCCCTCGGCAGAACTCCAGCGGAGGGAAGGAGCGGCTCGGCGGCATATCGCGTGCGGGCAACCAATATCTGCGCCAGATGCTCGTCGTCGGTTCGATGGCCGTCATCCGCCATGCTGAACGACACGGCACCAAACGGCCGTGGCTCATCGAACTGATGAAGCGTCGCGCGAAGAAAATTGCAGCTGTGGCGCTAGCTAACAAAACCGCCCGCATGGTCTGGGCACTGATGACGAGCGGAGAGCGCTACCGCGAACCGCAGGTCGCGCACGCATAAGAGATCAGGCGCCGAACTTGGCGTCGCCGAGGTTGGGAAGGGCAGATAGGAGCTGATGCACAAAGCCGGTTGAAACCGCCGGATCAGGAAAACCCATTTTGGCCGGTGCACCTCGAGTGCGAGCAATTGGTCGGGACCCGATCCGCGCGAAAGGCATCATGGCCAGCGGCGCATGACAAGGCCGCATCACAGGCCGGACACATGGCTGCACCAACCAGCAGGTCGCATCACATCCAGAAACCACTTGCCAACGGAGGGCCGTCCACACACGGCCAGAATCTCTATCGAGGGCGATAAGCTTCGCAGGCGATTCCGTCGCCATCGCCATCCATCTCGGGGCGATAGCCGGGCTGACCTCGATAGATCGGAGCGGCACCAGCAGCCCAAGCCTCCTTGCAGTTGCGGAAATACGCGCTGGATGCTGAAGGCGGCGTTGCCGGTCGGGGGTCGTCTGACACGCGCGCGGGCGGCTGGCGCGCGGCGGGGTTGGCGGCTCGATAATCGGCGGGCATCTGAAATTCGCTGCCCCAGAGACCGAGTTTGCGCTCGCGCGCTCTAGCTTCGTTGGGGACATAGGCGGCCGTGAATTTGGACAGTGCGACGGCGAGGCCTGCATCGACGATGGCGGCGGAGAGGTCGGCCCGTCCGACCCTGCACATCGCGACGGTGCGGCCATAGTCGTCGATGTCGCGCTGTTCGCAGCGCACGGTATGGCCCTCGACGAGCGCGGCGAGCTTGCCCGCCGCTTCCCTGCCGCAGGCCCAGCGGCTGTCGCCGCGCATGCAGGTCTGCTTCAGTTCGGGCGCGTCGATCCCGTAAAGCCGGACGACGACACCTGTGAGGTTGAGCGTATCGCCGTCGGAGACGCGCGCGGGGCCGCTCACGTCCTGTGCGACCGACGGGGCAGGGGGCAGGGCGAACGAGAGGATGATAGCGGCTAGCGCGTAGCGCGTGGTCCGGCGTGTCGCGCAGGTCGGGATTTTCGATGTCACAGCAGGGTTGCGGCCGTGGGCGCCGGATCTTTCCTGGTACGACCCGCGTACCAGAGCTCGGGCGTATGATCGACGACGAGACGATCGGCGGGATATTGAGTGACGAGCTTCATCGCCTCCTCGGCCGGTGCGTGCAGCCATGCTTCATGGTCTTCGGGATGCAGGATAACGGGCATCCGGTCATGGACCTCGAGCATCTTGGGAACGGCATCGACCATGACCATCGTATAGCTGTCTCCCCATTCGTCGGTCGGGCGCCAGAAGCCCGCGCAGGCGGCGAGCGGCTGGTCGGCGATGCTTATCCATGTGCGTGTCATTTGACCTTCGGGCCCAACGGCTTCGGCGAAAGCGGTGATCGGAATGAGGCAGCGCTGCCCGGGCTGGACGAACCATTCGCGCCACATATTGTATGGCGACATCAGCTTGTCGTCGCGGGCGTTGTTGACATGAGTAGGCTTGTTGGGCTTGCCGGTCTTCTTGTTGGTCGAATGCCGCGGGAAGCCCCACACCATTGCATCGAGCTGGCGTTCGTCGGCAACTTCGCGGACGATGAAGCCGGTGCCACCCTTCCAGACGTCCCCAGAGCTCGCATTGGTCTGTTTCTTGCGTTGCGCCTTGAAATGCGATGCGACCTCGTCGACCGAGGCTTTGAGCGTGATCTGGTTGCACATATGCGGCTCCCGCGTCAGGCGGCGCCGCGCAGTCCTTCGAAACGGGGCTGGATCGGCGGCATGATGGTGAAACATCCTTCGGGGAAGGGGCGCAAAATGTCCAGCGGGGCCCGGGCCTGTTCGAGCCAGTCATACCAGTCGTCGGGGTGTACGACCGCGACGTGGCGATCCTTAAACGGCTCGAGATCCGGATAGGCGGGGACGGTCAGCGCCGCGAAGGCGTCTGGATAATAACGCGTCCCGCGCTGCCATACGCCCGCGATGCAGAAAAAGGGAATGTCGGTGACAAGGCTCGCCGCGTAAAGCGTCTTGCCGTCGCGCTTGATGCCGAACTCGTTGGCGAGGATAAGGCAGGGGTTTTCGATGCGCGCGGTCTCGGACCTGAGGAGAGGTATCTGGCCGATGCCGGGGTCGCGTGACCGGAGGCCCCAATGCGCCTCGATCTGCCGTTCCTCCTGGCCGTCCCAGATCATGATCCGGTGGCCACCCTTGCCGAGGCCCTGCAGGACGTCGTCGAAATCCCGTTCCATTGTCTAACTCCTAGCTCCGGTAGCGGCGGATCGCGCGCTTCCATTCTCGTTCGTCGACCAGCTCCTTGATGCAGATCGCATCCTTGTCCCAATTGACGACTTCAAGGCGGAGCGGTTCGACGCGACGACCCAAGCTCCACGCGCAATTCCGGCACCAGAAGTGCCGGCACGCCTGGCGAAGATTGTCGTCCCAGCCTTTGCGGTGGAAGCGGTACCAGAGCAGCCCCGCATCGAATTTTGCATGATGCCCGCAGCGACAGACCGGCTGCACCGCATAATGCCAGATGGCCGCCTCGAAAATGTGCGTGGCCCGCGGAATGCCCGATTTCGTATGCTGCACGTCACAGCGCCAGCACCAGCTGATCGGGATCGGCCGCAGTCAGGCAATCGCCGTCGATGCGCACATTCGTGAGCGCCAGTTCTTGCGCCGCGGCCTCGCGGATGATTTCCGTTGGCGCGGTCAGGCCGACGCGCGCCCACCCCGGGGCGTCGAGGAGTGCGCGAGCGATTCGGTCGGGGTCGATTCTCGTCATGGAACAATGAGAACATAAAAAGAACAAACGAGCAAGCCGCAGCGCGCTCGCGTTAGCTTGGCCTCGCTTTGCCGCCGCTACGCGAGCGGTCTCACCGCGAGCCGTTCGGCGCAGACTTGGCGGTCCGGACAGGCGCTCTTTTTGGCATTTTCCAAGAAAGCGCCCGAGTGCGATCGGCCAGAAACGCCAACGCGGGTGTCCTTGGGCGACCTGGGGATAGCTGGTGTCGTAGATAGCTGCGCGGGCGAGGGCTGGTGGATCGTGCTGTGCGCCGAGTCAGTGGCGCCGAATTGCAAACTGAAAGATTACGTCAGATTGGCAAACTGTGAACGGAAAAGACAATCTATCCTGGTGGCAGGAAAGTTTTGTTTTTGAAAACGGCGAGGTTTCCCTAACGGCGGCCGCGTCGGTGGAGGGGCCTCTGGTTACCGATAAGGGGACCGATCTCATCATTCCGATAACAGTCGGCCGGGCATGCGACCCGCCCGGCCGTACCTGGGCGGCGCTCCGCGCCTAGACCCCGGTTTTCCGGGCGCGGGGTGCCGTCATTTTCAGGGACGGAGGTCGGCCGGGAGCGTCACTAAAAGACGGCGCATTCATTAGGCAGAACTGGCGTTTCCCGCCACGCGGGGGTCGCTTTATGTGGAAGGCGAGGTTCGCTTTCCAGCATCGCATCAACCTGTGTTTTCAGGTTTCGTCACCGAATGCCGCCGGTCCGCCAATGGACAGCCTCAGCCTCGGCGCTGAACATCTCGTATGAACCGAGAGGGGCCGCGCTCAGAATCTCCGCGCGACAAGCGCAAGCCTACAAGCTGCCTCGCCGCCATCGGCCATATCCAATGGGCAGAGGCCACGCGCTCACGCCAAGTGCCAGCGCGGAGAGACTGCGAGCCGCATGCATCGCGCAAGGCGGATGGCGGGTGAGGGCGCCGCGCGTCCGCGCGGCCTAATGCAGGCAACGCTGACGCCCGCAAGACAATCTCATGACATTTCTACCCGCCGGTTCGGGAGGCCACCTCCCCGATATCGCTCCCCTTCTTTCCGCTGACCCGAGCCAGTCCGCTCAGTGACTCGGTGATCGGTTTTCAGCCTCCGCACGCCACGGCGCGGGCGGCGAGGGGAGCGCGTGCATGCAGGCGGCGGCGTGGGCCGAGGGCGCGGCGCCACAGAGGAGAGAAGGGTCGGGAAGAGTGTCGCCGGGAAATGGTTCGCGCGCGACATTCGAAAGTAAGTGTCATGAATATCGGTGAAATCAGGAATGTGAATGATCGTCTGACCGGCTCGATCGCGACCCGCACGATCGACCTCCCGCGCATCGGTCTGCGCAAGGTCGAAAGCATGAACCCGCGGGCACCCGTCTACGAGGTGTTGGCGCTCAACGTCGCTCGGCGCTGGGTGCAGGTCGGGGCGCTCTGGGAAGCGGCGTCGAAGAAGACCGGCGAGGTTTTCCTCGCGGGCAATATCGACGATCCGAGCCTCCCCGAACCGCTGCCGGTGGCGCTGTTTCCGTCCGAGGACGGCGGCTACACCATCGCGTGGCGCCGCGAAACCGTCCGTGCCGAGTTCGGCGGCGGCTTCGGCGCCAGCACGCGCAGCTATGACGAGCAGCCGCAGGACCGCGGCTTCGGCGAGAGCACGGCGAGCTCGAACGGCGCGCTGATGGGCGCCGGCGCCGACCTCGATGACGAGGTGCCCTTCGGCTGACGAATACGCTGCAACCGGGCCGGGAGGCGCTGCCGCGCTTCCCGGCTCTTTTCTTGTCCGATCCAAGGAGACCGAACATGGTCGCTCATTCTTCCGCGCAAAGCGTCGACAGCTTTGCAGACCTTCGCGCGCTATACGCAGAGCAGATTGCCACGCCTGAATTCCAGGCGTCGTTCGGCGACCCCATTCCTCTTTCGATTATCGAACCCGGCGACGAGCCCAGGGAGCATGACATGCCCGAGCCCTTTGCGGCGCAGGCCGAATGCGGAGGAATTATCGCAACGATCTTCGACCTCTTCAACGACACGCGGCTCGCGCCGCTTTCGGCCGAGATCGCCTGGGGGTTCGTGAACAGCTTCCACTTCGTTGCCGGGAAACTCGAACGCCGCGAGGATGCGCTCGCGGTCGAGATCGGCGACATGGTCCGGCGCCCGGACATGAGCGAGGTGTTCAACAGCGAGCTAGAGGAAAAGCAGCTCCTGTGTCAGTCGACCGCCGAACAGCGCGCGGCGATCGAATGCATGCGTGACTATGCCGCCGAAATGTATCGCGCGCAGTCGGGATGGCCCTGGTCGCCTGCACGCGGCTCGCGCGCATCTTCCGCCTCGACCGCGAGCCAGATTGCGGCGCAGGACTTCCTGCGCGAACGCGCGCTCGAGACGCGCGAACGCTATCTGCCGCAGGGCCCGGTCGTCGTCTTTTCCGGGCCCGCGCAATGGCACGACTGGGAAATGCTTTGGCAGCGGCTGGACGAAATCCACGCCCGCGTGCCCCAAATGACGCTGGTGACGACCGGGCAGCGCAAGGGCGCCGACGCGATTGCCGCGGCCTGGGCCGCGCGATCCGAAACCCGCGTCCCCGTCGTGGCCTTCGGCCTCTACGGGACGGGACGCAAGACCGCCTTCACCCGCAACCGCAAGCTCGCCGAGCTTCGCCCCGTCGAAGCGGTGGTCTGCGAGGGGTCGGGGTTGCAGGCCAATCTCTATCAGACGCTGCGCCAGGCCAATGTCCCGATCCACGCCTTCCGCAAGGCTGACCAGGCGCCGGAGAAGGAGGGTGCGCTCCGCCGTCCGACGGCGCATGGCGCGCTGAAAGCGGCGCGCGCCGATCCGATGTTCGCCGCGGCCTGACATCGACCGGGCCATAGGCCCGGCTGTCCCTTGGCTCCACCTTGGCCGGTGCGCTGAAGCGCGCCGGCCTTTCTTTTGCTGCGGGGGATTTGCTGCACGCCCTGACCGCCCAGGCTGCGCCTAACCAGCCGCACCCTCATGCTCGCATATCGCGCCGCGGAAGGCCCGGAGCCTTTGCGGATCGGGGGCATCGAGCCCCCACTCCGCAAACCTCTTCCTCTCTCTCAAGTCTTCTTAGTGTGGCACGGGGCCGCATCGGCCTCAAGGACGGCGGGGCCCCACCATTTTCCCTGGCGGGTCGGGCGCGGGGCTTCTTCCTTCGATGGGCGTGGCCGCCAGAGAAAATCGTGACCCCCACCGCCGCTTCGCGGTCGGGCTTCGCCCGATCCTTGACCCCGCTACTCGGAGCCCGTGCAGGGGGAATGACCTCTCAATCTAGAGGAGGTCAATATGACGACGTTCAAACGCAGCATTCGAGACTTTTCGGAAATCGCAGCTCTCATCGCCGAGGAGACGGGGGACGCGAACGACAGCTTCAGCGCCGCCTTCGACACGGATCTGGAACGCAGCAGGCTGGGGCGCAGCGAGGAGGAACAAACGTGCGATATGCCCGACGCGATGCAGGTGCAGCTTGCAGTTGAGCTTATGATCACGACCGTGTTCGATGTGCTGCGCGACACGCGCATCGAAAGCGCGGCCGAACGGATCGCATGGGGGATCGTCCACAGCTTCCACCGCGTCGCAGGGCAGTTCGCTGGACAGTCCGACCGGGCGGCGCAGGAGGTGCGCGAGTTGCTGCGCTCGGCCGATGGCAGCGAGATCCACGGGGTCGAGCTGGAAGAACAGCAGCAACTTTTGGAATCGCTGGATGAAGCGAGCGATGCCATCGCCTGCATGCGCGACCATGCCGCAGACATCTTTCACGCCGAAACGGGGCGTCCGTGGTCGGCGCCGAAGGCGACGCTGGTATCGTCGAAGCGCACCGCGTCGGTCATCGCAGGGACCGATTATCTCGCCGCACGCCGCCAGCGCCGCCTCGCGCAGCATTTTCCGCCGGGACCACTGGTGGTCTTCTCCGGGGGTGCGCGCTGGGCCGACCACCGGCCGATCTACAAGGCGCTTGAGGAGATGAAAGCAGCCCGACCGAACATGGTGCTGCTCACCACCGCGCAGGACAGGGGCGCCGATGCCATCGCCGCGGCGTGGGCAGCAAGAACGAAGACGCCGCTGGTCGCGCTGGGTATCGACAAGGCGCGCTGGGGGAACCGGGCGGGGTTCGTCCGCAACGACCAGATCGCGCGGTTGCAGCCGGTGGATGCCGTGGTCGCCGAAGGCACTGGGGTGCAGGCGCAGCTCGTGCGGGTGCTGCGAGCGGCCGGGGTTGAACCGGTGCTGCTTCCGCATCACGATATGCCGCGCGAACGGGTGCGGGCATAGAAAGGCGAGGGGATCGGTCCGGGCGCTAGCTCGGACCGATCCCCTTATTTTTGGATCGAGCGTCCTGTCGCCACCCTCAGGTAACCGGACGCGGGAGCGCCCGGTCCCGTCGGGCGGCGATGCGGTGCGGCGCACCGGCCTCCTGCGCGCGGCTCCGCCGTGCTCGTCGCAGGGACCATCCCTTCGGGATGGGCGTCATTTGTGCGGGGCTATCTCCGGCAGGGGCTTGAGCGCCGCGACAGATGCAGTCCCGCCAGCACGGATCGCAAGATCGACGATCTCCCGAAACTCCCGCTCGGTGAGGGTCTCGACAGGGAGCTCGGGCACGATCGCGGCATATTTGCCGCGCAGCGCGCGGCGGGCATTTTCGACATCTTCGGCGACCTTGCGCTGGCGCGCTTCGAGGTCGGCGAGACGCTCACGTTCATTCTTCTTGGGCATGTCCATCTTCCTTTCGATGGTCTGCCCGCCACTGAGCTTTCTATCGAATGGATATCCCATGAATCAACCCTCCCGAGAATATGCCCGGCGTGCCGCCGGGAAGAAAGAAATCCCCCTTGCGGGGGAGCCCGCGCGCCTTCCGGCACGAGGCGTCGCAGCGACATGGTCGCTGCGGTGGGCGGACGCACGCCGTTGGCGTTTGTAATGCACCCTACGCACCCGTGCTGCTCATAAATGTCGGCTTTTCAACGGCTTGTTCGGATCAAGGCCAAGCCGTCAGGACACATCTTGCGCTATTTTGATCCGTCGATCAAGGCTGTGGCGTAGCGAAATCTGCTCGCTCAGGCACCCAGCGGCTTCGCCGCCCGGTGCATCGCGAACAGATTGGCACTTGTCCTCTTTCGTAGCGTGGGCAGGTTCGCTTAGTCATTCATTCGCAAAGGTGCGTTTCCCGCGTGATTAAGCAGCGTTGACTGCTTTTCGAAGCTGTCCAAGAGCCGACGTTAGCCGTTGCCCATCGCGCTTCAGTGCCGTCAGCAGAGCGTCGGCCTCGTCTTTTTCCAGCGCCAAAGCGTTTCGTTCGGCTTGGCGCGAGCGGATCGACAAAACGCGCATGACCAGCACCCATTGACCGCTGCGTTCGACGGTGATTTTCACGACTCCATGACACAACAGGTTACGGAAGCTTTCGTGCTTCTCGCGAAATTGCGAAAGCTCAATAAATGCCGACTTGCCGACTTCCTTGAACGGGCCGTCAGGTGAAATCGCTACAGCCAAATCTTCAAGCCGCTGCCCGATCAGATGCCGCAGACGAACGCCGGTGCCAGTCGGAGCAGCGGCACTTAGGTCGAACAGCGTCTCAGTCACCGCCATCTCGACCGTCGAGAAATGGTGCAGGCAAGCTCCGCGCCAAGCGTTGACCTCGGCGAAAATTGCGTCCCACTTTGCTGGCGACGGCGGCGCGTTCGGGCTCGGACTTGTGTCCATTCCCAAGCGATAACCCGAACATTGTTAAACGCAAGCTAATCAACTTTGCATCGTCATATTGGTTTTCTCAAACATCGAGCAGCGTTACTGTCCGGTTTGTCGCGAGCGAATGCGGGGGCACGGGCGCTCTGATGATAAATTTTTGCAATCGCAATACTACCCACTTCGCTCTGATCTCAGTCATGTAGTCTAGCGCATAGCCGGTTTTTGCGTCCTCTTGTTTTCTGCCCGTCGCCTGATAGGTTCGCGAGAGCACTGCACAAAACAGGGGCAGGGGGGCCGCCAGTCTCGCTCGTTGGGGTTATCGGATTTCCTCTCGTAGCTAAATCATGTGCCCCTCGACTGGCATTCACGCTTCAATGTAATGGAGAGCATTTGTGCGTAATCCGTTGATGTCTGCAACAAGCACAGCAGAAATTGATGAGGAGCGGGATGCGCGAAACGAAATCATTATCCGCCTATATCGGAATCATCATCGAACCAATGTGCGCTGGCTAACGGGACGAGTGAAGAGCGTTGCAGTTGCCGAAGACTTGGTTCACGATGCTTTCACTAGATTGATGAAAAAGAACCTGTCTAATATAGAAAATCCTGCTGGCTATCTCCACAGGATTGTTAGGGGTCTTGTCTGGGAGTGGTCAAGTCTTAAAAGAAATCAAATTGAACGTAGCTTTGTCCCGTTTGATGAATCTTTTGATGTTGCAATGGCAGGCGATCAGGATCGCTTGGATGACCAGCAAATTTTAAGGCTTCTGGAAAAATTTATCCAAGAACTTCCTAGTAATACAAGATTGGTTTTTCTTTTGGTTAGATTGGAAGATTTAACATACGACGAGGCCGCGAAGAAAGCTGGAATGAGCGTGAACGGTGTGAAGTATCATATGAAGGTCGCGCTAAAAATGCTTCGGTCTTATCGCGATATTATTGAGGATGTCTCTTGAGCATGGGTCGTGAAGCCGACACCGACGAGCAAGCCGATTATTGGTTCACTAGAATATACATAGAGCGTATAGAAAACGATAGAGATGCGTTTAAATATTGGCTCGACAGTAATCCAGCTAATCGCGCAGCACTCGAAAGGACTGAAAAGGCGTGGGAGGCGTCAGCCGCGTTGAAGAGGTCACCTTTTGCGCGCCAATTGCTCGATGAGGCGTGGGAGGCCAACAAGCTTAGTCGTGCTCGAAAGCGTAACATAGGGATTCTAGGCGTTTTATGCCTAGTGACTGCGGGCGTTACATATTTAGGTTTTCAATCCTCACCAATCTCTCCTCGCAAAGCGGAAATCGCGTCTGCTGCCCCCAACGCTGGTAAGCCGTTGGTGCGAGTGAATGCGCTTGATGAGCCGAAAATCGCGACCTTGCCCGACGGATCGGCCATCGTCGCGGCAAAGGGAACGCTCCTTACGTTCCGGTATGACGGTTCTGCTCGGATACTGCAACTTGACCAAGGTCGCGTGCGCGTAATCGTCAAGCATGACAAACGTAGCACGTTCACTGTTGCTTCCGGAAATGTGAGCGTCGTTGCTCTGGGAACCGTTTTTGATGTGGAGCGGGACGCGCGAAAAACTCAAGTCGTTCTCATAAGTGGTTCTGTCGAGGTGAGGAAGAGAGCAATCGGAGCAGCGGTCCCTCCAGTTATTTTGAAAGCTGGATATCAGTTGGACATACCCAGTGCGAACGGAACCGCCGCTGATGCCATTGTAACTCCTACTCCAATAAGATCGGCTGGAGAGAATGCGTCTTACCCAACAACCTTTGATGTCGAAGTGGGAGCGTGGCTGGATGCTCTCTCTGACGCGCAGGGCACCCCAAGAGTTATCGTGCCTGAGCGTATTAGACATAGAACGGTAAGCGGATTGAGCAGCATAACTGATCCAAAGATCGCTGCTGATCTAGTTTCAAAATTATATGATCTTCGCATGACAAAGTTACCTGATGGTAGAATTAGACTGGAGTAGGCTGGTGTGATCGTTCGTTGGGAGCGTGTCTGAGGTCTGTGCCAATCCATGCCCCTATTTTCTCAGCCGCTGCGAGCAGCGCGGCGTCGGCAAGGTGGGCGTAGCGCGCCGTCATCTGCACTCGCCGATGACCAAGCAGCCGGGAGGTCGAGAACAGCGTCTCGCCCGACATGACCGCATGGCTGGCGAAGCTATGCCGCAGGTCATGAATACGCAGCGCCTTGGGCAATCCGGCTGCTTGCCGGACGACCAGCCAGACGCTCCGCACCGTCTCGTAATGCTGCCGCCCACCGAGCGGGAACACTGGCGAGCCGGAGCCGCGCGCGCGGGCGGGCAAGCGGGCGCGATGCGCGTTGAGCAAGCGGCGGACAGGAAGGCCGAGCGGCACGTCGCGCGGCCCCGTCTTGCTGTCGCGCAGTCGCAGACGATCCGGCAGCACGTCGCGCCATTCGAGTGCGACTGCTTCGCCGACCCGGCAGCCGGTCAGCGTCAGGAAGCGCAGCAGTGGCGCCACCGTGCAGCCTTCGGCGGTGCGGGCATCGAGCGCCGCGCCAAGCCGTTCCATCTGCTTTTGGCTCAGGAAGGTGCCGACGATCTTGCGCCGGTTCATCCTGATACCCGTCACCGGGTTGCGCCAGCCATCAGGCATGTAGCCCCATGCCTTCGCGCTGGCGAGCATCTGGCCGAGGATGCCAAGCGCGCGATTTGCCCCGCCCGGTCGTCGGGCGCTGTAGCCCTCGAACCAGCGCACCACGTCCGGCTGCGTGATCGCATCGAGCCGCTTGCCGCCGAAGGCGGGCAGCAACTCGCAGCGGACGTAGCTGCGATAGGTCCGCAGCCCTTCCGGCTTGTAGCGCGCCGCGCATCGCCGTTCATGTTCCAACCGGAATATCTCGAACGGCGGCGCTGTGGACGGCGCGGGCGGGGGAGGGGCATCGCTCGCGAAGAGGGCGGCGGCAATCTGGCGCGCGGCCTTCACCGGGGTATCTGGGAAAGTGCCGAGCGACTGCCGCACAGGTTTGCCATTGACCCGCGCGCGCATGGTCCAGCTTCGCGCGCCGCAGGGCTGGACGCGCAGCGCAAGCCCCGGCTGGCGCGTATCGCGCAAGGCATATTCGCGCGCTTCGGGCTTCGCCCGCGCGCACAGGCTATCGGTCAGGGAGAGGCGCAAGTTAGGCATGACGCGCCTCCCCGGTCTTGCCGCGCAAGGCGCGGTCGATCAGTCCCGACACCCGCGTTGCCGAATTTGCCAGCGCACCGGTTGACAGGTGGGCGTAACCAAGAGTGCTGTCCAAGTCGTGGTGGCCGAGCAGTTGTCCGACCAATCGCAAGTCGATTCCGTTCGACACCGCGAGCGACGCGAAATGGTGCCGTAGATCGTGGACCCGCAGCGACCCAATGCCCGCTTCCTCGCGGATTCGATCCCATGCCCGATCAATGGCCCTGATCGGTCCTTCGCTGTTCGGGGCCGGGAACACCAGCGGCCCCATTGCCGTTGCCTTGCGGGCGTCGAGGATCGCCCGCGCTGGGGCGTTGAGCCAGATCGTGCGCGGTCCCGCCTTGGAATCTTCCAGCACCGCGCGCGGCCCCGCAATGCGGTCCCATTCCAGTCCCAATATCTCGCTTCGACGCGCGCCGGTCAGAAGCAGGAGGCGAACCGCGTCACAGGCGTCGGGGAACCGCTCTTGCAGCCGGTCGAGCGCGGCCCAAAGCTGCCTGACCGTCGCAGCGGGGAGCAACTGGCCCCGGTTGCTTCGCTGCTTCTTCCGCAAGCCCCGGCAAGGGTTCGAGCCGGGTTCGCGTAAGCCGTGGCTTTCGGCATAGAGCATCATTCCCGACAACGTGGACAGAGCCATACGCGCGGCAGCGCTTTTGGCGGACACGTCGAGGTGCCAGCGCGTCACGTCTTCGGGGGCAAGATCGCGGACCCTGCGCCGCCCCAAGGCGGGGAGAATATGCCCCTCAGTAACCGACCGCATTTGGCGGACAGTCGAACGCTTCCAGCGTCCCTTTTCCCCCCACGCGAGGAAGCGCGGCATAACGTCCGCGATGCGCGCATCGCAGCCGAATAGGGGCGCGGAGGGGGTGGCGGTGGAAGGGGTGGGCGAAGGAGCTTGTTGCGTCCCGGCCATGCGCCTTGCCGCATCCAGCGGGATCAGTGCGGCATTGCCGAGCGTTCGGCGCATTGTCCGCCCGCCTGTCTTTTCGAGCAGCACCCAAGAGCGCGCACCGGAGGCACGGAGGCGCATGGCGAGCCCTTGCGCCCCGGCATCGTAGAGCAGGCGCTCGCCCTTGGCGGGCAGGTCAACGGAGGCAATTTCAATGGTGGCGAGGTCAATCGGTTTTGCACGTCGCATAGCGTCGTCACTCCATAAATCCCGGCCCCTTGCGGGGCCGGTGGAGCGCGTCCGGGATTGTTCCCCAGGACACGCGGGGATTTATGAGCAACAAGGGTGTCGGGCGGCTCGACCGGCCTTCGGCCGATCATTGCCGATCCTTCAGGAGCTTAAACTTTCCCCTTCCAGATCAGCTATTTGTCCGCCGCGTGGAGTGTTTCGATGTGGCGCATTCGCAAGCTCATGCGTCTATGTCGACTCACTCCCGAAGGTCGTTAATGTAATGCACCCTACGCACGGGTGCTGCGGATCTGTTCCTCATTCTAATTCAGCTAGTTATGTGGATATCCTGGCTCGACCAAGATGGCGTCATCTGGCAGCCGCGGCTGCCGGTTGCGGCCGCGTTTGGCAGCCATTGGGTGCAAGCTTCTGATTTCATTTGGCATCTTTTGGCTGCCGCAGCTGCCACATGGAAAAACGCCGGTACCGACTCTATTTGGCCGGTACCGGCCTGCAAAGCCGCTCCAGCGCCCCGACGGCTTCCGGAAATGTGGGAATTTCTGTTCAGTGGCAAAGGCCATTCCGCCTACGAAGCGGGCATATTCATCCGCATAGAGCGTGTCTGATTGCAGGTGCTCCACCAGGGCCGCCATGCGTTGCGCAGGGAGCATGCCTTCCAGTGCGCCGCCACCGCGATGCGAATCGGCCATAATCGTCTCTTCAGCCAGGGCAGGGAACTGCGCGTTTGCGGAAGCGGTCGCTTCGAGCGCCGCGAGATCGTGAAGATGACGCACGATCGTCGGGTCATCACCGACCCTCTCGCGGTCGCGGGTGAGCACCCGCCAGCAGAAGGCGCTCAGCTTGTCGGCGGCTGTCTCGACCGGATCGACGCACGCAATCGCGGTGATCTCGGGTTCCAATCCACGATACTGATGGACGAAAGATGCCAGCGGCCGTTCGCCGGTCGCAAGCGGCGTGGGCTTGGCGGATATCTCGGCCTGGATATGGGGGCGGAGCGCGTCATGCCCATCGAGGATCGTTGGATAGTCCATGTCGATCTGGATGAACCCGTTGCCACTTCCGGCTTCGACCCCGGTTATGACGAATCCCGCTGCCGCCCAGGCATCGGCGAGTCCGTTCTTGAAGGCGCTCAACGCACTACGTTTTTGCCCCGGAGACTTTTCCAAGAATGCGTCCGAGAGGATGAGCTTGAAATCTAACTCCTCTGAAAATCTCTGAATCAGCCCGTGCGCTTTTAGGAGCGACGTTCCCCCTGAAAACACTGGCGTAAGGTCGGGCGTGGCCAGTTGAGAAGGACCTGAATGGCCTGGACGACATACCAGTCTTTCTCGACGAACGCTTCGTCGACGCGCAGCGCACCTGCGACGCGCCCGAGCGTTCTTGCGTCAGGCGCGTTCGAGAATGACATAGGCGCCATCATAGCCGATCCGGCGGCGGACACGGTTCTTGACGGCAATCGTTCGCCCGGTGGGGACTTGGTTCGTTCGGCCGCTGTTATAATCTCTTGTCTGGCCGGAATCGGAGACCGTTTTCCCCAGCCGCTTGAGGGCCTCGGTCGCGAGCCGCTTGATCCCGACGACGGGGGCGGGCTTGCCGGTCACCGGCGAGCGTTCGGCGCGCGCATAGAGCCCGTAGCCGATCTGGACGAGGCGGCCCTCCTCGGTGACCCTCCGCAGGGCGCGCCCAACGGCATCATAGCTGCCAAACGTCTCGAAATCCCGGCGCAGGAAGACATTGCGCTTTGAACGAGCCACGCGTCGCGCAACACGATCGGCGATCGAGTTCGAGGACATAGTCGAGCCGCGTGCCCGCCTGCGGTAACGGCCGCGACCGACACGCACGAGTTTACCATCGTCGACCAGCTTGCGCAGCACGCGGCCAATGGAATCATAATCGGCGTCGAGCGCAATCTGCGCGCGATCGACGACTTTCCCCTCGGGGACATAATCCAGAATCTGTTTCGACAGGCTCGGCATGGCTTCACCAAAATACGACGCTTACGGCATTCAGATAGTTTTGTTTGAACCGTTTTTCAAGCCGACCGTAGCTGGATCGAGATGATTGCGACAGGCCAGACCTCGAAATATCCTTCATCGATTTGCCTGTCAGAGCCGGTTTCGCTATATAAGAGGGGCTACGCGTCCTCACTTGCCGAAGCTCCAGACCAGGAGCTTGCCATGGCAAGACTGACTATTCGTCTTCCCGACGATCTATACGACCGGCTCGCGGCCGATGCGGATGCGGCAGGCGCCTCTACCGCGGCCTTCGTTCGTGACGCCCTCGAACAGCTGAACGGCGCCGACCCCTTTGGCTTCCATGCCCGCTTCGACGAACTTCATTCGACCGTCATCCAAGTGCTCGCGATCCTCGCGTCCGACGTCGGCGCGCGCGCGCCCAAATCGCTCGCAAAGGGGATGGAAGATACAAAGCGGCTACTCCTCGACCGG
Source organism: Sphingopyxis sp. PAMC25046 (assembly GCF_004795895.1). Classification (NCBI taxonomy): domain Bacteria; kingdom Pseudomonadati; phylum Pseudomonadota; class Alphaproteobacteria; order Sphingomonadales; family Sphingopyxidaceae; genus Sphingopyxis; species Sphingopyxis sp. PAMC25046. The sequence continues at coordinate 1,203,447 of NZ_CP039250.1, forward strand.
GGACTGATCACCGCTGGCGACCTTCCCGCTCTGGGGGGAGGCGCGTCGTCATGAGCATCTTCCGCAACGACACGCTCGGCAGCTGGACGCGCGGCGGCCAGGCCATCGTCCACAATGTCCGGATGACCACCCAGGTCTTCTTCCAGACCACCCTCGCCGGGCTCAGCATCTGGGTCATCGGCGCCATCTGGTACGCCTTCGAAAAATCGGATGCCTATCAGCGCTTCGTCCTTACCAAGCTCATTGAGGCAAACTTCAAGGCCGACGCCGCGCCGGGGACGAACGACCCGGTCCTGTTCCGCACCCCGGATGGCCGCGAATATTGGACGTCGGCCGACTGGCTGGTCGATTCTGTGATCGCGAAGCAGGCGCTCGAAAAGCTCGAGAGCGATCTCATCGGCGGGGCGATCCTGTCCGGGGTGTTCGCGCTCGCAGCACTTGTCTTCGCCTGGTTCTATTTTACCCGGACAGGGAAGGGGCTCGGTTCCAATGAATATCTGCGCGGGGCCCACTTCGGGACAGTCCGTCAGGTACGACGCGCGCTTCGCGGCGAAGCGAAGGGCAGCTTCGCGATCGGGGGCATCAACGTCCCGAACGCTTTTGAAACCGAGCATGTTCTGATCTGCGGCGCTCCCGGCACGGGCAAGACCAACATGATCGTCAAGATGCTCGAGGGCATCCGCGCCAAGGGCAAGCGGGCGATCGTTTACGACACCGCCGGCACCTTCGTCGAGAAATTCTACCGCGAGGGGAAGGACATCCTGCTCAACCCCCTCGACGAACGGTCGGCCATCTGGTCGCCCTGGGTCGATGTTCCGCACGATTATCATTATGACCAGATCGCGGAATCGACGATCCCCGACAAGCATGGCGATCCTTTCTGGCCTAAGGCCGCGCGCGGTACTCTGGTCGCCGTGCTGCGCAAGCTCGCAGCGCAGGGACGCACCTATATATCGATCCTCCTTCACACCATCGTCCGCTCCTCGCTGAAGGATTTGTCCGCCTTCGCCGCAGGGACCGATGCGGCGGCGTTTATCTCGATGGAGGGCGAACGCACGTCGGCGGGCGTCCAGGCTGAGCTCGCGTCGGTGATGCGCAGCTTCGCCTATCTCGATGATACCGACGACGGGCTTTCGATCCGCGACTGGGTGGCGACCGAGGGGGACGACAGCTGGCTGTTCGTCACCGTGAAGGCCGACCAGCTTCCCTCGCTCCGCCCCCTCATCACGGTCTGGCTCGATATCGCGATCAGCGCGATCATGAGCCTGAAACCCGATCAGCAGCGCCGCCTCTATTGCGTGATCGACGAGCTACCCTCGCTCCAGAAACTGCCATCGCTTTCGGACTTTCTCGCACGCGCCCGCAAATATGGCGGCTGCGGCATCCTCGGGTTCCAGTCTTATCCGCAGCTCGAGGCGACATACGGCATCCAGGATGCCGCGGCGATCACCGGCTATTGCTCGACCTGGGTCGCGCTCCGGGCGAACGATACCCCCACCGCCAAGCACGTCAGCGAGAATTTGGGACAGGTCGAGCAGGTCGAGGCGAACGAGGGGATGAGCTACGGCGTCAACGACATGCGCGACGGGGTCAATCTCTCGCGCATCCAGGTGACGCGACCTCTTGTGATGCACACCGAGGTCACGAACCTCCCGAACCTGTCGGGCTATCTGCGGTTCGGTCGCGACCTGCCCGTCGTTCGCTTTGCGGATCGATACAACGACCTGCCATCCATTGGAGAGGCATTTACCGAACGCCGTCGACTTCCGCATCGCATCGCGCCTCTGCCCGCGCCGCCGTCACCATCAGGTTCGGTAGAGGCTGCCCCGTCATCGGCGAAACCGGCGAAGAACGGTGCGCCAGCGCGCAAACGGTCCGGGAAGCGCGAAGCGAATGCGAATGCGCCCGAGCTGAAGCTCGATCTCCCGATGGGCGCGTCCGATCCCGCGCCTGAAGACACGAATGGGGAGGCGCCAACCGACCGGGACGCGCCCGCCGATGGTTCGCCCGATAATCCGGCCACGCCCCTCGAAATCATCGCCCCGCACTGGGATCGCACCCTACGGCAGCACGGTCGTCCGGGCGGTCGCCGCCGGCCCGCGAAGCCTGCATGATCCATCCGCGCCGCCTTGGAGGCAAACCCGGCAATATCGCCCGCTATTATACGATCGGCGATTATTACACCAAGGGTGGGGATGAGCCCTCGGAGTGGGGCGGGAAGCTTGCGGCCGACCTCGGTCTTTCGGGGCCGGTCGACCGCAAGGCGTTCGAGGCGCTGCTCGCCGGCAAGGTCGATGGGCAGCAACTCGGGCGTATCCGGAATGGCGAAGTTCAGCATCATCCGGGGTGGGACTTTGCCGTCAAAGCCCCGAAGTCGGTGTCGATCATGGCACTGGTGACGGGCGATGAAAGGATCATCGCCGCGCATGAGCGCGCGGTCGGGACGGCCATCGCCTGGATCGAGGAGCATGCCGAACTCCGTCGGCGCATGGACGGCAAGATTACCCACGAGACGACGGGCCAGCTTCTCTATGCGCGTTTTACCGAACATGCCTCGCGCGAGCTCGATCCGCACCTCCATACCCATGTCGTCATCCTCAACATGACCCGCCATGCCGGTGACGAGCAGATGGTGAGCCTCGAATCCCGCGCCATGTTCGCCGAGCAGATGGTCGCCGGCCAGATCTATCGCAACGACCTCGCCCATGACCTCAGGGGGATTGGTTACGAGATCGAGTTCGACCCGCGCCGGGGGTTGTTCGAGATTCGGGGTGTCCCCAAGGAGCTGATCGATGCGACGTCGCGCCGGGCCGAGCAGATCAATGCGCACGCGAAGGAACATGGTTTCCAGGGCCAGGCCGAGCGATCGATTTCTTTCTTCGCGACCCGGCCCCCCAAGCAGAAAGTCGATCTCGACACGCTCCATGCCCAATGGGCAGAGCGATCGAAGGCTCACATTCCCGCGCTCGAAGCTGTCCGCGACGCCGCCGATGCGCGAGAGGAGAAGCATCTGGACGCCGATACTGCAACCGTGCGCCGCGCTGCGCTGTTCGGGCTTCGCCAGTCGGAGACACGCGAAGCGGTCAATAACCTTGGTCGGCTCATCCGCACCGGGCTCGCGTCGCATGTGGGCGATGTTCGGTTCCGAGACATTCGCCCCCTCTTCGAGGAGCATGAAGCACGGCTCAAGCTGCTAAAGACGAGAGAGCCCACCGGTGACCAAGTCCTTACGCGCGGCAGAACCTCGCGCCGCGCCGCGCGGCTCGAGATCGCGCTATCGACGCATATCTCGCTAAGCCTTGGCGATGGGGTTCCGCTTGCGTCGCGGGAACGGATCGACACGTCGCTGCGCGGGAGCATTCTCAATGATGACCAGCGACAGGTGCTCGCCGAAATCGCGATATCCAGTGACCGCGTCATGGGTGTTCACGGCGTCGCCGGCTCGGGCAAATCGACTCTCATCAAGCAGTTGAAGGCCGCGGCCGATCCGGGCTGGACCTTCATCGGATTGGCGCCGACCTCATCGGCGACCGCGAAACTCGGCCAGGACGCGGGTATCGACTCTCGTACCGTCGCCGCGCTCCTAGGCGGCGGCGGGCATGATATTACCGACCGTCATGTCCTGGTCGTCGACGAGGCTGGCCAACTCGGTAGCCGACAAGCGCAGCGGATATTGCAGATCAGCCACGACACCGGTGCGCGCGTTCTTCTTCTCGGCGACAACAAGCAGACCGGGGCGATCGAGCAGGGCAAACCATTCTGGCTGATGCAGAAACTGGGCCTGCCGACGGCTGAACTGACGGAGGCGGTCCGACAGCAAACCCAGTCGATGAAGGCCGCGGTGGCGAGCGCGCGCAGCGGGGATTATGCCGCGTCACTCCAATCGCTCGACAAGATCGTCAGCGGCGAGGGCGCGGACAAACTTGCGGCTAACCTCGTCGCGGAATGGACGCGGCTCAAACCCGAGAACCGCGACAAGACCAATATCTTGGTTCTCGACAACGCGACCAGGCTGATCGTCAACACGCAGATCCGCGAAGTTCTGAAGCGGGAAGGGGCCGTTGCCGCCGAAGACGCGCGCATCGATATTCTTTCGCCCTCCGGTATGACCGACCAGGAGAAGCATTTTGCCCGGTTTTATTCGGGTGGCCAGGTCGTGACCTTCGCCCGCGACAATGCCGGGCTCGGTATCGCCGCCGGCGCCGAATATCGTGTCGACGGTATCGCACGCGATGCTCGCGGACGCCAGCTCGTGCGGCTTGTCGACGAGAAGGGTGGGACGATCCTCTGGAATCCCCGTCTCGGCCGCGCGTCGCAAGTCAATGTGTTCGTCGAGGACAAACGCGACATCGCCGCGGGCGATCGCATTCAGTGGCGGCTTGCGACCAGGGAGCTCGGCCTCAAAAATGCGGAGCGCGGGACGATCGAGCGTCTAGACGGGACGATCGCGACTATTCGCTGGGACCGGAGCGTCGAGCCGCAGAAGATCGACCTCTCCGTTCATCGCACCTGGGATTATGGCTACGCCGAAACTGTCTATTCGGCGCAGTCGAAGACCTATGACCGCGTCTATGTCCTTGCCCCGGTCGGATCGGGCCTCGTCAATGGCCAGAATTACTACACCGCCATCACTCGTGCTCGTTACGGCGTGAAACTCTGGACCGAGGACCGTGATCGCCTCGTGCAGAAGCTCGAGAAGCATTCTGGCGAAAAGACGTCCTCGCTCGAAGGCTTGGGACGTCTCTGGCGCGACAGCCACCACATCCGCGGCGCCCGGCTCGCTGAAAGTCTCGACCGGGCGCGCGAGCTGATGCTGAGCACGCGTGCGGATCGCGCCGAGCGAAGGGCCGAGCGCGAGCGCGAATGGAACGAGGTTCTGCGTCCGCCATCGCTTGCGGAAATGCTCGCGGGCCGCGCGAGAGACGGCATGTCGAAGCTCGATGCCTATCTGAACGGCATTCTCGCTGGCTCGACGAAGAGCCAGCGCGCGCAAGCACCGACTGATCCCGAGCCCGCAGAGCAACCGCATTCCCGACAGCAAGGACATGATCGATGAACATATTCCCGTTTCCACGGGCAGCCGAACTCGCCAGCGCGCCTATCGGGGTCCGCGCTTCGCAAGATTTGCGGTTTGGGGTGACGGCGGCCATCTTCACCTTGGCATTCGGCATCTCACTGCCGGCAATGGCTCGCGCGCCAGTCGCGACGGGTGATGCTGAGATCGCTCGCTGCATCCGCAGCGCCGCCCATGGCAAGCCGTGGCTCGAACGCACGCTTTGGGGTCTGCGCGATCAGGAAGGCGGCTGGATCGGCGCCGCTGTCGTCAACAGCAATGGCACTCATGATCTGGGGCCGTTGCAAATCAACAGCTGGTGGGTGCCCAAAATTGCGACGCTCGTGGGGCGGCCCGAAACCCATGTTCGGCATTGGCTCCAGAACGATGCCTGTTTCAATGCGGAGGCGGCGCGCTGGATATTCCTGTCGGGGCTCGCGGCGGCCGGCGATTATTGGAAGGCGATCGGCGTCTATCATAGCCCGACGGGTTGGAGGCAACTGCGCTACGCGGCGAGCGTCTCGCAGCATCTACGCAGAAGATTCGGCAGCCAAATATGGTGAGCGCGCAAGATAGCGATGACATGTGTGCAGCCCGCAAATTGCCCCCAGGCACCGGCTATTTGCGACAAATTATTCGAACCATGGCCCTCCCAGCGGATCGGAAAGACGACTTCGGGCTGTCCGAACCAGCCGTTGCACCCTCAGGCGATGAGACGAATTTTCTCGGCGCCAGCGCTTGGGCGCGATTGCATCTGGGAACAATTCCCTCGCGATCTCTTGTTCGCTGGCGCCGGCAAGTATTGCATCGCCGATACGAAGTTCCATTATCCACCTTGCAGCCCGCTGTTCGCGGGGAATCATTGACCTTGGTAAGCGGCCATTTTCAAACAGGGCGAGCAACTGTCGTAGTGCTTCCAGTTTTGGTTTTGCCGATCGTACGCCACTCAATTGATATTCAAGTCTTGCCGGGCCGCCGAGTAGCGAACCGCCATGCACGTCCAGCCTGACGATCCAGTGCCCGTCACTGAATAGCCAATGTTCCGTCTGGCTCGCATCAATTTCAACCGAGACGAATGACGCGAAGTCCCGAATATCGAACAGGTCACTCGAAGCCGCTCGCCGGCCGGTCAAGTGACTCCTCACAACCTTCGGGTCCAGTTTTGTGCTCCAGATCGGTCGCGCCACGGGAGATGCGAGAGCCGGATCGACCCATGCGACGAGGCCAACACATTTGGGCGCGTCTGACGGCAGTGTATCACGCGCGCTCCAAAGGCTGCGATAGAATCCGTTCCGCCGTAGCCATTCCCACGCGAACGCGCGGCGATCGCACCGCAACAACGCATCATATTCGCGAGGATCGCACCAGTCAGATGCTGGGGGATCGTGACGGCGCGGGCATAAGGTGCTGGGTCGGCTGGCGAAAATGGCATCGCGGCGCTGGGTTTTTCCTCCCGACGCCATCTCAGCTCATTCACCGCGGACAAACTGATCGCGAGAGAAGTGCGACGGCAAATGCGCGGCAGCTAGCTGCCGCGCATAGATCGATGGCTGGCGCACGCATGCAGCGTCGAACCGAAGATTTGGATTGTGTGAATTCAAGATCGACCCCGATAGGCGGCGCGCTCGGCGCGTCTGCGCAGTTCATCGGTCATCGTGATTGCTGATCACTACCCCCGGACTTTCCAGTGAGAATTTCCGGGGGGCGAACTTACTTTGCCCGACACTATCGCAAGGTTCGATGGTGCGCGGCATCCTGCCCGCTCGTCGGCACTCAATGGCTGATCGATGCATCCCACGACTGCGCGATCGGTGTCGGACAGGAAGGGGAGTGGGAAGGATGGAAGCGAGGACAGCGGGTTGCGTACCCGCTGGAGTCCTCGGCTGCCATCAAGGATATATTCCATGGACACCGTTCATCTTTGCGCGCTCCTCCGGGAACTGCGCGACCAACTCGCCGACGAAAGCAGGTTCTTGGGCGTCGTCAGCCGTCGCAGACGTCGACGTGAACTTCTCGCACGCGTGCAGGCCGTGCTTGCGGTCGATGCCGACGACACCGCTCCGTCAGGTCTCATTGAGGCGACCAGGCAGGCCTGGGCGGCCGAAGACCGCGTGCTCATCGCCGATCGGGCACCTTGTCGCGTCGATCGCGCGGGCGTGTGGATCGGCGCCTGGATCCGCGCCGCAACCGGCCCCGGCAGCCGTGAAAGCATCGATCCCGAGCGCTTGGCGGCCGCCATCGCCGCGCTGCCGCCTCTTGCCCGAGACGTGTTCACATTGTCCTCCCGCGGCAGCCTCGACTATCCGGCGATCGCCGCGGCCCTTGGCATTTCGGAGGATTTGGTTCGTCGCGAACTTGCCGCGGCGCTTGTCGCGATCGATCAGACTCTGACGATCCAGCAGCGCGATAACCCGTCGCCCATTGCCTGATGGCCCCCAGTCATGCAGGAAGAATTGTCATGCGCACGGACATTACGCACCTTCCCGCCCGCGGCCAGCGCGAACTCGAGGCCATCGTGCAGGCGATTTTCGAAGAATTCGAAGATGCCCACAAGCTCGCGAACGGCGAACGCAAGGCTGGCCGGATCCTGAAAGTCATTCTCTATGGCTCGATGGCGCGCGGCGAGGGGATATACGAGCCGCACACCGAGAAGGGCTATGTCTCGGACTATGACATCCTCGTCATCGTCAATCAGGTCGAACTTACCGATCACGAATATTGGTATCATCTCGAGAACCGGCTGGCGCGCGATTATATGGTTCTTCACCGGCTGCGTCATCCGGTGAGCCTGATCGTCCACACGCTCCAAGAGGTGAATAATAATCTCGCCGATGGACGCTTCTTTTTCTTGGACGTCGTCAAGGATGCGGTTGCGCTGTATCAATCGGACGACAGCGAGCTCGCGACGCCACGACCCAAGCGCCCTGCGGATGCGCTCGCGCTGGCACGCGAATATTTTGACGAATGGTACCCGAGCGCCGGCGAGTTCTTTGCCATGTTCGAAGCTGCTCAAAATCAAGGGTTTCGAAAGAATGCCGCGTTTCAGCTGCATCAGGCTACTGAGCGTCTCTATCACACGTTGCTGCTGACCTGCACGCTGTACACGCCGCACAGCCATAATCTGGAAAATCTCCGCAACCAGGCGAGGAAGGTCGACCGGCGCCTCGTCCATGTCTGGCCCGACGACGACAGGCAGTCGCGCCGCCGCTTCAGCCTCTTGAAGGACGCCTATGTCAAAGCCCGCTATTCGAAACATTATCGGATCAGCGCGGAAGATCTCGCATGGCTGGGCGAGCGCGTGCAGGAGCTGAGCGCGATCGTCCGGGAAATCTGCACCGAGAAACTGGCTGAGCTCGAACGCGCTGCCGCGTCAGAGTCGGGCAATATCTGATCCTGTGCCGGACGGTTGCCACGCTCAGGACCGGTGCTGAGCGGGCGCGGCGTAAATTCTGCTGTTGCAACGACAAGCTACCCTCGTCATGATGCGCGAAGGGGATGGGTGAACCCGTCTCCTGATCTACAAACGCCCGACTATGCGGGTCGGCCGTCACATCGTTACGCAATTGGCCTGCACACGGGCAATGCTGCGTCATGCTTTGCTGATCGGCTTTCAATTCCATGCCACCAAATCTTCAGACCTCGTCTCGGCGCACGCGGCGTTCTGCAGCGGGTATTGCGGCATGAACCGATCCGATAATGATCGCGCCCCTGTGCCGGAAACCGGCGAAAATGATCGGTTGATCGACCGGTTGTTCCGGTCGGAGGCGCCGCGCCTCGCACGCCTCTTCCGCCGATCGATCCGGAACCAAGATGAGGTGCACGACCTTGTTCAGGACACATTTGTCAATTTCGTCGAGGCGCGCCCTAGGTCTAAGGTGCGCACCCCCGCTGCCTATCTCCGCACGATTGCCCGAAGTCTGTTGTGGGAGCGCACGCGGCGTCCCCGCGCCCATGATCGAGCAAACCATGTCCCGGTGGACGAGGCCCACGAGTTGTGGGTCGATCCGGAACAGGAATGGATGATGGAGGCGTCGGATTTCATGCGCCGCTACGAGGAGGCGCTTTCAGAACTTCCATCGCGAACGCGGGAAGTATTCCGGCTCCATCGGCAGGAAGAACTGACCTATCAGGAGATCGCCGAGAAGCTCGGTATCACCGTTGACGGTGTCAAATACCATATGAAGAAGGCACTGCTCTATCTCGATCACAGGGTGAACGCCAATGGCTGAAACACATCGCTATGAGCAAGATCAGCTCCGCCGCGAGGCCGGCGAATGGTTCGTTATCATGAACGATGAGAATGTGAGTGAGGAAGACGAGCGGGAATTTAAGCGATGGCTCGCGCGTGGTGCGCTGCATCGCGCGACCTATAATCGCATCGCTGGCCTTCATTCCGCCGGCAAGCGCGTCGATTGGGAAAACCTGCCGCCGCCCAAGCCGGTGCGCGGGACGGCCAAACGCGTCTGGATCACCGTAATCGGATGCATGGCGCTCATAGGCTTCGTCGCATGGCGCGCGAGCGGAGCACCAGCCTTCTGGCCGGAAGCGGATACGACACAAATGGCGCAGGGCCACGCGGACGCATCGCTCCAATATTCGACCGAAGCTGGCGAGGTGCGCGAGTTTTCACTTCCGGATGGGTCTCGCCTGACCTTGGACGGTGACACCACGATCCGAGCATGGTTTCGATCTGGCGAGCGCCGTCTACGACTAGGCCGCGGCCGAGCGCGCTTCGATGTCGCGCACGAAGAACGTCCGTTTGTCGTTGACGCGGGCGACAGCGAGATCGTTGCCGTGGGAACTGTCTTTGACGTAGCTTTTCGCGACAAGCGCACGGTGGAGATTCATCTCCTGCGGGGCGCCATTGACGTTCGCCGAGCGCAGTCGGCAGGGAAGGCTGAACCGATCCGGCTCGAGCCAGGTGACGAGCTCCGCTATGCGATCGAAGGTTCGGGCAACTCGGCAAGTGTTCAAAAACGAGGAACGGAAGCCGACTGGACGGAGGGCGTGTCCGAAGCGCAGGAAGCGCGCGTTGCAGATCTCATAGCCAGAGTGAACAATCGATCAGCGACTAAAATCTACCTTGAAGACCCCGCCATCGCGCCGCGCATCGTGTCTGGGCTAAACGGGATCGATGACCCGGAATTGCTCGCTGAGAATCTGTCGAATCTTTACGATCTGCAGATAACGCGGAGCGGGAACCGCATTATTTTAGGCGATCCGCAGAAATAACGCTTCCTTCGACTACCCTGCGCAGCGTGCGCAACGCTCATACCCTGTAGGCACGGGCAAGAACTCGCCTGGCTGTACTGAGGGGAGAGTCCATGCAATTTCGTTACAGCGTGGCGGGCTTCGTGCTCGCCGCGACCACCAGCTTTGTGCCGGTTGCTTCAGCGATCGCTGCTGAGTCCGCCATCACCGCCAGCTATGATCTTCCTGCCCAGGATCTGTCTTCCGCGCTGAATACAGTGCGCCGAATTTCCGGCACAAACATCGTCTTCGACAATGAAGACGTCCGACAGCGAAAGGCGCCGCGGTTGGCGGGAAACTTCACTCCTGAGGAAGCCGTCAGGCGTCTGATCGAGGGATCCGGTCTGGTCGTCCGAAATACGAAAAGTGCGATTATAATCGGCCGGGCCGGTACACCGCGTTCTCCGGACCAAGTCGAGACAGCCGAGCAGGAGATCACCGTTACGGGATCGCGCATCAAAGGCGCGCGACTTGCATCGCCCGAGATCAGAATTGATCGCGGCGATATTCAGCGAGCCGGGTTTGGTGATCTTGGCGAAGCCGTGAGATCGATCCCGCAAAATTTCGGCGGGGGCCAAAACCCGGGGGTCGGGAAGGGCGCTCGCTCTGGTGCAAATACTAACGATAATGTGACCGGAGGTTCCGCCGTCAACTTGCGCGGCCTCGGAGCCGATGCAACGCTCACCCTTCTGAACGGTCACAGATTGTCTTTTGGGGGTTCGGCGCAGGGCATCGATATTTCCGGTATCCCGACTGAAGCCATCGAGCGCGTCGAAATCATTCCTGACGGCTCATCGGCGCTTTATGGTTCCGATGCGGTGGCTGGCGTCGTGAACGTCATTTTGCGGCGTTCCTTTGACGGCGTTACCGCTAACGCGCGCGTCGGCACGGCAACCGATGGAGGCGGCACTTCGCAGCTTTATCAGATCGTGGCTGGCAAGCAGTGGCAGAGCGGTAACCTGCTCGTCGCATATGGTTTTCGCCGAAATGAGGAGGTGGATGCAGAGGATCGGGACTATACCAACTATCTCCCGGAACCTTATCCGCTGATCAAAGGGCAGCGCGTGCACTCCGCGCTCGTAAGCGGGTCACAAAGCCTGTTCGATGATGTGCGCTTCAGTCTCGACGCTACCTTCGTGGATCGGGCCATGGACGGGAGCTACAACACGAATAACATCCTTAGCGTCTCCCATACGACCGATCGCTCGCTTTCGATCAGCCCGTCTCTGACCATCCCCGTCGATGACAACTGGTCGCTTTCGGTCGCGAGCACCTATGCGAGAAGTCGGAATCGGCGCCAAACCGCGTCGTCATCGAACGGCACCGTATTCCTCCGCGAAGACTTTTGTTACTGCCATTCGCTCCACGCCGTTGAAGCCTATCTGGAAGGCTCAGCGCTGTCGTTGCCCGCAGGGGATGTGCGGGCGGTGCTGGGCGCCGGCTACCGGAAAAATCGCTATCGCGTTCACGGGAGATCGTCGGCGAACGGAGATCAATTCGTCACAACTGGAGGGGATCAGAGCGATACCTACGCATTCGGCGAAATCCAGATCCCGGTCATTTCAGGGCTGAACGAAACGGCATTCGCAAAGGCACTGACGATCTCGGTAGCCGGCCGCTACGACCGGTACAATTATAGCGGTAGCGTCACAACGCCGAAGATCGGCCTGATTTACAGCCCAAATAATGCCGTCGACCTGAAATTCTCCTGGGGGCGTTCGTTCAAAGCTCCCACCCTCGCGTCCATTTATCAGACGCAATATGCGTACCTCCTTCCGCTGACATATTTTGGGAGGAGCGACGCTGCACCAGATGAATCAGCCCTCTATCTTGATGGCGGTTCCACATCATTGCGGCCGGAGCGAGCCACAACCTGGACTGCGACGGTCGCCTTTCACCCCAAGTCGTTGCCGGGGCTTAACGCGGACCTGTCCTACTTCCGGGTGAAATATATCGACCGTGTTCGCACTCCAATCGGGTTTTACCCCGAAGCACTCAGTCCGAATTATGCGAACTATGTCACACTGAATCCCAGCGAAGTGGCGCTCCAGGCAGCCATCAATGGCGCGTCCGGCGGCTTCCTCAATTATACCGCCGGGGCCTACGACCCGGCGTCGGTCCTGTACCTCATCGACAACAGAAATATGAATGTCGCGGCGCAAAAAATCGAGGGCGTGGATGTCAATTTGTCCTATCGCCTGGATCTGCACGACGGCGCGCTGGTCACAGCGTTGAATGGCAGTTGGCTTCGCAGCCGCCAGAAGAACGGATCAGCTTTCCCCTATTTTGACCTTGCCGGAACGATCTGGAACCCACCCCATTTTCGATCGCGCGCCAGTGTCGGTTGGGAAGGGAATTCCGCCGAAGCATTCGTCTATTTCAACTATATTGGAGGCGTCGAAGATCGTCGTGCGGCGCTCCCGATTGACGGGCGATCAATGTTTACCGTCGATCTTTCGCTCAGCTATCGAACGTCCACTTCCGGCGGCTTTCCGAACGGTTTCCGTATCGGTCTCAGCGTCGAGAATCTGTTCGACAAGCGGCCCCCCTATTTGGCGCCGGCACCCTTCACGGAACCCTATGACTCGACCAATTATTCCCCAATGGGGCGCTTTGTCGCGTTGTCGCTATCGCAGTCTTTCTAATGGCCCTCGTCATGGAATGCATCGCGCGGCGATCGGCGAACCGCGCGTTCACGTTAATTTTCCTTACTACCGCAGCGCTGCCGGGTGCGGCTTTCTCACAAGCTGCGCCGCTGCCACCGACGGCGCCCGCTCTGCAAGTTGTGGCTACGAATGCGACCGGCGTCGACTTGCAATCAGCGAGGGACACAAGCCCGTCATGTCCGACGATAGTTCCTCCGGTCGCATCGCAATCGATAGCACGAAGTGTGGAGGCGGATGATATCATTCGCCTCCGCGATTTCGGAAAGATGGATGCGTCTGAGGCAGACCCGGGCGGCTTTGCTGTGTCGCCCGACGGAAGATATCTGGCAATCCAGCTTCGACAGGCGGACCCCGTCTCCAACAGCTACTGCCAAGCCCTGCTGATTTATGATCTCGGCAATGTTCGAACTGCGCCGCGCATTGTCGACATGGGCGGCGACTACGTGCGCCGGACGATTACGCTCTACGGTCTCGAGGGCTTCCCCACCGGCACTCCGGAACCTTTGACGCCGAAATGGTCAAAAGATGGCAAGTGGCTGGCCTTCCTGAAACGAGAAGAAGGAATCACGCGACTTTTCGTGACCGCGCTGTCCGAAGGTGGCACGAGAAGTATCTCTGACGGGCGTTTCGACGTCGCCGACTTCGCCTGGTCAGATGACGCATCGCAGTTGCGCTATCGACAACGGGAAAATCACGCCGCTGCCATAGAACGACTGCAAACCGAGGGGCGAAGCGGTTTCCAATTCGACGAGCGATTTTGGCCGCTTGCCGAGCTCACGCCATATCCACGCGAGACACCTGCGGAAGTCGAACGTTTTGTCATGATCGGAGAGGCCGATACGTTCGGTGGGTCCGGCAGTGCATCACAGCAGGATAGAATGGCGGAGGAGGCAGGCCGCGCTCCGACGCGCAAAGGCGCCGCTGTTGCGATCAGCGACCATCGACAACTCGCGGCGAGGGTCGGCGACAAAAATATAGTTTGCCAATTTAAGGAATGCGCCCGCGTCGCAGCGGCATGGACGGTTCCGGGAGCCGACGAAATTGTCTTCATGCGCCGAGAAGGGTTCGCCGCAGCGCGAACCGGCATTTATCGATGGGCTCTGGGTGAGAACAAGCTGACGAATATCCTCACAACAGACGACGCGATCCGCGGATGTGATTTTCAACTCCTTTTGGTTTGCGCCCGAGAAGCTTCTCTTCAACCCCGCGACATCGTTGAAATCGATCTGAGGTCGGGAAAAATCCATCAACTTATCGAGCTCAACCCCGAATGGATCGCGCGCAGGCTCGGAACAGTGACCCGCCTGCGTTGGACCAACAAATATGGAATCGAAACGTTTGGCGATCTCGTGCTTCCACCGGACGCTCGGCACGATGAGCGTTTGCCACTTGTTGTCGTGCAGTACAGCAGTCGCGGCTTTCTCAGAGGCGGAACTGGCGACGAATATCCGATTCAGGCTATCGCGGCGAAAGGCTTTGCCGTCCTGAGTTTTGACCGTCCGCTCGACTACCGGACCGCGATGTCTCGCGCCGGCCGATCGGTATCCCGACGGCACATCGCGAACGCGTGGACCGATCGTGCGAGCGTTCACGATTCTCTTATGCGCGGAATCAAGCTGGCGGCTGACACGCACCCGATCGATGCCGACCATATCGCGATCACGGGACTCAGCGATGGCGCGTCCACCGCGACATATGCGCTAATCCATGCCGATATATTCTCGCTGGCGCTCATTAGCTCATGCTGTGAAGACCCGAGCATTTTGGAGACCGGTGTTGGGGAAGCCTATGCGAGCATTTTGCGCACGAATGAATATCCACTGCCTTGGGAACAGCACAAATCGAGTTGGAAGCGCGTCAGTCTCGCGATGAACGCAAGCCGCGTGTGCGCGAAGATTATAATTCAGAGCGCGGATCGGGAAGCGCGCCTGGCCACTGCCTCCCTTCGGGCGCTGCGGCAATTCGGCCGTGATGTGACAATGTTCATTTTCCCCGATGAGTATCATGTGAAATGGCAGCCGGTTCATCGTCAGGCCGTTTTCAGACGAACGCTCATGGAACTCGACGACTGGCGGCGATTGCCTAAGGCGCGGTGTTCAAGGTGACTTGCGGCGATGCTCTGCACCAAGCCTCGACGTCGCACAGGCGGAGAATTCGTCCCATATCATTCACGCCAAATGTCAGGTCGTCCTTCAGCTGCTGTTCGATCATGCTGCGATCAAGAATACCCGCGCCGCTGAGTAGTCCGTCCATCAGCATTTCGCGAATGAGAACTCGTCGCTCGCGCAGCATCTGCAATTGAAACTGGCCGAGGCCTCCTTTTGAGATCCGCCATGCGACTTTGGCGGGAAGATCCCGCTCCATGGCTCGGCGGGCTATGTAACGACTTCGCCCCCGGCCGACCCAAAGCCAAGTCGGTATGCGTAGGCAAGTCTCGACAAGGGGCTGCGACAATAGGGGAAATATCCCCTTCATCAAATCGGAGCGCCGATAACCATTCATGTTATAGCAGCTGTTGTATAGTCCATGAACATGTTCAACCTTTCCGGGAAGCGGTCGGTTTTTTGGCGGAGGCCACGGCAGCCCAGGTGGCGATTCATTGGATGGAAGATCTTTGGAAAGAAATGCATCATTCGCGCGCCAGTTGGCGTGGTGCTTGCCTTTCCATCCCTTCCTGATCGCCTTCCAGCCGAGATCCCACGCGTTGCACTGATTTGCACGCGCCACCTCAAAGACGGTTCGTGCAAAATTTGGACTCGGACCTTTCGCTCGAAGGGTGTCCGCCGCGGGTCCGGAACTCTGCAGATGGCAGAATACGGCGTCGCCGCCCTGACCGTTGACAAATGTGTCGATCGACCGGTCCGTTGCCATTTCGAGGGAGATGCGATCGGTTTCTTGAACAAAGGACCGCGAGTGGGGTCGGGGCAAGTGCGGCCGCGCCGAATGAAGAAGATCTGGTCTTCGATGATCAGGCGCACCCTCGTCCAGGGAGATATGTAAGTGGCTGGCTACGCTTCTTGCAAAATTCCTCTCGTCCCCATCGTTTCCTTCGCTGAACATCGTGATCGCGTGAATTTCACGCCCAGCAGTGGCGGACCCCGCCGCGATTATCGACGAATCCAAGCCCCCTGAAAGATCGAGGGCGTAAAACCGTCCGCGCGGCATCTGCGCTCCGATGCAGCGAAGAATTTCCCGGCGAACAAGTTCCATGGCTTCATCTGGATCGGTGATCAGGACGTCGGGATTGGTGAACTTCCAAGGGTCCCAGTGAAAACTGGCCTCAAGCGCCCGTGGGGCTTCAAACTTGATCGATTCTCCACACCTGATCTCGGAAACTCCGGAGAGGCATGTGGATGACATGCTGAGATTATCCCAAATCAGATGTCTGGCGACTGATTCCCAGTTTATCGACGGCGGGCGCCTTGCCATTTCCAGCAATAGCCTTGTGTCCGAGGCAACAACGAGGACTCCGCCCTCGACTATGTAATAGGCATTGATGCTACAGAATGGGGATCGTTCGCAGGTGATCACGCCGTTGGGCAAACTGGCCAGGACGATATAGGAACCCCAATATTCATTGTTCAAATGGCCGCCTCGATACGCCGCCGTGACACGCGCCCCTTCGTCGATGTTCTTTCCAAATGCGCGCGACGGGACATGCCGGCAGAAGACGTCGCCAACGACGACGCCAGTGCCATCGGTGAGGTGGTTGATTTCCAACCCGCTGTCGGAATAGACGACAAGGCGTTCGTCACGATGGGTCACGCTCAGCCCCGACTGATGAGCTATTTCATCCAAATGTAGGTCGAGGGCGCATGGGACCTGGGTCGGCGAGCTGACGGCTAAGAATCTGCCGATCATCGCACTGCTCTGATAGGTTCGAAGGGGCCGACCATTTCGATCGTATCGTTGAGGATGAGGTCATCATCCTGAAGCCAGCAATGGGCTTCGAATGGATGAAGCCGAACACCGAAAACCAGTGTGCTCTCATACCCGTTTTGGGCCAAAAGATGCTGAAGGCCGATTGAACGGAGCAGGCAGCGATCCCTCCTGATCGCAAACCGTTCTACATATTCGAATGCTGATATCAGACCGCTGCGGTTTGACGCCGGAGGGCCTTCTGTCTGGGCGATCATGTTATTGCGTTGCACCCACCACAGCAATTCATCGAATCCGCGCAGTGCAATGGTGAATCGTGCGCTGGCGAGAGATCTGAATGCCGATGCAATTTGCCGGCCGGATGGCGAACGCATATCGAATTCCGCGGAATGTTCACGAGCTGGGCGAGTAATTGCGCAGCAGGAACTACGGGCTCCTTCCGCATTGGAGTTCAACCAGTGGCGATCCTCAATCAGGCGCCGAAGGCTCGGTTGCAGTGAATCAACGTCTCCTCTTCCGAGGGCAGACGCAGCCTCCTTTTCCAAGCGTGAATATCGATTTGCGAGGACATCCAGAAAGACGACCTGACCATCGATTTCGCAGCTCGAAACCCACGAAGGAAGCATGAGTGACGCCTTGGCGGAAAAAGCCGGCCGGGAATTTATCCATTCCCGGCCGGCCATTGATCAGTCGACGACGATGCCGAGCGGCTGGCGCGGCTGCACACCGTCCGGCGCGATGTTTTCGTTCGACCCGTGGGTCTCTTCGGTGACGGTGCCGAGGTCGATCAGTTCAGCGTCGCGATAGTTCGGTTCCTTGTCCATGATAGTCTCCTTTCCCGCCGCACAAATGCGACACCGAAAGAATCCCAGTTTCAGAGGATATATCCAAACATATATGTTCTGAATCTGAAGCTATATATGGAAGGGGCGAACCCCGGTATCGGCATTCTTGAGGCCGCCCTAGGTAAGTCCACTCATGATTTCAGGAAGATTACGGATACGGCGTCGATGATATGCGACTACCGATCGCCTGATTGACTGCCTGTTTCCGCGTTCAATCTTCCCGAGCAAAGCATCGAATTCGCGGCGCAAACCGCTCAATTTACGCTCTTCGGCGCGCCGGATCCGACGCATTCGATCGTTGAGATTCCGGACCAAATGCATGAAAAAGACGTTCTGGGTCACCTGGGAGATCGAGTCGAAGAGTAGTTCAATCGGCGGCGGCGCGCCGAGCTCGTCCTGTTGATTAAAGTCATGGGAAACAAGGAGACTGCTCCGGCACGAGGCGGCTGTGAGCATTACATATTGGCTCAGAATATAGAGGTGGCGAGCCGCATTCTCGTCGAGCGACGGTATTTCAAATCCGCCAGTTACCGGCATGTCGAGTAAAGCTTCGCCGACGAGCCGCAACATCGCCTCGCGGACCGGAGTCGCGCTCATTCCATATCGATCAGCTAGTTGTCCGATATTGATTCGCCCAGACGCGATACGACCTTCAATGAGATCGAGTTTAAGGCTGGTGTAGGCTCTTTGGCTAAGCCCGTGATCTGCGCTCATCTTCATACACTCCGAGTTCGAGCGCCCGTGCGCCAGTCGCGGACATGACCGATGCTTAGTGGAGTCTCGGACTGAGCATTGTGGTCAATCCCGGCGTGGAATGGTCGCCACAGAGCCCCTCCACGGTTCGCGCGTCGGCGACGATGCGACGAATCAGTCAGGAACGCGGGGCGGGTGTGATCGTCTTCGCGCGCGAAGATGCGGCGCGATGTCGCTGATGAGTCCAAGCATATTCCTGGAGCCCGTCACGTGTCCTGCGGTGATGTCGCCGTGTCCCAATGGCGAGGATTGCGACCATTGGATAGGCGATCTTACCTACGATCCACCAATAGGCGACGGGCAAGATCTCGGGATTGTATGCCGTGACGCCGTGTGCCGCGACCGCAACCAACTGAAAGGCTGCCAGCCAGATCGGCCAGAATCTGTCTGCCGCCCCGGCGATTGCCGAAAGCGCCAGCAGGAGCCCGAAATCGATAAGTAACATTTCCCATTCGACGTCGCGATAGGATGGATTGCTTAGTCCGGCCCAAAAAGTTCCCATCGTGGCGATGACCATGCAGATCGACGCAGTCCTTTCCGGGGCTCCGCCTCGCCACTGCGCATAGGCAGAGACGAGGAAGAGCAGGATCATGAATGCCACAATGACGATCACGAGCAGCGGCCCCCTTGGTCAGGCGGCCAATTCAAGGGGCGTCGCGCCGCGCGCGCTTGGGCGCTTGACGACATCCCCGAAAGCTTCAGGATCAATGCCCAGCTTTTGTGCCAGCACTTCAAGCTGTCGATGACCTTCGGCCATGTAACCGAGCGCTCCGGTAACCGAGAGCTGCGCGTTGGTCAGGGCCGACAATATCTGATGTCCGACCAGCGGCGAAAGATTTTGGTGCGTCTGCGCGTCGATTGCCGCAGTGGCGAGCCGCCCGCCTTCCGCGAAAATCTGCTGCAGCAGTTTTTCGTAGCCGAACAGCGATTCGGTCAGATGCTTGATGCGCTCTTCATCGTCGGACCTTCTATCCGAGAAGCCGGGAGAGGACGTCGAGTCCGACGGCGAGCATGCCGAAGCCGACTGCAAGCGCGATCGCAAGGAAGACGAGCCAGAAGTAACGGAGGTACGGGTCGAGGTCATTTGCAGATACTCCCATGGTTCGTAGAGGAAGCAACCTGACCCAGGAGGTGGGCGGTGGTTCCGCCTTCTCCGGTGGCTCATCGGCCTGGCCGGTGCCTACCCCCGTATTCTCCAACTGCATTTTGCGGGGGGTCATCGCGGCGTCTTCGAAGGCGTGGAAAAGTTCCGCTGCGTGCCGGCGATTGCGGGCGCGCAAAATGGCGACAGCCTCGCTGATGTAAGTGTCGACGGTGCCGACGCCCAGACCCAATTCGAGGGCGATTTCCTTGGAGGTCTTGAGCCGATAGACATGGCGGAGGCACTCGCGTTGGCGCGGGGCCAAGCGTTCGCAGAGAGCGATGCTCGGCTCTTTTACATCACTAGCAGACAAGTGCGCGCTGCTTGCCATCAATGGACGGCAAGTCCCTTACGCTATCTAAAACAGCACCTCTTTTTCTCGACCCGAGCATTGCTTTCCGACGGATTCTGCAAGCGGCTCCCCGTGCATTCCGTCAACAGAGCCGGTTCCCGACTCTCTCTGAATTTCAACTTAACACGGGAGTAGGCGGACCGGAATTTTCAGGCAACCCTTGGCAACGATTTGCTTTTCTTCACCGAGTATCTCGTATGGGTGCTCTGCGATAAGGTCCGGTTAGTGAAAATCATGGCTGCGGATACGGAGGATTTCATCTTGTTCGGGGGTCGTCCGAACGGCCGTGACGCCGATGTGCGCCCGCGCGGCGCCCATGTCGGATCGCGCGGATCGGGGCCGCCGCCATTCTTCGCCCCGTCACCGCGGCCCGGCGCGACCGTGAAATCCATCCGTGCGATCGACCGCAGCATTTCGTCGTGATCATTGATGCGGTCGCAGATGATATGCATCGCCGGCGGCAGGCGGTCGGCGGATTGCCGCTCGTGCTGCCGCGCAGGGACAGTCCGCGCCGATGAGGCAGCCCTCCGATGCGGTTACCTCGCATCCGAATCCTGCGCCGGAAACTAGAACGGATAATTGATCCCGCGACCATAGTCGTGATCAAAGGTCGGCTTGCTATCGGCGCCATAGCGCGGCGCCTGTTCGAGAACCTTCTTGTCGAGATCGACGACATAGCCGCCCTGTTCGGTGTCGTAAGTCAGGACGTCCCAGGGCAGCGGATAATAGTCGCTGCCAAGACCGAATAGACCGCCGAACTGGAGGACCGCATATTCGACGCGACCTTAGCGCTTGGTGACCATGAAATTGTAGATCGGTCCGAGCTTCTCGCGGTCGCGGTCGCGGTCGAGTCCCGCCTGGCGCTTCGCAATCGCCCAGCGCCTCTGCTTGCGCCGAGTTTCCTTAGGCTCCCCAGTCGACCACGCGAGCGATAGCGAACTCGGCATCGTCACGGGCTCTGCGTCGATGAAGTCAAAGCGGCCCTTTGCCGTGCTCTCACAGTTTCGGCCGATGAGATGGAGTCGTCTCGGCTGAAGGGACGCCGGCTCTGGCGCCGACGAGGCGCTAGATATCAGGCTCGGTTCCTGTGATCAGCCTCAGGCATTCCCGAACCGTGATAATCCGCGCCCCGCCGTGGCGCCCGAGACTCAACAAGTCGGCCTTATCGCCGGTGATCAAAAGTTCGGCCATCCCGGCCTCAATCGTCGCCAGAAGATAGTTGTCCCAGGGATCCGGGCTGACGGACACGTCGGGCAGATTCTCTATAACAATGGCGCTGCCCTTGAGTTCATTGACGAGTCTGCCGACAACGGCTGGATTCAAGCGAGCCCGCAGTTTGGGATAGCGCGTACCGCGCCGAATTTCCTCTAGCTGTTCAGCAGAGGTGATTAAGGTGATCTTGCCTTGGCACCACAAGGCAATCAGGTGAAAGGGAAGCGACCGCCCGTGCAAAAGGGCGCTGACAAGCACATTGGTGTCGATGACAACGCGCATTGATCAGTTCCGACGCGCATCCGCAATCGCTTCATCGATCAACTGGCTCATCTCTTCCGGCGAGACGTCATCGAAACCGGCGCGGGCCTCGGCGAGCGTAAGATCGAGCAGGCGCCATTTCACGGACTCTTCAATGAAGCGCGATAGGTCGCCCTTTTTCATTCCGCGCTGAGCTAGGTATGTGCGGACATCAATGTCGGTTTCGGGCGCGACATTGACGGTCCAGCGCGTCGCACCACCCATAATCAAAAACTCCTCATGGACGCCTATGCGGATAAGCGCTGACCATCTTTTACGCCAAGATTCGATTCCGACATATGCGCTGGATCGACTTTACC
Organism: Sphingopyxis sp. PAMC25046; assembly: GCF_004795895.1. NCBI lineage: Bacteria > Pseudomonadati > Pseudomonadota > Alphaproteobacteria > Sphingomonadales > Sphingopyxidaceae > Sphingopyxis > Sphingopyxis sp. PAMC25046. Next base: position 1,225,218 of record NZ_CP039250.1, read on the forward strand.
ACAGGGGGGCTCGATTTTAGCCTACCCGATTTTCGAGCCTCTGCACGGAACACAATAGATCGCAGCATCCACCTCGGCGCCGGACGTTCCGGCTCTCCACGTCAAACTGACGCGAGGCGCAAACGGACGCATGGCGACGCGGATCGAACAAGATGATCCACCGTTCGATGTCGAAGCTCGACGACTTGGCCTTTGCCGTGAACTACTTGTCGAACGGCAGATCATTGCGCGGTACCTCAAGAAGCAAGACTGGAGCCATGCGGGCTGGATCATGCTACTGGAACTCTATGTCGTGGATACGGTCGGTAAAGGGCTGCCGGTTTCAAGCCTAGGATATGCGAGTGGCGTTTCGGTTCCGACGGCGACGCGGCAGACAACTGAGATGGAATCGCGGAAACTTGTGGCTCGCGAGCGCGATCCTCACGACGGGCGCCGAACGAACATCGCCCTGACCGCTCGCGGTCGAGCGACCCTGCGGTGCATTCTAGACGACTATGCGAAGTCCCGGGCGAATGTGCCGCTCCGATAGAATCTGATTGGCCGCCGCGTTCTCGATCGTCCAGAACACAATCTATCATACCTAAGCGAGGGACGGGGAATCCGGCCTCAAGTCCAAGGGAGGAGGATGGAAGCTGACGTTGGTGTGAAGTTGCAAATGGGAACAGGAGATGGCTGGATGCTCACCGGATCAGGGAAGGCAATATGTCCATTTCCGGAAACTCTTTCGATTCCTTCAATCGGCATCTTCTGATAGGCTGCCGACCGAGAAAACCCATGCAGGCGAGCCAACCTTCCAACGTATCAACAGCCGAGACCGCGCGGCCGCCCGTTGCGCGCAATTGGCTCTGGAAGCCTTGGTACGCGAAGCTCTGGTGGGCGGCGATCCCGGTCTACTGGACAGGCGCGGTGGCCTCGCTGAAGGTCCCGGCACTGGCGGAGTTCTACACCAGCGCTCTCGCAGGCTATCTCAACATGCTGTTCTTTCCGCCGACGGCACTACTGGTGCTTGGTTTCGGGTTCGTCAAAGCTTGGCTCGACAGGCCGCTATCTGGCGAGCCTCTCTCGGACGAGGAAATCGGCGAACTCGAGCAGATGAGGATGGAGGACGAGCACTGGGAGCGTCTTGGGCGACCTCATTGGTCGGTCGACATCTATGATCCGCGCTCCGGCGGACTATATATCGGCAACCCACTCAGCCTTCAGCACCCTGGACGTCGAGATTAGCGCTTCTTGTAGCTGCTATCTCCGTCGAATGGACCATTTGCTAGGTCGGTCGAAAATCGGCCACTGCTCAAGATCGAGGATTGTTCGAGCGACGTCATCGGTCCAGTAATATCGGCGGTTCCACGTGCGGAATCGGCTTGCCCAAGGTAGCGATTTCGCAGCCCCTCGGGGCCAAGCACCTGACGGTTCAGCTCGCTCGTAAATGTCATTTCAGGGTTTGCAGAGCGCGCAGCCGCCCGCTCTGCGGCGGATATCGCCTCGCGTACATCATAGTTTACGATATCGAGCGAGGCCCGAGCTGTCTCGTTACTCGTGCCCATGTCGCTGCTGCTATATCCCAAGCTCCCGCCGACGCTCCCTGACGTTGCTGTCTGTGATCGTTCCTTACCCTTGGCCGGACCACCACGCGACGCATAGTCACTGCTTTGGGCACTTGCGCCGACATTGCCGCCAACCGCAGTTCCCATTGAGATTTGGTCTTGCGCCGAGCGAGATATAGCCCGCTGCCATCCCGTCTGGGCCATGATCGCCGACACGTCGCGTTGAAGCGTATCCGCAACCTGCGGATTGAGCCGCCACTCGCCGTTGCGGTCCATTTCGAAGCCACCGCGCAGCCAGTTCGCCATCATCGCCTGACCCTCGGGTCCGCTGCTTAGCATGTTTTCGATGGTATCGGGTCCGGCTTGCTTGCCGGCCTCATATTTGGTGCTGGTGTCGCTGCGTGCGGACTGCGTGAACCCGGTGCTGCTCGACACGAGCAGGTCGTTGTCCGCGAAGCTGAACCGGGCGCGGCCTCCCTCGGCGATCGTGCCATATTGGCTGTCGTTGATGAGGCCTGCGGCGCGGAGCTGCCGCGCGACGTCGGGCGAGACATTGAGATTGAGATCGCCATTCTGCGCCATGGCGAGCTCGCGCTTGGTCATGTTGATGCCCTCGCTGCGCAGCAGCCCCTGCATGCGTGTCAACCGCTCATTGTCCACGATCCGCGTCAGCCGCTCGTTGCGCGCACGATCGGCAATTCCGGCCGCGCCACCCTCGGCCATGTCGACCTGGTTGCCCGCCGTGCGGCTCAGTGCCTGGATGAAGGCGTCGAGCCGGGCCGCCTCGCGCGTCGATACGCCGGCAGCCGCCGCACCTTCCGCAAACCCGAAATTATCGCTCTGCCGTCGCTGCTCGCCGATGCGCGCGGCGCCGCGCACGCCATCGTGGCCGACTTCGCGCTGGGCATCGAGCTTGCCCGAGCGCTCGGCAAAATCGTAACCAGCGGCCTCGCGCGTGCGGCCATAGACGCTCGTGCCTTCGCGTGCCGCCTCGGCGGTCGCGCCGTCGGCGGTGCCGAGCTGGACCGAGGCGTTATAGGTTTCCAGCGCACGCATGACCTGCGCCTCATTGCGGCCCGTCGCGCGGGAGAGGGAGGTAATCGCCGACGAGCGCGCCTCGCCCGAGAGGGTGTTGATGAAGCCGATGCGGCGCGAGGTTTCGTCGATGGAGAGGCCGAGCATCGACGCGGAATTGCGCTGCCCCTCGTTGTTCCCGGTGCGCCACGCCTGCTCGGTCGCGACGTTGCGGCGTTCGATCCCCGCGACATTGTCGCCCGCATAGTCGCGTCGGCCTTCCATAGCGCCGACGTTGACCTGCGCAGCCGTGAGATCGTTCCGCAGCATTGCCTCCTGGTCGTACGTGTTGGCGATCAACTTCGCGAAGGTCGGGTCGGCCGATGCCTGCGCGATCACGGTCGAGGCCTTCAGCGCAGCGTCTTTCTGATCATAGCCATTGCGCTCGAAATGCCGCTGCGCGCCCTGCATCATCATGTCGTAGGCGCGCGTATCGCCGAAGGCTTTCCACTGCACCATGTTCTGCGCGAAGCCGGCGAAGGCGCGTTCGCCCGCCTGGCCCGGCCCAAAATAGCTCGTGCCGAGACTACGTAGCGCGTCCTTCTCGGCGAAATTGTGGATCGCCGACGTCGTCGCATTGGCGCGCACCGCTGCGGCCGTCGCGGGATGAGTGAGGTCGCGGCCGACGAGGGCAGGGGCGAGCCCCCCGAGCTCGCGTGCGGCGTCCGTGACGCCGAGCCCGAAGCCGGTCGCTCCCGGCGCGCCAGGCGTGCGATCGCTGAGATAGCCACCTGCGGCGCCGAAGGCGCGATTGGTACCGAAGGTAGACCGCTCTCCGAAGTCGCCGAAGCTCGACGCCGCACTGCGCCGTGCGGTCGTGCCGGTCGCCGAGGCCTGCGCCTCGAGCGCCTGCGCGCGGCCTTCATGCGTCATGATCGGGGTGGCGGCCGCGGTGCCCTGGCCCTGCACGCCGAGCGCGCCGCTGGTGAAGGAGGTGAACACATTGCCCGAGAAGCGGAACACGGTGAAGACAAAGGCGCCGGCCAGCCCGGCGGCCGCGGTGCGAAAGCTTCCGAAGATTGCGAGCGCCTTCATCGCCGAACCTGGCGCCAGCATCCAGGCGTTCGCCGCGACATGGTTCGAGCGCATCTCGGCAAGCACGTCCATCGCGCGGCCGAGCGTGAGCTGGTAGATTCCGGCATCGATCACGCCCCACATGGCGACGAAGACGAAGAGGCCAAGCGCGAAGCTCGCGACGCGCAGGTTGATCGGGGTCAGGATGAAGAGCAGCGCGATCGGCATCATGAACAGCATGATGCCGAAGACAGTGGCGCGGATCGTCGGCATCCATTCGTTCGCCGTCGACATGGTGGCGAGACCGCTCGAGACGACGGCACGGTTCGCCATGACGCGCGCGGCGGTCGCAGGGCTATCTTCGAACAGCACGTCGCCGACGGCGTTGCCGAGGTTGATGTTCGTCATCAGCTGCTGGAGCGTCAGCGGCGTCGCGAGCATCTTGTCACCGAGCGCTCCGAGGTTCGACCGGCAGCGCTGGAGCTGAGCCGCGTTCGAGACGTCATAGCCGGTGCGCTCGCAGACCTGTTGACTGTAACCGTGGAACAGCGACGGATCGGAAAGCCGGTCCGAGATATGCGTCCAAGTCTCGGTGCAGCTCACCGTTGTTCCGCCCTTGTCGGTGGCAGTGAAGACGGTGCTGAAGGTCGCCGGCCCAGACATCGCGGCAAAAGCCGCGGGAAGATCGTTCGTGGTACGAAAGAGTTGATCGTCGTCGATGCCATAGGCGGGAGAGACGCGCGCGACGGGATAGCATTGCCGGACATAATCCTTGATCGTTGCATCGAGGAAGGTGTCGGTCATCGGCCCTCGCGGGCTAACAGCGTTCAGGAACAAGTCAAAGCTGTGACCACCCGCACCGAACTCGAGCTTGGCATTGGGGTCGATCGTATTATCGTCGATCGTCTCGGCGATCGCCCGCTCCATCATATTGGTGACGCCCGCGACGAGAACGATCAGGTTCGGGACGTCGCCAACGGGCTGATAGGCGTTGCGGACCCGGTCGTAGACATGGACGGTGCCCGTGGTCGCAACCATGCCGACGAAAAGCCCGATGCCGACGAGCGTCTGAAAGCCGAAAGCGACGATCCCCATGCCGTTGCCGCGCACGCTCGCGAGTAGCGCGCCGAGCGCGATCCCGGCGACCGCGACGATGAGCACCAGCGTTTCGTAGCGCGGATCGGCAAAGATCATCGAGACGAGCCGGAACGCGTCGACGGTCTCGTTGAACCCGTCATAGGTGTGGAAGCTGGTTTCGAGCGCTAGCGCAGCGGTCGGCACGGTGGCGGCGAGGGCGGCGATCAGCGCGGAAAGGAATCGGGAGCACATCGCGATCAGCGATTGCGGTTAGCGGCGGCACCGGCGGCGTCGCGCGCGTCGCGGTCGCGCTGGCGGACGAGCCCGGCATAGTTCGCCGAGAGGTTGGCCTGGTTCAGCGCCGCCATATAGGACTGGCGCATCTGCGCGCGCTGGCGCAGCACTTCCTCGCGAAGATCGCGCAGCTGCTCTATCCCCTTGGTGAGGATGCGCGTCTGGCAGATATTGGCATTGCCTGCGTCGGCGGCACCGGCGGCCGACGTGCCGCGCTCGGCATTCGACAGCGCGAAATCGATGCTGCGAGTGAGATCATTGAGCATCTGGTAGGCGAGGGTCAGGGCGACCAGTTCGTCGGTATCGCCGATCACGGCATCCTCGACGCCTTCGCGCACGCCCCATTCGAGCATCCGGTAGATGGGGAGCGTCTTCACATTGGCGACGAACTGGCGCTCTTCGGCAGTCAGCGCGGCGCGGGTGCGGATCTTGGTCGCGATCGTCTGCATCCGTTCACGCGCGAGGACGAGCGCGCCGCGGCCCGGCCCGTCAGTCGCGCAGTCAGCGCTGGTCGGCGGGACGTTGAGCGACCGGGCCTGGACACGTCCGGTCAGGAAATCCTCGACGCCTTCGGTGTCCTGACGCGGGCAGGCAGGGATGGCCGAAAAGAGCGGCACCTTGTCGGTCGCGTCCCAACGCATGTAAACATCGCCGACCCGCGCACGCATCACGCTGGTCCATTCGCTGGCGCCGACGCGCGCGGCGGCGTGCGCGAGCAGCGAGCCGGTGCGGAAGATGTCGGTGACCTCGCGCGGGCAGTTGGCGAGCGCTTCCTTCAGATCCTCGGTCGGATTATTATTGTTCGCCTCAATCTTCTCGCGGCTTTGCTGATAACTTTTCGCATAACCCTGCTTGATCGAGCGATAGCCGGTCATCTCCTCGATGATCCCCGACATATTGTCGTCTCCTCGAGCGATCTGAACCATGCGGTTCGCAAGGCGGCAGTCGTTGACCTGGATCGAGTTCAGGAAGTTGGTCGCCGCCTCCATCTTCGAGATGATGTTGCCCATCTTCTCGTCGAGGGTTTCGAGGAGATACTGGAAGGCGACGGCGGGCGCGGCCTGCAGGATGCTCTCGAGCTTCTGGACGAGATAGTCGGGATCGAGAAACGACATGCCGCCGAGGAACATGTCGATGCCACCGCAGCCCGCGCGCACCTTGGGCAGCGTCACGCTCATCAGATAGTCGTTGTGGACGTCGACGCGGCCCGAGAAGCCGCCCGCGGTCACATAACCGCGCGCCTGGTCCTCGAAACTGCCGGGCGACGTGTAGGTCACATTGTCGAACCAATGCTCGGCCCAGCTTTGGGCATAGGCTCCCGGCGCGCCGGCTCCGCAGGTTGACAGGATGAGGGCGATCATAATGGCGCGGCGGCCGCCAAGCGAGGACATCAGCGTTCTTTCTCAGGGGCGGGATGTGGCAGGCTGAACCCGCTCAGGGTCGCTTGTGTTGATCTCTCGCGACAAGGGCAGAGGCACGTACGCGCCTCTCAGAGGCAAGGTCCTTCCGCCAATATGTCCCACGCGAAATGGGCCACTGCCATGTCGATCATCGCCTCGTCCCATGTTTCAGGGTCGGCAAGATGCCGTGATGGATTGCAAACGCTTTCAAAGGTTCGTATGTGTATGATCTAAGAAAAGGATACACATCATGCGGACCAACATCGTCATCGACGATAATCTTATGAGCGAAGCTCTCCGGGCAACGGGCCTCAAGACAAAGCGTGAGGCCGTTGAGCTCGGCTTGCGGACGTTGCTTCGGCTTCGCAAACAGGACGAGATTCGGAAGTTTCGGGGTAAGCTCGCTTGGACGGGCGATCTTGATGCCATGAGAACCGACGGGTGATCCTCGTCGATTCCAGCGTCTGGATCGATTATTTCCGGGGCGATGCCACACCGCAGACGGAACGATTAGACGCATTGCTAGGCGCCGAGCCACTGCTGACCGGCGACATCATTCTGGCTGAAGTCCTGCAGGGTTTCACCAGCGACCGCGACTTCAACGTCGGGCTGAGATTGATGGGGTCTCTCGACCAGATCGATATCGGAGGTCGCGATATCGCGATCCAGGCGGCCCGAAACTTTCGGGCACTACGCGGCAAAGGGGCCACTATTCGCAAGACCATCGATACGCTTATCGCCACCCGTTGCATAGAAGACGGGTTAGCACTGCTCTACAGCGACCGCGATTTTGATCCTTTCGTGGAACATCTCGGACTCTCGTCGGCCATGTCGGACGCACGCCGATGATGTGATCCCTGCAAATCTGGATCGTAGCTCCAGATTTGCAGGGATAAGTCGTTGCTCGATTTCGCTTCTTCGCCCTGAACGGATATCCAACCGGAATAAGCTCGAAGTTATGGCTTTGCTCGGCGTTGCGGTGAGATGTCCGGCCCTTGAGCAACAATTCCCGTGAATTTCGAAAACGCCCGGACCCCGGCTTGCAGGGCGCATGCCGGTCAGTATCTTTACGGCGAGATATAAATTGCGCGCGATATTGGGCGCATGATTCGGTGCCAACGGCAATCGGAATGATCCGGTTCGTATCGTTCACCGGTCGGACTCATGCGGCCGGGTATCCGGATTCAGGATAGGCTGTTTCGCTGAAGCTCGTCCGATCGGGTCTCGACTGATTTCTCGGGAGTGGGCAACGAGATTGCGCGTCTTTTCGCGAAGCATGAGCTGGCCAATAATCCCTTCAACATAGGCGGGATTCGTTTTGTTGATGACTGCCAGAGCCGTTTCGCACCTCGCGCGGCCGCAATGCTCAATAGCCCCGACTACATAGTCGGGTCCAAAATGCTCGGCGACCGCTGCAAGGTCGAACATATCGCGCGGCTGGAAACTCCAACCGCGATAGAAGACCTTTTTAGCGATGATTTCCGCTGGCGTTTCAAGCGCGATGGCGTGACCTTGAACGTCGTGCGCTCGTGTTGGATCTGGAATGATGCTGTCGCAGCAGATGAAATCAATTTCGCCCAGATCGTGATAAGCAAGCTTCAGCATATCGGTGCCTGCCTGATAGCTGTCAGGAGCGTGATCGAGTTTGATGCCTTGCGTTTCCGGATTGAGAAATGGGAGGATTTGTGGATCGTCCAGAAACAGGTCGATGTCGTGACTTTCACGATGATCGATCTGCAGCATCAGTGCGGTTCCGCCGCCGAAGCTCCACTGAGGCGCGAAGCCGTTCGCCTTCCTGAAATGGTCAAGAATATCTACGGCGAGATTGAAAAGGACCGGCCATTCGCTCGGCCGCTTTGCAGACACGGCGTCAGGCCGCCAGCGGTAGCGTGTAGCCCGAAAGTTCGGAGATTTTATCGGCGACTTGGCTCGCTTGACTTGCGTCTACGCCCATCGCTGCCATGAACTGTTCCTGGACGTTCAGCGGCACTTCGGAGAAGAAAGCGAAAACCGGCGCGTTGCAGTCAATCGCGCTCTTCAAGTCGACGATCATGGCAGCAAGCTGATGTGCGGAAACGGCCGCCCCATAAGGGGCGTTCACCGTCGTCAGCACTTGAGTTACAGCGTTTGCCATCATTCCACTCATAACACGATCCTGTTTGGATCGTTGTTTTCATATAGTCGCGAGCGGTTATCAAAACAAGAATCTCGCTCAGGTCGCGTCCTACGCCCGACGCGAGGCAATAATGACAAGACCAGATTCAGCTTATGAAGCATGCATCATGGCTTTGATGTTTCAAGCAGATTCCGCGCCAGAGCTAAGAAAGTTCCGTCCGGCTTATCGCGACGGGCCCCCAACGATTCCAGTGAATTTCGAGAGTGCGCGGACGCCTACCGCTGGGCGAACGCCCGTCAGCATCTTCGCGGCGAGATAGAGGTTGCGCGCTAAATTGGGCGCATGATCGGTCCCGACGGCGATTGGAATGATCCGGTTCGTATCGTTCATCGGACGCACCCATGCGACCGGATGCCCGATCCAGGGCAAGCCGAGCCGGCCTGATCGCAGCATCGCTTCCTGCGCGGAAATGGCGCGGACCTGCCAGCCATATCGCCTTCCCAGACTTCCGAGCTTGGTCCAGAGATCGGCGCAGGGAACGCAGCCGGGCGCGGTGCTCATCTCGACGACGAAGGCCGAACTGCGTCCGCGCAGTTCCTCGGTAAAGTCCGGCGGGAAAGCGCGCGTCACCGGAACGCGCGAGAGCCAGTGGTTCATCGCCGCAGTTGTTCCGACCGGATGGATCGCGGCGCGCGCTGCATCCTCGCGGCTGACAGTCTGCGCCATGCCGGGCGAAATGACTAGGATGCTCATGCTCAGCGCGCTTGCACATCGCGCCAACATACTGAACTCGCCTTGCAGGTAAGGGGATTTGCTCTTACCTTGTGCTATTGAAAGGACTCGCCACATGAACGCTGTTACCATTACCGCGAAAGGGCAGGTCACGCTGCGGAAGGAATTGCTCAGGCATCTCGGCGTCCATCCAGGCGACAAGATCAGCTTTGACAAACTCCCCGGCGGTGAAATCAAGATTCGGGCCATCAGGCCTTCCGGAAAGATTGAGGATTTCTTCGGGTCACTCAAGCGGGAAGGCCAGCGGCCCATCTCGATCGAGGAGATGAATGAGGCCATTGAAAAGGGCTGGGCCGGACAGCTGTGAAAATTACTGCCGACACCAATATCCTCGTCCGATCCGCAACGCTGGACGATCCCGTTCAAAGCCCCTTGGCAAAAAAGCTCCTGAAGGAAGCAGAACTTGTTGCTGTGACGCTTCCGGCCTTGTGCGAGTTCTGCTGGGTGCTCAGAAAAGTGTATCGCTATGAGGCGGCAAGGGTCGCTGCATCGGTCAGATTGCTTATCGACGCCGGCAATGTCGCAGCGGACCGACAGGCTGTTGAAGCGGGGCTTGCAATACTGGAGCAAGGTGGAGACTTCGCTGATGGGGTCATCGCCCACGATGGCCAATGGCTGGGAGGCGAGACCTTCGTGAGCTTCGATCGAGGCGCTGTTGGCCTTCTGGCAAAGCATGGGCAATCTGCGATGAACCCCGATCAATCGAAAGCTTGATCCAACTGCGCTGCGCTGCTCGGCAATAGACGCTGTCATCGACGCGGCTCCAAGCCCGCACCGACGAGGTCGCCGCCCAACACACGGGGATCGGTCGCGGAAACCGGCCCATTGCCGAGTGCGTCGAAGAAACCATCTTCCTCGCCCGCGCCGGTCAGGAACTGTTCGGGCCGAATGTCGCCGAGCATCAGCCGCACGGCCTGGTATGTGGTCTGCGCGAGATTGGGATAGGATTCGACACCCGACGCGATCACCATCCTTGCCGAGCTGTCGCGGCGGATCACCATCGTCGTCGGTGTCACCTCGACGCCGAAGCGCTGTCCGAGCTCCGGTCGGCGCTCGAGATCCATCTGTGTGACCTGCCAGCCCGTCTCCTCGCGGAACCGTTCGAGGATCGGCCATTGCACCCGGCAATAGCCACAGGAATTCCGCGAGAACATGACGAGCGCGAACTGGCTTGCGTGGGCGCGGAGATACCGGCGGCGAACCGCTTCCTTCTCGGCACCCATCGCCGCGCGCGCGTCGCCGACGATCGGGTTGGCGGACTTGGCATTGAGTTCGGGGTTCTGAAGCAAGGCGATCTGAGTCACGCCTGCGAACGCACGTGCCTTGCGCCGCGCGAAGTCCTGCAGCCGCCAGAAGTCCGCGACCGCGTCGACGGTGAGCACGGTCGCTGCATAGTCGCGTTGCTGCTCGATCAGCTTGCGGATTTTGGGCGGCGTCCATGTCGCCAGTTCCGCCATCGGCGGTATCGCCGGCTTCATCAGCGCGTCGGGCTCGGCATCCGCATCTTCGACCGGCGGCGGTGCCTGATACCACCAATAGCCCTGCTTCGGTTCGCGGGTGGGTGAGGTCGGCTGCGCGGCGGCGGGGAAGGCCGTGATGAGCGCCGCGAGGAGGGCAGGGCGGATCACAGCAGCTTCTCCATGCGGGTGAGGCGCGCGATCGGCACCGGTCCGTAATAGCGGCTGTCGAACCCGCTCGGGTGCAGCGAGCCGACATAGATCAATCCCGGCGGGATCAGCCCGTGATCGGGCCGCCAATAGTCGAGCCGCTGGCCATTTCGCCCGTAGGGCTTGGTCACGCCGAGCAGGACGCCGTCGCAATAATACCACCCGTCCATGGCGTGGGGCTCCATCGTCGACGGTTTCTCGATCAGCGATATGCGCTCGCCGGGCATGCAAAGCGCGCGCTTGGTCACCTTGACCGGTTCGGGGCCGGCCAGCGGATGGGAGAGCATGAACAGGACGAAATCGCCCTTCTCGATCGGCCCCGGCGCCGCGCGCACCGCCCAGGCGTCGATCGACGGCGACATCACGAGAATGGCTTGCTGCATCGCCCAGCACGTCAGAAGCCCGAGTGGCACAACGATCGCCGTCGCCTTCCAGAGCCGGTCGGGGCGCGCGGGCTCGCCGAGCCCCGGACTGCCGAGCGCAACGGCTGCGCGCCGCGGCAGTCCCTTCAAACCGATCGCCAGATGCTTACCGGCCTTCCAGGCGAGACTGAGCATCGCGCACCTCCTCTTTTCCGCCGAGGCGGGCAATTTCTTCGAGCAAACCGGAAAGGGCGGCATCGCCGTAAGCGATATGGCTCCCGCGCGGACTTTCCTCCTCGCGCTCGCAATAGGGGAGCACCGGATCGCCCGGGATCATGGCGAGCGCGGGCACGCGGGTGACGCCGTGCTGGCGAAAGACCAGCGGGTCGACGATCACCTGCACGTCGCGCATCACGCATGCCGGTCCCTCGCAGCCGGGATCGAGGCGGAGAATCTCGGCGGTGAGCTTCGCCATCGGCGCGACCTTGGCCATCCCGCCCGGCATGCCGCGAAACGCGAGGACACCGCGTGCCTTCTCGAGCTGCGCTGCATAGGTGCGCAGCGTTGACGACGGCATCGACGAGGAGACGAACAGCACAGGCACCCAGCCTTTCGCCGCCGGCGCCGGACCGGCATCGGCGACGGCCTTGATCTCGGGCGCTTCGAGCCCGAGTGCCTGGCCGAGCCGCTTCGCCATCGCCTCGCGCTCTGCGGCGAAGCGGTCTTTGCCGGTCTCAAGCGCATCGCGGGCGCGGGCTTCCATCGCTGGCGACTTGGCACGGTCGCGCATCGCCTCGAAGGCGCGCCGGCGTTCGACCTCGCTCGGCTTCGGCAGGTCAGATGGGCCGTTTTGCTGTTGGGCTTTGCGGCGCGACACCGCGCCCTTCAGCCGGTCCATCGCCGCTTCGCCCTCGCGTTCTACCTTCTCGCGCGCCGACGGGTTGTCGTCGATGCCCGGCGATATTTGCGCTGCGGCAAGGCCGGCGATGCCGGCTACGTCGGCGAGCGCCACCGCGAGTACGGCGCGGCGCCTAGCGGCCGATGGCCTGCATATAGGCATCGATACGATCCTTCATGTCTGACTGGATGTCGGCCTGCGCGCGGGCCTGAACTTCCGAATAATATTCGGAGAGGTCCATTCGGCTGAAGTCGAGCGCTTGGAACTCTTCGGGCGTGAACCCGCGGCAGTTCGGCGTCTTCACCGGTCCCCAGCCATCCGCGAACGACTTCAGCTGCGGGCGGCCCTGTTCCTGGATGATGCGGCCGAGCTTGGTATTGAAGCAGCAATGGCTGCGCGACTTCTGGACGCAGATGCCGAGGATCTTCGACGAGCAATAGGAGCCGACCTCGACGCACATGCCCGAGCCGCGTAGCATGCCCGTCTCCATGTCCTGCTGGTCGCAGGAGCAGAGGAGGAACTCGATCATGACGTTGACCGCGAGGCTGATCGCGATCGAGGTCGGATCGATGCCGACAATGATCGCATTGGCGCCCGCGCTCGCCGCCTGGCTTGCCGTCGCGCCCGCCTGGAAGGCGGCATAGGCGGCTTGGGCTCCGGTGAACACGCCCTTGGCGATCGCGATCTTCGTCTGCGTCGACGCGATCGACGAGCCCATTCCGTCCTTGACGATCTTACCCTTGTCCTTGCAGCAGTTGGAAAAGGTTGTCTTGAGGCCCGCTGGGCGGCAGCGCAGCGCGCGGCCGCCGAATATCTCGATGTTCCCGAGACAATTGCCGTCGGTGTCGACTTCGCCGTCGGCGGGCGCGCCCGGATCGTCGACGACGGGTTCATCCTCGATCGGGTTTGCCGCGGTATCGATGCAGGCGTTCGGCGAGCAACTCGGCACGCCGCCGCTCGCCAGCGTCTCGCACGCATATTGCGAACCAAGCGGGCAGGACGACGCGCCGCCGGGCTCGGGCGCGCACGATGCCCGTTCGATCGGGCACTGCCAGCTACCACCTTGCATCCCGACGCAGCTAGCGGTCTCGCCCGCGTCGTCGGCGTCACCATTGCCATTGAGGTCGACCGCGCAAATCTGCTGCGCCTGCGCTGCCGACGCGTAAACGGCGAGCGCGAAGGCGACGATGCCGAACAGGATCAGCGCGAGGCGCGACGGCCAGAAGAGAAAGCGGCCCATCATCGCGCTGTCGCCGTGCAGGCGAGATCGGCGCCAGCGAGCCTGACCGTTTGCATCATGACCACCGCCTCGGGAAAGGTATCAAGGCAGCCGCAGGGCGTGACGATGGTCTCGCCGGGACCGGCGGGACAGACATTGCCCGGTGAGCAGGCGTGATAGAAGGTGTCGAAGCCGGTCGGGCTGGTCTGCTGCGCGCCGACGACGCCCGCAGGCGCCGCGTCGGTATTGGCTTTCGCAGAGCGCGTCTTGCAGACCGCCTCGCAAGCTGGAACCGAGCCGCGATCGGGAAGCGCGAAGGCGCGCGTAGACGCGGCGCTGCCGCCGTCGGCCGTCCGAACGCGGTCGGCGAGCAGCGTCTCGGTCGAACGATCGATGATATAGGCGCCGCGCGACAGGTCGGGTTCGGGCATCGCGCCGGTGTCGATCGCGCATTTATAGGTCCGCTGGCGCAGGAAAAAGTCGCGGGTAAGGGTAGCGGTGCAACTGCCCGTGCCGAACTGGCGCGACCGCGGGAGGGGGCGAAGGCCGGTGCCGACGCCGTTCAGAAACGTCTGGACGCCATCGACGCTCTCGCTGTCGAGGCGGCACTTTTGATTGGCGCCAATATCTTCGCACTGGTCGACGAGCCGGTCGCTCGGTTCGCATGCGTCCGAAACGCGAATCTCGACGTCGACCAGTCCCCATTCGGTCGTGAGAGGCGCACCGCCGCCGCCGCCGCGCACGCGTGCCGACACCGTCGTCGGCCCCGCCCGCAGGTCGGTGGTAAAATCATAGGAGGTGTAATTGCGCGCCGCGCCGCCATCGGTGCGGCAGTCGCCTGAAGGCAATCCTGTCGTCAGCCACGGACGCGGCCCCGCGGAGCCGACGACGCGGCCGTTGATGCGGCCCTGGACCCAGTCGTCGGCGCCCATCTCGACGATCCGCGCCGACAGGAGCTTCGCGGGGTCGCTGACTTCGAAGCGCGCGGTGAAGATCGGCGGCGCGCTACTGCAATTGCCATCTCCGATGATGCGAAAGCGTCGGCAGCCTTCGCCGCAGCCCTGAACCGAATAGATGACGCCCGTCGCGGAGACGATATCCTCATACGCGAGCGGCCGCAGTGTGACGTCGCGTTCGATCGTGCAGGCGCGGACCTGTTCGGCCTTGCCGATGCCGGCGGGCGATCCCTTGAGGCTCTGGAACAGCGAGCTTCCGGCTGCGGTCGCCGCGGCGTCGCCGAGGATCGAAGTCGGACGGCCGCGATAGGCTGTTTGCGGAAGGTCCGGCAAAGCCGTGCAGGCGGTTGATTGCGCTCCGACATACTGGATCAGCGGGCCGTTGATGCGCGCCTCGGCCACGCCGACGCGGGGATCGTGGCTCGTGAGTGCGCCGATCGCGCCGCCGCCGAGATCCTTGAGCACCGACGGCAGATTGTCCATCACGAGATTCGCGCCGCAGCTGTTGTTGACGCAGTAACAGCCCGCGAGTTCGGCCATTTCGGCGGCGGCGAGCCCCAGGTCGCCCGAGACATCGACGTTCCAACGATGATAGTTGCACGCGTTCCAGCTTCCGGGCTGGCAAGCGATGACGCCGTTGGCGCAGATGCCCGAGACGGGCACGGGCAAGGTGGACACGCGGTCGAAGCTGCCGTCGAGATCGGTGTCGCGGGCGATGCGGACGGTGTTGATGTCGCCCGTGCCGTCAGGCTGGATCAGGATTTCGAGGAGGCTCGATGTTTTCTGGCAGGCGAGACTCGGCGTAAAGCTCTGGCTGCGATCGACCGTCGCGATCGGCTGTCCGCTGAGGCCGGGGGTGAGGTAATTCTCCTGGATCGCCTTGCTGGTCGAGGACTTCGCGCGAGAAGCTTCCGCGGCTGCGCGCGCGCGGTCCTCGACTGACTGCGCCAGTGTGCTGGCGGAAGCCATTGCCGCCATCGGCAGCAACAGGAGAGAAACCGAGCGCTTCACGAACGATCACCGTCCACAGTGCGCGATCCATGCGCGAGCCGAAACAGGTCTCCCGCCCGGAAGTCATCGGATCCGGGCGAGAGGTGCCGATAGACGGCCTGGCCGTCGAACACCGTGAGCACCGCTTTTACCCGAGGACACGGCGGGATCAGGGCCGGTCTCGCTTGTGGCGATGGCAATTTACCCGTATCGTCTGCAGGTGGAGCGGCGCCCGAGAGGGGGCAGGGCGCCGCTCCCGCCTCGCGCGCCTGCCGGCAGCCACCGGGGCTGTGGCGGGCAGACCGGGCCGATTCCGGGCTGCGCACGAGACGATCGGGAAGTGCCGGGTCAGGGCGTCGAAATGCCGGCACAGCAGATCGCTTTCTCGAAGAGCATGAACTGGGCGTTGTCCTTGCCCGGCGCGTGTTTGCCGGAGGTCCAGAGCGCGCCGGGACGGCCGATGTTGACGCACTTGCCGCCCTTCACCGGCTCCATGAGCTGGAGTTTGTATCGGCTCTTGGTCCAGATCGGCTGCGGCTTGAACGAGCAGCCGTCCGCCGAATGGATGGTCAGCGCGCCGAGCCGGCCCATCATGAACGTGCCGCGCGCTGCCAGCCCCGCCCAGGCTTCGACGCGGTCGCCCATGTGAATGTCGCCGGCGACAGGATAGGTGCTTCCCCAACTGCCCATGCACCAGAAGAGCGGGTCGATGACCTTGCCCGCTGCCGCCGCGGCGCTGTCGGACATGCAGGCAAGGCCGGCCGCGGGATTGCCGAACAGGATGCCTTCGGGCTGGATGATCGCTCCCAGCGTCCCCGACTGCCAGGTCGGCATCACCTCGGTCATCAGCGCGACGTCGAAACCGTCATCCTCGAGGCACGGAAGATCGCTGAACATGTCGAGCATCTTCCAGACCGGCGCGACATAATAGTGCATCTGCGCGAACAACTTCGTCGTGTTCGTGCCGTCCGAAATCGACGACTGGCTGCCCTGGAGCTTGCCGCCGGTCGCCATGATGTCCGTGCCGAGCGCCATCATGCAGCCGGGTTCGGTCACCACGTCGATCATCCGGTTCGGAGTCCAGAAACTGACCTTGACACCGAACCAGAAGGTTGCACCTTTGCGGCACGCACACAGCGGTTTCGACGCCGATTGTGCGTCGAGCGCCTTGTCGAGCTTGTCGTAGCTGCCGGCGCGCACGCCGCCGATGGTGATGGGGAAGATGCAGTTCCAACGCACCTTGGTGATCGGGTTGAAGATCGTGTCGCTCGGACATTTGGATGCTTGCGCTGGAGCGGGGATGAAAGCGAGAACTGCGCCGAGCCCGACGGGTACCGCCCAGCGAAAGGACCGGCGCGTCTTCTTCGGCTCGACTTGGCGCCTGGCGCCGCTGCTCCCCGATGCGGAAGTCGCGCGCAAGTGTCGGCAAGCTGGCATGACTTCTCCGTTCCGCCAGGTAGGGCGCTGAAAAGGTTGGATGAGGCTTCGGCGCTCTGTATGGGCGATTGGCCTGCCCGAAGCGGAGATGGACCCGCCGACATGCTCGTCGCAACCAGATGGGAAAGGATATGCCGCGGATGGGCACATCGTTGCCGCTATCAGCGGTGCGGGGCCGGCTTCCGTGACGCTGAGGTTGGATTTGCCGATCAGATGTCTGCTCGCGGTCCCGTCGCGTCCTTGCGGACCAGACCATGGCGAAGGGAAGGCACCAAAGCTCGCTTCTTGCGAAGCGAGTTCCTCCAGGCATCAACGAAGTCGACGATCGGGCCAAATGGGACCCTGCGGAATCTTGCGAACTTCATCGAAGTAAAAAAAGACGCCCGTCCAGCCGGAGCCAGGCGGGCGTCAAGATGAAGAACTCTGTCTTCGTTTCCGATTAGAGCTCCCCTGGGTCGCGGCGTCCGAATAGGCGGATGACCGGATTTGCGATTGGATGAAGGCGCCAAAAAAGAGCTGGCGAAATTACGGCGTGCTCGCCGAGCGTAGGATTTGGCTCGCGGGAGCCGGGCCTTTTCGTTCAAGCGCGAACTCGCTGACCTCGAGCTTTTGTCCGACCTGCGCGACTATGACCGGCGCAACGCGAAGATCGAGCCGCTCCTTCACGCGCTCTTCGAGAATGAACAGCGGGCGCGCAACCTTCTCTCCGAGTGCGATCGGGTCGGTCACCTCCGGGCCGCCTCCGGCGAGCAATATCCAGTCGCTCGCCCGCGCGTGGCCAAGCGCCCAGTTCAGGTCGCGCGAATGAACCACGATCAGGCGCTGCGGCATCGACACATAGGTGAGGGGGTTGAAGGTGTAGCCTTTGGGATAGAGCAGTTTGCCGTCGTCCAACCGGACCTCAAAATCGAGCGTGTGGAACGGCACGACGCTTCGTTTCCTGTTCGCGCGCGCAACGCCGAGGGCGGCTGACTGCATTGCGCTCCACTTCTCACGCGGACCGAAACGACCCGCGATGCTTTTCGGCTGCTGCGCAACGCGCGCCTCGATTTCAGAAAGGGCATCGGGTTCAGCGATCGCCCAGGTGCGCCCGATCGCCGCGGTCTGTCCACGCGCCGTGGCGGCGATGACGAATTCCCCAAACACGAGCATCAACGAGGTGCCAAACTGCCAGGCGGCCACTCGAATGCTACCGCGATCATGTTCCACGACGATATCTCCTCCATCTTTCTCGCGGATCGGAGCTGCCAACACCGATGATCGCACCGACAAGTGAAACCAACGAGAGAAGGCTCAGCACGACGATGAGCGATCGCGGCGAGTTCGCGATTGGGCCGGGCGCGGCGAAGAGGATGAGGGCTTGCGCCTGGCCGAGCATCAGGCCACCGACGGCCAACCTGACCGCGATGGGCGAAGGAGCGTGGGAGAGGAGGCCGTTCATCGTGTCCGCCGATGACCGCGCCACCGGAGCATCAGACCGCTCGTCACGGACGAGAGCCAGATCAGGACCAGCCCGCTTGCGAAGCAAGCGATTCCGACCGTCACCGACGCCTGCGTAAACAGCGACGTCGGCTGGTCAACCAGCAGTCCGGCGATGAGAACGAGGCCAGCCATCATGACGGATTCGATCATGACGAGCCGGAACCGCCAACCCAGTGCCTGCCGCTCGGCCACTGCCGCAACGGCCGCGTCGAACAGCGCCCGATCGGCGGGCAACATGGCGTCGAGCTGCATCGCTAGCTCGTCGGGATGGAGCGAAGGCCGCTTCATGCCGCTGGCTCCGATGCTCGCGGCAAGTCGCGGCTATCGCCCAATATCTCGCGGGGATCGACGTCGGCGAGCTCGCACACAGCCTCGAGCGGCGATCGCCCGGCCCGGATCAGTGCTTCGAACGCCGCGACTTCGCCGGGCGCGCTGGTGTTGATCCAGTAGCTGAAGGGATCGACGACAAGCCGCGCGACCCCGAGCCCGAGCGGAGAGTCGATGAAGACCTCGCTATAGTTCGGCTTGTTGTTGCGGACCGATTTCAGGAGGTCGAGGACGAACCCGGAATAGTCAAGAATTTTGCTCTCGACAGCACGATCATAGGTGGAGCCTTGCAGGAGGAACCGCGTCGCCGCATTCTCGAGGATGACTTGGCCTGTGCCGCCGAACAGCGTGAGGTCGTTCATAGACTGGAGGACGATGCCGAAGCTGCCCTGATATTTGCGGGCACGGCGGTAGCCTTGTGCGAAGGCTTCAGCCAGCCGCGACAGATCCTGACCATCGCTTTTCGTCATGAACTGCGCTGCTTCGTCACAAAGCACGAAGCGGGGCCGGTCGCGCGCCGAGAGGTAGAGCTCCTGCGTCACCGCATTTACCACCACCATGACGATGACGTTGAACAGGTCAGGCATGGCTTTCAGCCGCTCGAGCTCGAGGACGACGAACTCGTCGGCGGAGATGTCGAAGGTCGACGGCCCGTTGAAGAAGTGCCCGTAAGCGCCATCCGAGCCGAAATCCCTGAGATTGAACGCGAGCTCGCGCGCGACCGGCTTCAGATGCTCGACACGGTCGAGATCGGCTGCGGCAAATTGCGGATAGGCACCGAGCCAGGCGCGGACCGAGTCGATGCCTTCATCGGCATAGCCCCCATCGATCGTCCACTGGACGGCCGACTTGATGAGATTCCATTCTGAGGTCGAAACGCCTTTGCGCGTCGCCGCGTTCCCCATCTCGGCAACGATCGCGACCGCCATCGCGATCGCCGAATGCTTGTCCTCGCCGTCTAGCGCGAGCCCGAGGTCGAACGGGTTCAGAACCAGCCGTTCCTCGCCGACGTCGATATAACGACCCGAGCAGAGGGTGCAGAGCTTGCGGTAGGATCCGCCAATGTCGATGATGCGGATGAGGGCGTTCTGGGCATAATATTGCCGGCAGAGATCGTTGAGGAGGAAACTCTTGCCCGCGCCGCTTTCGGCCGCGACCACAAAATTATAATTGTTGATGCGCGGATCGAAGAGGTCGAGTGTGACGAGCTGACCCTTGCGGCCCACATAGAGCAGGGCAGGGCGGCCGCCTCCGCGAAAGTCGGTCTGGATCGGCGCCATCAGCGCTGCCGCCTTCACCGGCATCCGGAAATCGCGCTCGAGCATCTTGATCGTTCGGCGCTCGGGATAAAGGCCGAACGGCAGGCTCGCGGTCAGCAAGATCGGATTGAGGTAGGATTCTTCCTGCACCATCCAGGGCAGCGGTTCACTTTCCCAGAGGCGCTTGGCGCGCGCGGCCATCTCGCGGGCGTGATGGGAATCGCGGCCGAAAACCCAGACGGTCGGCATGACCGAGACGAAACGGCTGTTGCCGGCCTCGTCGAGCACCCAGCCGATTTCCTCGATCTGTTTGCCGACCTCGACCGCAAAGCTGCCCGCCGCTTTCTGCGCCGACAATATCTGGGCGCGCTTGTGAATTTCGAACTGCGAATGGTCGAAGAGGATGTTGAGGCAATAGAGGAAGGGGCCGCCAATCTGGTCGCTGTCCTCGGCGCTCCCGCGCATCCCGCCCATCAGCCGGTTCATGTGTTCCGCGGTAACCCGCCTCGCCGGCGCTTTCGGCGTCAGGCAGCGTGCGACCTGGCCCCCGAGGAACACTTCGGGTCCGTCGAAAGCGAGATCGGGGCCGGCATCGACGATCTGCTTGCGGATCGGCGGGGCGGGGTGCCCGGCTGCACCGCTGGCGAATACGCCAGGAGCGTCCTCGAAGACGCCGTTGAAGATACGGCGATAGAAGGAGATCATTTCGTGCGGCTCGACGCGGCGAATGCCGAGCTTGGCAAGCTGCTCTTCGATCTGGCGGCGCAGGTCGCTGTGCATGGGGGCGCGCGTTTTGACAGCGAGGAAGGTCCGGAAATCACGCACCGGAATGCCGTGGAGCGCGCCAAGCCCGTTCCGGCCTTCGTTTAGATAAGCGTGCGTCCGGCGCGCCGATGCCTGGATCAGCGGATCTGGCCGGGTCTTGAGGTCGAGATAGGCGTCGAGCGCTGGCGCAATCAGCGGGTCGGCGAAGCTGATAAGCTGGACGACGCTGTTCTCGGGAAACTGGACGTTGAACAGGCCGAGCAGCGCCTGGTGAACATGCGCGAACATATAGGCGGTAGGGGTCAACTCCCAAGCATAGCCCCAGCCATCATCGATGCAGAGAAAGGCTTCCTCTTCCTCGACCCAGGCGACGAGCGGGAGGAAATCCGAATAGCGGTCGCGCGCAACGGCGCGGTGCAGGTCGGAGAAGGTAAGACCACCGCCGGTTCCGGGCGCCTTCATGGCCGCGGCTCCGCGCGCGCGGGCACAACCGGCGGCGTCAGTTCGCTTCCGGGCACCTCGCGGATCTGCTCGAGCACCGGCACGCGCGCCGCGGCTGAGACCGGCGGCACGAGATAGCCGCCGACGACCCAGGAGGGGGGCTCAAGCACCGAATAGACGAAACGCGGCATATAGAGCCGGTCGGGCCGGTTCCGATCGGCATAGGGCAGGATCAGTGTTCGCACCGCCTGCGCCGGCCGCAGCATCGGCGCCTCGGGCGCCTCGATCAGCCCCTGAAGCTCCCGGTAGACGCTGTCGCGGTAATCACCATAGGCATCAGCATCGCTGCGTCCTCGGCGCGCGGTGCCGCGCTGGTTCGCCTTGAGCAATATCTTGTCGCGTGTCACCGCCGGGTCCGAACGCGAAGCCCGGCCCTCCGCCGCATCCTCATAGGCTTTCTCGGGATGGATGCACTGGCCGTGATCGTCGTTCTTGCAGCTGAACTTTTCGCTGTACGGCGACATCGCTGAGCCGAGCGTTGCGCACCCTGAGAGTGGCAAGACGCCGGCAAGCAAGAGTGCGGCTGAGCAGAGGCGCGCGCGGCGCCGGTTTGACATATCGGTCATCGATATTCCTCCGAGGATGGGCGGGGGCATCAGAACTTGCTCCCGGCGGTCGGCTTGATCTCGAGCGTGACGCCTTCCTGGATGACGACGACGACGTCCTTGGCGGCGCCCACTTCGACGATAGGTCCCGCCTGCCGCGCGAGATCGAGATAGAAGTCGGTGAGCTTGTCGGACGACTTCGAGAGGCCGCCTGCGATCCCCACCTTGGCGGCGTCGCCGACATCGAGCGTCCGCACCGAACCCAAGGCCGATGTCGACACGTCACCGACCGTGTTCTCGACCGTCTGGCTGATCCCGCTGATCGTGCCGGCGATGAAGGCGCGCGCGAGACTCGCGCCGGCGCGCGTTACCACCTTGCCCGACAGCCCCTTCTTGCCGTCGGTGTCGACGAAGAAACCCTTGATCGGCTGGTCGACCACCGAGCGTTCGTCGAAATCGACGCAGGACAGCGATACGAGCTGGACCTCGACCCGCTCCTTGGCGAGGCTGCCCGTCGCGTTGCCGATGACGAAGCAGCCCGAGAGATTGGCCTTGACGTCATTCGGCAGCACGGCGGGCGCCTGGACGCGCGCAATCAGCGGCTCGGGGTTCGAGGTAGCATCGCGGCTCGCGAGCGCGTCGATCCCGGTCAGCAGCCGCGCCTTCATGAAACCAGGTGGCAAATAGATCGTCCGGGTCTTTTTTTTAGCGCCAGACGGCGCGCCCTTGCCATCGGCCGCGGCAATCGTGCCGGGGGCGGTCACCGCGGCGCCGATCGCGCCGACGGCCTTTTCAACCGGGGGCGCAGGAGGAGCAGGGGGCGCCGCGGGTGGTGAAGGAGGTGGCGGGATCTCGCCCGTCGCGATTTCGGCATCGCCGGGCGCGGGTGGATAATCCGGTATCGCGCCCGGCAGAGCCGGGGGAAGCCCGGGGTCGCCGTCGGGAGGTGCGCCTGGCTTGCTGCCGGGCACGACCTTGCCCTCCTCGATCGCGGTGACGCGGTCGCCGAGCAAGGTCTGGCCATCGAGAATCTTCTGGAGGTCGCCCCGCAGCTTGGTCTCGAGGCTGTCGCCGCGCAGGCCGGCGCCCATGTCGAGCTTGGTCACCGCTGGCGCCTCGGGCGCCTTCTCATCTCCGCCTGTACTCGCCGCGTAGAGACCGGTACCGAGCATCGCGACGACGCCCGCGACACTCAACTGCTTGGCGCGCAGCTTCTGTTTCGAGCCCAGCGTCGCCCAGCGCTCCTTGAATGCGAGAAGAGCGGGGCCGCGAGTGGCCTCGGGCGGAAGCGGTTTGCCGACCTCGCCGAGATCGAGCGGCTCTTGTTCGGGCGTGTCGTTCATTCGCCGTCTCCCCGGCGGATAACGATCAGCCGCGCGCTTTCGCCCGCCTTGAGGCTCAGTCGGTCGAGCGTGACTGCGAAGATGTCGATGCCAAGCGCGCGGTCGAGGAACTGCTGTTCCTCGAGCACGACATCGCTGTCGCTACCGAGGCGATACTCGGAGACGGAAAGGCCGGAGCCTTCGATCGCGAGACGCCGGCGCTCGACGAGCTGCGCCGAGGGGAGGCCGGCAATCGTGATCGTTCCCGACCGCGGCGCGACCTCGGTGAAGCTTGCCGGCACGCGGTCCTGAAGCATCGCGAGCGTGATCGACACTGCCCTCTCTTCCTCGACTAGCGGCCCGAGCAGCTCCTCATTGGCCCGTGCGCGCTGCGGCCGTCCGGGAGCAAGCGTGACCGTTTGCGCGGGAATTTCCGTAGGCTCGGCATAGAGCGGATAGATGGCCCCGTTGCAGCTGATGAAGAACTCAGAGGGTGTCGTCACATAGCTGCGCGTCACCATACCCATATCGTCGACTTCCTTGACGAGAAACTTGATCCAGGCGTCGGAGCCCGCGCGCTCGACCGCGATCGCCTTCTCGGCCGAGAATTTTACATCCTCGATCTCGCCGCCGACGCAGACGATATGATTGACGTCGCGGTTTGAGAGGCGGATCGTGCTCATCTGGTCGGGAAGGACGGTGATGGCTTGCGCTGATGCGGGCGCGGGCAACAGCAGCGCGGCAACGGGCAGCGCCGCCGCGAGCCTAGCGAGGCTGGACATCGAATTTCTCCTCGGTGAGCGAAATGACCCAGAAGCGTCCGTTCTCGACGGCGTAGCGGACGCGAAGTTCGCCGCGGAACTTGCGGATGACACCGCCGATCACGCGGACCTTCTCGATCGGGACCAGGATGTCACGCTCGGTCCACTGGACCGGCTGATCGGGGCGGATGTAGGTCGCGATCGACAGCGTCGGATTGCCCGCGAGCTCGTCCAATATGCCGTTCAGGCTGTCGCGCATGCTGTCGTACGCCGATGGATGGACGATCGAGAGCAGTTCCTGGAACTGCCGGTCGGCCGAGTAGGCCGAATAGG
Source organism: Sphingopyxis sp. PAMC25046 (assembly GCF_004795895.1). Classification (NCBI taxonomy): domain Bacteria; kingdom Pseudomonadati; phylum Pseudomonadota; class Alphaproteobacteria; order Sphingomonadales; family Sphingopyxidaceae; genus Sphingopyxis; species Sphingopyxis sp. PAMC25046. Next base: position 1,249,353 of record NZ_CP039250.1, read on the forward strand.
TCCCGGCGAGCGCGACGATATTGCGCGTCATCGTGCGGATATAGGCGGCCGATGGCTTCGAGCCGGTCACATAGAGATCGCCGCCCGAACCGAACGGCACGACCACCGTGCGCTCTTTCTGGTCCGAGCTGTAAATGACCGTGCCAAGCACCGCGGTAATGCCGAACAGCCCGACGATCGCGAACTTGAGCAGCCGGTTCTCTTCGAAGAGGTTCGATGAGCCCTGAATGTACCGATGGATCCCGAAGCTGGCGGGTTTACCGAGCAGCGGGTCGACCGGCGCGCTTCGGGGTTTGCGATGACGCGAGAACATCTGCGGCCTCACTCGTAAAATCGGGTTTGGGTCGGACCCGGATAATGGCGAAAGCGAAGCATCCCCCAGCGCCATGCGAGATGGGCGAGGAAACCGCGCGGCTGCGCGCGCTTCCATGGCAGGAAAAGGAGAAGGGCCGCGATGAACGCCCAACCGACCAGTCCGCCGACGATGACGGCGACGAAGATGGTGGTGACCACCAACACGAACTCGTCCGATCCGAACCACAGGATCTGAACCGGCTTGTGCAGATATTGGGGCAAGCGTTCGTCCATCGACCCTTCTCCTCCTGCTACGGTCCTCACCAGCGAAGCAAATCGAAAGCGAAGACGAGGGTCCGGGAGCACTTCCTCCCGGTGACCGGAACGTGGGCGAGCGTGGAACCCGAATGCTTGCCCACGTTCCGATGCCGTCAGATCACCATGCCGAAGGTTTGAAGGATGCTGTCCGCCTTAATGAGGCAGACGGCAGCGACGATCGTCGGGATGCCGATCATGATATTGCTGAACAGTCGCGACACGCCGAACAGGAAGGCGGCGACGCCCCCGACGAAGCCGAGCGGGCCTTTGACACCCTGGTTCACGACAATGTCGTAGATGTCGTAGCCGAGATCCCCCGCCACGGGCGCGGTAAAGGCGTGGGCGCTTGCCGCGAGGAGCGACAGAAGCAGGACCGGTACGCCGACATCGGCGGCCGAAAGTACGGTTCTGGTAAGTTTTTTGACCATGAATGATTGCTTTCTTGGGCATTGGGCCGCCCTGAACTCTGCCTGCCGGCATCGATGGTGATCGTTGTCGGCCGACGGCGGTGCTGGACGGCCCGAAGGGGCGTCGCCGCCGGCATTCCGGTGCGTTGGGACCGAGAGCGATGATGCTCTCTGCGTCCGAGCAGCCGCCATGAAGAGATGGAATTCAGCGAGAGACACGGTTGGTCTTCGCCGAGGATAGAAAGGCCTCGATCTCGGCCTGCTGAAATCCGGAGATGAGCTTGCCGCCCGCGATCAAGGTCGGCGTCCCGCTGACACCAGCGGCGCTGACCACTTTGGCGTGAGCTTCGACCTTTCCGCGGCCTTCAGCGCAGGTTCGCAGCGCTGTCGGCGCGGCACCCGAATAGATGGCTTTAAAGGCTACCGCCTTATCGACTGAGCACAGGATGTGCTCGGACTTTGCCGCGGCTTCCGGATGAATGCCGCTCACGAAGAATATGAGACGCCGGACCGGTTTTCCCTCGGCGGCCTTCGCTGCCCAATATCGATTAAGCGCGCGACAATAGGGGCAGTCGGGATCGGTAAATTCGATCACCGTCGGCGCATCCTTGGGGCCGATTTCAAGCGCCTGTGAGGAGTCTATCGATTTCAGACGGTTGGAGATGCCGGCTTCCTGCGCGAGGGCTGTCAGATTGACGCCGTTCTTGTCGAAGATCGACGCGAACAAGAGATGCTCGCTCTCGGGCGCATAATAGACGATCCGGCCGCCAGCACTCGCTTGATAGATCGCGCCTTTCACCGGCGCCGGTTCGAAATCATCGAACTGGAGATTTGTGAAGGTTTGCTTGAGTTGCTGCTCCGCCTCCGCTGCGGCTTTTGCCAGCAACACCTTCTCCGTCTTCTCTTGTGCACAAACGACCGGCGAGGCGAGAAGTGCGGCCGCCGCCAGTAAGACGGCAGGTTTCTTGAAGGGGCCGTTCGCCGATAATGACGATAACCGGAATCGAGGCGCAGCACGATCGTTCGCGGAATCGCATGACATGAGTCCTCCCTGGCGCGACGGCGCCCGTTCGATGTGGGTTGCGTGAACGTCCGATGAGGCAGCCAGTGATAAGTCAGCCGGTCGGAACGGAGGGATAGATGGACGCGCTGTGAGCCAGCGGCAATCGTGAGGGCAGGCGCGTTCCCCAAGGCGGCACGATTGTGCCGCAGCCGAGCATCGTGATTCCAACTTTCATATTGGAATCAATGAATTGAAGGGAATTGCGTCAGGCGCGACACAGACTGAAATCCTTGAAGATGAACGAAGCTAATAGACTGAAAGCATCTCTACTTGCTGTGTCGCTCAGCGATAGCCAGCCTCGCATGGAGCGCTAGCGCACCACATACTATTCGGACGGAAGCTCATGTCGGACACCAGGACATGCGAGAAGGGCGGCGTCGCTTCGCTGGATCAGCTCAAGGAGTTCTCTGGGCGGCGCATCGAAAGCGAGCGTCTTCGCCGTCGCTTGAGTCAGGAGCATCTTGCCCGCAGAGTTGGATTGAGCGTTCGTTGGCTACGAGAGATCGAGAGCGGTAACCCGGCCGTGGCGCTCGATGACCATTTACGTTGCGCAGCGGCGCTCCGTCTCGCGCCCGCGTTCGTCCTTCTTCCCTTGTTGGACCCTGACTACAGCCAAGCTTCGTCGATCGATCCAGCGCCATTCGAATGGGCCGACATCGAATATCTGATCTGGACTCATATCGGCAGACGAGCAGGATGGGCTGCACACCGCGGCGAATTTGAACGCGCCCAGGAACCTCTGCGCGCCGAGGTTCGAGTCCCTGCTGAAAATCAGTCAAGAACAGCACAATCTTTACCTGCTACTCAGGATAGGAGCTAAAATTGCTACTTCTGAAAATTTGTCAAGTGAACCAGGGACAAGGATTTGCGTACCCGAGTTGCATTGCGATCAGAACGACGAAGTTCGGGGCAAACCGACATCCCAGGATCGTCCAGAACTTGCCAAGATACTCGATGGCTTCTGAGCTGCTACCCGTTTCTGGACCGCCCTGCTGGCAGCCTTCCAGCGTGCTGACATCAGGGCGGGCCATGTGCCGCTGATGCCAACATGAGCGATATCGGTGATTTGTTCTCGATCGCGCTGTGCGGTCGTACCTCGTTGTAGTCCCTACGCCAAGCCTCGCATTTTCGCACCGCGTCATCCAGGCTCATGAACCAGTGGGCGTTAAGGCATTCCTTGCCGTTGAAGCTCTCGATGAACGCGTTGTCGGTGGGCTTGCCAGGCCGCGAGAAGTCGAGCGTCACGCCCTTCATGTAGGCCCACAGATCGAGCTCGCGGGAGATAAAATTCGCTGCCATTGTCAGCCCTGATCGAGGCGGGATAACCCACTTGCGCGCAGCCCCGTTCCAGCACCTCGAACACATCCGGTGTCCGGTGCAGGCGCGATTGCCGCTCGACGACGTGTTCATCGCGCTGAAGGACGTGATCCCACACCTGACACGCTCGTCGCTGCACCGTTGCCTGCAACGCCACGGGATCAGTCGGTTGCCCAAAGCCGATCGGGAGAAGCCGAAGAAGTTCAAGAAATATGAGATTGGCTACTTCCACGTCGATATCGCGGAACTGCGCTATGAAGGCGGAAGAGGCTTCCTCTATGTCGAAGTGGACCGCACCTCGAAGCTGGTGTTCGCCCGCATCTATCGCCGGGCGACCAAGCTTGCCGCGGCAGCGTTCCTGCGCGTGCTTATCAAGACGGTGCCATACAGGATCCGTGGCCTGCTGCCGGTTTGGTGGACACCGAGATAGGGTGTTTCCACCTATCGGAGGTCCACAATGCAAAGAAGGAAGTTCAGCCGCGAGTTCAAGCTTGAGGCGGTGAGGATGGTCCGCGAACGCGGGGTGACGATCGCGCAGGCGTCGCGCGATCTGGATGTGCATGCGAACGTGCTGCGTAAATGGGTCCGGGAGCTTGCCGCCGATCCGGGTCATGCCTTTCCCGGTCACGGTCAGATGAAGCCGGAGCAGATGGAGATCGATCGCCTGCGGCGCGAGCTGGCCAAGTTGAAGGCGGAGCGCGACATCCTAAAAAAAGCCGCCGCCTACTTCGCGAGGGACTCGATATGAAGTTCCAGTTCATCGCGAAGCACCGAGGGATCTGGCCGGTGGCATGGATGTGCGGGGCGCTCGGTGTCTCGCGAAGCGGCTTCCATGCCTGGCTGATCCGCCCGCCGTCGCAGCGTGCCCGCGACGACGAGGTGATCGGTGCGAAGGTCCGTGCCAGCCATGTAGGAAGTTATCGCACTTATGGCGCGCGCCGTGTCTGGCACGACCTGCTGGCCGATGGGGTGTCCTGCGGCCTGCACCGGATCGAACGGCTCATGCGGGCGCAGGGTCTGCGAGCGAGGCCGCGGCGACGCGGGCTTCCCAAGGATCACGGCGATCGTTCGGTCATCGCCGGCAACGTGCTCGATCGCCAGTTCACGGCAGACAGGCCGAACCAGAAGTGGGTGGCCGACTTCACCTATATCTGGACGGCCGAGGGATGGCTCTATGTTGCTGCGGTGATCGACCTGTTCTCGCGCCGGGTGGTCGGATGGTCGATGACTCCCAACATGACAGCCCAGCTCGTCACCGATGCGCTGATCATGGCGATCTGGCGGCGCGGCAAGCCCGATGCTCTCCTGCATCACTCGGATCAGGGCAGCCAGTATACCAGCGAGCAGTTCCAGCGGCTCATGGCCGACAATGGGGTCACCTGCTCAATGAGCCGGTCCGGCAATGTATGGGATAATGCCGCCATGGAGAGCTTCTTCTCCTCGCTCAAGACCGAGCGGATCGGGAAGAAGATCTACCGCACGAGGGCGCAGGCGAAGGCCGACGTGTTCGATTATATCGAATGCTTCTACAACCCGACCCGGCGTCACTCGACCTTGGGTTACCTCAGTCCTATCGACTTCGAACGTGAAGCTGGGGTAGCCTGAATGAACTTATCTCGGTGTCCACCAAACCGGCAGCAGGCCACCGTAAGCGCTAATTTACCCCCACATTTTCGAATGTTCTGAGATCGTTATGTTGCGCGCCTTCTGTATCGGGAGCGTAACTAGCGATGGGCGATGTAACTACGTTCGAAAGTAGCTTCGAAAGCAACGGGAACGGTCGTGCTCGCCCGATGGAGGTGATCCCGGCGGGTCGCGAGCGTCGGCAGTGGACGCCGAAAGCGAAGGCCCGGATCATCGCCGAGAGTATGGCGCCGCGGGCGAACGTCGCGGATATCGCGCGCCGGAACGATATCCTGCCGCAGCAGCTCTACGCCTGGCGCCGGGAAGCGCGCGAACGGATGGAATCGGACGACGCGCCGGCCTTCGTTCCGGCAATGGTCGAGGAGCCGAAGGCGCAGGGCAGCGGCGCCGAGATCCGCATCAACATCAAGGGCATGACGATCCGCATTCCCGACGGCGTGACTGCCGACCATATCGAGCGGGTGCTGCTCGCGGTGCAGGTGTCGACATGATCATCCCGCCGGGACCACTCAAAGTGCTGGTGGCGGTGAAGCCGGTCGACTTCCGCAAGGGAATGGTGGGCCTGGCGTCGCTCGTGCAGCACGAGCTGAACCGCGACCCCTTCTCCGGAATCATGTTCGTGTTCCGCCGCAAGCGCGCCGATCGGATCAAGCTGCTGCTATGGGACGGGACCGGCCTGGTGCTGGTGACGAAGCGGCTCGAGACGGGCACGTTCCGCTGGCCGCGCTTCGGCGACGGGGTGATGAGCCTTACCGCGGCGCAGGCTTCGGCGCTGATCGAAGGGCTCGACTGGGCGCGTGTTCATGCCCCGCGTGTGGCGCGTCCGGTGATGGCGTTATAGGCCGTGAAAATGACTCGTCTTGCCGCACAAAACGGGCAGAAAACCGCGAAATAATGTATCCATCCGCACCATGAGCGAGGGGGTGGAAGAGCTGCCCGACGACGTCGAGGCACTAAAGGCGATGATCATCGCCGAACGGCTCCGCTCCGCCCGGCTCCAGCACCTTCTTGATGTCCTCAATCGCATGCACTTCGGCAAGCGGTCGGAGAAGATCGACAGCGGCCAGCTCGCGCTGGCGCTCGAAGATCGCGACGTATCGATGGCCGAAGCCGAACTGCTGGTCGAACAGGGCGAGGAAGCCACCGGCATCGCGCCGCCGCGGCGCAAGCGTGCGGCGGACGAACCCGCGCCTCGCTGCCGGCGCATCTTCCGCGTCACGAGATCGAGATCGCGCCGGAGGCCGGCTGCTGCGCGGGCTGCGGCGGTGCGCTGCACCGGATCGGCGAGGATCGGTCCGAACGACTCGACATCATCCCCGCCCAATATCGCGTCATCGTGACGGTGCGGCCGAGGATGGTGTGCCGATCGTGCGGCGATAGCGTCGCGCAGGCGAAGGCTCCCGCGCATGTGGTGCCGGGCGGCCTGCCGAGGGAAGCGCTGCTCGCCGATATCCTCGTCAAGAAATACGCTGATCACCTTCCGCTCTACCGGCAGGCGCAGATGTTGGCGCGCCAGGGCGTGACGATCGATCGCGCGACGCTCGCGGGCTGGGTCGGCCGCGCGGCGGGCTATCTGAAGCCGATCGTCGACCGGCAGAAGGCGGAGCTTCTGAAGAGCGATCGCCTGTTCGTCGACGAGACCACCGCGATGGTGCTGGCGCCGAGCAGCGGCAAGACGAAGACGGGCTACCTGTGGGCGATGGTCCGCGACGACCGCCCGCATGGCGGGGTCGATCCACCCGCGATCGTTTACAGCTACATGCCGGGCCGGGGCGGCATGTGGGCGGCGAAGCTCCTCGGCGAGTATCACGGCATCCTGCAGGTCGATGGCTATGAAGCCTATGGCCAGTTCGGCAAGGCGGGACGTCCCGGCGGACCCTCGGTGCTGGCCTATTGCTGGGCGCATGTTCGCCGCGGCTTCTTCGACGCCGGCGGCAAGGGCGATGGCGCGCCGATCGCCACCGAAGCGCTGCACCGGATCGGGCTGCTCTACAACATCGAGCGCGAGATCCACGGTCGCACGCCCGAGGAGCGCCTTGCCGTCCGCTAGGCGCGGTCCAGCCCGATCGTCGACGAGCTGCATGACTGGCTCGACGCCAAGCGCCGGCGCATGTTCAGCGGCTCGCCGACCCTCAAGGCGATCAACTATGCACTGAGCCACTGGGCCGGGCTCGTCCGGTTCCTCGACGATGGCCGGATCGACATCGACAACAACCCGGTGGAGCGGTCGATGCGGCCGATCGCACTCCAACGGAAAAATGCGTTGTTCGCGGGCCACGAACTGGGCGCCGAGAACTGGGCGGCGATCGCGTCGCTGATCGAGACCTGCAAGCTGGGTGCGATCAACCCCGCCGCCTACCTGGCCGACGTCCTTGCCCGCATCGTCACCCGCGGCGACGGCGAGCCCATCGATGACCTGCTACCTGGGAACTGGGTCGATACAAAGGCCGCCGAAATGACGTTCGAAACGAGTGCCACCGCCAACGCCGCCTGAGCAAAGCACGATCGAAATTAGATACAACGAAATTAGGCGCCAGCTTCTAATCGAAGCCCGCGCCCGTCCGCCCCGCGTGGGGGAAAATTATCACTTACCAGGATCCACACCATCCTGACAGATAACGGCGTACAGTTCGTGCAGCGGGACCAAGGCGGCCCACTGGGATGGATCGGCCATATCTTCGGCCGTGTCTGCGAGCAGAACGGCATCGAGCATCGCCTCACCAAGCCCTATCACCCATGGACCAACGGCCAGGCCGAACGGATGGTGCGCACCATCAAGGAGGCCACCGTCAAATCCTTCCATTACACGTCGATCAATGAACTGCGCCGCCATGTCCGCGACTGGCTCGTCGCTTACAACTTCGCCAAGCAGTTGAAGGCTCTGCGCTTCAAGACAACCTACGAGGCCATCGAAGAGCTCCGGAAATCCAAGCCAGATATCTTCAATATGAAACCACTCCATCACATGCTGGGACTAAACACCTAACAGTCCACGCGGACCACTCGGTGGGGGCCGGTCAGATTCGAGGGGCAGGAGCCAATGTGCCTCCCATATCGCTCGCGCGAGACGCAAGTTTCCGCAGTGCGCACGCCGGACGTATCTCACACCCATTCCTCGCCCAAGACTGCAATTGGCGCATGAAATCGGCGTCGGAGGGCCTGCTACTGGCCCTCCGACGCCGCGATTTTCATGCGGTATAATTTTTCCCGATCGATTGGGACAGCTAAAGCATTAGAATTTTGCGCCGATCGCGACACCATAACGCCGCGGATCAAGCGTGTAGATATTTGTAAAATTACCGGAAGATGCATCGGTGACATAAAGTCCGGTAACTGAGTTGCTATCGAAGATATTCTGAACGAACCCCCGGACAAACCAGCGCTCGTCGGCACCATTCAACTGCAAAACTGCATTAGCCTGTACGAAAGGTTGGATGCGATTAATTCTGCCGTTGAAGATATTGCCATATTGCTTTCCGGTCATGGAAATGTCGACGCGGGGGACGAGTGTCATACCATTCCCGACCTCTGCCGTGTACTGCACGCCCATCGAGACCTTGACATTCGGCGCTTGCGGCAATGTGTTGCCCTTGATGTTAACCTCGACGCCAGGACTCAATACCTGGATCCCGCTGTTCGCAGGGATAGCGCTCGCGAGGACACCGCAAATGCCGAACGCGCCGCTGGAGGCGATATTGCCGTCCGAAGGAAATTCCTGCGGTGCGCGAAGGCCGAGAGCCGCATTTACGCCCGCAACGAACGCATCAGCAACGCCAGGCGCAGGTCCCGTGACAGCGCAGTGCGCACCATTGCTGATGTCCTTGATAATCACGGCATCAGGATCCCCGCCGCCCGGATCACGCGGATTGGAGAAGAATTGATCGCCGGCGACCTTGGCATTGAGATAGCTGAAGGACAGATTGATAAGCCAGTTCGGGTCCGGCCTGATGACAGACTCCAGTTCGACACCCCAGATATTGGCGTCAACCGTGTCATTCACGGACGTTCTTGCCACGATGCGGCTGAGCTGCAGTCCACTATATTTGTAGTAAAATGCGGTGGCATTGAGTTGTAACGCGCCGTTTGCGAAGACGTTCTTGGAGCCGATCTCGAAGGCATCGATCGTTTCAGAGCCGAAACTCTCGCTGACGGCGAAAATCGGAGAAAGCGGAGGATTGATCCCGCCGGATTTGTAACCCCTAGAATAAGATGCATAGAGTGAATTGTCCGGCGTAACCTCGAAGGCCAGAACTGCTCGTCCGGTAATTTCGTCGAAGCTTACTTCGCGAAACTGGGCGAGCTGTTGGCCCGGCGTCCCCGGGTCGGCATCGAAAAGCCCAGACGGCCCGGTGAGGGGCGTTATCGGGGTATCGAACGGATCTCCATCATTGGCATAAGGGTTCAGGAAACTGATCAGCGTCGTACGCGCCGTCACATCCTTCTTGTCATTATTGTAACGCAGCCCCCCGGTCAACGTCAGCCGGTCGCTTAGATCGAAATAGACCTCGCCGAAAATGCCATAGCTCTCTAGATTCGATTCCAGCGAGTTGTTCCGATACATCGACGTCGCGAAATAGGATGGCGGAAGGCCGCCCGACAAGGAGCCGAATGAACCCAATACGGCACTGGCGTAATCGAGCGCAAACGAGTTCACATAATAGCTATTGTCGGTGGTTTTCGATTTCGCGTAAATTCCGCCCAACAGGAAATTGAACGGCCCGTCGAAGTCACTCGTGAGGATGAGCTCTCCGCTCCACGATTCGCGTTGTTCCGAAGATCGATCGAAAGAAAGCGGCGTTTCGGAACACAGCGAGTTCCCTTCGAAAGCGCCTCTGCTTCCATCATCATTATCCGACGTGCACAGCACGCCCTGCGGACCGTCCGGGATTAGAGCGCCGGCAATCGGCGAAAAATAGGCCGAAGAGCCGGGAATGAAGGCTGGCGCCGGCGGAGCAAGACCTGTCGGTAATCCGTTAGCCGCAAAAAAGTCCAACGTATTGAGCGCCGGGGCGAAACCGGCACGGCTTTGAATTCCAAGAAAATAGTCCTGCCTGGAATCGACTTCAGTATCCTGATAAATGCCGGTGGCCGTCAGGGTCATCGCGCCGAATTTTTGCTCAAGGCGCGCCTGCACCTGTAGCTCTTCGGCAAAATAGAAAGGGGTATAGGCCGTGTTGACGACACGCACATCGCCAGGCTCCTGAAACCCGGAAAACCCATCAGGGCCATAAAGGCTGCCGAGGCCGAGCACGGCGGGAATGCCCTGAATGGCGAAGAACTCGGATGAACTGAGCGTCGCACCGACCGTTGAATTTGCGTTCGTGGTATCGAAATCACGTCGATTGTTCAGGCATCCGAGCACGCCCAATGGATCGCGTTGGCACGTTTGTTTCTGGTTTCTGAGGCGCGTGTCCTTTTCCCGGAAATAATAGCCCATGAGATCGATCGTCGTATCAGGACCGGGTTCGAAACGAAGGGAGCCTCGCAACGCATAGAGGTCCCGAGCGTCGATGTCCGATCCATCATAGAGATTCGTCGTATAACCGTCGCGGTTCACATATATGCCCGCCAGCCTCACGCCGATCATATCCCCGATCGGGACGTTGACCATGCCACGCGCTTCGATGCTGTTGAAATTGCCATACTCGAATTGCGCTTCAGCCTCGAAACGGGAGAGTTTGGGTTTCGCGGTCACAACATTCACGACCCCGGAGGTCGCATTCCGGCCGAACAGGGTGCCTTGAGGTCCGCGAAGGACTTCAATCCTTTCCAGATCGAAATATTCGGTCTCGAACAGGCGTGTTCCGAACAAGGGGGATCCATTGACATGGATTGCGGTCGCAGCATCGCAGGTGACGCCGACGCACAGGTCGCCAACGCCGCGAATAGTGAATGAAGCTGAGGTGAAATTGCCTTTCGAGAAAGATACATTGGGCAGCGTCAGCTGTAGATCCGAGGCATTTTCGATCTGCTGGCTTTCAAGCGCCTCAGCGCTGAATGCGCTGACAGCGATCGGTACGTCTTGCAAGCTTTGCGCCTGACGTTGCGCTGTCACGACGATGACATTGTCACCGCCATCTGGCTCTTCGGCTATGACTTCCTGAGCATTTGAGACCTGTGGCAACGCCATCACGACGGCGCTTGCCAACCAATAGGCTTTCTTATTCATCACCCTATCTCTCCCTGTCTCGATTTTTTCGTTTCTTGCGCGAACCCGTCCTTGTCCCCGATTGTCGATGTTCAAAAATGGGGCAGCTCGCCGAGCTGCCCCGAGTTTGAGGAGTGGCCAGAAGGAGATTTCCGGAGAGGAAAAGATTCTCGCCGCTCGGCTGGAAGATGAGCAGTTTTTCGGCATTTGGTAAAGAACTTTATTATGGCACTTTATTATTTTGCTCGGGGCGGTGGGAGGTGTGCCATCTCAGATCCGAAGATATCAGTTTATACATCCGATGCTTGCTGTCAGCGCTTCAGCCTTGGCGCGGTCGAGCGCGCGCCGACGACTTTTGGATGCGGCTGCGGTACGGCATGCCCGATCCGGAGCGCATGACCCGCGTGGTCGAAAGTTGGATAGCAGTGCAAAAGGCCGGGCTCTGATCCCGGCTGGTGGAAACCAGGGGGTCAGGTCAGTTCACCTATTCCTTCCCGTTCATTTTAGAGTCATCAAGATCGTATTAACCACGTCACGGTCCCTGCCGGGCAGGGCTTTCACGTGGGGGCATCCATGACCAGAACCAAACCATCCCTTAAGTCAGCTATCCTGTTGGCCAAATAGGATCAAGGCGACCGGCGCACCAATTTACCTCGTGACTGAGCCATGTGCGCGCGAAAACCGTCACCACTTCGATGGGGATTCGACATGACATTGCCATTTCACATGCCGTCCACAATCCGCCTTTCGGGTGTAGGTCTTGCCGCTTGTGCGATTGCCACGATTGCTGCCGCAAGTGCGCAGGCGCTACCACTATCCAGCTTCAAGGATCAGGGCGTCGACCATATCTTTGGCAGCTACGCCCCGCGCGGCGACTGCTCAAAGGAACCGCGCGTAACCATCGATGAAAAGGGCATGACGTTCCGCGCCAATGGTCGGGAAATAAAGCCCCCTCGGGTGGAATATGCTCTCACCTTCATGGGCCAGAGCTATGACGGCATCATGGCAGTATTTTTTCCCTTTCCAGTTAGCAGCAATGATTTTGGTCGGGTTCTCATGTATGTGAACGACGACGAGAAGCGCGGTGTCATCCGCTTTGAATCCGATCTGCCGCGCGGCCAACGCCCGGCTTCTTTCCATGCGGCCTTCACGGGTGGCGGCCCGTTCACGCTCTGCCAGGGCAGCGCTCTTGCTGGCACGCCACTGCCGCCACGGCCTGAGCCGGCGGTGGCCGTGCAAGGCATTCCAGCGGAATGGACCAATCTCGCCAGCCTCGTCGGCAAATATCCGGGAAGCTACGCCAAGGACAATATCGACCTGTTCGATAAGGGTACCTTGGCTGCGGCATTGAAGGCCCGGATGGGGCCGAAGATGGCTGCGCTGCGGACCAATCTCTCAGCCGTCTCGCCATTGCAGCGGGCTGGGAACTATTACTATCTTTCCGGCAATGCGCAGCATCAGGGCGGTGTGGAGCAGGCCTATATAATAATAGACCCGGCGCGCCGTGCGGTGCAGGTGGGCCTTTGGGAGCGCGGCAAGCTAACAGTTTATCCGTCTGCTTCGGGCGTTAGGCTGCCGATTGCGCCGGAAATCAAGACGCTGTTGGACAAAAGCCCGCCCGAAACGGCAGTGCCGCTTCCCGGTACACCCTGGGAAGTTGTACCGGTGCAAGGTCGCGCGCCCATGGCTTATGTGAGCGCCGCGGCATCGCCCAACATCGAAGCCCTCAGTCTCTATTGTGAAGGCGGAAAGCCCTACATGGCGATGCTGCTCAACAAGCCCTCCGCCGACAATGCGATGACGATGACGTGGAACTTCTCCGGTCGGCTCGTTAGCATATCCGTTCAGCGCGCCAATGCGAACGGCACTCAATGGATCGGCGGCGTGACGGGTACGCAACTTGTTCCCCTGCTCATGCAGCAAAGCGGGACGGTGATGCTACGTATCAACGGGCGGCTGGAAGGCGAAGCCTCGCTCAGCAATTCAATTGCAGTGCTGCGCGATACCCTGCGGGGATGCGTGCGGCTCTGACCTGTGAGAACGGCGCCGCCTCCATTTCAGGTGCTCTGCCACCTGAATTCTGGACCAGTTGCGGTTAGAGTTTTCCGCCGTAGATATCATTGGCTGGGCGAGCAGTTAGAGCGGGATGACATTTGGCTGATTCAAAGGGGATTCTTTTTTGGGCGGTTTTCTGATTCATATGTGGACGCCCCCTATGGCAAGGGCTTTGTGGTCGCGATGGCTTTGATCGGTTGCTTTCATATGTCCGGCCTGTTTGTGCGGCGTTTTGAGTGCCGCTGGCCTTGATGGAAATCCGCCGGTGAGGTCCCTAGGCCGCGTTGACAAAAGACTTCAGCCATAGCCGCGTGGCGGCGAGGTTTAGGAAGCTCTCGAACGAGAGAAGGGTTTTGTCATATCGAGTGGCGATGCGTCGTTGCTGTTTGAGCTTTCCGAACATGCGCTCGACGCGGTTGCGGTCCTTGTAACGGCGATAGTCGGGATGCTCTGGCACCTTGCGGTTCGAGCGGGGCGGGATGATCGGCAGGATGCCCCGGGTCAGCAGGCTTTCCCGGAAGCGATCACCATCATAGCCCTTGTCCGCGAGCAGCGCCTTGGGTGTGGCGACGGGGATCGCCATCAGCGGTTCGGCAGCGGTGTAATCAGAAGCCTCGCCGCCGGTCAGGATGAAGCCGACAGGCAGTCCTTGATTGTCGCAGCGGGCGTGGATTTTGCTCGTAAAGCCGCCGCGTGATCGACCAAGAGCGTTCGCACAAGCCCCCCTTTTCCGCCCGCTGCCGAAACATGGCCGCGAACGCTGGTGCTGTCGATCATATGTTGCCAGTCGTCGGTCAGACCCAGATCGACCAGCGTTTGCAGCAGGGCATCCCAGACACCCTGTTCGGCCCAGCGCCGGAAGCGGACATAGACCGAGTTCCACTTGCCGTAGCGCTCGTGCATGTCGCGCCAAGGGCAGCCGACCCGCAGCACGTGAAGCATGCCGTTGAGAAAGCGACGATTATCGCCCGACGGCCGCGCCCAGCGACCACGTTCAGGCGGCAGCAGCGGCCCAATCAGGTCCCACTCCGCATCCGACAAATCCCCGCGACCCATGACTGATCCTCAAAAAGCAGTCTTGAATCAGAAGGAGGAGGATTTGGGAATCCCTTTTGTCAACACGGCCTAGTACAAATCCATACTTGCGCTCGTTGCTACAGGAAATGGCGGTTGGCAATACGCGAGAGTGGTTGGAAGATGTTCGTGCCAAGGGTGGGCTTCACGATTGGGTGAATATCGATCATCTGACCCGCCACATGGCAAACATGGAATATGGCCTAATACTTGAATGGGCGACGAGCAGCGTGAAAGATTCGGATTACCTTTTTCACTTCGTCGAGATTATTCTCTTCAGTGCGTTGGCGGCAACGCGAGGAGAAGTCAGAGAAACAGCAAATTCCATTCTTACAAAAATGGTAGCTACAGGCGAGCTACCTAAGTTCGAGAACCCAATTATTCGCCCGATTGACGTGCCAAAGTAGACTGCAATGGCGTGCCCTAGGGTCAGGACCCATTGATTTGCGGTGATGGCTGTGATTCAGGCGGCTGCGAAGGAGCCTGAATTTGAGCGATTTATTCTGGCTGACGGACGAGCAGATGGCTCGGCTTCAGCCCTATTTTCCCAAGAGCCATGGCCGCGAGCGCGTTGATGATCGGCGCGTTTTGAGCGGGATCATCTTCGTCAACCGCAATGGGCTGAGGTGGCGCGATGCGCCGAGGGAATACGGCCCGGCGAAGACGCTCTACAATCGCTGGAAGCGGTGGAGCGACAAAGGCATCTTCATCCGCATGATGGAAGGCCTGGCGACACCTCAGGCTCCCGAGCGCAAGACGATCATGATCGACGCGACCTATCTTAAAGCGCACCGCACGGCGTCGAGCCTGCGGGTAAAAAAGGGGGTCCAGGACGCCTGATCGGCCGGACGAAAGGCGGCATGAACACCAAGCTTCATGCCGTGAGTGATGCGAATGGTCGTCCAATCAGCTTCTTCCTGACCGCCGGACCGGTCAGCGACTACACTGGCGCGGCCGCTTTGCTCGACAGTCTGCCCAACGCGCAATGGATGCTGGCCGACCGAGGCTATGATGCCGACTGGTTCCGCGACGCCCTGCAGGAGAAGGGTATCACGCCCTGCATCCCGGGCTGAAAAATCCGGAACACGACCGTAAAGTACGACAAACGCCGCTACAAACGCCGTAACCGCATCGAGATCATGTTCGGCCGCCTCAAAGACTGGAGGCGGGTCGCAACACGCTACGATCGCTGCCCGAAGGCCTTCTTCTCCGCCGTCGCACTCGCCGCAACCGTCATCTTCTGGCTCTGATCAATGAGTCCTGACCCTAGACTATGCGACAAGAAATACTGGGATAAAACAAGCCATTCCCCCAGTTACCCGGCTACGGATCGTAAGAGTTTGCCCCCGCTTGCTTGCTTCTATCTCAGCTGATAACTTCGAAGGCTGTGCCGTATCCCACGTCGGCGGGGATAGTGAGGATGTTCTTGCCGTCTCGCTGGATGACTTCTGGAAGGACCGGCACGATTTCGCGAGCCTTGGCCCGCGCGACGCAATCGTCTGCGCTCGCAGCTTCGGCTAGCAGTTGCAGGTTCAATCGCGTGGGAAAGATGATCGTTCGTTCACCGCTGACACCCAGTTTCAGGGCTTTGCTTGGCGAAAGCCATTCCGCATCAACGGTTTCATATCCATCACATGCTGCGATCTGGCGCTCTGGGGCGCGAACGACGAAGAAATGAGTGTCGAAGCGCTTTTGCATAAAGCTGGGCGTGATCCACCGCGCGAACTCGCTCAGGCGATCAAGGCGCAGTTGCACATCGGCCTCGCGCACAATGTCGAAAAATTCGCGCTCGCCTCGCTCGACGGCTTTGCGGCTTTCAAGATCGCAAATATCCTCGAACTCGCTACCGTCGCGATGATCGGCCAGCAGGATGCCTGCTTCCTCAAAGGCTTCACGAATCGCGGCAATCCGAAGGGTGCGCTGCGTAGGATCTAGCGTTTTCCAGCCCCTGCAATAATCGGCCCATTCAGGCGCTTCATCGGCAGCAGAAGGCTTTCCACCGGGAAAGACCAGCGCGCCGGATGCAAAATCGATCTGGTGATGCCGCTTGACCATCAGCACCTGGAACTCCGGCTCGTCGCGAAGCAACAGCATGGTGGCTGCGGGGACCGGATCGACTGGCTTCTGCAGTGTCATCATAAACTCCAGTTCTCAGTTGGCCTGATATTGGACGCTGGCCCGTTCAAGCTGAGCAACGATCTTATCGCCATTTGCGCAGAAGAACCAACCCGGCAAGAGCCACTGCAACACTTGCAAGCACCCAGGATTGATTCGCAAGCAGCGCCGCGGAGACGATAAGTGCGGCCGCCACAGGACCTTTGACAGGCTGGCTCGCGCGGCGAATGGCTGCGAGCTTCTCAAAACTTGCCGGATCAATCTGGACAGGCACATGCCCGGACTTGGCTATAGCGGCGGCGTTATCGAGAAGGTCAGGCATGATCGCCGCTAGGGCGAGGAGTTGTCGGCGAACTTTTTTTAAATTGGCGCGATTCCTGCCAAGGGAGAATCTTTCTGCGAACAGCTCCAACATGATGGGGCGTGTTTCCTCCCCGATATTATAGTCAGGCGCAAAGGAACGCGCAAACCCTTCCGCCGTGAGCAATGTTCGAAGAAGGATCGCCAGATCAGGCGGAAGTGCGAGCTGATAGTCTCGCAGGAGATCGAACACGCGGCTGAAAATATGCGAGAACTCAATCCCCGAAAGGACCGTTCCCCTGAACTCACCGATCAGCTGGTCCAAATTCTGGGTGAGCCCATCACGGTCAACTTTCGGATCTCCAGCCCATTCGAGCAACACGTTCGCGACGTCTGCTGTGTCTTCGTCGGCTATAGCCATGACAAGTCGTACCAGTTCCTCGCGCCTCGCCTTTGTGAGAGTGCCGACCGATCCGAAGTCGATAAAGCCCACATCCTGTTCCCCGATAAGGAAAACATTGCCTGGATGCGGATCGCCATGAAATTCGCCATTCAGAATGATCATGCGCAGGACTGCATTCGCATATTGTCTCGCGAACGCCGCCACGCGTGGGTCGGTCGATTCGGCCTCGATCGCAGACGCGGGCGTTCCATACAGCCGCTCCTGGACGTTGACCCGTATCCCCGTCAGTTCCCAATGAATTGTTGGAGTCTTGATCCCAAGCGTATCAAGATAGCCACCGATACGCTCGCATGCACGAGCTTCTGCTGCCAGATCCATTTCCCAGGCAAGATTTCTGCCAAAGGTTCGCAGGAACTCTACGGGGCGATAGCGGGCGATTTCAGGGGATCGATCCTCGGCAACGGCGGCGAGGCGCGTCAGGAGCCGCACATCGGCCTCCATTCGCGCAGCAGTGCCCGGACGCCGCACCTTTATGATAACGTCGGCGCCGTCGAGCAGCGAAGCAGAGTAGGTCTGCGCTACCGAAGCCGAAGCCAGTGGTTGTTCATCGAATTGGGTGAATTCCCCTCGCCAGTCAGCTCCCCAGCTTGCGGCAAGGATGGGCTCGATTTCTTCGAATGGCACCGGAGAAACCTTATCGTGGAGCGTCGCGAAGGCAGCAATCCAGGACCTGGAAAACAGATCGCTGCGCGTCGCCAGCAGCTGTCCAAGCTTTATTCCGACCGGACCAATGTCGCGCAGGAGTGCGACGACCGCCGCCGGCCGCAATTCACCTGGATCGATTGACTTGGCCGGATGCGGAATGACTCCGAGAGCGCCCGCCAGGCTTTTGGCGCCGTGCCGGACAAGAATCTGTCCTATCTCGGCGGCGCGTGCGATGTCTCCTATCGGTTTATCTCGGAACCCAGGCATATGTCCTATTCCGCATCGGTCCGGCTCTGATCGAGATTCGACGCAATCCGCACAAGAATGTCCAGCAACGTCCGTTTTTCGTCGCGCGTGGCGTTCCGCCATAGGACCCTATGCAGCCCGTCCGCGGATTCTCTCAGTTGGGGCAACAACCTGTCGAGCTCCTGGGTCAGGATGAGCTGCCATGCCCGGCCGTCCGTTTTGGCTCGTCGCCTTTCCATCAATCCTTTCCCACAAAGGCCAGCGACGGCTTGACCGATCGTGGCGGATTCCAACTCTAGTCGCTTGGCAATTCCGGCCTGCGTCAACGATGGTTCGCGGAGAAGTTGTCCGATGATGCGCCACTGCGTCTGATTGAGGCCAATCTTGGCAATCCGTGCGTCATAAGCGCGCCTCGCCCCCCGACTAATCTCGTCCATCAAATATAGCATACGGTCGTCGTCGGTGAGGGCGCCTTCGCGAAGCCGTGGCGGCATTGTGTCGAGATTTGCGTTCATACCGCTGCCTAGTCCGTTTCGTGGGAATGCCAAAACGCAAATTACTAAACGATTTTACTAACCGGATGGAACGGTCTACGCCACGCCATGAAGCGACTTAGCACATGTCCAAAATCCTTCGAAAGAGGCAGATGACCGACGAACCAAATGAGCGGGAACAGGATCGCGCGCCCGCATCCAGCCTGAAATCGCAACCCAAATTTCGCCTCATCCTCATCATAGCCATCACTGCTGCGCTGATTGCAGGTGGTTGGTGGTATTACAGGCATGTCACCTATGGGCAGTACATGCAGTCGACCGACAACGCCTATGTCGCGGCCGACAGCGTTGTGGTTTCATCAAAAGTGGCCGGATACGTGGACGCGGTGCTCGTCTCTGAGAACGGGCGGGTCAGTCCCGGCGAGGCGCTCGTGCAACTGGATGTGCGAGATTATAGAGCCCAGGCGCAACAGGCGCGTGCGCAAATTGCGGCGACGCTGGCCGGCGCCGACACAATCCGCTCGCAAGTAACCGAACAGGACTCAGCGATTCGGCAGGCGCGGGCCCAACTCGCCGCCAAGCGCGCGGCGCTCGACCTCGCCAATGAGCAGGTAGCGAGGTATCGCCCCCTTGCCGCGACCGGTGCGGAGCCGCGAGAAAAGCTTCAACAATATGAGACACAGGCGCAGCAAGCGCACGCCGACTTTGTTGCTGCCCAGGCAGCAGTCTCTGCTGCCAACGGTCGGAGGGCCACCTTGTTCAAACAGATCGACCAGACCGAAGCCCAAGCTGACGCGGCCCGCGCGCAGCTGGAAGCGGCCGACCTAGATGTCACATCGACTCTGCTGCGAGCCAGCAAGGGAGGTCGCGTTGGCGATCTAACAGTAAGGGTCGGCCAATTCGTTCAGCCCGGTCAGCGATTGATGACGGTGGTTCCGGTAAACGAAATCTACGTCATCGCTAATTTCAAGGAGACGCAGGTCGGCCTTTTGCGGGCGGGGCAACCGGTCAGGCTCGAGGTCGATGCTCTTCCCGACTTTGAGATTGCTGGACGCGTTGAGAGCATCTCGCCCGGAACCGGAGCAGAATTTTCGATCCTGCCGCCCGAAAACGCCACAGGGAATTTCACCAAGATTGTTCAGCGGATAACGGTTCGTATCGCGATAATAGCCTCGCCCAAAGTGCGTCGTCTGCTCGTCCCGGGCATGTCGGTTGTGGCAGTTGTCGACACGCGAAACGCTGCCGGAGAGCTGAAAGAGATCTCGAGTACCGACAAATGACCGCCGAGTTGGCATCGAACAGCGCCTCTGGTACTCCGACTGCAGAAAGGCGGAATGCCGATATCACCGCGTGGATAGCGGTCGCAGCGGGTGCACTTGGCGCCATGCTCGCAACACTCGATATCTCTATCGTCAATTCCGCGCTTCCGGTGATCCAGGGCGAAATCGGAGCCAGCGGCACCGAGGGCACTTGGATTGCCACCGCATTTCTCGTTGCCGAAATTGTGGTAATTCCGCTTAGCGCCTGGCTTGAACGCCTTTTTGGACTGCGAAACCTGCTCATCATTGCGGTTTCCGCGTTCACCGGCTTCTCAATTCTTTGCGGTATGGCGACCGACCTCACGACCATGATCATCGGTCGCACGGGTCAGGGTTTCATGGGTGGTGCGCTGATACCAACTGCGATGACCATCGTGGCGAAAAGATTGCCGCCCCATCAACAGCCGATCGGCATGGCGCTGTTCGGCATGACAGTGATTCTGGGTCCGGTCATGGGGCCGCTGATCGGTGGCTGGCTGACCGAAAATTTGAGCTGGCACTATGCCTTCTTTGTCAATGTTCCAATCTGCGCCGTACTGCTGCTGCTGCTATTCGTCGGGCTTCCTCACGAAGAGCCGAAGTGGGAGTATCTGACCGATGCTGATTGGGCGGGCATTGCCGGCCTGATTCTGGGGTTGGGCGCTTTGACTGTGTTGCTTGAGGAGGGGCATCGCGAGGAATGGTTTGAATCCGCTCTTATTCGCTGGCTGGCACTCATTGCCGTTATCGGTTTCGCTTCACTCATATACGGGCAGCTGAACGCGTCGAAGCCCGTCCTGAAACTCCGCCTCCTTCTCAATCGCCAATTCGGAAGCGTTGCGGTGATGGCTCTCGCCCTGGGAATGGTCATGTATGGTTCGACCTACGTCATTCCCCAATTTCTTGCGATCATATCCGATTATAACGCTTTTCAAACCGGGCTCGTTATATTTTGGATGGGTATTCCGGCTTTTGTGCTTATGCCGATCCTGCCCTTCATGATCCGCAGACTCCACATTCGCATTGCCGTCGGTGTCGGAATGCTTCTGATGGCGGCCAGCTGTTTCGTCAGCATAAGCCTCACCGCGGAATCTGGGGGCGCCGTATTCATCGAAAGCCAGCTTATTCGGGGTGTTGGCATGATTCTGGCCATGATGTTCCTGAACCAGGCTACCGTAGCCTCGGTGGCAAAGACAGATGCTGGCGATGCCTCCGGTATTTTTAACGCCGCTCGAAATCTCGGAGGATCTTTCGCTTTGGCCGGACTGGCTTCGTTTCAGGACCAGCGGATCTGGCACCATAGCCGGCGCATGGAAGAGACGCTGAATGCCAACAGTGCTTCACTCCAGATTTATCTTGATGAACTCGCGAAAAGCTTCGGCGGGATGGAGGGTGCCATGTCGATGCTAGGCCGGACCATCCAGCGGGACGCGTTCGTAATGACCTACAATGATGTATTCTTGGTGATGGGCGTCCTGACCTTGATGACCGTTCCTTTGGTCATCTTTTTGAAGCCGCTTCCCAAGAATGTTTCCCTTTCGATGCACTGAGCCTGACATGATAAGAAAATCTGTAATATCGCTTCTCGCCTCGTTTCTGCTGGCCGGTTGTGTTGCGGGCCCAGACTACGCCGGGCCTCCAGAAGTATTCTCGGCGAACCGAAATGACGGCTTTGTCCGTGCCGGCGGTAACATCATCGATACCGAGCCCGAGCTGGCAGAGTGGTGGCTCCTTTTGAACGATCCGGAATTGACCAGGCTTATCGAGGCTGCGTTATCGGACAATCCTTCGCTTCAGGCTGCGCAAGCGCGGATTGCGCAGGCGCGGGCATCCGTGAGACAGGAGAAGGCCGGAAGATTTCCGACGCTTGGAACCCAGGCGACGGCTATTCAGGGCCGCTTGCCGGGCCTTGATATTCAGAACAGTGCCCCGCCTTCGGCGAGCGCGCCTGTTAGTCCGCAGGGACAGGCGGATGATAGCCTCAGTGTCTACAATCTCGGGCTCAACGCTAACTGGGAGCTGGATTTCGCAGGAGGAACGCAGCGACGGATCGAGGCCGGCAACGCTCAGGCCGCGGCAGCGGTTGCCAATGTGGAGGATGCCAAGGTCCAGCTGACCGCCGAAGTTGCCAATGCCTATGTCAACCTGCGCGAGGCCCAGTTTCGAGCCAAAGCGTACCGAACCGAGTGCGAGTTGCAGCAGCAAACCCTCTCGCTAACCTATCAACGGTATCAGCAAGGCGTGTTGCCCCTGTTCCCTCTCGGCAATGCAAATGCCGAGCTCGAGCTGCTCAAGTCTCAGCTCGCCGAGGCCGAAGCTGACACGGCGGTATTGCTCGATGCGCTTGCCATTCTAGCTGGACAGATCCCAGGGACAACGGACGAAGCGCTGAAACAGATCTTCGATGTTCCCCTCCCGCCGGAACAGGTCGCCGTGGGCGACCCCTCCAACCTTGTCGCACGTCGGCCCGACATCCGCGCGGCCGAACGCAGCCTGGCGGCAGCAACGGCTCGGATCGGTGTTGCGGAGGCTGCACGATTTCCGAAGCTGTCATTCATGGGAATCTTGGGACTTGGCGGAACGTCGCCAGACGATCTCTTTGATGTGAGCAATCCGTCAATTCTCGCCATTCCACAGTTGCAGTGGAACTTCCTCGATTTCGGAAGGGTCGATGCCTCGGTCGATCAGGCGAGCGCCGTCCGTGCCGAGGCAGTTGCCAACTATCGAAAGACGGTGCTTTCTGCACTTCAGGACGCCGAGCGCGCGTTGTCGCGCTTTAGCCAGCAGCGCTCTGCCCTGGTGGCGTTCGCGCAGATCAAGTCCCAGGCAGATGGCGCAGCCGATCTTGATCGACAACGATTTGCCGGCGGAGTGATCTCGCGCGCCGACCTAAATCGCACGCTTCGCAAACAGCAGCAGGCGGCAACCGACCTCGTCCGGGGAAAGGCGGCGCTCACGCTGTCATGGATCGCCCTGCAAAAATCACTCGGCCTGGGATGGCAAGTGCAAGCAAAGATTTAATGTCACCTACGAGTGTCGTTAATATGAACTCTAAGGTGCGATATCGGTTCAGAAAGAATCTCATAGGGATTTCAACTGACAATTTTATCTAACCTTAGCAAGAGTATCCTGTGCTTATTCAAACGATCTGTCGGCCGATTTGTGCGCAGCATACTCCTTGCAAGCGACCTGATATAACGCTACGGTGACGTTTACATAATGTCATTGCGGCAAGGCGCGATGTGTGGATCGGCATGGTTAAATGTGTGGGGTCAGTGGTCCCGCTTGCTGGCATGATCCGCTCGATGACGGGTTATGGGAGAGGGAGTTGCCACGGGCGATCCGCTCTCCCGACACCGGTTGGAGACTTGCTGCGATGAATGCGCGCACAGCACCGAACATCTTCGTTCGCGAAGGAGATGGCATTTCAACGTTGGTCGTTGAAGGTGACTGGACAGCGATGTCGATCGCAGGCCTTTCCGGGCATGTTCTGAGTCCCTCGAACCTCTCCTTCTCAAGCGACTTCGGAAACCTGGGAAGGATAGACAGCGCAGGCGCGCTCGCCATCCTGACTCTCGCACCCAATGCGGCATTTACCGCAGACCTGCCCGCCAATCTTGCTGATCTGTTCGCGCTGGTGGGCTCGGCCATGGCCGACCGCGATGTCCCGCCAATCAAAACTCCCCCATTTCACGTGCGTCTTGGCCAAAAAGTTTATCGAGCTGTCCAGGAAATCGGCGCAAGCGCTCGATTTCTCGGCCAACTTGAGGTGGCGCTCATGAAATCTCTTGCACATCCCAAAAGGATGCGATTGATCGCACTGGCGTCGTCAATTCAGAAGGTCGGCTTCGATGCGCTGCCACTCATAGCGATCATGACATTCTTTATCGGCGCAGTGGTGGCTCTCATAGGAAGCGATCTGCTCAAGACATTGGGTGCATCGGAACTGGTCGTCGAACTGGTTGGCATATCCGTCCTCCGCGAGTTCGGCGTCCTCATTCCCGCGATACTACTTGCCGGTCGGTCCGCTTCCACTTTCGCGGCCCAGATCGGCGCAATGCGAATGAATCAAGAGACGCAGGCAATGAAGGTGATGGGCATCGACCTGTTCGACGCGCTGGTTGTGCCACGCGTATTGGCATTGCTTGTAATTATGCCCCTCCTGGCGATTGTTGCCATGCTGGCTGGTTTGGCCGGCGGGCTTGTCGTCAGCTGGGGCATACTCGACGTGAGCCCGACATATTTCGCCGAACGACTCTCAGCTGCGGTCGATATCCGACACTTCTGGGTTGGAATGGCAAAAGTACCGGTGCTGGCCATTGTGATTGCGCTTGCCGGATGTCGCCACGGCCTTTCGGTACGCGGAGATGTTGAGGATCTGGGCGGGCGGGTGACCGTCGCCGTTGTCCAAGCGCTATTCGCAATCATCCTTCTGGATGCCGCCTTTGCAATTCTCTTCAACGTGCTCGAAATATGATTTGCGATCCGGACATCGTTATTCGGGTGGAGAATCTTAAAACCCGATTTGGCGATCACATTATCCACCAGGATTTGAACCTAGAAGTCCATCGTGGCGAGATTCTTGGTGTCGTCGGAGGGTCCGGTAGTGGAAAATCCGTCCTGATGAACACCATTTTGGGCCTGATTGCGCCTAGCCATGGGACAATCGAAATCTTTCAGAAAAAAATTGGGAGTCGCTTTGATCGTACGGAAATTGATCACCGAATTGGCGTCATGTTTCAAAATGGCGCGCTTTTTTCTTCTCTTAGTGTGCAAGAAAATGTCGAGGCTCCTCTCATCGAACATACCCGTCTTAGAGAGCCGTGGCTCGAGGCCGTGGCTCTGATGAAAATCGGCCTTGTCGGACTCGATGCCGAGGTGGGCCGGCAAATGCCCGCTGAACTTTCAGGCGGAATGCGAAAACGTGTAAGCGTAGCGAGGGCCTTGGCGCTCGATCCAGAATTGCTGTTCCTTGACGAACCCACTTCGGGCCTCGACCCGATCGCCGCCGCCGAATTTGACCAGCTGATACGGACGCTGAGCGACACGCTGGGGCTTACTGTCGTGATGGTGACCCATGATCTCGACAGCCTGTATTCCATCAGCGACCGCGTGGCCGTGGTTGCGGATCAGAAAATTGTCGAGGTTTCGCCAATCGCGGAACTTGAGAGGTCTGACCATCCTTGGATCAGGGCGTTTTTGGGAGGGCGGGCGGAGCGCGTCAAGGAAAGGAACCGTTAATGGAACGCGACGCGAACTACGGTCTGATTGGGGGCCTGACGCTGGCTCTGCTAGCGGCGGCTTTCGGCTTCATCCTCTGGCTCGGTCAATCCCAATTCGCCCGTAATTTCGACGAGTATCGGATCATTTTCGATGGTCCCGTCCGCGGTCTTAGCGAGGGAGGCGAGGTGCAGTTCAACGGAATTCCGGTGGGAGAAATCACGCGTATTAGTCTTGATCCCAGAAATCCAAACAGGGTGCTTGCAGGGGTGCGCCTGCGCGAGGATACGCCTGTGCGCGTCGATTCTACCGCCGCGACGGAGTCGCAAGGCATAACCGGCGGAAGCTACATCCAGATCAGTGCGGGGACGCCCTCTAAGCCGTTGTTGAAGGAGGTTTCCAAGGAAACGCTCCCAGTGATTAAGGCGGAAAAAAGTTCGCTACAATCCCTGATGGATGGAGGTGGCGCATTGTTGGCGGACGCTTCGCAGGCCCTGGAAAGGGTCAACCGGACCTTGTCCGACGAGAATATCGAAAATGTTTCGGCTGCTATTGCGGATGTAAGAGCTACCACGGCGGAATTGCGATCTAGTCGCGGAATGTTCAGCAAGGCTGAACAAGCGTTTGCACGCCTGGACCGGGCGGCGGCCGATATCGAGGCCGCGGCCGCATCGGCGCGCACGGCGATCGATGGCGACGGTCGCAAGACGTTTGCCGATGTCTCGGCAGCTGCTCGAGATCTTCGAGAGGGGATCGCCGAGGCGAGGGTGGTCATTCACAGGCTTGATGACGCCGCGAGTGGATTGGCGGCGCCCGACGGCTCCGGGATTGCTGCAACTTTGAAATCGCTCGATAGCGCGGCGCAGGAAATCGAGCAGCTCGCCGGCCAGCTACGACGGACCCCTCGTGAAAGGAAGCTCCCCCAATGAAAACGATCTCTGCAAGAATGTTTTTGCTGACGGGCGCGCTAATTTGCCTTTCTGGTTGCGGGAATATTCTGGGAACTGGCGGCAAATCGACGTTGTACCGGATCAGCAGCACGCCCGTACCGGAGCGTGAAATTGCACGACAGTGGATTCCGGTGTATATTACGCGACCGACGCTTCCGCCTGGGGCCGATGGAGACAGGATCCTCACGATCGAGAATCGCGAAGTCACGTATCTGGCCAAAGCACGGTGGATGAGGCCTGCGCCCGAGATGATCCGCGAGGCTATTGCCGGAAGCGTAGCGCGCAAAATCGATCACGCATATATCCCTGTCCAGAGCGTGGCTTCCGATCATTACGTCCTATCCGCACGGCTTTCTTCTTTTGCAGCCTATTACGAGCAGGGGCCCGACGCGGCCCCGATCATTCGCATCGCCGCGCAAGTGGAACTAAGCCGATCCAAAGAATCGGAACCACTGGCAGTCACGCGCATCGTCCTTGATAGGACAGCAAGCGCAAACAGTGTTTCGAGTATCGTCGAAGCCTTTGATCGCGCGAGCCTTGAAATGGCCGACAAAATCGCGAGTTGGACGGCTGCGGTGATCAATTAGCGGGTAGCCAATGGAAACTTAGGCCGCGTTGACAAAAGACTTCAGCCATAGCCGCGTGGCGGCGAGGTTTAGGAAGCTCTCGAACGAGAGAAGGGTTTTGTCATATCGAGTGGCGATGCGTCGTTGCTGTTTGAGCTTTCCGAACATGCGCTCGACGCGGTTGCGGTCCTTGTAACGGCGATAGTCGGGATGCTCTGGCACCTTGCGGTTCGAGCGGGGCGGGATGATCGGCAGGATGCCCCGGGTCAGCAGGCTTTCCCGGAAGCGATCACCATCATAGCCCTTGTCCGCGAGCAGCGCCTTGGGTGTGGCGACGGGGATCGCCATCAGCGGTTCGGCAGCGGTGTAATCAGAAGCCTCGCCGCCGGTCAGGATGAAGCCGACAGGCAGTCCTTGATTGTCGCAGCGGGCGTGGATTTTGCTCGTAAAGCCGCCGCGTGATCGACCAAGAGCGTTCGCACAAGCCCCCCTTTTCCGCCCGCTGCCGAAACATGGCCGCGAACGCTGGTGCTGTCGATCATATGTTGCCAGTCGTCGGTCAGACCCAGATCGACCAGCGTTTGCAGCAGGGCATCCCAGACACCCTGTTCGGCCCAGCGCCGGAAGCGGACATAGACCGAGTTCCACTTGCCGTAGCGCTCGTGCATGTCGCGCCAAGGGCAGCCGACCCGCAGCACGTGAAGCATGCCGTTGAGAAAGCGACGATTATCGCCCGACGGCCGCGCCCAGCGACCACGTTCAGGCGGCAGCAGCGGCCCAATCAGGTCCCACTCCGCATCCGACAAATCCCCGCGACCCATGACTGATCCTCAAAAAGCAGTCTTGAATCAGAAGGAGGAGGATTTGGGAATCCCTTTTGTCAACACGGCCTAGGTGTTTAGTCCCAGCATGTGATGGTGTGGCTCCATATTGAAGATATCCGGCTTGGATTTCCAGAGTTCTTCGATGGCCTCATAGGGTGTCTTGAAGCGCAGTGCCTTCAACTGCTTGGCAAAGTTGTAAGCGACCAACCAGTCGCGGACATGGCGGCGCAGCTCGTTGATCGACGTGTAATGGAAAGATTTGACGGTGGCCTCCTTGATGGTGCGCACCATCCTTTCGGCCTGACCGTTGGTCCATGGGTGATAGGGTTTGGTGAGGCGTAACCGGTGTTTTCAGGCTACGACGGTCCATGGCATGAGATCACCGACGCTGTTGGCGGGATAACCGTTGGCGAGGCTGGTGAGGGTTTCGGTCAGCCATTGGTGGGGGTTGATGGTGCTGAGCTTGCAACATTCGATGAGCGTGGCGATCACCGCCCAGTTGTCGCCGCCCTCGTCGGAACCGGCAAACAGGGCATTTTTGCGATTGCGAGCCAGCGGCCTGATCGATCGTTCGACGGTATTGGAGTCGAGGTCGATGCGACCGTCATCGATGAAGCGTGAGAGGCCGTCCCAGCGGGTGAGTGCGTAGCGGATCGCTTCGCCGAGCTTGCTCTTGGCGCTGACCTGGCGGCCACGGGCGGCAAGATATTGGTGAAGATCGTCGATGATGACGCGGCTGCGTCCGGCCCGAGCGGCACGACGCTGCTCGGCCGAGAGGCCGCGCACATCGTCCTCGATGGCGTAAAGCAAGGCGATGCGGCGCAGCACCTCGGTAGCGACCGGGGATGTATCAGCCAGTTCGTAGAATTTGCGACGCACATGCGCCCAGCAGAAAGCGAGCCTGATCTGCTGGCGCCGCCGGGGGAGCGCGGCGTAGCCGCCATAGCCATCGACCTGTAGGATGCCCGCAAAATCACCAAGATGGAACTGGGGACGCTCGGCCTTGCGATCTGGCGCATAGACATAGGCGACGATCGGCGGATCGCAGCCGCCCCATGGTCGGTCGTCGCGGGCATAGGCCCAGAGCTGGCCGGTCTTGGTCCGCCCGCGTCCGGGATCGAGCACCGGGGCGGTCGTCTCGTCGGCGAACAGCCGCTCGGATCGTCGTAGCTCGTCGAGAATGTGGTCACGCAAGGGGCGCAGATACCAGGCCGCTCGCCCGACCCAGTCGGCCAAAGTGGATCGGTCGAGCCGGATGCCCTGCCGGGCGTATATCTGGGCCTGCCGGTAAAGCGGCAGGTGATCGGCATACTTGGATACCAGCACCTGGGCGATCAGTGCCTCGGTCGGAATGCCGCCCTCAATGATCCGCGCCGGCGCCGGCGGCTGCACGATCGCGCTCTCGCACGAACGGCAGCCATAACGCGGCCGCCGGGTGACCACGACGCGGAAGGTGGTCGGCACCACATCGAGGCGCTCGGCGACATCCTCGCCGACCTGGTGGAGGGCGCCGCCGCAGCAGGGGCAAGCATTGCTCTCGACGTCAACGATCTGTTCGATCCGCTCGAGATGCGCGGGCAGCGAACCGCGGTTGGTCTTGCGCACAGGATCACTGCGAGGCCGTCCGGCCTTCGCTTCGCTGGCGGCCTCGGCTTCCGCGAGCGCCGTCTCGGCATCCTCAAGGCCCAGCTGCAACTGATCCTGATCGAGCTGCTCGGAACGGCGGCCGAACCGATGACGCCGAAAAGCCTCGATGATCGCCCTCAGGCGTTCGGCTTCCGCGTCGGCACTCTCGAGCTTGCGGGCCTGTTCGAGGACGAGCGCGCGTAACGCGTCAACATCGTCCGGCAGGTCCGCTTCCATGAGCATGGGAGCAGTGAATCAGTCTGGGAACGCCCCGTCAACAGGCAATCTGCGGGGCCTGCGGGCGGCGCCCGCCATGCACCCGGCGCCAATCCAGACCCTCCAGAAGCGCGCCGAGTTGCGCTGAGGTCACACGCATCACGCCGTCCTGGATGCCCGGCCACCGGAAGCCGCCGGACTCCAGCTTCTTGGCCATCAGGCACAGGCCAGTGCCGTCCCACCAGACCAGCTTGATCCGGTCAGCACGCTTTGCCCGGAACACGTAGATCACGCCTGAATATGGGTCGCCGCCATACTCGGCGCCGACCAGCGCGGCCAGGGCGTCAGGTCCCTTGCGAAAATCCACCGGACGCGTCGCCACCATCACGCGCGCGCCAGCGCCAGGTCCGATCATCGCGTTGCCTTGAGTGCTTCAATCACCGCTGCGATCACAGCCGCATCGGCCCCGCGTCCGATCTTCACCGCCACGCCGTCAATCTCCAGCTCGACAGCACTGACTGTGGGACGCCGACGGCGACGGCCGCGCCTGGCGACAGGGGCTGGATCACCCGAAGGGAGCGGTTCGATCACCGCCGGCACGAACGCAGGCGTCGCTGGAAGCGTCAGCCCTTGGTCCTCCAGCTTCTTGCGCAGATCCCGGCGCCAAGCGAATAGTTGCGACGGAGCAAGCCCATGACGGCGCGCCACCGCGCAGGCCGTCTCCTGACCCGAATAGCTCTCCGCGACGATCGACGCCTTTACCTCAGGCGACCACTCCCGACGCTGGCCCGCACCTGTGAAAACCTCAAAACGCCGAACCACGCTGGTGCCAGCATCATCACATGTCATCATCATAGCATCAGCATCCTCCAGCCTGATCGGGCTAGCGAAAATCGACGCCACGCTTCACTCCCGCAAGGTGGCAGGGAAACACCGGTTACGGTGAGGCGATGCTCGATGCCGTTCTGCTCGCAGACACGGCCGAAGATATGGCCGATCCATCCCAGTGTGCCGCCCTGGTCACGCTGCACGAACTGCACGCCGTTGTCGGTCAGGATGGTGTGGATCCTGTAGGGAACCGTCTTGATCAGCACGCGCAGGAAGGCTGCCGCGGCGAGCTTGGTCGCCCGTCGATAGATGCGGGCGAACACCAGCTTCGAGGTGCGGTCCACCGCGACATAGAGGAATCCTTTGCCGCCTTCGTAGCGCAGTTCGGCGATATCGATGTGGAAATAGCCGATCTCGTACTTCTTGAACTTCTTCGGCTTCTCGCGATCCGCCTTCGGCAATCGGCTGATCCCGTGCCGCTGCAGGCAGCGGTGAAGCGACGAGCGCGTCAGGTTCGGGATCACGTCCTTCAACGCGATGAAGACGTCATCGAGCGGCAGCCGGGCCTGCACCCTGAGCGCCACGATCGCGGCTTCTTCCATCGGCGACAGCACGGTGCTGCGCCGTTCCTTCGGCCCCACCGGCATGTCCTCGACCGACGGCCGGCTGCGCCACTTGATCACCGTCTTCTCGTTGATCCCGTACCGCTTCGCGAGCTGCGCGACCGGAGCTTGCGATCGCTGTAGCTCCGCTCGAACGGCGTGCGTGGTCTTGGCGCTGCCGTGTAGAAGCTGGCCCATAATCCCTCCCGCTGTGACGATGACAAGCTTACACCATCACATGCTGGGACTAAACACCTAGTCGTGACAACTGCCCAGCCCGAGATGAAGCGGGAATGTTATGGATGGCTCCCCTTCTGGGAGGGGCGGCAGCCGTACACAAATAGATCCACAGCTTGCCTCATTCGGGCTGAAGAGGTTTCATTGTGACTGGTCACTCCCACTCCAAGAGCGGCCCGACGAAAAGGTGACAAAATGACGCTGGATATAAACTGCTCCGCAGCAAAATTCGCGTCTGACACCCTGATTTCTCCCCTCTCCTCGGCTTTGCGCAAAACCTCTGCCACCAATCTCGTCGTGCGTCCTACGCCGAATTCGTAAAGGTTTCGCGCTAAAGCGGGAAAACGTGCAGCCTCAGCCATTACAACGCGTTCCAACGCGACATGAATGTCGGTAAGCATCCAGGATAGCAGTTCATCGGACAGCTCTTCAAGCTCGGGCCGAACGTCGCCATGTTCGGGAACGTGCTGTTCGAGGAAGGAGAGCCGATCCTCGATTTCCCTGAGTATTACCGCCTCGAAAAGCAGCTTTTTGCTCCCGTAACGGGCGTACAAAGTGCGCTTGGAGATGCCTGCTTTTGCAGCAATCCGTTCCGCCGTTGAACGACCGAATCCGTCGGCAAAGAAGACATCGCGGGCGACACGGAGAATTTTCCTCGAAAGTGCTTGCGAGGCTTGTCGAGTAGGCCTCCCTGTTCGTCCGGAAGCTTGTTCTTTGGTTTTTTGGGTCGACGTCATGCCTCATCTTGGCCATACCTTGTCCGCGCTGCAAGCGTAGAGCGCTTTGCATTGTATAGCCCGCCCCCGCGAGATTGCCCGGGCTTATGCAAGACCCACGAGGCCCGCTGAACTTTGCCTGCCTGAAAGGATCGCTGCCGTTCGCAGGGAATGGACGCAGTGTGATCTCATCTAGGCGAGTTGGTTACGATACGCTTCGCGTAAGGCCTTTTTGTCGATCTTTCCCGTTGCAGTGAGCGGTACTGTCGCGAACAGGATGTCGTCCGGCAGCCACCAACGAACAACCTTCGTCTCCAGATGCGCGCGAATTGCGTCGGCTGTGACGGCTTGACCTTCATGCGTTTCAATCACGAGAAGGGGTCGCTCTTCCCATTTTGGATGATATACGCCAACGACCGCGGCGACCCGGACGCCGGGGTACCCAACCGCCGCATTCTCGATATCAATCGAGCTGATCCATTCGCCCCCGGACTTGATCACGTCTTTCGCGCGGTCGGTCAGCCGGAGAAAGCCGAAGCGATCGATCGTACCTATGTCCCCGGTGTCGAACCAGCCATCGCTCCCGGCGCCCTCAAAATCGGGGAAATAGCGATCGACGACCCACGGTCCGCGGACCTGGAGCGCACCCGCCTGCTCACCGTCCCAGGGGAGCGGCGTGCCATCGCCGTCGATAATGCGCAGTTCGATGCCAAATTGCATGCGACCCTGCTTCGTCAGCAGGAGATCGTTCGCGAAATCCTCGCCTTCGGCCATCAGGAGCGGGGAGGGCGTCGAAATCACGCCGAGAGGATTGGTTTCGGTCATGCCCCAGAGCTGGAGCACAGTGACACCATATTTGGCGCGGAATGTCTCGGCCATCGCCCGCGGGACGGCCGAGCCGCCAATCACGAGGCGCTTGAGATTGCCGACCCCCGTCCCCGTGGTGTCGAGATGAGCGAGGTACATGGTCCAGATCGTGGGCACACCGCCCGAAAAGGTGACGCCCTCTTCGTTGATCAGATCGGCGAGACTGGCACCGTCCATCCTGTCGCAAGGAAGCACTAGCTTGCAGCCGTTAATCGCTGCCGTGAACGGAAGTCCCCATGCCGTCGCATGATACATGGACGAGCAGGGCATGATGACATCAAAAGCGCTGAACCCGAAGGCACTGCTCAGACCGGCCGCCATCCCGTGGAGAACGATTGATCGGTGGCTGTATAGGACGCCCTTGGGGTCGCCCGTCGTCCCCGAAGTGTAGCAAAGAAATGCGGCTGCCTTTTCATCGAAGCTCGGCCAGGTGAGGGCCCCGTCCTGGCGTGCCAGCAACGCTTCATAGTTCAACGCGTCAGCAACATCTGGCGCGGTCGCTCCGCGATCCGCGAGAAGGACATAACGCTCGATACCTGGAAGGAGAGGGCGCAGCCGTGCGACGAGCTCGGCTAGATTGGGCTCGAAGAAGAGAATGCGGCTGCCTGCATGAGCGATAGTAAAGGCGATTTGCTCGTCGCTGAGACGCGGGTTGGCAGTGTGCAATACAGCGCCCATGCCCGGCGCCGCATAGAAGAGTTCGAGGTGGCGGTGCGTGTTCCAGGCGAGCGACGAGACGCGGTCGCCCGTTGCAATCCCGAGGACACCAAGGGCCTGCGCAGCCTGACGCGCACGCTGATCGCAGCGGTGCCAGTCATACCGCCAAACCGGCTCATCGACAGCCTTCGAGACGATCTCCCTCTCGCCGTGCGCGCGCGCGGCATATTCCAATATTCCGCTGATCAGCAGCGGCGCGTCCTGCATCAATCCCCGTAACATGCTGCATCCTTCTTCGCCCCACTGCGGCGTCGCGTGCAAGGTTCCGCCCCTCGGGTATGATTGCCGCGCGGGCTGTCAATAACCGTCATCATTTTGGTCCAGCGGCAAACTCCACGTGCCGCGTTTCCATTCGGCCAGCAATTCTCAATGATCATATTGCAGCGGCACGGCCTAGGTTCGATCGGCCCCGACATGTTTTCGGCCGCGTTTCAAATTAGTCACTCGCCGCTTTCAGCAACAGTGACAGGAACCGCCAATCGGACCAATCGCCTTTTTCCCCCGCCGCCAAAGCCGCCAGATCGAGTTTCGCCTGCCTAACGATTGTAAGCCGAAGCGACGGAATGATATAGAGGCGTTGATCGCCCGCGCCGGCGGCGACGACCATATCCGCCGGGAGTTCGTTGGCATGACTGGTGATATCGGTGGACCGGGTAACAATATCGACAGCCGGCGTGCTACGGGGCAACCACCAGGTGAGACCGTAGGCCGGATTGGCCTGGCTACCCTTGAACAGCTCGGCGAACGCCAGTTCATCGACAAGCGGCTTGCCGTCGAGCTTCCCACCGCCGCGGACGAACTCGCCGATCTTCGCCCACTCGGACGCTGCCAGCACGAGGCCCTGCGGCATGAGCGGTGCGCCA
This sequence comes from Sphingopyxis sp. PAMC25046, assembly GCF_004795895.1. Taxonomy (NCBI): domain Bacteria; kingdom Pseudomonadati; phylum Pseudomonadota; class Alphaproteobacteria; order Sphingomonadales; family Sphingopyxidaceae; genus Sphingopyxis; species Sphingopyxis sp. PAMC25046. Next base: position 1,283,466 of record NZ_CP039250.1, read on the forward strand.
TCGGGGCCGCTGCGCCAACTGCCTATGGTAACCCCAAGCGGAGTGAGAATGCGCCGCTCCACATAATGGCGAGCGTTGCCGTCTTGGCCCTTGGCAACGAGCTTGCGCCGCATGATCTCTCCAAAGATTTGCATCGGGGCGGGACCATATTGGAATTTGCTGCCCGGCGCCGCCGTGAGCGGTGCCTTCACCGAGTCCAGATACCCTTGGGCCCTGCCGACGGTCGATGCCTGGCCGCCCGTCATCGACAGCAATTGCCGAAGCGTGATCTGTTCCTTTTTGGGGTCGCCCCTCCATTCAGCGAGTGTCTCCGATGCCCGCTCGTCGAGGGTTAGAAGTCCATCCTGTGCGCCCGCCGCCGCCATCAGCCCGACAAGGCTCTTGGTGCCCGACCAGAGTTCCTGCGGCGTCGCGATGTCTGCCGATCGGCAGCGCACTTTGCCATCTTCAAGTATCAGCAGCGCAACGCCGGAATTAGCCTCAGAATAGGCGATCGCTTCGGCACAGCCGGGAAGAGGGGCGGGTTCGCCTGCCGCGGCTGGCTGTGCCGCAACCGCGGCCGCGAAAAAGAGGATGGTGCGCTTCAAGATCCGACTCCGATTTTCCGATGCTTGTCATTCTCCATATTATCGATAATAAATTCATTCGCAATCATCGATTGCTCGTGTGCGCTGCCCGATTAGGATGGCGCCGCGAGCAGGGAAAGCCGAACGGAGAGACATGGCCGCGACGAAGACCGACGACGACAGCGCGCCGACGCAGGACCGCGTGATCGCGCGCCTTTTGACCGACGACATCGTCGAATGGCGGATTCCGCCCGGATCGTGGCTGCGCGAGCGCGAAATCGCCGCGCGCTTCGGAGTGAGCCATGCGCCGGTGCGCGAGGCGTTCCGGCATCTCGCGCGGATCGGGCTTGTCAAGGTCGTGCCGTGGCGCGGCACCTATGTGATCGATATCGACGAGCATGCTGCGAACGAGGTCTATGAACTGTGGAAATCGCTGTTCGGCGTCGTTTGTCGCCTTGCGGCCGCCGAAATGACCGACCGCGACGGGCGCGAACTGATGCACCGGCTTGTCGAATATAAGGATGTCACCCAGCGCACCGACAATACGTTCGAGCATATCAAGGTCTCGAACCGCATCGGTCGCTTTATCGCCAAACGCAGCAATGCGCCGCTCGCGCTCGAGCTCCTCGATCGGGTCGCGCTGCTCGCGCGCTGGCAGCACAATGTCTATACTGACAGCTATATCGAGACGCATGGCAACGAGGCGGCGAAGCGATCGGCCATCCTCTACGACGCGCTTTGCCGCCATATCGTCGCGCGCGATGGCGATGCCGCCGATGCGGTGGCGCGCGATCTGATCGGGGTTACTCAGAATAGTTTTGGGCGCGCACTCGAGGAATATAAGGCCCGCCACGCAAAGCCTAAGCCCAGCCGCCGCCGCGCAAAAGTGACATGAGCCGTCTCCCGACCGACCGCCGCACCTTGCTTAAGGCGGGCCTCGCGGCGCCGATCGCATTGCAGGTTGACTCCGCTGCCGCTGTATCCCTGGATTTGACCATGTTCGGCCCCGGACGCCTCTTCGCCGACGTCCAAAGCTATGCCGAGGCCGGCAACAAGCAGTCGGGCGGCGCGGGCGATCGCTGGACCGCCGACTGGACAGCGAAGCGGCTGTTCAGTGCCGGATTCGAAGTGGATCGCCAGACGTTTGACGTGCCTTGGTTCGAGGCGTCGCATTGCGAACTTACGCTCGGCGACCACACGATACCGCTCGTCGCACAGCCGCTCGCCGTCGAAACCGGCGAGGCCGGTCTCGCTGCGCCGCTGCGCCTCGCAGAAATCCCTGAACGCCTCGACGGCGCGATCGCCGTCGTGCGCCTGCCTTTCCGCCGCTGGTCGAGCCTCGTAGATCGTGCAGTGCGCGAGCCGCTCGCCGATGCGCTTGCGCGCGGTGCGAACGGGGTCATTCTCATTACGACTGGGCCGACGGGCGAGGCCTTGCTCCTCAATGTCCCGGCCGGTCATCCTGTATCGGACAAGCCACTTGCCTTGCTCGCGCCGCGACTCGCCGCCCCGGTGATTGAAGCCGCGCGCCACGGTGCCGCGGCGAAATTAGCGCTTCGCGGGCGCGGTGGGATTCGGGCAGCGCAGAATATAATCGGGCGACGCGTTCGCTCCGGTCGCCCTTGGCTCGTCGTCTCTACGCCGCGTTCAGGCTGGACCGATTGCGCCGGCGAGCGGGGGCCGGGTATCGCGATGTGGCTCGCGCTTGCCGACTGGATGCCCCGAGCGTTTCCGCAACACAGCCTGCTCTTCCTGTGCAACAGCGGGCATGAATATGAGAATCTCGGTGCGAGCCATATCGCCGACAAGGTGGGTCCAGCCCCCGGCGAGACCGCTTTCTGGTTTCATCTCGGCGCCAATGCGGCAGCACGTGACTATCAGGAAATGCCGGGGCGCTTGCTGCCGCTGCCAAGCGCCGATCCCTATCGTTTTCTCATGACATCGCCCGAATTCGTGACGTGTGCGCGCGAGATATTCAAAGGCCAGCCGGGGTTGGAAATGGCCTATCCTTCGGCGGAAGGCACAGCGGGCGAACTCTCGGAAGTGATAAAGGCCGGCTACGTGCGTCATGCCGGCATCTTTGGCGCACACCGTCATCACCACGCTGTGACCGACGATTTATCGACGGTCACACCTGACCCCCTTGCCGCTACGGCGCGGGGCGTCCGCGACCTGCTGAGCGCCGTCGTCTCTTAGACCAGCGAACCACCTGCAAAGACATTGCGCTTTCCGGCTTGACTTGCCGACGGTTTTGCACAAAATTATCGATAATAATTGCGATAACAAGATGGGGAGAGTGACCATGGGACGCAGAGCGAACCTTCTTTTCTGCACGGCCGCGATTTGGGTAGCCGTCGCTCCGCCTGCTTTCGCTCAAGACGCACCGTCCGAAGCTCTTCCGGACGCGGCTGAAGCGGATGATGACGGCGCCATAGTCGTAACGGCGCGCCGCCGCGAAGAGCGGCTGGCCGATGTGCCGACCGCGGCGTCGGTCATCGATATCACGTCGCTCACCGATCGCGGCGGCGCCACGGGCAGCGGCGAACTCCTCGCCGATCAGCCAAGCGTTCGCTTCAACAATCTGAACTCGTCCGTCACGTCGGAGATCTCGATCCGCGCTTCGTCGACCGCGCGTGCCACCAATGGCGACCCGAGCGTCGGGCTCTATCGCAACGGTGCCTATATCGCCGGCGGTCCGGTGGGCGGTCGCAACTTCACGCGGCTCGACCTGCTTGACATCGGCCGCGTCGAGGTTCTGCGCGGGACGCAGGGCGCGCTGTACGGCCGCAACGCGGTCGGCGGCGCGATCAATATCATCTCGGCCGAGCCCGAATTCGATCTCTCGGGCTGGGCGAGCGCGCGCTATGGCTTCGAGAACAACAGCTTCCAGACGCAGGGCGCGATCAATGTCCCGCTCGCCGATGGCCTGGCGATCCGCATCAGCGGCGATCTCGTCGAGCAGGACAAGGGCTTCTTCTACAATCCCGACAACGACGTCTATTTCGACCAGCAGAAGGGCCACGGACTGCGCGGCCAGATCCGGCTGAAGCGCGGGCCGGTCGACGCGATCATCACGGCCGAGACCCAGCGGCTGACCACGCCGACGATCCATTACCAGATATCCATTCCCGCGGGCACGCCAGGCTTTCCCGGCGGTTATACGCAGGATCGCTTTCGCTACCCCTGGAACACCGCGCCGCGCGCCAGCCAGGACGTGGACGGCCTTCAGGCGCTCGTCCGCGTGGATCTGGGCGGTGCCGACCTGACGTCGACAACCTCCTTTCGCAAGCGCACGTCCGAATATGATCTCGACAATGACGCGATCAGCCCCGCCGAGCTGGCGCGTGCGCGCGCCGCGGGGCAGATCGGCGCTCTCACGCCGCTCGATGCCAGCACCGCGTCCTACGTCGTCGACACGACCGACAATTTTTCGCAGGATATTCATGTCAGCGGGGCGAGCGATCGCTTCACATGGCTGGTCGGCGCCGAAATGCTGTTGCTCGACAGCGATTTCTCGGTGGCGACGACGCGCACGCCGACGCTCGCCAATCCGTCGCCGGGCAATATCGCGCCCGCGCGGCTGCATTTCGAAAGCTATGCGGCCTATGGCTCGCTCGGTTTCGACATCACCGACAGCCTCAACCTGACCGGCGAACTGCGCTATACCCGCGACAGCCGGAGCATCTCGGCGCGGCTTTACGATTTGGGGACTGGCCTGCCCACCGGCGGGCCATCGCGGATCATCGACGACAGCATCAACGCCGACAATCTCTCCTACAATGCGACCCTCTCGTACAAGCTCACGTCGAACATCCTCGCCTATGGCAAGGTCGGCAGCAGCTATCGGGCCGGCGGGTTCAACACGCGCCTCTCCGATCCGCGCGCGCCGAGTCCTGTGCAGGTGCTGTTCGGCAACGAAAACAGCACGTCTTACGAAGTCGGCATCAAGGGCAGTCCGATCCGCCGCGGCTATTTCGCAATCGCGGGCTATTACACCGAGCTTGAAGACCTGATCGCGCAGGTCGACGATGGCTGCGCGCTCACCAATCCGGCGTGCCCGATCGCCGCGGTCGCCTATCTAACCAACGCAGGCGATGCGAAAAGCTGGGGTATCGAGGCCGAATATAGCCAGGGCTTCGATCTCGGCGAAGGCAATGGCCGCCTCGCCTTGAGTGGCTCGCGGCAAGAGGGCAAGGTCAAGAGCGGCCGCTATGACGGGCTGGACCTTGCGCAGGTTCCCGACTGGCTCGCCTCGGCCAACCTCAATCTGCGCTACCCGGTCACCAAGGATGTCGCGCTGACCAGCAATGTCCTGATCAGTGGTCAATGGGGCGGCAAACAGGAGCTGACAGCGACCTCGGTCGACCTCGATGATTATGTCCTCGTCAATCTTCGGGTCGGCGTCGACTTCGGCAAGATCAGCGTCAGCGCGTTCGCGAACAACGTCTTCGACAAGGTTTATTTCGTCGCGCAGGCGCCGACGATCAACCGGTACAGCCAGCCTCGCGTCGTCGGCGTCGAAGGACGCATTTCTTTCTAGGTCGCGCTCCCGTCCGCGGCCTCCAGCCGCTGGTCGGGAAGGGTAGGAGGGCGCAATGCGGCATTTGGTGATGGCAGCACTGTTCGGTGCCGCGATGCTGACCGGATCGGTGTCTGTCGCGGCGGCGGAGACGGCCCCCGCGGCGACAATCGCGCAGGGGCGCCTTGCGGGCGCGCGCACGGGGGACGTCGAGCGCTTCCTTGATATTCCTTTCGCCGCCGCACCGGTCGGCGCTCTTCGCTGGCGGGCGCCGCAGGCACCGCCGCGCTGGCGGGGCGTCCGCGATGCCGCAAAACTCGGCCCGGCTTGTCCGCAGACGGTGCGCCCCGCACTTGTCGCGGGCGGGGTAGCCGAGCATCAGTCTGAGGATTGCCTCCAGCTGAACATCTGGCGCCCGGCGGGGGCGCGAAAGCTGCCAGTGATGGTCTGGATCCATGGCGGCGCCCATGTGGTCGGTTCGGGCACCTTCCCGGTTTTCGACGGCACCGCCTTCGCGCGGCAAGGTGTGGTTTTGGTGACGATCAACTATCGGTTGGGCGCGCTCGGTTATTTCGCCCATCCCGCGCTCAGCGCGGCCAAGCCGCGCGGCGAGGCGCTCGCCAATTACGGCCTGATGGACCAATTGGCCGCCCTGCGGTGGGTGAAGAAAAATATCGCCGCATTTGGTGGCGATCCGCGCCAGATCACCTTGTTCGGCGAATCCGCCGGGGCGATCGGAGTGACGACGATCCTTGCCCAGCCCGAAGCCAAAGGCCTGTTCGCCAAGGCGATCGTTCAGTCGGGCGTTGGTCTCCTCGATCCGCGCCCGCTTGGCGAGCAAGAAGCGCTAGGCGCGGCGTTGGCAGCGCGCGCAGGTGCGCCGCCTTCAGCATCGCTCGACGCGCTTCGCGCGCTGCCCGCCGCCGCGCTCGTTGCCGCTGGCGAGGTCCGGACGCCGGGCGCGATGACCGGCCCCATCCTCGACGGCGACCTGGTACGCGAAGCGCCTTGGCGCGTCTTTGCGCGTAGCGAGCCGATCGACGTTCCGCTCCTCGTCGGCGCGAACAGCAACGAGGCGAGCGTCATCCTTGCCATGGGCGTGCCGCCATCCGCCGCGCTCGCCTATCTAGGGCGCGACCAGGCGGCGGGCCGGGCCGCCTATGGCATGGGGCTGGCCGATGATGAACTGGCGCGCCAGGTGTTGGGCGACGCCTGGTTCGTCGCCCCGGCGCGCTGGCTCGCGGCCCGGACGGCGGGAGGGGCGCCTTCGTATCTCTATCATTTCGACTATGTCGCAGCGGCGCGGCGCGACCGCGCCAAGGGCGCCGCGCACGGGTCTGAAATCCCCTATCTGTTCGGGACGCTCGACTATTTCGCGTCGGTCGCCGGCGCCGTCGGTGACGAGGATCGCCGCTTCGGCGAAGGCATCGCCGCCTGCTGGGTTGGCTTCGCCAAGACGGGCGTTCCTGGCTGCGCACTCGTTCGCGACTGGCCGCGTTACGATGCGGCAAGCGACCGTCTCGCAAAATTTGCGCCCGAGTCTGGCGTCGTCGCCGGCTTTCGCAAGGCGCAGCTCGACCATCTGCTCAATGTTCACTTCGGGAACGGCCAGCCCAGGCCCTAGCCCGTCCGGCCGCGCTAGGCCCTCCGTTTCGACGATGTGCAACGAAGCTGGGAGAGAGAAAATGGCTGGAAGAACGAAATGGATGTGGCTTGCCGCTGGTGCGGCGATGGCTGGGGCTGCGGCCTTTGCGGCGCAGGGCGGGTTCGGGGGCAACGGCGGCGGCGAGGCGCGTCCCATGGTGCAGCTTCCGCCTGCGGCGCCCGCTGCTAAAGCGTCGACGTCGGCGGCATCGGCGCCCGCGGCCGCCAGCCTTTCGGCCACCGTCGGCGGTTATACCTATGACTGGACCGCGTTACAGTCGGCAATCGACGCTGATACCGAGGTCGATAACGGCTATTTCATCGTCGGGAATGCTTCGGATCCCGACTATCTCTTCGCTTACGAGAAGGGCAGCTTTGGTATCGATCGGGTGACCCCGCTTGCGTCGGCCTCCAAATGGTTCGCCGGCGCGCTGGGGATGCGCATGGTGCAGGCTGGCATCGCGACGCTCGACGATCCGATGCGGCCGCCGCTTGCCTTCTGGACCACGATCGGAACGAAGAAGGATGTCCAACTCAAGCATGCGCTGTCGATGACGTCGGGCTTCAATGCGAGCCCGCTCGTTGGCGGCTGTCAGCTGCTTCCGGCCATGACGCTCTACAATTGCGCGAAGAGCATCCACGATTTGCGCTATGATATTTTGCGCCCGGGCAACGCGCCCGGCGCGCAATATAGCTATGGACCGCACGGCCTTCAGGTCGCCGCTGCCTATCTGGAGGCAAAGGATATAAGCATCGCGCCCGGCACGTCACCGGCACGCCAGCGCAATTTTCACGAACTGTTCGCGCAGCATGTGACGACCCCGCTCGGGATGACGAGCACGACCTGGTATGACCCTGCGGGAAGCGCTCCCACCAACCCGTGGGTCGCGGGCGGCGCCTATTCGACGCCGCGCGACTATGCGAAACTTCTGCGTGCCTTCCTTGGCGGCAGCTTTATTACCGATATGACAAGCTTCACCCAGCAACGTACCGCAGGCTTGCCGCGCGTTTTCGTGCCGGCGAGCGCGGGCAATTGGGAATATGCGCTCGGCTCCTTTGTCGAATGCGACACGCCTTCGGCCTGCGCGACGTCCAAGATCAATTCCTCACCGGGTGCCTATGGTTGGACCGGCTGGATCGATCGCGAGACCGGCTATTACGCTTTGATCGCCACCGAAATATCGAGCGGAGGCGACCGGAAAGGCGTCGAGCTCGAACAGGTCATGCAGGATCTGATCGAGGATGCGATCGCGAATCGCACCCCGGCGCCCTGACCTGACCCAGCAGTCTAGTCACGCAGCACAGGAGAACTTGATCTCCATGCGCTGCGTGGCTGGCCTGTCGGACTAGGCAAAGTCGACGGCTCAAAGGCGAGCGGCCAAACCCGCGTGTGACCGGCAGGGAGCCGATTTGACTGAATGGCCGATGCGCGGCCGTCCGGTCGTGGGTTCGGCCTAGGGACACGTCGCCAAAAAGCGTGTCGCTGCCGCCACTGCCTCGGCTCCGAAAGCTGCTGGGCATGCATCTGGCCGCGCAGATTGGCTCGCCTCGGGCGGTTATCAGGCGACGTAGGCCCCTCTACCACTCGCCACCAAGGTTCCGTCTGCGGCTAGGATCCGGGTAGCCGCGACGCTTATCTGCCGCCCTAATTTCACCGGGCTGCCGATCGCGCGAAGCGGCCCCAGCTTGGCCGGTCGGTGAAAATCCACATGGAGGTCCGCCGTCGCCCGCGCAGCACCCCCCATCGCGATGATCGTATAGAGGCCGGTCAGATCGATCAAAGCCGATACGATGCCACCATGCGCCGCGCCGACCGTCGGATTTGAGATGATTTCGTCTCGCCAAGGCATGGAGATCACCAACTCGTTGGCGCCGACCTCAGCGATGCTGAGCCCGAGCCAGCGGTGAAAAGGGGCCAGCGCCAATAGGTCACGTAATTCCTCAAGCCCCGGGACGGCGGGGGCATTCATGATTTCATTTCCGCTTCATGGATGCCGAGCAAAAACTCTAGGATCGATTGCCCGAAAGCGTCGTTCTCGTCCCCCACCACCATATGAGTCGCATTCGCAATGTCGCTATACGCCATATGAGGGACAAGGCCCTGGAAATGCTTGACGGCTTCCAGCGAGACGAGATCGCTTGACCCGCCGCGGATCAGATGCACCGGCAAGGTCAAGCAGGCAGCGGCCGCGCTGAGCTCGGTGCGGCCATGGTCGCTGGAAACGCCGCCGCCCTGCTGCGTCACTCTTTCGATGAAGGCGGGGTCCCAGTGCCAATAGAAGCGTTCATCGTCCTTGCGGCGCAGATAGTGTGCTAGCCCGGCCGAAGCCTTCCGGCTGGGGCGATGGGGCAGATAGTCGGCAATGACCTGTGCGGCCTCTTCCACCGACGCAAAACCATCGCGCGCATGCGCCGCCATGAAACCGACCACGCGGGCGACGCCGCTCGGTTCCATCTGAGGTGTGACGTCGACCAGCGTCAGCGATCCGAAACTTCCCGGTGCGCATTTTCCCTCGGCGATGATCCCGGCCAGGCCACCAAGAGACGCGCCAATCAGCGCCGGTTTGCTCGCCGTCGCCGCAGCGATCTCGACGAGATCGGCCGCAAAATCGGAGATATCATAGGCTCCGTCGCTGGCCCATGCACTCTCGCCGTGCCCGCGCATATCGACTGCGATGGTCCGGAAACCATGGCTCGCGAGCCGGTGGGCTACCGCCCTCCATGCCCTTCGGGTCTGTCCGCCGCCGTGCGCGAGGATTACCGGTAATCCGAGTTCCGGGCCATCAACCGACGCTGCGATTTCATGGCCCGCTTTCCCGGCAAGCGTGATCGACTGATCAATCATTCCACGATCATACTATATCATATCTTACAGTAAAGGGTTTTCAGAATATGATGTTGGCTCTACAGTCCATGACGATGGTTGAACCTCGCAATACAAGCGGCATCTCTCCCGCGAAAAGTCTTCTGACGGCCTCAGACGAGTTTGTCTTTCTCATCGAGGAAGTGCCCCGCAAACTGCGTCGGAAGTTTGATGCCTCAACGGCGCGCTTCGGATTGACGCGAACCCAGTGGCGCGCGCTCGTCTATATCTATCGGACCCCGGGCATGACCCAAACCGACCTCTCCAAATGCCTCGAACTGGAGCGTGCCAGCGTTGGCCATGTTGTCGACCAGCTGGAAAGAATGGTGCTCGCGGAACGGCGCGCTGCCAAGGGCGACCGGCGCGTCTGGGAACTTCATCTTTTGCCCCGAGCGATCGAAATCCTGCCTCAGCTGCGCGCCGAAGCCGACATGATCTACGCGCGACTGCTCCATATGATTTCCCCAACTGAGATACGCGCGATGCGCTCATTGCTGACGAAAATGTCCGGCAATCTCGAAAGCGGATCGGAAGACATGCCTCCTCGATAGGAGCCGTGGAAGATTTGAAATGGCCGACGCCATTCATCGTCAGCAAGCCGATATCCCCAACTGGCACCGCTCGCGTCTGAGGCGGCGCGCCGCGGCCGTTCTGCCCCCGCTGCATCAGGTTGCCAGCACTGACGGCTAACTAATTGCGAATATCGCGGCACGGAGCCCTACCTGCCTCCCGCCGTGTTGCAGAATAGTCCGATCGAGCCGGCAATCGTTCGGCGGTGAGCGCCCTCCCGCGAGGCGGGCCGCTCTTGGCTTCGCGTGCCAGCGCCAATTGACCGACGAGCTATTTCGTGCAACGAGTTGTCTACCAAGAAACGAACCTCTGCGTGGAGACCGACATGGCTCAACCCGAGCGCTTCATGTGAGGGCGGATTGCCGGTGCTGTCCGCCGTCAGCACCAATGGCACAGATTTGAGGTTGTGATTTAAGGAGGATTTGGGCTTCGTCGTAGTGACTAAGGAACGAGGATGAAGCCCAATCCTCCTTGAAAAAATCGGCGCCGAAGGCCCCTGCTGAGCGGCTGGTGAAGGACATACGGCGTGCGACGCGCCGGCACTTCTCTGCAGAGGACAAAATCAGGATCGTGCTGGAAGGCCTGCGCGGCGAGGACAGCATCGCCGAGCTGTGCTGCAAGGATGTCATCGCCCAGAGCTTGTATTACACGTGGTCGAAGGAGTTCATGGAGGCGGGCAAGCGGCGCTTGGCGGGCGACACCGCCCGTGCCGCGACCACCGGCGAGGTGCACGACCTGCGCCGCGAAGCCCGTGCCCTTAAGGAATGCGTGGCCAATCTGACGCTGGAAAACCGGTTGCTCAAAAAAAGCATGATCGCGGATAGGGCCGACGACGAATGAGGTAACCCGCATCCGAGAAGCTGGAGATCATTCGGATCGTCGAGCAGTCGCACCTGCCGGCCAAGCGCACGCTGGAGCAGTTGGGCATCCCGCGCCGGACCTTCTAACGCTGGTACGACCGCTACCTCGAGCGCGGGCCGGAGGCGCTGGAGGATCGGCCATCGGCCCCGAGGCGGGTGTGGAACCGCATCTGCGATGATATCCAGCAGCAGATCATCGACATGGCGTTGGATACAACCGACCTGTCACCCCGCGAGCTCGCGGTGCGCTTCACCGACGAGAAGCGCTACTTCGTGTCGGAAGCCACGGTTTACCGTATGTTGAAAGCCCATGACCTGATCGCCAGTCCGGCCTTCATCGTGATCAAGGCCGCCGACGGGTTCCACACCAAGACGACGCGGTCGAACGAGATGTGGCAGACCGACTTCACCTACTTCAAGATCATCGGCTGGGGCTTGGTGTACCTGTCGACCGTGCTCGACGACTTCTCCCGTTATGTCATCCTTTGGAAGCTGTGTACCACCATGCGGGCCGGGGATGTCACCGACACGCTGGAGCTGTCCCTCGAAGCTTCCGGATGCGCGTCGGCCAGGATGATCCACAAGCCGAAGCTGCCAATGGGCCCGGCCAGCATATTGCCCGCGCCCCTTAATTCGTCAGGGAAATGGGCGGCGAGGAATTGCCGCATTTCGGTGCGAAATGCGTCTTCGCTCGTCTAGACATCAGGTTCTAGCTGAGTTGGCACTGAAACCTCCGTTCAAAACTGAATTTGCGACGCCGCACGCGCACGACAGGGCTGCGCTCTGTCTGGTCAGTATTGCTGCTCGGGAACGTGCAAAATCAAACCTTCCACTCCTTCCACCATGGGTATCTGGCAGGCGAGGCGACTGTATTCGTTGGCACCTTCGGCAAATTGCAGAAGCTCTGCCTCCGCTGCCCCTTCGACCAGGCGACCAACCCTGTCGATCCAGGCCGGATCGACATGGACATGGCAGGTCGCACAGGCGCAGACACCGCCGCAATCGCCGTCGATGCCCGGTACATCATTGAAGAGCGCCGCCTCGCGTGCGGTTTCGCCCTCGGCAATTTCGACTTCCCGCCGCGTTCCATCGCTGGATACGAACGTCACTTTGACCATCATACACTCCGTATTTCTGCTTCAGCAAATCAGCGCGCGTGCAGCCGCACCGGCAGATTGGTGATCCCGCGCACAAGGTTTGAGAAAAGGCGCTCGGGCTCGCCGGTCACTTCGACCTTGGCGAACCGCTTGTGAATTTCTTCCCAGATGATCCGCAACTGCAGTTCTGCCAGCCTGTTACCCATGCATCGATGGATGCCATAACCGAATGACAGGTGATGGCGCGGATTCTTGCGGTCGATGATGAACCGGTCAGCCCGGTCGATGACCGTTTCGTCGCGGTTGCCCGACAGGTACCACATCACGACCTTGTCGCCCTTCTTGATCTGCTTGCCGCCAATCTCCCAGTCCTGCAGCGCAGTGCGGCGCATGTGAGTCAGCGGCGTCTGCCAGCGGATGATTTCCGGCACCATGCTGGCGATCAACGAAGGGTCGTCATTCAGTTTGCGATATTCATCGGGGTTCTGATTGAGCGCCAGCACACCGCCGCTTATCGAATTGCGCGTGGTGTCGTTGCCGCCCACGATCAGCAGCAGCAGGTTACCCAGAAATTCGAGGAAGGGCATATCCCGTGTCGCCGGGGAATGCGCCATTATGGAAATCAGATCGTTCTTCGGTTCTTCGTTGATGCGCTGCTCCCACAGTCCTTTGAAATACATCGCGCACTCGATGAGTTCTTCACGCCTCGCTTCGTACGATTCGACGATGCCGGTTTCAGGGGCGGCCGTTGTGACGTCGGACCAGCGCGTGAGCTTGCGGCGTTCCTCCCACGGGAAATCGAATAGGGTAGCAAGGGTCATCGTGGTCAATTCAACTGAGACCTTGTCAACCCAATCAAATTCCTCGCCTATCGGCAGATCATCGAGAATCTGACACGCTCGTTCGCGGATTGTCGGTTCGAGCAACAGCAAGTTGGACGGCGCTACAGCGGGGGTGACGGCCTTGCGTTGCTGGTCGTGCTTTGGAGGATCCATAGCGATGAACATTTCAAGTTCGAGCGCGCCTTCCACCGAATGCATGTCCTGAATGGCGATACCGCCGAGCTTTGCCTCCGACGAAAAGACTTTGTGGTTGGTGTCGACAGCCATGATATCGTCGAACTTGGTGATCGACCAGTAAGGCCCAACATAGCTTTCGCGGCAATAGTGGACCGGCTCCTCTTTGCGCAGCCGGTCGAAATACAGGCCGATCGTGTCCTGCTGAAAAAGACTCGGCCGTGCGACATCAATTTCGTCGATCGGAATGGCTGCAACTTTTCCGGCAGTATCCAGCTCCATCGTGTCGATGCTCATGTCTCGTCCTCCATCCCAGGCAAGCAGACTCACCTTGCTATCAAACAGGTAGATGTTTCGCAGGGTGTGGTCAATAAAGCTTATAAGGATTGTTGCGACATTTGACCGCACTGCAAACTTCATAGACTGATGCTGGACATGCCATCCGATAAACTCTTATAAGGTTTTATCAGAGGAGCGATTCCCAGTGATGCAACCGAAGGTCGATGATTCGAGGAAGGCCAAGCGTGCGCTCACGCTTGCGCAGGACATCGTACGCGATATCGAAGCCGGGGCGCATGTTGCGGGCGACAGGTTGGCGCGCGAGGACGAAATGCTTGCGCGATACGATGTCGCCCGAGCGACCTTGCGCGAAGCGCTTCGCTTCCTTGAACTCCAAGGCGTTATCCATCTTCAACTAGGTCGCGGTGGCGGGCCGGTGGTCGCTCGCCCGCAGACTGGCGATTTCGCAAACAGCCTCTCGCTGATCCTGCATTTCATGGAGGCGGACTTGAGGGGCTTGCTCGAATTGCGCGAAGCGATTGCGGCGGATGTTGCAGCCTATGCCGCCCAGCGCGCGACCACGGGTGATCTGAGCGCACTTGCCGATTGCCTCAAAGAGCTGGAGCGAAACGAAGCGAGCAGCCAGTTCGAGGAACTGAATCGCCGTTTTCACGATATGCTCGGCTGGGCCAGCGGCAATCCGCTTTTCGGCCTTCTGACTTCCGCGTTGCATATGCTTACCCGCGAATTCTCGCTCTCGCTGGGGTATTCGGCGCAAGAGCGTGCGGTCCAGTTGCGTTTCTTGCGCCGCGTCCTTGAAGCTGTGCGCAAGGGCGATGCCGAAGGAGCGCGGCAGGCTATGGCGCGTCTCGTGGCGGGCTCCGCCTCCTATCTCGCACAGAGAAGCCCTGAGCTTGTGTCCCAGAAGGTCAGGTGGGGACAGACGTAAAAAACGGGCGCCGGTGGGTGGCGCTGGATGGAGAGGGTATTACGATGGCACTCAAGAGCCGCATATGCGAAATTCTCGGGATCGAATACCCGATCCTTCTGGCCGGAATGGGCGGGGCGAGTGTCCCCGCGCTCGCGGCCGCAGTATCGAATGCCGGGGGACTTGGCGTTCTTGGCGCTGCGGCCTGCTCGCCAGACCAGTTGCGCAGCTGGATCCGCCAGACCCGCGAACTGACCGATAAGCCATTTGGGGTCGACACCCTTCTGCCTGCCTCCGTCAGGCGCGGTTCGGCACCGCAGAGCGGCGCCTCGCTCGAAAACCCGATGGCACTGCTTGGCGAATATCAGCAGTTCACCCGCGATTTCATGGAACGCGAGGATCTGCCCGAAGTGGATGCCGCAATGGCCATGCGCGCGGCTGGCGCGCCGGAAATGGGCAAGGGCGGTCCGCAGCTGTTCACGCGGGAGTTTTTCGAGGCGCAGATGGAAGTGGTAATCGAGGAAAAGGTGCCAGTCTATGCCGCCGGCCTCGGCAATCCCGGACCGTGGATGGACCGCCTTCATTCCAATGGCACCAGGGTCATGGCGGTGATCGGCAAGGTCAAGCACGCCCAGCAGGTGGTCGATTCCGGCATCGACATGATTGTGGCGCAGGGCCACGATGGCGGCGGGCACAACTCCCCGATCGGAACCTTCTCGCTGATTCCGCAGGTAGTCGACGCGGTGGGCGATCGGGTTCCCGTGATCGGAGCAGGTGGAATCTCCGATGGCCGCGGAGTCGCCGCAGCGATGATGCTGGGCGCTCTGGGCGCGTGGGTCGGAACGGCGTTCCTGGCAACCGAAGAGGCAGGGATTGAACGGTTCCAAAAGGAAGCAATAACCGACGGCGGCGATGCAGATACCGTCGTTAGCCGTTCGTTGACCGGCAAGCCTGCGCGCATGATCCGCAACAAATGGGCCGATGCTTGGGTTGCGGCGGGCAAGGAGCCGCTTCCGATGCCTTACCAGTCGATGATTTCAGGGCCGGTCATGGCTTCGGGCATAAAGGCTCAGCGCAAGGATATCATGCCCGGCTTCGCGGGGCAGGGAATTGGATTGATCCATTCGATCCGTCCAGCGGCAGAGGTCATGCGCGATCTTGTCGAAGGGGCCGAAAGGGCGCTGGCCGATGCCAGATTCTATTCCTGAATTGCGGCAAGACGGGTACGCTGTATGAACGCTTCGCAGACCTTATCCTTTGCCGACAAGGCCGCCATAACCGGTGTGGGCGAAACCGCATTCGTCAAGGGCACCGAACGGACCGCGGTGGACATGATGCTGGAAGCCTCGCGCCGCGCAATCTCAGATGCCGGGCTGAAACCTTGCGACATCGACGGCATGGTGCCGCCGCCGATCTATACGACCTCGGAGGAAATGGCCGCCAATCTCGGCATTGATGTGCTGCGCTATGCGGCCACCGTTCACATGGGCGGCGCCAGCCCGACGACGGCGCTGCAGAACGCGGCAATGGCGATCGCCAGCGGGCTTTGCGATCACGTGCTGGTGACGCTCGGTTGGAACGGCTATTCCGCCCTCAGGCCCAAGCCGGGTGCCCCGCCCACTCGGGCGATGAACATGAACACGCTGACCAATACCATCCAGGGCTATTACATCCCCTATGGTGTGTTCCTGCCGGTGCAGATGTATGCTTGGCTGGCGACCCGTCACTCGAAGCTTTACGGCGTGGGCGCGGATGCGATGGCAGCGGTAGCGCTAGCCTGCCGGCGTCACGCGCAGTTGAATCCGCGCGCCTTTACCTATGGGCGCGAACTCGACGCGGAAACCTATCATTCGGCGCGCTGGATATCCGAGCCCTTCCGCCTTTACGATTGCTGCCTTGAAACCGATGGCGCCTGCGCGGTAGTCATATCGCGAATGGATCGGGCCAGGGATATGCCGCATGTGCCCGTCAGCATCGCCGGTGCCGCGGAAGGCCACCCCTATCCCGCCGACGACATCCCCTCGCGGCCCGATCCCTTCAAGATTGGCCTCAGCTATGCTGCCCCGCGCGCTTTCGACATGGCGGGCGTCAAGCGCGAGGACATGGATTTCCTGCAGATTTACGACTGCTTTACCTATGTCGTTCTGCTGCAACTGGAAGCGATGGGCTATTGCGAACCGGGTGCACAGTTCGAATTCGTCGCCAATGGCCAGATTGAGCTGGGTGGCCGCTATCCGATCAACACCCATGGCGGCTTGCTCAGTGAGGCGCATGTCTGGGGACTCAACCACGTGGTCGAGGCAGTGCGCCAGCTTCGTCACGACTGCGGCGAGCGCCAGGTGCTGGGAGCCCAAACTGGTCTTGTGACCGGCTGGGGTGACCTTGGCGATGGAAGCATTGCCATTCTCAGGAGGTTTGCATGAGCAGCGAGAGCGATCTGCCTCCCAAAATGCGGCCCTCCGCGCAGGTTGCGCCGCCCAAACCGCGACCTCGCCCGCAAGACCCGGTTGAGCAGGAATTCTGGAAGCGGTGCCAAGACGGCAATCTCTATTTCCAGCGCTGCGGCGGCTGCGGCTGCTTCCGCCACCTACCGCGCTATATGTGCGCAAAGTGCGGCTCGCCGGAATTCTCCTGGGAACGCAGCAGTGGCAAGGGCACGCTGTTTTCCTGGACCGTTACCCACCAGGCCCTCCACCCGGCTTTTGCCGACGAAATTCCCTTCGTGGCGGCGGTGGTGGAATTGGAAGAGGGCGTACGCATGGCCACGCGCCTGATTGGTTGCGATCACGAGCGCCTAGCGCTCGACCTTCCGGTGGAAGTGGAATTCGAATTGATCGGTGAGGACTTCCGCCTTCCTGTTTTCCGCCTGCGTGAAAGTTAGAAGCGTCATGGATCTTGATTACGGGCCCGAATACGATGTCTTCCGCAAGCAAGTGCGGGCTTTCATCGAAGCGCACCGCCATCTCGCGCCGCCTTCTGCTGACCGGGCGGCCCGACCTTCGTCCAAGGCAGTCGAATGGCAGAAGCTGTTGATCGAGCATGGGTATACCGCGCGAACGATCCCGCAGGAGTATGGAGGCTATGGAGCGGAGCCGGACATTCTCCAATCGCGCATCATCGCAGAGGAATTTGCGCGGGCCAGGGTGCCGGGCGGGCTTTCTAATCAGGGAATCTCGATGTTCGTGCCGACCCTGCTTGAACTCGGCACCGAGGAACAGAAACGGCGCTGGATCGAACCCACGTTGAAAGGCGATATCGTATGGTGCCAGGGCTATTCCGAACCCGGTGCCGGGTCGGACCTAGCCAACCTCAAGACCAGCGCGCACATCGAAAACGGCGAATTTGTTATCAATGGCCAGAAGATCTGGACCAGCACCGCCAAGCAGGCCGACATGATCTTTTGCCTGGTCAGGACCGAACCTGACGCACCCAAACATGGCGGCATTTCCTACCTGATCTTTTCGATGGACACGCAGGGCATCGAGGTTCGCCCCTTGAAGACGATGACCGGTCACGCCGAGTTCAACGAGACGTTCTTCACCGATGTGCGCGTCCCCATGCACCAGATCGTCGGCCAGCGGGGCCAGGGCTGGTTCGTCGCGAACGCAACCCTAGGCCATGAGCGCGGAATGCTGGGCGATCCCGACGCGCTCGAAAACCGGCTGCAGGCGCTGATCGCACTGATGCAGGAAGAGCGTTTGGGCCAGGGTCGCGCGATCGACAATCCGGTACTGCGCGACCGGCTAGTGGCACTTCAGGCCGAAGTAGCGGCGATGAAATACAATGGGATGCGCATCCTTTCGAACAGCCTTAGGGGAGAGCCGGGCGGCATGGCGAAGCTGATCGTCAAGTTGCAAAGCTGTGAACTCGCTCACCAGATATCCGCGCTGGCAATCGACGCCATGGGCGAACTGGGCATACTCTATCACCACAGCCCGCGTGAGCGGGACGGCGGGGCGTGGCAATGGAACTATATGTTCCAACTCGGTCTCATCATCGGCGGCGGGACCGCTCAGATCCAGAAGAACATCATCGCCGAACGCGGCCTTGAAATGCCACGTGAGCCGAACCCCGCGGACATGGCGCGACAGAAGCAGGGAGCAGACTGATGGACTTTGGACTTTCGCAGGACCAGCAGATGTTGCGCGACGCCGTTTCGCGGTGCCTCGCCGATACCAGCCCGCTCAGTCACGTCCGCGAATGTGCGGAGCGGGACAATCCGTTGAGCGACCAGGTGTTGCGCGCCCTCCACGATCTGGGCGTTGCCGGAATGCTCGTCCCCGAAGAGCATGGCGGGCTCGGCATGACCTTGCTCGACGCGGCGGTGGTGGCGGAACAGCTTGGCTATGCGGTCGCACCGGTGCCGTTTCTCGCCAGTCAGGTTCTCGCACCGATCGCCTTGCGCGAAGCTGGCAACGAGGAGCAAAAGGCCCACTGGCTGCCAAAGATAGCGAGCGGCGAGGCGCGTGTCGGTGTCGCGATTTCCGAGACGATCGAGGTGCGCGACGGCGCGGGAGTTTCCTCTGCCGGCGGGAAGCTCAACGGCACCGCCCTGTTCGCGCTCGATTTCGAAGGAGCTGATGCCTACGTCGTCGCCGATTCCGGTGGCAGGCTGCACCTTGTCGGTGCCAAGGCGTCCGGGCTGGAAGCTATCGCGTTGACGACCATCGATCGCACCCGTAGCGTCGGGGAATTGCGGTTTGACGGGGACGAAGCGGAACCACTGGCTGACGATGGCGGAGCTACAGTGGCCCGGCTGCGCGATGCGGGCCGCGTGATCCTCGCCGCAGACAGCCTTGGCGCAGGTCAGGCCATGATCGAAAGGGCTGTCGATTATGCTGGTCAGCGCGAACAGTTCGGCCGCCTGATCGGTAGTTTCCAGGCCGTAAAGCATATGTGCGCCGAGATGGCCGCGCGGCATGAACCGTGCCGTTCGCTCGTCTGGTACGCCGCCCACGCCTTCGACGCGGTGCCGAATGAGGCATCACTGCTTGCCTGCCATGCCAAATCGCACACGGCCGAGGTCTATCGATTTGTCGCACGCACTTCCACCGAAGTGCACGGCGGAATGGGATTCACCGACCTGCTTGGCCTGCATTACTGGTTCAAACGGATCGGATTCGACCGGCAGGTTCTGGGTGGGCCAGAAGCGGTCCGGGCGGAGGCTGCGGCACTTCAGGGCTGGACCAAAGCTGCGTGATGTTTCTTCCAAGGGAAGTGCGCCAAAGCCGCCACCCCGTTCGGAGAGGGGAACTAATGTGATCGACTGGAATCTCGGCGACATTCTCGACGCTATCGAGCCCGTCATGCCAAAGGATGCGCCGGCCCTGATACACGGCGACCGGATCATCACCTGGCCCGAAATGTCGGGACGTTCGAACAATGTTGCCCGCGCGCTCCGGCAGCGCGGAGCCGGCAATGGGGCCAAGGTTGCCTTTTATATGCGCAACCGACCCGAATATGGCGAGTTGATGGCAGCCTGCTTCAAGGGGCGCCTGATCCATGTGAACATCAATTACCGCTATGTCGCCGAGGAGGTCTTCTATATCTTCGACGATTCCGATAGCGAAGTGATCGTCTACAGCTCGGAATTCCGCGACTGTATCGTCGAGCTCAAGGATCGGCTCGAGAAGGTTCACACCTTTGTGGAAATTGGCGAGGCTTCGCAAATCGCGCCTTTTGCGATCCCTTACGAAACACTCGCGCAAGAAGGCGACGGATCGGCGCTCGGCATAGTGCGCTCTCCCGAAGATCAGCTCTTCATCTATACCGGCGGCACGACGGGCATGCCCAAGGGCGTGATGTGGCATCACGACCAAATGCGCAAAGCACAGCTCGAGGCCCAGAAGCTGCTCGCCCCCGTTCCTCAGACACTCGAAGAACACGTCGCGTTGATCACAAGTCAAGGGCCCGGCAACCGCACCCTGCCATCCTGCCCGATGATGCACGGGACCGGCTTCATCACCGCGATCGGCACACTTATGTCGGGCGGCGCCATCGTTACACTCGCAGACTCGTCCTTCGATGCGACGGAGTTGTGGGAAACAGTTGATAAGCATAATGTGCAAAGCATCGCAATTGTGGGCGATGCCTTTGCCAAGCCAATGCTGCAGGCGCTGGACCGGAATCCCGGCCGCTGGGATACCAGCAGCCTCGTCACCATCGTTTCATCCGGCGTGATGTGGAGCAAGGAAGTCAAGGCTGGGCTGTGCAAGCATATCCCCCAGGTGGTGCTGATGGACAGCTTCGGCGCTTCCGAAGGGCTCGGCTTCGGCCGCTCCATCACAACCGCGCAAGGGGGCACCAACACCGCGAAATTTGCGATTGGCGAATTCTGTCATGTCTTTGATGAAAACGACCAGAAAGTGACGCCGGGAAGCGGCGTACCGGGATTTATCGCCCTCATGGGTGCGATCCCAGCGGGTTATTACAAGGATCCCGAGAAATCCGCCAAGACCTTCCGCACAATCGATGGGGTCCGCTATTCGATTCCGGGCGACTGGTGCACGGTCGAGGCCGATGGCAGCCTGACCTTGCTGGGCCGTGGCAGCGTTTGCATCAACACTGCTGGCGAGAAAGTTTACCCCGAGGAAGTCGAGGAGATTCTCAAGACCCATCCCGCGATTGGTGACGCGCTGGTCGTGGACGTGCCAAACGAAAAATGGGGTCAGGCCGTCACCGCCGTCGTCCACCTCAGCGGCGACGTTGCGTTCGACGAGCAAGCCGTCAAGGATCATGTGCGGGGGCAGTTGGCAGGCTACAAAACACCGAAGGCCATATATCCAACGAAGATCCCCCTGCGCGCATCGAACGGCAAGGCCGACTATGCAACGGCGAAGGCAATTGCCGAGAGCCTGACTGCCGCTTCATGACGAATCAGACTTCGCCCGATTATGACGCTGTGATCATCGGTGCTGGCTTCAGCGGGATCTACTTGCTCCACAAGTTGCGGGACGCCGGGTTCAACGTGCTGCTGGTCGATGCTGCGACCGATCCGGGCGGCATCTGGCACTGGAATTGCTATCCCGGCGCACGCGTGGATTCGCAGATTCCGCTCTATGAATTCTCGATCCCCGAAGTGTGGCGGACATGGACTTGGAGTGAGCGCTTTCCCGGCTGGGAAGAACTCAGGGCCTATTTCCGCCATGTCTGCGATACGCTGAACCTTTGGCCGCTGATGCGGATGGGATCGAGGGTCGAAAGCGCCGATTTTGATGCAGGGCGGGGACTATGGAATCTACAGCTTGAGGGCGGGCAATCCGTATCGACACGCTTCTTGCTCCCAGCCCTCGGTTTTGCGTCGAAGCCGTATATCCCCGACATTCCGGGCATTGAGGATTTCGAGGGCGAATGGTGCCACACGGCGCGCTGGTCGCAGGAGGGTATTGATCTCGATGGGCGCAAAGTTGCCCTGATCGGAACCGGAGCGAGCGGTGTGCAGGTCGCCCAAGAAGCAGCCAAGCGGGCTGAAGCGCTGATCCTGTTCCAAAGAACCCCGATCCTGGCCCTGCCGATGCGGCAGGAGCGGCTGACGCGGGAGGATCAGGAACGCGAAAAGCACAGCTATCCTGCCCTTTTCGAACAGCGCAGGCAGACGAGCGGAGGATTTGAAAGCCAGTCACTTGAAGTCTCGGCGCTCGAAGTCGACGAGATTGAGCGCAATGCCCACTTCGAAGATTTATGGCAGCGAGGCGGATTGAGGTTCTGGTACCACAACTTCGCCGACTTGCTTACCAATCGCGCAGCCAATCGCCACGCCTACGATTTCTGGCGCGACAAGGTTCGCGCGCGGATCGCCGATCCCGATCTGGCCGAGAAACTCGCCCCATCCGAACCGCCGCATCCGTTCGGCACGAAGCGACCTTCGCTGGAACAGGGATATTACGAGATTTTCGCGCAGGACAATGTTGCGCTGGTTGATCTGAAGGCAAACCCGATCACCCGTGTCGGGCCGCACGCAATCACAACCGCAGACGGCGAGGTCGAATGCGATCTCATCGTTTTCGCCACCGGCTTCGACGCGGGGCGGGGCGGGTTGATCGACATGAACATCACCGGCAGGGGCGGCCTGTTACTGTCGCAAGCTTGGGACAACGGGCTGCGCGCCTATCTGGGAATGGCGGTATCGGGTTTCCCCAACATGCTGTTCGCTTACGGACCCCTGAGCCCCTCGGGTTTTTCCAACGGCCCGACAAGCGCGGAAATGCAGGGCGACTGGATCTGCGATTTCATGGTCTGGCTGCGAAACAACGGTTACGATCTTTTCGACGCCGATCCGCAAGCAGAGGCGGACTGGACCGAAATGGTCGCTCAGGTTGGCGCTATGACGCTCTTTCCCGAAGCGGACTCCTGGTACATGGGCGCAAACATCCCGGGTAAGAAGCGCCAACTCATCAATTTTCCAAGCGTGTCGACCTATGCTGCGATTTGCGGCGATGTGGCACGCGATGCCTACCGCGGCTTTGCCGCCAGCACACCAGCGAACAAGGACAGCGCAACCTGATGAATGAGATGTTCAGAATAAGTGACTTTCCAGTGGACATTGATCCTGTTTGGGCTGGCGACGGCTCACATCTGCCCGAATGGTTCGTGTCGGCGCTCAAGGTGCCCCGCGAAGAAGGTTATGTGGAAATAGATGGGGCCAAGGCGCACTATTTCCGCTGGGGTGACCCCAGCAAGCCCAAGGTATTGATGACCCATGGCTTTCTGGCACATGCGCGCTGCTTTGCCTTCATTGCACCGTTTCTGGCAGAAGATTATGACGTGGTGGCGTTTGATCTGGCCGGCATGGGCGACAGCGACATGCGTGGTCGCGCCGACCTCTTGGCGAGAGGGGGCGAGTTTCGCGAGATTGCCGAGGCGCTGAATATGTTTGCGGATGGCCAAAAGCCGACAATCATCGCGCACAGCTTCGGGTCGGGCGCAGCCCTGACAGCCGTGACCCAGTGGCCCGAGGCCTTTGCCGGAGTGGTGGTTTGCGATCTCATGATCATGCGGCCCGCTCTCCTGGAAGAGTACTGGAACCTCAGGCGGTCAAGCCCTGGTTCCGGCGATCCGGACAAGCCCAGCAAGCGTTATCCTTGCTATGAAACGGCACGTAAGCGGTACATCCTTTCCCCGCCCCAGCCGGTCGGCGAGCCATTCCTTCTGGACTACATGGCCTATCATTCCCTGCGACAGGATGGAGACGAGTGGACGTGGAAGTTTTCAACCGAGGTCTTTCGGAGGAGCAACAAGCCCAACGAATGGCTCACCATGGGCGAGCGTCTGGTGCAGGCACCGGGCCGGAAGGCCATCGTGCACGGCGGTATGAGCCAACTCTTCACCCCGGAATCGGCCGAATACGTCCGCGAGCTGGGTGGAGGTGACATTCCGATCATCGCGGTGCCTGAAGCCCGTCACCATCTGATGCTCGATCAGCCTTTGGCCTTTGTAACCGCACTCCGCAGCATTCTTGCCCTTTGGGATACGCACACTGCACCGCCACTTGCAGCCTGATCCTGGTTGTCCTTCGCCCCGGGTTCCCGCAGGTGCGGTGCTTGCCAGACCTTGCCTGCCGGGAAAGGGAGCTGCCACTCAGCGTTCGCCGGCCATGCCGTTGCGGCGTTCAAGCCATCGTTCGCGCCGCACCAGATAGAACGGGAAGGCGAAACAGTGCCAAGCAGCGAAAGCATGTAACCGGTGTTTTCAGGCCACGGTGGACCATGGCATGAGTTGGGCGAGATTGTTGGCGGGATGACCGTTGGCAAGTTTCACGAGGGTCTGGGTCATCCACCCGTGCGGGTTGACGCCGCTGATCTTGCAGTTTTCGATGAGCGTGGCGATCACCGCCCAGTTGTCGCCGCCTTCGTCGGAACCGGCAAACAGGGCATCTTTGCGATTCAATGCGAGGGGGCGGATCGAGCGTTCGACGGTATTGGAGTCGAGCTCGATGCGGCCGTCGTCGATGAACCGGGACAGTCCATCCCAGCGGGTGAGCGCATAGCGGATCGCCTCGCCGAGCTTGCTCTTGGCGCTGACTTGGCGGCCAGGGGCGGCAAGATATTGATGAAGATCACCGACGATGACGCGGCTGCGTTCGGTCCGAGCGGCACAGCGTTGCTCGGCGGGTGAACCGCGCACCTCGTCCTCGACACCATAGAGCAAGGCAATGCGGCGCAGCACTTCGGTGGCGACCGGCGACGTGTCGGCCAGTTCGTAGAACTTGCGGCGGACGTGCGCCCAGCAGAAAGCGAGCCGGATCTGCTGGCGCCGCCGGGCGAGCGCGGCGTAGCCGCCATAGCCATCGACCTGCAGGATGCCCGCGAAATCACCAAGGTGCGTGTGAGGGCGTTTTGCCTTGCGATCTGGCGCATAGACATAGGCAACGATCGGCGGATCGCAGCCGCCCCATGGTCGATCATCGCGAGCATAGGCCCAGAGCTGTCCTGTCTTGGTCGGCCCGCGCCCGGATCGAGGACCGGGGCGGTTATCTCGTCGGCGAACAACCGCTCGGATCGTCGTAGCTCGTCGAGAATGTGGTCACGCAAGGGGCGCAGATACCAGGCCGCTCGCCCGACCCAGTCGGCCAAAGTGGATCGGTCGAGCCGGATGCCCTGCCGGGCGTATATCTGGGCCTGCCGGTAAAGCGGCAGGTGATCGGCATACTTGGATACCAGCACCTGGGCGATCAGTGCCTCGGTGGGAGTACCGCCCTCGATGATCCGCGCTGGCGCCGGAGCCTGCACGATCGCGCTCTCGCACGAACGGCAGCCATAACGCGGCCGCCGGGTGACCAGGACGCGGAAGGTGGTCGGCACCACATCGAGGCGCTCGGCCACATCCTCGCCGATCTTCCGAATGTGCCGATGGCAGGATCACACCCTCGGCCTCAAGCTGTTTACGCAAATCCCGCCGCCAGGCGTATAGCTGCGAGGGATCCAGCCCATGCCGGCGCGCCACAGGACTGACGCCCTTGCGGCCCGAATAGCACTCCGCGACAATCGAGGCCTCCACCTCGGGCGGCCACTCCCGCCGCTTGCCCGCGCCGATGAACACCTCAAGGCGGCGCGCCAAGCTGGCCGCCGGACGCCCACCCAGCGCCAGCCTAAGGTGATGTACGATAGAATCCAGGCGGGCCGTACGCCGGGCAAATGTTGCAGTCACATCTGGAGGAAAGCGTTCAACGAAGATCCGCGTGGTGCAGCGGGATGTGGCGCAGCGAAAACGCCGGGCGACAAGAGTAATCCGAACCGGTCGGCCATGAGAGAGTAGATCGGCGAGTGTACAGTGATATCGACTGTGGACACGCGCAGATGGGCGGCAGCAGTTCGGGTAAATCGAAACTCGAAATCGGGATCGCCGGGTGATCCGTATCTGATCGGCGGCATACTCGACCTTGTCGATCACCAATCCTGTTGGCGCAATGGCTTCGCGAAAACCTCTCCCATGCATGGCGATCTCCTCCTTCGGGGAAAAACTCGCCACTATCAACGCACTTGCACCAAAAGTGAGTCAGAGCCCCATTCTGGCGCTAATCCACATCCTAACGCGAAGGGCTCGGGCGCTTTAGCGTACGAAAGCCTCTGATGGGGGAACCCGCGTGGGCTCTGGGATTGAGCTATGGGATTTGTTTTGGCCTGGTCGGAAGGGCACCGTACATAGTTGCAAGACGACCCGGGCGACAGCGCGAGGCGCGAACTCGACCGTTATGATCGACGCTCAAAGCCTCCATTTGTCGTCCTTTGGCGGATGTGCGGCAACTCTCTGAGGCGATCGGCGCAAGGCGGCCCGTTGGCCAGCGCCGGGCGCGCGCGGTCGTTCTTGGGAATGGGGGCAATTGCCGCACTGGCCGAACTCGAACGCGTGGTCTCGACCTTATTGGCCTCGTCAACAGGACTGGGCCGCAATAGCTAGCAAGTTGCCAGCTCGAATTCGACGCTCATAAAATGATTACTCGGTCGGCGATTTTTCTGCCGGCGAGCTTGAAAAGCTGCGACTGCGATCGCGAGCGAATTTGCAACCAAAAATCGGCTTCCGATATCGTCCAGCCCTTGCCAAATTTTGTGATGGTTTCTATGATGGTTTCAGCGGTATCTCGTTGTTGATTGCATCGGATTTCCGCCGCTTTGATGCCCAGTTCAGTTCCTCTTCTGGGCACCATCATTCCCATGGGGCATTTCCCCCGAGAAAATCGCGAAATTTGGCAGGATGCTCGCTTCGGTCTGGCCGGCGCACAGGCCATTGCGCCTTAACCTCGGCGGCTCTTTGGCTTTTGCGATTTCGGGGAAATGGTGCCGCTTACAGGACTCGAACCTGTGACCCCATCATTACGAATGATGTGCTCTACCAACTGAGCTAAAGCGGCAACGAGGGGCGCCACTAGCAGCGCCTTCGGACGAAAACAAGCGTCCTTGCACAAGTGGCGGATAAGGGTTCTGCGCGCCCGTGGAGCAGCGGATCAATCCTGGCCCAGCGGCAGTTCGGTCGTCGCCTTGATTTCGGACAGCGCGACCGTCGAGTTGATTTCCTGCACCCCCGGCAATTTGCTGAGTTGGTCGAAAAAGAAGCTTTCATAAGCGTCGATGTCGCGCGCGACGATGCGCAGCATGAAATCGGTCGTGCCCATCAGTACATAGGCATCAAGCACTTCGGGAAAGCCCCGAATCGCGGCGCTGAACTCGTCGAGATTGGCGCGGCCATGCGCGTTGAGCTTTACCTGCGCAAAGACATGCGCGTTGAGCCCGACCTTGCGCCGGTCGATGATCGCGACGCGCTTCCTGATGAAGCCGTCGCGTTCGAGCCGGTCGATGCGGCGCCAGCAGGGCGACACCGACAGCCCGACGCGTTCGGCGACCTGTGCCGTCGTTTGATTCGCGTCGCGTTGGAGTTCGCGGAGGATTTTAATCTCGAATGGATCCAAGTCGGTCATTTCAACCCGATATACGAATCTTATCGATCAGAAAATCCAGAAAAGATCCTCTGCAGCCGCTAATCGATCAAGTTTGCCCTGCAGGAAAATGCGACAAGCTCCCCTCAATCCAAGGAGTTTGATTCATGGTTGTCCGTCTTGCCCGCCTCGCCCCGCCGCTCGAATGCGTGCGGCTTTACGATCTCGAAGCGGGGCTCGACGGATTTATCGCGATACACTCGACCGCGCTGGGCCCCGGTGCCGGGGGGTGCCGGCTGTGGTCCTACCCCGACGCGAGCCACGCGCTCGCCGATGCGGTGCGATTGGCTGAGGGCATGAGTTACAAGAATGCGCTCGCCGGCCTGCCGCTCGGCGGGGCCAAAGCGGTGCTGCGGAGGCCCGAGGGCGAATGGGACCGCGTCGCGATGTTCCGCGCTTTCGGCCGCGCGGTCGAGGCGCTGGGCGGCCTCTATGTCACTGCCGAAGATGTCGGCACGTCGGTCGAGGACATGCAGGAGGTCGCCGCGGTCTCGCGCCATGTCGCGGGCCTGCCCTCGGTCGAAGGACGCGCGGGCGGCGATCCGTCGCCCTGGACCGCGAAGGGCGTGTTCGAATCGATGCGGGTCGCCGCCAGGTTCGCGCTGGGCCGAGAACTCGACGGGCTGACGGTCGCCGTGCAGGGCACCGGCAATGTCGGCGCCGACCTGTGCCGCCGCCTCGCCGGTGCGGGCGCGCGGCTCGTGATCGCCGACGTCAGTCCGGTGCGCCGCGACCGGCTCGCGGCGGTGCATGGTGCCGAAGTCGTCGACGTGTCGGAGATCGCATCGGTCGATGCCGACATCTTTGCGCCGTGCGCGCTCGGCGGCGCGCTCGATCGCGACACGGTCGCGAAGCTGAAGGCGAAGCTCGTATGCGGCGCCGCCAACAACCAGCTCGCGACGCCTGAAGTTGCGGGGCTGCTGCTCGATCGCGGGATCGCCTATGCGCCCGACTATGTCGTCAATGCGGGCGGCATCATCAACGTGTCGGCCGAATATCTGGGCGAGGGCGAAAGCGATGTCGAGCTGCGCGTTGCCCAAATCGCCCCGCGGGTAGGCGACCTGCTCGCGCGTGCGGCGCGCGAAGGGCGCTCGCCGGCGGTCGTCGCCGACGAAATGGCTGAGGAGGTCATCGCCGGCGCGCAGCGCGAGGCGGCGTGATGCACCGTTTCCGGGTCGACGCGACCCTCGACCCGCAATCACTGCCGCGCGTCGCCAATTTCTTTGCGCAGCGCGCCTTCGTCCCGGGCGCGATGACGATGCACCTTCTGCCGTCGCACATGCGCGTCGAAGTCGTCGTGGCCGGGCTTGAGGCGGCGCAGGCCGCGATCATCGCGGCCAAGCTCGGCGAGGTCGTTGCGGTTCTCCGATCCGAAGTTGAGGAAATCGAACCGGTGGTCTTTGCCGCTTATGGGGCGAAGCCGGCGCTGACCCTGGCGGGCTGAGCTTCAACTTTTTCTTTCCTGCGAGCGACGCGAGCGCGGCTTGCCTCGCTCCGCCGCGCGTGCAAGGGCCGCGCTGACGAGCAGCGGGAGATGCGAGCGATGCAATTCGACGTGGTGATTGTAGGTGCGGGACACGGCGGGGCGCAGGTAGCGGTGATGCTGCGGACGCAAAAGTTCGCAGGCAGCATCGCGATCATCGGCGAAGAGCCCGAGCTTCCCTATGAGCGCCCGCCCTTGTCGAAGGAATATTTTGCGGGCGAGAAGGAATTCGAGCGCATCCAGCTGCGTCCCGCCCGATATTGGGACGAACGCGAGGTAACGATGCTGCTCGGCCGGCGTGTCGTCAGCGTCGATCCGGTCGGCCACAGCGTCACGACCGGGGACGGCGAAACGATCGGCTATGGCAAGCTCGTCTGGGCGACCGGCGGGGCCGCGCGCATGTTGCCGATCCCCGGCGGCGATCTGCCCGGCGTGCAGGGCGTGCGCACCCGCGCCGACGCCGACGCGATGAAGGCGGCATCCGAAACAGCAAAGCAGATCGTCGTGATCGGCGGCGGCTATATCGGGCTCGAGGCCGCGGCGGTGCTCACCAAGGCGGGCAAGAAGGTCGTGCTGCTGGAAGCGCTCGACCGCGTGCTCGCGCGTGTCGCGGGGCCCGACCTGTCGCGCTTCTATGAAAAGGAACATCGCGATCACGGCGTCGACCTTCGGCTCGGCGTCTGCGTCGATGCGATCGAAGGCGACACCCATGTCACCGGCGTGCGGCTGTCGGACGGCGAGGTGATCCCCGCCGATCTCGTCATCGTCGGCATCGGGATCGTGCCCGCGGTCGAACCGCTGGTCACCGCCGGCGCCGATTGCGCCAATGGCGTGCGCGTCGACCCGTTCTGCAAGACGAGCCTGCCCGACATCTATGCGATCGGCGACTGCGCCGCGCATGCGAACCACTTTGCCGAGGGCGCCGAGATCCGGCTCGAATCGGTCCAGAACGCCAACGACCAGGCAAATGTCGTCGCCAAGGGCATCGTCGGCGACGAGGCGCCCTATCGCGCGATCCCCTGGTTCTGGTCGAACCAGTACGACCTCAAGCTCCAGACCGCCGGCCTCTCGACCGGGCACGATCAGGCGGTGCTGCGCGGCGATCCCGCGAACCGCAGCTTCTCGGTCGTCTACCTCAAGGCGGGCAAGGTGATCGCGATCGACTGCGTCAACGCGACCAAGGATTATGTCCAGGGCCGCATGGTCGTCACCGCGGGGCTTCGCGCGACGGCAGAGCAGCTGGCCGACACCGAAACCCCGCTCAAGGCGCTGCTCCCCGCCTGACGCCTACCAGCTTATCGTGACGCCCACCGTGCCGCCATAACGCCGGCTGCGCGGCCCGTCGGCGTCGAAGCCGTAGTCGCCCTTCACATGCACCGCGACGCTTGTTCCCAGGCGCGCGATCAGCCCGGCGCCGACCTCGACCTCGGTGCGGCCGAGATCGGTGCGGATCGGATCGCTGCCGAAACGCGTCGTCTGATCGCCGGAAAAGCCGTGCCACAGGCTGGCGTGGAGATAAGGCTGGAAGCCGCCATATTCACCCTGCAGCCGAAGGCCTGCGCGGCCGGTGAGCGAATCGCCCGCCGCGAAGTCGATCGTTGAAAAGCTGTCGGCGCGGTCGTCGAGCTTCACCTGCTGCCACACGATCTGCGCTTGCGGCTCGAGCGTCCAATTGTCGGAGAGGGCGAGCGGATAGCCCGCTTCGAGCGAAGCGGTCCACCCCTTGCCGTCGACGTCGATCGCCTCGCCCGAGCTGGCCGCGTTTTCGCCGTCGAACCAGCTGTGTATGACGACGGCATCGACATACCAGCCGGTTTCTCCGACGATCGTGGCATAACCGGCAAGGCTCGTCGCCTTGACGTCGATCTGGCCGACGGTCAGGTCGTTCCAGCCGAGCGCCTGGCCGCGCACGGTCCCGTCGGTCGACGAACGCCCGACGAAGGCACCGAGGCGAATATTCGTGCCGCCCTCGTCGCCGAAACCGACGAAATCCTGGCCGATCTGGAAACCCGAAAGGTCGCCGTCGAGCGACGGGGCGACGTCGCCGTCCCATTTGATCTCGCTATCCTCGGCGAAGACGCGGCCCCAGGTCGCGGGCAGCGCGCCGCCGCCGCGCAGCAGCGCCTGTTCGCCGCGCCGTTCGTGGAAGGTCCCGAGCGTCGCACTGGCTAGATGGTGCGCGACGGGAACCGTTGCGACGAACGCTGCTACCTCGGGGCGATAGAGTGGCACGACTTCGCCGGCTTCTGCGACCACGGGCGTGGCACCGGGAGTCGGCGGCTCGGGCGTGACCTGGGAATCGGGTGAGGGAAGGGGCGCGGGCTTCGCTGGAGGCTCGGGCGGCGGCGGGGGCGCCTCGGGTTCGGGCGCGGGCTGCGGCTCCGGCGTCGGCGCGGGCGGCGGATCGGTTTCGGTCACTGGCGGCGCGGGGTCGACCGGATCGGGATTGTCCGGCGTCGGTTCGGGCGGCGGGGGAGGCGGTGCGGGTGCCGGCGGCGGGGGCGGTGCCGGAGGCTCGGGGGGCAGCGGCGCGGGCGCGGGCGGCCGCGGCGTGAGCACCGGCGGCGCGGGGGCGGGCTCGGGCGGCGGCGGGGCGGCGGGTGCCGGCGGGGGCGGCAAGGTCGAACGCAGATACCAATTCTCTCTCGTTCCGGTCGTGGTGCCTCCACGGAACAGGAAATATTCATAGGCGCCGACGGCGACGCGGTGGTTGAGCGCAAAGGCGCCGCTCGCGGTCGTCGCGCCACCCACCGCCTCGACGACAAGAATGCCGTTCTGCTGCGTGAGGGCGCCGGTGCCGCCCGCGTTGAGCACGGTCACGCCGGTCGTGCCCGAGGCACTGCCGCCGTCGATCACCAGCTTGTCGGAAAGCGATGCGTCGTCGCCCAGCACGGTATCGATCAGCAGCAGTCCATCGTCGCCGAGATAGTCGCCGCCAACGGTAAAGCTGTCGCCCGGCGCATTGCCGCCATTGGTCAAGTCGATACGTCCGGCATTGATCAGCGTCGCGCGTTCGTCCGCCGTAAATGCGACGATCCCGCCTTGCTGGCCGCCGCCGAAGATCGTGCTCGACGCGTCGAGCTCGAAGCGCCCGGTGCCAGTCCCGGCGTCGCCGAGCGTCAGCAAGCCATCGAACGTCAGTTCGCTGTCGTTCGTCGCCCGGATGGTTTCCCAGCCGTCGAAGCGTGCGACGCCGCCTGTCGTGACATTGTCGAAAACCAGCGCGTCGGTGCCGGCTCCGCCAGTGATCCGCGGCGACCCGCCGAGGTTCGCGTTGGTCAGATTGGCGAGGCGCGCGCTGTCGTCGTCGCCGCCGAGGTCGACCGTGCCGTATATGATCCCGCCGCCATCCCAGACGAAACTGTCGGTACCGACGCTCATCAGTACGTCGCCGCCGACCGAACCGCCGGAGATCGTCACGCTGTCGGTGCCGCCCGACACGCTGATATTGCCGCCGATCGTCCCTCCGGACAGGATGATCGTGTCGTTGCCGAAGCCGGCGACGAGATTACGGTCGATGATGCCGCCCGACATGTCGAACAGATTGTCGGCGAGTTTCATATTCACGCGCCCGATCCGCCCGCCGGTGATCCGCGCGATGTCGCCGTCGTCGAAGGCATCGACGATACGGCCGCCGGTCATCAGGAATGTATCCATCGAACCGCCCTGGTTGAGCGTTCCCACCGAACCGCCGGTCATGACGAAGTCGTCGATGCCTTCGCCTTGCTGCACCTGGGCGGTGACGGTTCCGGCGCTGATCGAGAAGCTGTCGTCGCCATTGCCCTGATCAACCCCGCCTTCGATCCGGCCGGAATCGATGACGACGATGTCGGCGCCGCCGCCGAAGTTGACGTTACCCGCGATGGTGCCGGTGCCGCCGGCGGGGAGGGTGAGTTGATTGTTTCCGCCCGGATCGTCGAGCCCGCCTACCGACGTGTCACTGTCGCAGATATGGACATCGTCACCCACGGTGGGCGTGAAGACGCATTGCGCAAGGGCGGGGGAGGCCTGTCCCAGCGCGAGGATAGCGACGGAAGACAGGAGTATCGGCCTCAGGGCATATTTCGGGGACATAGCACAGCACTCCCTCATCGGGTCGGTGTGCCCCCCTGTCTGTAGCGACTTATTAACCGAATATTGCCAAACAGTTAAGCGTCGATTGCGGGTGGAGGCTCATCCCCCAGCGCCCGCTTCAGCGTTGCCTTGATATTGCGGAGCAGGCGGCGCAGCGCGATGATCACTACGACTGCGGCGACCGCGAGCAGGACCGCGATGACGATCGCCAGCGGCGGGTAGGCGATGGCGAGCGCGAGCAACCCGCCCGTCGCGACATCCTCTCCGGTCGAGACCGCGGCGTTGCTGAAGGGCTCGGGGCTGACGTTTACGATCGCGCGCGTCGTCGCCTTCGCGCCGTGGCTGAGCAGCGCGCCGCCGCCGCCGAGCAGGAAGGCGATGACCTGCCATGCGGGGTCCGAGGAATCGACAAGCGCAAGCGCGAGGAGGGCGCCGCCCAGGGGGCGGACGATGCTGTGAACCGTGTCCCAGGCCGAATCCACCCACGCGATCTTGTCGGCGAGGAACTCGGCGAGCGTGCCGACCCCCGCCACGCCCAGCACCCAGGGATTGGCCAGAATCTGCAGCGCCGCGAGATGCTCGGGGAGCGGTAGCCAGCCGAACCGCATCGCGACGCCGGTCGCCAATATGGTGAGGTAGAGCCGCCAGCCGGCAAGAAGGCTGAGGCTGCCCGCGACGCCCAAAATCTCGACGATTCCCAATATCCTGCTCCCCGTGCCGGATCGCTCGATCGCGCGTCATCTTGCACCCGTCGACGCACGCCCGCAATGCCGGGATGAAATGCCGAGATGACAGGGCGGCGCGGCACAGTTATCGCTTTCCTCATGACCGACACCGCTTCGCCGACCACCGCCGCCTTGCCCGATGGCGCCGTGCCCGCTGCGACGCTCGTGATCATGCGGCCGTCGGACAGCGGCGGCCCCGACGAGATATTGATGGTCAAACGGTCTGCAAAGATGGCCTTCGCCGCGGGCGCTGTCGTGTTTCCGGGGGGGCGCGTCGATCCCGACGACTATCGCGTCGCAAGCCTGTATAGCCCGGGAATCGACGAGGCCGACGGTGCGGCCCGCGTTGCCGCGCTGCGCGAGACGCTGGAGGAAACGGGGCTGGCGGTCGGCTGGCCGGGACTGGCGGAAACCGAGGTCGCCGAGGTGCGGCGGGCGTTGCTTGGCGGGACCCTGCTTTCCGATATTCTGGCCGCGCGCCGCGATCGAATCGCGTTGGAATCATTCGTTCCCTTCGCGCGCTGGTGCCCGAATTTCAAAGAGGCCCGGACATTCGATACGCGATTTTATGCTGTGGCTGCCCCGCCGCACAGCCATGAACTGACGGTCGAAGAGGCCGAGCACAGCCATATCTTCTGGGCGAGCGCCGAGCGGACACTGACGATGGCCGATCGCGGCGAGGTGTCAGTGATCTTCCCGACCCGCCGCAATCTCGAGCGTATTGCTCAGGTCACTGATTTTACAGACTTCTCTGTCCATTCCCGGCAGTTTCCAGTCGAACTCGTCACGCCGTGGATCGAGGACCGCGAAGGGCGGAGCTATCTGTGCATTCCGGCGCACCTCGGCTACCCCGTGACGAGCGAACCCTTCGACCGCGTGCGGCGCGGATAGGCGCTATTCTTTGCGACAAGTTTTTCCCTATTTATTATTTACTAAGATTTGGCGAGCTAGGGCAAATCGTCGTTGCAATTGCTGAAGGCCGTGCCTAAGAAGGCGCTGCAGAAGCAGACCGGGGAGGTTCCTCCGGTGTGATTCGACAAGAGTAATCCAGTGGACGGAGAATAAGATGAACCTGCTTAAGAAGGCTGCGATCTCTCTCGCAGCGACCTCGATGCTCGCGGCTCCGGTCGTCGCATCCGCAGCCCCGGCGGCTCGCGCGGCTTCGGCCGTTGACGGCCAGAGCGAACTCGAAGGCAGCACGAGCTGGATCATCGCTGTCCTCGCTCTCGTTGCCGTCGTTGGTGGCATCATCATCGCGTCGGACAACGACGACGACGAACCGACCAGCCCGTAATTTCGGCTGATCGTACCGATACCAAAAGGCTCCGAGCTCTGCTCGGGGCCTTTTGTGCATTCTGGCCCCTGTTGCGTCGATTGGTCAGGGCGTAATATTTCGCATTGCGCGGGATCGCTCCAGCGGGATCGCCAGACGAGCGCGTTCGCTGGCCGCTGCGTCGACGGAGGCCAGCGCAAGCACATAGTCCTTCCCGGTCATCGCTTCCTCACCCTTGGCGTCGGCAAGGATCGCGCCCCATGGATCGATCGTGACGCTGTGGCCATAGGTCTGCCGGCCGTCGGCATGCGTCCCGCACTGCGCAGCAGCCACGACATGGCATTGCGTTTCGATCGCGCGTGCGCGCATCAGGACATGCCAATGCGCCTCGCCGGTCGACACGGTGAAGGCAGCAGGAATCGCGATGACCGTCGCACCGCGATCGGCCAGCGCACGATAAAGTTCGGGAAATCGCAGATCATAACAGATGCTGAGGCCCATCAGACCAAGCGGCGTTTCTACGATCGCCAGCGCGTCTCCGCCGACATAGCTCGCCGACTCCCGCCAGTTTTCGCCCGAGGGCAGTGCGACATCGAACATGTGAATCTTGTCATAGCGCGCCCGTATGCTGCCGTCTGCGGCGATGACATGGGAGCGATTGACGCGTCGTTCGCCATCGTCGGCGAGCAAGGGCATCGATCCCGAATGCAGCCAGATGTCGTGCCTTTGTGCCATGGCTTGCAGCGCCGAAGGCCAGGCGCTGTCAACTTCGCGGGCCATAAGTGCGCCCGATCGCGTGCGGTCGCGGTCGAGCAGTAGCGACATCTCGGGAAGAAAGGCCATGGCAGCGCCACGCGCCGCGGCCTCCGCCAACGCGCGATCGATGGTCGCCAGATTCGTGTCGGGGTCGATGCCGCTCGTCATCTGGATCAGCGCGGCGAGCGGGGCGGGAGATGAAGCGTTCATTCTAGCTGGCTAAGCCCGCGCTGCGCCCCGGGCAAGCATGACAGTTCAGTGGCCAGCAAGGTTCGGAGGCGATAAGAAGGGGCAATGTCCTATACCCCCCCGCGCCGCCCGCTTCGTTTGGCCCGTTCGCTTTTTCTGTCCGGCGCCGCCGCACTGCTTCTCGCACCGCTCGCCGCAAGCGCGCAGGAAGACAGGGTGGCGGCGACCGCGCAGAGCCGGGCGAAGAACGCCGACTGGCTCTACGCCGGCAGCGACATTCCGCGCGACACCGCATGGCAGTTCGGCGTGCTTCCCAACGGTGTGCGTTATGCCGTGCGCAACAACGGCGTGCCGCCGGGGCAGGTGTCGATCCGCGTGCGCATGGACGTCGGCTCGATGTTCGAAACCGAGGAGGAGCGCGGCTATGCGCATTTGCTCGAACATCTGACCTTTCGCGGGTCGGAACATATCCCCGACGGTGAAGCGAAACGCATCTGGCAGCGCTTCGGCGTGACCTTCGGAAGCGATTCGAACGCGCAGACGACCCCGACGCAGACGGTCTACCAACTCGACCTGCCCAGCGTTACCCCGGCCAATCTCGACGAAGGCATGAAACTGCTGTCGGGCATGATCCGCGCTCCGCGCATCTCCGAACTTGCCGTCGCCGCCGAACGCGGCGTCGTGATGGCCGAACTGCGCGAATCCAACGGTCCGCAAAAGCGGATCGCCGACGCGACCAACGCGCATCTCTTCGCCGGGCAGCTGCTCGGCGACCGCTCGCCGATCGGCACCACGGAGTCGCTCGGCAAGGCGAGCGCGACAACGGTCGGCGCCTTTCATGATCGCTGGTATCGCCCCGACCGGGCGGTGGTCGTCATCTCGGGCGATGGCGACCCGGCCGAATTCGCCCGGCTGATCGCCAAATATTACGGCGACTGGCAAGCGGACGGCCCGAACCCCGCAACGCCCGATTTCGGCAAGCCCGATCCGAAACACGCCGCCGCGCTCGAGATTGTCGAGGCCAGCCAGCCGCTCGCGCTCACCCTCGCGATGGTGCGGCCTTGGAAGAAGCGCATCGACACGGTCGCGAACACGCGGCGGCTCTATCTCGAATATCTTGCCCAAGCGCTCGTCAACCGCCGGCTCGAAAACACAGCGCGCGCCGGGGGCAGCTATCTCGTCGCGACGGTCGAGCAGCAATATGTCAGTCGCAGCGCCGACGTGACGATGGCGTCGATCGTTCCCCTGAGCGACTGGAAGGCCGCGCTCGCCGATGTGCGCGGGGTGATCGCCGACGCCGTGAAAACGCCGCCGTCGCAGGCCGACATCGACCGCGAGATGAACGAGATCGAGGCGTTTCTGCTGAAGGAGCTGGAGAACGCCCGCAACGAACCCGGAGCGCGGCTCGCTGACGACATGGTGCGCGCAGTCGATATCGGCGAAACGGTGACGAGCCCGCAGGGGCAGGTCGACATGTTCAAGGCGATCCGCGCCTCGGCGACACCGCAGGTGATGCTCGACATCAGTAAGGCGATCTTCGCCGCGCCGGTTACGCGCGTCGTGCTGACGACGCCAACGACGGCGGGCGGCAACGCCGCCGTGCTCGCCGCGCTGAAGGCGCCGGTGACCGCGCGCGACGACCGGCTGGCGGCGGTCGACGCCGATTTCAAGCAGCTGCCTGCGCTCGGCCCGGAGGGGACCATCACGTCGACCAGCCCCATCCTCGGATTGCGCGCCGAACGGATCGAATTCGCCAATGGCGTGACCGCGCTGGTTTCGAACAACAAGGTCGAACCGGGCAAGGTTCGCGTCAATGTGCGCTTCGGCACCGGCAACCGCAGCGTCGCCGCCGACGCGCCGAATCTCCTGTGGACCGGCGATTATGCGCTGGTCGCGAGCGGGATCGGCCCATGGGGCCAGAACGAGATCGACAAGCTGACGAATGGCCGCCAGATTCAGATGAATTTCGCGATCGACGACGATGCGTTCGAGCTGTCGGCCGAAAGCCGCCCCGCCGATCTCGCCGACCAGATGCGGCTCATCGCGGGCAAGCTGGCCGTTCCCCGCTGGGATCCCGCGCCGGTCGAGCGGCTGCGCATCGGCTATCTCACCGGCTACGACCTCAACGACGCGACACCGAATGCGGTACTCGACCGTAATTTGCGCGGCTGGCTGACCGACAATGATGCGCGCTGGGCCGCGCCCGACAAGGCGCAGATCGAGGCGCTGACGCCCGCTGCTTTCCGCGCCTTCTGGGAGCCGCGCCTCGCGAGTGGGCCGATCGAGGTGCAGATTTTCGGCGACCTCGAAACGGTCGACTACAAGAAGATCCTTGCCGAAACATTGGGCGCGCTGCCGCCGCGCAAGGTCCTCGCGCCGCCGAGCGGCCAGCGGGTCGCCTTCGCCAAGCATGTGACCGAGCCCGACATCGCCTATCACCGCGGCGAGCAGGGGCAGGCTGCGGCGATGACCGCCTGGCCCACCGGCGGCGGTCTTGCCAGCCCGCGCGACGCGCGCGGGCTCGAGATCCTCGCGGCGATTTTCAATGACCGCCTGTTCGATCGCCTCCGCGCCGAACAGGGCGCAAGCTATGGCCCCGTCGTCGACAGCCACTGGCCGACCGGCTTCGACAGCGGCGGCTATCTGCTCGTCGGCAGTTTGCTCGCGCCGAAGGACCTCGACCGCTTCTATTCCATAGCCAAGGATATCGCCGCCGACCTGGTGACGAAACCGGTCAGCGCCGACGAGCTGGCGCGCAACGCCGGACCGATCCGCGAACAGGTTGCGCGCGCATCGACGGGCAATGTCTATTGGATGTTCCTGCTCGAAGGCGCGACGCGCGACCCGCGCGTCGCTGCGGCGGCGCTGTCTATTCAGGACGATATCGCGGCGGTCACCGCCGCCGACGTCCAGCGGCTCGCGCGTCAATATCTGGCACCCGATCGGCAATGGTCGCTGGCGATCCTGCCCAAGGGGATGACGCTGGCCGACGCGTCGGCGCTGAATGCTTCGCCCGCGCCAGTAACCGGAGGACGTTAGGCGGTCTCGCCGCCGGCGGGGTGACGGCGCGTTCGCCGGATCCGCGGTTCGTGGTCGAGTTTGCCCTTCGTCATGATGTCGTGCCGCATCTTGGCGCGGACGTCGTGGATCGACGCGATCACCGGCCCCATCGCGACGCCAAGGTCGATCAGCACCGCTTCTGCGAGTTGCAGCGAGCTTTCGAGCGTCTCGGGCACCGCATCGTTTGCGCCCGCCTGATAAAGTGCCGCGGCATGGTCCGAATCGCGCGCGCGACTGATCACCGGCAGGTCGGGATATTTCTGTTTCAGCTGGCGCGTCATGCGCAACTGCTGCACGGGGTCATCCATCGTCAGCACGATCGCATTGGCGTTTTCGATGCCCAGCCGATCGAGACTTCCTGCGCGCGCGACGTCGGCAAAACGCACCGAAAAGCCGTCGCGCCGCGCCGCGGCGACCGTGTCGATATCGGCGTCGACCGCAATATAGGGCCGGTCATGCTCGCGCAGCAGTTCGGCGACGGTGTGGCCGACGCGGCCGAAGCCGACGATGACGGTGCGGCCTTCGGGCGTCTCCTCGGCCTGCGTATCGCCGCTGCGCATCTCGATCCGCCGCGCGATGTCGTGGCCGACCCGCGCGAGCAACGGCGTGATCGTCAGCCCGATCGCGGTGACGAGTTGCCAGAATTCGGCGGTGGCGCGGCTGATCAGCTGCGCCTGCAGCGCGGTCGTCAACACGATCAGCGTCGTCTCCGAAGGGCTTGCCATGAGCAATCCGACCTCGGCTGCCGTGCCGCGCCGCGCCGCGCCCGAAAAGCGCAGCAGCGCGGCGGTGACGACCGCTTTGACCAGAACGACCCCGACGACGGCGATCGCGAGCGCCTGCCATTGGCTGGCGATCGTCTTGAGATTGAGCCCCATGCCGACGCTGATCAGGAACACCCCGAGCGCGAGCCCCTTGAATGGCGCGGTGATTGCCTCGACCTCGCCATGATATTCGGTTTCGGCAATCATCAGCCCGGCGAGCAGCGCGCCGACGATCGGTGACAGCCCGACCGCCGCTGTCGCCAGCGCGGCGACGATGACGACGAGCAGGCTCGCCGCAAGAAAGAGTTCGGGGTCCTTCGCGCGCGCCGCCTGTGCGAAGATCTTTGGCAGCAGAAACCAGCCGCCGACCGCGAGCGCCGCGACGACGAGCCCGCCCTGCCACAGCGTCGTCAGCATCAATTGGGTGCTGTCGCCCGACGCCGTCGGCGCCAGCGCACCGAGAATGAAGATGATCGGGACGAGCGCCAGATCCTCGAACAACAGCATCGAAAAGGACGCCCGCCCGACCGCCGATTTCGTGCCGGCGATCGGCAACACCAGCGCCGTCGACGAGAGCGCGAGCGCGATGCCAAGGCCATAGGCGGCAGGGGTCGAAAGATTGCCGAGGAAGAGTAGAACGGTGCCAAGGATCGCGCCCGCGATGAAAAGCTCTGCCGCGCCGATCCCGAACACGAGCTTTCGAAGTTGCCACAGGCGGCGGAACGATAGCTCGAGCCCGATTGAAAAGAGCAGCAGGATGATCCCGAATTCGCCGAACAGCGCGATATCCTCGGTCGAGGCGATCGTGACATGTTTGAGCCAGGGATAATCGGCGGCGAGCGCGCCGAGCCCCGACGGGCCGACGAGCAGCCCGACGAGGATGAAGCCGATCACCGGCGAAATCCTGAAGCGCGCGAAGGCCGGGATGACGATGCCCGCCGCGCCGAGCACCACGAGCGCGTTGCCGATGGCGGAGGTGTCTGTTTCGGATACCATTAGGGCCGACCTTATGCAGGCCGGCCCCGATTGGCTAGAGAGCTATCTCAACTAATTCGCTTGTTTAAGCGCCCATCTTCTTGTCGAGATTTTCGACGATCGCCTCGAAGAAGCCTTCGGTGGTCAGCCAATTCTGGTCGGGACCGATAAGAAGCGCCAGATCCTTGGTCATCTTGCCACTCTCGACTGTCGCGACGCAGACTTTTTCGAGATCGTCCGCGAACTGCACCAGCGCGGCGTTGTCGTCGAGCTTGCCGCGATGCTTGAGGCCGCCGGTCCAGGCAAAGATCGACGCGATCGGATTGGTCGAGGTCGCCTTGCCCTGCTGGTGCATGCGGTAGTGGCGGGTGACGGTCCCGTGCGCGGCTTCGGACTCGACGGTCTTGCCGTCGGGGGTCATCAGGACGCTGGTCATCAGGCCCAATGAGCCGAAGCCTTGCGCGACTGTGTCCGACTGGACGTCGCCGTCGTAATTCTTGCAGGCCCACACGAACTTACCGCTCCACTTGAGCGCCGAGGCGACCATGTCGTCGATCAGGCGGTGTTCGTAGACGATGCCGAGCGCGTCGAACTTCGCCTTGAATTCGGCCTGGAATACTTCTTCGAACAGATCCTTGAAGCGGCCGTCATAGGCTTTCAGGATCGTATTCTTGGTCGACAGATACACCGGCCACTCGCGGGCGAGGCCATAGTTCAGGCTGGCGCGCGCGAAGTCGCGGATCGAATCGTCGAGATTGTACATGCCCATCGCGACGCCCGACGAAGGGAACTGGAACACTTCCTCGTCGATCAGCGTGCCGTCCTCGCCCTCGAAGACGAGGCGCAGCTTGCCGGGGCCGGGGACGCGGAAGTCGGTCGCCTTATATTGGTCGCCGAATGCGTGACGGCCGACGACGATCGGGTCGGTCCAGCCGGGGACGAGGCGCGGTACGTTCTTCATCACGATCGGTTCGCGGAACACCACGCCGCCCAAGATATTGCGGATCGTGCCGTTCGGCGATTTCCACATCTTCTTCAGGCCGAACTCCTCGACGCGGGCTTCGTCGGGAGTGATCGTCGCGCACTTCACGCCGACGCCATATTTCTTGATCGCGTTCGCGGCATCGACTGTGATCTTGTCGTCGGTGCGGTCGCGTTCCTCGATGCCCAAGTCGTAATAATGAAGGTCGACGTCGAGATAGGGAAGGATCAGCCGCTCGCGGATCCATTGCCAGATGATCCGGGTCATTTCGTCGCCGTCGAGTTCGACGACCGGGTTGGCTACCTTGATCTTGC
Source organism: Sphingopyxis sp. PAMC25046 (assembly GCF_004795895.1). Classification (NCBI taxonomy): domain Bacteria; kingdom Pseudomonadati; phylum Pseudomonadota; class Alphaproteobacteria; order Sphingomonadales; family Sphingopyxidaceae; genus Sphingopyxis; species Sphingopyxis sp. PAMC25046. The sequence continues at coordinate 1,325,331 of NZ_CP039250.1, forward strand.
CCATGCGTTCAGCCTTTTTCCTTGGGGAGTCGGAGTTGCAGCGGGCCTTAGGCAAAGCGGGACGATTGATCAACCGCCCGTCGCGCGTCCTCGATGGTCCGGGTGGCAACGATCGAGCCGCCTTATCCATTGTCAGTATGGAAGCCGCACCTTAGAAGAACGCAATGTCCATAATCATCTCATCGAACCGGCCCGGCGGCGGCATCAAATGGCAATGGCCCTCGGTTCATCCCGAAGGCCGGAAATTCCTGCTGATCTCGGGCATTATCACCCTCTGTCTGTGGCTGCTGCCTATCTGGAACCTGTTCGGTTGGCTGATGCTCGGCGTGACAATCTGGGTCGGCGCCTTCTTCCGCGATCCGGTGCGCATCACCCCGGTGGGCAGCGACCTGATCGTCGCGCCCGCCGATGGGCTTGTCACCCAGATCGCCGAAGTGCCGCCACCGCCCGAAATCGCGGGCCCCGACGGGCTCGGCGCCGCGCCGATGCTGCGTGTGTCGATTTTCATGAGTGTCTTCGACGTCCACATCAACCGCACCCCCGTTGCGGGCGCGCTGCGCAAACTCGTCTATATCCCCGGCAAATTCGTGAACGCCGACCTCGACAAGGCGAGCGAGGAGAATGAACGCCAGCATTTCGTCGTCGAGCGCGCCGACGGCGTGCGCATCGGCTTCACCCAGATCGCGGGCCTCGTCGCGCGGCGCATCATGCCCTTCGTGTCGATGGGTAACGAACTCAAAACCGGCCAGCGCGTCGGCCTCATCCGTTTCGGCAGCCGCGTCGATGTCTATCTGCCTGCGGGGACGACGCCGCAGGTGCTGCTCGGTCAGCGCACGCTGGCGGGCGAGACTATCGTCGCGCGGATCGGCGTCGGCGAGACGATCGAAGGCGTCGGGCAGTAGAAATGGCCGACGACGTCGAGGCCCGGGTCGACGCCGCGCATCGCCGCATCGGCGGAATCCCGCTGCGCGCCTTTGCGCCCAATGCGATCACGCTGCTCGCGCTTTGTTCGGGGCTGACCGGGGTCCGTTTCGCCATCGATGGCGAGTGGGCGGCGGCGATAACGATGATCATCGTCGCCGGCGTGCTTGACGGCATGGACGGGCGGATCGCGCGGCTGCTGCGCGCGCAGAGCAAGTTCGGTGCCGAACTCGATTCGCTCTCGGACGTGATCGCCTTTGGCGTCGCGCCGGCGATGATCCTCTTCTTCTGGTCGCTCAACGCGGCGCCGAAATTCGGCTGGACCGCCGCGCTCGCGCTTGCCGTGTGCTGCGCGCTTCGGCTCGCGCGCTTCAATTCGCGCATGGATGCCGAGTTTCAACCGCACAAGTCGGCGGGTTTCAACACCGGCATCCCCGCACCGGCGGGGGCCGGCATGTCGTTCGTGCCCATCTATCTGTGGTTGACGACGGGCAACGACCTGTTTCGTGAATGGTATGTCGTTATGCCGTGGGCGCTCGGCATTGCGATGCTGATGATCTCGGCGATCCCGACCTACAGCTGGTCGTCGATCCGGCTGCGCCGGTCATGGCGTCTGTTCGCCTTGGCGGGCGTTGGCCTCCTTGGCGCTGCGCTGGTTACCGCGCCCTGGCTGACATTGCTTGCGGTCTGTGCGCTTTATGCCGCGACGCTGCCTTTCGGGCTCGCGAGCTATGCAAAGGTCAGGCGGCGCGGCTGATCGCCGGTTGCATCCGCGCCGCGGCGCGGATCGGGCGCGGGGCATCGCGGCGGGCCGACGAGCGGCGCAGCGTCATCTTGTACGGAGCGGAGCCGGGTTGCGGCGCGGTATCGGCCGGGAAGGCGCCTTCGCCGAGCAGCGCCGACAGAATTGCATCTTCATTATTCTTGAGCATGGCGAGGATCACCGTGACGCCGAGCCCCGCGGCGAGGGCGAAGAGAAGAGCGGCAGCGACCTGAACCATGATCTTGTCCTTTCGGCTTTCTTGTGCGAAACCTTTTGTTAACCAGCGACGGTTTCCTTGGTCTTTTTGTTCCATGTTCCTGTTTTGTTCTCAAGTGATTTGCGACGAACGGAGTCGCTTTGTCGCCGAACCGAGTCCGCCACGCGCGACCGGTTGAGCGCGAAAACGCGCTGGCCCCCCTTGCTTTTGGCGGCCAAGGCGGCTAACGGGCCGCCCATTCCACATGGAAGGCGCACATACCGGTGCCGGGATCATCCTCGAGCGGATGCCTCGGTTCTTGCTTTCCAGAGGACTAACCGGAAGGAGAAAGACTATGGCGGCACCTGTCGTCACGATGCAGAATCTTATCGAAGCTGGCGCCCACTTCGGCCACCAGACCCACCGTTGGAACCCGCGCATGAAGCCGTACATCTTCGGCGCGCGCAACGGCATCCACATTCTCGACCTGTCGCAGACCGTGCCGCTCTTCGCGCGCGCGCTCGACTTCATCGCCTCGACCTCGGCCGCCGGCGGCAAGGTGCTGTTCGTCGGCACCAAGCGCCAGGCGCAGGGTGCGATCGCCGATGCGGCCCGCGCGTCGGGCCAGCACTTCGTCAACCACCGCTGGCTGGGCGGCATGCTCACCAACTGGAAGACGATCTCGGGTTCGATCAAGCGCCTCAAGACGCTCGAGGAGCAGCTTTCGGGCGACACCTCGGGCCTCACCAAGAAGGAAGTGCTCAACAAGACCCGCGAACGCGACAAGCTCGAACTGAGCCTCGGCGGCATCCGCGACATGGGCGGCATTCCCGACGTGATGTTCGTGATCGACGCGAACAAGGAAGAGCTGGCGATCAAGGAAGCCAACGTCCTCGGCATCCCCGTCGTCGCGATCCTCGATTCGAACGTTTCGCCCGACGGCATCGCTTTCCCGGTTCCGGCAAACGATGACGCCGCCCGCGCCATCCGCCTTTATTGCGAAGCGGTTGCTCAGGCGGCGACGCGCGGCGGCCAGCAGGCCCGCGCGAACCGCGGCGAAGACCTTGGCGCTGCGGTCGAGCCCGCCGCCGAAGCCGCGCTGACCGAAGAAGCCGCCCCGGTTGCCGACGCCGCCGCTCCGGTGACCGAGGACGAGCAGGTCCCGGCCGAAGCCGCCGCCGAAACCGAACGCCAGAGCGACGCCTGATCGCTTGCAGGCATGACGGGACGGCGCGGCAAGGGTTCGCGCCGTCCCTGTCATCGCATTGACTTATCGCCCCGCCAAGCGCGCGAGGCGCCCCGCGGGCCAGACGGGCTCGCCCCTTTTGAAAGGAATATTCCATGGCTGAAATCACGGCCGCTCTCGTCAAGGAACTGCGCGACCGCACGGGCGCAGGCATGATGGATTGCAAGAAGGCGCTCGCCGAAAACAACGGCGACATCGAAGCGTCGATTGACTGGCTGCGTACCAAGGGCCTCGCCGCCGCCGCCAAGAAGGCCGGTCGCGTCGCCGCCGAGGGCCTTGTCGGCGTAGCCACCGACGGCAACCGCGGTGCGATGGTCGAAGTGAACAGCGAAACCGACTTCGTTGCGAAGAACGAACAGTTCCAGGGCTTTGTCCGCGACGTGACGCAGGTCGCGCTCGCCGGCAACATCACCGACATCGACGCGCTGAACGCCGCGGCTTATCCGACCGGCGGCACCGTCGCCGAACAGCTGACGCAGAACGTCGCGACGATCGGTGAGAACCAGTCGCTGCGCCGCTCGGCGATCGTTTCGGTGAACTCGGGCGTCGTCACCGGCTATGTCCATAACGCCGCCGCGCCGGGCATGGGTAAGATCGGCGTGCTCGTCGCGCTCGAATCGACCGCCGGCGCCGACGTTCTCGAACCGCTCGGCAAGCAGCTCGCGATGCACGTCGCCGCCGCCAACCCGCTGGCCCTGAACGGCGACGATCTCGACGCCGATCTCGTCGCCCGCGAACGCGCGATCGCCGAGGAAAAGGCCGCCCAGTCGGGCAAGCCCGCCGACATCGTTTCGAAGATGGTCGACGGCGCGATCGCCAAGTATCGCAAGGAAAACGCGCTGCTGTCGCAGCTCTTCGTGATGGACGGCAAGACCCCGGTCGCCGAAGTCGTCGCCGCCGCCGGCAAGGATGTCGGCGCAACGATCACGCTCAAGGGCTTTGTCCGCTTCCAGCTCGGCGAAGGCATCGAGAAGGAAGCAAGCGATTTCGCGGCGGAAGTCGCGGCCGCCGCTGGCGTCTGAAAGGCACGATACGGATTGCCGCATTCGCCGCGGCAGTCCGCTTGGCAATGGCGCGTGCCCGCTCTAGGGTGCGCGCCATTCGCTTATTCATCGATACCAAGAGGTTCCCCACGACATGGCATTGCCCGGCATGAAACGCATTTTGCTCAAGCTGTCGGGCGAGGCGCTGATGGGCCCCAGCCCCTTCGGCATCGACCCCGAAACGGTCGCGAGCATGGCGGCCGAGGTCAAGGAAGCCAAGGACCGCGGCCTTGAAATCTGCCTCGTTATCGGCGGTGGCAACATCTTTCGCGGCATGGCGGGCGCCGCCAAGGGCATGGACCGCGCGCAGGCCGACTATATGGGCATGCTCGCGACCGTGATGAACGCGCTCGCGATGCAGAATGCACTCGAGCAGCTCGGCGTCGAAACGCGCGTCCAGTCGGCGATCGAGATGGACAAGGTATGCGAGCCCGTGATCCGCCGCCGCGCCGAACGCCATATGGAAAAGGGGCGCGTCGTGATCTTCGCCGCCGGCGTCGGTGCTCCCTATTTCACCACCGACAGCGGCGCCGCACTGCGCGCCGCCGAAATGAAGTGCGACGCGCTGCTCAAGGGCACCAGCGTCGACGGCGTCTACAATGCCGACCCCAAGAAGGATGCGTCGGCGGTGCGCTACGACACACTGAGCTATGATCGCGTGCTCGCCGACAATCTGAAGGTGATGGACGCGAGCGCGGTGGCGCTCTGCCGCGACAACCATATCCCGATCGTCGTGTTCAACATCCGCGAGCCTGGCAATTTGGCGCGCGTGCTGGCAGGCGAGGGCGTTTCGACCGTCGTCGGCGACGCTGGCTGACAAGATATTCAGAGAGGAAAGACAGATGGCGAAATATGACAAGGCCGACCTCGAACGCCGCATGCACGGCGCGGTCGAATCGCTGAAGCACGACCTTGCGGGCCTGCGCACCGGCCGCGCGCACACCGCGCTGCTCGATCCGGTGACCGTCGAGGTCTATGGCAGCCACATGCCGCTGAACCAGGTCGCGTCGGTCAGCGCGCCCGAACCGCGCATGCTGTCGGTGCAGGTGTGGGACAAATCGAACGTCGGCCCGGTCGACAAGGCGATCCGCTCGGCGGGTCTTGGCCTCAACCCGATCGTCGACGGCCAGATGCTGCGCCTGCCGATCCCCGAAATGACGCAGGAGCGCCGCAAGGAACTCTCGAAGCTCGCCGGCCAATATGCCGAAAAGGCGCGCGTCGCCGTCCGCAACGTCCGCCGCGATGGTATGGACAATCTCAAGACCGACGAAAACAAGAAGGAAATCAGCGAGGACGAGCGCAAGCGCGCCGAAACCGACGTCCAGAAGCTGACCGACAGCACGATCGCCGAAATCGACGCCGCAGCAACCGCCAAGGAAAAGGAAATCCTGGGCTAGTGCTTATCTGCGCATACCATTTTTCCGTTCGGGCTCAGCCTGTCGAAGCCCCGTCCTTTCCTTCTGAAAGAAAGAACGGCCCTTCGACAAGCTCAGGGCGAACGGGTTTTTAGGTTCTTCCTGTGACTGTTCCCGATCACGGTGCGCGCCATGTCGCCATCATCATGGACGGCAATGGCCGCTGGGCGAAAAAGCGCCTGCTGCCCCGCGTCGCCGGACACAAGGCTGGGGTCGAGGCGGTGCGGACGATCGTGCGCGCCGCGGGCGACCTCGGTATCGAGGCAATGACGCTCTACGCCTTCAGCTCCGAAAACTGGAAGCGACCCGAGGAAGAGGTCAGCGACCTGATGGGGCTGATGAAGCGCTTCATTCTCAGCGACCTCGACGAATTCGCGGCGAACGATGTGAAGCTGAAAGTGATCGGCAACTGGCGCGCGCTCGCGCCCGACGTCGTCGCGCTCATTGAAAATGCGCTCGAACGCACGTCGGGCAACAAGCGCACGACGCTCGCGGTCGCGCTCAACTATGGCGCGCAGGACGAACTCGTCCGCGCCGCGACCGCTGCCGTTTCGCAGGGCAAAATCACCACCGAGGCGATCGAGGCGAACCTCGACACCGCCGACATGCCGCCGCTCGACCTGCTCATCCGCACCTCGGGCGAAGTGCGGCTGTCGAACTTCCTGCTGTGGCAATCGGCCTATGCCGAACTCTATTTCACCGACATATTATGGCCGGACTTCAAGCCGGCCGATCTCAAAGCGGCGCTCGACCATTTCGCGCGCCGCGATCGCCGTTACGGGGGACTTTAAGGGCATGGCGACAGCGGCGAAATCGGATCTCTGGGTGCGGCTCGCCTCGGCGATCATCCTGTTCGCGATCGCGGGCACCGCGCTATGGTTCGGCGGCATCGCCTTCGGCCTGCTGCTGCTCGTCGGCGGCGCCCTCGTCCTCGTCGAATGGTTCCAGCTCGTGAAGGCGATGACGCTCGGCAGCGGCGGCAAGACCGCACTCCACATCCTCGGCCCGATCCTCGTGCTCGGCGCGATGGCGGGGCTATGGTTCGTTCGCGATCATCTGGGCGTGACCGCAGCGCTGTGGGTGTTCGGCATAGTCTGGGCGACCGACATCGGCGCCTATTTCGCCGGCCGCGCCTTCGGCGGCGCGCGTCTCGCGCCGAAAATCAGCCCGTCGAAAACCTGGTCGGGGCTGTTCGGCGGCATGGTCGCGGCGCTGATCGCCAGCGCCACGATCGGCGACCGCGCGGGTATCGTGGGCGTGCCGCTATGGATCGGCCTGTTCATGGGCCTCCTCGCGCAGCTTGGCGATCTTGCGCAAAGCTGGATGAAGCGCCGCGCGGGCGTGAAAGATTCGGGCAAGCTCATCCCCGGCCACGGCGGCCTCTTCGATCGCGTCGACGGCGTCCTGCCCGTGGCGCTGCTGCTCGGCGCGCTGGCCTTCGCGGGTCAGATCGCGGTGCGCGGCTGACATGGCGCGCCGCCTCTCCCTGTTCGGTGCGACGGGCTCGGTCGGGCAATCGACCCTCGATCTCGTGCGCCGCGATGGAGAGGCCTGGCGGGTCGCGGTGCTGACCGCCAATTGCGACGTTGCCGAGCTGGCGAAGCTCGCCAAGGAATTTCGCCCCGACCTCGCTGTCGTCGCCGACGAAAGCCGTCACGACGCGCTGAAGGATGCGCTTTCAGGAACGGGCATCGAAACCGCTGCAGGCGCCGCGGCGCTCGTCGAGGCGGCGCAGCGGCCCACTGACCTCGTCATGGCGGCCATCGTCGGTACCGCCGGCCTCGCGCCGACGATGGCGGCACTCGCCGCCGGCCACGACGTCGCGCTCGCCAACAAGGAGGCGCTGGTGTCGGCGGCCGAGTTGATGACGGCGGCCGCACGCGCCTCGGGCGCAACGATCCTGCCCGTCGACAGCGAGCATAATGCGATCTTTCAGTGCCTTTCGGGCGGCCGCATCGATCAGGTGCGACGCATCATCCTGACCGCGAGCGGCGGGCCGTTCCGCACGATGCGCGCCGACGACATGGCGCGCGTCACGCCCGCACAGGCGGTCGCGCACCCCAACTGGTCGATGGGCGCCAAGATCAGCGTCGATTCGGCGACCATGATGAACAAGGGGCTCGAACTGATCGAGGCGCATCATCTGTTCCCCGTCGGGCTCGACCGCATCGAAATCCTCGTCCACCCGCAATCGGTGATCCACAGCCTCGTCGAATATATCGACTGCTCGACGCTCGCGCAGCTCGGATCGCCTGACATGCGCATCCCGATCAGCAGCGCGCTGGCCTGGCCGCAGCGGATGGCAACGCCGTGCGCCCCGCTCGACCTCGCAACCATCGCGCGGCTCGATTTCGAGGCGCCCGACGAGGTGCGCTTTCCCGCGACCGCGCTCTGCCGCGCCGCGATCGCCGAAGGCGGCGCGCGCCCGGCGCAGCTCAACGCCGCGAACGAGGTGGCGGTCGCCGCCTTCCTTGCGGGCCGCATCTCCTTCCCCGCGATCGTCGACACGGTGCGCCGCGTGGCCGATGCCGACGCCCCGGCGGTGCCGACCTCGCTTCAGGACATATTCAGCGTTGATGCCGCATCCCGCGCGGCCGCGCAGCATTTTGTGGACCAGTACGAACATGCCTGATGTGCCGCTTTGGCTTTATTTCGTCGCTTTCCTCGCCGTCCTCGGGCCGCTCGTCTTCGTGCACGAATATGGCCATTATATCGTCGGCCGCTGGTGCGGGGTGAAGGCCGAGACCTTCTCGATCGGATTCGGGCGCAAGATCCTCGGTTGGACCGACAAGCGCGGCACCGAATGGAAGATCGGCTGGCTGCCGCTCGGCGGCTATGTCCAGTTCGCGGGAGACCGCGATGCGGTCAGCCAGCCCGATGCCGATTGGCAGCAGCTGCCCGCTGAAGAGAAATCGCACACCTTCCCCGCGCAGCCGGTGTGGAAGCGCGCGCTGATCGTGCTCGCTGGGCCCGTGACGAACTTTCTGTTCGCCATCCTGATCTTTGCGGCTTTTGCGATGGTTTACGGCGTTGGCCGTACTCCGGCCGTTATCGGCGCGGTAGAGGCGGACAGCGCCGCGCAGGAAGCGGGTCTACGCGCCGGCGACAGGATCGTCAGCATCGACGGCCGAAGAATGGATACGTTCAACGACATTCAGGCTGCGGTGGCGTTCAACCTCGGCAAGCCCGCCAGCCTCCAGATCGCGCGCGGCAACGATCGGCTGAACGTCACGTTGCGGCCGCGGATCATCT